>NZ_JBFAAN010000003.1:0-620265 GCF_040639775.1 Nocardia sp. NPDC023733 | reverse complement strand
GCGAACAGCGCTCGAAGCGCATGCGCGAAGCGCGAGTCTCGAGCGCTGTTCGCGCGGCCCCCCAGGGGCCGCGCTCGAGCGCGCCAGCGCTCCAATAAACACAGCCCAATACCTTTGTGGTGCACAAAACACCAAGATGGTTTCCGCACCTCCCTGGTGCACAAAACACCAAGGTGGTCCCTTTCAGCTGCAACCCCGGCACATAACCGAACCACCCCAACCACACGAAAAAGCCCCACTCCACGAATGGAGCGGGGCTTCTACAGCGAGCCTCTACTTCGGCTTGTCAGCCCAGACAGTAGTACCGTCCGGCGCCTGCAGCACCTGCAGCAGTTCCAGGCCTGTCACAGCCATCACCGGACCGCCGATGGCGATCATCCCGATGATGCCGCCGGCTGCGGCGCCGACCGTCAGGCCGGGCAGGCAGCCGAGCGGGATGGTTACGACGCAACCGATGACGGCGCCGATGGCGGTGCCGACGAAGGTGCCGATGGCGGTGCCGATGCTGAACTTCGAAGAGAAGTCGTTGATCGCTTTCTGGTTCTCCTGGGCGGAGGCGATCTCCTGGCCCTGCAGGACCGGCTTGACCGCGACCGGCTGGGCGGCGATCTCGACGCCCTGGGGACGCTCCGGCGTCAGTTCGAGCACCGTGGAGTCCTTGACGACCTCAGCCTTGGTCGGAATCTCCGTGCCGGAGATCGAGAAGGCGATCGGCATGGCCATGACGACAGCACCGGTGCTGTCCTTGATCTCGGCCACCTGGGTCTTCGGCGCTTCGGGAGTCTCCCCCTCCTGCTCCACCAGCGAGAAGGTCCCGTTCTTCACGGTGGCGACCACGGTCTTGTCGACCAGCTTCACCGAGTACTTGATGCCCTCGGGCGCCACGGGCTCAGCATGCGAGGTCCCAGCGGCCACCGTCATGGCCCCGATAACCAAGGCGGCACCCGCAACGGTTTTACGGATGTTCATTGAAGTTCCTATCCATCAGGTGTGGTGCGGCGTGCGATCAAGCGACACGCGAGACTCGTCAAGCGGACGCACCCTTGTGAGATGCTCCCAACTTCTCCCCGAGCAGTGTGAAGACCGGCACAGCAGACAGAACGTCTGGAGCCTAGTAGACCGAAACCCCTGATGCCAGCACAGTTTCCAGGGGCATGGGTGAGGCTGCCCTAACCCATCGCGTCGGCAGACGAGGTTTCCCATGCTCAATCACAAACACGACCCGACCGGGTCAAACATGCTAGTGACATACATCACATAATCATCGGTACGTACGGCTGTTCAGGGACCGCCCCGGCAACCTGCCCGCAAGAAAATCGACGGCGAATCCGAGGACCCCGATCACCAGGATGATGGCGACCACCTGATCGTAGGCGAGCTGGTCACGGGCGTTGAGGATCTGGTACCCGAGTCCCGATCGCACACCGAGCATCTCGGCGGGCACGAGCACGATCCAGGCCGTGCCGAGCCCGAGCCGCAACCCGGTACGAACGTGGTCGCGCACCGCCGGAATGATGACAACGCGCAGCTGCTCCGCCCGGGTCGCGTGGAACGAGCGTGCCACGTCGAGGAAGCCCCGATCGATGGCGTGCACCCCCGCCACCGTGTTCAGCATGATCGGCCACACCGCCGCCGCGGCGACGAGGAAGTACACCGGTTGGTTGCCGATGCCGAAGACGGCGATGGCGATCGGGGTCCACGACAGCGGCGAGATCATCCGCAGGAACTGCACCACGGGCGAGGCGGCCTGTTCGATCCGGGTGCTGAGCCCGATCAGCAACCCGATCGGCACGCCGAGCACGGTGGCGATCGCGAGCCCGATCAGCAACCGCCACAGGCTGATTCCCGCGTCGGCGACGAGCACACCGCGTTCGTGCAGATCGGCGATGGCGGGCAGCACGTGCTGGGGCGCGGTGCGGCGCAGCAGCGAGTGTTCCGGGGAGAACACCGTGGTCGCCGTCCACCACAACCCGACGGTGACCAGCACGGCGAGCACCGGCGGCCACACCCTGGCCAGGACCGAGCGCGAGACGGTCGAGCCGGTTTTCGGTGGGGCTTGGGTCGTTGTAGTCACAGCAGGTGCACCTGTTCAGTTCGGTCGAGGCCGGTGAGCCCGAACGCTTGTTGCCCACCCTGTGCGGCAAGGGAATTCAGCACGAAGGTGTCGTCGACGAGCTCGCTGTGCGCGCGAGCCGGGTCGAGGGTGTCGAGGAAACCCCGGTCGCCGTCGACGACGGTCTCGTGCATCTCCTCGACCAGCCGCCGGGTGAAGCTCGGGTACGGGTAGGGCTGGAACCCCACCAGCTGCGGCGACCAGTCGGGCCGCTGGAACTGGTAGGGCGGGTTGGGGTAGGCGAGCGCGGTCCGTACGGCGGGCAAGGGTTGCGGCAGGTAGCTGCCGGCGGTGAGCGCTTCCGCGGCGCGCGGCCGGTCGGTGCCGATGCGTAGCTGCGCCGCGACCACCGCGTCGGTGACGGCTTGGACGGCGTGCGGTCGTTCGGCGATCACGTCGTCGCGGGTCACCAGCACGCAGCAGGCGTGTTCACGCCACACGTCACCGAGGAACACGTGGATGCGCCCGATCTTCTTGATCTGGGCGATGGCGTTGAACGGGTCGGCGACCACATAGCCGGAGATGGACCTGTTGGCCAGGGCGGGAACCATGTCCGACGGACTCATCACGATGAGCTCGACGGTCCGCTTGGCGCGCGAGGCGGTCCGGCGAACCACGGGTGTGATGTCGTGAGCGCGCAGGAGTTTCTGCAGCACGATGTTGTGGATCGACCACCAGAACGGAATGGCCACCTGGGTTCCGATCAGCTGTTCCAGCTCGGTGATGTCGGGTGCGACGGTGAGCGCCGACCCGTTGGTGTGGTTCCACCCGAGCACCCGCACATTCGCCCCGAGCACCTGCCGCAGCTGAATCGCCATGGGCATCAACAGGTGCGCCACATCCACCTGTCGTGAGACGAACGCTTCCGCCAGCCCCGACCAGCTGCGGAACATCACCGGTTTGGCGCTGCTCACCGACCCTGCGGGGTAGAGGTGTGCCGAGTGCGCGATCAGCAGCGGTGCCGCGTCGGTGATCGGCAGGTACCCGATCCGCAGTGCCTGTTCGCGCCGTTGCCCGGCGCCTGCCGCGCTGCGGACCAGGTCGGCCGACCCGTAGAGCCCGGCGGCCGCGGTGAGTCCGGCCGCTCCGGCGAGCAGGTGACGTCGTGAAAGCCCGCTCACGACACCACTACTTCGTCCGGGTGGTACTGCCCGAGAATATCGGCGCGCAACGCGTCGCCGCCGTCGCGCACCTCGGTCCATTCGCGCCGGATGCGGCCCTTGTCGAGCAGCACGATGCGGTCGGCCAGATCCATCGCCTCGTCGACGTCGTGGGTGATGAGCACGACCGTCGCCTCGATCTCGGAGACGAGTTCGGCCAGCCACTTCCGCAGGTCCAGGCGGGTGGCCGGGTCGAGCGCGCTGAACGGTTCGTCGAGCAGCAGCAGCCGGGGCCGGGTGGCGGCGGCGCGCAGCACTGCGACGCGCTGCGCCTGCCCGCCCGACAGCTCGCCGGGGTACCGCTGCGCCAGCGCCCCCAATCCGAAACGGGCAAGCAGGATTTCGGGGTAGTCCTTGTCGAACTCGCGCCGGTGCGCGGCGAACCGGCCGGCGAGCGAGATGTTGTCGATGACGGTGAGCCAGGGCAGCAGCAGCGCCTGCTGGAAGACCACCCCGGTACGCGGGCGGGCGCCGTCGGTGCTCCAGCTGATGGTTCCGGTGGTCAGCTGTTCGAGTCCGGCCAGCACGCGCAGCAGCGTCGATTTGCCGCTGCCGCTCGGACCGAGCACGGCGAGGAATTCACCGCGGTCTACGTGGAAGTCCACGTCGTCGAGCACGGTGCTTTCGCCGAATGTCTTGCCACCGCCGTCGACTTTCAGTTCCCAGATACTCAATTCGGCCGTCTCTCGAGAAAAGTGTCACCAAGGGCCGCGCGCACCGACGTCGGCGCCGGTGCGCGCGGAGTGCCTACGCGCCTTTGACGCCGGTCAGGCGGGTGTACATGCCGCCGTGCAGGTAGTCGACGACCACATCGGTCAGCCGGTCACGGAAGACCTGCTCGAACGGGTGCAGCTCCCGGAAATGCGATCCGACGATGCCCGACTTCACGAAGTTGTAGCCGTTGATCGGGTACCGGCTCAGCCCCGACGTGCGCGGCAGCGCGTCGATGATGCGCACCTGGGTGCCCGGCGTGAGGTTGCCGAGCAGTTCGGCCAGCTTGTCCGACGGGTGCGGCACACAGCTGAACGCGATGCAGCTGAACAGGACGTCCACGTCCTGGTTCACGGGCAGCTCGGCGATGTCCTCGGTGAGCAGAGTGACGTTGGGCCAATGGTTCTCGTCGACCCGCTTCTGCGCCTTGGCGAGGATGGCGGCGTTGTTGTCCACCCCGATCACGTGCCCGGTCGGTCCGACGGCGGAGAGCAGCGCCGGGAAGGCGAGGCCGGTGCCGCACCCGAGGTCGGCCACCTTCTTTCCGGTGAGGTCCAGGCCTTCGACCAGGCCCGGATGCAGTTTGTCGATGCCACCGAGGGACAGGAACCACGCCGTCCGGTCGTAGATGGGGGCCGCGATGTCGTACCGCTCTGCGAATTTCATGCGAATCTCTCAGATCTCTCGTCGGTGGGTTATCGGGGGGTGAGCCGGACGTTGAAGCCGCCCTTGATCATCGGCGCGAGGCCGGGGTCTTCCACGAGCTGCCAGTTCGGCGGGAGCTCGATCTTGTAGCGGCTGAAGATGAGCGCGACCAGGTACGGCGCGATGAGGTAGCCGAGCTGTGCGCCGGTGCAGCGGTGCGGGCCCGCGCCCCAGGCCAGGTAGTGCAGCACGCGCGGCTGGTCGACCCGCTTGCTCTGGTCGTAGAAGCGTTCGGGGTCGAACACATCGGGGTCGGTCCACCAGCGCGGGTCGCGGTGGATCGTCGAGATCGGCACGCCCAGCATGGTGTTGGGCGCGATGTCGTAGCCCTGGTAGTTCGCGCCCCTCGCGGTGAATCGCAGCAGCAGCGGAAGGCCCTGCATGCGCATGCCTTCCTCGAAGCACGCCTTCACCCAGTGCATGCTGCGCACCGATTCGATGGTCGGCTTGGACAGGTCGACCGAGCTCGCCTCTTCGACCAGCCGGTTCTTGGCTTCCTCGGCCAGGCAGGTGCGCACGACGGTCTGGGTGATGGCGCCCGCCGTCGTGCCGTAGGAGGCACTGGTCATGGTCGCCACGTCGAAGCACAAGTCCCAGAACGTCATCGGGGTCTTGAGCTTCTTATAGCCGGCGAGCATGCCGTCGAGCACGTCGTTGTAGGTGCCTAGCGACGGCGAGTTCTGCCGTTCGACCACCCGGTCGCGCACGATCTTGCCGGCTGAGTACACCGCCCACGGCCGGATCTTGTACCTGCCCCAGGGGCGAACCAGATTCGGCGGATCCGCGATCTTCAGCGTGGAGCCGAGGAATTTCGTGAACGTCGACAGACCGTCGTGCAGATCGTGAATTTCCTTGGGCGTGAACGGTTCCGTGAAGGTCTGGGCCAGCACGCCACGCAGCAGTGTCTGGAAGATCGCCTCTTGCAGGTCGGTCACACCGTCGGCATCGGTCGCGGCGGCGATATTCGACTCGAGGCTCGCCAGGTAGGCATCGGCATTGGCGTGGAAGGTGCTCTTGAGGCCGTCGCGGGTCACCAGCGGGCTGACGATGCGTCGCCGCTCGCGGAACAATTCGCCCTCGATGAAGGACAAACCGTTCTGCCGCTTGGCAATTGCCGGATGGTAGTTGCCGAATTTGCTGTAGTCGCCGGAGGTGTCGCCCATCGCCGCGTGGGCGTCTTCGGGATTGGCGATCACCACCAGGTCGCGCAGCGGCAGTTTGATCCGCACCACATCGCCGTACTGGCGCACCGCGTCCCGCAGGAATTTGTTGCGGTCCTTGGCGTATTCCGGATAGGAGCCCATGATCCGGTGGCCGGGCGGACCGGGCAGGTGCCGGTTGGAGAGCCTGCGACTGGTGATTCCGGTGACGGATGGCACCTTCTCCGCCGTGGCGTGGGGACATTTCTCGGTCATCACAAACCTTTCCTCTTACGGAAGACGTGGGCACGGACCAGCCCGCCGAGGTGCCGGGCCGTGGATTCCAGTTCCAGGCCGGCGTTCTCGCAGCGCGCGAGGGTGTGTTCGACGCCGCGATCGAGTTCGACTTCCCTGGTCATGTGGGCGACGGAATCCATGCCCGCGATGGCGGCGGCACCGCGGATGAGTCGCAGCCGCAGTTTCAGCAGGTTGCGCAGCAGCGGGCTGTCGGGCATGGCGAGTTCGATCAGCAGGAACCGCCCGTCGGCGCGTAGCACCCGCACCGTTTCGGCGAGCGCGGCGGCGGGGTCGTCCATGTCGTCGAGGGCGAAACACATCACGGCGGCGTCGAAACTCGACGACGGGAAGTCGAGCGATTCCGCGCTGCCGAGAGCGAGCTGCCAGTCGTTGCTCGGCCGCTTGCGCCGCAGCCGGGCGAACTTCTGTGCGGCGACGGCGAGCATCTGCTCGTTGAGGTCGACGGCCACATACGACAGGCGCAGCGGGTATACGGCCGCCAGTGCGGCCCCGATCTCGGCCGTTCCGGCGGCGATGTCGAGCACCTCGGCGCCCGGCCGCAGATCGAGCGCTCGGACGGCGCGGCGGCGCAACCGTTTGTCGCCGCCGAGGGTGAGCAGCGAGTTCACCGCGTCGTAGCGCGGTGCGATTCTGGTGAACATGGCCTGCGGGGTGGCAGGGCGTGTTCCGGCCATCGCGATCTCCTCGGGTTTCACCGGCGCGGGTCGGCGCGGCGCGCGACGCGCACCGCCTTCTCCGCGCCGAAGGCCAGCAGGGTGGACAGGGCGCCGGTGCGGGCGTTCTTGCCGTCGCGGGCCCACCCGGTGAGCAGGCCGGCGAATTGGCGGATGTGCGCGCGGCCGGCGAGCACGGGTGCTTCGGCGGCGGGGATTCTGGCGTCGATCAGCGTCGGTCCGTCACCGGCGAGTGCGGTGCGGAAGGCGTTGCCGAACTCCTTGGCGGAGCGCACCGTTGTCGCGCGCACGCCGCAGTGCCTGGCGAACCCGGCGAAGTCGATTTCGTGGAAGCCCGACGCACGGTCGGGCCAGCCCATGATCCAGCTCTCGAATTTGATCGCGGCCAGGGCGTTGTTGTTGAACACCACGATCACCAGCGGCGAACGCACGTCGGCGGCGTTGCGCAGTTCGGCCAGCGTGATGCCGATACCACCGTCGCCGACGATCGCCACGGACACCTCGTCGGGGTGGCGCACGGCCACGTCGACGGCGGCGGGCACCGCGAATCCCATGGTCGCGAACGAGGCCGTCCACAGGTAGCGGTGCGCCGAGCGCACGTAGCGGTAGGCCCAGAGCGTGTTGATGCCGACGTCGACGCTCAGGGTGGACGGCTTGTCCAGGTGCGCCAGTTCGCTGTCGATGATCTGGGCAACCGTGGCGGCGCGCAGCTTGCGTGCGCTCTCCCTCGGCTTGCGGCGCGGCCGTTCGGTGGCTTCGGGTGCGCCGCGTTTCTCGCCGAGCAGACCGACAAGTGCTTCGAGAGTTTCGCGTGCGTCACCGAGCAGCCCGACCGAATCCGACGGCAGGCGAAGGAAGGTGAGCGGATCGGTGTTCACCGAGATCACCGGGTTGTGGCCGACCATCTCGAAAGCCGAACCGCGCCAGGACACTCCGACCACGATGACGAGCCCGCTGCGCCGGACCCGCTGCATGGCGTCGTCGGTCCCGGAGGTGCCGACAAGTCCCGCGCAGTGTTCGCCGACCACGTCGGCCGCCAGCGCGCCCATCGTGCAGTAGAGCGGACTGCCTGTGCGGGCGGCCAATTCGACGAGTTCACGTCGCGCACCCGCCGCCCCGCGCCCCACGATGATGGAGATGTCCTCGGCGGCGCCGATGAGTTCGGCGGCCCGCACGATGTCCTCGGGTGCGGCGGTGGCGCGGCCGGGCAGCCCGATCAACGACGGTGGGATCGCGAACGACCGAGCGCTGTCCACGAGGGCGCCGCTGTCGCGGGCGGCGATCGCCGTGCGTGTCACGTGGATGTGGGTGACGCCGCGGCCGCCACCGGCGATGGTCGCGAACGCGTCGCGCAACCGGACCGCGTCCTTGGCACCACCGTCGAGAACCACCGAGACGGCGGCGATATCGGCGAGCACGTCGACGGGATCGAGCAGCCAGGGTGTGGTCTCGACGGAGACCAGCACCACGGACGCGTCGTCGAAGGCGGCGTCGTAGAGCCCGTTGAGCTGGCCGAGGAGTTCGGCGGGCGAGGTCACCACCGCGCAGGAGGTGGTTCCGTCGGCCTTGTACGCCGCGGTCGCCCGCATGGCCGCGGCCTGCACATCGGCGACGACATGCAGGTCCAGCTCAGCCGTGGCACCTAGCCGCGCGCGGCTGTTCTTCGACAGATACGCGGAGTCGATGCCCCGGTGCGCGAGTGCCGCGAACAGATCGGTGACGTAATCGACGACATCGACATCCGGTGCCGGAGCGGGGCGGTCGTCCTCGAGCGCCGAGGTGAGGACGAGCGCCGGACCGTGCCGGTCCTCGCTCAGGCGCGACCGCAGTTCGGTGGCGTCACCGGCCCAGAACACCCCGATACCGAATGCCTTGGCCAGGTCGCTCACCGGCACACCGGGCTCGGCCCGGCATACCACCGTGACCGGAACGTCATACCTTGCGGCAGTGGAGAATTCGGAGATGTACTGGTCGAGCGAGTCCAGGTCGGTGAGCGCGTAGGAGCGAGCACCGTTCGCGAGGGCCAGGCCGATGGCCAGCGGCAGCGCGGAACCCTCCGCCTCGAAATTCCAGGAACTGTGCAGCTGCGCGCGCTCACCGAGGTAGCGGCGGGCGAGTTCCCTCGTCGCCCCGGGATCGACGGCCACCGAGGCACCGGCGAGGGCATCGGCGAGCACACCCCAGCCCTCGGGTGCGTTCGGATCTGCCGGTGCGACAGGGGCACTCGCCGCGGGTGGGGTACCGCGCCTGCTCCACACGGCCGACACGAGCGCGTGCAGGATCTGCGGGACCTCCCCCGCGATCCCGATCCGCCTGCTCTCCTCGTCGAACCCCGACGTGGCCACATCGGTGATCTCGAGCAGCAGCTCGAGCGACGGAAAGTGCCGTGCCACACCGGCGGTCGGCCTGCCGATCAACAGCACCTGCCGGGCGTCGGACTCCTCGACCGGCGGCACCGACCAGTCCGGAATCCCCGCTTCGGGCAGGGCTGCGATCGGCACACCCAGCGCGTCCGCGAGCAGTAGCGCACAGTCCGCGACCGCCCGGCCGCCCGCACCGAGCACGATGACACCCGGGGCGGAGCAAAGGTATTCGGCCAGATCTTCGACACGCTTCTTGTCCACGTCTGGCGCTGTCCGTGCGCCGAACCGGTACGGGCTCTGTTGCTCGAGCCCCTCGATGGGGGAGTTGAGCACATCGGACGGCACGGCCAGGTGCGCGGAGGTCTGTTCGAGCCGCACCGACAGCACTGTCTGATCGAAGACGGCGAGCTGATCGGGCGAGACGATGTCGGTGGACCGCCACGTTCCGTCACGGAACAGTCGCGCCGAGTCGATCTCCTGGAACGATTTCGTGCCGATCTCGGCACGCGCCACCTGCCCGGAGATGGCCAGCACCGGCAGCCGGTCGTAGAGCCCGCCGTACACGCCGGGCAACAGGTGGGTGGCGCCTGGACCGGCCGTGCCGAAGCACACTCCGACGGTGCCCGACCCCTGCGCGTAACCGACCGCCATCCAGGCGGCGGCACTCTCGTGACGCACCGCGATCAGGTCGATCTCCGACCGCCGTCCTACCGCGTCGACCAGGCAGTTCACCGATTCGGCAGGCATGCCGAACAGGTAGCGCACGTCGTGGCCGATCAGCCGGTCGACGAGGGCGTCGGCGAATCGCGGCCGCCCGAGCACGTCGGCGCCCAGGTTGGTGTTCATCTGCATGTCAGTGCCTCCACTCGTCTGTATCCCCGCGCGAGTACGTCGACGACGTCGGCGAGGTGCCCCCTGGCAGGAACCGTGATCCGGACGCCCGCGTCCGGGTAGCAGCGCACCGCGATGCCCGATTCGGCGAGGTGCGCCACGAGTGCCGCCGGATTCGGCGTCGGCACCCAGACGAAGTTGCCGGACGAATCGGGCACGTCGATGCCGTGGCCGCGAATGGCCGCGACGAATTCCGTCCGCACCGCGATCACCGAATCGACCTGCGCCTCCAGCTCGTTCACCACGCCGAGCGAGGCGACGGCCGCGGCCACCGCGAGCCGGTTCACCCCGAACGGCATCGCCATCGAGCGGCAGGCGCCGATCAGGTCACCGTGTCCGACCGCGTAACCCACGCGCAGGCCCGCCAGCCCATACGCCTTCGAAAAGGTACGAAGCACAACAAGATTGGGATTTTCCTTGGCCATTCGCAGGGCCGCCGACCGGTCGTTGTCCCGGTCGAATTCGATATACGCCTCGTCCACCACGACGACCGTGTGCTCCGGTACCCGCGCCAGTACCTGCTCGATCTCCTCGGGCGTCACCTGTTCACCGGTCGGGTTGTGTGGTGAGCAGATCAGGATCGCGGCAGCGTCGTCGCCCGCCGCGTCGACCATCTCCGTCAAGGGCTGCCATCGATTCGGTGTCCCGATCACCGGCACCGCGATACCGCCCGCGCCGAGGACCACCCGTTCGTAGGCGTCGAAGGCGGGCACCGCGTACACGACCCGGCCACCGTGGCCGGCGACCCAGCGCAGCAGATAGGCGAGCACACCGACACTGCCCGGCCCGACGACGACTTGATCTGATGTGCAGTCGGCGAATTCGGCGATGGCGCTGCGCAAATCGCCGTACGCGGCGGCAGGGTAGGCGGCCGCGTGTTCCACCTCGTCGGCGATCGCGGTGCGCACGCTCGGCAGGGGCGCGAAGGGCAGCGCGTTGTTGGACAGGTCGAGCGCGGCCGCCGAGGTATCGGCCTCCTCACCGGATCGATATTCGTCGAGTAATACCGTGTCGCGCACCACCGTCATCCTTTCCGCCGTCACCCGATGTCTTCCTTTTTGCGGGTATCGAGTTTCAGCGCGTCCATAGCGAAAATGACCACCAAAGATCCGGCGACGACCAGCAGCGAAGAAATGGAAGGATCGGCCAGCAACACCCAGGTCGACAGATATCCGGTCGATACGATCATGTCGAATCGCAGCATGTTGTTCGCCGACTGATTGTCGTCGCGCAGGATCATCCGCGCGCCCTGCACACATGCCACCGGGAACCAGGCCAAAGCGAACAAATACTTCACTTCGAATTGTCCGGCGACCACCAGAAAAAGCGGCCCGAGATAAACAAGAACAGTGGCGACGGCAGCAGCGAGAGCCGCCTGCTGCCGTGTCGCGAAAATGGTGGCCGAGGTCGACAACCCGGCTTCCCGGTCACCCTCGAAATCCGGCAGGTTCTTCACGAATCCCTTGGCGACGAACCAGAGTAACAAATATGCGGCCATACTGAGGAAGGACCAATTTCCCGCGATCGCCGGACCGTTCGCCGCGACGGCGGGCGCCATCAGAAACGGCAATGCCACATCGAGCGCGAAGAACACGAGCGAACCCATCGGCCGCGCCTTCATCCGCAGCGGCGCCAACGAGTACTGATGAGCGATGAGCAGGCACAGGGCTGTGAGCAGCAGGAATGCCGGGCTCACCACGACTGCGGCCACGAGCATCACCGCACCGGCGGCGTAGCTGCTCCGCAGCAGTCGCCGGCGCCCGTACAGGCCGAGCAGGTACAGCCGGGCCGGGATGTTCTGATTGTCTTCCGCGATATCGGAATAGGCATTGAACAGGTTGGCCACGGCGCTGTAGAGGAACGTGACGAAGAAGCCGAGCAGAACGTCGATACCCATCGGCACGTCCAGCAGTACACAACCCAGGTAAAACGCGAGCATGCCGGGCAGGCAGGTGCGCGGCCGCGCGAACGAGAGAAACAGGCCGACCCGTTCCACTGTGCCCGTGGTGAACCCGTCGGACGAGTTCACCCAGTCGATTCTTTTCTCCGCCGATTTATGCAGAAATTCGTCAAGCGTCGGTTCAGGAATTGTTCCAGTCACAATCAAAGCCCACTCGTCACCCGTTTGCGGCCCGGCCGCGGAAGAGGCGGCTGGGGCGACCATACCCGAGTTTCGAAAAGAGCGGCAGTGTGTGCAACCGGCGCTTTCTCCGGTTGCACACTCCGGCCGTTTCACAAATGGGGTATAGGTTTCCCTATGCTGATCGACTTCGTGCCCGACAAGAACCTCTACCCCTTCGAGTCACGCTGGTTCGACTCGTCCGCAGGCCGTGTCCACTACATCGATGAGGGATCGGGGCCGACGATTCTGTTCTGCCACGGCGTCCCCGCCTGGAGCTTCCTCTACCGCCACGTCATCGCCGAGCTGCGTACCAGGTACCGGTGCGTCGCCGTCGACTATCTCGGCTTCGGCTTGTCCGAGCGGCCCGAGGGTTTCGGCTACACCGTCGCCGAGCACACCGGCATCCTCGGCGAGCTCATCGACCACCTCGGCCTCGACGACTACGTGCTGATGGGGCACGACTGGGGTGGCCCGATCGGCCTGGGTGCCAGCATCCCCAGAGCCGAACGCCTGCGCGGAATCGTGCTGGGCAACACCATCTTCTGGCCCATCGAGGCGATGGCGAATCGCGTCTTCGCCCAGGCCATCCGCACCGGACCGATGCAGCGGCGCGTTCTCGAGCAGAACTTCCTCGTCGAGCGCGTGTTGCTGTCGGAACTCGGTAAGACGTTGAGCCCGGCCGAGATCGACCACTACCGGTTGGTGCAGCCGTCGCCGCAGGCACGCAAGGGACTCGCGGTGATCGCCAAGCAGATCGTCGACGCCCGCCCGCTGATGGCTCAGCTCGCCCGCGACGTGCCCGCGGTCCTCGCCGACAAGCCGACGCTGCTGGTCTGGGGCATGCGCGACATGGTGTACCGACCCAAGGCCCACATCCCCCGCATGGTGTCGACCTTCACCGACGTGGAGGTCGTCGAACTGCCACAGGCCCGCCAGTTCATCCAGGAGCACGCCCCCGTCGAGATCGCCGAGGCCATCGCCAAACGGTTCCCCTAGGGCAGTGCGGTCGCGGCGACCGGCGCGGGCGCATCCGATTCCGCGCGGGATCGCCGCGCCAGCAGGAACGCCGCGACCGCCGCCGTCCCACCCATCACGATCCCGTAGGTGGCGGCGGGCACCGCCATCGCCTCGCTGCCGAGCGCCGACACCGCGACCGCGATGGCCAGCGTCGCGTTGTGGATCCCGATCTCCATGGACGAGGCGATGGCCTGCCGGATATCGACTCCGAACCAGCGGGGCACGTAGTAGCCGACAGCCAGGCTCAGCACCGACAGCAGCAGCGTGATCGCGCCGAGCTTGCCGAAATTCGCACGCAGCGTGTCGAATTCGGAGCCGACTGCCACACTCACCGCCAGCACCAACACCGCCATGGAACCGAGCTTCACCGGTTTACCCATCCGGTCGGCGAACGCAGGCCGCGCGTGCCTGATCCACATCCCGACGGCCACCGGCACCAGCACGATGACGATCACCTGCACCAGCTTGGCCGGTTGCAATCCGACCGAGGCGTCACCGTCCATGAACGCCGCCACCGACAAGGTGATCACGATCGGCATGGTGAACGCCGCGATCACTGAATTGATCGCGGTGAGCATGATGTTGAGCGCCACGTCGCCACCGGCGAGGTGGCTGAACAGGTTGGCCGAGGTGCCGCCCGGCGAGGCGACGAGCAGCATCATGCCGACCGCGAGCACCCCGGTGAGGCCGAAGGCGAGCACGAGCAGCACACAGATCAGCGGCAGCACCACGAGCTGGCAGACGAGGGCGACGGCCGCCGCTTTCGGATGGCGGACCACCCGCCGGAAGTCGTCGGGTGTCAGGGTGAGTCCGAGGCCGAGCATCACCACAACGAGCGCGATCGGCAGCACCACCGCGAATTGCGAAGAACCCATCATCACTCCCGTTTCGCCCGGTCGGCCACCAGCAGCTGCCCGAGGGCGATCCCACCGTCGTTCGGTGGAACCTGCCGGTGGCTGTACACCGCAAGTTCGGCGCGTTCGAGCATTACCATGCAGTTGACCAGCAGGAATTCGTTGAGGAACACACCGCCGGAGAGCACTACCTGGCGGATGCCGGTGGTGTCGGCCAGGTGCAGGCACTGCCGGACGACCATGGCGACGACCCCGCTGTGGAACCGCCTGCTGATCTGGTCGAGCGCGGTCCCGGCGGCCAGGTCGGCCGCGATCGCGCGAATCACCGGCCGGTGGTCGACTTCTCCTGCGGTAGAGCCGAACTCGTACCCGTCGACGAGCGTGAGGTCGCGATCGAGCAGGCCCTCGAGTTCGATCGGGCCTTGCGCCTCGTATTCCGCCCGCGAACACACGCCGAGCAGAGCCGCCACCGCGTCGAACAACCGGCCCATACTCGTCACCTCGGGTGAGTTGATGCCACGGGCGCACATGGTCGCGTAGACGTGCCTGCGGTCGTCATCGAGCGTCTCGAGCACCGGAAAGGCCTGCACCGCAGCATCGATGGCTCCGAACGCGTCGACAGCCACAGCGACACCCGTCCGGATCGGTTCGCGCACAGCCTGATCGCCACCGATCAGGGCCACACGCCGCAGGTGCGCTGCCCGTTCGGCCTTGCCGTAGTCACCGACCAGGAACTCACCACCCCAGATGGTGCCGTCCGTGCCGTACCCGGCTCCGTCGAACACCACGCCGATCGCGGAACCGTCGAGCTTGTTCTCCGCCATGCAGGCGGCCATGTGCGCGTGATGGTGCTGCACCGCGATCGGCTCACCCGTCTCACCGATACCGCTGTGGCCCATATTGATCCGGAAGTCCGGATGCATGTCGTACACCCCGGCCTCGGGCCGCAGGTCGTACAGCGAGGCCAGGTGGGCAGCGGTTCGGCGGTGCGATTCGAACGTCTCGTCGTTCTTCAGATCACCGATGTGCTGGCTCAGATACACCCGCGTGCCCGCCGACAACGCGACCGTCGTCTTGAGTTCGGCACCGTAGGCGACCAGCGGCCGCAGCGGACGACCCACCTCCACCGGGTACGGCGCGTACCCGCGCGCACGGCGCAGGAAGGTCAGCAGTGGCCCGTCCAGATCCGGGTGGATCGACACCCGGACCACGGAATCGTCCACCCTGGACTCGATGTCGCGGTCGTGGTACAGAATCGCGTCCGCGATCTCGAACAGGTGCGCCAGCGCATCGTCATTGCGGTGCACGATGGGGTATCCCGACACATTGCCGCTGGTCATCACGAGCACATCGGTGTCGGCCTCGTCGAGCAGCAGGTGGTGATGCGGCGCGGAGGGCAGCATCACCCCCAGGTTCGGGTTCCGTGGCGCGACACTCTCCGGCACCGCGCCGGTTCGCTTGCGTGCCAACAGAATCGGTCGCGCGGGCGAACGCAACACCTGCTCCTCGGCAGGCGACAGTTCGACGATCCGATGCGCGGTATCCAGATCCCGCACCATCACCGCGAACGGTTTCGAATCGCGCCGCTTGCGTTTCCGCAGCAGCGCCACCGACGCGGCATTCATCGCATCGACGGCCAGATGGAAACCGCCCACACTCTTCACCGCGACGATCCGACCGTCCGACAGCTCACGCACACTGCGGCGCAGCGCGTCCTCGTGCACCGTCCCGTCGGGGTAGGCGAGGAACAGCCTCGGCCCGCAGTCCGCGCACGCGTTCGGTTGCGCGTGGAAGCGCCTGCTCATCGGATTCCGGTATTCCGCATCACACTTCGCGCACATCGTGAACGCGCGCATGGTGGTCTGCGATCGGTCGTAGGGCAACGCCCGGATGATCGAATACCGTGGCCCGCAGTTGGTGCAGTTGATGAACGGGTAGCGATAGCGCCGGTCGGCCGGGTCGCGCAGCTCGGCAAGACAGTCCGCGCACACATGGGTGTCGGCGGGGACGAGCGCCACCTTCTCCCCCGTGTGCTCGCTGTGCACGATCTCGAAACTCGACGCGACCGGCCCGTCCGCCACCCGGCTCAACGCCACCACCCGGTCCACCCGCGCCAGCTCGGGCGCCCGGTCGGCCAGCTCCGCGCAGAACGATTCCAGCGCGGCCTCTGCGCCGCTCGCCTCGACGAGTACGCCCTCGGGATCGTTGCGCACCCAGCCCGTGAGCTGCCGTTCGCGGGCGAGTTTGTAGACGAACGGGCGGTATCCCACGCCCTGCACGACCCCGGTGACCCTGATCTGCCAGGTGGCGGTCATGGCGGCCCGGTCAGCACAGGCGGGGCAGCTCGGCGCCCCGCAGTGGTTGCAGTGTCGATTCGCGTCCGGCGGTGTCGCGCAGCACGACCGCGGCGCCGTCCCGGCCGGTCACCTCGCCGATCACCGTGGCATGCCTGCCGTACTCGTGCCCGCGCAGCGCGGCCACGATGTCGGCGGCGGCGGCCGGATCGGCGAAGATCGCCAGGCAGCCCTCGTTCGCGCAGTTCAGCGGGTTGATGCCGAGCATGTCCGCCGCCATCGCGGTCTCGTGCTGGATGGGCAGCGACTGCTCATCGATGGTGATGGCCTTGCCCATGCGGCCCGCGTACTCGTGCAGCACCGCCGAGAGCCCACCGCGCGTCACGTCCCGCATCGACCGCACCGCCTCGCGCGGCACCGCCGCGAAGACGCTGTCGATCATCAGGTTGAGCGGCGCGCAGTCGCTGAGCACCCGGCTCTCGAAGCCGAGACCCTCCCGGATGGAGAGCAGGTGCACCGTGTGATTGCCGATCGGGCCCGACAGGATCACCGCGTCGCCGGGGCGGACCGCGTCCATCCGCAGTGGTTCGCGCAGGAAGAACCCGACACCACTGGTGTTGAGGTACAGCTGGTCGGCCTCGCCCGTTCGCACGACCTTGGTGTCGCCGCACACGATCTGCACCCGCGCCTCGCGCGCGGTCTCGCGCACCGACGTGAGCACGCGCTCGAGCCGGTCGAAGGACAATCCGGCCTCGAGGATGAGCCCGAGGGTGAGATAGCGCGGCACCGCACCCGAGACGGCCAGGTCGTTGACGGTGCCGCAGACCGCGATCTTGCCGATGTCGCCGTTGCCGAAGAACGGCGGGTCCACCACGAAACTGTCGGTGGTCATCGCGATCCGGTCGCCCTCCACGGGCAGGACCGCACTGTCCTCCATCTCCCCCACGTACACATCGCCGAGGGTGCGTGCGATGAAGTCGACCAGCTCGCCCGAGAGCACCGCGCCGGTGCCGTGGTCGAGCTGGATGTGCTGCGTGGCCACGGTCATGGTGTCTTGGTCTCCTTGCGCGGGATGCCGCCGGTGGTGTCGATGAGCCGCAGGATCTCGGCGGAGTCGGCGACGGTGGCGCAGTAGCTCTCCAGCCAATCCAGCGCCCGCACCCGGTCGGCCTCCTGCGCCGAGAACACGCAGTCGCCGGGCACCGCGACGATGTAGCCCCGGAAGAAGGCGTCGGCGGCGGTGGTCTGGATACAGATCTGGGTCTGCAAGCCGATCAGCACCAGCGCTTCCACACCGGCGGCCTGGAGCCGGTCGTGCAGGTCGGTTTCGTAGAAGCCGCTGTCCTTGCTGCGTTCCTGGATCACATCGTCGGGGTCGACGAATTCCCGGATCACCTCGGCGCCGGGAGTTCCGCGCAGGGCAGGTACTCGACCGTCGTAACGCTCGGCCAGCGGGTCGTCGGGCTGATTGAGGAGTTGCAGGTGATACACCGTGCAACCTCGTTTGCGCATTTCGGTCAGGAATTCGTTCACGCGGGGTGTCGCGGCCGCGATAGCGGCTTCCCGATCGGGATTCTTCCCGACGATGTCGTATTGCAATCCACTGGTGACAACGGCGATTTTGGACATGCCGATCCTTAGGTCCGTAAGAATGGGAAACAGGTCGGAAATTCAGGCCGAACGGGCGTCCGGCGAATTACCGTACGCATTATCGGAAGCGGCTTGCAGGGCCTGGGCGATATTCGCCCAATTGGCCGCGCATTGATTGGCGAGTTCGATCACATGGTAGGAGGAATGGGGTCGCACGAATTCGACGATCTTCTCGGCGTCACCCGCGTTCACCGCGTGCTGATGCAGCCACCGCAGCAATTCGCGCCCGCCGACGCTCATCCGTAGCGCCGGGTCGCGGGAGAGCACGGCGAGCAGGGCGTCGAGGTCCACCTGCTTCTTGTGCGGTGTCGGCGTCAGGCGGTCGTTCTCCGCCGGTCCGCCGGGCGCCGGGGTCCTGGTGTCGTCGGGCTGGACGAGCGGGCCCATGCCGCTTTCCAGCCGGGCCCGGACGTCGCGGACGGTCGACGGCGAGAGGCCGACTTCACGTGCGATGGAACGCAGCGAGGCATCGGGGCGGGCCAGCAGGAGTTCGGCGGCCGTTTTACGCGCCGAATTCGTGTCGACCGGCCGGAGCCTGCCGTCACTGCCTAGCCGATGACTCGCTTGCGACGTATCGCCGGTACCGCTTCTGATCGAGGCCACGGTTTTCGCGGAGAGCCCCGCAGCGGTGGCGATCGACCGATTGGACCAGTGCGGATGGGAAAGGATGATGCGTTCCGCCGCAGCTCGGCGATCGGCCAGCGACAACGGCAGGCCGTGCCGCACATTCTCTTGTACGCCGAGAATGAACGCCAATTCTTCGGAACCTTCGACCATATACGCGTCGATGTGCGTGAGGCCTTTGCGTAGCGCCGCGCTCGTCCGGTGAAATCCGTCGATGATCCTATTCGTCGGACGATGGACGAGAATCGGCGGCAAAGGCCATTCCGCCTCGACCAGCCGCTCGATATGAGCGGGGTCCTCCCCCTCGAATCTGGGGGAGCCCGCCATGACGAGCGAGGCAATTTCCACAGACTGTTTTACCCGGTTGGATTTCAGCGGGCGATTCACCTATCAAGCCCCCCAGTCTTTCAAGCTGTGCATCGATATCAAGATCAAGAGCCGCGTAAAAAAATATCGCAGTGAGCCAATTCGGGCAAGTGTTCGATCCGAGACCCTCGACCGGGTCGCCGCGCCGGTCAGGGGCGTGCGGCGCCCTGCCCGACCGGCCGGTAACGAACCGACCTGACGGTGTCCAACTGGTGAAACCCACAGTTGGACAAGCATGTTCATGCCCCGAAGTCACGATCCGCCCAGCCGGCGCGCCGAGAATAGAATGGTCTATGCAACTCACAGCCGTGAGCCCGCTCAGGTGAGAATGTGAATTCGCTGGGAATTATTTCCACGGACCGAACAAACTGGACGATAGATTAATTCCATCTTGTTTCACATCGCCGCCGAGCATCGGGCCCCGGTGCACGAGCCCCGGCTGTCGCACCCGCCGCCGCGCAAGCCCCATCGACACGCGGCCCCGCCCGCGGCGATCCCGGAACAGGCCGCAACGGCCAGGCGCCAAATCAACCCCTGAACTGCAACGTTAGGATGATCCTCAGCTCCGGGAAGACATCGAAGCTACCCACCGGTAACATAGAATCCCTACCCCTACTGGCGGGTAACTTGGACCGTACTATGATGCGACCTGGGACGAGCGGCACCGCGTCGCTTCGTGAACGAAAGGCCACAGCATGAGCCCCATATCTTTGACGTTGGGCATCATCTCCATTCTGGTCGGTGTCCCCGCGTGGATCGGGTTCGGCCTCGCCATCCGGAAGATGGCTCGGACGATCATGCTCGGGCAGCCCGCCCCCGACCGGTTCACTCCGTTCGTGCCGCGGTTCGCCACCATGATCAAGGAGTTCGCCGCGCACACGCGCATGGTGAAGTTCCGGACCGTAGGCTGGGCGCACTGGCTCGTCATGGTCGGCTTCATGCTCGGCTTCGTCACGGTCTTCCAGGCACAGGGGCAGATCTTCAGCCCCACGTTCACCTGGCCGCTGGTCGGTAACACCTTCGTCTACCACCTGCTCGACGAACTGCTCGCCCTCGGCACCATCATCGGTGCGATCGTGCTGATCGTCATCCGTCAGCTGAACCACCCCCGAGTGCCCGCACGGCAGTCGCGCTTCTCCGGCTCCAACTTCTTCGCCGCCTACTTCGTCGAGCTCATCGTGCTCGTCGAGGGCATCAGCATGCTCGGTGCGAAGTCCCTCGTCCTGGCCTACACCGGCGAATCCCACGCCAGCAGCGACTTCGTCAGCATGCACATCGCCTCGGTGCTGCCCGCCAGCGCGGAAGCGGTGTCGGTTTTCGCCTTCTTCAAGCTGATGGCCGCGCTGGTCTGGGTCGTCGTCGTGAGCCGCAACGTCAACTGGGGCGTCGCCTGGCACCGTTTCGCCGCGTTCCCCAACATCTACTTCAAGCGTGAGGCCGACGGCGGCGTCGCCCTCGGCGCCGCCAAGCCGATGATGTCGGACGGCAAGGTCCTGACCATCGAGAACGTCGACCCCGACACCGACATCCTCGGCGCGGGCAAGATGGAGGACTTCTCCTGGAAGGGCTGGCTGGACTTCACCACCTGCACCGAGTGTGGCCGCTGCCAGTCGCAGTGCCCCGCCTGGAACACCGGTAAGCCGCTCTCGCCCAAGCTGCTCATCATGTCGCTGCGCGACCACGGTTACGCCAAGGCGCCCTACCTGCTGGCCGGCGGCCGCAAGGACATGGGCGGCGACGAGATCGGTCTGGTCGACGCCGAAGGCAAGCCCGACGAGGCCAAGCTCGCCGCGATCGCCGAGGAAGCCCGCACCGAGGCCGAGCGCCCGCTCGTCGGCGGCGAGGACGTACACGGTGTGATCGACCCCGAGGTGCTGTGGAGCTGCACCACCTGTGGTGCCTGCGTGGAGCAGTGCCCCGTCGACATCGAGCACGTCGACCACATCATCGACATGCGCCGCTACCAGGTGCTGATCGAGTCGGAGTTCCCCTCCGAGCTGGCCGGTCTGTTCAAGAACCTGGAGAACAAGGGCAACCCGTGGGGCCAGAACTCCAAGGACCGCCTGAACTGGATCAAGGAAGTCGACTTCGACATCCCGGTCTTCGGTAAGGACGCCGACAGCTTCGACGGCTACGAGTACCTGTTCTGGGTCGGTTGCGCCGGCGCCTACGAGGACCGCGCCAAGAAGACCACCAAGGCCGTCGCCGAGCTCCTCGCCACCGCCGGCACCAAGTTCATGGTGCTCGGCGCCGAGGAGACCTGCACCGGTGACTCGGCTCGCCGCGCGGGCAACGAGTTCCTGTTCCAGCAGCTCGCGATGCAGAACATCGAGGTCATCAACTCGGTGTTCGAGGGTGTCGAGCAGTCCAAGAAGAAGATCGTCGTCACCTGTGCGCACTGCTTCAACGCGCTCAACAACGAGTACCCGCAGGTCGGTGGCACCTACGAGGTCGTGCACCACACCCAGCTGCTGAACCGCCTGGTGCGGCAGAAGAAGCTGGTCCCGGTGGCCACGGTGTCGCAGAACATCACCTACCACGACCCCTGCTACCTCGGTCGCCACAACAAGATCTACAACGCGCCGCGTGAGCTGATGGAAGCCTCCGGTTCGACCCTGGTCGAAATGCCGCGCCACGGCGAACGTTCCATGTGCTGTGGTGCCGGTGGCGCCCGCATGTGGATGGAGGAGCAGCTCGGTAAGCGCATCAACGTCGACCGTGTCGACGAGGCGCTGTCCACCAACCCGACCAAGATCGCCACGGGTTGCCCGTTCTGCCGCGTCATGCTCAACGACGGCGTCACCGCGCGTCAGGAGCAGGGCCAGGGCGAGGGCGTCGAGGTGGTCGACGTGTCGCAGCTGATGCTCGACTCGATCACCCGCATCGATGCCGCCGAGCTGTCGGCCAACCTGCTCGTCGTCCAGGAGCCGAAGGCCGAACCCGAGCCGGAGCCCGAAGCCGAGCCGGAGCCGGTCGCCGAGGCTCCCGCCGAAGCAGCCCCCAAGGCCGCACCGGCTGGTGGCGGACTCGGCATGAAGGGCGCTGCCAAGGCGCCCGGTGGTGGCCTGGGTATGAAGGGTGCCGCGAAGGCTCCCGGTGGCGGTCTCGGCATGAAGGGTGCCGCCAAGGCGCCCGGCGCGAAGGCCCCTGCCGCCGAAGCGGAGTCGGCCCCGGCCGCGCCCGCCAAGGGTCTCGGTATGAAGGGCGGGGCGAAGGCGCCCGGTGGCGGACTCGGTATGAAGGGCGGCGCGAAGGCTCCGGGTGCGAAGGCGCCCGCTGCCGAAGCTCCGGCCGCCGAATCGGCCCCCGAGACCACCGCTCCCCCGGTCAAGGGTCTCGGCATGAAGGGTGGCGCAAAGGCACCCGGTGGCGGACTCGGCATGAAGGGCGGCGCGAAGGCGCCCGGCGCGAAGGCTCCTGCCGCCCCGGCCGCCGATGCGGCTGCTGATGCGGCTCCGGCTGCGGAAGCTCCCGCCGAAGCTGCTGCCACGGAGACCAAGCCCACGGTCGCCGCCAAGGGCCTCGCGATGAAGTCCGGCTTCAAGCGCCCCGGCCCGAAGGCTCCGGGCGCCCCCAAGCCCGCGGAATCAGCACAGGCCCCCGCCGCCCCGGCCGCGGACCGCTCGACCGAGTCCGCAGCGGCTCCCGAAGCCCCTGCTGCCGAATCGGTTTCGGCCCCCACCGAAACCAAGCCGACCGTCGCCGCCAAGGGCCTCGCCATGAAGTCCGGCTTCAAGCGCCCCGGCCCCAAGGCCAACGGCGCCCCGAAGCCCGCGGAACCGGCAGCGGCCCCCGCCGAACCGGAAGCCCCGGCTGAGCCCACCGCCCAGGAAGACACGGCCTCCGAGCCCACACCTTCCAACGGCAACGGCACCCCACCGGTGGCCCCGCCGACCGCCAAGCCCGGCGGCCTCGGCTTCAAGTCCGGAGCAAAGGCTCCCGGCCGCAAGAACTGACAACCGAACACCCAGTGAGGCGCGGATTCCAAGAATCCGCGCCTCACTGCTGTTTACGGGGCACTGCCAGGCCCTGATATCATCGAAGTGAGAGTTTTGATATCTGGAGGTTGCTGTATGTCCCGAACCTTGATCGACATCGACGACCATGCCTTGAGCCTGGCCGCAGAAGAGTTGGGGACGAAGACCAAGGTGGCGACGGTCAACGCCGCACTACGCGAGGTCGCGAACCGACGTGCCGTGGCGAAGATGCTCCAGCATCTGCGTGATACCGGCACCGACTTGTCACCGGAGGGAATGCAGGGGGCCTGGCGCTGAGGACGATGTTCATGTTGGCGGACAAGTCCGCCTTCGAGTGGGTCCTCCGGGACCCCGCAGCCGCAGCGGATTTCCACGCTGCCACAAGCACGCCGGGAGCACTTGTCGCGGCATGCCATCTCACCGCCCTCGAGATCGGGTATTCGGCGCGAACGCTGTCCGATTACAACGAACGGATCGGCCTGCAGAAGTCGCTGGTATGGCTGCCGGTCACCGAGGAAGTAATGGATCGCGCACTTGCCGTGCAAGGTCTGCTGGCCGAACGTGGTGCCCATCGAATTCCTATCCCCGACTTGATCATCGCAGCGACAGCGGAGGTCCACGGAGCGACCGTGATGCATGTGGACAACGACTATCAGACGATCGCCGAGGTAACAGGTCAGCCGCATCACCGGCTGTCGACCAGTTGAGTCAGCAGTCGGCGAACCAGGCCTTGACGTAACCAGCGGATTGGTAGACGTAGTCCCAGGCCCAGCGGGCGGGTGAGAGGTGGGGTTGTGGGTCGACGAAGAGGAGTTCGCCGGGCCAGCATTCGCCGAGAATGTAGCGTGCGCGGGAAATGTGGGGTGTGAAGGTGACGACGATGACGCGATCCCAGTCGGCACCGAGACGGGCGAGGGCGCGGCCTTCGCCGAGTGTGGTCCGCGGACTCGGATCGAAACAGATCACCTCGAACGAGTAACCCCCGTGGCAGATCCGATTCACCATCGCACTGTGCTCATACGGATCCGATATCAACACCCGCGGCGCGAATCCCTCTGCGGCCAACCGCAACCCGACCTCTTCACGCCCGTCATGCGCCCCACCGAGCACGAGAATCGCATCCGCACGCCGCGGCTCATCCGTCTGCGGCCGCCCGTACACCGGCCACAGCACCACCCCGAACAACACCACGGCGACCACACAACCCACCACCACTTTGCGGCGCATCCGCCGATGGTAGGCCCCCATCCGGTCACCGAGCCCGGCTGACCCCGCCTAGAGCAACATCGACCGAGCACCCACCCGACGATGCAACACCACTGGCCGAGCGGCCGGATCCCGGATAGGTTGTGCCACAGGATCAAACATCGTGCTGAACAACAGCATTGGTGACGCCGGGGGGAATCCGTGGGAACAGAGCTGCGCGGCATACAAAACCGCGAAGCAACACCAGCCGCGATCGAAGAGCTTGCGGCACAACACAACCTGGGTGCGCTGCGTGAGGTCTTCGGCCCGTATCAACGCTGGGTATTCACCCGCCTGAACAACGCCCGCCTCTACGTCTACGAGGACGGTCTGGCCTTCACCGGCGACCACCCACCCACCGCCTTCGCCTGGCGCTCGACCTCGGTCTGGAACTACAACCGCTCCATCAACGGCGGTCTCACCGACAGCAGATGGGTGCTCGTCGGAGACGACCGCCGCGCGTTCGCGATCGGCCGCGGCGCCCACGTCACCACCCCGCGCCTCGAGGGTCGACGCGTCACCGATATCCAGCGCGGCGCCCCGTTCGTCTTCGAAGGCGTGTGGGGACCCGAGGTGCAGGCAGGCATCGCCCGCACCCAGCTCCCCGATGCCTGGTCCGACCTACAGCGCGGCAAGACGCTGGACTTCCACAAGATCGCGATCAGCGCCACCGAGCTGCACGTGGGCTCGAAGTCACGGGCCTGGTCCGACCTTGTGAAAGCGACCGCGGCCGACGGCATGCTCTGGTGCTACACCCGCTCTCGAAAGTCCATCCCCCTGATCGGACTGGACGAGATCCGCAACCTCGGCTTGGTCATGACCCTCATCAAGCTCCTGGCCGAGCACCACAAACCGAGCTAGCCACTGCTCGATGCACGCCCACGAACCGAACCATGCACACAGCAGCGACATATCACCGCAGGTAGAAGCCCCATACAACGGCGGGACGAACTCACGTTCCCCCCTGTACACCAGATGTTGCGCCCGCCCTTGCCTCGCTGACGCGGCGTAGCCACGCGCGCCGCTTACCAACGAGAGTATGCGATGCACAGTCTTCGGAACGGGGTACCTGGGGGCCACGCACGCAGCGTGTATGGCCGAGCTGGGGCACGATGTGGTCGGGGTCGATGTCGACCCCGGCAAGGTGGCCAAACTGGCCGACGGGGTGGTGCCGTTCTACGAGCCAGGGCTCGACGAGGTGCTGCAACGCAACCTAGCGGCGGGCAGGCTGCGGTTCACCACCGACTACGAGGACGCGGCCGCGCACGCCGATGTCCACTTCCTCGGTGTCGGCACACCGCAGAAGAAGGGCGAGTACGGCGCCGACCTGAAGTACGTGCACGCCGTGGTCGACACCCTCGTCCCGATGCTGGAACGTCCGGCGATGATCGTCGGCAAGTCGACCGTCCCGGTGGGAACCGCTGCCGCCCTCGGCATCCGGGCTCGCGCACTCACCGACGTCGACGTGGAGGTGGCCTGGAACCCCGAGTTCCTGCGTGAGGGCTTCGCAGTGCAGGACACCTTGCGTCCCGACCGCCTCGTCCTCGGCCTCGACCGCACCCGCGAGCGCGCGGATTGGGTCGAACAACACATTCGCGACATCTACGCCGATCTCATCGATGCCGAAATCCCTTTCCTGCTCACCGATTTGGCCACCGCGGAATTGGTGAAAGTTTCGGCGAATGCCTTTCTGGCCACAAAGATTTCGTTCATCAACGCCGTTTCCGAAGTCTGTGAGGCAACGGGCGCCGATGTCACGATGCTCGCCGATGCGCTCGGTTACGACGCACGCATCGGCCGTCGATTCCTCAATGCCGGGCTGGGTTTCGGCGGCGGCTGCTTACCGAAGGACATTCGCGCTTTCATGGCCCGCTCGGGCGAACTCGGCGCCGATCATGCGGTCGCATTCTTGCGCGAGGTCGACAACATCAATATGCGGCGCCGCACCAAAGTGGTCGACATGGCCGCCCGCGCCTGCGGCGGCTCCCTGCTCGGCGCGAACGTCGCTGTCCTCGGCGCGGCGTTCAAGCCGGAGTCCGATGACGTGCGCGATTCGCCCGCGCTCAACGTGGCCGGGATGATCCAGCTGCACGGCGCCGTGGTCACCGTGTACGACCCGAAAGCGGTGGAGAATTCGCGTCGCGTCTTCCCCACACTGAACTACGCGACGTCCGTCGCCGAGGCGTGTGATCGCGCCGATGTAGTTCTGGTCCTTACCGAATGGAATGAATTCACGGATTTGACGCCCGCCGATCTGGAACCGGTGGTACGTTCCCGCTCGATCATCGACGGTCGCAATTGTCTGGATCGTCACGCCTGGCGTGATGCCGGGTGGGTGTACGCCGGACTCGGCACCCCGTAGAGTTACGGCGGGCGGGGGCTGGCAGGTTGTGCAGGCTCCGCATGTCGTGCAACGAGATGGGCAGCTGATGAGTGCGGTTTTGGGAGTTTCCGTCGGAGCGGCGACGGTGCGCCTGGCGCGCCCGCAGCCCGGTGGCGCACCGAATTCCTTTCAGGTGCATACCCTTCCGGTCCCCGAACAACACGCGGAAGAATCGGCGGCCGACGCGATCGCCGCCACCCTCGCCGCGGGCCCCGAGGTCGCGGCGACCACCGTCACCTTCCGCAGCGAACCACAGGCTCGTGCCATCCGCGCCGCCATGGCCCGCAGGCAGCTCACCAACTACCAGCTGATTCCCGAAGCCGTTGCCGCCGTGCATTTCGCGCACGCCACCGCCGACCTGCGTGAAGTTTCCACGCTGGCCGTCTACGACCTGGGCAGTTCCGGTCTCACGGTGAGCGTGGTCGACGCGCGAACCAGCGATGTGCGCCAGTGTGAACGCATCAGCGACATCAGCGGCGACTACCTCGATTCGCTGATCCGCGAGCAGCAGATCGCGTCGGGCCGCATCGCCCACCCCGCCGATCCGGCCGGCCTGGCCGCGCTCGACGCGTTGTGCCGGGCGGCCAAGGAGCAGCTGTCGAGCAGCAATGCGGTGGCGTTGCCGAGCGAGCAGGGGCTGGTGCTGCTCACCCAGGAGAACTTCGAAGCGCTGATGATGCTGGCGATCGAGTCGTCGGCGCGGATGACCCGCGATGTCATCATCCGGGCCCAGCACCCGGTGCAGGCGGTGCTGGTGATCGGTGGCGGGGCCCGGATTCCGCTGATCGCGCGGGTGCTCGAGCGCACGATCGGGGTGCCGGTGATCGTCCCGCTCGAGCCGGAGACCGCGTTGGCGCGCGGTGCCGCGTTGCTGGCCAGGCCCGCGCAGGTCGCACAGGCGCCGGTCGCGGCGCCGATCGCACCCATCGAGCAGCTCGACGATGTGACGCCCGCCTGGCTCACCGCCCCGACCCGTGGCAGGCGCCCGCTCGCCGCCCTGACCGGTCGCGGGCACAATCGCCGGGAGTTGAACGGCGCGGTGCTCACGGTCAGTTCGCTGGCGGTGGTCGCGGCGATCGGTATCGGCCTCGGCTACGGCCCCGAAGTGCTCGAGAGCGGTAATTCCAGCGACGGTTCGCAGGCGGTGCCGGCCAGTTCGACGCCGCGCCCGACCGTACCGACCACGGCGCCGCCGTCTACCACCGAAGCGGTGCACGGCACGGTGGCGGCTCCGCCCGTCCAGCTGCCGCCGAATACCCCGACGGAGGAACCGGCACCGACGCAGGGCCCCAACACCTTCACCGTGGTGCCGGGCCTGCCACCGATCATCGTGCCGACGTTGCCGCCGGTGGTGCTGCCCGGTATGCCGCCGCCCGGGCGGTAGTTCAGTTCCTGGCGTGCCGGGCGCGTGGCGGCGCGACGGTCGCCTTCTGCGCCCCGAAGGGCCGGGCGAGCAGCACCGCGATGCCGGTGGTCAACGGGACCGACAGGGCGAGGGCGATACCGCCGACCGCGGATCGGGTGATCTCGATGGCGACGGCGTCACCGGTGAGCACGTCGGTGATGGATCGCCCTGCCACGCTGAACAACAGCAGCAGCGGTAGCGCGCCACCGGCGTAGGCGAGCACGAGGGTGTAGACGGTGCTGGCGATGTGGTCGCGTCCCACGCGCATGGCGGCGGTGAAGATCTCGCGCCGCGAGGCCCCTTCGTCGAGGGCGGCGAGTTCGAAGGCGGCCGAGGCCTGGGTGATGGTGACGTCGTTGAGCACGCCGAGCGAGCCGATGATGAATCCCGCGAGCAGCAGTCCGGTGATGCTGACGTGCTGGATGTAGGTGGCCACATTGGTGTTCTGTTCTTCGGACAACCCGGTGAGGTGGGTGACCTTCAACGTCAGCCACGACAACCCCGCCGCCACGAGCATCGATGCCAGCGTGCCGAGCAGGGCCGAACTGGTGCGCAGATTCAGTCCGTGCGCGAGGTAGAGCACCACGTAGAGGATCAGCGCTCCCGACACGAGCGCGACCGGGATCGCCGGTTTCCCGTCGAGCAGCGCGGGCAGCAGGAAGATCACCACGACGCCGAAGGCGAAACACAAACCGACGAGCGCCCGGAAGCCACGCCACCGCGCGACGATGCAGATCACCGCGACGAACGCGATCACGATCAATGTCAGCGGCAACCCGCGGGAGTAGTCCTCGAACCCGTAGATGGTCCCGCCGCTCGGGTCGGCGGCCCGCACGATCCGGATCTCGTCGCCCACCCGTAGATCGGGTTGCCCCGGCCCCGGCGCGATTTCGAACAGCGTCTTCTTACCCTTGTCGGGCCCCGACCGGATGTCGATGATGCTGCGCTGACACGAGTACCCCACCTGCGGCTGCACCGGCTTGTCGGGAAACGCCTTCCCGTGCGAGGGACTCCCACACAGCCCCACCTCCTGCATGACGACAGTCCCCGCCTCGGTCTGCACCGCCCCACCGCTGACGGTCCCCATCGGCGCGGGAATATCGATCTCGGGCTTACTCGGCCACAACAGCGCGGTAGCAATCAACACCGCCACCCCGATAACCGCCAACAGCCCGACAACAACCTTGGCCGCGGTAGCCCCGATAGCGATGGGCCCCGAATGATCGTGGTGATGGTGGTGATGATGATCGCTCACCCGAGAGAGCTTAAGGGAATCCGTTTTCAAGAACGACTCACGCAGCCGTAGAACGCAACCCCAGATCTCGCAAGAACATGGGTAACTCACCGGGCACGGGCTACCAGCACCAACAACGCAAGTCTGGCCGCCAACGCAAAGAAACCCCGCGCCTGAATCCGGCCAAAATTCGCGGGGAGGCGGGAAAGGTACAGGGCGGCGGAGAGCAGGGGGTTGTCTCCGCCGCCCGTCAGGCAGGCGCCCAGGGGGGTAGGCGCTCGTACCTAGGGCTCTCGGTCGTCCAGGGGGGGTAGACGACCGGGCCGGGGCGCCGAAGCGCCGATGCCCACTGTACACAAAACTTGGACTTTTGCGCTAGTGCATCTTCAAAATCCCGAGATTTCCCAACCCCGAGTTGGTTTCAGCCGGTCTAACCCTATGCCGTCCCCGTCAAGGCCCCTGACACTGTGACACTCACTGTCGGTAACTGGACAAGAAGTTACCGAACCTTTCGATCGCCACGGCCAAGTCCCGTGCCCACGGCAATGTCACGATCCGCAGGTGATCGGTGGCGGGCCAGTTGAAGCCCGTGCCCTGCACCATGAGGATCTTCTCTTGTAACAACAGATCGAGCACAAGCTTCCCGTCGTCGTGGATCTCGTGCACATTCGGATCCAGACGGGGGAAGGCATACAGCGCGCCACGCGGCTTCACACACGACACGCCGGGGATCATGTTCAGCCGCTCCCACGCCACATCGCGCTGCTCGAGCAACCGCCCGCCGGGCAGGATCAGGTCCTCGATGCTCTGATGGCCGCCGAGCGCTACCTGAATGGCGTGCTGAGCGGGCACATTCGGGCACAGCCGGGACGAGGCGAGCAGATCGATCCCCTCGAGGAACCCGGCCGCGTGGTCCTTGGGCCCGGTGATCGCGAGCCAGCCCGAGCGGTACCCGGCCACCCGATAAGCCTTGGACAGGCCGTTGAACGTCAGGCACAGCAGGTCCGGGGCCAGCGAGGCCAGCGAGATGTGCTTGGCGTCGTCGTAGAGGATCTTGTCGTAGATCTCGTCGGCGAGCAGCAGCAACCGATGCTTGCGCGCCAGGTCGACGATCTGCTGCAGCACCTCCGCCGAGTACACCGCGCCCGTCGGGTTGTTCGGGTTGATCACCAGCAGCGCCTTGGTGCGGTCGGTGATCTTCGATTCGATATCGGCGATATCGGGCTGCCAGCCGTTCTCCTCGTCGCACAGGTAGTGCACCGGGGTGCCGCCGGCGAGGCTGGTCATGGCCGTCCACAGCGGGTAGTCCGGCGCCGGGATCAGCACCTCGTCGCCGTTGTCGAGCAGCGCCTGCATGGTGACGGTGATCAGCTCCGACACGCCGTTGCCCAGGTAGACGTCGTCCACGTCGAGCTCGGGGAAGCCCGGCACCAGCTCGTAGCGGGTGACGATCGCGCGTCGCGCCGACAGGATCCCCTTGGACTCGGAGTACCCCTGCGCGTACGGCAGCGCCGCGATCATGTCGCGCATGATCACATCGGGCGCCTCGAACCCGAACGGGGCCGGGTTGCCGATGTTGAGCTTGAGGATGCGATGGCCCTCGGCCTCCAGGCGTGCTGCCTGCGCGTGTACCGGCCCACGGATCTCGTAGACCACGTCCTGCAGTTTCTTCGACTGCTCGAGGACGCGCGGGGCGACATGCGGATGCTGTGGACTCACCCACCCCATGTTAGGGATGGTTGCCGACAACATTCACAGCCGGGGTTTGCCCGCCTGAGCCGCCGTTTCCAGGCAGAACTCCTCGATGCGCTCGTCGAGCCCGCGCGCTTCGACCGCATTGCGGTAGTTCGGGGCGGCGATCCGGCGGCGCAGACCGACCAGCCGTTCGCCCAGCTGAGCGATGCGCCGGTCCTCCGGGAGGCCGAGCACCGGACGCAGGGCGTCGGCCGCGCCGTCGATACTCCCGTTGATGAGGTGCGCGGCTGCGTTGTCGACGCGCGCCAGCGACTCGGCACCGTAGGAGCGCTGCAGCGGCGGCCCGCTCGAGTACAGCGCGATCGCGCGTTCGGTGGCCGTGAGCGCCTGCTCGGCGCGACCGAGCTGGATGCAGGTGGCGCCCGCGTAATAGGCGGCCTTGGCCGTCGGGAAGCCGAACACCCCGCCGATCTCGTCGTGCAGCTCCTCGCGCCGGTCCGGATCGACCGACTCGGCCGCGCGCAGGCATCGGTCGGTCTCGGAGTCGTTGCCCAGCCTCGCCCACACCCGTGCCTCGATATTGAGCAACCGCACGCGCGCCAGCCCGCCGGGTGCGAATTCCTGTCCGCCACGGGCTAATTGGACAGCGTTGCGGGGACGATCCGACCAGTTCTCGATCAGCGCGTGCATGCCGCGCGTCCACGCGCGTAACCCGTTGTGCCCGCTGAGTTCGGCGTAAGCCCAAGCGGCCCTGATCTGTTCGCCCGCGGCATCGAGATAGCCGAGGTCGGTGCTCGCGTTGGCGAGCAAGCCGGACAGGGTGCCCGCCAGCAAATACAGGTGCGAGGTGTCCACCGGCTTCTGCTGTCCGTCGAGCAGTCGGTACACCCGCCGCCGCACCCGCAACATCTCCACCATCATGGGAGCCGGTGCGGCATAGACGTATTCGGTGGCGATCCTTCGCACGTCGGCATCGAGCTGGGCCAACGTGGTCGGTCCGACATTGGTGCTCTCCGCGGCGGCCGCGTGTTCGCTGGCCTCGTGCGCAGCCGCCATGATCAACTCCCTCTCCGACATCAACTCGGGCACAGCGCTTTTGCTTACCCCCGCGTCGACGAAGGCGAGCAGGTCGGTCTCGCCCGCCGGGGCGAGCAGCGCCGTGAATCTGGCGCGGACCACCTCGTCGGAGCGGGCCAGCGACGTATCGAGTGCCGCCTGGTTCACCGGCCGCGGCTTCACCCGCGCCCCACCGGCTTCCCATTTCGACACCAGCCGTTCGTGCACGCCCAGATGAGCCGCGAACTCCCGGATGCTCATTCGTTTGGCATCGCGAAGAGCTCTGGCCTCTCTACCCGTCCACTCCCCGACCACGACGTCACCTCATCCGATGGACAACACCTTCCAGAGTACGAGTCGCGACAGTGAGACACACCACATGTTCGCCGAATCGGTTGCCTGAGGCAGCGAAAGGGCGGTGCGGGGCAGTGGTCACCGACCGCCGTGAGGGGTGATCCTGAAGGGGTGGAAGCCAGGACTGTCGATGACTGGGTGCGTTGCTACCAGCGCGAATTCGGGCTGCCCGTGCGCGAGCGTGGTGGCTTCGTGATGTTGCCGATCACCGATCGGTTGTGTGTGGTCCATCTGCCGACCGCGCGTGCCGAGAAGGTGTTCGCGGTGCTACACGAGCAACGAACGGAAGGCCCGGTGCTCGCCCGTCAGATCCGCTGGAGCGTGCTCGCCACACCCGATGCCAGACCCACCGACGATCTCGCCGCCGAACTGTCGGGCCTCGATATCGACGTACCAGGCATCGGCAGCGCCGTGATGCTGCCGACCAGCCTCGGCCGCTGGAGCCGCGAGGGCTGCCACTGGGTGCGCCCGCCGTGCCCCGGCGACGTGTTCCCGCCGCTCACGAAGGTGCTGCGGATCGCTCTGGAAGTCGGTCCTCAGCGTGTCTCGACCGCGTTGAGCGAATCGGGCGACAGGGGAAAATTCAGGTACGACCGCGACGGCGTCGGCCCCCGCTGACCCTGATACTTCGACCCGGCCGCCGCACTCCCGTACGGATGCTCGGCCGGGCTCGTCAACCGGATCAGGCACAACTGCCCGATCTTCATCCCCGGCCACAGGGTGATCGGCAGATTCGCCACATTCGACAGCTCGAGCGTGATGTGCCCGCTGAACCCCGGGTCGATGAACCCCGCCGTCGAATGCGTGAGCAACCCGAGCCTGCCCAGACTCGACTTGCCCTCCAACCGCCCGGCCAGGTCGTCGGGCAAAGTGCACATCTCCAGTGTCGACCCGAGCACGAACTCTCCCGGATGCAGCACGAACGGCTCCCCCGGCTTCGGCTCGACCAGACTGGTCAGCTCGTCCTGCTGCTGGGCCGGATCGATATGGGTGTACCGGCTGTTGTCGAACACCCGGAACAGGCCGTCGAGCCGAACATCGATACTCGACGGCTGAACCATCGACTCGAGCATCGGCTCGACCCCGAGCCGCCCAGCGGCGATCTCGGCGCGAATGTCACGATCGGAGAGCAGCACCGGCCCAGTTTAAGCAGGTGACGCCCCCACCACCCGACCGAGCCCCCGAAGACTTGCATCCCCGCACGCCAGTTCTGATAGAGTCGCGATCGCACAACTGCCGATGTAGTTCAATGGTAGAACTCCTGCTTCCCAAGCAGGTAGCGCGGGTTCGATTCCCGTCATCGGCTCTCCCGCCTCCCCGCGAACTCAGGCCAGCCCTGGACGCGGGGAGGCTTTTTTGTGCCGCCCTCGCCACGCGAGCGCCGCGAGCAGACCAGGGAACACGCCCCAGACGGTGATCAGCACGAGCCAGAACACCGGCGGCTGCGCGACCGGGCCGGGCTCGGGGTGCTCGTAGCTCGGCAGCCTGAAAACCCCCGAGTACCAAACGAGCCAGAGTGCGAAATCGGCGGCGAACAACAAACAACCGCCGAAGATCGCCCACCTCCACCCACTCGCGGCACCGACGACCAACGCCACACCCGCGAAAACCGCGACGACCACCTTGGTGACGAGCAGGGCATGACTACCCGCCGAAACCTCCTCGTCGGGCATACCTTCGACCATCAGCAGGAACGAGTAGACCAACACCAGAACAGCAGCGACACAGGCCCCGAGCCCGGAGAAGACGCGCGCCCAGACGCTCGATGACGACATGGCGGCATGGTAGTCGTACGGATGTGCCTACTGCACACCCTGATCCAGCAAAATCAGCGACCCCTACCATCCGATCGGCGCGGTAGCAGCAAGGCCGGAATCAATGCGAGCGCGATCATGACCGGAGCGATCAGGTACGTGTGCTGGAACGCTTCGGCCAGGGCGGGAGCGAGCTCGGCGCACTGGGCCGGAGCCATGTCGTGCAGGGCTTGCAAGCCGCCGGTCACCGGGAGGAGTGCGCCGAGGGTCACCGAGGAGACCGCAGTGCCGACCGCAAGGGCGGTGGTGCTGATCATGTTCAGCACCGTCGATCCCGCGGGCTGGTCGGCGCGGCTCAGCGACCGGGTCGCGGTGGTCATGACCGGCATCATGGTGCCGCCGCCACCGGCGCCCATCAGCAGCATGCTCGCGCCGAGTGCCCAGTACGGCGCGTCCGCGTCCAGTTGGACGATGAACGACACGAAACCGATGAGCGCCACCGTGATCGACAGCGGTAGGTAGCGGCCGGGGGGAATCCGATCGATCAATCGGCCCGCCACCTGCATGGTGAGACCGGAGGCCAGCGCGAACGGGATACCCAGGGCGCCTGCCACCAGTGCCGATTCGCCACGGACCACTTGGAAATACAAGGGCAGCAACAGCATCGAACCGAAGTAGCCGGCTGCGAACAGGGCGAGCAGCAGCGCGGCGGGTCCGCTGATCCGGTTGCCGAGGACCCGCAGGTTCAGCAGCGGATCCTCGATGGTCAGGGACCGGCGCACGAAGGCGGCGATGAGCACGGCCCCGGCCAGCAGCGGGACAAGCACGGCGGGCGTGGCGAATCCGGCCTGCTCACCGGCCGCGGTCACCCCGTAGATCAGCAGGGCCAGGCCGGGCGACATCAACAGGAGTCCGGGTAGGTCGAGTGCGTGCCGTGGTTCCGGCACATCGTCGGGCACGATCCGGGCTGCCAGGACCAGCACCAACACACCCATCGGCAGGTTGATGAAGAACATCCACCGCCACGACACCTCATCGATCAGGTAGCCGCCGATCACGGGACCGAGCAGCGGACCGACCAGAATGGCCAGACCAAGGGTGCTCATCAACCGGCCGAGCCCATCCGGCCCGGCCGCGCGCAGCAGGATCGTCATCGCGACCGGCATGAGCAGCCCGCCACTGGCGCCCTGCACGACCCGGAAAGCGATGAGCGACTCCATGTTCCAGGCCAGCCCCGCCAGCACGGAACCGATCGCGAACGCGGCGACCGCGGTCAGGTACAGCCGTTTGGCGCCGAACCGGCCGACCAGCCACGCCGAGGCAGGCACCACGGCACCGAGCGCGAGCGAGTAACCGGTCGCCACCCACTGGATGGTGTTCAGGCCCGCGTCGAATTCCGCGGACAACGTGTTGATCGAGACATTGACGATGGTCTGGTCCAGCGTGGCCATGATGGTGCCGAGCACCAGCACCAGGGCGATCGTCATCGGGTTGCGAGCGACGACGGACGACGCGGCAGCCTTCGCGGTAGTGGTCACGGCCCTCACGCCCCGTACGGGTTGGCGGCACGGGCGGCACGCAACGCCTCACCCCACCAGGTCAATTGCTTCAACATCGCCTTGGTGGCGGTAACCGCGTCGGACGAATCGGCCAGCTCACCCGCGTCATCAAATCGACGCCACGGATTCGCGAAGCTGACAGTGTCGCGAATGGTGACCGCGTGCAGTTCGACGAAGACCGGCCGCAGATGTTCCACCGCCCGCAACCCACCGGAGATCCCACCGTAGGAAACGAATCCCACCGGCTTGGCCTGCCATTCGACATGATGTTCGTCGATCAGATTCTTCAGCGCACCCGGGTAGCTGTGGTTGTACTCCGGCGTCACCACCACGAAAGCGTCAGCACGGGTGAGCGTTTCAGTGGCCTCGGCCCGCGACGGGTGATCGGTGACCGCACCGAACGCGTGCGACAGTGCGACCTCCCGGGTATCGACGATCTCGACCTCGAGAGTGTCGTGGCGCCGCAGCCGACCGACAAACCAGTCCGCAATGGTCGTGCCGAACCGACCCTCCCGTGTACTGCCGATGACTACCGCAACCCGCAGCGGAGCCGGGACCGCCCCGCCCTGCGACCCTTCGATATCGACGTGGTTGCTCATGAGGCCCCTCCTCTGGACTATCGCACCAGCCTTGGCGCTGCCCACAGCCTCCAACCTCAACCAAAATTCAGGTCAACCCCGTGTGATCGGGGCCATACCAACCACCCCGCCTTGCTCGGGTTGTCAGCCGCCCAGCTTCACGCACTCGGCGGCGATCTTCGCTTGGGCCGCACCCACTTTGGCCGCGTCTTCCTCGTTGAGCTCCTTGGCCTGGTCGCCGGCCTGGCCGTTGGCGACCATCACGCGCAGGCCGTCTTGGGACATGCCCGAGTCGAGGAAGACCTGGGCGGCGCAGTCGGCGAGCGATACGTCCTTGAGGCCCTTGTCCTGCAGGGATTTCGACAGTTCCGCCTGGGTTACCGCAGGCTCTTCGCTGCCGCAGGCCGACAGTGCCGGCAGCGCGATGAGCGCTGCGGCGATCAGACAGATCCGCACTCTGTGTGTCCTCCCGGTCGACACGCATCGGCCGATGCGTGGCCGAGTTGGATCATGCCCGAACGGCGGCGGATGGGCCACACCCCCGAACTGACTCACGAGTAAGATCGGGTCATGGGAGAGCACATCGATCTGCGGTTCGAGAACGCACGCGCTTATGTCACGCTGAATCGTCCGGCGAAACACAATGGACTGACTCTGGAAATGTTGCGTGACCTAGTCGCTGCGGCAGATGCGGTGTCCGGGCACAAGGAAATTCGCGCGGTCATCGTGACAGGTAACGGCCCGAGTTTCAGTAGCGGACTCGATATAGCCGCTGCGACCCGCGACCCGATCGCCATTGTGCGGGAATTCCTGCCGCGACCGTGGCGGGGCACCAATACTTTCCAGGAAGCCTGCTGGGCATGGCGTCGCCTGGACGTCCCGGTGATCGCCGCGGTGCACGGCCGCTGCTTCGGCGGCGGGCTGCAACTCGCCCTCGCCGCCGACTTCCGCATCGCCGCCCCGGCTGCCGAGTTCTCGGTGATGGAAGCCGCGCACGGCCTCGTTCCCGACATGTCGGGCACCGCGTCGTTGTCGCAGCTCATCGGCATCGATCAGGCTCTGCTGCTCACCATGACCGCGGAGCGCGTCGACGCCGATCACGCCAGAAGGATCGGTCTGGTCACCGATATCGCCGACGATCCGGTGGCTGCGGCGGAGTCTCTCGCCGACCGGATCGCGGCCCGCGATCCACGCGCTGTCGCCGCCGCCAAGCACCTGTTCGACCGCTCCTGGCACCGGCCCGCACGCGGCAGTTTCGCCGCGGAACGGGCTGCACAAATCCCTCTGTTGCTGCGTAAGGCGATTTTTCGCTGACGCGGACAAATAAACGCAACCCCAACTCTAGGCCGCGTCACAGTACTTTCTCCCGCTTCCGGCTGTTAGTTTCAGTTCACTAATCCGACGGAAAAAGTACACCCGATTCAACTGGGTGTGCTTATTCCCGTGTGCCCGGAGGCTGACGTGAACTCGCTCGCGATGACCGTATTGGCGGGGGCCACCGCATTGCTGCTCGTCGGGACGGCGCCCGCCGCGGCCGACCCGAACGCGATCAACCCGATCCCGGTCCTCAACGGCACCTACGGCCTGCCGGTCCTGCACGGCCGGGCACAGGCCGTGTTCCAGGTGACCGGCATGGCGAGCCCGAACGCCACCCACACCTACAACGTCCTCGGCACCGACCTGGGCATCATGTGGGACAACGGGCACGGCGAGATGCTCACCGCGTTCGGCGACACCGCGGGCGTGGGCCTGCCGAACCTGCTGCGCGACAGCAAGTGGGCGTGGCGCTCGAACTTCCTGGCCCGCAGTTTCAGCCGCAACCCCGCCGAAGGCATCCATTTCCACAACGTGGTGCGCGACGGTATCGGCCAGGCCCGCGAACTCGTCTTCAGCCCGAAGGACGGCGAGGAGATCAGCCGGATCCCCACAGCGGGGGTGTCGGTCGGTGGCGTGCAGTACATGTCGTTGATGTCGGTGCGCAGCTGGGACGCGCCCGGTGAGTGGACCACGAACTATTCGGGGTTGGCCGTGTCGTCGGACAACGGCGAGACATGGGCGGACCTTGCCCATACCCGCAGGCCGAACGACCACGGCCACAACAAGTTCCAGATGAACGCCTTCCTGAAGGACGGCGGCTACGTCTACGAATTCGGCACCCCGGCGGGCCGCGACAACGAAGCCTTCCTCGCCCGCGTGCCCGAGGGCGAGATCGAGAATCTGGACGCCTACGAGTACTGGGACGGCGGCGGCTGGAAGCGCGGCGACGCGAACGCCGCGGCCCCCATCATGGCCGGGGCAGCCGAACTGTCGGTGATGTACAACGAGCACCTCGGCCAGTTCGTCTCCCTCACCACCGACCCCGCCAATTCGGTGGTGCTGCGCCGCGCACCGTCACCGGAAGGCCCGTGGAGCCCGCCCGAGATCCTCATCGATGCCCGCGAACTGCCCACCGCCTACGCCCCGCAGATCTTCCCGTACCAGACCGGCCGTGACCTCTATTTCCTCACAACCGTCCACACCCAGTACAACGTCATCCTGATGCGCACATCCCTCTGACAGTTCGACCACCGCAGGCAAGCACATGGGTAAGTCACCGGGCACGGGCTAACATGACAGCGACACACCGCCAGCCGCGTCGCAACCGAGAACGCACCTGAGCCTGGCCAGAATTCGCGGGGAGGCGGAACAGCATGGACGCGGCGGAGTGGGACGCACGCTATGCCCGCAGCGAATTGGTCTGGGGCGCACCACCCAACAGCACGGTCGTCGAATACGTCCACGGCCTCGACCGAAGGCTGCCGCTGCAAGCCGACGGCACCGCCGCCCCGATGCGCGCCCTCGACCTGGCCTGCGGTGAAGGCCGCCACGCGCTGTGGCTGGCCACTCACGGCTGGCAGGTGCAGGCCGTCGACTTCGCCCAGGTGGGTATCGACAAGGGGCGAACGGTCGCCGCGCGCCTGTCGCGTTCGGTTCGTTCGCGCGTCGAGTGGACCTGCGCCGACATCACCGACCTCGATGCGGCGGGTGTCAGCGGTCCGTTCGAACTGATCCTGGTGGTCTTCGTCCACCTGCCACCGCAGGAGCGCCGCCCGCTCCTCCACCGACTCGCGTCGATGCTCGCCCCCGGCGGCATGCTGCTGGTCCTGGGCCACGCCACCCGCAACATCACCGACGGTTACGGCGGCCCCCAGGATCCGACGATCCTGTTCGCTCCCGACGACATCCGCGCCGATCTCGACGGCACCGGCGTCACCGTCACCACCGCCCGCGAGGTGTTTCGCCCCACCGAGGGTGCCGACGCCATCGACGCCCTTGTCGTTGCCGAGTCAGTCGAACCGACCGCGTAGCTGCTCGGCGAAAGCCCTGGCCGAGGCCAGATCGTCCTCGCTCGGCCGCCCCTTGTTGAGCCCACCGATCAGCGCGAGCGGTCCCATCGTGTCGAGCCCACGGCAAGAGAACCCGCCCACCAGCTCGAAGCCTTTGTCTTCGAGCTGATCACCGAGATTGCGCAGGTAGGGACGTACACGCAGCTCGGGCAGACCGCTGGTGGCGAAGATGAACGCGTCGCGGTTCTGTCCGGCGGGCAGCGCGTCGACGAAGGCGCGCAGCCGGGCGTCGAGCGACATCCAATACACCCCCGAGCCGAACCCGATCAGGTCGTAATCACCCAGCTCGGCAGGGCTGATCTCGGCCGGATCCACCACCCGCGCCTCGAGCACCGAGCCGATGGCGTCGGCGACTTTCCTGGTATTGCCGAGCGCCTTGGACGTGCACACGATGAGCGCTTTCATTACTCCCCCTACCTGGTCCGATGTGCCGAAAGCCTAACTCCACCGGCCGAACCACGGTTGCACTGTCGCCGCGATCACGTCGAATCCGGTGCGGAACGAGTGAGGTTGCTTCGGAATGACGCGCACCTCGGCGGCGTCGGCGGGATCGGGGATCCCGAACGGGTCGCTGCCACCGTTGATGACGACCACCTGCGCGTCACCCACCGACACCAGCTCGTCGCGCCGGGACTTCTCGGGCTTTCCGGGCGGATGCAGCGGGAAAGACAGGGCGATCACCCCGCGCGCACCCAGTTCGACGGCGGTGCGGCACGCCACCCGCGCACCGTTGCTCCGGCCACCCTGCACGAGCGACACACCGGGGAATCGCTCGCGCAACGCCGTGACGATCTCGACCCATGCCTGGTCCTGGGTCACCGCATTGCCCGGCGCTCGCCGGCCGGCAACCCGGTACGGCTGCACCACACGGGCTACCGCGGCACCGGCGGCGAGGGCCGAATCGCGCACGGTGAGAATGTCTTTCGCATCGACGCCGCCGCCCGCCCCATGGGTAATCACCAGCAGGAATGCCGGGTCGGCCACCTCGTCGAGCTCGATCTCGGCCGGTCCGGCTGACGTCTCGATGCGCACACCTCACGGTAGCCCCGTGGTCGCCGCGAGCAACGTCTCGGCACGCGCGCATGTTTTTCACGTCACATTGCTGGCGAACCCCTTTGCCGAGAGCCTTACCCATCGGTAATATGGTCAATAAGTTACCCGCGAGTAGCATGCGGAAAACCGGACAGCTACCCGGTGGACGACCTGACGGGCGAGAACGGCACACAACCGACCGCACCAGAACTCAACGGAGAGTGAGTACTCACATGGGCCACTACAAGGCAAACGTTCGCGACCTCGAGTTCAACCTCTTCGAGGTTCTCGGCGTCGGCAAGGTGCTGGACGCGGGCGCCTTCGGCGACCTCGACACCGACACCGTCAAGGAAATGCTCTCCGAGGTCCGCCGCCTGGCCGAGGGCCCGCTGGCCGACTCGTTCGCCGACGCGGACCGCAACCCGCCGGTGTTCGACCCGAACACCCACACCGTCACCATCCCCGATTCCTTCAAGAAGTCCTACAAGGCGCTCGAGGACGGCGAATGGGTCAAGGTTCCGCTGCGCGAGGAGCTCGGTGGCCTCGGTGCCCCGTCCGTCATCGGCTGGGCCCTTGCCGAGATGGTGCTCGGCGCCAACCCGCCGATCCAGATGTACGCCGCAGGCGCGGGCTTCGCTCAGGTGTTCTACAACAACGGCACCGATGAGCAGAAGGAATGGGCGAAGAAGATCGCCGACCGCAACTGGGGCGCCACCATGGTGCTGACCGAGCCCGACGCGGGCTCCGACGTCGGCGCCGGCCGCACCAAGGCGATCAAGCAGGAGGACGGCTCCTGGCACATCGAGGGCGTGAAGCGCTTCATCACCTCGGCCGACTCCGACGACATGTTCGAGAACATCATGCACCTGGTGCTGGCCCGCCCCGAGGGCGCCGGTCCGGGCACCAAGGGCCTGTCGCTGTTCTACGTCCCGAAGACCCACTTCGACTTCGAGACCGAGACCTTCGGCGACCGCAACGGTGTGTTCGTCACCAACGTCGAGCACAAGATGGGCATCAAGGCCTCGGCCACCTGTGAGCTCACCTTCGGTGGCCACGGCGTCCCCGCCAAGGGCTGGCTGGTCGGCGAGGTGCACAACGGCATCGCCCAGATGTTCGACGTCATCGAGAACGCGCGAATGATGGTGGGCACCAAGGCCATCGCGACCCTGTCGACCGGTTACCTGAACGCGCTCGAGTACGCCAAGACCCGCGTGCAGGGTGCCGACCTCACCCAGATGACCGACAAGACCGCGCCGCGTGTGACCATCACCCACCACCCGGACGTGCGTCGCGCGCTGGCCATGCAGAAGGCCTACGCCGAGGGCCTGCGTGCCATCTACCTCTACACCGCCGCGCACCAGAACCCGGAGATCGCCGAGGCCGTCTCGGGTGCCGACAAGGACGTCGCGTTCCGCGTGAACGACCTGCTGCTCCCGATCGTCAAGGGTGTCGGTTCCGAGCGCGCCTACCAGTACCTGACCGATTCGCTGCAGACCTTCGGTGGCTCGGGCTTCCTGCAGGACTACCCGATCGAGCAGTACATCCGCGACGCGAAGATCGACTCGCTGTACGAGGGCACCACCGCCATCCAGGCGCAGGACTTCTTCTTCCGCAAGATCGCCCGCGACCGCGGCGTGGCCCTGGCCCACGTGGCCGGCCAGATCCAGAAGTTCCTGGACGCGGACAACGCCAACGAGCGTCTCAAGGGTGAGCGCAAGCTGCTCGCCACCGCGCTCGAGGACGTGCAGGCCATGGCCGCCACCCTGACCGGCCACCTGATGGGTGCTCAGGAGCAGCCGTCCGAGCTGTACAAGGTCGGCCTGGGTTCGGTCCGCTTCCTGATGGCCGTCGGCGACCTGTTCATCGGCTGGATGCTGCTGAACCAGGCCGAGATCGCCCTGGCCGCCCTGGACAACGGTGCCACCGGCTCCGACGTGCCGTTCTACACCGGCAAGGTTGCCTCGGCGCAATTCTTCGCCCGCAACGTCCTGCCGGAGCTGACCGCCACCCGCCAGATCCTCACCACGCTGGACAACGACATCATGGAGCTGGACGAAGCCGCCTTCTGAGCTGTTCCGCCTCTCCGCGTATTTCGGCCGGACTCAGGTGCTGGGCGAGATGCGTTGGCGGCCAGACGGAGGTCGTGGGTGAGTTAGCCGGTACCCGGTGAGTTACCCATGTGCTTGCGAGATCTGTTGAACGGCCCGGAGCTTTTGCTCCGGGCCGTTTTTCTATTCGGTGCGGTCCGGTGCGAAGTAGTGGTCCGCGCCGCGCTGCTCGACCGTCTCGAGGAGCATCTGCACGAAGGCTCGTAAGCGCGCCGTTTCCGCGCCGGGCATCCATACCGGGCGCCACACGTGGCCCTGTCCGTCGCTGAACGGGACGTATACCGTTCCGCGGCGGGGGTAGTGCCGCTCGGCGTGGGCGCCGGCCGGGTGGACCCCGGCTCCGAATGCGACGGCGGTCAGTACGTCTTCGAAGGTTTGGGCGCCGTTCGGGCCTGCCGGACTGATGTGCCAGGTTTCGTCGAGGTAGCGGTGCCAGTACGCGCCGGCGGGGCCGCCGATGGCGATCACCTCGGTGCCCGTGGTGGTGCTGTCGATCGAGCTGCTGCGGGCGAGGGCGTGATCGCGCGGAACAACCAGGCCGGTGGGTTCGGTGAGTAGCTCCGGTCCGGCGACCAGGTCGTGTTCGCCGACCGGGGAGTGGCTGATGACCAGGTCGAGTTCGTCGCGGCGCAGCGGGCCGAACACATCGCCGAGGTGGACCTCGCGGGCGTGTACCTCGCATTCGGGATGACGGTTCCGGAACTCCTGGACGGTGTCGACCAGCAGGCTCGCCGCCAACCCGCCCAGATAGCCCACGCGCAGTGTCCCTTCCACGCTGCGCGCCGCCGCTTGCGCGCGTTCGACGGCCCGGTTCAGTTGCGTCCGGATCGGGAGCAGGTCATCGCGCAGCATCCGACCGACCGGCGTGAGCCGCACCTGGCGGCTGGTGCGTTCGAAAAGCTGTGCGCCGAAACGTCGTTCGAGCTTTTTGATCGTCTGGCTGACCCGCGCCTGCGTCAGATACAGACGTTCGGCAGCCCGTCCGAAGTGCAGTTCCTCGCACAGGGCCAGGAAGATCTCGATCTCCTGCCGTTCCATAACTCCCGCTAATCGACCATGTCGGCGACGGCCGTTGATGCACGTGAACGCGACCGGCAGTCTGAAATCACTCCATTCGAGACCGTACGTCCGGGTACCGACACGAATGGTCTTAACGGAACAATTTTCCCACTAAGGGAGTTGCACACTCGCATGACCACCACACTGACCGCCCCGTCCCGAACGGGGACCGGCCGGCCGACCCTCGCCCTCGGTGCGCTTGCGCTGGGCGCCTTCGGAATCGGCCTCACCGAATTCGTCATCGTCGGACTGCTCGGCGTGATCGGCGACGACCTGTCCATCTCCGTCCCGACCGCGGGCCTGCTGGTGTCCGGCTATGCCGCGGGCGTCGCCGTCGGCGCGCCGCTGATGACCGCGCTGGGTTCGCGGGTCCCCCGCAAGACCATGCTCGCGACACTCATGGGCCTCTTCATCGCGGGCAATCTCCTCTCGGCCCTGGCACCCACCTATGAACTGCTGCTCACCGGCCGGATTGTCGCCGCGCTCACCCACGGCGCGTTCTTCGGCATCGGCTCCGTGGTGGCAGCAGGTCTGGTGGCACCCGACCGCCGGGCCGCGGCCATCGCCACCATGTTCACCGGGCTCACCCTCGCCAATGTCGCCGGCGTGCCGCTGGGGACGGCGCTCGGTCAGGCGTTCGGCTGGCGGTCGACCTTCTGGGCGGTGACCGCCGTCGGGGTGGCCGCGCTGCTCGCCGTCCTCATACTGGTCCCGCATCAGCCACGCGGCGAATCCATCTCTCTGACAGAGCAATTGGCTGTCTTTGCTCGCCCGCAGGTCTGGCTGGCGCTGTCGATCACCGCGCTCGGATTCGGTGCCGTCTTCGCGGCGTTCACCTTCTTCGAACCGATCTTGACCGAGGTGACCGGCCTGCCCGACGGTGCAGTCCCGTGGCTGCTCGTCGTTTTCGGCGTCGGCCTGTTCGCGGGCAATATCGTCGGCGGCAGGCTGGCCGATTGCGCGCTGCTGCCTACGCTGATCGGCGCGCTCGCCGCCCTGACCGTGGTGCTGATGATCTTCGCGGTCGTCGCCGGGCATCCGGTCGGCGCGGCCGTCAGCATCCTCGCGCTCGGCGCGACCGGTTTCGCCATCGTTCCCGCTGTGCAGATGCGCGTCCTCGACACCGCCGGCGGCGAATCGGCGCTCGGCTCGGCCGCCAATATCTCCGCCTTCAATATCGGCATCGCGGTGGCTTCCTGGCTCGGCGCCGCCGCCATCGACTCCGGGTTCGGCCTGACCGCGCCCGCCTGGATCGGTGCGGCTCTGGCCGCCGCCGCCCTGCTCACCACCCTGTTCGCCCGTGCGCTCGAGCGCCGCGGCTAGACCGACTACCGAGAATCGACGAACCCATGCACGTCTGGAAGAAGATGATGACCGCCGCCATCGCGATCACCGCCACCCTCACCGCGGCCTGCACCAGCACCGAGGCCGCTCCCGCCGACACCGCGAGCACCGCCTGGTCGGTGCCGATGCAGCAGCCGAGCACCGGTTTCGAGCCGAACTGGTCGCTCGACGGTTTCGCCCAGCACACACTCCGGCAGGTCGTCCGGGTCACCAGCGGCGGTGATTCCGCCCGGATCACCCTCTCCAACCGCTTCGGCCGCACCGATCTCCGCATCGCCTCGGCCACGATCGCCCGCACCGATTCCGGGGCCCGCGTACATCAGGACACACTGCGCCCCCTCCGCTTCCACGGCAGCGAAACCGCCACCATCGCTCCTGGCGCCGACCTGACCAGCGACCCCGCCGAGCTGCATCTGGCGCCCCTCGAATTCGCCACGGTCACTTTGTATCTGGACGAACCCACCGGGCCCGCAACCTTCCACGCCCAGGGCTATGCGACGTCCTACCGCGCGCCCGGCAACCATGCCGCCGACGCCGACGCCACCGCCTTCACCGAGACAACGCACTCCTGGTACTACCTGTCGAACGTGCAGACGAGCGGCGCCGCCTCCGCGGATGCGATCGTCGCGTTCGGTGACTCGATCACCGACGGTTTCGGCTCCGACAACGACGGCAACAACCGCTACCCTGATGCCCTGGCCGACCGCCTCGCCGCCGCCGGCACCCCCCGCCCCGTCCTCAACGCGGGCATCGGCGGCAACACCATCATCAGTGATTCCCCCTGGTACGGCGAGAGCGCATTGCGCCGCTTCGATCGTGACGTCCTCGCCCAGGACGGTGCCCGCACGGTCGTCATGCTCGGCGGACTGAACGATATCGGCTTCTCGGAGGTGGACCTGCCGACCTACAAGCCCAACCCGGTCGTCACCGTGGACCAGCTGATCGCGGGCTACCGCGACATGATCGCCCGCGCCCACCGAGCCGGACTGCGCGTCATCGGCGGAACCCTCCTGCCGATGAAGGGCGCCGAGTACTACACCCCCACCTCCGCCGCGAAGCTGCGCGCACTGAACGAATGGATCCGCACCAGCGGCGAATTCGACGCCGTCGCCGACTTCAACACCGCTGTCGCCGACCCGGCCGACCCGGAACGCCTCAACCCCGCCTTCGACTCCGGCGACCACAAGCACCCGAACGCGGCAGGCTACCGAGCAATGGCCGCCGCAATCGACCTGAACACCCTCTAGGTTCATCTCTCCCGCACGGCCCGGAGCTTTCGAGCTCCGGGCCGTTTCGTTGTTTCCGGGTGATCTTTGCGGCGTACTCTTGGTTTTACCGTCGTCGGGGTGAGGCTCGGGGGTTGGGATGGCTGAAAGTTCTGCGCTCAGTGTGTATTTGCGCGAGCGGCGGTTGGCGGCGGGGTTGGCGCGGGCGGAGCTCGCGGCTCGGGCGCAGATGGCGCCGCTGCTGGTCACACAGATCGAGACCGGGGCGTTGGTGCCCAATACCGCGATGCTGCAACGGCTTTTCGACAGTCTCGATGTGCCGCCGTGGTACCGAAAGCACATTCTCGTGCTCGGTCTGCCGTCGGTCGACACCGGCGCCGCGCCGACGGCACCCTCGACCGAGGACCTCGCCGACCTCGGCAGTCTCACCCATCCGGCTTGCTACCAGCGCTTCCCCACCATGGACCTGCTCGCCGCGAACGCCGAGTACCAGCGCATCTTCCCCGGCACCGGCGCCGGGGTGAACCTGCTCGAATGGATGTTCCTGAACCCGGCCGCCAAGAAGGCGCTGCTCGACTGGACCACCGAAGCCCAGGTGCTGGTGCATGCCTTCCGCATGCTGTCGCCGCTCGCTCCCACTCAGCGCGTCACCGCGATCACCACCGCCTGTGCGGTCTCACCCGATTGGGATGCGGTGTGGGCCAGCGAGATCCGGCCGCAGGACGTCGCCCGCCGACACGTCCGCGTACGCGACCGAACCACCGGCGTCGAACGGCGCTACCTGCTTCGCATCTACGACCCGGCCTTCCCCACCCGTCCGTGGTGGCTGTACCGGATGATCCCGTCGCGGTAAACACACAAAACGGCGCCCGTCGAAATCCGACGGGCGCCGCGTTGAACTACCTCGATGCTCAGCCGGCCGACCCGGAGGCGAAGGCGGCGAGCAGGGGCAGAATCTGGACCAGGGTGTCGAACATGCTTCTCCTTCTAGACGAATAGTCACTTCTTATCAGTGCCGAATTACGCAGCACATAATTCGGATGAACGTGAGAAGAACTCATCGTCACCGACGGCCGGTCCCGTCGGTGCGTTCGCACCCGGCCCGGGGTTGTTACTCGGCAGGCGTCTCGGCGGTGCCACTGCTCAGCAGCGCGAGCAGCGCGGCCAGATCCAGCCCTTCGGCAGAACCGGTGGCGGGCTCCTCCGCCACGGTCTCGGCCTCGCCCGAACCGCTGCTCAGCAGCGCGAGCAGGGCTGCCAGGTCAAGGCCCTCGAGCGAGCCCGTCGGCTCCTCCGCGACCGGCTCGGTCTCCGCGGTGCCCGAGGTGAGCCCGCTCAGCAGTTCCGACGACCCGGTGGCCGGTTCCTCGGCGGCCGCGACCCCCATGCCCATCATCGACATGCCAGCCGCCGCGACCATCGCCACACCGAATGCACGAATCTTTGCCATTGTGAACCCCTCATCTTTCAGATTTGCGGCGAATTTCCGCCGCACAAGATGTCTAACACCGCGTCAGGCTCGCGCGGCAGACGTCTGAAAGGGGGGCAAGACGGCTGCCGAGTGTTTGCTCAGGCGCCCGAACCGCTGGTCAGCAGGCGTATCAGACCCGTCATCGCCCACAGCATTGTCGTAACCGGCCACGTCGGCCATTCTTCCGCGATACCGAACACCCGAAACCCCTTGTTACTCATCAATTCACCGTAAAGTCGACAGCTTAGTGATCACCCGATGCGGAACCGATTCCGGTACTCCGCAGGGGTGGTGTCGAGCCTTCGACGGAAAGCGCGCGCCAACGTATCGACGGTATTGAATCCACAGGTGGCCGCGATGCGCTGCAGCGTTTCGTCGCTCGTCTCGAGCCGTTGCCGCGCGACCTCCACTCGCGCCGCCTCGATATAGGCGGCAGGCGTCATCCCGAGCTCGGTCCGGAAAATCCGCGTGAGCTGGCGTTCACTCACATGCGCTTGTTCGGCCAGGTCGGTCACCGTGAGTGGTCGCGCGATGTTGCCCGCGATGTAGTGCCGCAGCTCGTCGATGCGGCGGGTGGTGGAGACCGGCTCGAGCGAAACACTGAACTGACTCTGCCCGCTCGGCCGCTTCAGGAACATCACCAGCTGGCGGGCGACGCGCAGCGCGAGTTCCTCACCGAAATCGTCGGCGACCAGGGCCAGCGTGAGGTCGAGACAGGCGGTGAGCCCCGCACCGGTCCACACATTGTCGTCGCGGATATAGATCGGATCTGCGTCTACCCGCACCGCCGGATGCTCGGCGGCGAGTTGGTGCGCGGTCGACCAGTGCGTGGTGGCACGCTTACCGTCGAGCAACCCCGCCGCCGCGAGCACATGCGCCCCCACACACACCGAAGCCACCCGGCGGGCACCGGCTGCCATCATCGAAACCGCCTCGACCACGACAGGTTCCACCACTGCGCGGACTTGTCGCCGCTCATCGGTCTCGACCGCGCCCGGCACGACGATCGTGTCGATCCGCCGCCCGGTCAACCCGTCGAACGTCACGTCGGGCAGTACCCGGACACCCGCCGAGGTCGTGACGGGATCCAGCGTCTCGGCGGCCAGCACCACTTCGTAGCCGGTCGGCTCGTCCATCTCCCGCTGCAACAGCGAGAACACCTCGGGCGGCCCCGTCACGTCGAGCAGGTCGACCCCCTCGAACAGCACCACCACAATGAGCCGTCCCACCATCCACCTCCTGACGATGTCCGAATCTGCAGGTTACATGACATTGCAGACATCTCCGCGTGGCCATAGCGTGGAACCCATGACCTCCACAACCCTGCGCCAGCTCAGCGGCCTCGACGAAACCCCCGCCGCCCTCGCCACCTCGACCCTGATCCTGGTCGACTACCAGAACACCTACACCCGCGGTGTCATGGAACTGACCGGCTGGGAGCAGGCGATCGACGCCGCCGCCGACCTGCTCGAGCAGGCCCGGCAAGCAGGCGCCACCGTCATCCACGTGATGCACAACAGTGGCGAGGGCAGCCCCTACGACATCACCACCGATATCGGCCAGATCCACCCCAAGCTCACCCCCACCGCCGACGAAGCCGTCGTGGTGAAGTCCTTCCCCAACTCCTTCGTCGACACCGAACTCGGCGACCTGGTGGACGCCGCAGGCAACGAATCCGTCGTCATCGCCGGCTTCATGACCCACATGTGCGTCACCTTCACCGCCGAAGGCGCCTTCCTCCGCGGCAACAAACCCACCGTCGTAGCCAACGCCTGCGCCACCCGCCCCCTCGCCGAAGTCACCGCCCCCCAACTCCACGCCAGCGCTCTCGCCACCATTGGCGACATCTACGGAGTGGTAGTCCCGACGCCAGCCGACCTCACCGTCGGATAACCCGCCAGATCGCACGACGCGAGGTCATGCGCTGACCGGATAGCGTGCCTGGAATGCGAGTCTCCGGTCGGCATCGGCGGCGATCCGGTCGAGTTCGTCGTCGAGTGCCATGAATACCTGCCAAGATGCCTGGCCCTCCGCGACAACCAGGTGCCGCACCACCAACTCCTCGAGTTCAGGAATGCGCTTTGCCTTCCACACCTTGTCGGCCAGGCTGACGAGCAGGTCCTCCATCCGCACCTCAGGCGTGGCCCACGAGCCGTGCGTCCGCGCAAAGCGCGCCAAATCCTCGGTAAAGCCCTGCGCCACAAGCAGTTCATACCCAGCCTGCTCGTGGGCCGAGCCCGGCCCGGACAACTCGCCGGGATGAAGAATCTTGCCGATGTCATGTGTCACCGCGCCGAACAACACAGCATCGCGGTCGAACAACAAGCCTCGGTAGTGGCTGTCGACCCAGTCGACCCAGCTCACACGCCACCTCGTGCACTGCGCGGAGGTGAGCGGCCAGACGAGGTGGAGCCGCGAGGTTTCGAAGGAGATCCTCTACTCGCGTGGGCAGCGTCCTGAGCCCTGGGTCAGTCAGAGCATGTTGCAGAAGAATGCGGCTCAACGGCGACCTTTTCGAGCGTGATGCCGAGGTTGACCGATATCGATCAGCGCGTAACCAGGCAAAGGGTGAATTCGTCTGTGCGGCGGGCGTCCGCCGGGTGAGCGGGTTCTAGTTCAGCGGGGCATCGCGCCACCAGTTCATGACCTCGCCCGGTGTGCCGTATCCGTCGGTGAACATGAGGAAGGTTGCGCGTTGGGCGTCGCCCGAGAAGGTGGTGATGATCTTGTTTCCGTTATCGGTGTACTGATGGTTCGTGTACTCGCGGCCGTGATTGACGTCTGTTGTCATCGATGACGGCGGTAGGCCGGCGACCACCGACTGAACGTCGACGGAGGAGTGGTAGGCGTAGATCCGATAGAAGGGGTCGTTGCCATCCCCTCCGTCATAACACCGCCACTGCCACGCCCAGTTCCCGAATTCCGGGTCACCCGCATTGGCGCTGGGAACGTATCCGCGATCGGTCTGCCAGCAAGTCGCACCCCGGTACCCGATTTCACTTTCCGCACTCCGCGGAACCAACCGCGGAAACGCAGCGCTGATCGATTCGGCGGTCGGTGTGACGGCCTCCGACGAACCGCTGGGCAGGCCGGGAACCGCCGAAGCCTGAGCACCCAACAACGTCAACGCGAGCCCCACCGCGACAGCAGACCCAAATGCCCTCATCTTGTACACAGCTGATCCTCCGAATGATTAATGATCCGAGCACGCCCCCGCAATATTCGACGAGAGGTGGTCTGAACGCGCGCGGCAAACACGGTGCGGACACCAGAGTTTCCCTATGAGCTGCCGGACTGACCGAAGAAGCGCCGGAAACGCACTGCCGACGAAGACCGTGCTCGGTGAGGGTTGTCGACGGCGGCCGTTGAGTTCCTGGATTCGGAGGCGCCGTATGCGAAGCGGGACTCCATGTTCCACTGGCCTTTCGGCAACTTCGAGTAGCGGTACCAGAGATCTTCGAGGTTGGTCTGGTGCTCAGCGTGCAGGTCTACGATTCGGCCCGCGAGTGTCAGGGTGTCGTCGGAGGGGATGATGAATGGTTGACAGGTCGACTGCAGGGAGACGCGGAATTCGCCTCGCCCTGATGTGCTGATGTGTAGTTCGGCGACAAGGTCCTCTTCCGTCATCTCGGCCAGGACCGAGCCGCCGAGTTCTGTGTCGAGCGTCCCGTGGCGGTCGAGTGGCATTCCTGGCATCGAGCATCTCCTGCGGGATCGAGTGGTTCGGCTGACGCAGCGGCCGATGCTGTGCCGGTATGGCAAATGCCCCGTCGCGGGACGGGGCATTTGTTTTCTACGTGCTGATGAATCAGGGGGTGGTGGTGTCCGGGTCGGTCGGCTCTTCGGCACCGGCGGAGCCCGAGGACAGGGCCTCGAGGATGGTGGCCAGGCTGTCAGCCGAACCGGTGTCCGGAGTCTCCGCCGGCTCCTCGGCGATGTCGGCCGGGTCGGTCGGCTCTTCCGCGCCGGCCGAACCCGAGGACAGGGCCTCGAGGATGGTGGCCAGGCTGTCAGCCGAACCGGTGTCCGGGGTCTCCGCCGGCTCCTCGGCGATGTCGGCCGGATCGGTCGGGTCCTCCGCAGCGGCCGAACCGGACGACAGGGCCTCTACGATGGCGGCCAGGCTTTCGGAGGAGCCGGTTGCGGGCTCTTCGGCGGCGGAGGCCACGCCGGTGCCGAACATGGCGATACCGGCCGCGAGGGCGATGCCGAAACCGAGCGTGCGGATCTTCTTCATGAAGTGGAACCCCTTGGTATTAAGCATGATTGCCGACTGCGTTGCCGACTGGAAAGTTTCTAACACGGGGGGCGGACAGTTCCGCAGACACTTGTTTTCGGGGCACTTGCCAGGGCAATGCTGAACATTTGCCGTCAAGGTGGAGATAATCCGAGAGCGGTGCGAGGGTTTCAGAACGATCGTTCGGAATCCAGAACTCGATGCCAGCTGGAAAAGTTGAACACTGCAGTACAAGCGGTCGGTTGCAGCTCCGAGGCGGATTCGGCCCGAAGCACCACGCGCTCGCGATCTTTCGTCACGGCGCCGAACTCATCTTGTTACCCAGCTAATACCTGGCGTACACCATGATTGATGTCACACGTAGGACCGGTAACAGAACGATCAGCCAGAACGATTGTCGCGCAACCGGTTTGATTGACACTGTATAGCTACTGGTTGCCCGCCATATAACCACGTTCGCAACGGAAAAGGCCGCATATCCCGAATGGGATACGCGGCCTTCCGCCAATGAAGAACTCAGCGCACAGTGGCGGTGAGGTGGGGGAAACCCTTCTTGGGGTGCAGCATCGACAGGTCCCAGCCGGTACCGGCCTTCTCGGCGTAGATGTTCACCGAGGAGGGCAGGAGAATCGGCTTACCGAATTTGACCGTGTACGTGGCCTTTTCGGGCACCCGGCCCTCGATGGTGCCGAGGATGGTGGCCGCCGACCACATGCCGTGGGCGATGGTGGTGGGGAAACCCATTGCCTTGGCGCCGATTCCGGAGACGTGGATCGGGTTGCGGTCACCCGAGGCGGCGGCGTAGCGGTTGATGATCTTCTGATCGACACGCTGCACGCGCAGCGGCGGCGGGGGCACCTCCTCCGGCGGGGGTGCGGACTTCGGACCGCCGGACAGCGAGGTGCGCTGCTGGTGCAGCATGGTCGCCACCTGACGCCACACCAGTTCCCGGCCGACGCGGATCTCCGTAACCGCGTCTACCAGCAGGCCTTTCGGGTGCTCGCGCAGGTTCTCGGTGTGCACGGTGAAGTCCAACGGCTCGGCCGCCGAGATCTCCCGGGTGCGTTCGATGACGTTCGAGAAGTGCACAGAACCCACCGCGGTGAACGGGAAGTCCCGTGCCACAAGCAGTTCCATCATCAGCGGAAACGCCAGGACGAACGGGTAGGTGAGCGGCAGGGTGTCGCCGAAGCGCAGGCCGGTGGCGTGGCAGTAGGCGGCGAGGTGGTCGGGGTCCACCCGCACGCCCTCGATGGCGACCCGGCGGTCGGGCAGCGCGGGCTTGCGGCCCGAGAGCGGCGCGGGCAGCGGGACGGCGCCGAGGGCCGCCTTCGCGTACAGCGCGCCGTTGCTCGGGATCTCGGTGAGCGTGATGGTCTGGGTCATCAGGCGCCGATCAGGCTCTGCCCGCAGACGCGAACCACGTTGCCGCTCACCGCGTTCGACGCCGGGCTGGCGAAGAAGGCGATGGTCTCGGCGACGTCGACGGTCTGGCCGCCCTGCAGCAGCGAGCTCATCAGGCGGCCGGCCTCGCGGGTGCCGACGGGGATGGCGGCGGTCATGGCGGTTTCGATGAAGCCGGGGGCCACCGCGTTGATGGTGATGCCCTTCTCCGACAGCAGCGGCGCCTCGGCGTCGACCATGCCGATGACGCCCGCCTTGGACGCACCGTAGTTGGTCTGGCCGCGGTTGCCCGCGATGCCCGCGATGGAGGACACGTCGATCACGCGGCCACCCTCCTTGAGCACACCCTTGGCGACGAGGCCGGAGGTGATGCGGTGCGGGGCGGCGAGATTGACGTTGATGACCGAGCTCCAGCGACCCTCGTCCATGTTGGCGAGCAGCTTGTCGCGGGTGATGCCGGCGTTGTGGACGACGATGTCGATGCCGCCGAAACGCTCGGTGGCGAACTCGGCGAGGCGCTCGGCGGCGTCGGGCGCGGTGACGTCGAGCGCCAGGGCGGTGGCACCCACCTTGTTGGCGGTCTCCGACAGCGCCTCACCGGCGGCGGGGATGTCGGCGACGATCACGGTGGCACCGTCACGGGCGAACACCTCGGCGATGGTTGCGCCGATACCGCGCGCGGCACCGGTGACCACGGCGACCTTGCCCGCGAGGGGCTTGTCCCAGCTGGCGGGGGCCACGGAATCGGCCTTGCCGACGCGGATGACCTGACCGTCGACGAACGCCGACTTGGCCGAGAGCAGGAAGCGCAGGGTCGACTCGACACCCGTGGCCGAGGAGCCGGCTTCGGGGTGCACGTAGACGAGCTGGGCGGTGGCGCCGCGCAGCAGTTCCTTGGCCACGGACCGGGTGAAGCCCTCGAGCGCGCGCTGGGCGATCTGCTCGTCGACCGAGCCGACCAGCTCCGGCGTGCTGCCGAGCACCACGACGCGGCCCGACGGGGCGAGGCTGCGCATGGCGGGCTGGAAGAACTCGAACAGCTGCGACAGCTTCTCGATGGAGTCGATGCCGGTGGCATCGAAGACCAGCGCGCCGTACTTGGTTCCGGACTCGAGCGAGTCGGCGATGGTGTAATCGGTGAGCAGGGCACGGATCGGCTCGGCGAGGCGACCCTTGCCGCCGAGCAGCACCGGGCCCGGAAGCGCGGGCTCGCCTGCCTTGTAGCGGCGCAGCTCCGCGGGCTGGGGCAGGCCCAGCTTGCTCGCGAGGAACGCGCCGGGGGCGGAGTGGATGAAGGATCCGTAGAGGTTGGGTGCGCCCTTGCTCTTGGCTGCCACTGTTCCTACCTTCACATTCGCGGGTACGGTGTCGACAACGAACTTACTCCAGAGTAAGTTGGATGACAACCGATCACCCGACGAGACCATGGAGAACTCGAGTGACAAGCAAAGCCCGCTCGACGGCGGCCAAGGCAAGTACCGCCAAAACCGCGAAGACGCAGCGCCCGGTCGCGATCGTTGGCGGTAACCGAATTCCGTTCGCGCGCTCCGACAAGGCCTACGCGCACGCGTCCAACCAGGACATGTTCACCGCCACCCTCGACGGGCTGGTCAGCCGCTTCGGCCTGCAGGGCGAACGCCTCGGCATGGTCGTCGGCGGCGCCGTGCTCAAGCGCGTGGGCGAGCACAGCCTGATCCGTGAGAGCGTGCTCGGCTCCAAGCTCTCGCCCTACACCCCCGCACACGACCTGCAGCTCGCCTGTGGCACCGGCCTGCAGGCCGTGGCGACCGTCGGCGACGCGATCGCGATGGGCCGCATCGAAGCGGGCATCGGCGGCGGTACCGACACCACCTCCGACGCGCCGATCGGCGTGAGCGAGGACATGCGCGAGTGGATGCTCGACGCCAACCGCGCCAAGACCAACAAGGACCGGCTCAAGCTGGTCGGGCAGCTGCGGCCCTCGATGCTGGGTATCGAGATCCCGCGCAACGCCGAGCCGCGCACCGGGCTGTCGATGGGTGAGCACGCCGCCATCACCGCCAAGGAATTCGGTGTCTCCCGCGAGGCGCAGGACGAGCTGGCCTACCTCTCGCACAAGAACATGGCCGCCGCCTACGACCGTGGTTTCTTCGACGACCTCATCACCCCGTTCCTCGGCCTGACCCGCGACGACAACCTGCGTCCCGGTTCGACCGTCGAGAAGCTGGCCACGCTGAAGCCGGTGTTCGGCACCAAGCTGGGCGACGCCACCATGACCGCGGGTAACTCCACCCCGCTCACCGACGGCGCGTCGGCGGTGCTGCTGTCCAGTGACGAGTGGGCCGCCGAGCGCAAGCTGCCGGTGCTCGCGCACCTGGTGGACTCCGAGGTGGCCTCGGTGGACTACATCCACGGTCCCGACGGCCTGCTGATGGCGCCCACCTACGCGGTGCCGCGTCTGCTGGCCCGCAACGGCCTGACCCTGCAGGACTTCGACTACTACGAGATCCACGAGGCCTTCGCCTCGGTGGTGCTGTGCACGCTCGCCGCGTGGGAGTCCGACGCCTACTGCAAGGAGCGCCTGGGTCTCGACGGTGCGCTCGGCTCGATCGACCGCAGCAAGCTCAACGTGAACGGTTCCTCGCTCGCCGCGGGCCACCCGTTCGCCGCGACCGGCGGCCGCATCGTCGCCTCGACGGCGAAGATGCTGGCGGAGAAGGGTTCCGGCCGCGCGCTGGTCTCCATCTGCGCCGCGGGCGGCCAGGGCGTCGTCGCGATCATCGAGCGGTAGTCACACGCTGAAACAGCTGCGGCGGCACCCGGAATCCGGGGCCGCCGCAGTTGTTCTCGGGCCTTTGTCAGCGGCACATCGGGTTCGGGTGCGGCTCGGCAGCGCCCCAGGGACCGCAGATGATGAGCTTCATGATGCCGAGGGGGAAGTCGATGAGGGCGGAACCGGTGCCCGCGGAGCCGGACTCGGCGATGACCGCAGGCTGCGCGGGGGCGGCGAGGGCCGGGGAGGTGGCGCCCGCGGCGATGCCCGCGACGGCAGCGGTGGTGACGAGGACTCGGATCATTCGACGGTGCATGGGGGAACCTCTCGGGTAACTGAGCAGAGCTAACTGTCACATCGGGGGTTTCAGCGAGAGCGTTTCCGAAACTTGTGGGGGCTTGACTCGCCGAAACTTATTGTGTAACTGACTATTCCGCGCCGATGGCGGCGGCGAGCAACGGCCAGGAAGCGTGTAGATCCTGTTCCCAGTAGTGCCAGGTGTGCGCGCCTGCGGGCCGGAAGACGGTGTGCGCGGGGATGTTCAACTCGGTGAGGCGAGCGGCCAGCCGCTGAGTACAGAAGTTGGCCGCCGCTTCGATGGCGCCGCCGAGCATGATCTGGTTGGCCAGGCCGAGGGCTTTGCCGGGAGTTGCGCCGGGCGGAAGGGTTTCGGCCGGCCCGGGGAGTCCGGAGGCACTGGACAAGTAGATCGTCTTGCCGCGCAGTCGATCCGCGTGGAGGTAGGCGTCGTTGGCACGCCAGGCGGGATCGTCCGGCGGGCCCCACATGTTCACCGGATCGGCACCCGCTCGGGCCAGCACCAGATCGATGAACGCGCGACTCATCGGATCTTCGACCGTGGCGCAGCCGCTGAAAGCGCCGACGGCACGGTAGCGATCAGGGGCGGCGATGGCCAGGTTCAGGGCAGCGGTGGCCGACATGGACAGGCCCGCAACGGCATTCACCCCGGTGGTGCCGAGGGTGGTGTCGATGATCGGCGGTAGTTCCTCGGTGAGGAAGGTCTGCCATTTGTTGCGGCCGAGCTTGGGATCGTCGCGCTGCCAGTCGGTGTAGTAGGAGAACGCGCCTGCGGCGGGGGTGACGACGTTGACGTTCTTGTCGGCGAAGAACTCGACGATGTCGGTCTGGTCGTACCAGTTCGCCAGGTCCTCGCCCCCGCCCGCCCCGTTCAGCAGATACAGGGTCGGGCGGGGTTCGCTGGTGTCGAAGGGTGTGATGACCCGCAGCGGGATCACCTGGTCCATCGACGCGGAGTACACGTGCAGCGTCTGCTGCCGCTGGCCGGGCCGCTCGACGCTGTCGAGGCGGGAGACGTCGGCCCCGGCGGTGCCGACCGTGAGCACGATCGACGCCGAGATCGCTGCCACGATCGAACACAGCCGGGCGAACATCAGCTGCCGATCAGGTTGCGCAGCACGTCGGAGAGGATGTCGGTGGCCGAACCGGTGGAGCTCAGCTGACCGTCGGAGGACCCGAGGCCGTTCTCGCCGAGACTGCCGATCACCGTCTCGCCCGCATTGGCGCCCCGCGCGGTGAAACACGCGGTGAGGTTGGGCATTTCGTTGCTCACGCCCACCGTGCCCGCGACTCCGACACCACCGCTGGTCACCTGCTGACCGGGCTGCAACGAGGACGGGACCGGGTAGGTGATGGTGAGGGTCACGGGGTTGCCCGAGTTCACGAACCAGCCGGTGCTGGTGACCTTCCAGCCGCCCGCGTTCGGTTCGGGCGTCACATCCTCGGTGACCTGGCCGCCGATGGCGTGATAGGCGGTGACAGTGGTCTTGACGGGGGCACCGAAGCCGCTCGGCGGGAAGTCGGTGATGGTGTTGACGTAGGGATTGCCGATACCGGTGGTCCCGACGACCACCTTGTAGGTGACCGTGGTGCCCACGCCGATCTCCTCGGCGCTCGCGATCTTGTCGTAGACGTGGGTGACGCCGACGGTGCTCGCGTCGCGCTTCTCGGCGTGACTACGCACCGAGCAGGTGGTGTCGGCGGCGGCGACGCCGGAGCCGAGGGCGACGCCCGCGCAGGCGACGACCAGCGCGGTCGTGGCGATTCCCGCGGCGGTGCGCGAAGTCCGGAACATGATTTCCTCCAAAGCCCCACCTGGACGGGTGGGGCGAATCCTCATCGAGTGGTGCTCCCCCTCTGGCGACAAGGTAACGGTGGAATTGGACAGTTGTCCTGGAAAACAAGAACACGTTCCAATATTTGTGGAACATCCTTGTTTTACTCTTGAAGGCCTGTTTGACCAGGTAATCTCCGGAAGTTTGTGCCCCGCTCCGGCCTCCCGTGGTGACGGGAGGCCGGGTGCGGACGACTACTTCGGCAGCTCGATGTGGCCGCCGAACGCCTTGCGCATGGCCGAGAGCATCTTGTCGGCGTATTCGGCCTCCCCGCGCGAGGAGAAGCGCTGGAACAGCGCGGCCGACAGCACCGGAACCGGGACGGCGGTATCGATGGCCGCGTCGATGGTCCAGCGACCCTCGCCGGAATCGGACACCCGGCCGCTGAAGGAATCGAGGTTGGGGTCGGCGAACAGCGCGCCCGCGGTGAGGTCGAGCAGCCAGGAGGCCACCACCGAGCCACGCCGCCACACCTCGGTGATCTCCGGGATGTCGAGCTTGTACTGGTAGTACTCCGGGTGCTCGAGCGGGGTCTCCTCGGCCGAGTGCTCGCCGCCGTGATCGGCGCCCATGTCGGCGTGCTTGAGGATGTTGAGGCCCTCGGCGTAGGCGCTCATCGCGCCGTACTCGATGCCGTTGTGCACCATCTTCACGAAATGGCCCGCGCCCGCGGGGCCGCAGTGCAGCCAGCCCTGCTCGGACGGGGTCGGCTCACCGGTGCGGCCGGGGGTGCGCGGTGCGGCATCGACGCCCGGCGCGATCGACTGGAACAGCGGCTCGAGCGCACGCACCTGTTCGTCCTCGCCGCCGATCATCAGGCAGAAGCCACGCTCCAGACCGAAGACGCCGCCCGAGGTACCGACATCGAGGTAGTGGATCCCCTTGGGGGCCAGCGCCTTCGATCGCTTGATGTCCTCGTGGTAGCGGCTGTTGCCGCCGTCGATGATGGTGTCGCCCGGCTCGAGCAGGTCGGCGAGCTCGTCGATCGCGGCACCGGTGGCACCGGCGGGAATCATCACCCACACCACCCGTGGCGCGTCGAGCATCCCGACGAATTCCTTCAGGTCGGTGCTGCCCCGGAAGCTGTCGCCGAGCTCGGCGGCCAGCTCGTCGATGTGGCCCTGGTGGCGCTCGTGCCCGACGGCGCTGTGCCCGTCACGCACGATGCGGCGCACGATATTGGCGCCCATCCGGCCGAGGCCGATCATTCCCAACTGCATCAGTTCTCCCTCGTTGTCCGGTCCCTGGTGGCGAGTCTCACCCCTGATTGTCGCGCGCGGCGGAGCCCACCTGCCCGGCGGCATCGTGTGCCCGGTCGAAATCAGCCGAAAATCGGCTGTAACGCCCCGGTGAGGGCGCCGATAAACAGATCGGCTCCGTGTAGTTGCCAGACCCCCGACCCGGCAACTACACGGGGCCTTCCTGTTGTCTGCCCCACTTCGCCGGGCTGCCGAGTGCGCGCCGGGCCGTTACCCTTGGCGAGCACCCGGTAAACCCAACGGGGCCCATGAAACGGAAGGACCTCCGTGCCCAGCGAGTCGACCGCCGGACGACCGGCGGACCGAGGGCGGGGCGAGGTCGGACTACGCAAGCTGCTCGAAGCAAATCGCACTTTCGATGCCGACACCACCGCCCTGCCCACCCAGCCCATCAGCACCATCGCCCGTGACCACCGCCCACAGGCGCCCCAGCCGACCCCGCCGGGCGACCAGCAGCTGGTCAAGCGGATCGGGATCGCCGTCGGTGCCGTGTTCGCGGTCGGCACCGCCGCCTACCTGGCCGACTTAGCGCTGAACGTGGGCGAGGTGCCGCGCGGCGTCGTCATCGCCGGCGTGGAGGTCGGCGGGATGGATCAGGGCGAGGCCGACGCCAAGCTGCGCAGCGTCCTCGGACCGCGCGCCGACCAACCGCTGCCCGTGCGCATCGGCGATGTGCAGGCCAGCATGGTGCCCTCGGCGGCCGGTCTCGGCATCGACTGGGACGCCACCTGGGACGCCGTCGGCGGTCAGCCGCTGAACCCGGTCGGCCGATTGGTCTCACTGTTCGGGACGCGCGAGGTCCCCGTGTCCAGCACCGTTGACAACGCGGCGCTCGATCAGCAGCTGAGCACGTTCCGCACCCACGACAACCCCACCGTGGAAGGCACCGTTCGCTTCGAGAACGGTGCGCCTGTCGCGGTGCCGCCGGTCCCGGGCCGGGTGCTCGACATCGACGGTGCGCGCAGCACCATCACCGAGCGCTGGGCCGAGGTGAGCCTGCTCGATCTGCCCGTCGTCGCGGCGCCGGTGGAGGTGCGAACCGAAGCGGTGCAGGCGGCGTTGCGCGATATCGCCACGCCCGCTGTCGCCTCGCCGATCACGTTGGCGGCCAAGGACACCCGGGTGGCCCTCACGCCCGAGCAGATCGCGAGCGTGCTGAGTTTCGTACCCGACGGCAAGGGCGGGCTCGCCCCGCAGATCGACAACGACGCCGTGATCGGGCTGCTCGGACCACAGGTGGTGACCACCGAGATCGAACCCAAGGACGCCACGTTCACCGTCGGCGCCGGGAAGCCGACGGTGGTACCTGCCGTGGTCGGCGAAAAGATCGACTGGGCGAAGACGCTGGAGAAGCTGCCCGCGCTGCTCACCCAGCCGGGTGAGCGAGCGTTCGAGGCCGTCTATCAGCGCATCGAACCGAAGCTCACCACCGAGGCCGCCGAGAAACTCGGCATCAACGAAACCATCGGCGAATTCACCACCGGTGGGTTCAGCGGACCCTCCGGGGTGAACATCCGTACCGTGGCCGCCAAGGTGAACGGTGCCGTCGTGAAACCCGGAGATACGTTCTCGCTCAACGGTTTCACCGGTCCGCGCACCGCTGCGGAAGGGTATGTCGAGTCCGGCATCATCGACAAGGGCAGGCCGAGCACGGCGGTCGGCGGCGGCATCAGCCAGTTCGCCACCACGCTGTACAACGCCGCCTACTTCGCCGGCATGGAAGACGCCGGGCACACCGAGCACAGCTACTACATCTCGCGCTACCCCGCCGCGCGCGAGGCGACGGTGTTCGACGGCGCGATCGACCTGGCCTTCCGCAACAACTCCGAACACGGTGTGTTCATCCAGGCCGTCGCCACCGGGTCCGACATCACGGTGCGGCTGTGGGGAACGAAAACCGTTGATGTGGAGTCGATCACCGGCGAGAAGTCCAAGCCGACGGAGCCGACCGAGATCACCCTGCCCAAGGGCAAGGACTGCATCGCCTCCGAGGGCGCACCCGGATTCACCATCTCCGACACCCGGGTGATCACCGATCGCAAGACGGGGCAACAGATCTCGCGGCACACGCGGACCGTGAAGTACGACCCCATCCCGATCGTGAAGTGCGAGTGAGGTTTTCCTAGCAGTTGCAGTCGCAGCAGCAACCGTCGCCGCAGCATTTGCCGCACTCGCCGCAGTTGCCGCAGCACTCGCACGCGTCGCAGCAGTCCTTGCATTTCTTGCGCCAGGCTTTCTTTCGCCTGCCGTCGCAAGGACTGTTGTGGTCGACGCAGCACGCCGCACCGGTGCAGTAGACGCCGCAGATCTGGCCGATCGCCTTCAGCGGGCCGGGTCCGGACGACTTCTGCTCCGGCGCGGAAGGGAATCGGTAGGGCTCGTGATTCGCCGAGGCGCGACAGGTGTGCCCGGTGATGAGCCCGAGCCCGCGGCCCAGGTTGCGCAGGAGCGCCGCGAGCGGATCGAGCAGCGCCCAGCGCACCGTCGGCACCTGGTCGAGTTCGGCCTCGACCGCCGCCCGGCGGATGCTCGCCTCGCTCTCGCGGACCAGTTCGTAGGCGCGCGGCATGTCGGTGCCGGTCGCGTCGAGCGGGTTGAAGCGGCCACGCGCGCGGTCGCGGTCGAGGTCTTCGATCGCGTCCGCCAGGTGGGCGATGCGGCCGACGTGGCGGCCGATTTCCTGCAGGGCCGCAACGTTTTCCGGGCGGCCGGCCAGGGTGGCGGTATGACCGAACAGGGTGGCCGCGCACAGCTGGGTGGGACCGGTGAGGTCTTCGAGGCACCCTTCGGCCGCACGCGCTTCGAGTCCAGGCTGTGCGGCGATCGCGGTCAGCAGCGGGGCCACATCCAGGCCGATGGCGTCGGCCTGGCGTTGTGCACGGGTCGCCCACGAATCGGAGATCTTGCGCATCGGGCGGCGCGCGAACGCTCCCGCGTCACCGTCGTCGACGTGATCGCGAATCTTGGCCGCGCCCAACAGGAGTGACGCCGTGGCCGCCAGCTGCACACCCGGTGCGTCGGCCGCGACCACCGAGGCCCGGCGCATGCCGCGCAACGGACAGGGGGCGGCGTTCGTCCGAGAACCCGTGCCTGCCTGCGCCTCGGTGAGCACGCTGAGCACGATCGCATCGGTATTGGTCGCCGCTCGGGCCAGCTGGCCGTGACCGTCGCGCAGGCCGAGACACAGCCCGCACATGTGCGCCTGCCACTGGTCCGGATCGATGCCGTACTTCGCCGCACCGTGCGCACACGGCTTCAACACTCCGAACACTGCCACCCCGTCGTTCGTGAACTACCAGACAAGCACGATCGCAGGTCGCGACGGCCGGGGCAACCGCTACTCGGGTTTGCGACCCGCCAGACCGCGCCAGGCCAGATCGTCGAGCAGGTCGACCGCCTCGGCCACCTCGATCCGGCCACCGGCGACCCGGTCGGCGATGGCCTCCCCCGCACCGATCACGGCGGCGGCGACGACCTCGAAATTGGTGCCGGGCTCGGCGTGCCTGGCACTGGATTCCAGCAGCTTCGCGGTGAGTTCGATGACGCGCTCGCGGGCGTTCTCGATCTCGGCGGCGAATGCTTGCTGACCGATTGCCTGCCGGTAGAGAACCTGCCAGGACTGCCGGTTGCGGTCGACGAAATCGAGGAAGCCCTCGAGCGCCGTTCGCACCTGCTCGTGCGGCTTGAGTTTGGGGTTGCCCGCGGGCGCGACGGCCTCGATCAGGCGAAGTCCCTCGCGCTGGATGCACGCGCGGAAAAGTTCGTCCTTGGAGCCGTAATACAGGTAGAGCATGGGTTTGGAGATCTTCGCCTCGGCGGCGATCGCGTCCATCGATGTGTCGTGGAAGCCTTTGCGCGCGAATACCTCGACGGCGGCATCGAGCATCTGCTGCTCGCGAACCGCCCGGGGAAGCCGCTTCGTCCCGCCTGCCATCCACTCTCCTACCGCAGGGTGAGACTCCATCTTACTGCAAGGTAAGTTCCACCCGTGCCCATTTGCCGCACAGTCGCCACGCCGCTCAGCAGCCCAGTGCGACACCCTTGTAGCGGGCCATCCGCAGCACCGACGCATCGACTCGATCAGCGGGCAGTTTGCCACTCGACACCGACAGCTCCAAGCGGTCGAGTACCTGCGGCACCGCATCGGTGGTGATCCAGAGCGCGTTGTCGGCCCCGGCGACGAGCGCGGCCTCGACGGCTTCGGCGATCGTCATGCGGTCGGTGATGGCGGCCATGCCACCCAGATCGTCGGTGAAGATCGGGCCGTTGAACGGCGCGGCGCCGTAGCCGGTGCCCTGGCGCAGCAGCGACATCACGGCCGGGCTGATGCTGGCCGGGGTGTCGGGTTCGGTGAGGCCCGGCACGTCGAGGTGGCCGACCATCACGGCGGCGCCGGAGTTCACCAGATTGCGGAACGGCACCAGGTCCTTGGTCTTCAGCTCGTCGATCGGGGGCGTGCGCACCGCACCCGTGTGCGAATCGCCGGAACCGGAGCCGTGACCGGGGAAATGCTTGATGACCGAACCGAGGCCCACCTCGTTGGAGGCGCGGATGTAGGCGTCGGCGTACTCGGTGACCACCTGCGGGTCGTCGCTGTAGGAGCGGTCGCCGATGACGCTGTTGTCGGGCTGGGCGCTCACATCGGTGTCGGGCGCGAAATCGACCGTGATGCCGAGGTCCTTCAACGCCTTCGAGCGGGTGAGCGTGTTCTGGTAGTGCTGTTCGGGTGTCTGGGTCTGGGCGACCACCCGGGCCGAGGGCGCCTCACCGATCACGGCCGACGCGCGCGAGACACGCCCGCCCTCCTCGTCGATCGTCACCATCAGGGGCGCCTTGGCGAGAGCTTTCACCGCGTCGAGCTGGGCGCGATCGAGCAGGCCCGGATCGGTCCAGCTACCGACGAAGATGCCGCCGACCTGCTCGGTGGTCACCACATTCGTGGCGTCGTCGGCGCCGGTGATGCCGACGGTGAGCAGCTGGGCGAGCTTCTCGCGTTGCGAGAAGGTACCGAGATAGTCGGCCCCGCAAGGTTTTTGGGCTCCGGTGGTGGCGACCGGGGCGCCGGCCTCCGACGACGGCGCCGTGCCGCTACTGCTCGCGGCGGTGGTCGTCTCGGTCGACGACCCTCCCGAACACGCGGTGGCGACGGCGGCGACAACTGCGAACACGACCACAGGCGATTTCCGCATGCACTCCACGGTAGACCCGGACCGGAACCGGTGGCGCCGTCAGGTTCGGTTCAAGCGGCAAATGGCCGGGTAACCTGGGGGAAAGACCCTGCGCAGGAGGTCGTCATGCCGTGCGATCGGATGCTCATCGCCTACGACGGTTCCGAACATGCCAAGCGCGCCGTGCAGTACGCGGGCCGGTTCCTCTCCGCCGAACGCGCCATTCTGCTCACCGCCTGGGAACCGATGGTCCGCCAGGCCGCCCGCATCTCCGGGCTCGCCGGGGTGATGCAGCCGGAATGGGTGCCCGACGAGGAGATCGAGGACATCGCCTACACCGATGCCCGCAAGATCAATGCCGAGGGCGTGCAGCTGGCCAAGCAGGCGGGTATCGATGCCGAGGCGCGAACCGTTGAGTGCACGACAACCATCTGGAACGCCATCGTCGACTGTGCCGACGAGCTCGATGTGGACATCATCGTCGCAGGTACACGTGGTACTACCGGCTTACGTGCACTGCTGCACAGCAGTGTGGCCGAGGCGGTGCTCAAGCACGCGCACCGGCCGGTGTTCCTGGTGCCGCCCGAGCACTGAGAGTTGCGTCGCTCTCGCGGTTCGGCGGTGGGTACCCGGCGTTATGGTCGAAGCACTATGAACCGATTTCTGCTGGCCCGGCCGGACGCGGTGCTGCGCGCCGAGGGGGTGCGCGCGCGTTTCGCCGATCCCACGGCGGCGGTCGCGGCGCTGCGCGGGTGGCGCGACGGCGGATCGGCCTGCGACGGGGCACCTGGGTTGGTCGTCGGCGCGTTGCCGTTCGATCCCCGTGAACCCGCCGCGCTGTGGCAGCCCGAGACCGCCCTGCACACGACCGGACCATGGCGTCCGGCCGCGCTGCCGCCGTTGCCGCAGATGCGCGTTGTCGCCCGATCACCCAGTGCGGCAGAGCATGTGGCGCGTGTTCGGAAGCTGGTGGAACGGCTGGCCGATCCGGCCGACGAGTTACGCAAGGTAGTCGCCGCGCGCAGCGTCGTCGTCGAAGCCGATGAGCCGTTGGATCCCGAAGTGCTCGCGGGGTATCTGCTGACCAGGCATCCGACGGCCAATGTGTACGCGGTCGACCTGTCGGTGGCGGGCCGGGCGGCGGAGACACTGCTCGGTGCCACGCCCGAGGTACTGGTCACGCGCCACGATGATCGCGTGAGCCTGCATCCGCTCGCGGGCACGTTGCCGCGCCTGCCCGATGCCGAAGCCGACGCGGCGCAGGCCCGTAAGTTGTTGTCCAGCAGCAAGAACAACGACGAGCACGGATTCGTCATCGAGTGGATCCGGCAGCAGCTGGCGCCCGTGTGCGCTGAACTGCACATCCCTGACGGGCCCGAACTGCTGAGCACCGAACAGGTCTGGCACCTCGCCACCCCCATCAGCGGGGTGTTGCGTGACCCGTCGACCACCGCGCTCGAGCTGGCGCTGCTGCTGCATCCGACGCCCGCCGTGAACGGCACCCCCTTCGCCGCGGCGCTCGACGCCGTCACCGCCGACGAACAGCGCGGTTTCTACGGCGGGGCCGTGGGTTGGTGCGACAGCAACGGCGACGGTGAATGGGTGGTCGCCATCCGGGGCGGGGAACTGTCGGCCGACCGGCGCGTCCTGCGGGCGAGCGCGGGCGGCGGGATCGTCGCCGACTCCGATCCGGCCGAGGAACTGGCCGAGACCACCGCCAAATTCCGCACTCTGCTCGCCGCCCTGCGTTGCGAACTGCCCGAACGCTGACCTACCGGCGCACACCTGCTAGGTTGGCCACCAGACAGGCCCCGACGTCGACGTATTGGAGTGCGCGATGAAGTTTGCTGTTCCGGCTGTTGCCAGCGCGGTCGGCGGCGCCCTGCTGAGCGCGATCGCCGTCTTCGCAATCACGGCAGCGGTGCAGCAGAACTCGGCTCCCTCGATCGACCGCAGCGGTGACAAGGACTCCTCGCTGCTCAACGCTCCTGAATACGGCAGCCGCTGACGCGCAGGCCCGTGCGTCGCGCCCCTCGGGGCACCTGAACAAGGCGCCACTGGGCTGGCGCTGGTTCGTCGGCTCGGTCGTAGCCGCCTTCGTCCTGACCTTCGCGCAGGCGCCCGGCCTCACCGTCGCCGACACCAAATACGACCTCGCCCAGAACCCCCTCGGCTTCCTCGCGCGCGCCGCGCACCTGTGGAGCAGCCAGGCGCCCATGGGTCAGGTGCAGAACCAGGCCTACGGCTACTTCTTCCCGCACGGCGCGTTCTTCTCCGCAGGTCACCTGCTGCATGTGCCCGCGTGGGTGACCCAGCGCGTCTGGTGGGCGCTGCTGCTGCTCGCCGGATTCTGGGGCATCGTCAAGCTCTGCGAAACGCTCGGTATCGGGGCGCGCGGGTCGCGGGTGATCGCGGGTGTCGCGTTCGCGTTGTCGCCACGGGTGCTCACCACGCTCGGGTCGATCTCCTCGGAAACGCTGCCGATGATGCTGGCGCCGTGGGTGCTGCTCGCGCCCGCCGCGCTCGGCGTCGCACTGCGCGGTAAGTCCACGCGGGTCGACACGGCGCCGGAAAGTCCGCGGCCCGACAGTCCAGGCCACAACGCGCCGGACGACAGCGTGGTCGAGCCTGTCACCACCGGCACTGCGGCGAGCGCGGTCGGGAACGCCGAGCCCGGCGAAGTCGGTCGCCTGCGTGGCCGAGGGGTGCGGGTCGGTCGCGGCTCGGTTGCGTCTGGACCCACACGCGGCGGAATGCTCTCGCCCGCCGGCAGTGCGCTCGCGCTCGCGTTGATGGGGTCGGTGAATGCTGTCGCGACGGTGGCCGCGTTCCTGCCCGCCGCGCTGTGGTGGGCCTCCTACCGGCCGAATCGGCGGTGGTGGCGGTTCACGCGGGCGTGGATTCCGTTGCTCGTGCTCGCCACGTTCTGGTGGGTGGTGCCGCTGCTGCTGCTCGGGAAGGTGAGTCCGCCGTTCCTCGACTACATCGAGTCGTCGGGGGTGACCACACAGTGGGCGGCGCTGAGCGAGGTGCTGCGCGGTACCGACAGCTGGACGCCGTTCGTGTCGCCCGAGCGGATCGCGGGGGCCGTGCTGGTGACCCAGCCCGCCGCGGTGCTCGCCACCGGGCTGCTCGCGGCGGCGGGAATGGCGGGGCTCGCGCGGTCGTCGATGCCGTATCGCGGGCGGTTCGTGCTGATCCTGTGCGTGGGATTGGCGGGTATCTGCGCCGGGTATGTCGGCACGCTCGGTGGGCCGTTCGCGGAATCGGTGCGGATCTTCCTCGACTCCGGTGGTGCGCCGCTGCGCAATGTGCACAAGCTCGAGCCGCTGATCCGGTTGCCGCTGGTGGTCGGGCTCGCGCACCTGCTCGGCCGGGTGCCGCTGCCCGCGTCGGTGCCGATGCCGGTGTGGCGCAATGCTTTCGCCCATCCCGAGCGCGATCGTGTCGTGGCCGTGGCGGCCCTGGTTCTGGCCGCGCTCACCCTCGCGACCTCGCTGGCGTGGACCGGCAGGCTCGCCCCGCGGGGCGCCTACGACCGGGTGCCCGCCTACTGGACCGACACCGCGCGATGGCTGGCCGACAATGCCGCCGACACCCGTGCACTCGTCGTCCCCGGGGCGCCCTTCGGCAGCCAGATCTGGGGACTCACCCGTGACGAACCACTGCAGGCGCTGGCGAGTACCCCGTGGGCCGTGCGCGATTCGGTACCGCTGAATCCGCCGGGCACCATCCGCGCCATGGATTCGGTGCAGCGGCTCATCGCCGACGGTCGACCGTCGACCGGGCTGGCCACCACCTTGGCGAACCAAGGCATCGGAATCGTGGTGCTGCGCAACGACCTCGACCCGGAGACCTCCCGCTCGACCCGGCCGATGCTGGCGCACCAGGCCATCGAGGGTTCGCCGGGGCTCACCAAGGTCGCCGAATTCGGCTCGCCCATCGGACCGCGCGCCGACGACGCCGGGCTGGTCGTCGACAACGACCTGCTGCCGTCGTACCCGGCCATCGAGATCTACCGGGTTGACCCCGCGACGCCGGGCACGCCGACGCAGGTGCGCAGCGGCACCGGCGCGCCCGACTCGATCCCCGGCGCCTACACGGTGGGACTCGACTCGGTGCCCGTCGTGCGCGGCGGACCCGAGGTGCTCGAGCGTGTTCGTCGTGACGGGGCAAGCGCCCCAGTGCTTCTCGAAGCCGATGCCGCGCGCGCCGGACTCCCGGCCGAACCGGTGCTGCTGACCGACACACCCATGGACCGGGAATCGGATTTCGGGCGGGTGGACAACCACAACTCCGCTGTCCGCGCTCCGGACGACGCTCGCCGAACCCACAACCTCGTCCCCGACTACCCCGTCGACGGCACCGAACTCGTCCGTGGCCAGTGGTCCGGTGCGAAGGTGACCACCTCGAGTTCGGCGGCCGACGCCACCCAGATCGGCGGCGCGGCGCCCGGCAGTTCCACCGCCGCCGCCGTGGACGGCGATCCGAGCACCGCATGGATCAGCAACGGCGCGGAATCCGCACTGGGACAGTGGCTCCGGCTGGATCTGGACAAGCCGATCACCAGCGGTTCGCTGCAGTTCACCACGACCGCCGCCGCGCTCGGCGATCCGGTGAAGTGGGTGGAGGTGCGCACATCGCGTGGGACGGTGTCGGCCCGGATCACCGAACCCGGTGCGCCGGTCACCGTCGCCCTGCCCGCGGGCCGCACCGAGTGGGTGATGATCACCGCCGCGCGCACCGAAACCGGCACCCGCGGTGGGCAATTCGGTATCAGCGAGCTCACCCTCGACGACTATTCGGTACGCGAGGCACCGGTACGCGTCGATATCCGGCATCGAGTCGTGCTCCCCGATGTTCCGGCGGGCACCACGGTGACCGGCTGGGACCTCGGACAGGAATTCCCCGGTCGCACAGCGTGTTTCGATGGGCCTCTGCGGGTGCACTGCAGCAAGGGGCTCGGCCTGCCCGCCGAGGAACCCGGCGTCTTCGGGCGGACGCTTTCGGTGCCCGAACCGATGCGGGTGAGCACCGATCTGACCGTGCGCACCCGGCCCGGACCGGCTCTGGAAGCGCTGCTCACCGACCCGACCAGGCCGATCGCGCGCGGTAAGGCCGATGTGGCCGACCTGCGCGGCGCCGCCTTCGCCGCCACCGACGGCGACCCCCGAACCACCTGGACCGCACCGGAAGCCACCGTCCGCGGACTCGCGGGCGCCAAACCCACACTGGTGCTGGAACTTCCGGAACCCGCGCTGGTGACCGGGCTCGACATCACCACAGCCCTCGGCGGCCTGCCCGCCACCGCCACCTCCGTGCTGGTGAACCTCGGCAACGGGCCGCAGATGCGCGAGCTGCCCGAACGCGAACACGGCGAACCGGCACGGATCTCGCTGCACCCCACCGTCACCGATCGGGTCGAGGTGAGCATTCAGCAGTGGAACGAGGTGCTCGATCGCACCGCGCTCGGCTTCGTCCTCACCCAACCGGCCGGTCTCGCCGAAGTGGAAGTACTCGGCCCCGACTACCCGGCCCGCGCACCCGGCGACCGGCTCGTGACCATCGGCTGCGAGGCCGGGCCGGTGATCGCCATCGGCGGGCGCGCAGTGCACACGACCGTCACCGCGACCGCCGACGAACTCCGTTCGGGTGCACCGGTTTCCGCACGTCCCTGCGAATTGGACGCGGCCGATATCGAATTGCTGCCCGGCAAGCCCGACCTCACCGTCGTGCCGACGGAACTGTTCACGGTCGACCGAATTCGGCTGCCGCGCCCCGATCTCGCGGCCGCCCCGGTCCTCGGCGGGACAAGCGATTCTTCCGAATCGAGCCCTGGCGGCGAGAACAGCAGTAGGGGCGATCCCGCCGGCCCGGCCGAAGAGAACAGCACTGCCGGCGGGCCCAGCGAGCCGATCGACGAGAACAGTGCGGCTGACGCGCCAGCGAGCCCGACCGACGTCGACAGCTCAACCAGCGAATCAGGCGCTCGGGGTTCAGCCCCCACCCGCGATGCGACCCACGAAGGCCCCGCTTCGCCGGCAGCCGATCCGACGAAGGCAGGCTTGCTGGTACTGCCGTTGAGCACCAACGTCGGCTGGGAAGCACACACCTCCGACGGGCAGCTGCTGAAGCCCGTCGTGGTCGACGGTTGGCAGCAGGCTTGGCTTGTTCCGGCGGGGACGAGCGGGGAGATCACTGTGTCGTTCCCGGACGACCGGTGGTACCGGCTGGCGATCTTCGGTGGCCTGCTGCTACTGATTCCACTTGTGCTACTTGCCATTCCGCGTCGGAGACCGGTTCCCGACGTCGGCCCCGCACCGACCACCTGGGGTACCCGCCCACTTGCCGCGCTCGGACTCGCCGGTGCGGTGGCGGTGGTCTCCAGTCCGTTCGGGGTGGTGTGCACCGTTGTCGCGGTGGCGTGCAGTCACTTCCGGCCCGCTGTGACGAGTCGGGTGCTGCCCTGGGTCGCCGGTGTCGGGACGTTGGTCTCTGTGGCGGCGTTGTCGACCGGCACGTGGCGGTCGGGGGTTACCTATATGGGTGGCTCGATCTGGGCGCAGGCACCCGCGGTCATCGCTGTTGTCGCGGTGGGAGTCGCCGCACTTCCTCGCCGGCGCTGACCTGAGGCCGGCCGACTCCATCGGGCCGGACGGGCCGTACGACAGGCGGGATGTCGCCCGACAATGCCGCTCACCGGCTCAGACGCGGGCGGTTTCTTTCACAGCCCTCCGCTTGTCCCAGCGCCGGACCAGTCGGCGCGCGGGTTCCTCGATCAGCGCGTAGCTGGCGGCCGCCAGTGGCAATGTCAGCGCGGTGGTGAGCACGAGGACATACAGGAAATTGCCGCTGAACGGCAGCAGGCTGAACACCGGGAACACCATGGAGAGCACGACGAGGTGCCACAGGAACACACCGTAGGACCACCGGCCGAGCACCGCCGCCGTGCGCGATTCCAGCCAGCGATGCGGTGGCGCGTCGGCCGGGCGCAGCACCAGCGGCGCCAGCAGACCGAACCCGATGATCGCCCCGAGCAGCATTTTCACCGCGTACTGCCACGGCTCGGCACGTTCCAGACCGGCCGGTCCGCCGAACTCCGTCGCCGAGATCAGGAACGCGACCAGCGCGAAGCCCCACATCAGCGGCTGATTCGCCAGCAGCTTCGGCCAGCGGGCATCGGTGCGCAGGCGGTAGATCAGTTCGGCGAGCAGCATGCCCGCCGCGAACCACGGGATGTAGGCGGGCAGCCAGTTGTCGGCGTGGATGGCGTCGGGTGTCGGCACCGGCCACAGGTTCCACGTCAGGCTCACCGCGGCCAGCGCGCACAGCGCGGGGACCCGCCACCGCGCCGACGGGCCACGCAGCCGGACGAACGCCAACGCGAGCACCGGAAGCACCAGGTAGAAGGCCACCTCCACCGACAGGCTCCACATCTGGGTGAGGCCGTCGGTGAGTGTCAAGGGGACGAACACCTGCAGCAAAAACAGATTCGACACCCATACCCGCAGGTTCGCCGTCTGCGCGGCGCCGGGCAGCAGCACGAGCACGAACACCACGACGGCCCAGTACGCGGGCATGATCCTGGCGAAACGATGCAGCAGGTACCGACCCGTCGACGGCGCCGCACCCACCCCGTGCGCGGCCGCCGCGTGCGGACGCCACAGCAGGAAACCCGACAGCGCGAAGAACACCGCGACCGCCATGTCGAAGCGCTCCAGAATCGGCCCGAGCACCGGTGTTCCGGATGCCGCGGTCTGGAAAGCCACATGGGTGACGAGCACGCCGAGCGCCGCCATCCCACGCATTCCTTCCAGGGCGGGGATGAAGGTGCGCGGCGGCGGAACGGGGGCGTGCGGGCTCGTCATCGGGGTCCAGTCTGCCGTGTCGGCGATTTAGCGGGCACAGCGCCGCCTTCCGTCGTCATGGGCTGTTAGTGTCGGCTCAATCCGTGTTCGAACGACGAGGAGAGTTTGCATGGCACTGAGTGCCGGTACCAGAAGGACGGTCGCCTGCGTGCTCGTGGGTCTGGGCGCGGCATTGCTCGTTGCCGCGCTCATGATCCCCACCTACACCGTGAGCAAGGTGGCCAAGACTCCGCTCGACCTCGAGATCACCACCATCGCGGAGAACCAGCCGGGCGAGGACAGTCTCGTCCTCGACTCCAAGTCGCTGACCTCCGGTGACGGTCCGGCCGTTGTCAACAAGAACGTGCCGCTGATCTCGCAACGTTTCGTCACCGTCGAGGAGCCCTCCGACGCCGACAAGATGACGCTGCAGGCGGGTCAGACGCTGCGCCGCACCGATGTGCAGGGTGACACGGGCCTGCTCACCGCGGCCATCGACCGCGTCACCATCTCGCGCACCACCGGCATGCCGGTCGACGAAGAGCCCAACGGCTCCATCGCGGTCACCGTCAACAAGGACGGCAGCGTGATGGAACCGGTGCAGCACACCGGCATCGGCTACCGCTTCCCGATCGGCACCGAGAAGAAGACGTACCCGTACTTCGACATCAACGTGCGAAAGTCCTTCGACGCCAACTTCATCGAAGAGACCGAGATCAACAGCACCAAGGTGTACCGGTTCCAGATGATCGCGCCGGTCACCAGCACCTGGGACGTGGTGCAGTCGCCGACCAACCGGCTCACCCTGCCCGCCGCCAAGTGGGGCGTCACCGACGTGCCCGCCGACGCGCCGGTCACCATGACCCGCTACTACACCAACGTGCGTGACCTGTGGGTCGAGCCGGAGACCGGCACCGTCGTCAAGGGTGGCGAATCGATCCACCTGTTCTACGCGCGCACGGCCGACAAGCCCGAGGTGACCGCGCTGAAGTCGCACATCGTGTTCGACGAGTCGACCGTCGAGTCGCAGCTGGCCATCGCCAAGGAGAACACCGACAAGCTGTCGCTGTTCGGGCGCGTCGTGCCGATCGTGCTCGGCATCCTCGGCGTGATCGCGCTGCTGGCCGGCCTGTTCCTCGGCCTGCGTGGTGGTAGCGCCCCGGCCCACGCCTCGCCGCGTGGCACCCGGCCGACGCCTGCGCCCACGGCCGCCGATACCGGTGCCACCCGCTGGGACGGCGACGAAGCGCCGACCACCCAGTTCCCGCGCGGTGACTACGATTCGCCAACCGAACAGATCGACACGAACAAACGCCCCTGAGGCAAGCGGTTCACGACGGCCCCGGTCACCGACCGGGGCCGTCGTCGTTTCGCGCGGTGCGCAGCACGACCAAGGCGACGATCGTCGTGGTGACGGCGGCAACGCAGACCGCGATGCCGATGAGCGAACCGATGCTGTCGGCAAAGGCGAGCATCAGGGCGACCTCCACGGCCAGACCCACCCAGGTGACCATCGCCAGGCCGGTGCGTTCCACCGCGATCGCCGACAGCAGCGCGCCCTGCAGGACTGCGAGCATGGCGCCGTGCAGCGCGAAAATCCACAGCATGCCCTGGATGGGCGCGTAGTCCTGACCCGCGAACAAGGGCGCGAGCGGGGCGGCGAGGGCAGCGCCGACAACCGCGACGATGCCGATCAGCGACAGCACCGACAGGGCGTCGCGGATGGCGCGGGCCGAATGCGTCGGCTGGGCCATGCGTGGGTACAGCACAACGCCCACCGCCTGCGGGAGCCAGAAGGCGATCTTGGTGGCGATGGTGCCGAGGGAGTAGCGGCTGGCGTCGGCGTCATCGAGGACGATGCGCACGACGATCAGGTCGGCCGAGGACAGGGCCATCAGCGCGGCCTGCACTTGGACGGCACGCAGGACCGGGAGGACACCGATCGCCTGCTCGTGTGGTTCGACGGTAGCGGCTCGCCCACCGATCGACAGGTCTGCTGAATCGCTCGCGGTAGCCGACCGAACGATGCGGCCCGCGACCGACGCGGCGGCGACGAGTCCACACGCCGCGGCGAGCAGGGCGCCCGCCGAACCGCCGCCGAGGGCGAGCGCGATCAGCGCGGGTGCCACGCGAGCGGTTCCCGCCAGCGCGAGCACCGTCGCCAGGGCGCGGAACTGGTTGGCGCCCTGCAGGATTCCCTGTTCACCGGACAGGATCACCAGGGCGGGCGCGGCGCCGAGCGCAGCGGCCGAGGCCAGCACGCCGACGTGCAGCACCGTCGCGACGACCGGGATCAGCACCACCGCGACCGCCGCGACCAGCGCCGCACACCGCCACTGCATCGCCCGCACCGCGCGCAGACCGGCACCGCGCACCACTTCGCGCGCCACCACGTTCTGCATCGCCAAGGCGGGCACCGCGCACAACAACTGGACCGCGAGCAGACTCGCGAACTCGCTGAAGCCGGCCACACCCAGCCAGCGACCGGCCAACATCTGCAGCAGGTAACCGGCGACATTGGCGGTCATCGCGCCGGCCGTGACCCAGGTCAGATCGGCAACAACAGGGGGGCGGCGGACCGAAGACACGCCCCATCGTCGCACCTCGTCGCCCATGCGGTGGGCGGTACCCCGAAATGTGAGTCCGAGCGGACTCACCCTGAGCCGTTCGGGTTCGGGGCACTCCTTCGTCGCGCCCTCCGGTCAGGCCGGATCAGGGCGGGCCCCGCTGCGCTCCCCGCAGCATCTAGGGTGCTCTGATGTGACAGGTAGCGCGAGGCTCTGGGTTGCCGCGTACTGCGCGCTCCTCACGGCTGTGATCGTCGGCCCGCTGGCAGGCTCCGGGTACCTGCTGCTGCGCGACGCGGTGAGTACCCCGCGCTCCTACCTGACCGACTCCGCACTCGGACTCGGCGCGGCCGCACCCCGCGCGGTGCCCCAAGACGCCCTGCTCGCGTTCCTCTCTCCTGCCGTCGACGGCGGCATCCTCGTCAAAACCATCCTGATCGTTTCCCTGTGGTCGGCAGGCTACGGCGCCGCCGTCCTCGCCCGCCGCTTCGTCGGCGCGACCACCGGCCCCCAACTCGTCGCCGCGACCCTGGCCCTCTGGAACCCCTTCGTCGCCGAACGCCTTCTCCAAGGGCATTGGAGCCTGCTCGCGGGATATGCGGCATTGCCCTGGGTGGCGTTGGCGGCAACGCGTCTGCGCGAGCCGGACGTCGATTCGTCAGTCGGCGTCGGGTCGTACGGGCACGGCCACACCGAGGCGAGCCTCGCCCGTGGTACAGAGTCGACCGCCGAGTCCGGCAGCGGCAGAGGATCATCGGGCAGCCTCAGCGAGGTCGACTCGGCACGTGCGAGTGGTACGTCCGGGTCGATCTTCGGACGTGCATGGAGCGATGTTCAGGCCCGCCGTTCCCGGGCGGGAGCACGTGTCGGTGCGTGGGCTGCGCTGGTCGCGGCGTTCGCGGCAGCCGGGTTGACGCCGACCGGGTCGTTGCTGGCGGCCATCATCGGACTGGCACTGATCGGGTGGCGGAAGATGCTGCCCGCGGGCGTTCTGTGGGTGCTCACCTGTGCGCCGTGGTTGACGGCGACCGCATTGGGAGCCGGGGCCGAGCCGTCGGATCCCGAGGGGGTATCGGCGTTCGCGGCGCGGGCGGAGCCGTGGTTGGGGACGTTGGGGAGCCTGGCCGGGCTCGGGGGGATCTGGAACGCGGAGGCGGTTCCGGGCAGCCGGACAACGCCGGTGGCGTTCGTCGCCACGATGTTGTTGCTCGGGATAGTCGCGCTCGGAGTGCGGGCGGTGTGGCCGCGGGGGCACCGGGCGCTGTTGATCATCGCGGTGGTGGCCGTGGTCGTGCCCGCGCTCGGTGCGACCAGCGGGGGGATCGCGGTCGGCGAATGGTTGGTCGTGCACGTGCCCGGTGCGGGGTTGTTGCGCGACAGCCAGAAATACGTGGCGCTCGCGATGCCCGCGTATGTGTTGTGTGCGGCGGCCGCCTGCACCACCGTGCTCACCTTCGCCCGCAGGTTCGCGCCGACGAGCCAAGACGGCGTACGAACCGGAACTGCCGCTGTCGCAACCCTTTTCATCGGACTGCTGATTCTCCCTCTCCCCGACCTGGCCTGGGGCGTCGGCGGCGAGATGCGCCCCGTCCACTACCCCGCAGGCTGGGAGAAGGTCGTCGAACACATCGACGCACCGGGCGATGTAGCCGTGCTCCCCGCAGGCATGTTCCGCCGATTCCCTTACAGCGGAACAGCTCCCGTCCTCGACCCCGCCCCCCGAATCCTCCCCGACGACGTCCTCCAAACAGGCGAACTCCGCGTCCGAGGCTACGCCGTAGCAGGCGAAGGAAACCGCGCCCGCACAGTCGAAACCGCTCTACTCGAAGGCGCCCCCGCCACCGACCTCGCCGCCCTCGGCGTCGGCTGGATCCTCATAGAACGCACCACCCCCGGCCCCCTCGGCGCCTCCCAATCCACCCTGACCACAACCCAACTCACCTACGAAGACCCCGACCTGGCCCTCTACCGAGTCCCCAACCCAACCCCCACCGACACCGCAACCCCCACCCAACGCCGAATCTCCGCCACCGCCCACCTCCTCTGGGCCACCCTCCTCCTCGGCGCGCTCCTCACAGCCACCCTCCGCCGAAACCCCAACTGACGGAGCGTCATCCGGCGAGCCCTGCCGAAGCGGCTGCCGAAGACCTACCTCTGGCGGCCCTGTCAGCGATAACCCACGCCACGAGTCCTGAGATCGGTGCGATACTGGAAGCGCTGGCCGCTGCGCTGCGGCTCGCTGGTGACCGGGGACGATGCACAGATCTATGCCGAACTTGTCGAACTGGGCCTCGGCCGTACGCGAGGCGCCCGAATCTGGAGGAAGTTGATGTCGGTAGACCTGTCGTTCTTCCGCTCCGAGACGTCACAGCGGATTCGCGAAGAGGGGCGCGAAGAGGGCGTCTCAGAGAGCATCATTCGAATTCTGCGGCGGCGCGGAATCGCTGTTTCCGCTGCGGCGGAAAGCAAGATCGTGTCGTGTCACGACCGCGCGCAGCTCGGTGAATGGCTCGATCGGGCGATCGGGGCGCAGACGGTCGACGATGTGTTCAGTGATTGAGGGTTGAGGGGGCTACGAGGCCGGTGGTGTAGGTGCCTCGGGCTGCGGCGGCGAGGACTTCGTAGACGCCGGAACCTGTTTGTTCCCAGGAGAATTCGTGGGCGCGGGCGCGGGCCTTTTCGCCCATCATCGCGCGGGTTTCCGGGTCGGCGAGGAGGTCGGCGGCGGCTCGGGCCAGGGCGGGGGCGTCGTCTACGAGCAGGCCGGTGACGCCGTCGACGATGGAGTCGGTGAGGCCTCGGGAGCTGCGGTAGCCGATGGTGGGTACGCCGTGCTGGGCGGCTTCGATGACGGCCAGGCCCCAGCCCTCTTTGCGGGAGGGCATCACGTGCACCCACGCGGTGGACAGGATCTCGTGCTTGCGGCGTTCGTCGACATGGCCGTGGAAGGTGACGGCGTCGGTGATGCCGAGCTCCTCGGCGCATGCGCGCAGGTTCGGCGCCCACCAGCCGTCGCCGATCACGTCCAGGTGCACGTCGGGGAAGCGTTCGCGCAGCGTGGCGACGGCGGTGAGGGCGTCTTCGATCTGCTTGTGCGGAACGAGACGGGACAGCACGGCGATGCGTGGGTGGGTGGCGCGGGTGCTCGCGCCGCCGGGGACGACCTCGGCGGGCACCGGCTCGGCACCGTTGCGGACGACGGCGATGCGTTCGCGGTCCACCCCGAGCACCGAGAGTTCCTCGGCCGAGGGCAGCGACACCGTGAGGTACTGGTTGTCGCGATGCACGCGCGGCGACAGCTTGGACTCGATCCACCAGCCGATCCGCCCGACCAGCCGCCCGGCGACCGGCCACTGTTCACGGTGGCCGTGGTGCACGAGCACCACCGACGGCACACCGGTTACCGTCGCGAAGAACGGGATGCCGTTCTGGGTGTCGATCACCACGTCGGGCCGCACACCGCGCAGCGGGCCGACACCGAGCCGACCGGCGAGGATGGCGGCCAGCGCGCGCGGGTACACGGTGAAGCGGCCACCGGCGCGGCTGATGTCGATACCGTCGACCCGCTCGCGGCGCGGCGCACCGGGGTACCCGGCCGTACGCAGGGTGACCTTGACCCCACGGGCCGCCAGCTGCGCACCCACCTGCTCCAGGTACCGCTCACTGCCGCCGCCCTGTGGGTGCCCCGTGTCACGCCAGCACAACAGGAGGACTTCACGCACGGTCGGGCTCGCAATCGGATCGGCTTCGGACAAACGTCGGCCACCACCCTAGCGGGTGTGGCCCACGCGACACGGCAATATCACCACCGAACCCGCACACGGCCGCGATGCGCCGCCGCCGAGCCCCTAAACTCCTGCCGTGCCGACCGCATCCCTGCCTAGAACCGACCAGCCGGGCCGAGCCCCCCGCTTCGCCCGTCGCGCCACGCTGCGCCGCTCCCTGCGCCTGCTGACGAGCTTCCGGTTCGAGCAGTCCGACCCGGCCAGGTTCTACGGCGGCATCGCCACCGACAGCGCCGAGCTGATCGACGACTTCTACGCCGACATCACCGGCCGCGATCTCACCGGAACCGTGGTGCTCGACGTGGGTGGCGGACCCGGCTACTTCGCCGACGAGTTCACCGCACGCGGTGCGCGCTATATCTCGGTGGAACCCGACCCGTCGGAGATGCACGCCGCCGGCCTGCGGGTGGCCGGTTCGGTGCGCGGCTCGGGCATGGCACTCCCGTTCCGCGACAACGCCTTCGACGTGTGCTTCTCCTCCAACGTCGCCGAACATGTCCCAGAGCCGTGGGCGATGGCCGACGAGATGGTCCGCGTGACCAAGCCCGGCGGGCTCATCGTCTACTCGTACACGGTGTGGCACGGGCCGTTCGGTGGGCACGAGACCGGACTGTGGCATTACCTCGGCGGCGAGTACGCGGCCCGAAGGTACTTCCGTAAGCACGGTCGTGAACCCAAGAACAGATTCGGCAGGTCGCTGTTCGCTGTCACCGCCGCCGACGGTTTGCGCTGGGCGGCAACGACACCGGCGGACGTGCGAACCGTTTTCCCTCGTTATCACCCGCGCTGGGCGTGGTGGTTGGTTCGGATTCCGGTGATTCGCGAGCTACTCGTGAGCAATCTCGTTGTGGTGGCGACGAAACGGTGATTCAGGCCAGCCAGCTCAATCGCCGCGTCCGGCGCACCGGCTCGGGTAACGCACTGGCCCAGGGGGATTCCTGAATCGCGAGGCCGACGGTCTCCAACGTGGTCAGGCCGACCTGATCGGCGAGCGCCCCGACCATCGCGACCGCCTCAGCGGCCTGAATGGCGGCAGTTGCCTGCTCGATCGTCAGTGTGCGGCCCGGAAGGAATGACACAACCCATCCTCCACTGCCCACACTCTTCGCTTGATGGTCGGTCTGGTCGCTGGTCATCAACGATCGGCCGATCACTTGCACAGCCATGAGTCGGTCTCCCCAATTCGCTGTAAAGGTCCGATGAATCGAGCGAGCTGATCAGTAGCTAAAGCATCCCCTTTTCACCACGAGAACGCAATAGTGCGTTTTCCCGAAAAGCGAACCGACGGGTTGGAATTCGTGCACTTCAGAGTGCCCGCGACCAGGCAAAGTAGAACGTGTTGCAGACAATCCGGCCGCGAAACTGTAACGTGTTCTCATGCACTACGACAGTCTGTTCATCGGCGGCAAGTGGACCACCCCGGCCGGTAGTGACCGCATTCCCGTGGTCTCACCGGCCACCGAGGAGACCGTGGGCAGCGTGCCCGCGGTAACGAAGGACGATGTCGACGCCGCGGTCGCCGCGGCGCGCGACGCCTTCGACAGCGGACCGTGGCCGAAGAAGGATCCACTGGAACGAGCCGAGGTGCTCGGCAAGGCCGCGCGGCTCATCGAGCAGCGTTCCCCGGAATTGCTCGCCGCACTCACGGCCGAGATGGGCGCAACTACGGTAGGCGCCTTGACATTCAACCAAATTCCCGCCGTGGCGGCGCTCGACGCGATAGTCTCGCTCGCTGAGACCTTCCCCTGGAACGAGACTCGGGTCGGCCCGTTCGGAACTACCCGTGTGTCAAGGGAACCGCGCGGTGTCGTCGCCGCTATTACCGCGTGGAATGTTCCGATGTTCCTCGCGGTGAACAAACTCGCGCCCGCATTGCTCGCCGGGTGCACCATTGTGCTCAAACCGTCGCCACTCACCCCGCTCAGCGCGAATATCCTCGCCGATATCTTCACCGAGGCAGGCGTGCCGGACGGCGTGATCTCGGTACTGCCCGCCGAAGCCGAGGCGAGCGAATACCTCGCGGGTCATCCCGGCGTCGACAAGGTGACCTTCACCGGAAGTACCGCCGTCGGACGGAAACTCGCGGCCGTCGCGGGCGAACAACTCAAAACCGTTTCGCTGGAATTGGGCGGTAAGTCGGCCGCCATCATCCTCGACGACGTCGACCTCGCCGCGAGCATTCCCGTGCTCGCCTTCTCCGGGCTGATGAACAGCGGCCAGGGTTGCGTCGCGCAGACCCGCATCCTCGCACCGCGCAGCCGCTACGAAGAGATCCTCGACGCGCTCGTCGCCCACGTGAGCACCCTGAAGACCGGTGACCCGACCGACCCGTCGGTGCAGTTCGGCCCGCTCATCAGCGAGCGGCAGCGCGAGCGTGTGGAGGGCTACATCGCCAAGGGCAAGGCCGAGGGGGCACGGCTGGTCCTCGGCGGCGGCAGGCCCGAGGGCGTGGAGCGCGGCTGGTTCGTCGAGCCGACGATCTTCGCCGACGTGGACAACTCCAGCACCATCGCCCAGGAGGAGATCTTCGGGCCGGTGCTGTCGGTGATCCCCTACGACACCGAGGACGAGGCCGTCGCCATCGCCAACGACTCCGTGTACGGCCTGGCAGGCTCGGTGTGGACCACCGACATCGAACGCGGCGCGAAGATCGCCGCACGGGTGCGCACGGGCACCTACGCGATCAACTGGTATGCCTTCGACCCCACCGCGCCGTTCGGTGGGTACAAGAGTTCCGGCATCGGCCGCGAGAACGGGCCCGAGGGCCTGGACGCCTTCTGCGAGCAGAAGTCGGTGCTGATGCCGATGGGCTGGACCGGCTAGTCCTCCGGCATCGCTACCCGCAGCACCGGCTGGGCCCGTACCTCACCGTTGGCTGGCAGGTCGACCACGTCGACGCGCCATCCGGGTGGCAGGACTCGCTGCAGGCGACCTGCCACCCGGTGCAGTGGTGTGCTCGAGCAGGTGTCGTCCTCCGGGCGGATCACCAGATCGGTCATGCGTCAACCACCTCTCAGCGTCGATCTCAACGGAGTTTGCTCGGGGGATGGTGCGACGTTCACAGAAACCTGACTGGGAATATAGGTGACGGCGATTCCCTTGCCCCAGCGACTCTCTGTCATCGAAATAGATACCCGAAATTCACACGGGGGAATCGTCTTATTTTGTGCCCGAAAGGAAACTCCGCGTCGGGAAAGTGGGTCACTGACGCAATGAACGTCGATATGCGGACGGGGTAAGCCCGGTGGCCGCACGTAAGTGCTCGCGCAGGGCCGTCACACTTCCGAAGCCCGATCGCTGGGCAACCGTCTCCACGGTGAACGTCGTTCGCTCGAGCAGTTCCCTGGCCCGTCCGAGCCGTTGCGCGTCGAGCCAGGCACGCGGTGTGGTGCCGACCTCGGCCTTGAAGCGGCGGATGAAAGTCCGTTCGCTCATCAGCGCGTGCGCGGCCAGCGCGGAGACATCCACCGCGCTCTCGGGATCAGCCGCTGCCCAATCGAGCGTGGCCGCCAGACCACCGTGCGCTGCGACGCGGGCCATCGGCCGCGGAATGTACTGCGCCTGACCACCTTCGCGGTGCGGCGGCACCACATTCCAGCGGGCGAGGTCGGCGGCGGCCGCGGCACCGAGTTCGCGGCGGACGATGTGCAGGCACAGATCCAATCCGGCGGACAGGCCCGCCGAGGTCAGAATGTCGCCGTCGTCGACGTAAAGGGCGGTGGGATCGAGTTTCACGGCCGGGTACAGCTGGGCGAATTCGTCGCAGTAGCCCCAGTGGGTGGTGGCCGGGCGGCGGTCGAGCAGCCCGGCCTCGGCCAGGATGAAGGCGCCGACACAGATACTGGCGATCGTGGCGCCGCGGGCGGCGGCCGCGCGCAAGGCGTCGAGTACCGGTTGCGGGGTCGGCATGGTCGGCAGGCCGATGCCCGGGACCACGATCAGATCGGCGTCGGCGAGCAGCTCGAGGCCGTGCTCCACCCGCAGCTCGAAGCCGTTCGGCGTCCACACCGGGCCGGGACGCACACCGCAGGTGCGCATGTCGAAGCCGGCAGGCTCGCCGGTTCGGCCAGGTCCGTGGCGGAAGATCTGGACCACGCAGGCGAGGTCGTAGGTCATCACGCCGTCCAGGGCGAGTGCGGCCACCGAGATCACTCCACGAGTTTGGCACGAATCCGGGCAGTGCTGGCATGTCTGCCACTCGTTCCGTCGCTCCGGTCCGGCTTTGCTTGACGTAAGCGACAAGGGAGATCTGATGACGAATCCGGCAGGCCTCGACTGGACCTGGGCACAGCGCACCGGCGGAAACCTCACCGCGGCGCAGCGCCGTCGGCTGTTGACCGTACTCGCGCGCACCGTGCCGAAATTCGTGCCGGGACGGCTGCGCCTGGCACTCGGCCTGCGCGGCACCGGACGCGTCGACGACGTGCGCCTCCCGGACACCCGGCTCGCCAGAGAGGCGGAACTACATGCGCGCGAACAGCTTTCGGAGGCATTGCTCGCGCATTCGTTCCGCACCTACTTCTTCGGTCGCGCCCTCGCCGACCTCGACGGCGCCGAGTACGACGAGGAAATCGCCTACGTCTCCTGCCTGCTGCACGACATCGCCCTCGAAACCCCAACGCCTGGACGGTGTTTCGCGGTGGTCGGCGGGGAGAGCGCGGTCGGCCTCGCGCAGCGCCACGGCGCCTCCGCCGAACGGGCCGCGATCATCGGTGCGGCCATCGCCGCCCATCTCACCCCTGGCATCGCGGCGGACCTCGGCGATCCGGGTGGTTTCGTCTCCGCGGGCGCGTCGGTGGACGTGCTCGGCGACCGGTTGGCCGACCTCGATCCCCGATGGGTCGGCGAACTGCTCGCCCGGCACCCGCGCCACCAGCTGAAGAAGCACCTCGCCGCGGTGTTCGCCGCCGAGGCCGCCGCGGTCCCCGAAGGGCGGGTGGCCTGGCTGACGTCGACCGGATTCACCCAGTTCGTCAGGTTCGCGCCTTTCCCCGAATAGAACGAAACCGCCCGCACCGGAGATCGGTGCGGGCGGTTCGTTGTTCGGGGGGGATCAGCCGAGGCGCTGCTTGAGGGCCTCGAACTCGTCGCGGACACCCGAGGGGAGGCGGTCGCCGATGAACTCGAACCACTCCTCGATCGACGGGATCTCCTGGCGCCACTCGTCGGCGTTCACCGCGAGGGCCTCGTCGACGTCGGCCGGGTCGACATCGAGGCCGTCCAGGTCGAGGTCGGCGGCCGTGGGGACGTGGCCGACGGGGGTGGACGACGCACCGGTCGAACCCTCGATGCGGCCGACGATCCACTCCAGCACGCGGGAGTTCTCACCGAATCCGGGCCACAGGAAGCGGCCGTCGGCGCCACGACGGAACCAGTTGACGTAGAAGATCTTCGGCAGCTTGGTCGAGTCGGCGTTCTTGCCCAGCTCGATCCAGTGGTCGAGGTAGTCGCCCACGTGGTAGCCGAGGAACGGCAGCATCGCCATCGGGTCGCGGCGGACGGTGCCCACCTGGCCCTCGGCGGCGGCGGTCTGCTCCGAGCCCATGGTCGCGCCCATGAACACGCCGTGCTCCCAGCCGAACGACTCGGTCACCAGCGGGACGGTGGTCTTGCGGCGACCGCCGAACAGGATGGCCGAGATCGGCACGCCCTGCGGGTCGTCCCACTCGGGGGCCAGGATCGGGCACTGCGACATCGGGGTGCAGTAGCGCGAGTTCGGGTGCGCGGCGTGCGTGCCGGACTCGGGGGTCCAGTCGTTGCCCTTCCAGTCGATGAGGTGCTGCGGGTCGCCTTCCAGGCCCTCCCACCACACATCGTTGTCGTCGGTCTGGGCGACGTTGGTGTAGACGGTGTTGCCCGCGTCGATGGTTGCCATCGCGTTGGGGTTGGAGCTGTGGTTGGTGCCCGGCGCCACGCCGAAGAAACCGAACTCCGGGTTCACCGCGTAGAGGCGGCCGTCCTTGCCGAAACGCATCCAGGCGATGTCGTCGCCGAGGGTCTCCGCGCGCCAGCCGGGAATGGTCGGCTGGATCATCGCCAGGTTGGTCTTACCGCAGGCGCTGGGGAACGCGGCGGCGATGTAGTAGGCCTTGTTCTCGGGCGAGATCAGCTTGAGGATCAGCATGTGCTCGGCCAGCCAGCCCTCGTCGTGGGCCATCGCCGAGGCGATGCGCAGCGAGTAGCACTTCTTGCCGAGCAGGGCGTTGCCGCCGTAGCCCGAGCCGTAGGACCAGATCTCGCGGTCCTCGGGGAAGTGGGTGATGTACTTGGTGTCGCTGCACGGCCACGGCACGTCGGCCTGGCCCTCGGCCAGCGGAGCGCCGACCGAGTGCAGCGCCTTCACGAACGGACGGTCGGTGCCGAGCTTGTCCAGCGCCGCCTGGCCCATCCGCGTCATCACGCGCATCGAGACCACCACGTACTCGGAGTCGGTGATCTCCACGCCCAGCTTGGGGTCCTCGGCGCCGAGCGGGCCCATGCAGAACGGCACCACGTACATGGTGCGGCCCTTCATCGAGCCGCGGTACAGCTCGGTCATGGTGGCGCGCATCTCGGCGGGGTCGACCCAGTTGTTGGTCGGGCCCGCGTCGGCCTCGGTCTTGGAGCAGATGTAGGTGCGCGATTCCACGCGGGCCACATCGGAGGGGTCGGACAGGGCGAGGAAGGAGTTCGGTTTCTTCTTCTCGTCGAGCTTCTTGAAGGTGCCCGCTTCGACCAGCTGCGTGGTCAGGCGATCCCATTCCGCGTCGGAGCCGTCGGCCCAGACAACGCGGTCAGGCTGAGTGAGCTCTGCGACTTCCTGTACCCAGGCGAGCAGTTCACTGTGCTCGGTCGGCGCGGTGCCGTCGGATCCACGAAGACCAGGAATGGTCGCTGAGGTCATGAAAACTCTCCTGAGATGGGCGGGGGCGCCACCGTGGCGGGAAGACGTCCGGCAGCGAACCAGCCACCGCACAACCCCAATGGACGGCGTACAGGGCCGTACACGGACGGAGGCCGCGCATCGACTGGCACGGAGCAGGACGCCCAGGTTCCTGCTTAAAGGTTAACGCGATATGACGATCGATAAGGAATCGGGTTCGCCCAACCTAGTACCCATCGGCGGGTGGACCAATCGTTCTCGTCACACCTTGTCGAGTGTCTCGATATCGCGTTCGCAAGCGGAAAGTTGTGCAGGCCGCTCGGCGGCGAGGCGCCGGACGAGCGTGTCGAGCTCGGCGATACGCCGGTCCACAGCCACCGCGCGGGTCGTGGATTCGCGGACGACATGTTCGGCCAGCTCCGCCTCCACGTCCACCAGGACGGCCGCGACACGCTGCTCGAGCTGGGCTTTCACATTCACCAGCGCCTCCGACACCCACTGTGACATGTGACTGCGTTCGGCCAGTTGTCCGCGCGCACGCACCACCCATGCCGCCGCACCGGCACCGAGCAGCAACGCCACCGGCACGCTCGCCACGTCGAGCGTCGGCACCAGCGACAGCGGCGCGACGATCAACCGGCCTAGACCGACACCGGCCGACGCGCCGAGCGCGATCACCAGGTGATCTTCGACACCACGATGCCTCGGCGTGGGTTCCGGACCCACTCGGGGCGCCGCGTCGTAGCGGCGCTGGGCGGGTGCGGCGGTGCCGACACGCCGCGCGGTCTCGAGTACGCGCTCGTCGATGACGGCGTCGACCGCGGCCGACAGCTCACCGGCGGCCTGCTGCAAGCGCTCGGGGTAGGCGCGCAGTTCGGTGCGGTCGCAGCGGTCGAGTTCGGTGCGTGAGCGCATGTGCAGGGCCCGGACCATGGCCCCGACCTCGGTCGACAGGTCGACGCGCGCCAGCTGCACCTGGCTGCGCACCGCTGCCAGACCGGTCTGGCGGCCGCCGTCGCGTTCGGCGAGCAGGGCGACCCGTTCCTCCCTGATGCGTGCGGTCTCGGCGCCCGCGCGCAGTGCCGCGATCTGCTCGGCGATGCGCGCCCTGGTGTCGGCGAGCACGCGGGCGAGCACGGCGGCACGGCGTCGGGCGCCGTCGACCGGGGTCTGTGCGGTGGCCGCGGCGAGGGCGGCGTGCAGGGCGCCGAGACCGGAGCGGTCGAGCAGGGCGGAGTCGTCGGCGGTGCGGGCGGCGGCGGCCAGCCGGGCCGAGACGGCGAGAATGTCGAGGTCGTCGCTGCCGCGGGCGGCGAGCAGGGCGAGGCTGCGTTCGCGCATCGCACGCCAGTCCTGGTAGGCGTGGAAGCCGTTCATGGCGAGCAGGATCGGGGCGCCCGCGCCGCGCAGGCGGTCGATGAGGGCGAGCAGGTCGGCACCGATCACGCTGCCCGCGTCGAACAGGATCAGGGCCGGGGCGGGTTCGGTGGTCGGGGTGGCCGGGTCGATCAGGTCGATGCGCGGTTCGAAGCGGGCCAGTTCGGTGCGCAGCAGGGTGGTGTTGGCGTCGTCGGGGGCGTAGAACAGCACGCTCGCGGCGGCGCCGGAACCGGCCATCGCCCGCAGCAGCGCCTTGCCCTGCGGATTCCATCGTTCGATGACGGCGTCGACGTCGGCGGGCAGTGCGGCCTCGTCAGAGTCCGGCACTGCTCATCCGCTCCCAGGCTCTGATGTACCCGTTGTGCACGCGCAGGGCGGCGCGGCGGGCGGCGGGCGGCATATCGCTCGACACCACGGCCCGCCAGCGGGTGGCGCGCGAGAGCGCCTCGTCGGCGTCGCCGGGCGCGGGCGAGGGATATCCGGCGGCCAGGTGGGCGACCTGCGGGCAGGCCAGACCCGCGCACAAACCGATCCACAAGGCCTCGTCACCGGCCAGGTACTGCTCGATCAGCGCGCGGGCGCGCCCGCCGTCACCGGGGACGGCGCGCGCGGCCAGCCGGACCAGCTCGTCGAGCAGTTCGCCCCCGCGCACGGCTTCGACCTGCTCGTAGCGGCGGTGGACCAGCCGGTGCAGCGGGTCGATGCCGCCTGCGGAGTGCAGGATCTGGATCAGCGCGGCGGAGGTGAGATCCGGGTCGGCGCGCAGCGCGGTGAGCGCGCAGTCCACGCCGTAGAGGTCCCAGTTCTCGATGAGGCGCCTGCGGGCGTCCTGATCGGAACCGGCACCGATGAAAAGGTCAGCGGCCAGCACCGACGGCACGTCCGGGCCCACCGCGAGCCTGCGCAGATCGCTCAGATCAGCCGCGTCGACACTGCCCGCGCGGGTACGCGCCGCCAGCGAGGCGACCACCGGAACCACCGGCAAGCGCAGCTCACGGGCGAACCGTTCGGCGGCCGCCACGGCGTCGCCCCAGCGCGCACCCATCGCGTCCGCCTTGTTCAGCACCACGATGCTGCGGTCCCTGGGCAGCGTTTCCAGTACCCGCAAATCGGCCGCCTGCGGCGCGCCTGCCAGCACATACACCACCAGATCACCGTCGAGCACCGGATCGGGCAGCTCGGGCTGGTCGACCGGGTCGGTCTCCTGCGCGGACAGCAGTGCCAGCGCCGCGAGGACGGTGGTCCGGCCGCTGAGCGCGCGCCCCGCCACCTGGATCCGCAGCGGCCTACGTCTGCGGTGTACTGCCTCGACGAGCCGCTCGGCGATCACCGGGTCGGTTCCCCCGCCTGCGCCGAGGTCCGAGATCAGCTGATCGAGCTGGTCGGACGGCCGTGTCTGTGCGGTCATGGTCCCTGTCGGCATTTGCGCGCACCCCCTTTTCGGAGGGCATTCTGTCAGATCCGGCGTGAGGCGGCTGCGACGTAACTCGGCGCATGCTGGACAATGGACGACGTGAACGACGCCGCCAACCACCCTGTCGAGTCGGTTCCCGGGCCGCCGTCCACTGCCCCGGAGCACCTGAAGCTCTCGGAGATGCCGAACGAAGCGGGCCGCCGCTCGACCACCGGATCCCGGCTCTACCCCCGCGTGACGAGCTTCCGCTCGCGCCGAGGGGCATTGACGCCCAACCAGCAGGCCTCCTGGGAACGTACCTGGCCGGTGATCGGCCGGGACGTGTCCAACGAGCCCATCGACGCCGACGCCTGGTTCGGACGAAGCGCCCCGCTGGTCATCGAGATCGGTTGCGGAACCGGCACCGCCACGGCCGCCATGGCCAAGGCCGAGCCGCACCTGAACCTCATCGGCATCGAGGTCTACAAACCGGGTCTGGCCCAGCTGGTGCAGCAGGTGGAACGCGAGGAGATCGGCAATATCCGGTTGCTGCGCGGTGACGCCGTCGACGTGCTGGAGAACATGGTTGCCCCGGAGTCGCTGACCGGTGTGCGCGTGTTCTTCCCCGACCCGTGGCCCAAGGCCCGCCACCACAAGCGCCGGCTGCTGCAGGCGCCGACCTTCGCGCTGATCGCGAGCAGGCTGCAGCCGGGCGGTGTGCTGCACGTGGCGACCGACCACGCCGACTACGCCGAACACATTCTCGAAGTAGGCTCACAGGAACCGCTGCTCACCGGCCTGAACGACACCACAGGTGGCGACAGCGCGGCCAACCGCGACACCGCGCCGATCGGTTTCGACCGGCCGGTCACCAAGTTCGAGGGCAAAGGCCTGCGTGCCGGAAGCGTCATCAACGAGTTCATATGGGGGAAGATCGAGAGATGAGCGTGAGTGAGATCGCCCCCGAGATGCCGGAACTCGATCAGTCAGGTGCCGGCGCCGAGGCGTTGAGCGGTTCCGGGCCCGATGTCCGGCGTGTCCTGCTCGTCTGGGACGCGCCGAACCTCGACATGGGACTCGGCGCCATTCTCGGTGGACGTCCCACGGCCGCTTATCGTCCCCGCTTCGACGCGCTCGGCCGCTGGCTGCTCGCCAAGACCGCCGAGCTGTCGGTGGGTTCCAAAACCCGCATCGAAGCCGAAGCAACCGTCTTCACCAATATCGCCCCCGGCACCGCCGACGTGGTCCGCCCCTGGGTCGAGGCATTGCGCAACGTGGGTTTCGCGGTCTTCGCCAAGCCGAAGATCGACGAGGACTCCGACGTCGACGCCGACATGCTCGCCCACATCGCCATGCGGGCACGGCACGGCGGACTGGCAGGCATCATGGTCGCCTCCGCCGACGGCCAAGCCTTCCGCGAACCACTGGAAGCCATCGCCGCCAAGGGAACCCCAGCTCACGTGCTCGGATTCCGTGAGCACGCGAGTTGGGCTGTCACTTCCGATACTCTCGAGTTCGTCGACCTCGAGGACATCCCGGGAGTTTTCCGGGAACCGCTACCGCGGGTGAGCCTCGATTCGCTGCCCGACGAGGGCGCATGGTTGCAGCCCTTCCGGCCGCTTTCTGCGCTACTCACATCTCGCCCTGGTCAAGGAGTCGCTTAAGTGTTCACCCGCTGGGGCGATCTGGTCTATCGGTTCCGATTCGCCGTCATCGGTGTGGTCGGGGCCGCCTTGTTGGCGCTCGGTGGTTTCGGCTTCGGGCTGGAGGACCACCTCAGTTCCAGCGGGTTGGACGATCCGAATTCGGAATCCTCGCAGGCAGCGCGGATTTCCGATGGGGCGTGGGGCCGTAACCACGATTCCGACATCGTCGTCATGTACAACGCCCCCGAGGGCAAAACGATCGACGACCCGGAATTCAGCCAGAAGATTGTCGAAAATCTGGCCGGTCTGACGGCGAAATACCCGGATTCGATCGACAGTATCGTCGGTGCGTACTGGCGTATCGACGGCAAGGTGCCCACCGTGCCGTCGACCTTCGGGTCCAAGGACAAGAAGCACGCCTTCACCGCCATCCGGCTCAAGGGCAACAACGACACCGAGACTCTGCGCAGCTACCGCGCGACCAAGGACGCCTTCGACGTTCCTGGCGTCGACACCGAGGTCTCCGGTCTGCAGGGCATGGCGGGCACGCTCAACGACACGATCGCGCACGACACCAAACGCATGGAATTGCTGGCGATTCCCGCCGTCGGCGTGCTGTTGTTCTTTATCTTCGGCGGCATCGTCGCGGCCGCGCTTCCGCTGATCATCGGCGGGCTCACCATCCTCGGCGCCAACGGCATCATCATGGCGTTGACTCATGTCACCGAGGTGAATTCATTCGTCACCGGCGTCGTCTCGATGATCGGTCTCGGTCTGGCGATCGACTACGGGCTTTTCATAGTCAGCCGGTTCCGGGAGGAATTGGCCGAGGGTTACGACACGCGTGCCGCCGTACGGCGTTCGGTGATGACGGCCGGTCGGACCGTCGTGTTCTCGGCGACGATGATCGTGGCCAGCCTCGGCGGCATTCTGCTGTTCCCGCAGGGCTTTCTGCGGTCCATCGCCTATGGCACCATCGCGACCGTCACCTTGGCCGCGCTCACCGCCATCACCATCCTGCCCGCGATGCTGGCCATTCTCGGTCCGCGCGTGGACATGCTCGGTCTCAAGCGTTTCCGCAAGGACAAAACCGCGGAGGAGATCGAGAACGGCTTCTGGGGCAACCTCACCCGGTGGGTGATGAAGCATCCGCTCAAGATCGCCATCCCGATCACCATCGGTCTGCTGCTGCTCATCATCCCGGTGAAGGACTTGGCCTTCGGCGGCATCAACGAGAAGTACTTGCCGCCCGACAACGAGACTCGTCTGGCGCTCGAACACTTCTACGAGGTGTTCCCGATGAAGAAGACCGATCCGATCGAGATCGTGTTCGTCGGCGAAGACACCAACGCGATCGGCGCCGCCTGGAAGGCCGCGAACAAGGCTCCCGGGCTGGTCGGTCCATTCGGGGTGCCGTCCACGGCCCCCACCGACAAAACGATCTACCGGACTTCGGCGACGCTCGTCGACTCCGACGAAGCCAATCAGACCATCGACTACCTGCGGGCGATCGAAACCCCCGACAACGTGCAGATGTACGTGGGCGGCCAGCCGGCGATCATGAAGGACAGCATCGACGCGCTGCTCGATCGCATGCCGTTGATGATCGCGTTGGTGCTGCTTGTCACCACGATTCTGATGTTCCTGACCTTCGGCTCACTCGTGCTGCCGATCAAGGCCGCCGTGATGAGCGCACTCGGTCTCGGGTCCACGCTCGGCATCCTGACCTGGATCTTCATCGACGGTCACGGGTCCGGCATCCTGAACTTCACTCCGCAACCGATCAGTGCGCCGGTGCTGGTGTTGATCATCGCGATCATCTACGGCTTGTCGACCGACTACGAGGTCTTCCTGCTCTCGCGCATGGTCGAGGCCCGCGCGCAAGGTGCGTCGACCACCGAGGCAGTACGCATCGGTACCGCCCAGACGGGGCGCATCATCACCGCCGCCGCGCTCATCCTGCTGGTCGTCACCGGTGCGTTCGCGTTCTCCGATCTGGTGATGATGCAGTACATCGCCTACGGCATGATCGCGGCGCTGTTCATCGACGCGACCATCCTGCGCATGCTGCTCGTGCCCGCGATCATGAAGCTGCTGGGCGACGACTGCTGGTGGGCGCCCAAGTGGATGAAGCGGATCCAGGAGAAGGTCGGCCTTGGCGAGCCCATTCTCGACGACGAGCGCCCGGACAAGGGCGCGGTCGTCGACCTGGTGAAAACCACCCCGATCACCGACCCCCCGACCATGCAGATGGTCTCCGTCCCCGACGCCAAACTGGCCAAGACACCGCGTCGTCCGCGCACGGTGGCCGAGATCGAGGCCGAGGCGCCGACTCAGCGCATCGACAAGATCACCGAGTCCGCCGAACCGGCTCGGCCGCGCAAGCCGATGTCGCCGGATCCCACGCGGCCGCGCGCGTCGATGCTTTCGGGTGAGCCGACGCGGGTGCTGCCGGTTGTGCAGCCCGGTTCGGCGAAGCCTGTCGGCGCCGACGACGAGCCGACGCAGATGCTGCCTGCGGTGAAGCCGGATTCCCCCGCCCCTGAGCAGGGCAGCGAAAATCGTCCTGGCCGTGGGGATTCGGGCATGTCTACCGGATCGCCCGAAGACGGGTCGAACCGTGGGGGTACGGCCGCCCCTGGCGAGCCGACCGCGTTCCGATCGGAACATGGGGAAACAGGCGCCCCTGGGGACCCGACCGCGTTCCGATCGGGACGTGGGGATACAGGCGCTTCCGGGGAGTCGACTGCGATCCGGCCGGATCATGGTGCGGTCGCGCCTGTGGATCCGGCAGCTGGAAACCGTTCCCACCACCAGGCTTTCGGCACAGGTCCCGGCACGCCCGCCCACGACTCGGCTGCCGGAGACGATCAGAGCTACCCGAGCTCGACACCCGTCGATTCAGCCGCGGAGAACCATTCGGGCCGTGCGGAATTCGGTGCCGACGGCGTGATCGGCGGTTCCGGACCGGCCGATGTGGCAGGCCCCGTCGATGGTGTGATCGGCGGTCTCGACCTGCCCGATTCCAGGGGCAGCGGGCCCGCGCCGCGCGGTTCGGAGCGAGTCATGCCGCCTGCGGGATACAGCCCGACGACGCCTCGTATCTCGACGCCCGGCACGCCTGTCGGTGATGAATTCCCCACGGGCACACCCGAATCCCGACCGAGCATCGTCGCGCCCGCTCGGCCGAGCACCGACACGCCGCGGCCGGTGACGCCGAGCATCGTGAACACGCCGCCTCCCGTGACACCGCCATCGGGCATCGTGAACACGCCGCCTCCCGTGACACCGCCATCGGGCATCGTGAACACGCCGCCTCCGGTGACGCCACCGCCCAGCATCACGCACCCGCCGACACCGCATCCGGTGTCGCGTCCTTCCGATTTCCCGGCGGGCGGAACCTTCAACGGGTTCACTCCGCTCCCGCGAACCGGCGAGGACGCGGGTCGCGCATCGCAGGATGCACCGGAACCGCAGGCACCCGCCGCTGACCGGATCAGCCGACCCGCTACGGAAGATGCTGCACGCCAACCGGACTCACGTCCGCAGGGTTTCGTTCCGCCCCAGCCCGATCTGACCGCGACTCCCGGTGCTCACCGCGCGGATGCGCAGCAGGCCGCCGAGCCTGCGTCAGACCTTCCGGAATTCCCGGATCTCCCGATGCGCCGCCCCGCGCCCGACGAACGCGACGCGCAACCGCAGACCCCGGCTGCCCAGAACGTCTTCGGCACTCCGGTTCCCGTCGACCCACAGCAACTCCCGTGGACCGACGGTGTCCCGGATGATGCGCCGACCGCCGAGGCAGCGGAGCCGCCGATGTCGGCCGGTGCGTCGTCGATGTGGGCGTCGATCGACAATGCGCGACGTTCCGCGCAAATAGGTTCCCCGGACAACGCGCAATCGGCCGAGAGCCGTACGCCGCAGGACCCTGCCGCGCGGGAACAGTCTGCGGCACAATCGGATACGAGCCGCTCGCCGAACGTTCTGCATCCTCAGGTCGCACCGCCCGGATTCACGCCGGTGTCTGCCGCGGAGGCCACGTCGCCGGAATCGCGTCCGGCCGAGCCGGTGACTCCTGCGAACGACGATCCCGAAACCGCCCCCTTCACCGCAGCCGACGAGGCGAGCGACCAGGGCGCCACCGGTGGTCACGCGACCGGTGAAGGCTCGCAGACGGCAGGTGGATGGCAAGCGCCGCCCGGATTCACTCCGATCCCGAATTCCGATGCGGCAGAACCGTCGTCACCGCCCGCCCCGGACGCGAACGGTGCGGCCTCCTCGGAAAACGGCTCGACGGCAACTCCGGAGGACGATCCCCAGGCGGACACCCGCACGGAGATCGAGAACTGGATGGCGCAACTTCGTTCCTCCCGCCGCGGCAGCACTCCGGTCGACGAAGGCCGCCACCACGGCGACGACGGCCGCACGGTGAGCGTCAACGAACTCCTCCGCCGCCGCAACGACGAGACTCCGTAAGCCCCCTCCGACAAGAACTCCGGCCACGGCCCCTCCGGGATCACCGTGGCCGGAGTCGTCTCCTCGGCACATCCTCATGATCCGACGCCGACTGGCTCGTGAGAACCACGCTCGCCCCATGAGCGTGGTGATCGACGACGAACCAGCGGGTATCCGCCGGGGCCGAGTGGCCCGATAGCTCCGCGAGATCCGGACAACTGATCACCACGCTCTGGTGGCGGCATCGTGCGAGTGGCTCCCGCCACCAGAGCGTGATGATCGCCTGACCAAGTGGGCGCGGGGTGATGTCGAGTGGTTGGGAGCGCGGTAGGTGGGGGTTCGGCGGGGTCAGGGCTTGTGGTCGGGGGTGGCGAAGGCTTGGGCGTAGCGGGTGCCGGTGAGGAGCAGGAGGGTGCCGACTGCGAGGAAGGCCGCGACGCGGATGAGGCCGGAGAGGGTGGCCAGGTCGAAGAGGAAGAGTTTGGCGAGGGCCGCCGCGACCACAAGGAGGCCGGAGGCCAGGCACACTTTAGCGACGGCAGGGGCGGTGCGGAGGTTGCGTAGGCCGACGAAGAGTGCGGTCGTCGCGGCTGCCATCCAGATGATGGTCGCGATGCTGTGGCCGATGAGGAAACCCTGTGTGCCGCTGAGGGATACACCCGTCGACACCGTCGCGACCAGGACGAAGTACAGGCTGGCGAGGCTGACGGCGACCCATGTTCCGGTGATGAGCGCGTCGTTCCCGCCGGGCAGTCGCCGCACGGTCCAGGCGACCATCGCGGCGGTGCCGAGGCCGAGTAGTGCGGCGAGCACCGTGGCGCCGTCGAGATGGCGGATCGCGAGGCTTTGCGCCGCAAGGGTTTCCGGGTCGGCGATCGCGAACAGCACCAGTCCGCCGAGCAGGGCGAAGGCAACGCCGAGTCCCGCGCAGACCCGGTTTCGGCCGGCTGCGGCGACACCGAGGAACGCGAGCGCGGCCGTGAACAGCGCGGTCGGCAGGAAATGCGGATTGTCGCCGGTCGCCGTGGTGCAGGTCTGCAGCAGCGCAAACGCACCGGTGAGCGCCGAGACCAGCGCCGTATGACGTGGGATGTTCAGCCGCACGGCCATGTCCGGTCGCAGCGCGGTCGCGGCCACTGCGAGCAGCACGCAGGCCAGGATACCGGTGATGGATGCGGAAACCGCTCGGTCGAACAGCGGCGCCGCGGCGAGTACCGGCAGTGCGGTGAGGGCGATGGTCACACTGGCGGTGATGTCCCCGGCGCGATGCCGCACCGTCAGCAGAGCACCGATGATCCCGACCACCGCACACGCGATCGCCGCCATCAGCAGCCCTTGCCGCTGCGCTGCCTCCTCCCCGGCAATCCCCGCCTCGAAGCTGCTGACAGCGATCAATCCGAGCGCGGCCAGCACCACCGGCAGGGTCCGCGCCACATGCAGCACCGGCCAGTCCCGCCGCAGCTGCACCGGCACCCCGGCGGCCTGCAACACCACGAGAAACGCGAGCAGCATCAACTCGCTCGCCACCGCGGGCGACAACACCGCCGCCCCGACCACAACCCCCACCGCCAACGGCTGCGACTGCCACCGCATCGCCAGCCCGAGCCCCACCAGCGCCACAACCAACGCCACCGCGAGCCCGACCCCACCCGGCACCCAACGATAAAAGCCGGTCACCGCAACAACATCCAGGTACAAGCCCGCGATGCCGGTGGAAACCAATGCCAAACCGCCGACCCGCCCACCGGCTCGGCCCATCACCCGGCAGCCCACACCGACCAGCGCCACCGAAAACACCCCACCCGCAACAACTCTCGCCATCGGCCCGAAGAACCCTGCCTGAGCGGCCAGCACCAACAACATCAACACCCCGATCAAGGTGACCCCGGCCCCAGCCACCGCCAACACCCGAGCAATCACCCCTTCCCGCTGCCACCACGCAACCTGAGGCTCTGCCGGCGCCCGCCCTGCCCCCACCGGCCCACGCTGCCCGAAGCCCGGCCCCCAACCGGTCCAAGCACCGTGCGGCGACTGGATGTGCGTCCCCGTCCCAGGTACATAACCCGTCGCCGACTCTCGCACAGCAAGCCCTGGCGCTGGAAATCCAGCCGCCTCGGCCCCGCTCGCCACCGAATCCCAGGGCGACGAGGAACCAGCCACCCCATGCCCCGGCACCGCAGGCCCGGACGCCACATTGCCCTGCACGGCAAACCCGGGTATCCCCGCGCCCTGTCCTGCAGATACGGATGACGCCGAACCAGCCGACGCAGACACGATCGCACCGGCCCTCGATTCAGGCGGGCTGGATCCGACGGCGGACCCACCGGGGCTCGACGGATCTTGCGCCGGCAGACCTCCGGCGGCGTTCTCCCACCCTCCGTGCCCTTGCCCGGCCGGATGGCCTACCGCGCCCCACCCAGCCCGATCGGCACCATCGCCGGTACCAGAACCCGGCCGAACCTCGCTCTCCCTCGACGGCCCACCACGAGCCGCCGTCAAACGAGCCTGCGCGAGCAACCACCCGGCGGATTCCCGTCCACCCGACGCCACGCCGGCCTGCGTACCAGTCGATCGCCCGGCACAAGTCGGCGACTGCCCAGGCAGGGTCAACTGTTCACGCAGAACACCCAGATCCGCCCCGACACGGCCCAACCGCACCCCGAGGGTCGTCAGTTCGTCAGACAGGCGTGCGACCAGCGCAGGATCGATGGCGTTCATAGGCCCATGGTCCGCTCACCACGGTCGCCGGGCATGAGTAGAACCACCCGGATGGGGGTGGTTCCTACCTGATCATTGCCCGAGGAACCGCCGCCACTGCACCATGAGGGGGTACTTGGCGGTGACCGAGCCGAAGCGGACGCGACCGTGGACCACCAGGTGCAGTGGGCCGATGGGTGGGCCGGTGCGGACGCGGTTGTTGGCGCTGGAGCCGATGAGGGTGAGGCCGTTGAGGTCGACGGTCGCGGCGGCGGGGACGAGCAGGGTGAGGCTCGTGCAGTAGTCGTCGACCTGGATTTCGACGACCTGGGTCTGCATCACGGCCGAGGTGAAGTCGAGGGTGACCCCGGACATCAGGCCGTTGAGGTGCAGTCTCGGCGGCACCTGCCACGGCCCGCGCCGCTGCACGCTGGACAGCCTGCTGCGGATGACGGCCGGGTTGGTGCCGCCCGGTACGGGGGTGTGCCGGGGTTTCGGCATGGCGGCCGGTTGGGGTGCGCCCGCGATCCGCATGCCGGGCAGGTCGACGAGGACGGCGTTCAGTTCGCCGCGCGTCTTGGCCGCGAGCGCGGTGTCCATCCGCTCGGTGAACTCGCCGAGCGACAGCATGCCGAGGCCGACGGCGCGCTGTAGCAGCTGGCCGACGTGTTCGCGTTCGGAATCGGATACTCGCAGGTCACGATCGCCGACCGGGCCCGCCGTCGGCGTGCCGGGGACGAAGGCGCTGGGAGCGAAGAGGGAATCGGGACCACCCATGTTTCGAGGCTAGCCAGGAACACCGACCCGCGCATCAGGGCAAACCCCCAATTCCGTGTCCTACTCGAGGCCCTGTTCGATGGCGTACCGGGTGAGTTCCACCCGGTTGGCGAGCTGAAGTTTGCGCAGCGTGGCCTGCACATGGTTCTCGACGGTGCGGTGCGAAAGGTTGAGCCGCGCGGCGATCTGCTTGGCGGACAACCCCTTGGCGACCATCCGCAGCACCTCGGTCTCGCGGTCGGTCAGCGACGGCCGGTGGGGTTGGTCGGGTTCGGCGGGTGCGGTGGCCATGCGCCGGTATTCGCCGAGCACCACCCCGGCCAGGCCGGGCGTGAACACCGGCTGACCGGCGGCGGTGGCGCGCACCGCGTCGATGAGTTCGGCGGCCGACGCGCTTTTCACCAGATATCCGCTGGCCCCGGCTTTGATCGCCTCGAGCACATCGTCGCGTTCGTCCGATGCCGAGAGCACGAGCACCCGGCTGTGCGGTGATACGCGCAGCACTTCGGCGGTGGCGGTCGCCCCGTTGCCGTCGGTGAGCTGCATGTCCATCAGCACCACGTCGGGTTGCACGGCGGCGGCGCGGCGGGTGGCGGTGCCGACCCCGTCGGCGGTGGCGGCCACGGTGAACCCGGCCTCGGTGAGGTCGCGCGACACGCCCTCGCGCCACATCGGATGGTCGTCGACCACCATCACGCTGATGTCGCCCATCGCTGCTCCTAGCTCGCTCGGTGCGCCGCGTGGCGCGGGATCCGGAATTCCCATTCGGTGCCGAAGTCCTCGCTCAGCAGTTCGGCCGTGCCGCCGAGCGCCGAGATGCGCCCGACGATCGAGCGCGAAACACCCATCCGACCTTCGGCAGCCGCTTCGGCCAGCCTGCCCGGCGCGATGCCGACACCGTCGTCGCGCACACTCACCACCAGCATGTCACCGGTGTCCTCCAGCAGCACATAGGCTTTCGCCGCCGCACCGGCATGCAATTCGACATTCGACAGAGCCGTCGCCACCGCGGCCGAAATCTCCTGGGCGACACGCCTTCCGACGAGTACCGGGTCGCCGGGCGTGGCCACCGAGACCTTCGGTGTCGCGCGTGCGGTGAGCAACGGCCGCAGGTCGACCTCGGCCGCGCCGGAATCGGCCCGGTCACCCTGTTCGGAGAGCAGCACCCGAAGCGCCACCTCCTGCTCGCCCGCCCGCTGAGCGAGTTCGCTTGCCGCCCCGCCTATCTCGCCGCCGCGCCGTTTGATGTAGGCGAGCACCTGCAGTACCCCGTCGTGCACTTCGCGCGCCAAGCGCTCGCGTTCCTGCGCGGCGGCGGTCATCCGCAGCGCCCGTTCGAGCTGCCCCTGCGCACGCCGCGCCGTATTGGCCGCCAATCCGAGCGCCAACCCCACCGACACCAGCACAGGTGCGGTCGCATCACCCCATACGTCCTGGCCCCACTGGTCACGCACGGTCACCACGACGGCCGACATCACCAGCCCTGCAACAACTCCCGCGACGGGTCCACGCAGAATCGCCATCGAGATCACCGAGTTGGCGATCCACAGCGTGGTCGGCAGGGTCTGATGCCCGTGATACCAGTCGTAGTCGGCGACGAGCCGGGTGGAGGCGATCAGCAGCACCGTCACCACCTGGTCGCCGACGACGACCCATCCGCGAATCCGGCTGGTCGCCTCGGGGAAGTACCACTGCGACAACATCAATGCCGAGGTACCCGACCAGATCGCCATCAGCGCGATCAGCACCCAGCTCAGCCGTGGATGCTGGTAGTAGGGCACCGACGCGATCTGCTGACCGATCGCGTACAGCAACGTGACCAGCCGGAATGCCTGGGCGGCCCGCCACAGGGGCGCGGTCGCCGCGTCGGCCGAGCTCAGCTCAGCTGTGTGGGTCCGCATCGCCGGACTCGTCTGTCGCCTTGCGCAACCGCGCGGTCACGTCGAACCGGCCCGGCTCGGGTTTGTCGGGCTCGGCATCGAACAGGCCGCCGTCCCTGGCACCGGCGAGCTCGCCGTACGCCTCGTCGGGGGTGTCGGCCAGCAGATAGCGAATCGCGGTGTTGCCCACCGCGATCAGCGGCACGGCCAGCAGCGCGCCCGCGATCCCGCCGACCACCAGGCCCGCGGTGATCGCCAGCACCACCGCCAGCGGGTGGATGCTCACTGCACGCCCGAGCAGCAACGGCTGCAGCACATGCCCTTCCAGCTGCATCACCGCGATGATGATGCCGAGCACGATCAGCGCGGTGACGAAACCCTTGGTGACCAGCGCGATGAACACGGCGACGAACCCGGCCACGACCGCGCCGATGATCGGGATGAACGCGCTGATGAACACCAGCGACGCCAACGGCAGCGCCAGCGGAACGTGCAGAATCGCCAGCCCCGCACCGATGCCGATCGCGTCGACACCAGCCACGACCACGGTGGCCCGCACGAAACCGACGAGTGTGCCGAAGCCCAGTTCGCCTGCGGTGCGCACCTTTTCGCGATGCGGTGTGGGCACCACCCGGGTGATGAAGTTCCAGATCTGATCGCCGCCGTAGAGGAAGAAGATCAGGATGAACAGGATCAGGAAAGCGCCGGTGAGGATGTGACCGATGGTCGTCGCGGTGGTGAGCGCACCGCTGGTGAGGCTTTCGCGGTTGTCCTGGATGGTGCGCACGATGGTGTCGCCCGCACTGCGGATCTGCTGGTCGCTCAGGTGCGCGGGCCCGTTGATGAGCCAGTCCTGCACCTTGTGCACGCTGTTGGTGACCTCGTTGGACAACGCGGGCACACCGTCGACGAACTGTTCGACGACGAAGGTCATGATCCCGGCGAGCAACCCGATCGACCCGATCAGCGCCACCGACACGCCGATCGCGCGCGGAATCCCCACCCGCTGCATCCAGTCGACCAGCGGCGCGAGCAGCGCGGCCGCCAGCAGCGCGATGGCCAGCGGGATGACGACCGTCGCGAACTTCTGCACGATCATGCCCAAGGCGATCAGCGCCGCGAAGATGATCAGCAGCCGCCAGCACCACGCGGCCGTTTTACGGACCAGCGGATGTACTGCCTCGGCGTCGGAACGCCACGGCGTGGACGCGGGCCCGGAATCCGGCTTCTGGACGGTCACCCGAGAGAGCCTATCGGTCGCAACGCTAGATTGGTTGTCGTGTCGGCGCCTCTGGAAGCGGTCAAACAGACCATGCGAACGCGCTGGCCGCTGTATCTGACCTCAGTACTGCTGGCCAATGCCTTCGGCGCGGTGCTGGTCTGGGCGTTCATCCAGTACGGCCTGCCGGTCCCCGAGGGTCATCAGGGTGGTGTGCGCGAAGCGGGTCTGCTTGCCCCGCTGGTGGTGTTCGGTGCCGCCGCGGTGCTCAGCATCATCGCCGCCGCCATCATGTTGCGCCCGGTGATGCGCTGGCAGATGCGCGGTGGTCCGCCGAGCAGGCGCGAACAGATGGCGGCGCTGCACGTGCCGTTGCGGCAGTCGATCGTGCACCTGATCCTGTGGATCATCGGCGGCGCCATCCTCGCCGCGCTCATCATCGCCGAATCGCCGGAGCTGGCGGGCGCGGTGATCGTCACCGAATGTATGGCCGCCACCATCGTGTTCGGCTTCACCTACATGCTCGGCGAACGCATTCTGCGGCCGGTCGCGGCCGAGGCGCTCACCGAGGGCACCTTCGACCACACCCTCACCCCCGGTGTCGGTACGCGTATGGCGATGACCTGGGGAATGGGTACGTTCGCGCCGACCATCGCGATCGTGCTGCTGTGTGTCACCCAGATCTCCTCGGATGTGAAGTTCTCGGCGAAGTCGCTGGCCATCTCCATCCTGCTGCTGTGCGGCGTGGTGATCCTGCAGGCGCTCGCGCTGTCGATGCTCACCGGATCGTCCATCTCCGACCCTGTTCGTCAGCTGTCCCAAGCCATCAACAGGGTGCAGGCGGGCGCGCGTGACGTGCAGGTGGAGGTGTACGACGGCAGCGAGATCGGGCTGCTGCAGGTCGGTTTCAACCGGATGATGGAAGAGGCCGCCAAACGCCGCAAGCTGCAGGAGCTGTTCGGTCAGCACGTCGGTGAGGAAGTCGCGCAGCGCGCGCTGGACTACGGGACCGAACTCGGCGGTGAGACCCGCTTCGTCGCGGTGCTTTTCGTCGACATGGTGGGGTCGACCGCCGCCGCGGCCGAACGTCCGCCCACCGAGGTGGTGAGCCTGCTCAACGAGTTCTTCCGGGTGGTCGTCGACGTGATCGATCGCCACCACGGCTTCGTCAACAAGTTCGTCGGCGACGCCGCCCTCGCCATCTTCGGCGCACCGCTCGACCGCCCCGACGCACCGACCGCCGCCCTGGCCGCCGCCCGCGAGCTGCGTGAGGCGCTGCGTGAAGTGACCACCCTCGATGTCGGCATCGGCGTGTCGGCGGGGCTGGCTGTCGCGGGCAATATCGGCGCGGCGAATCGTTTCGAATACACCGTGATCGGCGACCCCGTCAACGAGGCGTCGCGACTCACCGAACTGGCCAAAGAGCACCCCGGCCGCGTTCTCGCTTCGGGTAGCGCGCTGTACTTCGCCTCGGAAAGCGAGCAAGACCATTGGGAGACCGGCGACGAGGTCCAGCTACGTGGCAGACGCAGAAAAACCCGCCTGGCCTGGCCGAAGCCGGTCGCGGCCAGGTCCGGCGTGGACCAGGGAGAACAGTCGCGTTCGCTAGGCTGACATGGTGACGGCCGACGGCGACCTAGCAGGCGATCCCGCCGCGCATCCCGTCGTGCGCCGGCCCAACCGTTTTCGCTGGGTGAAATGGGTGCTCGGCGCGATCCTGCTCGCGCTGCTGGTCGGCGAGGGCGTGTACCTGTGGCCCCGGCTGCACGAATCGTGGCGCACGCTCACCGAGATCCACTGGGGCTGGGTGCTGCTGTGCGTGTTCACCCAGGCCGTGTCGATGAGCGGGTTCGGGCGGGTGCAGAAGCAGCTGCTGCACGCGGGCGGGGTCGACGTGAGCCAGGGCAAGTCGGTGTCGGTGGTGTACGGCGCCACCGCCATGTCGCTGACGCTGCCCGCGGGCCAGGTGTTCTCCACCGCCTTCACCTATCGCCAGACCCGGCGCTGGGGCGCCAGCCCGATCGTGGCGTCGTGGCAGCTGGTGTTCTCCGGTGTGGTCGCCGCGGCCGGGCTCGCGCTGCTCGGTATCGCAGGCGCTGCCCTGGTCGGTCAGGGCATCGGCGTGAAACTCATCGCCACCCTCGTTCTGCTCGGTGTGGTGCTGGTGGCGGGCAATTATCTGGCCAGGCATCCGGGCACGCTCGAGGCGATACTGCGCAAGGTGCTCGCGCTGGTGAACCGATTACGGAAGAAGCCCGCCGGCCACGGCATCGCCAAGTTGGCCGAGATCCGGGCGCAGTTGGAATCGGTCGACCTGGGCAAACGCGACGGCGCGCTGGTGGGGGTGTGGGCGCTGGTGCACCGGTTCGCCGACGTGGCCTGTCTCGGCGCGGCGTGTTACGCGGTGGGCGCCGATCCCAAGCTGTCCGGTCTGCTCATCGCGTTCGCCGCGGGCAAGGCGGTGGGTTCGATTCCGTTCGCGCCCGGCGGCATCGTCTATGTGGACGCCACCCTGATCTACGGTCTCACCGCCGGTGCGGGCCTGCCCGCCGCGCAGGCGGTCGCCGCCGCGTTCGTGTACCGGTTCGTGAGTTTCATCCTGGTCGCGATCGTCGGCTGGATCGTTTTCGCGTTCCTGTTCCGCACCAAGCAGGCCGACGACGAGGAATACGAGGCCGAGTTCAAACAGCGCCGGATCTAGCGCAGCGCACGCACAGCCGCGCGCCACCCGAGCAGGAACAGCGCGAGCACCGAGGCCGCCACGATCATGAAGCTCACCGCGGTCCCCTGCCCACTCACCGCCCGCAACACCATCCCACCGACGAACGTCGATCCCCAGATCACCACCCCACTCGGCCACAGCGCCGCCGGATCGAACCGCCTCCCCCGTGCGATGACCCAGGCGATCCCCCACCCGATGAGAAGCCCGACCGCGAACGGCCACACCGTCTTCACCAGCCCGGCAAGCACATCCTCGTCATGACTACGCCGCCCGATCGCACAAAAGACGATCACGAGCAGCACATCGACAGCGAGGGGCGCGAATCTCTTCACACCGTGCAGCCTAGTTGTGCGCTTCTCAAGCTTCGGGGGTGGCCAGGGACTTCAGGAGGACGGAGGCCAGGCGGGAGGTGGCGTCTCCGCTGTCGACATCGGCGATGTGTACCGCGAAGGCCAGATCCCCCATCGTGGCGAGCAGCCAGCCGTCGGATCCGCCGGTCGCGGCGAACGCGGTGACGTCGCGGAAGCCACGCAGCGCGGCGGTTTCCGGCTTGTTGATGCCCTCGTGCATCATCGCGCGCAATCGGTCGACGGCGGGCGGGGGCAGGGCGGGGATCGGGTTGTCGACCTTGCCCGGCTTGCCTGCCTCGATCATCGGCGCGGCCACCTCGCCACGCGCGATGGCGGCGGCGGCGAGCGCCATACCGAACGGGCTGGCGAGCACCGCATCGGAACCGGCGCCCTGACGCACCTGTTCGGTGCTGCGCCCGGGTGCGGCGATCCGTCCCGTGACCTCGTCGAGCCCGGCCACCTTGAAGTCGACACCCACGCCGAGCGCGGCGGCGGCCTCCGAAGCTTCCTGCACCGAAACATCTTGCGGCGCTTTGTTCTTGGTCGCGGCGGCCACAGCGCGGAACAACTCCATCGTGCCGCCCGCCGGGAACAGCCCGGTGAACGCGATGGGCCCCTTCTCGGTGGCGTAACTGTTCTGCGCCACCGCGACAACGGCACCGGTCGACGGCTGGATCGCCACCACCGAGGCGGGCGTGCCGACGCTGACCACCGCGTCCTCGGCGGCCCGCTGCAGGCGCTGATCCATGGTCGCGGCGATATCGGGACCGGCGGGGCCCTGGTATCCGGCCACCTGGTTGACGAACCGTCCGTCGGCCTCGAAGATCTGCACGCCCCAGCCGGCCGTGGCCTCCAGACTGGCCTTCCACACCTCGCGCAGCGAGTCGAGCATCGGCGACCAGGTGCGGCGATCGGCGGAGATCAGCTTGGGCTGCTTCTCCATCACCACGCCGGGCACCTTGGCCATCCTCGGCTCGAGAATGGCGAAATCGCCCTCGCGCAGATTCACCGCGACCACCGGCTTGCCCTGCGAGGCAGCGAGCTGCTCCATCAGGTAGGGCCCGGTGATGAGCGGGGCGACGGGTTCGATGGCATCGGCCAATGCATTGGTGGAGGCGACGAGGTCGCCGGTGCGGGCGGGGTCGATCTTGATGACATTGATGATCTGTTCGGTCATCAGCGGCTCGCCCGCCAGGTCGACCACGCGCGGCGGCGGCTTGGCCGTGGTTCGCACGAGCTTCACGGTGCGGTTGTTCGTCAACTGCGGCATCACCACGGCGGGGTCCCAGCTGATCCGCCAGCCGATGGCGAGCTTGCGGACGGTGCCCTGCAGCGTGTAGCTCCAGTCCTTGTTCTCGCCGAAGTTCCAGGCCACGTCCATGCTGAAAATGGCCGACTGGGCGTCGAGATCGATGACCTGGGTCTTCTCGTAGTCGACAGTGCCCGACTGCAGCCCCTCGAACATTTGCTTGATGGTTGCCGAAGCGGCGGCGGGGTAGGAGGTCAGATCGGCGGCTTTGGTGTAGTCCTGCTTGTCGAGCAGGTCGGTGAACCGCTGGACGACGGTCTCGGACTCACTCGTCTTCCCACCCACGCCACACGAGCACAGCGCCATCGCGAGGGTCGCAACCCCCGCGATCGCCATTGCGCCCCGGACGCGAAAGCGGCGGGATCCCCACACATCCATATCGCCCACTCTTCACTCTTGCCACTCCGGTAACAAAACAACCGTACCGGAAGTTGACCCGTCTCCGATGCCCCGGTAAACGGGACGCTATCCGACCTCAGCACCTCGATTGTGCCCGAACTCCGACCCCGTGAGGGGATGATTTCGAACCTCGCCCTGCCAGTGGCAACAACTGGCGCGCTTACCGTACCGGCAGGCCCGCACACTTGTGAGTATCTCGCATCGTCTGGCGATTCACAGCGAGGGTACCCATCGCCACCGACAACCAATCGCCCGCCACCGATCATCCGAATTCACGTTCACCCACGGCACAATCGCGCACCCGAATTCCGGCGTAATCTTGTAATCACTGCAACACATGCACTCTCCGACAGCAGGTGATCATCATGCGCAACGCCCATCGCGAACGCGGATTCGGCCGTCCCGGCGGCTGGCAACAGGCCGACCTACCCGACGCGGCCGATGCCGCCGACTGGTTCGCCGGACGATTGCCCGCCGACTGGTTCACCGGCCCGCCCGAACTCGAGATCGACCGCGACGAGATCGTCGTCGTCGGCGAACTCCCCGATCCAGGCGACGCGGACGCACCCGCCTCGGCGGCGACCCGCGAGGGCGCGCTCGCCCGCTTCCGCGAGTCGACCCGCCCGGCGCGCATGCGCATCGCCGACGAGGCTCAGCGCCGGTACGGGCGAAGCGTCGCCTGGGGCGTTCGGGTGAACGGTGAACGAATCCTGTTCACCCACTTGGCCGTTCCTGTGATGACGCGCCTGCGTCAGCCCGAACGCCAGGTGCTCGACACCCTGATCGATGCGGGCGTGGCCCGTTCCCGCGCCGACGCGCTGGCCTGGACGGTGAAGCTGGCGGGCAAGCACGCCGAGAGCTGGTTGGCCGAATTGCGCGAAGCCATGCGCAAAGTGGACGACCTACGCGCGGAAGGCCCTACCGGCCTCTGAGTTCCCGGCCCCGCCCGAGGGAACGTTCGACCCGATGACGGTGCGACGACCCGAGGCCGGGGCCGCGGGTTAGGCTCGACCCATGGAGACGTCCGTGCAGGCCACCGGTCCGATTCTCGTGCTGAACGGGCCGAACCTGAACATGCTCGGCACCCGTCAACCGCAGATCTACGGTTCCGACACCCTCGACGATGTGGTCGCCCTCTGCGAGCGCACGGCGGCCCGGTTCGGGCGCGAGGTGGTGGCGTTCCAGTCCAATCACGAAGGCGCCCTGATCGATCGGATCCATCAGGCGCGCGGTGTCGCGTCGGCCATCGTCGTGAATCCCGGTGGCCTCACCCATACTTCGGTCGCCCTGCGCGATGCCCTGGTGATTCCGGAGGTCCCGATCGTCGAGGTGCACATCAGCAATGTGCACGCCCGCGAGGAATTCCGGCACCACTCCTTCGTCTCCCCCATCGCCACCGCCGTCATCGCCGGGCTCGGCATCCAGGGTTACGTGGCGGCGATCGAGTTCCTGAGTACGCGGGTCTAGGCCAGGCGGAAGACGGGGAATCCGGGCGCGATCGCGGCGAGTTCCTCGTCGGTCGAGTCCTTACTGACACCCTCGAAGAAGGCGCCGACCTCCCAGCCGAATTTCTTCAGATAGAGGCGCAGTACCGGCACCTTCTCCGCATCGGGAACCTCGGTGGCCGAGAAGGTTTCGGCCTTGCGGCCGAGTCGCAATTCGCCCCCGCCCGCGACGCGCAGATTACGCACCCACTGGGTGTGGCCGCGCGGCGCGACCAGATAGCGAGTGCCGTCGGCGTCGGCGAGCACGTTCACCATGGTGGTGCGCCAGTCGCCGCTGGTGCGTCCGCGCACGGCGAGCAGCCGCGAACCCATGATGCTGATGCCAAGTCGCGGCAGCTGATTGACGACCCTGAGCAGGGTCGCCTCGATACCCGAGGGAGCCAGATAGCGACTCGCGTTCTCCATGCGCCAAGCATGTCAGTCGTCGACCGGAAGCGAGCATCGAGATCCGATTTGCCCGTTTTCGCGAAAGCATTGCCGCAATGAGATGTAGTACATATGCTACATCTCATCGAAGGTCGATGACTGGGAGGAATCATGGCTTCGAGTAACGGCGTCGTTCTCGACGTCCAGCGGTTGCGGATGCGCTACGACGAGGCGGATGTGCTGCACGATGTGACATTTCAGGCCACGCGCGGGGAGGTGCTCGTCATGCTCGGGCCGAACGGCGCGGGCAAAACCACCACGATCGAGATCCTCGAGGGGTTCCGCAGGAGGTCGGCCGGTCGGGTCGATGTGCTGGGGGCCGATCCCGAACACGGTGACGAACACTGGCGCGCCCGGGTGGGGGTGGTGTTGCAGTCCTGGCGCGATCACGCGAAATGGCGTGTGCGCGAACTACTTCAGCACCTCGGCACCTACTACCGCCCCTATGCCACGGCGAATGTCCAACGGCCTTGGGACACAGACGAGCTCATCGAACTCGTCGGACTCACCGAGCAGGCGGGTGCGAAGATCGCCACACTCTCGGGTGGGCAGCGGCGCAGGCTCGATGTGGCCATCGGCATCGTCGGCAGGCCCGAACTGCTGTTCATGGACGAGCCGACCGCCGGTTTCGACCCGGCCGCGCGTCGCGATTTCCACGATCTGGTGCACCGGCTGGCCGATCTGGAGAACACCACCGTCCTGCTCACCACCCACGATCTCGACGAGGCGGAGAAGCTGGCCGACCGCATCCTGATCCTGGCCGGTGGGCGGGTGATCGCCGACGGGTCACCCGACGCGCTCGCCCGCTCGATCGCGGGGGAAGCACAGGTGAGCTGGACCGTCGACGATCAACGGTTCGTGCACACCACCACCGAGTCCACCAAGTTCGTGCACGAGCTGTTCACCCAGCACGGTGCCGACATCGCCGACCTCGAGGTGCGCCGCGCCTCGCTGGAAGACACCTATATGACCCTGGTCCGGCGCGCCGAGTCCGGCGAGACCGTCCACGCACTCACGGAGGTGACCCGATGAACACCGCTCTGCGCGCCGGTTTCGCCCGCGGCCTGATCGAACTGCGGCAGGTCTACACCAACGCACCCGATCTGATCGGTCAATTCCTCACCCCGGCAATCACTCTCGGCGTGCTGTTCCTGCTGCGCGACCGCGACTACGGCGACAGCGGGCTCGGTATCGCCGAGCTGGCGGTACCCGGCCTGCTCGGCAGCATCATCGCGTTCAACGGGATGTACGCCATCCTCAATGTGCTGGTGCTCGACCGCGAGGACGGCACGCTGCTGCGGGCCAAGGCGGTGCCCAAGGGCATGGTCGGCTACTTCGTCGGCAAAATCGTGAGCACCACGGGGGCGGTGGTGGCGCAGGTGGTTATCGTGCTCGGTGTGGGAATGGCGATCATCGGCGGCTCGTCGCTGAGCGGACCCGGCGCGGTGGCGACCTTCGCATGGGTACTCGTGCTCGGCCTGCTGGCCGTGCTGCCGATCGGCGCGATCCTCGGCAGCGTGCTCGACACCAGGACGGCCTTCCTGCTCACCATCCCACTGATGGGCCTGATCGCGATCTCCGGCGTCTTCTACCCGATCACCGCCCTGCCCGGCTGGTTGCAGGTGCTCGGCCAGCTGTTCCCGATGTACTGGCTCGGCCTCGGCATGCGCTCGGCGCTGCTGCCGGGTGAGGCCGTCGGCATCGAACTCGACCAGTCCTGGCGTCATCTGGAAACTGTTGGCGTACTCGGCATCTGGGCCGTCGTCGGCTTGGCTCTCGCCCCGTTGGTGCTGCGGCGGATGGCCGAGCACGAGTCGGGCGCGACCATGGCGACGCGACGGGACAAGGCGATGCAGCGTGCCTTCTGAGGTCATCTACAACCGCATCGCGATGCTGCGCGCCGAGCGTGGCATCTCCCGGCGGGACCTCGCCGAAGCACTCGGCGTGCACTACCAGACCATCGGCTACCTCGAACGCGGCGAATACAGCCCCAGCCTGCACCTGGCGCTGCGCATCGCGGCCTATTTCGAGGTAGCCGTGGAGGTGGTGTTCTCCACCGAGCCGTTCCCCCGGCTCGGCACCGGAACGGCCTAGAACGAGCGAACCGTCCGACCCACGTCGGACGGTTTCGCTACTGCCTCAGGAGTTCTCGCCGCGCATCAGCTCATAGGTCGACACGGGCTTGCCCGCGGCCTCGGTGGCCGCGATGGCCTTGCGCCAGAACGACTGCGCCAGGTGCGAGAACGCCGCGTCGACACCGACTTCCTCGCTGGCGTCGATGATGTGCTGCGCGCCCGCGTCCATCATCTTCAGGCTGGCCAGGTCGGCCCAGCCGCCGTTCTGGTTCGCCACCGAGAACTGCTCCATGAAGTACGGGAAGGCCTCGCTGGCGCGGACCGCGAACGGAACGAACTGGGCGATGTCGTGACCGGACTTCGCGATCACGGCGGTGGCCTGGTCGAAGGCGAGCAGCCAGGGGTGGAAGATCACCAGCAGCGCCTGGTAGAAGACCTGTGCGAGACCGTCGTCGGCGCCGAGGTACTCCTGCGGGCTCAGCGGGCGAAGCAGGTCGGCGTGCGCGTCGAACACCGCCTTGGGACCGCTGTAGAAGATGTAGGACGCGGGATGGGCGATATTGTCGCCCGCCGACATCACACCACCCGAGAAGAACTCGGCGCCGCGCTCACGCACCCACTTCGCACCCGCCCGCGCCTTTTCGGGCGAATCGGAGGACAGGTTGGCGATCACCTTGCCGGGCAGGTGGTCGACCGCCTGGCCGAGCACGTCGTACATGGCGTCGTAGTGGGTGAGGCTGAGCACCGACACCTCGTTGGCGTCGAGCGCCTCGGCGACGGTCTCGGCCCGCTTGGCGCCGAGGGCGACCATGGCGTCGACCTTGGCGGTGCTGCGGTTCCACACGGTCACCTCGACGCCCGCCTCGAGGAAGGCCTTGACCATGGACTGACCCATCGGGCCCAGGCCGAGAACGGAAACTGATCGGGTACTCATGGTGTAGCCCTTCGCTTTTTCGATACGGATTGGTTCGGCGCCGGTTTCCATGGTGTCGGCGGCGGCAGCGCGCGGGAAGACCGCACGTCGCAGTGCGGTTGCTTACCTATAGGTTCGAAATACGGTCAGAAGGGTGCGCAGACGATGAGCAGTGACGCAGATCACCAGGTGTGTGGCATGAGCCTGGCCATCGACGTGGTCGGTGGCAAATGGAAACTGCACCTGATGTGGGTGCTCGGCGAAGGGCCGCAGCGATTCGGGAACATCCGGCGGCTGCTCGACGGTGTGAGCGAGAAGGTGCTCACCGAGAACTTGCGCCATCTCGAGGCGGCCGGGGTGGTGCGTCGCGAGATCTTCCCGGAGATCCCGCCGCGCGTCGAGTACTCGCTGACCCCGCTCGGCGAAACGCTGCGCGACGCGCTCGCCCCGCTCGAGGCGTGGGGCGACCGGCATCGTGCCGTGCTGGTGTGACCGGCGGCTACAGGTATTCGCGGGCGATGCGCTCGCCGATGCGTTCGAGTAGTTTCCCGGCGGTCAGCATCGACCGCGCCGCGTCGGGTTCCAGTTCGCTGAGCGGATAACAGGCGGCGAACCCGGCGGCGCGAATCTCGCCCGGCGACAGCATCGTTCGGCCAACCGCCGCCACTACCGGTACCCGCGCCGCGTTGGCCGCCGCCGCGACCCCCACGGGCGCCTTGCCGTGCATGCTCTGGTGATCGAGCGACCCTTCACCCGTCACCACCAGCGCCGCCCCCTTGACCAGCGCGGTGAATTCGAGCAGCTCGAGCAGCACGTCGATGCCGCTGCGCACCTCGGCGCCGAGGACGGCAAGCGCACCGAAACCGGTGCCGCCCGCCGCGCCAGCGCCCCCGATCTCGGCATAGCCGGTGCCGAGGACGGCAGCCCAATTGGTGAGTGCAGCTTCGAGTTTCACCATCATGTGCCGGTCGGCGCCCTTCTGCGGCGAGTACACCGCCACCGCACCGGCCGGGCCGAGCAGCGGGTTGTCGACATCGCAGGCAAGGGTGAAGCGTGCCCGCGCGACAGCGGGATGCAGGCCGGCCCGATCGACGGCCGCCACCCGGCTCAGCAGGGTGACGACATCCATCGCGGTGCCGTCCAGTTCGTCGTTGTTCTCGTCGAGCAGGCGCAGGCCGAGCGCGCGCAACAGCCCAGACCCGCCATCCGTCGACGCACTCCCACCGAGCCCGAGCACGATCTCGCTCGCCCCCGCGTCCAGCGCGTGCGCCACCACGACGCCGAGACCGAAGGTGTCGGCCCGCAACGGCGCGAGCCTGCCACCGGGAAGTTTCACCAACCCGACCGCCGCGGCCAGCTCCACCACCGCGGTCTCGTCGCGTATCGCGTACACCGCCCGCGAAGGCTCGCCCGTCGGCCCCGGCGCGTCGATCTCCACCCGCTGCCACCCGGCTGCGGCGAAGGCCTCGACCATTCCGTCCCCACCGTCGGCCACCGGCACCGCCCGCACATCGGCCCCGGGCGCCCGGCGCCTGATTCCCACCCCCAACGCGGCCGCCACCTCGGGCGCGGTCAGCGAACCCTTGAACTTGTCAGGGGCAAGCACCACTCGAGGACCACTCATCCCGACATTCTCCGGGCAAACCTCCGAACCCGCCACCGTCTTCGACAACCCCACTGCGCGAGTACGCACCACCCCCGCCTTTCCGGCCCCGCACTCCCCGACCTCGAGGAGGGGACGTCGCGAAGCGGCGGTTCGCGGCGGGACCGGCGGGGCCGCGAACTCGAGCGCGCCAGCGCTCCAACAAACACTGTAGCTTCTACACATGGCGACCGAGGTCCGCGAAAATACCGCGCTGGAGCGGTTCGAACTCATCTCCGACGGTACCCCCGCCGGCTACATCGAATACCAGGACACCGGTGCCGAACGCGCCCTCGTCCACACCGAGATCTACCCGGAGTTCCAGGGCCGCGGGTTGGGGAACACGCTGGTGGAGTCGGCGCTCACGACCAGTCGCAAGGAAGGGTTCGAGGTGCTGCCGATGTGTTCGATGGTGCTGCACTTCATCACCGAAAACCCCCGCTACATCTCCCTGGTCCCACAGGGAGCCAGGGAGATGTTCGGGCTGCCTCAGTAGTTGGCGACAGCCCCGTCGACGGCGGCTTGCAGTTCGTCCTTGACAAGGCGGGCGATATCGCCCGGTCGCGCGGGTAGCTCGAGCACGGGTGTTCGGAAGTAGAAGCTCGACGACACCACCTCGTCGGCGCCGGGTTCGATCGCGTCGGCGGGGCGCGGCCCGTAACTCAAGCCGATGGCGACGAGAGCGGGCGGGGCGCCGAGTTTGGCGGCACGGAAGGCGATGTGCCCGATACCGCTGCCGACCGGCTGCACCGTCTTGTGGTCGACGAGGTTGCAGGTGCCCTCGGGGAAGACCGCGAGGTGATCGCCGTCGGCGAGGCGCTGGGCGCACACGTCCATCATGCGCTGACCTGCCGCGTTCACCGCGCGTATGCCGTGGTCCTTGCCCCGGAACACCGGGATCCCACCCATCATGTCGACCTTGCGGCGCTGTTCTGGATCGGCGAACAGCTCGTCCTTGGCCAGCACACGTACCCGGCCGATCTTGGCGCGCAGCGGTGACCGCCAGGCCGCGGCGGCGACGGTGTACGGGTCGCTCGTGGACAGGTGGTTGATGGCGTAGATGATCGGCCGCTTGCCGCGCACCAGCGCGGCGACCTGCGCCTTGGCGCCCTCGGCGTAGCTGATCCTCGGCCGGAATCGCCGGGCGAGCACCGCGTAGGAAGCCAGCGCCTTCCACCGGTTCTGCCGATGTCGCAGGTAGTAGTCGTACACGGCGTCGCTGTCGTCGAGCAGGACTTCGGGCGTGTGCATGCCGCGACCCTACCGGGCATCGCCGGGCCGGTCGGGATGAGATATTTCCGGTTCTCCCCGGGTCGAGGGAAGCGCGGGACACCCATCCAATGCGATGATGGGCCGGTGGCACGCGGAGACGACCCGGACGAACGCCGGACTCGCGACGGGCACGGCGACGACCGACGGCGCGGACAGCTCGGTGCCCGCATCCGTGCCGGTAACCTGCTGGTGTCCGCGATCGACCTGGTAGAACCTACTTTTCGGCGGACAGTCGTGTACGTCATCGAGCACAACGACGCGGGCAGTCTCGGCGTGGTACTCAACCGCCCGAGCGAGACGCCGGTGCGCGATGTGCTGCCGCTGTGGGCGGATCTGGTGGCCGAGCCGACCGAGCTCTACATCGGTGGACCGGTGAAACGCGACGCCGCGCTGTGCCTCGGCGTGCTCCGGGTCGGCGCCGAGATCGGCGAGGTGCGCGGGCTGCGCCGGGTGGACGGGCGGGTGGTGCTCGTGGACCTGGACGCCGATCCCGCCGAGATCGCCCCGCTGGTGGAGGGCATCCGCGTGTTCGCCGGGTACGCGGGCTGGTCGATGGGGCAGCTCGAGGGCGAACTCGACAACGACGACTGGGTGGTGGTGTCGGCATTGCCCTCGGACCCGGTCGCGACCGATCGCCACGACCTGTGGGCAGGGGTGCTGCGGCGTCAGCCGCTGCCGCTGTCGCTGCTGGCAACCCACCCGATCGAGCTGGAACGCAACTGAAGTCCGGCCACCCCTGGCGAGGTGGCCGGATCTTGCTGTCTCTCAGCGGGTTTGTTTGCGGAAGATCGACTTCGACCAGAGGAACCCGCCACCGGCGATCGCCGCGCACCAGGCCAGCGACACCCAGCCGTTCACCCCGATCTCGGTGCCCATCAGCAGTCCGCGCAGGGTTTCGGTGATGGGGGTGAAGGGCTGGTACTCGGCGAACTGACGCAGGCCGACCGGCATGGTGTCGGTGGCGACCAGGCCACTGCCGAGGAACGGCATCATCACGATGGGAAACGGTGCGTTGCTGGCACTTTCGGCGTTCGGTGACAGCAGACCGAGGGCGATGGCGAGCCAGACGAAGGCGAAGGTCACCAGCGCGAGCAACCCGAAGGCCGCCACCCATTCCAGAGCGTTGGCGTTGGGCCGGAACCCGATGAGCAGCGCCACAGCGGTCATCACCGTGATGCCCGCCATCGCTTGGATGAGCGCGCCGAGTACATGGCCGGTGAGCATCGAGGATTGCGAAATCGCCATCACCCGAAAGCGGTTCACGATGCCCTTACTGGCGTCGGTGGCTATCGACACCGCCACCGACACCGTCATGTAGGCGGGCAGCAGCAACAGCATGCCGGGGGCCAGGTAGTCGATGTACTCACCGCCGGAAGACTTCTCGAGCGCGCCGCCGAACACGTAGTTGAACACGAGCAGCAGCACGATCGGCATGATGATGATGCTGAACGTCATGCTCGGGTAGCGCTTGGCGTGGGTGATGTTGCGGCGCAACATCGTCATGGTGTCGGCGAACGTGTGATCGCGCCGGACGGTCTGGGTGGTCATCGCACGGTCTCCTGGATGGTCGGCTTGCCGGTGAGGGTGAGGAATACGTCGTCGAGGTTCGGGGTGTGCACCGAGATGCCACCCGCCTCGATGTGATGGGCGTCGAGCACATCGAGCACCGCGCGCAGCGAACGCACGCCGCCGTCGCCCGGCACGGCGAGAGTGAGGCCGTCGCTGCCTTCGAGCACCTGCGCCGAGGAACCGAGGGCGAAGCGCGCCGCGTCGAGGCGGGCACGGTCGGCGAAGTCGATGCGGATGTGTCCGCCGGGAATGAGCCGTTTGAGTTCTGCCGCAGTGCCTTCGGCGACGATGCGGCCCTGATCGAGTACCGCGATGCGGTCGGCCAGCTGGTCGGCTTCCTCCAGGTACTGGGTGGTGAGGAAGACGGTGACGCCGAGGTCGTCGACGAGCGTGCGGATGATGTCCCAGATGGAGCGGCGGCTGCGCGGGTCGAGACCGGTGGTCGGTTCGTCGAGGAAGATGATGCGCGGATTGCCCACGAGGGTCATGGCCAGGTCGAGCCTGCGGGTCATCCCGCCGGAGTAGGTGCTCGCCGGCTTGTCGGCCGCCTCGACGAGGTCGAACCGTTCCAGCAGTTCGGTGGCGAGACTGCGGATCTCCCGCTTCGGAAGGTGGTTCAGGGCACCCATGAGCTCGAGGTTCTCGCGGCCGGTGAGCAACTCGTCGACGGCGGCGAACTGACCGGTGACGCCGATGAGTTCCCGCACGTCGTCGACCGAGGCGCGCACGTCGTGGCCGCCGACCCGGATCTCGCCGTCGTCGGCGCCGATCAGGGTGGTGAGGATCTGCACGGTGGTGGTCTTGCCCGCGCCGTTGGGGCCGAGCAGGGAGAAGATCGTGCCCTCGGCGACGGTGAGGTCGATGCCGTCGAGGACCGTGTGCTCGCCGTACGCCTTACGCAGGCCGCGGGCGGTGATGGCCGGGTGAACCATGGTCGTCCCTTTCCAGAAGATTGCATTCATTGGTGCGAATAAGTGCATGTTTTAGCCACACCGCCCCCTCGGGGCTGCGGTGTCGGTGGGAGTTGTTGTGGTGCGCTAGATGTCGAGGTCTTCGATGCGCGGGTGCGCGGTGACTTCTTCGACCTTGCGGTACAGGTTGTCGGGAATGCGGTCCTTCAGGTCTTTCAGATCGTCGAGGATCTCGTACTCGTAGTCGCCCCAGTCGGTGGCCTGCTCGCCGATGCCGAGCAGGCGCCGCCAGTTCTTCCAGTCCTTCAGATCGCCGAGGTCGTCGGACGGGTAGTCCTTCCACTTCGCGGTGTGGGTGGCGAGCACGAACTTGCCCTTGCGGCTGCGATACACCTGCTGATGCAGCGTTCGCTTGTCGGTCATATCGCGCCATTCGCCCAGCAGAACGCCCTGGAAGCGCACCTGCCGCACGCCGTCGCGACCGACCCGGAGCACGACCTCGTCGAACCCGGCCGCGCGACCCTCCTCCGACTCGATGAGTTTGCGCAGTGCGCTGACCACCGTGCTGGAGAGGTTGCCGCCGACGAGCTCCTGTGCCCGCTGGAACACCGGCAGATCGTCGTCGGATACGTAGATCGTCTTGTTGGGCATGAACTCAATATACATAGATGTATACGTACACACAAGGGTGGGTATTCGCCCACCCTCTGAACTCGGCGTCGGCGTGCCACGTAATCCCAGGTGACAGCAGTGATCACCGCTGTGGATCTTCGTGGCGGAGAAGGAGTGCCGATGCCGGACCGTGTGGTGGACTACCTGGTGCGGGCGGTGGCCGACCGGGGCATCGGCCAGATCTTCGGCGTCGACGGCGCCAATATCGAAGACCTCTACGACGCGATCTTCGACGCGGGCGGCCACCCGGCCGGAATCATCGCCAAACACGAGTTCTCGGCGGCGACCATGGCCGACGGGTACGCGCGCAGCACCGGTGGACTCGGAGTCGTCGCCGCGACCTCTGGCGGCGGGGCGGTGAATCTTGTCGCGGGGCTGGCCGAGTCATTTGCATCGCGGGTGCCGGTACTCGCGCTGGTCGGTCAGCCGCCGACAAGCCTGGAAGGTCGCGGCGCGTTCCAGGATTCCAGTGGACTGGCCGAATCTCTCGACGCGGCAGCATTGTTCGCGACCGTGAGCCGATACTGCGCGCGGGTCACCGAACCGGCGCAAGTGCCTGGGCAACTCGCCGAGGCAATCGCGGCAGCCGAGTCCGGTGGGCCTGCGGTGTTGTTGCTACCCAAGGATATTCAGCAGCAGATGATGCCGGATCTGATCGCGGCACACAGCAATGGTCAACGGCCCGCGACGGTCGGCCGGGCAGTCACGGTACCGACCACCTCGGCCATCCACCAGCACAGCGCCCTTGCCGAGGTCGCCACTCAGCTCGCCGCCGCCCGCAGGTTGGGAAAGGTCGTGGTCATCGCGGGCGATCAGGTCGCCCGCGACAATGCCCGCATCGAACTCGCGGAACTGGTCGAGGCACTCGATGCCTCGATCGGTGTGGCACCGGACGCGAAGGACGTGTATTCCAACACCGGCCCCGGCTTCTGCGGTGTCGCGGGCAGCATGGGTCACGCCGACCTGCTCGATGCGCTGGAATCGGCGAGCGCCTGCCTTCTGGTCGGCACCCGCCTGCCGGTGACCACCCGTGCGGGCCTCGACACCGCTCTCGCCGCGCTACCCCTGCTCAGCGTGGGCGCGCTCGCGCCCCATTTTCCCGCCACGCACGCCACCAGCACCGACCTCGCCACCGCGCTGACCGTCCTTCGTCCCGAGCGACACCACCCCGTGGTCGATCACCACTCAGCCGTAACCACACGCACCGAACCGCACAACACCGACCTCACCCTCATGTCCGTGCCGACGGCCGACGGGCCGGGCCTGCGCTACCGCACAGTCGTGGAAGCGATTCAGCGCGAACTCCCCGAGGGCGCCGACATTTTCGCCGACGCGGGTAACACCGGCGCCTCGGTGGTGCATTACCTACGGGTGCCCGAGGGTGGACGATTCGTCGTCGCGCTCGGCATGGGTGGCATGGGTTACGCGTTCGGCGCCGGAATCGGTTCCGCGTTCGCCCGCGGTGCCGCCCACCGCACCGTCGTGATCGCCGGCGACGGGTCGTTCTTCATGCACGGCATGGAGATCCACACCGCCGTCGAATACGACCTGCCGATCACCTTCGTGGTGTTCAACAACAACGCGCACGCCATGTGCGTCACCCGTGAACAGATCTATTACCGAGATCGGTACAGCTTCAACCGTTTCCGCACCACACGTCTCGGGGCGGGCATCGCCGCCATGTTCCCCGGACTACCCGCCCACACCGTCGACGAACCCACCGAACTCGACGCGACCCTGCGCCGTTGCCTGACCACCGACGGGCCGTCGTTCGTCGAAATCCGCTGTGACCCCGACGAAATCCCGCCGTTCCTGCCCTTCCTTTCCTGACCGACGAGGAGAACACCGTGACAACAAGTGCCCTGCCTGCACTCAGCGACATTCCCGACCGGATGGTGCCCGGCGTACTGCGCATCGAGAACTCGGATCGGGAGGCGACCACTCCGATCATCATGGACATGCTGCGTTCGGTGTACCCGCACGACCAGATCTTCGGTGACTACTGCCCGGTCCAGACCTATATCGACGCACCGCCACGCGAGGTCTTCGAGTACCTCGCCGACACACGCTCGCTCGAGGAATGGACCTACAGCCTGCGTGGATTCACCGAAACGGCCGAACCGGGGCTGTGGCTTTCCTACGACCGGCTCGGTGACGAGACGAAGTGTTTCACCCGCACCGTCGCCCACGCCGACGCGATGACCGTCGATTACCACTGCGCGTGGGACCAGTCCGAACACCTGTGGATGATCTACCTGATGCGGGTGGTCGACGCGAAACTGGTGTTCGACAAGCCCGGTTCGGTGGTGCTGTGGGTGAACTGCAAGCACCCCTTCTACGACGAGAACGGTTATCCGGAGACCGCGCCGCCGAAGCGGCCGGTGTGGGTCGGCGATTTCTGGGAGATGTTCTCCGCCGGTCATCAGCTTGAGCTGGACAACCTCAAGGCCATTTGTGAATACCGCGCGGCCAACGGGCTGCCGATCAAGCCGGAGTGGATGCAGTGAGTATGCCGTCAGTGAGTCTGGTCGATGTCGCGAGTTACCTGCCCGGTGACCCGGTGCCGACCGAATACTTCACCCAGTTCTCCCGCTCGGAGCGGATGGCCAAGAACGTGATGTTCCGTTCGCCAACCGGCCGCCACCATGTGGGGCGCGACGAAACCGCCGTCGACATGGCCGAACGCGCCTTCGACGTGCTGCGCGAACGCCACGGCGCCGACCTCGCCGCCGAGATCGACATCATCATCACCCACACCCAGCTGCCCGACAATCCGGTGCTCGGCGCCGCACCCGAGCTGGCCCGCAGGCTCGGTGCGCGCCCCACCCAGGTGCTCGACGTGCACAACAGCGGCTGCGCGGCCTTCGTGCACATGATGGCGATGGCGCGGATGATGATGGCGACCAGCGACGCGAAGACCGCGCTGATCGTCGCGGCCCAGAATTGCGCGGGCCCGGTGTTCACCCAGCCCGATATCCGCAAACTCGCCCAGGCGCCGGTGCCCGGCGACGGTTGCGGAATCGGCCTGCTGCGCAAGGACGATTCGGCGCCGATTCTGGATATCGAATGCCGCACCTACCCCGAATTCGCCGGCGACATGGACTTCACCACCAACGGCACCCGCAAGTACTGGGAACCGGGCGAGGGCCAGGGGTGCGTGAGTTTCTCCGAATCGAAGATCACCAAGGTGTTCGCGCGCGGCAACCGGCTCGTCCCGGAAGTGGCGCTCGCGGTGTGTGATCGGATCGGGGTGAAGAGCCGCGATATCGATACCTTCGTCACCAATCAGCCCAATCGGCTGTTCCTGCGCAATTGGCACGACGCGCTGGAATTGCCCGCCGAACGCCACCCGGACACCTTCGACCGGTGCGGAAACCTTTTCGCCGCAGGCATTCCCGTGACGCTCGATGTGGAGAACCAGGCCGGACGATTGCGCAACGGTTCGGTTGTTCTGCTGTCGGCGTTCGCGCACGCGGGTGACTTCGCCGGTGCCGCGGCGGTGCGCTGGGGAGCGGCGCGATGAGTGTGCGGTTGGTCGAGCCGACCATCCCGTCGCAGCGGTTCGGCAGCGAACCGGTACCGACCACGTTCGACCTAGGCCTCAGCGAGAATCCCTTTCCGCCTTTGCCTTCTGTTCTCGCGGCGGTGAAAGAGACACTCTCCCAGGCCAATCGCTACCCCGAGTTTCTGCCGCAGGAACTGCCCCGGATCATCGCCACGCATCTCGGTGTCTCCTCCGCCGACGTGGTGGTCGGTGCCGGGGCCACCGGGGTCGCGATGCAGGTGATGCGTGCCCTGGGTGGCGGTGAACTCGTCACTGGCACACCGACATTCGACGGGTATTCGATCATGGCGGAGATGGCCGGGATGGCGGTTGTCCCGGTGCCGCTCGATCTCTCCGGAAACCAGGATCTCACCGCCATGCGGCGGGCGGTGAACCGGCGGACGGCGCTCGTCGTGCTGTGCAGGCCGCACAATCCGACCGGGACGGTGCTCGACGCGGGTGCCGTTCGCAAGTTCGTCGCGGCGGTGCCGCAGCGGGTGCCGGTGTTGCTCGACGAGGCCTACGTCGAATTCCTCGTGGCGGGCGATCGGCTCGATCTGCGTGCTCTGCTGGCCCGGCATCCGAACGTGCTCGTTCTTCGCACGTTCTCCAAGGCGTACGGGCTGGCGGGGCTGCGTATCGGCTACTGCGTCGGGCGCGGTTCGCTCATCGAGCGGGTCCGGGCGCAGCAGTTGCCGTTCGGGGTCACCACCGCCTCGGTCGCCGCCGTGCGGGCCGCCTACGCGGCAGGCGAGGAACTGCGCGAGCGGGTGGAGCGCATCAACCGGGAACGCGATGTGTTGCGCTTGTCGTTGCGGGCATGCGGTTTCGACATTCCGGAGAGTCGAGCGAACTTCCTGTACCTTCCGGGCCCCGGCGTGGCGACGGCGCTGCGCCGGGCCGGGATCAAAGCCAAGGCCTATCCCGACGGCAGCGCCCGCATCGCGGTAGGCGATCCGGCGGCGGGACGCGCCGTGCACGCTGCCCTCGCCTGGCTGCGTGGAGGTGGTTTCATGACGACATGATCCGCAGGTGCACCCGAGAGTTCGTCGTCAACCCGGCTCCGGCGGTCGGCACCGCCAGCCGTACGCTGCTGCGCCTGCGGCTGGCGGGCCGCGACATCGTCGTCCGCCGCACCCGTATCGTTCCCGGCGGCACCAGCGGCTGGCATTTCCACGACGGAACACTGTTCGTGCTGGTCACCCGTGGTGTGCTCGATCATCCCTACCTTGCTCGCGGCCCGGCCGAATATCGCCGGTTCCGGCTGTTCCGGGAGCCGAGCGGGCCGGACAACGCCCATGTCGCCCGCAACAACGGGACCACCGAGGTCCGCATCCTCGTGCTCTACGTGAACCCGGCGGGTGCGCCGCTGTCGCGCCAGGTGCCTCCCCCACCCAACGGCTGACATCAGCAGCCGCCGCCTCCACCGCAACTGCTGCCGCCGCCCCCGCCACAGCTGCTGGACGAACTCGAACCGGAGTCACAGCTGCTGCTCGACGAACCACCGTCCGACCAGCCGCCGGACGAGCCACCCGAATAGCCGCCGCTCGAATAGCCGCCGTTGTAGGTCCAGTCGCTACCACTGGACCAGCGGTCGTTCCGGTTCCGGCGCTGACGCGGGCCCGGCCGGTACTGCGGAGACTGCCGAGATCCCGAACCGAGTGCCGCCTGCAGGATCGCGGCGAGAATGGCCAGCGGAACGAACACCACCATCGCCACAACCAGTACAGCGACGCCAACACTGAGAACCGTGCCGACGAGATCGACAAAACTCATGGCTCCTCCTGATTCGGGATCTGCCTCTCGATCCCGAATCTAGGTGCGCCACCTTGCGATTCACTTACCGCGAACTAGCAGCGCCACCTGGTCAGCTGCCGCCTCCGCAGCCACCACCCCCGCCGCAGCCGCCACCACCGCCACCGCCATCTCCGGAGTGACCACCTCCGCCACCGCCCCAGTCGAAGAATCCCGCCGCCGACCAACCGCCACCAGTGGCACCCGCCGCGCCGGCACGACGAGCCTGCGGCTTCGTCAACAGGACCCGCTCACGCCTGCTCTGCACGATGCCGACGACGAACAGCACCCCCGCGAGCACGAACAAGGCGATGCCGAGCCAAGGAATGAAGCTGACGGCGACCACGCCACCGAACGCTACGAGAACCACCACTCCGAAAATCATCATGAACCCCCCGGTAAGTACCTACTTCCGTTGTACCGGAAGGGCGGCGGCGGGACCAGGAATCAGTTGGCGGGGGCGCAGGTGTCGCGTAGGGAGCAGCTGCCGCAGGAGGAGCCGCAGCCGCCGGCCGGGGCGGGGGGCATGAGGGGTTCTACGGTACGGGCGGCGGCGTTCGCGCCTGCGCCGAGGGTGAAGATCGCGATCACGGCGACGGCGGCGGCTACGCCGAGGGCGGCGAAACCGCCCGCGACCAGGACCACGAGGCCGCCGGCGAACAGCAGGGCGCCCGCGCCGACGGAGGTGGGGGCGGCGATGCGGTTGGCGATGCGGAAATTGTCGTCGCTGTGCAGGGCCGCCTCGGTGGTGACACCGAGGAAACGATTGCGGGGCAACTTGCCGAGCAGTCCGAGCACACCGGTCGCGATGGCGACCGCGGCCAGCGCGAACAGCAGGAGAGCGACGACGACCATTCATGCAGGCTAGCGCACCCTTGTCGAGTACCGATCCGGTGCTCCCCACGGAGGTGACCCGCCGCACAGCGCGCCCCGCTACACGGCCCTTCGGAAATGAACTGGCCGCAACGTTCTACCCTGTTAGACGATGTTTACCCCTGATCGGCGAGAACAAGAAGGCGGGACCGTGCAGGACACTCGTGCGACCGAGAGTGACGTACCTCAGCACCGGTACAACGCCGAGCTGGCGGGGCGGATCGAACAGCGCTGGCAGCGCAACTGGGCCGAACGCGGCACCTTCAACGCGCCCAACCCGGTCGGGCCGCTCGCGGGCGACACCCCCGACGACAAGCTGTTCATCCAGGACATGTTCCCGTTCCCGTCGGGCGCGGGTCTGCACGTGGGCCACCCGCTCGGCTACATCGCCACCGACGTGTTCGGCCGCTACCACCGCATGCGCGGGCGCAATGTGCTGCACGCGCTCGGCTACGACGCCTTCGGCCTGCCCGCCGAGCAGTACGCCGTGCAGACCGGTGCGCACCCGCGCGTCACCACCGAGTCGAACATCGCGACGATGCAGCGTCAGCTGGACCGGCTCGGCCTGGGCCACGACCCGCGTCGCTCCTTCGCCACCACCGATCCCGAGTACTACCGGTGGACGCAGTGGATCTTCCTGCGCATCTACAACGCCTGGTACGACCAGGAGGCCGGTCGTGCCCGGCCGATCGGCGAGCTCGAAGAGCAGTTCGCCAGCGGTGCGCGTCCGGTGGCCGAGGGCGACTGGGCGTCGCTGAGCGCCACCGAGCGGGCGGCCCTGCTCGATTCGTATCGCCTGGTCTACCAGTCGGATTCGATCGTCAACTGGTGCCCCGGCCTCGGCACGGTGTTGTCCAACGAAGAGGTCACCGCCGACGGGCGAAGCGAACGCGGCAACTTCCCCGTGTTCCGTAAGCGCATGTGGCAGTGGATGATGCGGATCACCGCTTACGCCGACCGCCTCGTCGACGACCTGGACGAGCTGGACTGGCCCGACAACGTGAAGTCCATGCAGCGCAACTGGATCGGGCGTTCGCGCGGTGCGCAGGTGCGTTTCGACGCGCCCGAGGGCGAGACGATCGAGGTGTTCACCACCCGGCCCGACACCCTGTTCGGCGCCACCTATGTGGTGCTCGCGCCGGAACACGAGCTGGTCGACAAGCTGACCGCCGCCGCCTGGCCCGCCGACACCGACGCCCGCTGGACCAACGACAGCGCCACCCCCGCCGAAGCCGTTGCGGCATACCGCAAGTCGATCGCGGCCAAGTCGGATCTGGAGCGGCAGGAGAACAAGGAGAAGACCGGCGTCTTCCTCGGCTCCTACGCCACCAACCCCGCCGACGGCAGCCAGGTGCCGATCTTCATCGCCGACTACGTGCTGAGCGGCTACGGCACCGGCGCCATCATGGCGGTGCCCGGCCACGACCAGCGTGACTGGGACTTCGCCACCACCCTCGGCCTGCCGATCGTGGAGGTCATCTCCGGCGGCGACATCACCGAGGCGGCCTGGTCGGGTGAGGGCGAGCTGGTGAATTCCGGCTTCCTGAACGGTCTTTCGGTCGACGAGGCGAAGGCCGCCATGATCGGCCACCTCGAAGCCGAGGGCCACGGCACCGGAACCATCCAGTACAAGCTGCGCGACTGGCTGTTCGCGCGGCAGCGGTACTGGGGTGAGCCGTTCCCCATCGTCTACGACGCCGATGGTGTCGCGCACGCCCTGCCGGAATCCATGCTGCCCGTGGAACTTCCGGAGATGGCGGACTTCGCGCCGGTCACCTTCGATCCCGACGACGCGAACTCCGAGCCGTCCCCGCCGCTGGCCAAGGCCACCGACTGGGTGAACGTGGAACTCGACCTGGGTGACGGCCCCAAGCAGTACCGCCGCGACACCAATGTCATGCCCAACTGGGCGGGTAGCTCCTGGTACCAGCTGCGCTACGCCGACCCGACCAATACCGAGACGTTCTGCGCCGAGGAGAACGAGAAGTACTGGCTCGGCCCGCGCACCGACAAGCACGGCCCGAACGACCCGGGTGGTGTCGACCTGTACGTCGGCGGTGTCGAGCACGCGGTGCTGCACCTGCTCTACGCGCGGTTCTGGCAGAAGGTGCTGTTCGACCTGGGTGATGTGTCGAGCAGCGAGCCCTACCGCCGCCTCTACAACCAGGGTTATGTGCAGGGTTACGCCTACACCGACGAGCGCGGTGCGTACGTGCCCGCCGCCGAGGTGGTGGAGCGGGACTCGAAGTTCTTCTGGACCGGTGCCGACGGTGTCGAGATCGAGGTTTCCCAGGAATACGGCAAGATCGGCAAGTCGCTGAAGAACGCCATCTCCCCCGACGAGATGTGCGACCTGTACGGCGCCGACACCTTCCGGTTCTACGAGATGTCGATGGGTCCGCTGGACACCTCGCGGCCGTGGGCGACCAAGGACGTCGTCGGTGCGCACCGGTTCCTGCAGCGGGTGTGGCGACTGGTGGTCGACGAGGAGACCGGCGCGGTGAAGGCCACCGACGCCGCACCGTCCGACGAGACGCTGCGCCTGGTGCACCGCACCATCGCCGGTGTAGACGAGGATCTGGCCGCCCTGCGCGACAACACGGCGGGCGCGAAGCTGATCGAGCTGACCAACCACCTGACCAAGAACTACCCCGACGGCGCACCGCGCGCGGCCGTGGAACCCCTGGTCCTTATGCTCGCTCCGCTGGCGCCTCACATCGCCGAGGAACTGTGGGAACGGCTGGGCCACAACGCTTCCCTGGCCCATGGTCCGTTCCCCACCGCCGATCCGGCGCTGCTCGTGGCGGATTCGGTGGAGTACCCGATTCAGGTGAAGGGCAAGGTGCGCAGCCGGATCCAGGTGCCCGCCGACGCCGACCCGGCCGCGATCGAGGCAGCCGCGCTGGCCGACGAGAAGGTCGTGGCACTGCTCGAGGGCGCGGCCCCGCGCAAGGTGATCGTGGTGCCCGGCAAGATGGTGAACATCGTGCCGTAGCCGATGAGCTACCGATGGGCCGGCGAGTTCTGTTCTCGCCGGCCCATTTTCGTCAGGCTCGGACCTCGAGAACGTCGTTCAGCGTGACCAGCGACAGGTTGCGCTCGCGGATGATGTCGACGAGTTGCCCGTAGCAGTGGGTGACCGGCGGGAAGTTGGCGTGGCCGATGATGATGGTCTGCGCGGCGAAGTACTTTCGGGCGCACTCCATCAGGTACTCCTCGGTGATGAGACCCGAGTCGGACAGGGAGCCGTACCACATGGTCGGCACGGTGTAGCCGAGGTCGGCGGCGATCTTGTCGACCGTGGCGTTGTGATAGCCGAAGGGCGGACGGTAGTACGGGGTGCCGTCGACACCGAAGTTGTTGTGCAGGAAGGTTTTCGTACGACTCAGCTGGTCGACGACCCCGTCGGCGCCGATCTTGGTGAGTGCCTCGTGGCTCCAGGTGTGGTTGCCGAGCTGGATCTGACCGGAGTCGACCAGCGGGCGCAGGGCATCGCGGTGGATGGTCCAGGCCTCGAACGAACCGGTGACGAAGAAGGTGAAGCGGGCGCCGGTGTCTTCGGCCCACTTGATGTAGGCGCCGACCACCTCCGGGCTCGCGCCGTCGTCGACGGTGAGGGCCATGCTGGTGCCCTGGCCTGGCAGGGCGGTGATGGTCTCGGCGCCGATGATCGACTTCGGACCGCTCGGCGGCGGAGGCAGCACCGGTTGCTTCGGCGTCGGTGCGGGCGGCGGTGGGACCGGCACGACCGCCTCCCCGACGGGCGCGGTCTCACCACCCGCGCTGGCACAACCGGCCAGTGCCCCGACCGTCCCCGCGGCGAGCAAGGTCAGCATTCGACGTCTGTCCATCCACTCCTCCTCGAGACCACATCGGCACCGCTCAGCGGACCGTAACCCGAGATTCCCTCGAGCAGAAGAACCAGGGAGCACATTTGGACGAACACCCATGCTCAGCAGGCCTGTCCTGATCTCGGCGCGCCTCCGCCTCTGGACTGACCGGAGGGCGCGACGAAGGAGTGCCCGGAGGGAGGGAGAGGCGGAGTCGAGCGCCGAGAACCGCGGCGCCAGCCGCCAATGTTTCAGCGCGGGCGAAGAACGATCTCCGTCGGATGCGCGTCGCGCGGAGTGTCGACGGCGTTTCGTACCGCTCGCGCCACCGTCTCGGCGGTCAGGAATTCCTCCGGACGGTACTCACGCCCTTCATCGGCCACGATCGCCTGCTGCATATCCGTATCGATGCGCCCGGGAAATACCGAGGTGACGCGCAACTGCGGCTCCTCCAGACGCAACGCGTCCGCGAAGGCCCGCAACCCGAACTTGCTCGCCGCGTACGAACCCCACCCCGCGTTGGCCCGCAGGCCCGCACCCGAATTGATCAGCACCACATGCCCGTTCGCGGCGCGCAGCGCGGGAAGCAGCAGCCTGGTGAGTTCGGCGACGGCGATCAGATTCACCTCGAGGGTGTTTCGCCACTGGTCGAGCGAGGATTCGGCGACGGTGCCGAGGTCGGCGATGCCCGCGTTGTGCACGAGCACGTCGAGCCGCTCGATGCGCGCGGCGGCCTCGGCGACAGTCGGATAGTCGGTGAGCGGTACCGGCCAACCGGTCGCGCCTGGCAGCTCGTCCAGGATCGGCGTGAGCGCGTCGGCGGAGCGGGCGCCGAGCAGCAGATCATAGGTGGGGGCGAGCTCGCGGGCGATGGCGGCGCCGAGGCCGCGGCTAGCGCCGGTGATGAGGGCAATCGGGGCGGGAGTACTTGTCACCGTCATAGGCCCCACGCTAATCCGGCGCGTCGACGCCGACACCTGTGCGTTCCTCGGGCGGATGTCGGCGTGCACTAGTACCGTCGCACTATGACCGATCCCCGGTACAACTACGGACCCTCGGACCCGCAGTATCCGCAGCAGCAGGGCCAGCCGCACTACGGCCAGGGCCAGTACGCCCCGCAGCCGGGCGAACCCCAGGAGCCCAAGGTCAATGTGGGCAAGCTGTGGGCGGGCGGCATCGGGACGGCCGTCGTCGCCGCGCTGCTCGCGGTCGTCGCGATCATGCTCGTGCGCGGTGTGCTCGGCATCGCGATCCTTTCCCCGGAGGGTGCCGGCGCCTACGGCACCGTCTCCACCACGTCGTATGCCGTCGCCGCCGCCGGTGCCGCCCTGCTGGCCACCGCGCTGCTGATGGTGCTGCTGCTGGCGATGCCGAGTCCGATGACGTTCTTCACCTGGATCTGCCTGTTGCTCACGGCCGTGGCGGTGATCCTGCCGTTCACCTTCGTCGCCGATATCGAGGCCAAGATCGCGACCGCGGTCATCAACCTGGTGCTCGGGTTGTGCATCACCACCATGCTCAGTTCGGTCGGCACGGCGTCGCAGAATGTCACCCGCGAGACCGGGTACTGATCGTCACAGTCATGTCGGGATGCCATCGGTGCTGCTCCGCCGCAGAATAGGGAGATGACCGACCCGGGTTTCACCCCCACGCAGCTCGCGGCACGCGCCGCCTACCTTCTGCGCGGCAACGACCTGGGCACCATGACCAGTGCCGCGCCGCGCCTGTATCCGCACATGTGGAGCTGGGACGCGGCCTTCGTCGCGGTCGGGCTCGCGCCGTTGAGCGTGGAGCGGGCGGTCGTCGAACTCGACACGCTGCTGTCGGCGCAGTGGAAGAACGGGATGATCCCGCACATCGTGTTCGCCAACGGTGTCGACGGGTATTTCCCCGGGCCCGCGCGTTGGGAGTGCCGCAGGCTGGCCGCCAACGCCCCCGAGGGGCCCGACACCTCCGGCATCACCCAGCCGCCGGTGCATGCCATCGCCGTGCAGCGCATTCTCGACCATTCGCGCAGGCACGGGCGTTCCACGCGGGCGGTGGCGCAGGAGTTCCTGAATCGGCGGTGGCCGGATCTGGTGCGCTGGCACCGGTGGCTCGCCCATGCGCGCGACCCCAAGGAGAACGGCCGGATCACGCTGTACCACGGGTGGGAATCCGGCATGGACAACTCGCCGCGCTGGGACCGCGCCTACGCCAATGTCGTTCCCGGCGTGGACCTTCCGCCGTATCGCCGGGCCGACACCGTCGTCATCTCCGACCCGACCCAACGTCCGAGCGATCGTGAGTACGACCGGTACCTGTGGCTGGTCGAACAGATGCGGCGCGCCAACTACGACGACTTCCAGCTCACCTCGGTGATGAGTTTCGCCGTGGAGGACGTGTTCGTCTCCGCGATCTTCGCGCTGGCCTGCGAGGTGCTCGCCGATATCGGCGAGGAGTACAAGCAGCCGCATGCCGACGTGCGGGAACTGCACGGCTGGGCGGCGCGCTTCCGCAAGGGTGTGGCGGCCACGGCCGATGAACGGACCGGTGCCGCAAAGGATTACGACGTGCGGTTGGGCCGGTGGATCAGTACCGAGACGCTGGCCATGTTCGCGCCGCTGATCTCGGGCGGCCTGTCCCGCCCCGCCGAACGCGCCCTGCTCAACACCTTCGAGGGCCCACGCTTCTGCGGCCACCCCGACCTGCGCTACGCCCTCCCGCCCTCGACTTCCCCTGTCGCCAAGGACTTCCGGCCCCGGGAATACTGGCGCGGCCCCGTCTGGCCGGTCATGAGCTGGCTGTTCTCGTGGGCCTTCGCCCGCCGAGGTTGGGCCGAACGCTCCTACCTTCTGCGCGCCGAGGGTCTGCGCCAAGCCGCCGACGGCTCCTTCGCCGAGTACTACGAACCCTTCACCGGCGCCCCGCTGGGCAGCATGCAACAGTCCTGGACGGCCGCCTCGGTCCTCGACTGGCTGGGCTAGCTCCCGAGCTCCACCGTGATGCCGAGCTCGCGGGCCAGCGTGGCGGCCAGCGTTTCGAGGTCGCCACCCTGAATCGTCGCGCCACGCAACGCGGTGACCCCGTAGATGCCGGTGAGATCGCACTCTTCGAAACGAAGATCCTGCTGGATGCGGGCTCCGGTGAACCGCGCACCCGCGAGATTGCAGCGTTCGAAGCGCACATTGCGGAAGTCGGTGCGCTGGAAGTCGGCCTGGCGCAGATCGCAATCCCGGAAAACGACCTTGCTCAAACGGGATTCGGCGAACGAGGCCATGTCGGCCCGCGTCGACTCCACGAGCACGTCACGCAGAACCCCTGCGGTCCACGACAACCCGGTGATCCGGCCGTTGCCGACCACACTCTCGAACATCGAGGAATCATCGGCCTGCACATTCGCCAGATCGCACACCTGCAATTCCGATTCCGCGATAGTGGCCTGCCGCAACAAGGTCGGGAACCGCACACTCACGAACCGGCACCCCTCGGCACCGAACCCGTACACCTGCGCATCGGCGAAATCGACATCCCGATACTCGACCCCGGAAACCTCACCTTCCCCGACCGGATCGTCATCAGGCGAAACCGCGGCCCGCAACTCCCCCAGCACCGCCACCCCTGGCTCGAACCGCACCCGCCTACCCACCTTCACACCACTCCCATCGCCGCCGTGCGCCCCAACATACGTCCACCCACCGACGAGTCCTGATCCGGCGGCGAGGACATGACAAAGCCGCTACCCGCCCAGTCGGGTAGCGGCTTCGTCAGCAGATCGGGTGTCGGCGCGGGTTAGACGCCGATGCGACCGCCGTTCTTCTTCCAGATCACCGCGACCGACGGGCGGGGTTGGGTGGTGCCGCCGTCGGGCCAGTTCGACAGGGGCTTGTCGACCGTGGCGTCGTCGGACTCGCCGGGGTGCTGGACGGAGACGATGACCTGCTTCTCGGTGATGATCGGACCGCAGGTCTCGCCGCCGCGGGGGACGGTGAGGAACTGTTTGGTCTCACCGCGGTCGGGGCCGTCGAGGACCACGGCGAACAGGCCGTCGTTGGACTTCAGTGCATTGCCGTCGGTGGAGATCCACAGGTTGCCGTAGGGGTCGAAGGCCAGGTTGTCGGGGCAGGAGATGGGGCTGACCTTGGACTTGTCGAAACCGCTGAAGTAGGTGTCGGCGGCGGCGGGGTCACCGCAGACCAGCAGCAGGGTCCAAGTGAACTCGGTGCCGGTGTGGTTGTCGGTGAGCTCGAGGACCTGACCGTTCTTGTTCAGCTTGCGCGGGTTGGCCTCGTCGGGACCCGGCTTGCCTTCCTCGCCGCGCTTGGTGTTGTTGGTCAGCGCCACGTACACCTTGCCGGTCTTCGGGTTGGTCTCGAAGTCCTCGGGGCGATCCATCTTGGTCGCGCCGACCTTGTCACCGGCCAGGCGGGTGAACACGGCGACCTCTTCGGCCGACATGCCGTCGACGAACGACTTGCCCTTGCCGTCGGCGCCGGTCTCGAGCAGGCGGATCCACTCGCCCTTACCGGTGAATCCGCCGGTGGGGACCTTGCCGGAACCGTCGATCTCGGCGGCGTGGTCGCCGGTGAGCTTGGCGACGTAGAGGGTGCCCTCGTCGAGGATGGTCATGTTGTGGCGCATGCTCGACGCACCGACGCCCGGCTGCACCTTCTTGGCCGAGACGAACTTGTACATGTAGTCGAAGCGCTCGTCGTCACCGCTGTAGGCGACGACGCTGCCGTCGGCGGTGACGTGGATGGTCGCGGCCTCGTGCTTGAAGCGGCCCAGCGCGGTGTGCTTCACCGGCGCCGAGGACGCATCCCACGGGTTCACCTCGACGACGTAACCGAAGCGGTTGACCTCGTTGAGTTCCTGGGTGAGGTCGAAGCGAGGATCGAAGTTCTCCCAGCGACGCTCCGACGCGCCACCCTCGATGCCGTAACGCTTGAGCTTCTTGGCGACGTCGGCGTCGGTCACCTTCTCGGCGTTGCCGAAGTACTGGTTGAAGTTCTCTTCACCGGAAAGCACGGTGCCCCACGGGGTTACCCCACCGGAGCAGTTGTTCAGGGTGCCGAGCACCTTGGTACCGGTCGGGTCGGCCTTGGTCTTCAGCAGCGCGCTCCCGGCGGCCGGACCACGCACCTCGAACTCGGTTGTCGCGGTGATGCGACGGTTGTACTTGCCGAACACCGGCTTCAGCTGACCCGAGCCGGCCTGCCCGTGCACCTCGACAACACTCAGGCCGTGCGAGGCGAGGGCGATCTCGAACTGCTCGCGGGTCGGCGCGTCCTTGTTGTAGCCGCGGAACATCATCGGCTCGGTGCTGTACTCGTGGCTCACGACCAGCACGTACTTGTCGGCCTCGCCCTCGATGGGCAGGAGGCCGGCGAAGTCGCAGTTGTAGCCGAACTGCTGAGCGGCGGCGGCCGGGGTCTGCTTCTCGAAATCGAAGGCGGGCGCGCCCTCGATCACCGCGTCACCCCAGCGGATCAGCACCGACTGCTCGTAGCCCTCGGGGACGACGACGGCGTCTTCCTTGTTCGGCGCGACGGGTGTGAAGCCGGTGCCGGTGCCGGGCGAGCCGGCCGAACCGGTGTCGGAGCTGTCGTCGCCACAGGCGGCGAGCATGCTCGCGGCGCCGACGGCGAGCACTGCCGCGGCGCCGCCCTTGATGAGTCCGCGACGGTTCAGCCGGGCGACGATGTCACCGAAGTACTCGCCGTCGGAGGTGTTGGGGACCTCGTGGAAGCAGGCGTTGCCGCACTTGTATTCGCAGGTGATGGCCGAGCGTGACGACTGACCGTCGTGGGTGACGAAAAGGGCGAGCGGTTTCAGACTCACGGTTACTCCTGATTAGTGCGGTTTCCGGCACGGTAGGCAGCGCAGGCGAGCCGTCGGGAACGTGAAGGTGAACGCACGACCAAAACTCGGCGCGTGGGCAGCACGCGCCGAGTGGAGGGTTGGTCAGGCATTGATGGGCAGTGAGATCACCACCTCCTGTTCGTCACCGGGCAGGTAGTGGACGCCGATGATGCGTCCCACCTGCACCGATCCGATCGCGGTCGGCGGCAGGTACTTCTCGGCACCGGTCTGGAAGGTGCTGCCGTCGGGCCGGGTGACGACCAGTCCGAGCACCACCTCGGTGTACCCGCCCCGGATCCGGCCGGGCACATCCAGGCTGCGGACCACCGCCTGGGCGGCGATGCCGCGTTCGGCGATGTCGAGCTTGTCCCGGGTGGTGATGCCCTTGCGGATGAGCGATTCGTTCATGGCGCGCTGGGCGGCGCCTGCATCGCCGGAGCGGTCGACCTCCACCTTGTCGGTGCGGCCGGGCAGGTATCGCACCGGCAGGACCACACCGGGTCGCAGCAGTGCCAGTTCGGTGAGCGGCACGATCATCTTCGCGTGGGAGTCGAAGGTCTTGCCGTCGGCGCCTTCGACCCGGAATTCGATCCGCACCTGCGGCTGGTCGTTGACCGACACCCCGGTCTGGCGGAACGAGGTGATGGTGCCGATACCGATCTCACCGCTGCGGAACTCCGAGCTGTTGTGACCGGTGAAGGCCTCGAAGATGCCGTCGCCGGTGAAGGCGAAGACCATCGGCACGATCGTCAGCGCGATGATGGGCAACGCCATCTGCGGGCCGACCCAGCCGAGCATGGTGCCGGTGAATTCGTCGGGGGTGTAGGTGAGGCCGTAGTAGAGGTAGTAGCCGATGGCCAGGATTCCGAAGGCGACCGCGGCCGCACGCAGCTTGGATTTCATGATTCTCCTAGGGATGGATGCGACCGGATCGCGATCAGGGGGTCAGGTCAGCCGACGATGGTGGAGCAGGCGAAGGTGATGTCGAACTTCACCGTCGACGGGCCCGCCAGGGGGTTGGTCATGTCGGGGGCGCCGACGCCCTCACCGGTGACGCGGAAGGTGTTGCCGTCCTTGGCGAGGGTGGCCGAGCCGCCGGGCTGGCCGTTGCCGTAGCCCACGGCGTACGGCATGCCGCTGGACCCGCCCTGGCTGCCCGCGATGGCGACGGCCTGCACCGTTTCACCCTCCAGCGTCGCGCTCACCGACAGGCTGCCGTAGGTGGCGTTGGCCGTGTCGGTGAGGGCGAGTGCCAGTGTTCCGGCCTGCTTGGCGCAGGTGGTGTCGAACTTCGCGGTCAGTTCCTTGCCGTCGACGCTGGCGGTGGACTTGCCCGCGGCGGGCGCGGGGGCGGCGGTGCTGGACGGGGTACTGGTGGAGCTGCCGGTGTCGCTGCAGCCGGTGACGAACAGGGCGGTCGCGGCGGAGGCGGCGGCAAGGGTGGCGATCAGCTTGGTGTTCATGGTGTTTCCGTTCTCTCTCGGTGTGAGCGGGTCGGTGAACCCGTTGCGAGAAAGGTAGAAATCGCGCGCCGCCTACCGATCCCAAGTTTTCCCTCGGACAGTCGGCTGACCTGCGGTTACCCTGGTCGAATGCGAAGACCCCGCGCCATGGTGCTCGACGAGGTGTGGCGCGGGCTCGACGGTGTCGACGCCTTGAGCGGACCACAGGGTGCGCCGTTGCGGCGCACCGTGAAACTGATCCTCGACCCGCTGGTGATCCGGCCGGTGCAGCATCCGCTGTGCGCGGGCAGCGTCCTCGACGCCGACGGCGTCACCTTGCTGACCTCCCTGGTACTCGCGCGTTCCGATGCGCTGCGGGCGTGCGCGAGCTGGTTCACCGTGCTCAAGCAGGCGCGGCGCGCCTTACGGATCACCGAGGGCAACGCGCAGGATCTGTACTTCCAGCGGTGCTTCGAACTGGCGACTCTGCACGGTGAACCGGGAGCGGATGCCCGCGAGCGTGCCGTCGCGGTGCTACGCGAGGTGCACGAGGGAACGGGCGGCCGCACGACGACGGCGCTGAAAAACCTGGTGACCGAACCGAACCGGCTCGCCGAACTGACATCGCTCATCGAGTCTGCTTGGCGTGCACGCCCATTGGCGAACTCCGGTTCGCGCGACCTCGCCTCCGCGCTGATCGAACTACTCGACGCGAGCACTCTGGCCCGCGAGGGTGACCCCGCCGACGCCGGTCCGCTGCTCGACGAGCTGATCGAGGACAAGGTCGGCACCCACCGAGGAATCGCCCTGTGGCGCCCGCATCCCAGGCACGGTGCCGACGACCTGGGACTGACCCTGCACGAATGCCCACCACGCCCCGTTGTCGGCGCCACCGCATCGACCGCCACCCTCGCGCTCCCGTTCGACCGGAGCATCTACGAACGTGTCTTCACCGTCCTGCAGGGCAGCATCGACCGGACCGACCTGCCCGACCTGCCGACTTTGGTGAGCACCGAGGTGACCCGGAGCTGTTCGCCGTGGGGGTTGCTCGACGAATCTCTTCGGGTGACGGCGTCAGCGGGTTGTGAACTGGCGCTCGGACTTTCACCGTTGGGTGCGATGTCGGTAGCACCGAACCCGGTCGTGATGTCCGACGCTCGCGGTGAACGCGGGTCGCGGGCGCACGCGGTGGTGAACGCGCGATGGCGTCGGGAAGCATATGTCCTGCAAGCGCGGCGCTACTCGGTGCACCTCGGTGAGATAGCGAGCGGGCCGCTGGACGTGGTCGCCGCTGAGCTGCGGATACCGTGGCGCCCGTATCTGCGCAGGTTGTGGGTGCGGTTGCACGGCCGGGACGTACGCGAGCTCGCGGTGTTCGATCCGGCCGAGCTGTGGGATCTGCTCGATGGGGTGGCGCGGTCGGTGATGCTCGATCATCGGACGCGGGTGAAGCAGGCGCTCACCGTCGCGACTGTCGATATCGAAGAGGCGAGGGCCAGTTGATGATTCGGCTCAGCCGCTCCGAGGGGTTGGTGACCGTCGGTCCCGGCCCCTTGATCACCGATATCTCGGCACCGTTGGACGCGATGGTTCTCGAAGTTGTTGGTGGACATCTCAGTTGGAGCGTTCTCGACGATCGGCAGATGCCTGCCGCTGTGCTCGACGATGCGGATGCCGCGCAGGACTGGCTGTGGGCGATCTATGGGGAGAGCGTCGCGCTGGCGGTGGCTGACGGTGTCGACGGCGAGCTCGCCACCGAACCAGCGCGCGCGGATCTGGTGGTGGCTTTGTGGCGGCTGGCCTACGCGCACTGGGCCTCTCGATGGTGGCCCGCATCGACTGTCGACGGGATACCGGCCCTCGACCCAAACCTTCTGGACGAGGAAATTCGAGAGCTTTCCGAGAGGTGCGAGATGGTGCTCGCGGACTCGGAGCTCATAGGGATCGGCACGGGCGAGGACCTTGCCGACCTCACCTACCGGCGAGACGCGCCCGCCCAACAGTCCGCTCCACCCGCCCGGTCGACGCAGTCGGGTGACGACGCGACCGGCCCGATGGCCGAAGCGGGGCATGAATCAACCTCTCGCGCTGATGATTACGCGCTTGCCGCAGGCGGGACGCGGGCCGGCGACGGCCTTGTCATGGCACGTGGAAGTGGTGATTGGGATTGGCGGCGATGCCCGCCGGGGCTGTTCGACGCAGGCGGGAATACGTTGTCCTGGAACGTTGTACGCAGTTCCGGTGGGTCCAAGGTGCGCGTCACGGTTGTTGCAGCACCGGACTGCCCACCGAATGTTCCCGAGCACCTGCGCCCTCGCGTCGGGCTCGGCTTCGACATCGGAGCCGAGCTCTTCGTCACCATCGGGCTGAAGCTGCGGACAGACAGCTGGTCGGCCGAGATCCAACTACCGGAGGGCGTCGAAACCTTCACCACTCTCTCGGTTTTCGTCCCCGGCGTCGGACCGGAGAGCACCCACGACGAATCCGCTGAGCGTGCGCGCATCCGCGACTTCGTCCGCAGACGGCTAACCGGCCGGACCACCGACCCGCTGCTCACCGCCGAATCCGCAGCGGCCGAGTCCGACGAGGACTTCTGATGCGCGCAGGCACCGCCCGAACGACAAGGAGCCGATGCGATGGCAGCGACCGGTAGAACATCGGACAACGACGACGACCGGCTCGCCGCGGGCTACACGGCCTACCAGCGCGGTGACGTGCTCGGGGCGCTAGAGATCTTCGAGCGCGCCGCGCAGGACGCACCGCCCCGATTGCGCAGCGCCGCGCTGATCAATGCGGCGAGCATGGCCGACGAGCTGGGCGAGCATCGACGGTCGGTGAGTCTGATGCGGACAGCGCTTGCCGTGATGCCGGCCGACGCGGCGCATCAACGACCGGCCGCACTGGTCAATCTGTCGCAGGCATACCAGCATCTGGGTGAACTCGATTCCGCCCAGGAGACGCTGGAAGAGGCCCGGCTGCTGCTCGCCGACGGCACCGACCAGGGCTTGTTGCCGGTGGCGTGCCTGCTCTCGCTGACGGCTGTCGCGCTGCACCGTCAGCAGTGGGCGCGGGCCAATGAGCTCGCCGCCGAGTCGCTCGAGGTGACGCGCCGGCTGGCGCCCGAGCTGATCGGTCATCCGCTGATGAATCTGGCGGCCGCGTCGTTCGAGATCGGTCGCCGCGAACTGGCCGTCGACTTCGCGCAGCAGGCGCTGGCCGCGTTCGAGGCGGCGGGCGATGCCGCGGCCGTGGCCGAAACCCAGCAGAACCTGGCCATCATGTTCGTGCGGTCGGGCCGCTTCGGCGATGCCGAGGAGCCGTTGGCGGCCAGCCAGGGATTCTTCGCGGGAGCCGAGCTGGAGCATCGCGCGGGTATCGGCGCGAAAACCTACGGCTACCTGGCCGAAGGCAGGGGTGACTTCGACACCGCGCGCGCCCGATATCGGCATGCGCTCGATTGTTTCGACAAGGCCGGTGCAGTGCTCGACGCGGCCGATGTGCGGTTGCGGCTGGCCACCGTCGCCGCCGCCGAGGACGACCTCGCCCTCGCGGAGGAACTGCTCGCGATGTCGTTCGAGGTCTACGCCGAACACGGTCTCGGAATGCACTGCGCGCAGCTCGATTACTGGCACGCCGAATTGTTGCACCGGAGGATCGAGTCCGACGCTCAGCCCGATCCGGCCACACTGTCGCGCGCGCTCACCCTCGCGGTCCCTGCCGCGCTGGCCATCGATGCGGTCCGCCACACCCTGCCCAACGGGAACCAGCGCGAACACTGGCACCGCACGGTCGCCGAACCCGCCATGCGCCTGGCCTTTCAGTGCGCGGCCCGTACCGGGGACGGGCAATTGGTTGCAGACCTGGTCGACAGCCGTTGCGCGGGAACAGCTCTCGATGTCGGGCTCCTGGCCGAACCGCCCTCGGCCACTCTCGAATTCGAGCTGATCGACCCGCCCCCACCCGACGACGCGACCCCAGCCCTTCACCTCGGCACCGCCCTCGCCGACGTAGCCGCAGCAGCAGGAATTCCCGTCGCCCCACCGCCCCGCCTTTCCGATAACGGTCGACTCCTCCTGTCCGACTACATTTCCCACGCCGAGCAGCGGTACGGCCGGCTGATCCGCGACGAACGGGTGATCGCCCTGTGACCGCCGCACTCCCGAGCGCAACGAGTCGGCGCCCGCTCCCCCGCAAGCAACCAGCCGGCGCCCGGCAATCGGCAAGCCGGCGAGTGCGTGCGCGCCACGAGTCCGTGTCTGCGGCTGTCGACCCCCGAGAGCAATGAGTGAGTGACCGTGAGCATTGAACAGCCGACCACGCTGATCCGGATGGCCGATGCCGGCGACGTCTACGTTTCCTGGAGGTGGGTCGGCGACACTTCGGCGCGCGGGGTGGCGATGCTGCCGCGTGATGATGTGCGTGCGGTGTTGCGACAGCTGGCCGCAGCTGTGCCTGATCCCAGCCGCCCGGACGAGTTGAGCCGGGTGATGACCGAGGGCGCACTGGTCGATCCCGAGGCGGAAAACGCACTGGCGCAGGCATTGTCGCGGGCACTGCTCCCATACGGGCTGGCGGTGCAACTGTACGAACTGTCGCAGCGGGGCACTCGACCGCATCTGCGGATTCAGCCGTCGCCTCGGCTCGCCCAGGTTCCGTGGGAGATCATCGCGCCCGATCCGGCGATCCGGCTCCTCGATATCGCCGATGTGAGCCTGCTGGCGCCGGTGTCGGTGGTTCGGGCACCGGATCGAATGGTGCGGCGCTGGAGTGAGACCCGGGACCTGCCGGTGGTGGCGGTGCTGGATCCGCGAGTTCCCGGTTTCCGCGCGGACTCCGAGCTCGGGTCGGTGCTCGGCCGCCCGAGTGCGGATTCCGTTGTGGCGCAACATTTCAGTACCTACGGTGACCGCGTCGTGCCGACGGTCGCCGATACGGTGGAACTGTTCCGTCGCACCGATCTGGACCGCGACTGGCTGTCCGACACACTCCGCGCGGGCGCGAGCCGCCTGATCTACGTCGGCCATGTCACCGCACCCGCACCGGAGTCCGGGGAAAGCGAGCACGCGCAACTGCACCTGGCGTGCACCACGGACACTCGTGGCTTCGCGGCGCCGAACCGCTCTCACCGCCCGCTGTCGGCCAAGGACCTGCTTCTCGGCACCTACACCCTCGACCCAGCCCCGGTCCCCGGCCGCGACCTGTGGCCGATGCCGAGCCGGGTAGCGCTCATCGCCTGCGAAAGCGGTGGCGACCAGCGCTTCACCGAAGCCCTCGGCCTGACAACCGCAGCGCTGTCGGCAGGCGCCGAACTAGTCACCGCAACCCGCTGGCCGCTGCCCACCGATCACGCCTTCCACACCCTCACCGCGACGACCGGCTACCCGCTGCAAGCCGCCATCCGCGCCGTCGACACCGCCCACGACTCCCCCACCCCGGTATCGACCCTCCTGAACTGGCAACGAACCCAGCTCGCGGCGTGGCAAACCACCCCGACCCCCGAGAACTCCCCGCTCCTCTGGTCGGCCTTCGCCACTGTCACCGATTGACCAGCTTGCCTGGTCGGCGGCACAACCACCGCGATCGCTCAACCGGCGATCCCGACCGCAACCCCGGTCTCGGCCGCGACGGCAGCCTCGACGGCGATGTCTCGGTTCAGCCGCCCTCGCTTTCAGCGACATCCTCGAAGACCCGCAGTGGCTGCGGCCGGCGTGCCGGGGCGGTCAGTGGTCGTCGTAGTGCCCGTCGTGGGGTGCGTGGCGGTGCCCGTCGTGGATGTAGTCGACGTGGTCGTTGTGCGGGACGGCGACGTGCCCGCAGCCGGGGCCGTGGACGTGGTCGTGGTTGGAGCAGGCGACGTGTGACGAGGGTTCGCACTCGTCGAAGTGGCCCTCGTGTTCGCGGTGCAAGTGCCCGTCGTGGACGTAGTCGACGTGGTCCTGGTGGGGGACGGCGACGTGCCCACAGGTGGGGCCGTGGACGTGGGTGTGCTGCGGATGTTCGGCGTGCGCGGTGGTCATCTGCTCTCCTCCGGGTCGAATCGAGCTTGCAACTCTCCCGACATTAGCAGTTGCGCATACGTTGCTGCGAGCCCTTCGTGCTGGTCAGAGGACCTGATCGAGGAAGCGGCGCAGACGCGGGGTCTTGGCATCGTCGAACAGTTCGCCGGGCGCGCCGGTCTCCACGACCTGGCCCTGATCCATGAACACCACGCTGTCGGAGACGCTGCGCGCGAACCCCATCTCGTGGGTCACCACGATCATCGACATGCCGCCGGCGGCGAGGTCGGCCATGAGCGCGAGCACGCCCTTCACCAGCTCGGGGTCGAGCGCGGAGGTGGCCTCGTCGAAGAACATCAGTTCCGGTTTCATGGCTAGGGCGCGGGCGATGGCGACGCGCTGCTGCTGCCCACCCGACAGCGAACCTGGTCGCGCGTCGGCCTTGTCGGCAAGGCCGACGATCTCGAGCTGCTCCACCGCGAGCGCCCGTGCCTGCTCGGTCGAGAGCCCGCGCAGTTTGCGCGGTCCGAGGGCGATATTGTCGGCGACCGTTTTGTGCGGGAACAGGTTGAACTGCTGGAACACCATGCCGATGCGCTGACGCAACCGGTCGGGGTTCTCGCGCAGCACCGATTCGCCGTCGAGCAGGATGTCGCCGGAATCGGGTTCGTGCAGGCGGTTGAGCACCCGCAGCAGGGTCGACTTGCCGGAACCGGACGGCCCGATGACGGTGGTGGTCCGGCCCGCGTCGACGTGGATATCGACGCCGCGCAGGATGTGATTGTTGCCCAGCGTCAGATGCAGGCCGGTACCGGTCAGGGATGCACTCATCGAGCTGTAACTCCTTCGCAAGCGCGGGCGGGCGTGGCGGTCATGCGCCCCGGCCTTCCGTGATGACGGCCTGTTCGAGCGGATCGACCGGGGGAACCGGTTTTCCGGTGCGCATCCGGCGGTCGATGTAGTTCACCAGGTGGGTGAGCGGGATGGTCAGCACCAGATACATCAGACCCGCCGCGACCAGCGGGGACAGGTTGCCGGTCTGGGCGTTGAGGTCGCGGCCGACCGCGAACAGCTCGCGCTGGGAAGCGAGCAACCCGAGGAAGTAGATGAGTGAGGAGTCCTTGATGAGGGCGATGAACTGGTTCATCAGCGCGGGCAGCACCCGGCGCACACCCTGCGGGATCACCACGAGAGTCATCGCCTGGCGGTACCCGAACCCGATCGCGCGGGCCGCTTCGAGCTGACCCGGCTCCACCGACTGGATACCGGACCGGAAGATCTCCCCGATGTAAGCCGCCGCCAGCAAGGCCAACGCCACCGCGCCGAGCCAGTACGGGTTGCCGCCGGTGACATTACGAACCACCGGGCCGATACCGAGCCCGATCAGCAGGATGATGACCACGGCGGGCAGGCCGCGGAAAATATCGGTGTACACGCGGGCGGGCCAGCGCAACCAGCGGGTGCGCGAGATTCCCATCACCGCGAGCAGCATGCCGAGCACCGTGCCGAGGACACCCGAAACCACGGCCAGGATCAGCGTATTCGGCAGACCGGTTTTGATGAGGTCGGGGAAGGCCTTGGTGTACAGCGACCAGTCGAAGAAGGTGTCCTTCAACTGCTGGAGGGTCGATTTCTGTTGCGCCACTTCGGCTTCGCCGGGGTCTTTGCTCGCGGCGATGGCGGCGAAGTCCGGAAGCTGCGGCGCCGGTGCGGCTTTGGAGCCCGGCTTCCAGCCCGGTGGCAGCTCGCGCGGCACCCAGTCGGCGTAGAGGCGCGCGTAGGTGCCGTCGGCGATCACCGCGTCCAAGCCCGCGTTGAGGGCGTCGATGAGCGGCTGGTTGTTCTTGGCCACCGCGTAGCCGACGAAGTTGTCGAGGCTGAAGGTGTTCTCCGACACCACGATTCCGTCGCCGGGTTTGATCGCGCCCTCGGCCTGCGCCGACGGGGCGACCCAGGCGTCGACCTGGCCGGACTTCAGATTCGCGTACGCGGTGTTGTAGTCGGGGAACTTCACCGGGTCCAGGCGCAGCTGGTTCACCACGAACTCGTCCTGCACGGTGCCCTGCACCACGGCGATCCGCGAACCCGAGTTCAGATCACCGAAGCCCTTGACCGCCGAACCCTGCGGAACCACCAGCGAGAAATAGCCGAAGTCGTAGCCGTTGGTGAAGCCGACGAGTTCGCGCCTGGCATCGGTGGTGGTGATGTTGGACGAACCGACATCGAAGCGCTTGCCCGCCACCTGGGCGAGCAGCCCGGCGAACTCGGTGCCCGAGAACTCCACCTGCAGGCCGAGTTTCGCGCCGATCTCACGCAGCAGTTCGTTGTCGAAACCGGTGAAGGTGCCCTGGCCGTTCACACAGATGCTCGGCGGCGCGTCCGAGAGGGTGCCGACGCTGAGCTTGCCCGGGCTGAGCAGGCCGAGCTTGCTGGTGTCGATCGACTCGAGCGGCACCGTGGTCGGGGTCGTGTAGCGGTCGGTGCCCGCAGTCTCGGAGGAGGCGAGATTGGTCGGCGCCGCGGCCGCCGCGCTCTGGCCCGGAGGCGAGCACAGGTCACCCGTCGACGTCTCGCCACCGGAGCCACCGCATCCGGTCGCGGCCACGCCGACGAGGAGCAACAGCGCGGCAATCCGCGCCCGGGTTCGCACAGCACGCACACCTGCCATGCCGATAGACCCTAATGCCCGCCCGTGTCCCCACTCGCCACCCGCGCCTGGTGTGGTGCATCCGGGCAGGTCAAAGATTTTATGCGAGGCCTTCCAGTAATTCCGGGTTCACTTCGTCGCGCCACTCGATCGCGCGGCGCACCTCGGCGAGGTCGTAGTCGGGACCGGAGACGCCGATGGTGAACAGGCTCACACCCGCCGCGCGCAACTGTTCGGCCTGCGCCCGGCCCTGCCACTGCACCGACCGTTCGATCCGGCTCTCGTCGGTGCCGACGGCGGCGGCGTGCTCGGCCAGGATCTTGTTCTTGTGCGCCAGCGTCTCCACGTCGACGAAGGAATGCCAGATGTCGGCGTACTCGGCGACCAGGCGCAGCGTTTTGCGCTCGCCGCCGCCACCGATGAGGATCGGGATGTCACGCACCGGCGGCGGGCTGAGCACGCGCAGGCGGGCGGTGAGCCGGGACATGTTGTCCTTCAACAGGTTCAGCCTGCTACCGGCCGTACCGAATTCGTACCCGTACTCGGTGTAGTCGCGCTGGAACCAGCCCGCACCGATGCCGAGAATCAACCGGCCGCCGCTGATCCGGTCGACCGTGCGCGCCATATCGGCGAGCAGATCGGGATTGCGATAGCCGCCGCCGGTGACCAGCGCACCGAACTCGACCCGCTCGGTCTGCTCGGCCCACGCGCCGAGCATGGTCCAGCATTCGAAATGCGCGCCCGCCGGATCACCGGTGAGCGGATAGAAATGGTCCCAGTTGAAGACGATGTCCACCCCGGCGTCCTCGGCCCGCAACACCGCATCACGAATCAGCCCGTAATCCGGTGCGTGCTGGGGCTGAAGCTGGACTCCGATACGAACTGGACGACTCATACCGCGCTCCTCGGTACTCGGTGGGCTCCGGGACCGAGGCTACCGCAGCACGTCCGGAGCGCCGGGCCGCTACGATCCGAGCCGACCCTGTTCTCGGATCGTCCGGCACGTTCCTGCCGGGATGGGAAGAATGATCTACGCATGGCTACCGTGACCTTCGAAGGCGCCACCCGGCTCTACCCCGGTGCGGGCAAACCCGCCGTCGACGCCCTCGACCTCGAAATCGCCGACGGCGAATTCCTCGTCCTCGTCGGCCCCTCCGGCTGTGGCAAGTCGACCTCGCTGCGCATGCTCGCCGGCCTCGAGGAGGTCAACGGCGGGCGCATCCTCATCGGCGACAACGATGTGACCCACGCCGAACCCAAGGATCGCGACATCGCGATGGTGTTCCAGAACTACGCGCTCTACCCGCACATGTCGGTCGCGGAGAACATGGGTTTCGCGCTGAAGCTGGCCAAGGTGTCCAAGACCGAGCGCGACGAAAGGGTGCGCGCGGCAGCCGAATTGCTCGACCTCACCGAATACCTGGACCGCAAGCCCAAGGCACTCTCGGGTGGTCAGCGCCAGCGCGTGGCGATGGGGCGCGCGATCGTGCGGCAGCCGCAGGTGTTCCTGATGGACGAGCCGCTGTCGAACCTCGATGCCAAGCTGCGCGTGCAGACCCGCACCCAGATCGCCCAGCTGCAGCGGCGGCTCGGGACGACGACGGTGTACGTCACCCACGACCAGGTCGAGGCCATGACCATGGGCGACCGCGTCGCCGTGCTCAAGGACGGCCTGCTGCAGCAGTGCGCGTCGCCGCGTGACCTGTACCGGGACCCTGCGAATGTTTTCGTGGCCGGGTTCATGGGCTCGCCCGCGATGAATCTGTTCACCCTGCCAGTCACCGACGGCACCGTCACCATCGGTGGCTACCCCGTGCCGGTGCCGCGCGCGGTGGCCGACGCGGGTGAGGGTTCGGTCGTGCTCGGCATCCGCCCCGAGCATCTCGAGGTCGACGGTCAGGGGATGCAGATGGAGGTGGACGTGGTGGAGGAACTGGGTTCCGACGCCTACGTCTACGGCCGAGCACTCTCCACCGGTGCGAGCGGCACGTCCGGGGAAACCCTTGTGGCGCGGGTGGATTGGCGCAACCCACCGGCCAAGGGCGAGCGCCTGTCGCTGTCCACCGATCCGGCGAACCTCTACTTCTTCAGCACGGAGAACGGTCAGCGGCTGCGCTGATCGGCCTGACATGCCGACCGCATCATCGGTGCGGTCGGCTTCCGTCGTCGTACCGATCAGGCACCGGTGCCCTCCGGTCGGCGGCCCGCCTTCTTGCGGGCACGCAGGTAGTCCGGGTTGACGCGAACGGTGAGCTGTTCGAGTTCGACCGGTGCGCCGGTGGGTGTGGTGAGCCGCGCCCGGACCGGTTCGCCGGTTTCGGTATCGACGCGCAGTAGCGGCGCCGGGCCCGGCTGGAGATAGGTGTCGCCCCACTGCCACAGCGCCACGACCGCCGGGAGTAGGTCCCTGCCCATCTGGGTGAGGACGTACTCGTGCCGGGTGCGCTTGCCTTCTTCCTGGTAGGGGCGCTTTTCCAGGATGCCCGCCGCGGTGAGTTTGCGGAGCTGGCTCGCCGCCGCCGCGTCGGTGATGCCGACGCGGCGGGCGAAGCCGTCGAAGCGGGTGGTGCCGTAGTAGGCCTCACGCAGGATGAGAACGGCCGAGCGGGTGCCGATGAGCTCCATGGCTCTGGCGATCGAACAGCCTTCGGTCTCCCACCTGCTCAGATCGGCCAAGGGTCCTTCCATCACCGCTGCCATAGCCGACATCATACGCCTCCCTGACTTGAGCAAATGATAGTTAGCGTCTAATCTGGCTATTGTCTGATATAGCCAGAGGGAAGAGGGCTCCCATGCGAGACGCGGTCATCGTCGAAGCGGTACGCACCCCCATCGGCCGGGGCAAACCCGACGGCGCACTCCACGACGTCCATCCCGTCGACCTGCTCGCGCACAGCCTGCGCGCGGTGATCGAGCGCAGCGGCATCGACCCGGCGCTGGTCGACGACGTGATCGGCGGCATCGTCACCCAGGTCGGCGAGCAGGGCGTGAATATGACCCGGCGGGCCGCACTGGCCGCGGGGTACCCCGAGTCGGTGCCGGCGACCACCGTCGACCGGCAGTGCGGAAGCAGCCAGCAGGCCATCCACTTCGCCGCCCAAGGCGTCATCGCGGGCGCGTACGACATCGTCGTCGCGGCAGGCGTCGAGTCCATGGGGCGAGTCCCGATGGGCGCCAGTGCGGTCGGGGCCGCCGATCTGTCCGGGGTCGCCTTCGCGGAACGGTATCCGGAGGACCTGGTCCCGCAGGGCATCAGCGCCGAGCTCATCGCCGCCAAGTGGGGGCTGAGCCGCACCCAGCTCGACGAGTTCGCGCTGAACAGCCACGAAAAGGCCGCCCGCGCAACGAAAGATGGACTCTTCGCCGACGAACTCGCCCCGCTGAACGGGTTGACCGCCGACGAGGGCATTCGCATCGGCTCCACACTGGAGACGCTGGCGAAGCTGAAGCCCGCCTACTACGACCCGGCCATGGCGGCGCGCTTCCCGCAGATCGGCTGGGAGATCACCGCCGCCTCCGCCAGCCAGGTCAGCGACGGCAGCTCGGCCGTGCTCATCATGTCGGGCGAGCGGGCCGAGCAGCTCGGCCTGCGCCCACTGGCCCGGCTGCACAGCTTCGCCGTCGCGGGTGACGACCCGTTGCTCATGCTCACCGCGGTGATCCCCGCGACCGAGAAGGTGCTGCGCCGGGCGGGCCTCGACCTGTCCGACATCGACCTGATCGAGATCAACGAGGCGTTCTCGCCCGTCGTCCTGGCCTGGGCGCAGGAAACCGGCGCCGACCTCAGCAAGGTGAACGTCAACGGCGGTGCCATCGCCCTCGGTCACCCGCTCGGTGCCTCCGGGGCACGTCTGATGACCACCCTGGTACACGCCCTGCACCAGCGTGGCGCGCGTTATGGCTTGCAGACCATGTGCGAAGCGGGCGGGCTCGCCAACGCGACCATCATCGAAAGGTTGTGAATGCGGTCGCCGGCGGCGTCCACTCGGATGCCGCCGCCGACGGTCGTCCTCGGCTACGGCCGAGACCCGTCACCGGTGCGCCGTACCCGACCGCGCCCGTTTCCGCGGTCTGGTCTGCGACCTGACTTCTACGGTCCGGCGTACAAGTAGGCAGAGCAGGTCACCCTCTCCGACACTGCGCAACGCTTAGGGTGATGGCGTGGACTTCGAGACCTTTGTTTACGCGATTCCGCTGCGTACGCGGTTTCGGGGGATCACCGTGCGCGAGGGGATGCTGATTCGCGGGGAGAACGGGTGGGGAGAGTTCTGCGCGTTTCCCGAGTACGACGATCGGGAGGCGGCGGGGTGGTTGGCTACCGCTGTCGAGCAGGCGACGATCGGGTGGCCTGCGCCGATGCGGGAGCGGGTGCCGGTGAACTGCATTGTGCCTGCCGTAGATCCCGAGCGTGCGGCGCGAATCGTCCGTGAATCCGGTTGTGCGACAGCGAAGGTGAAGGTCGCCGATCATCCTGATTCGTCGGCCGAAGATCTGGCGCGGGTGGCGGCGGTGCGGGCGGCGCTCGGGGATTCCGGCGCCGTCCGGGTCGACGCCAATGCGGCGTGGGATGTCGAGACAGCGGTGCGGCGAATTCGGGAACTTGATTCGGCGGCAGGCGGATTGGAGTACGTCGAGCAACCGTGCCGGAGCATCGAGGAACTCGCTGAGGTGCGGGCGCGGGTCTCGGTGCCGATCGCGGCCGACGAGTCGATCCGGCGGGCGGAGGACCCGTTGCGCGTTGCGGTGGCAGGCGCGGCGGATGTTGCGGTGCTCAAATGCACGCCGCTGGGTGGGGTGCGGCGGGCGCTCGCGGTTGCCGAGGCCGCCGGGCTGCCGACGGTGGTGTCGTCGGCACTGGAGACGAGTGTGGGGCTGGCAGCCCAGATCGCTCTGGCCGGGACGCTGCCGGAGCTCGAATTCGCCTGTGGGCTCGGCACTCTCGCGCTGTTCGAGGGCGATCTCGTTGCCGATTCGCTGCGACCGGTGGACGGGTGGTTGGCGGTGCCGACCAGTGCGCCGGAACCCGATCCCGCGGCGATGGATCGATACCGGCATCCGGATGCCGAGCGGGCCCAGTGGTGGATGCGGCGGCATGAACGGGTACGCGCATTGCTCGAGGACGGTTCAGCTGCCGACTCCGGTCCGTAGGCGCCACTCCTAGCCGCCTCGGCCACCGAGGGTAGCCATCGGCCCAATTTGGTTGCACACAACTTAATTGTGCGCTACGGTTTTCTCATGACCGACGGACTCACCCTCGACGAGCAGCTGTGCTTCCCGCTCTACGCGGCCTCGCGAGCGATGACGGCGGTCTACCGTCCGAAACTGGAACAACTAGGGCTCACCTACCCGCAGTACCTGGTGATGCTGGCACTGTGGGAACGCGACGGCCGCAGCGTCGGCGAGCTCGGCAGGGCGCTCGATCTGGACTCCGGCACTCTGTCTCCGCTGCTCAAGCGGCTGGAAGCAACCGGGTTCGTGCAACGCAGGCGCGCGGCCGACGACGAACGCCGCGTCGACATCGTGCTCACCGATCACGGGCGGGCCATGCGCGCCCGAGCTTGCGCCATCCCCACGGAAATGGCGCAAGCCGCGGGTCTGACCGGCGACGAAGCCGCGGCCCTTCGCACTCTGCTCCGCAAACTGACCGATTCCCTCATCGAGAAATGAGACTCCCCATGCAGGTTCTCTACACCGCCGAAGCCCTTGCCACCGGCGAAGGCCGCACCGGCTCCGCCCGCACCACCGACGGCAAGCTCGACGTGGTGCTCGCCCCGCCGAAGGAAATGGGCGGTGACGGCGCGGGCACCAACCCCGAGCAGCTGTTCGCGGCCGGCTACGCCGCGTGCTTCCACTCCGCGCTGCGCCTGGTCGGTAAGAAGGCAGGGGCGAATATCGCCGATTCCGCTGTGGGTGCGCAGGTTTCGATCGGCCCGAACGACAAGGGCGGCTTCCAGCTCGCCGTCACCCTCGAGGTCACCCTTCCCCACCTCACCCGCGAGGAAGCGCAGCAGCTGGCCGACCAGGCACACCAGGTGTGCCCGTACTCCAACGCGACCCGCGGCAATATCGACGTCGACGTCCAGGTCACCGAGGACTGATCGGCAACACCCGTCCAATCGAGGTCCCGGTGCGCCTGCACCGGGGCCTCGAGCCTTATCTACAAGCGGCCGTTGAGAATTCATTAGACCCCTTCCCGCACGATCGACTCGTAGCCGAGAACGAAGGGGAAACAATGAGAACAGCAATTGCCGCCGCGATGATCGCCGCGTTCAGCGTGATGGGGGTCGGCGTGGCCGCCGCAGCGACACCAGACCCCGCGCAGTCGAGTTTCGTCGCTGCTCGGGGATCGCTCGGCGGTGGCGGGAGTGGCGGTTCGACGAGCGGTTCACCCTGCACGGACAGCAAGTCCTGCACCTCGACCGGTCCGCGCGGAAGCGGACAGGGCGGGCGCGGCAGCGCCCCGGGCAGCACCGGGGGCCGGTAATCGAGGCTCACCCGAAGCGGACTCCGCAACCGGCGAATGTCGCCCGGATCAGCAGAGCCGCCTCGGGACCGATCACGCCGTCGGCCAATTCCGCATAGCGAGTGCAGAATTCGGGTCCGTGCGACACTTCGTCGGGGGTCGGCGCCAAATGATGGGCGAGTTCGTGCAGAACAACCAGTTCGCGCAACGCCCATGCGGTGGCGCCGGTATGGAGTGGGACGGCGAGCACGGCAGCGGCACGTTCGTAATGTGCCGCGGCCGTGCCCGCCCGCGCACGGACCCGCACGGAAACCACCGCCCGATCCCATCGGGCTCGAACCCAATTCAGCGTAAGCACCTTGTCGACATAACTCTGCACCGATTCCACCGATGCGAATCGCCGCTCGACCGGCAAGGTCACCTGCGAACCATAGATATCGACAGTGCGATGCCCGAATTCCTCGGCGCGATCGAAGACACCACGCACCAACTGCTCGGCGTCGTACACCCGCGCCCGCTGCGTGTCGCGCCGCGGAGCCGGACGGGAAACATCGTCGCGATTCATCGTCCCGTGAGCTTGCCGCGAGCGGCAGGTAGTTCGGTGGCGGGGCCGAGGCGGGCGTTGCGGCCCGCCCGGTCGCCCGCTTGCCGGGCGGCGGCCGAGTGGCCGGTGGAGGTCTGCGGTCCTCGCCAGGTGCCACGCGCTTCCGAGGTGGCCGTGTAGAAGTCGGTGAGGGCGAGTTCCTTGTCGCGCAGGGCGAGTGCGGTTCCGGTCGACTCGACCGCCGACTCCTCGGCGACCACCTCGGCCTTCACCTCGGCCAGGCGCGCGCCGATCCGCGCCGCGAACGCCATCTGGAAATTCAGTCGCGCCGTCACACCGGCGACCGGGGCCTGCACCCTGCGACGGACCGTGCGGCCGAACCGCTTCTCGGCGACCACCTTCACCACCGTGGCCTCGCGATACGCACCCGACTTGATGTAGTGATCCGAGGCCCGCACCATCTGCACCAGCAGACTCGCGTACAGCGCCTCGCAGGCGTCGATATCGGCTTCGAAACCGTAGGCGTAGACCTGCGTGGAGGTGCGCGCGACATCGCAGCGCACGTCGTTGGCCGTGGCGATGGCGACGAACAACTGCACGTAGGTGCGCAACCCCTTCCGCCCCGGCTCCCCGATCGGGATGATCCGCTGCACCGGGGTGGACCTGCGTTCGCGCCGCGCCACATGCGAGCGCGCCACCGCCAGATCGATCGACGACTTCGTCGCGAGCCGTTGTGCTGCCGCGAGAAAGGCCTCGGCCTCGTGTTCGTTGTCGGTGGCCTCGGCCTTGCGCAGCAAACCACCGATCCGGGAGAGCATCCGGTCCGGCCCCGCCGACGATGCAATGGTCACCCGATCGAGGGTAGGCCACCACACCGACACACTTCAGCACGCATAACCGCACTCCCCGCCACCACATCCCGACCTCGAGGAGGGATCGCCGCGCAGCGGCGGTTCGCGGCCGTCCCGACGATCAGGTGCCGTTGCGTAGGCGACGAAGGAGCAAGCAACGGTACCTGATCGTCGGGACCGGCGGGGCCGCGAACACGCGGCGCCCGCGCCGCCACAAATCCTGTATGTTTGCCCCTGCACCGACGCACTGTGCTGCTGCTCACTGTCTCGACCCTGGAGTGTCTGCGATGGCCTTGAAGTTTGTCCCCAGAGCGACGATGGCTGCTGCCTCGATTGCGTTGCTTACCGCATCGTTCGCCAGCGCCTGCTCGAGTGACAACGGCGGCAACGCCCTCGACCAGAACCTGACCGGGCGTGGGCCGATCACCTACGTCGAGGGTAAGGACGTCTCCGAGACCGGCATGGTCAAGCAGCTCATCGACCGCTGGAACGCCGCGCACCCGAACGAGCAGGTGACGTTCAAGGAGCAGTCGGCCGACGCCGACCAGCAGCGCGACGACATGGCCGAGCACTTCCGCTCCAAGCAGGACGGCTACGACGTGGTCGCCCTCGACGTGCCCTACACCGCGGAGTTCGCCGCCAAGGGCTGGATCCAGCCGCTCGAGGGCAGCTTCGCCATCGACACCGCGCCGCTGCTCGCGCCGACCGTCGCCAGCGCCACCTACAACGGCAAGCTGTACGCGGCACCGCGCAACACCAACGGCGGCCTGCTGTACTACCGCAAGGACCTGGTTCCCAACCCGCCGCGCACCTGGTCCGAGATGCTCGCCCAGTGCCAGATCGCGCGCGACAACAACATCGGCTGCTACGCCGGTCAGCTGTTCCCCTACGAGGGCCTGACCGTGAACACCTCCGAGGTCATCAACGCCTACGGCGGCAGCTTCGTCGGCGCCGACGGCAAGACCCCCACCGTGAACAGCCCCGAATCCAAAGAGGGGCTGAAGGTTCTGGTCGACGCCTACCAGCGCGGCGACATCCCCAAAGAGGCCATCAGCTTCAAGGAAGGCGAGAGCGCGAACGCGTTCGAGTCGGGCAAGCTGCTGTTCCTGCGCACCTGGCCGTACCTGTACGGCCAGGCCAACGGCGAGGGCTCGTCGGTGAAGGACCGCTTCGGCGTGGCACCGCTGCCCGGCAAGACCGATGTCGGCGCCTCGACCCTCGGCGGCTACAACGTCGCGATCAGCGCGTTCTCCAAGAACAAGGCCACCGCCGCCGACTTCGTTCGCTTCATGGTCAGCGAAGAGGCGCAGCAGATCGTCGCCCAAGGCGCCTTCCCGCCGGTGCGTACCTCGCTCTACGACGACCCGGCACTGATCGCGAAGATGCCGTACCTGCCCGCGTTGAAGGAGTCGATCGCCAACGCGGTGCCGCGACCGGTCTCGCCGTTCTACGAGGCGGTGTCAAAGGCCATCCAGGACAACGCATATGCTGCCCTGAACGGCACGAAGTCCGTCGACGACGCAGTCGCAGGCATGCAAAAGGGCATCGAGACCGCTGGTTCGTAGCGGTACGCGCAGCGGACCCGACCAGACCGTAGGAGAGTAGAAACGGTGTCGGATCCTTCGGGAGCCAAGCAGCGCGGGCTAGCGCTGCAACTGAGGCAATCGCGGCGGGCGTGGCTGTTCGTGACGCCGGTGATGGTCGCACTGGCCGTGGTCATCGGTTATCCGGTGTTCCAGGCGCTGTGGATGTCGTTCCGCAAGGACGCCGGCATCGACCCGGCCACCGGCATGTTCGTCGAGGGCGGCAGCGCGGGTTTCGACAACTACACCCATTGGCTACTGCAGCAATGCAATTCGCTGATGGGTACGGTGTCGTGCCCGACCGGCACGCTCGGGTCGCAGTTCTGGGCGGCGGTCGGGGTCACCCTGTTCTTCACGGTGGTGACCGTGACGATCGAGGCGACCCTCGGCCTCGGCATGGCCATGGTGATGGGCAAGACCTTCCGTGGCCGGGCGCTGTTGCGAGCCGCGGTGCTGATCCCATGGGCCATCCCCACCGCTGTCACCGCGCGGCTGTGGGAGTTCATGTTCCAGTACGACGGCGTGGTGAACCGGGTGCTCGGCACCGAGATCCTGTGGACCTCGGATGTGTGGGCCTCGCGGTTCGCGGTGATCGTGGCCGACGTGTGGAAGACCACCCCGTTCATGGCGCTGCTGATCCTGGCCGGGCTGCAGGTGATCCCGAACGACGTGTACGAGGCGGCCAAGGTCGACGGCGCGTCGGCCTGGCAGCGGTTCGTACACATCACGCTGCCGTTGCTCAAGCCCGCACTGCTGGTCGCGGTGCTGTTCCGCACCATGGACGCGCTGCGCATGTACGACCTGCCCGCGATCATGACCGGCGCGAACCCGGCCACCAGCACCCTGTCGATCCTGGTGGTCGACCAAGTGCGCCAAGGTCCCAACAGCGCGGCCGCCCTGTCGACGATCACCTTCGTGCTGGTGTTCGCGATCGCGTTCCTGCTGGTGAAGGTGTTGGGCGCCAACGCCGTTCGCACGCAGGAAGAGCAGCGGAAGGCGAACTGATGAGCATCTCGATGACCAAAGAGCCCACCGTCGAACGCAAACCCGTTGCGGAACAGTCGGTTTCGTGGCGGAAACGGCTCGGAACCGTTCGCCTGTACCTCGGTGTGGCGATCGTGCTCGTGTGGGGGCTCGGACCGTTCTACTGGATGGCCGTGGTCGCGTTCCGCGACCCGGCCCACACCTTCGACAGCACTCCGTGGCCGACCCACGTGACGCTGGAGAACTTCCGCAACGCCTTCGACACCAGCCGCGGCAACGACTTCGGCAAGGCGCTGCTCAACAGCGTGATCATCGGCTCGGTGACGACGGTGGTCGCGTTGGTGCTCGGCGTGCTCGCCGCGTACGCGCTCGCCCGGATGACCTTCGCGGGCAAGTACCTGGTTTCGGGGCTGATCCTGTCGGCGTCGATGTTCCCCGCCGTCGTGCTGGTGACGCCGCTGTTCCAGCTGTTCACCGACCTCGGCTGGATCGGCCAGTACCAGGCGATGATCATCCCGAACATCTCGTTCGTACTGCCGATGACGGTGTACATCCTGGCGTCGTTCTTCGCCGAACTGCCCTGGGAGCTCGAAGAAGCCGCGCGCATCGACGGTGCGAGCAAGCTGCAGGCGTTCCGGCTGGTCATGCTGCCGCTGGCGGCGCCCGCGGTGTTCACCACCGCGATCCTGGCGTTCATCGCCTCGGTCAACGAATATCTGCTCGCCCGGTTGCTCTCCGGTGAGCAGACCAAGCCGGTGACGGTCGCCATCGCGAGCTTCTCCGGCAACGACCCGCTCGTCCAGCCGTACGCGGCGATCATGGCGGCCGGTGTGATCGTCACCGTACCGCTGGTGATCATGGTGCTGATCTTCCAGCGCCGCATCATCTCCGGCCTCACCGCGGGCGGCGTGAAGAGCTGACGGGCGCGCTCCTCCCGGGTTGTGCCGGTGCAGGCGGGTAAAGTCGCCTGCACCGACGGGAGGAGATGGTCGTGGCCGGCAGGCGCGGGCGTTCCGACGAGGACGTGCCGTATACCTCGATCGCGGGCTTCCGGGATCCTCTGCGCGAGCAGCAGCCGCGCAAAGGGGCGGCCCGGCGAGCCCAGGCTGCCCGGCTGGCGGGCGACGACGACCCGGAACCCCGCCCGCCGCGCACCAGGGCACAGCGGATCCGGCGGCTGGTCTTCGCGCTGTTCGTGATCTTCGTGTGTGTGCCCGCGCTGCTGTTCTTCGCGGTGTACTGGAGTTCGGAGATCCCCGAACCGGGCGAAGTGGCCGTCGAGCAACCGGCGACGGTGCTGGCCGCCGACGGCACCACGGTGCTGGCGAAAATCATTCCGCCGCAAGGCAACCGGATTCCGATTCCGCTGACCGAGGTGCCGATGCACGTGCGGGAGGCGGTGCTCGCGGCCGAGGACCGCACCTTCTACACCAACGCCGGATACTCCACGAGCGGGTTCCTGCGCGCGGCGCGGGACAACCTGGCCGGGCACGACAACGCCGGTGGCGGGTCGACGATCACCCAGCAGTACGTGAAGAACGCCTTCCTGAGCTCCGAACGCACCGTCACCCGCAAGATGCGCGAGCTCATCATCGCGGCGAAGATGTCGCGGCAGTGGAGCAAGGACGAGATCCTCGCCGCGTACCTGAACACCATCTACTACGGGCGCGGCGCCTACGGTATCGCGGCGGCGGCCAAGGCGTACTTCGGTAAGCCGGTGCCGGAACTGACATTGGCCGAAGGCGCCGTGCTGGCCGCGGTGATCCGTTCGCCCTCGGTGCTCGACCCGGAAACCCACTTCGACCAGTTGCGCGCCCGCTGGCAGTACGTGCTCGACGGGATGGTCGAGATGCGCGTGCTCGCCCCCGGTGACCGTGACGCGACGGTGTTCCCGCCGATCCTGGCCCTCGACGACGTGGCGACCGAGCCCGAGACATCGGGCCCCGAGGGCCACATCCGCACCATGGTGCTGCGGGAACTGCGCGCCGCCGGACTCACCGACGCCGACATCAATACCGGCGCCCTGCAGATCACCACCACCATCGACCCGGTCGCGCAGGCGGGCGCCGTCGACAGCGTGCGAGCCCGATCCTCTTGGCAGCCACCGGAATTGCGGGCGGCCGTGGTGTCGATCGATCCTCGAAGCGGTGCGGTGCGCGCCTACTACGGCGGCGAGGACGGCACCGGATTCGACTTCGCCCAGGCGCCGCTGCAAACCGGTTCGGCCTTCAAGGTTTTCGCGCTCGTCGCCGCCCAGATGCAGGGCATCCCGGTGACGCGGGCGATCGACAGTTCACCCATCACCGACCGTGGCACGACCATCTCCAATGTGGACGGTGACTCGTGTGGGCGGTGTTCGCTGGCCGAGGCGCTGAAACGCTCGCTCAACACCAGTTTCTACCGGCTCACCATGACGATGGCCGACGGGCCGCGCTCGGTGGCCCAGGCCGCCCATCTCGCTGGCATCCCCGAGCACATCCCGGGGGTGGAGGGCGAGACGCTCACCGAGAACGGCGAGCCGCCGCTCAACGGAATCGTGTTGGGGCAGTATCTTGTTCGGCCGATCGATATGGCATCGGCGTATGCCACCCTCGCCGCGTCGGGGGTGTACCGGCAGCCGTACTTCGTGCAGCGGGTGACCACCGGCAACGGCCGGGTGCTGCTCGATCGTGGTCCGCCGGAAACCCGCAGGGGCAAACAACTTCCGGAGCCGGAGCAGCGCATCAGCCCGGCCATCGCCGACGCGACCACGCGGGCGATGGAACCGATCGCCAACTACTCCAACGGGCACGGCCTGGCGGGGGGCAGGCCGTCGGCGAGCAAGACGGGGACGACCCAGCTGGGTGAGACCAAGGCCAACAAGGACGCCTGGATGGTCGGGTACACGCCGTCGCTGTCGACAGCGGTGTGGGTGGGCACCGAGCATCCGCAACCGTTGCGCGACGGACGCGGCAACCCGATCTGGGGTTCGGGGCTGCCCGCCGACATCTGGAAGCAGACGATGGACTCCGCGCTCGCCGGTTCGCCGGTGGAGGAGTTCCCGACTCCGCCGTTGGGCGGCAGCGGGTCACTGGTACCTGCCCCGCCGCCCTCGTCCGGTGGCGGCGGTGGCGGTGGCGGTGGCGGTGGCGGTGGCGGTGGCGGTGGCGGTGGCTTCGACATCCTCAACCCGCCGAGCGACACACCACGCAATCCGGCGCCGATCATCATCATCCCGCCCGCTCCGAGCCCGAGTACACCCGGCGAATGGTTCCCCGGACTGGGTGGTGAGGCGCCGCGATAGATCACGGATTGGACAGGCGTGACCACACATCTGCACGAACATGGCAACATCGTTGGCCAGTGCGCATCCGGAGTCGGGCGCCGGCGGAATCCCGGCGCGGAACCTGTCGTATCCATGCGGGAAGATGTGCGCTCGAGCGACGACGAGACTAGACATAGGGGCTACGCAGGTGGATTTCAATGTCGTTGACCGTCCCGAGATGCTGATCGCGGGCACAGTGCTGCGCAGTCCGGCGCTCGCTGTGGAGGGGCCGCGACGCGCCAAAGTGGTGGAAGCGTGGCAGCGGCTACGGGCACGACAGGACTTACCCGGACCGTTCGCGACGGGCTACGTCGACTTCGCTCCGGAGATCAACTCCTACCTCACCCATATCGTCGGCTACGAATGCAAAACCCTTGCCGACCTGCAGGTAGGCGATGTGCTCGCGCGGATTCCGGCGGGCCGCTACGCGCGGTTCGTGGCGCACGGTGACGAGATCGGCGACACCATCGTCGCCCTGTGGCGGCAGGTGTGGGACGCCGAGGCCGCGGGCGAGTTCGTGCGCGCCTACACCGGCGACTGCGAGCAGTACCCCGACGAACGCACCGTCGAGATCTTCGTTTCCTTGACCGACGACGCGCAGAGCGGGGAATAGCCGATGACCGCCGACTTCGAGATCGTCACCCTGGACAACAGCCTGATCGCCGGACTCACCGTGCCGCTGGCCGGTCGCGAGGTCACCGCCCGCGATCTCGACCTGGTGAACTTCACCTGGGACCGCTACCTGTCCCGCGAGAAGCCGGTCACCCGGGCCGCCGCCTACATCGGCCAGAACGACCATGCCGTGGCCGTCCTCGGCTACGAGGTCGCCGGCCTCGACGACGTGGACGAGGGCGACGTCCTGACCCGCATTCCCGCGGGCCGCTACGCCAAATTCGTCGTCTCCGACAAGCCCTACGACCTCCTGCGCACCGCGTGGGCCCAGGTGATCAAGGCCGAGAACGCCGGGACCATCACCCGCTCCCACACCGCGGAACTGGAGCGCTACACCGGCCCGACCAGCGTCGAGGTGTACGTCTCCCTCGACTGAGCAGACAAAAAAGCCGGGCGCACCGATGTGTGCCCGGCCTTTCTGTTTCAGTGACTAGTCGGCACCGATGATGAAGGCCTCGAGCTGCTTGCGCGCGACATCGTCGGCGATCTGCTCCGGCGGGGACTTCATCAGGTAGGCCGAGGCCGGGATGACCGGCCCGCCGATGCCGCGGTCCTTGGCGATCTTGGCCGCGCGCACCGCGTCGATGATGATGCCCGCCGAGTTCGGCGAGTCCCACACCTCGAGCTTGTACTCCAGGTTCAGCGGCACATCGCCGAAGGCGCGACCCTCGAGGCGCACGTAGGCCCACTTGCGGTCGTCGAGCCACTCCACGTAGTCCGAGGGACCGATGTGGACGTTGCGGTCGTGCACCTTGCCCGCCAGCGAACCGCTCAGGTTCGAGGTGACGGCCTGCGTCTTGGACACCTTCTTGGACTCCAGGCGCTCACGCTCGAGCATGTTCTTGAAGTCCATGTTGCCGCCGACATTGAGCTGGTAGGTGCGGTCCAGCGCCACGCCGCGGTCTTCGAACAGCTTGGCCATCACGCGGTGGGTGATGGTCGCGCCGACCTGGGACTTGATGTCGTCGCCGACGATCGGCACACCGGCGTCGGTGAACTTCTTGGCCCACACCGGGTCGGAGGCGATGAACACCGGCAGCGCGTTGACGAACGCGACACCCGCGTCGATGGCGCACTGGGCGTAGAACTTGTCGGCCTCTTCCGAACCCACCGGCAGGTAGGACACCAGCACGTCGACGTTCGCGTCCTTCAGCGCCTTCACGACGTCGACCGCGGGGGCCTCGGACTGCTCGATGGTCTCGGCGTAGTACTTGCCGATGCCGTCGAGGGTCGGGCCACGCAGGACCGTCACGTCGGTGGGCGGCACGTCGGAGATCTTGATGGTGTTGTTCTCGCTGGCGAAGATGGCCTCGGCCAGGTCGAAGCCGACCTTCTTGGCGTCGACGTCGAACGCGGCGACGAACTTCACGTCCTTGACGTGGTAGGGACCGAACCGGACGTGCATCAGACCCGGAACGACCGCGTTCTCATCGGCGTCCTTGTAATACTGCACGCCCTGCACCAGCGACGATGCGCAGTTGCCGACACCGACGATCGCGACGCGTACTTCGCCGGATCCAACCTTGTTGACATCACTCATGGCCGCTCTTTCCCTCTTTCTGTGGTGCCGCCTTCGTCGATTGCTCCGCCGCAATCAACTCGTTGAGCCAGCGCACTTCGCGCTCGCTTGATTCCAATCCGAGCTGGTGGAGCTGGCGGGTGTAGCGATCCAGCGAGCCGCTGGCCTTCTTGATCGCTTCCCGCAGACCCTCTCGGCGCTCCTCGACCTGGCGTCGCCTGCCCTCCAGGATCCGCATCCTCGCCTCGGCGGGGGTGCGGCTGAAAAAGGCCAGATGAACACCGAAGCCGTCATCGGTGTAGTTCTGCGGACCGGTATCGGCGAGGAGTTCTTTGAACCGTTCCCGCCCGACCGGCGTGAGCCGGTAGACGCGGCGCGCACGGCGCGCGGTCGCGCCCTCCGGTATCTCCTCGGCGATCAACCCGTCGGCCTGCATCCGGCGCAGCGTCGGGTAGAGCGAACCGTAGGAGAAGGCCCGGAACGCCCCGAGCAGGCCCGTCAACCGCTTGCGCAGCTCGTAACCGTGCATGGGCGCGTCGAGGAGCAGGCCGAGAATCGCCAACTCGAGCATGCCGACCTCACTCCCTGACTATGACGGCCTGACAGGCCGAACGGACCTAACCGATGGATGCGACTTCCCACTATATCGGAGCGATACATCAGGGCGTAGTCGTATCCCTCACATGAGCAGGGGACCGACTGCCCGGTTCGGGCGAATCAGCAGGTCAGGCGTCTGCCGGGTGCACCGCGATGGGTTCACCGCTGAGCCGGATCTTCAGATATCCGCTCTGTTCCGCCTCGTTCTTGACGTAGATGCTGATCTCGGGTTCGGCATCTTTGCCGCCGGCCGGTGGGAACCGGACGAGTACGTGTGACACCCAGCCGCCGGGCACGCGGGTGGTCTGCGGAGCACCCGACATCATCCGCGCGTACTTCGCCAGGTCGACGGTGGCCAGGTCGAACGAGCGGGTGTCGGGCGGTCGCGAACCGGGCGAACCCCACCGGTCGAAATCGCCACGATATTGCAGCTCGTCCTGCTTGCCCGGCTTCCCGGAATCGCGCTCGACCAGCGCGTACTCCGGGTAGAGCGTCAACTCGTCGGCGAGCGCGCTTCCGTATTCGGCGCGGTAGTCGGCGAGGAAATGGGCGAAGCCGTTGCCGGTCGTGAGATCGGGCAGCGGCGGCGCGAGGACGGTACTGCGCCCGAGCAGACCGGCACCCGCGCCGACCAGGCCGGCGAGGATCACCGCGCCCACCGGGAGCCACCAGCGGCGCGGGGCGCGAGGGATTCCGCGCGCTACCGGGGTGGCGGCCAGGCCGTCGGGGATCTGTAGGTCGTCGACGAGGCGGTCGAGGTCGCCGAAGGTCTCGGCGCGCATGGCGGTGGCGGTGCGTCTGCCGTGCTCAGCCTCGGTGAGCTGACCGTCGGCCAGGGCGGCGTCGAGCAGGGCGCACACGTCGGCGCGGTCGGCGTCGCGGGCCCGCAGGTTCTTCGCCGGGGAGGTGGTCTTCATGGCGTCATCTTTCGTACGGGTAGGTCTTCAGCACTTCGCCCGAGAGCGCGAGGACGAGATGCGCGGACTGGGAGACCTCGTTGCGCACGTAGACCGTGATCGAGGGCCTGCCGACCCAGCTGTCGTTGGCGATCCGGTAGTGGGAGACCACGCCGTCGGGGACGCCAAGGTTGGTCGCGGCGGTGTTCAGCACCGCGCCGAGAGCATCGGTATTCACCTGTGCCAGGTCGATGTCGACCGCCTGGCGGTCACGGGTGGTGACCTGCGAATTCGAGCGTTCGAACCCGCCACGATAGGTGTAGCTCACCGTCCAGTCGCCGTTGTCGGGTGCGCGGCGGACCGCCGAGGCGTGCTCGTCGTGCAGCACGGCCTCGTCGACGACGGCATCGCCGAACTTGGTGCGGTAGTCGTCGCGGAACTGCACGAATCCGGCGATGGTGTTGAGGTTCGGGGTGGGGATCACCAGGGGTGGGGCCGCGTCGTAGTCGATCGATGCGGCGGCTTCCGCCGCGGCCGGTTCGTCGGCCCGGATCGTCCAGGCGAAGCCGCCGACCGCCGCGAGCACGACGGCCGCGATCGTCGCGATGCGGAAGGTGTTGCGCGCCTTGGGCTTCACCGGCGCCGCCGGGCGCTGCTGCAACTCGGCGACGAGGGTGGCCAGCTCACCGAGCGTGCGCGCTTCGGCGGCCAGCTCGGTCATCGCCGTGTGCTCCTCGGCGTCGAGCTGACCGTCGGCGCGGGCCGTGTCGAGGGCGGCGATCGTGCGTGCCCGGTCGGCGTCGCGCGCCTTGGTCCTGGTCGGGTACTCGCCGGAATGCCTGCGGCCGAAGCGCTTCCGTTCGGTGGTCGGGCCGAATACCGCGGGCGACTGCAGATCGGCGGTCAGACCACGCAATTCACCGAGCGTGCGTGCCGAACCGGCCCGTTTCACCCGGTCGTGGTACTCCTGGGCACCGAGCTGGCCCTCGGCATAGGCCGCGTCAAGCACGGTCGACACCTCGGCGCGATCGATATCACGCGCCCTCGTCCGGGAATCGGCGGCGGAATGCGCCTGCGGGGGATCTGCCATCTACTTGCCACGCCTCACCTGCGAAAAGACCCGGAAAGTACCCGGTATCGGGAGTCTAAGGCCGCAGGGGGCAACAAGCGGTGGCACCGGCGGTGAAAATCAATCCCGGCTACTCTGGTGATCGTGCGAATTCAGCGGCAGGTGGTGGACTATGCGCTCCGGCGCAGGTCGCTGCTCGCCGATGTCTACGCGGGGCGGGTCGGCGTCGCCGAGGTGTGCGATGCCAATCCCTACCTGCTGCGGGCCGCGAAGTTCCACGGTCGCGGCAGCGAGGTGACCTGCCCGATCTGCCGAAAAGAGCAGCTGACGTTGGTGTCGTGGGTGTTCGGCGACGGGCTCGGCCAGGCGGCCGGGTCGGCGCGCACACCCGACGAGTTGACGCGGATGGCAGAGTCGAACGAGGAATTCTCGGTGCATGTCGTCGAGGTGTGCCGCTCGTGCAGCTGGAACCACCTGGTGCAGTCGTACGTGCTCGGGTCGGCGCCCGCGCCCGCCCGCCGCCGGGCGAGCCCCAGAGCGGGACGTCGCTCTGCCGCCGAATGACGGCGGCCGCATGATGCGCCGCAGTTCGGGGTGCAAGATATCCGCGCCGGTTCGCCGGCGCGGATGTTGTGTGCCGGTTGAACCTTACGAGTTATGGAGATCTGGTCAGTGAGTTCGCCCTACGAGCCCTCCCCCTACGGTGACGATCCGCGCGGCGGCCGCCCGTCGCGGGGCGCACAACCAGGTCCGCAGTCCGGTGATCGTCCTGTCGGGCCGCCGCGTCGGCCGACGCCGCCTGCCGGTCCGCCGCGTCCGCAGGGTGGTCCCGGTGGGCGTCCACCCGCGCCGGATGGGCGTCCGCCCGCCCCGGGTGGGCGTGGGCCTGTGCCGGGGGCGCGTGGTCCGCAGCCGCAGAACCGTCAGCCTGCGCCGCCGCCGGGTGGGGTGCCGCCGCGTCGGCCGGGTCAGCCCGGTCAGCCGGGTCAGCGTCCCGGTGCGCCGCAAGGCAGGCCCGCGCCGGGTCGTCCGGCCGCACCCGCCGCCGGGGCTGCCGGCGCCACTCAGAAACTTCCCCGTCCCGGTGTCGACGAGTCGACGGTGCGGGCGAATCATCCGCCGCGGACCGTGCGCGAGGAGGCAGGTCGTCCGCGGACCGGTGGCACTCCAGTCGCCGCGCGACCCGGCGCGGGTCGCCGCCCGGGCGGACCGACCACCGGTGAACGCCGCGCCACCGGTGCGGGCGGCACACCGCCGCCGGTCGGGCCACGCAATCGCCGCGATGGTGGCGGGGGCGACGACGGCTCGGGTAGGGATGGTTCGGTGACCAAGAAATCGCCGTGGCGTGCCGTGCGCCGGACAATGTATGTCCTGATGGCCTTGGCCATCGTCGTGCCGAGTGCCGTTTTCCTCGTCGCCTACACCACCGTTTCGGTGCCCAAGCCGGAAGACCTCGAGACCAATCAGGTCGCCATGATCTACGCCTCCGACGGGACGAGCGTGATCAGCAAGGTGGTGCCGCCGCAGGGCAACCGCACCGAGGTCTCCATCGACCAGATCCCGCCGCATGTGCGCAATGCCGTGATCGCCGCCGAGGACCGCGACTTCTACACCAACCCGGGCTTCTCGGTGTCGGGCTTCGCCCGCGCCGCCCGCGACAACATCCTCGGCAAGGAGAGCGCCGGTGGTGGTTCGACCATCACCCAGCAGTACGTGAAGAACGCGCTGGTCGGTGACGAGCGCTCGATGACCCGAAAGATGCACGAGCTGGTGATCTCGGCCAAGATGGCCCGCCAGTGGAGCAAGGAGGAAATCCTTGCCGCCTACCTGAACACCATCTACTTCGGTCGTGGCGCGTACGGCATCGACGCCGCCGCCAAGGCCTACTTCGGCAAGCCGGTGCAGGAGCTGTCGGTGTCCGAGGGCGCCGTCCTCGCCGCGACCATCCAGCTGCCCTCGCTGCTCGACCCGGAGAAGAACCCCACCGGCGCGAAGTCGCGCTGGAACTACGTGCTCGACGGCATGGTCTCGGGCGGCAACCTCGCCGCGGCCGAACGTCAGTCGATGCAGTACCCGGCCGTGGTGCCCGCCGCGTCGCTCGGCGAGAACAGCCTGGACTCCGGGCCTGAAGGGCACGTGAAGAACCGGGTGCTCGAGGAGCTGTCGGCCGCGGGGATCAGTGAGCAGCAGCTCAACACCGAGGGTCTGCAGATCACCACGACCATCGACCCGAAGGCGCAGGAGGCCGCGGTGAACGCCGCGCGCAACAAGCTCGACGGGGAACCCGAGAACCTGCGCACCGCGGTGGTGTCCATCGACCCGCGCACCGGTGCTGTCCGCGCCTACTACGGCGGTGAGGACGGCCAGGGCTACGACTTCGCCAACGCGGGGCTGCCGACCGGTTCGTCGTTCAAGGTGATCGGTCTTGCCGCCAACCTCGAGCAGGGCATTCCACTGTCGCAGATGTACGACAGCTCGCCGCTCAAGGTCAACGGCATCGAGATCAACAATGTCGAGGGCCAGTCGTGCGGTATGTGCACGATCGCCGAGTCGCTGAAGCGTTCGCTGAACACCAGCTTCTACCGGATGCAGCTCGACATGCAGAACGGTCCGCAGAAGATCGCCGACATGGGTCACAAGCTCGGTATCGCCAAGGAACTGCCGGGCGTCGGCCCCACACTCACCGAGCCCAACGGTGCGGGCCCCAACAACGGCATCATCCTCGGCCAGTACCAGTCGCGTCCGCTCGACATGGCCTCGGCCTACGCCACGCTGGCCGCCTCCGGCATGTACCACGCACCGCATTTCGTGCAGCGCGTCGTCACCGCCGACGGGCAGGTGCTGCTCGATCGCGGCGAACCGGCCGGTGAGCAGCGGGTGAGCGCGGCCGTCGCCGACAACGTCACCGCGGCGATGAAGCCGATCGCGGCCTACTCCAACAACCACAACCTGGCCGGTGGCCGGGAATCGGCCGCCAAGACCGGTACCCACCAGCTCGGCGACACCGGCAACAACCGCGACGCCTGGATGGTCGGTTACACGCCGTCGCTGTCGACCGCGGTGTGGGTCGGTACCGAACAGGGTGACCCGCTGAAGAACTACGGCGGCTCGCACATCTACGGCTCCGGCCTGCCGTCCGACATCTGGAAGGCCACGATGGACGGCGCCCTGGCGGGCACCCCCACCGAGACGTTCCCCAAGCCTGCCGCGATCAAGGGCCAGGCCGGTGTGCCGGAATGGTCGGCGCCCTACACGGCGCCGGAGACCACCGCGCCCACCATCGCGCCGCCGGTGATCGTGCCGTCGCAGGTGGAGATCCTGCCCGGCATCCGCATCCCCGTGCCCGGTGTGCAGCAGCCCGCCGTGCAGCAGCCGCAGCAGGCGGAGCCGACCACCGGCCCGCTGCCCGGTCAGCCGACCGCGACTCCCGGTGAGTCCCCCGGCAACGGCAACGGTGGTGGCAGGCCGGGTGGCGGCGGCAACGACGACGAGGAGAGCGGCGGCGCGGGAGCCACACCGACGCGCTCCCGATAGCCACCGGTAGCCTCGGATGTCGTGACCGATCAGCAACTCGCGGACCAGCCGGCGCCGAATGACACCTGGCCCGGCCGCGAGCCGCAGTACGTGTCGCCCGCACCACTGGCACCGGACCTGCGTTCGATCGACGTGCGAGACCGCCCGAGCCGCAACGATTCCCTCACCTCGCAACTGTCGACGGTGATCGGCGGCCCGGTCGGCGAGCACGCGCTGATCGGGCGGGTCCGGTTCTGGACGCCGCTGCGGGTGCTGTTCGCCTTCACCGTCGTCTTCCTCGCGCTGGGCTGGGCGACGAAGGCCGGCTGCATCCAGCAGACCGACGACGGCGCGGGCGGGCTGATGCTCGACTGGAACAACGGCCGCCAGTACGTGGCCATGTGCTACTCCGACACGGTGCCGCTCTACGGCGCCGAGCGGCTCAACGAGGGCGCGTTCCCGTACAAGAAGTATTGGCTCGAGTCGACCCCCGACGGTGGCACCGAGGTCAGATACATGGAGTACCCGGTGCTTTCGGGGCTCTACCAGTACGCGGCCATGCAGGTCGGCAATGTGTGGGATCACCTGCCGCTGCCCGGTGCGCTGTCGGTTGTCGTGTACTTCAATGTGGTCGCGCTCGGGTTGGCCGTCGGGTGGTTGATCACGGTGTGGGCGTCGTCGCGACTAGCCGGGCGACGGGTCTGGGATGCCGCGTTGATCGCGGTGTCGCCGTTGGTGATCGTGCACATCTTCACCAATTTCGACGCCCTGGCAACGGCTTTCGCGGCCACCGGCCTGCTGGCGTGGGCGCGGCGGCGGCCGGTGCTCGCGGGGGTGCTGCTCGGTCTGGGTGGTGCCGCGAAGTTGTATCCGCTGCTGCTGCTCGGACCGATCATTGTGCTGTGTCTGCGCACCGATCCGATGCGGCGTCTGCCCGCCGCCCAGGCCGGCCTGCGATTACGCGATATCGACAGCCTCGCCGCGGCCCGCGCCTGGCTGCGCGCAACACCGACGCGGACACAGGTTTTCGCGCAGCGTCCGCTCGGCTCGGCCACGCTCGCCGTGGCGGCGGCACTCGGCACGTGGGGTGCGGTGAACCTGCCGATCGCGGTGTTGTTCCCGAACGGGTGGCGAGAATTCTTCCGCCTCAACACCACCCGTCACGCCGACCCCGACTCGATCTACAACGTGATCTCCTCGTTCACCGGCTGGGAGGGCTTCGACGGTCCGCTGTCGCACGGTGAACCCCCGACCATCCTGAACACGGTCTCGCTGCTGCTGTTCGTGCTGGCCTGCGCGGGCATCGCCTATCTGGCACTCACCGCCAACCGCCGTCCCCGCCTCGCCCAGCTGTGCTTCCTGGTGGTCGCCGCGTTCCTGCTCACCAACAAGGTGTGGAGCCCGCAGTACTCCCTGTGGCTGGTCCCCCTCGCCGTCCTGGCACTGCCCCACCGTCGAATCCTGTTGGCCTGGATGACAATCGACGCCCTCGTCTGGGTACCACGCATGTTCTACTACCTCGGCGAAGACAACAAGGGCCTGCCCGAACAGTGGTTCACCAGCACGGTTGTACTGCGTGACCTGGCCGTCGTCGGCCTGTGCGCCATGATCATCTACCAAATCCTGCGCCCCGAAGCCGACCTGGTCCGCCGCGACTACGTAGACGACCCCGCCGGCGGCATCCTCGACCGCGCCCCGGACCCCCTCCTCCCCTGGCTCCCCCACTTCCTCCAGCCACGGCGGAGCTGGACCGACGCCGCGCATCCGGACGCTGTCCGAGTAGACGCGGGACCACCCCGCATCCTCTGAGCCGTCCTACATCCGCAGGTAGCGGGCCTGGAGTTCGGGTTCGAGGGGGAGCATGTCGAGGTCGAGTTCCCAGGCGTTGCCGGTCCAGGGGTCGAAGAGGGGGGTGCCGGGGAGGGTGGGGAGGTGGCGGCAGGATTGGGAGAGGAGGGTGGCGGGGGCGTCGGCCGCGTCGGGGGTGGCGGTGCCGACGATGAGGAGGGAGAGGCCGATGAGGTCGCCGCGGACCATGAGCTGGCCGAGGCGGACTACGTCGGTGGCTTGGTAGCCGTGGGGGAAGTCGGCCGCTACCAGGATGCGATGTTCTTTCGGAGGGGCGACTTCGCCTGCGTGGTAGGCGATTTCGGCCAGTTCGGCGGCATTGGCCAGTTCGGCCAGGCGCGGGGAGATGTCGAGGTGGTCGGTGATCACCGGGCCCGCGAGTAGTGGGGACAGGGGTGTGGCGAGGCTGCGGAGGCCACCGGTGAGGTCGATCAGGTCGATGCGGGTCGGCCGGTCGGGGATGGCGGCGACGAGGCGGGCCAGCAAGGCGCCGACCACGCGGGAGGCGGCGGCGCTGGACTCCGTGTCGACCCACAGCGGCCGGTTCAGTGGCACCGGAACGCAATACGGGACACGGAGGTCGCCTCGGTCGGGTGCGTAGAGCTCGCCGAGGCGGATGCCGTCGCTGGCGGCGGCGCGGGTGGTCCAGGCGGGCGCGAGCCAGGAGGCCAGGGCCGCGGGCATCACGGAATCGGCCTCGGCGATCTCGCGGGCGAGCATGTCGCTGTCGCGACGGTGGTCGGTATCGGCGCGGCCGATCAGCTCGTCGTGGCGGCGTTGCGCGGCCTGACGGGCGACCTCGGCGGCGGGGGTGTTGCGGGTGGCGGGATTCGACACCGCTTCCGACAGTTCCTGATCCAAGCGTTTGGCGGCGTAGTCGCGCGCCGAGATGAGGGCTGCGGCGGAGCGTGCGGCGTCCTCGAAGATCATCCACATGCGCTGTAGGCCGTGGTCGACTTCGAGGGGGATGCCGGGGGCAGGCGTCGGTTGGGCGAGCGATTCGGTCGAGGCAGCAGCATGGCCCGAAGCTGGTCCCGCCGACGCGCCTGCTCCATGAACCGGCGCCACCGGCACCGTCCCGTCCGGAACGTGACCGCCGTGCGCAGCACCGCCAGGCACACCGCCGAAGGCAGCACCGCCAGGTACGCCACCGTGGGCACTACCGCTGAACGAATCACCCTGCGCGCCCGACCCGAAACCACCGGGCGCCGACGGCACGCCATTTACCGCGTTGTGCCCGAAAGCAGCGGCACCCGAAGCACTTTGGCCGGGAACGCCGTGTGTGCTCAACAACTGAGCCACACCACCGGCATAACCCTGGCCGAGCGCACGCAACTTCCAGCCCGGACCCCGCCGATACACTTCGAGACAGATCAGCGAACTCTCCCCCGCCGTCGGCGAGATGACGAATTCCGCTGCGGGCACACCGTTCTGGGCGAACGAGGCAGTCACCGGCCCGAGCACGTGCCCGGCGGCAACGAACAACAGCACCGCGTGCGCGTCCGAACGCACCTGGGACAGGGCGAGTTCCACCGACGAACCACCGAACCGCACACCGGGAGCCGAGGGGCGCGACGCGCACACGTGATCGTGTTCGTCGCGCACCCGCAGGTCATCGCCGACCACGAGCGCGCCGAGTTCGACGGTGCCCGTGGTCTGCGCGGTGAAGCGCACGGAGTCGGCGGTCAGTGCGGTGTTCTGCCCTGCCTTCAGGTGAATCACGGTGTCTGCCTTGCTGTGTGGTGCGGAAGGTCAGTCGCGGCCGAGGAAACGGCCGAGCTGTGGAACGGCCTCGCCGGGGTGCTTGGCCTGGAAACCCTCGCCGAGCGCCTGCATCTTCCAGTCACCACCGGAGCGGTACACCTTCGCCATCGCCATCGCGGTGAACGGCATGCCGCCGGCGAGGGTGTAGCGGGCGAGTTCGCCGTTGGTCGTGCCGTCGATCAGGCGGCAGAAGGCGTTCTGCACCTGCTCGAAGGTGTGCCCCTTGTAGGAGGTGACGATGAACAGCAGCGTGGAGATGTGGGCGGGGATGCGGGTGAGGTCGACGAGGATCATCTCGTCGTCGCCTTCGCCCTCACCGGTGAGGTTGTCACCCTGGTGGCGCACCGATCCGTCCTTGGACGAGAGCTGACCGTAGTAGGCCACGTCGACCAGGTTCTGGTCGGCGAACAGGCACACCGAGGCGTCGAGGTCGATGTCTACGGTGCGGTTGCCGAACATGCCTCGGGTGCGCACCGGGTCCCAGCCGAGACCCATCTTCACGAAGGTGAGCGCGGTGCCTTCCTTGCGCAGGGTGACCCGCTGCCCCTTCTGCAGGCTGACCGGCCGGTCCTTGCTCAGGCTGACCTCCCCGGTCGGCTGCGGCGGCGCGGCCGGTGCGGCGGCGGGCGGATATCCCCCACCGGGCGGCGGCGGGTAACCACCCTGCTGCGGCGGCGGGTAACCACCGCCCGCGGGGGGCTGCTGCGGCGGCGCGGGCGGCGGGTATCCCCCACCGGGCGGCGCGTAGGCGGGCGCGGGCTGCTGGTAGCTCGGCGCGGGCGGCGGCGGTGCGGCCTGCTGGGGTGCGGCGGCGGGCTGAGCGGGCGAATCATCCACCTGCACACCGTGATCGGTGACCAGCGCGGCGAACCCGCCGGCGTACCCCTGGCCGACGGCGCGCACCTTCCAGCCACCTTGACGGCGGTACAGCTCCAACGCGATCACGATCGACTCGGCGTTGAGGCCCTCGATGAGATACGAGTACAGCTGATTGCCCGCGGCGTCGGAGACGATCGCGGTCGGCGGGGCGAAACGACCGAAATTGCTCGTCGCGTCGTCGAGGGTGATGACCGCGCGGATCTGGTCGATCTCGGCGGGCACGGCGGACAGCGACACCGCGAGCGAGGCGGGCTGCCCGGCCGGACCGGGTCGCAGGTCCACACCCGGACCGCTCGGCTGGTTGTAGAAAACGAAATCGGCGTCGGTGCGGACCTTGCCCTGCTCGGTGACGAGCAGCGCGGACAGATCGGCCGGTGCCGTGAGCTGGAGTGAGATCACCACGTCACTGACGGCCAATGGACCGTTCTGGCCTTTGGCGAGTGTTGCAGACAAGTTCGACCCTTCGCTTGTCGGTGCGGTCTTGTTGTCACTGTACGAGAAACCGGGCCCGGGCGTTCAGCCTCCCGATCGGTTAGGGTGACGTCGCGCTCGGATCGGGGCGTCGCACCCGCCTTACAAAGGGGCCAGGAATGGCGCAGTTGTTCGAACAATCGAAGAAAGTGATCGAGGCACATCTCGCGGGGACCAGTATCCGCGCGATCGCGGGCTCGATGGTTGCCTACGAGGGCAATGTGCAGTTCAAATCGGCGGGTTTCGGCGGCGGCGAAGGCGTGCTCAACGGTCTCAAGCGCCGCGCCACCGGCGAGAAGCTGTCGTTGATGGAGTGCACCGGCAACGGCCGGGTGTTCTTCGCGGTCAACGGCCAGAACGTCACCGTGGTGAACCTGAACAACGACACGTTGCAGGTCGAGTCGCAGCAGTTGCTGGCCTTCGCGGGCAATCTGCGCACCGACGTGCGGTTCGCCGGTGTCGGCGGGATGTCTTCGGGCAGTGGCCTTTTCACCACAACGGTGAGCGGTCAGGGCCAGGTGGCGCTGCTGTCGGCCGGTGGGCCGCTGATCCACCTCGAGGTGTCGCCGCAGTACCCGCTGATCGTCGACCCCGATGCGTTCGTCGCGGCGCGCGGCAATCTCAACCAGTCGTTCGTCACCGACGTCTCCTGGCGCACGATGGTCGGCCAGGACGCGGGCGAGGCGTTCTCGCTGCGGTGGGACGGCCAGGGCGTTGTGCTGATCCAGCCCGCGGAACGGTAAGGGAAGCGACGATGTTCGAGAAGGTCAACAGCAAGGTCGTCAAGGTCGACGTCGCCCAGGCGGGCGGGGTGGTCGGGCGCACCGGCGCGATGCTGTTCTACACCGGTCAGGTGCAGTTCTCCCCGCACCAGATTCCCGGCGCGGGTGGCGGCATGGGCGGCGGTGGTGGGCTGATGCGCATGGCGGGGGCCATGATGGCGGGCGAACACGAACGAACGATGCTGGCTCGTGGAAACGGTTCCGTCCATTACGGATTCGCCGGGCTCGAGGTGCACGTGGTGCAGATGCAGCCCGGTGCGGTGTTGCGGGTGGAGGCCTCGCGGCTGCTGGCGAACACCGCCGGGTTGCAGGCCTCGGTGGTGTCGGTGGCCAGTTCCGGTGGTGGTGGCGGTGGCGGCCTGATGGGTGCGCTGCGCGGGGCCGCCGCGGGTGTGGCGACCGGGCAGGGCATGTTCACCACGCAACTGAGCGGTCAGGGTTCGGCGGTGCTACTGGCGCACGGCGGATTCCTGGAATTGCAAGTGGGCGGGCCGAATCCGGTGGTCGTCGACCCGCAGGCATTCGTCGCGGCGTACGGAAACGTGCAGACCGAATTGAAGGCGGCGATGAGCTGGCGCGACGCGGTGGGTCGCGGATCGGGTGAGGCGATGCAATTGCATTGCCACGGTCAGGGTGTCGTGTATGTGCAGGCCTCCGAAGAGAAGTTGTGAGTCATGAGCGAAATCCTCTCCCCCGCGAATCTCGGTGCCAGCGACAATATTCCGAACAACAGCTACGCCTATTGCATCGATCTGACCGGGCCGTGGTTCATGCGCAAGGGCGCCATGATCGCCTACTACGGGCAGATCAATTTCCAGCTGCTCACGCACGGTCTGCAGGGCCACCTCACCCAAATGGTGAGCAGCCAGTTCTCGGCGCCGCTGTTCGCCGGTGAGTACGTGGTGGCCGAGGGCCACGGCAAGCTCATCATCGGCGACCGGGGTTACGACATCAATTCCTACGATCTCGAGGACGGCAACCTCACGATCCGCGGCGCCAACCTGCTCGCGTTCGAGCCGGGCCTGGCGCTGAAACAATCGATCGTGCCCGGTTTCCTCACCCTCATCGGCACCGGTAAGTTCCTCGCCTCGTCCAACGGCCCGGTGATGTTCGCCGAACCGCCGCTGCGTGTCGACCCGGAGGCGCTGGTCGGCTGGGCCGACTGCCCGTCCCCGAGTCACCACTACGACCAGGGCTGGATCACCGGTTTCCTGTCGGCGGGCGCGGCCGCGATGGGCGCCACCTCCGGCGAGGAACGCCAGTTCGACTTCACCGGCGCGGGCACCGTCCTCATCCAGTCCTCGGAGAAGGTGATGAGCGACAACGCCCTGGTCCGCACCATCGAGGGCCAGTTGCAGAGCGGGGTGAGCGTGGGCGGCCTGCAACGCATCCAGGCCGTCGTCACGCAGAAACTCGCCGGTCAGCAGCAGTACTAGACCGGATCCGCGACGGGCAGGGCGGCGTGGAACCAGTCGAGGATTTCCACGCCCGCCAGGATGCCTGCGGTGGTGGTGACGGTGAGGTTGGCGGCGGTGTAGGCGAGTTCTTCGAGTTCGCCGTGGCGGGGGCGGATGGCGGCGTCGGCGGATTCGAGCATTTTCGCGTCGAGGGCGCCGTCGCCCGCGGCGAACAGTCGCGCGCCGTCGGGTAATTCGCCGGATTCGGTGAGGCGGCGACGGACTTCGGCGACGGCGAGGCTCTTGCAGACCGCGTCGGGCATGGTGTAGATCTTGCGGCCCTGCTGGGAGGCCGACCAGCCGTTGGCGCGGCACCAGGTGTCCCATTCGGCGAGGAAGCCCGCCGGGACCGCCTCGGGGCGGACGACCAGGTAGCAGAACAATTCGTCGGCCTCGCGATACTTGGTGACCCAGGAATCGCTGATCCGCGAACGTAACTCGGCGCCGACGGCAGCCAAGGTCGCGCCGGTGGCGTTGACCTGATCGTCGATGGACAACCGCCACGCCGGGTCGGGAATGCCGTCGACGAGGATATTGCCGCCGTTGCTCGTGATGGCGAAACGCCACGGCGCACCGGGCAATTCGATGCGCTGGAACTGTTCGATGGTGCGGGTGGTCGTCGGGATCACCGGCGCGTTCGCGGCCAGCTCGCGCAAACGGGCGATCGCGGTGGTGGTCATATAGGACAGGGGTTCGCCCTCGTAGTACTCGACGCATTCCTTCTCGACACTGTCCGCGCCGTGGCAGGCGTTGCGCGAGAAGATCATCGTGCGATCCAGGTCGGTGGCGAACAGGGCGGTCACTGCGATAGCTCCTTGATCAGGCCCATGCAGGAGTAGGCCAGATCCGGCACCACCTCCACCGGGACATTGCGCGCGGCGGCGAGCAGGCGGATGTGGGCGTGCTCGGGTGCGTCGGCTTCCCGTACCAGCACCCGCCACGGTACGCGGCGCAGCAGCACCCGGGTGGTCTCCCCGACGCCGGGCTTCACGTAATTCACTGTGCTGATGCCGTATTCGGCACGCACCTTCTCCACCGACGCCCAGCCCGACCAGTCGGGTGTTCGATCGGAATCCCGCATCGCGGCGACGGCGGCGGGCACCTTGTCGCGAATGGATTCGAAGGCGGTGGTGACGGTGTCGATCAGTTTGTTCGACACGTCGTCGGCGGCCAGTTCGCGATAGAACTTGGCGCCGTGGAAGTCACGCGGGCCGATCAGCTTTTCGTTCAGGACCGTGCGTGAAACGAGGCCGGAGACAGTCGAATTCAGGCAGGCCGAGGCGATGAGGAAATCGTCACGGGTACCGAAGGTTCGCACGCAGTTGGCCGGGTCGGCCAGCACGACGAGTTCGTCGTCGAACCTGGCGCCGCCCGCCGCGTGATAGGCGTCGAGGGCGGCAGTGAGTTCGTGGGTGATGGCACCCTTGCCGGTCCAGCCGTCTACGAACACGATGGTGGACGGATCATGGTGGTGGGCAAGGTAATCCAGGGCGACCGAGTCGATGCCGCGGTCGCGGACGATGGATACGGCGTAGTGCGGCGCGTCCAAAGCCGCGCGGCCGATACCGCTGGCCAGCCAGCGCCGCATCAGCACACCGATCGGTGTTCCCGCGCGGGCCAGCGACACGAGCACGATGTTCTCGCCGCGTTCGGCGACGACCAGTTCCGCCACTGTCGCCACGGCAAGGGCGAGCCGCTCGGCGCTGTCGGTGAGCACCCGATCGAATAGTTCGCGGTAGGCGGCGTCGGGCTGGTACTCCACCGGCAGCGACTCGGCGTAATGGGCTTTACCTGCCTGAATGCGCCGCTCTCTTTCGGCCACATCGGCTTCCAGATCGACATCGGACAGGTCCTTGAGCAGCCACGAGACGTCCTCGCGCGCGTACGAGCCGAAGGCGGGGCCGTGCAACGGTGCGGGGAAGAAGTCCTCAGGATCCGTGGCCGATGCGACCGGACCCGACGTCTGTGCGGTGCGCGCGGCGTGCAGCACGCGGGGATCGGCGCCGGGAACGACGGCGACCAGCACATCGGCACCCGACGCCGTGAGCACATCGACCAACCCGCCGGGCGCGACCAGTTCCGCGGTGTCGGCGGGCGGGTCGATGACGACCAGCAGGACCGGGTTCTCACCGTCCCACTGCGCGTTGTAGAGGTAGCGCTGTGCGGTCGGGTCGGGTTCGGGGGCGGTGAAGCGAAAACCTCTGCGCAGGGGGTAGCCGGGTTCGTCGAGGACGTAAGCCGGTGAGCGAGTGGTGGTTTGGAAGCGAGCGGGGATGCCCGCGTCGGCCAGTCCGGCAGCCAGGCGGACCGGCATGTACATGAGTTCCTCGTGGCCGAGCACGATCACCGGCCGTCCGGCGAACTCGGCGTCCAGCCGTGCGCGTACCTCGTCGACGACATCGTCGAGCGCGGCACCGAAAGCCGGGGCGTCGACGCGCCGGACACCATGGCGTCCGCCCTCGGGAACATCGTTCGGCCAGGTGAGTTCGAGTCGGCTGTACGAACCGGGCTCAGCCGCTTCAGGATTGAGTCGCGGCTCGGGCAGCGCCACGACCGCGTCGACCAGACCGTTGGGCAGATCGACCAGACCTGTTGCCAGACAGACGGTATCGATACGCGCACCGAGCTCGGCGGCGAACTTCTCGAACTTTTCCCGGTCGGCGGCGGTCCGCAGGTCGACCAGCGAGGCCAGGACATAGTGCGAACGCGGTGCGAACTCGTGCAGGGCCCGCACGGCGTCGATAGCCGTATCGCCGGTGGAGATCTCGTCGTCGACGAGGACCAGCGGCAGATCGTTGGCGAAGATGTCGGCCGGTGCCGGTTGCAGCAGGTGTGAGGTGGCATGGGAATGCCCCTCTTCGAAACCGGTGAGCGTGGTGGCACGCGATTCGTGTCGACGGGTGGAATGCAGGTAGCACCCCGCGTCGAGGCGCGCGGCCACGCAGTGCCCGAGACCTGTTGCCGTTTCCGCGAATCCGAGGACCACGGCCTCCCGCCCGCCGAGCTTGTCGGCGACCAGGTCGGCCAGACGGTCGCCCGCCCCGATCACCACGTGCGGGTCGGTCGGCAGGTGTTTGCCGAGCACGGTCGAGACCAGCAGATGCGCGCGACGCGGATTCCGGCGCAGCCCTGGACGCACCAATTCACCGATCGACAGGTCGCGGGCCAGCGCATCCGATACGTCGGCGGAGAAAGCCTCCCCGTGGTGCAGGCGGATCCCGAGATGCCGGGTAGCCCAAGGTATTTCGATCGTGCTCACCGCGGTCATTCGGCAACCATCGCTGTCAGCAGATCCACGAAGGACACTCCCTTGTTCGCCACCCCGAACGCACGAGCCCGGACCAGCGTCTGGCGGGCCCAACTGCGATGGGGACGCATCTCGTTCATCTTGTTGCGGTACTCGGAGGCCGCCACCCCGCCGACATCGGCCTCCATGATGTGCAGCGCGTCGGCGTATTCCTCGTGCGTCACCACCGACAGCGCGTGCACGGCGGCCACGTGCGACGGGTGGATCACCGTTTTGCCCTGGATGCCGTTGGCGCGGTCGAGGGTGATCTCGCGCAGCAACCCGTCGAGGTCGCGGCTCACCAGGTACTGACGGAACGGCACCGCGTCGGATTCCTCGAACGGGGCGGTGCGCAGCAGCGGGCGGAACATGCGTTCGTGGTCGGCGAAGTACTCCCACACCGGGCCGGTGATGATGAACCCGGTGCCGTCGGCGCGGCCGAGGTAGTTGACGATGTCGGCGATCACGTCGGCGATCACCCGCACGTCGTAGATGGTGAGATCGCGGTCGCGGCGGATACCGAAGGTCGAGCACATGTCGGTGGCGCCGATGCGCACCGCGAGCAACCGGTCCCGATGCTCGGCGAGCAGCTCGGCGATGCGCGAGAGCTGTTCGTCGCGGGTCTGGCGATGCACGAGGTTCGCCGATTCCAGCACCGGCATGCCGTAGACGGGGCGGCCGAGGCGGTCACCGGCCGCGTCGAGCGCGGCCAGGTAGGCGGGCCCGGTGACGGCGTCGAACTTGGGGAAGACGAAACCGGTGAGCATGTCGGCGCCCGGGCCGAGCCGGTCGGCCAATTCGGTCACGGTCTGCACGTCCCGCACCCGGACGAACAGCATCGGCACCGGGTCGGCGACACCGGCGAGCAGGTCGAGGGTGGCGACCGCGTGTTCCTTCGCGGCGTCGACCTGATGGTCGGCCACGGCGTCCTCGAGGTCGATCACCATCGAGCACACCCCGCGCGCGGCGCGACGCAGGATGGTCGCGGCCAGATCGGGACGGGTCGCGGGCACGTACAGGGTGGCGCCGAGCGCGGTGGCGAGCAGTTCGCGGTCGGCGGTTCCCGGAATCGGTTCCGGTTCCACCAGGAACAACTCACGGCTGCGCGGGCCCTGCAAATTGTGGAAGTGGCGCAGCGGCACCTGCTTTCGCAGGTTCACCTCCGGTGCGATGGCGTAGCCTGCGGTCATTCCCCCCACCTCATTCGTCGACCCGTGTCATGTCGTGTGCGGTCCTAAGTGCTGTCGGTTCCTACGGTTTTTCGCATGCGATCGACCACTCCGGCGATGAACTCCGCGACGGTTCGCAGTTCAGAAACATACGCCCAATAGTCTGGATGACGACCCGTCAGTCCGGCCGTCATGCGATCGAGGCGTTCGGCTTGCGCGTCGAGCACCGAACCCCACTCGCCGACCAGCCCTCGATCGACGGCGAGCATCTGCGCGTCCCGCAGCCGGAATCGTACGGTGCGCAGCTGCGCTTCGGGGTCCGCACGCACCTGGCGCAACAGTTCGAGCCGCCGGGTGACGGCGTCGACGAGCTGTTCGGACTCGGCGAGGTGTTCGCGCGCGGTCGCTGTCAGGTCAAGGGCGGTCTCCGGGTCGCGGTCGGCAGCCGCGACACGCGCGCGTACCAGCGCCGCGTCCGCGGCCTCGATACCGCGCCGGCTTTCGCGTTCATTGTTGGTCAGATCCGCCGAACTCGCAGCGTTGAATTCGCGCAGCAATGCCGAGTACGCGGGGCCGAGCGCGTCGGCGCGGTTGCGCACGGCCGCCAGCCGGGTGGTCACCGAGGCGATCGCGTTGGTCGCGGCATTGGCCCGAGATGGTGCCTGCGCCAACGCTTCCCGCAATTCCACGCACGCCTGGCGCACCTCCGTCGCGACCTCCCGCGCGGCCGCCACAGCAGTACCCGGATCGACACCCGCCGCTGTGACCAGTGCCTCACTCAATTTCCGCACGCCGGCGGTCACCGAGGGGTAGGAGGCGTACTCCGACGACTCGGCCGCGGCGAGCTCCTGCTCGGCCTCGCCCCGCACCTGCGCCAGCAACTGCGGCACCGAGGCCCGCACGCTCACCGCGTGCTCGAGTCCGGCCCGGTGCGCGTGATAGAACTCGTCGACCCCGCGCGCGGCGTCGGCGAGTTCGCGGACCAGCGCGTCGGCCCTGGCCGGGCCGTCGGCGATGGCGGTCCCCGCGGCCTCGGCGCTGTCGAGTTCGTCGGTGAAACTCAGATAGGCGCCCGACGCGGCATAGCACCGCGCACGCACCGGTTCCCATACCGCGCCGATGTGACGCTCGGGGAACACCTGCTCGCTCGCCGCCACACCCGCCTCCGCTGCCGTCTGCCTGCGATCCATATCGAGGAAGGCGGCGGCCGTCGCGGCCCGCGCCCCACTGATCCAGGCATTGTCCGGCCCCGACCTGAACCATCCGCGTCTGCGAGGTGTCACCGGCGTATCCCCTTTCCGAACCACGCAGCGGTCACCCGCCCGCTGACCCGATCGTAGGAGATTCCCCATCGCTACCAGGGCTCTCGGCTGTTCCTACGCAAGTTCGCCGAAACCTATTACTGTCGTAGCGGTACCCGGCGATTCGGACATGCTGGGAAACGACACACCGGACTAACCGAAGGGATTCCCGCATGGGTGTCAGTCTGTCCAAGGGCGGCAATGTCTCGCTGACCAAAGAGGCCCCGAACCTGACCGCGGTCGCGGTCGGCCTCGGCTGGGACGTGCGCACCACCACCGGCACCGACTTCGACCTCGACGCCAGCGCCATCGCGACCGGCGCCGACAAGAAGGTCGTGTCCGACAAGCACTTCGTGTTCTTCAACAACCTGAAGTCCCCCGAAGGCGCGATCGAGCACGCCGGCGACAACACCACCGGTGAGGGCGAGGGCGACGACGAGGTCATCAACGTCGACCTGGCCAACACCCCGCCGACCATCGAGAGCATCTTCTTCCCGGTCTCGATCTACGACGCGGAGACCCGTCAGCAGTCGTTCGGCCAGGTGCGCAACGCCTACATCCGCGTTGTCGACCGCGCCAACGGCACCGAGCTGGCCCGCTACGACCTGTCCGAGGACGCTTCCACCGAGACGGCTATGGTCTTCGGTGAGCTGTACCGTAACGGTGCCGAATGGAAGTTCCGCGCCATCGGTCAGGGCTACGCCTCCGGTCTGGCCGGTATCGCCCGCGACTACGGCGTCAACGTCTAGTCACCATCATGAGCAGGGGGCTCGATTTCCGGGGCCCCCTGTTCGTGTGACACAGAAAGGTCCCTCCGCGTGATAACGCGCATCTTCGGCCTGTCCATCGTCATCACGGTGGTGTCGCTGGTCGTGGCCTACCTCTACGGTGGTCTGACCGCCCTCGCGCTGTGTGCGATCCTCGGCATCCTCGAGGTGTCGCTGTCGTTCGACAACGCCGTCATCAACGCCACCGTGCTGGAACGGATGAGCGAATTCTGGCAGCGGATCTTCCTGACCGTCGGCGTCCTCATCGCCGTGTTCGGTATGCGTCTGGTGTTCCCGCTGGCCATCGTGTGGGTCACCGCCGGACTCAACCCGGTCGAGGCGTTCGACCTGGCGCTGAACCCGCCGCCGAACGACGCCCCGTACTTCGACAACGACCCCAGCCGCCCCAGCTACGAGACTCTGCTCACCGACGCGCACCCGCAGATCGCGGCGTTCGGTGGCATGTTCCTCGCGCTGCTGTTCCTGAACTTCATCTTCGAAGAGCGCGAGATCACCTGGCTCAGCTGGCTGGAGAAGCCGCTGGCCAAGGCGGGCAAGCTCGACATGCTGTCCGTGGTGGTCTCCGGCACCGGCCTGGTACTCGTGGCGGAATTCCTCGCCAAGGACGACGACCGCTCGACCGTGCTGGTCGCCGGTCTGCTCGGCATGATCGTCTACATCCTCGTCGACGGCCTCGGTTCGATGTTCCACACCGAGGAGTTCGAGGAAGGCCCGCAGGGGGGTCCGTCCACGCTGGTCAAGGCGACCGGTAAGGCCGCGTTCTTCCTGTTCCTCTACCTCGAGGTGCTCGATGCCTCGTTCTCGTTCGACGGTGTGATCGGCGCGTTCGCCATCACCTCCGACCCGATCATCATCGCGCTGGGCCTCGGCCTGATCGGCGCGATGTTCGTCCGGTCGATCACGGTGTACCTGGTCCGCCAGGGCACCCTGTCGGACTACGTGTACCTCGAGCACGGCGCCCACTGGGCGATCGGCGCGCTGGCCACGATCCTGCTGGTCTCGATCGGCGTGCACGTCGACGAGCTCATCACCGGCCTGATCGGTGTGGCGTTCATCGGCGCGGCGCTGATCAGCTCGATCATCCGCAACCGCAAGGCGGAGCCGGACGCGATCGAAGACAGCAAGGAACCCGCGTCGGTCTAGACGTGGTGACCTGCGGCGGCGGATCCTCGACGGATCCGCCGCCGTTGTCGTTTCTCAGGCCGGTTGCAGTTCGCGCCGGAGCTGTCCGGCGACGCGCTGGTCGGTGCGGCGTGGGCCGGCCCGCAGGAACACGAAGAACAGGATGATGAGCAGGGCGATCCGTGTCCAGACACCGAACTGGACGATGCCTTCCATGAGGTGCACGTTCTTCCCCTCGCCCATCGCCGCGAAGTAGCGGAAGACGCCGACGCCGACCGCGATGTCGGCGATCAGGTAGCCCGCGACGAGTGTCCACGGCACCTCGAGCAGCACGAGGAACGGAATTATCCACAGGGTGTATTGGGGTGAGTGCACCTTGTGGAAAAGCAGGAAACCGGCGAGCATCGCGCCGCTCACGCCCACCCAGGGAAACGCCGAGGCCGGGGTCCAGCGCCGGTAACCGAGCCACAGGGCAAGGGCGAACGACGCGAAGATCAGCAGCGGTGAGACCACCGAGACCATGGTGTGCCAGCTCTGCGAGGTGTCGGCGGTCCGGCCGAACAACGCCTGATGACCCCAGTACCAGATCGAATTGGTCGTGATGTCTGCCTGACGCATCTGCTGGAAGGTGATCGAGGCCCGCCACCCTTCCACCCCCGCGACCACGAACGGCAGATTCACCGCGACCACCGTCGCCATCGCCGCGAGCAATGTCTGCGACGCGCCTGCCACATCGAGTTCGCGCAACCGGCGCCCGTCGCGCGGCGCACCCTCGGTGAGAACGTAGAAGGCCAAGGGCAGCACGAAGATTCCGGGATAGATCTTGAGGCAGAAACCGAGCGCGAGCAGTACCCCGGCGATGATTCCCCTTGTCCGCACGGACAGACCGGTCAGCATCGTCGTCACATAGACCGCCGCCACCGCCGTGCACACCACCGGCAGTTCCCAATTGTGGAAGGCGTAGAGCACCAGCGGCGGGCCGATCGCCCACAGCAGCGCGGCCGGACCTGCCATTCGCGCCAGCATCCAGGCGGTGAGCAGGGCGAACGGAGTGAGCAGCAGCGCCGAATGCCACAGGAAGTCGGCGTCGTTGGTCGCGCCGATCGCGCCCGCCCACATCAGCAGGCCGCTCAGCACGGGATATTCGACGGCGCCGCCGGTGAGCGCGCCGTCGTCGGTGATGGCACCGTCGACGTACGGGAAAACGTGATTGTCGATATCGCGGCCAAGCCAGAGGAACTGGATATCCGAATAACAGACAGCGGTGTCCTTGCGCTCCTCGAAGACCAGGCTGCGGCCCGATTCGTCGATCGCGCCGCCCGCGCACCGGGCCTTGTTCGCATACGCCAGGGCGAGGGTGAGCCCGCACAACAGCACGATCAGGAAGGTCAGCGCCGTGGCTGTCGCCGCACGGCGTGCCGAATGCTGCTGCGGTACGGCCGTGGTCATGTCGACCACATTAAGCGGAACCGGCGCCGGAGCCCGGCGATCACCCGCCGCGCCGACCGGTTTCGATTCCACTCAGCGGCTCATGTAGCCTTGTCGGGTTGCTGACGCAACGAACCCTCCTGCCACGGAAAGTCCGTGGCCGTTTACCAGTCCACAGGAGGTGATTGGTCCGTGCGTCAATATGAAGTGATGGTCATCCTCGACCCCAGCCTGGACGAGCGCATCGTCGGGCAGTCCCTGGATACTCTGTTCTCGGTCGTGAAGACCGAGGGCGGCAAGCTCGACAAGGTCGACATCTGGGGCCGCCGCCGGCTCGCCTACGAAATCGCCAAGCAGGCCGAAGGCATCTACGCGATCGTCAACCTGACCGCGACCCCGGCCACCGTGAGCGAGCTCGACCGCCAGCTGGGCCTGAACGAGACGGTGCTGCGCACCAAGGTTCTGCGCAACGACAAGTAGTTCACATCTTTTGTGTCGGAGCCTGGCTTTAGGCTCAGCGCAAATCCCGAGATGTGGACTGCACCCCGAGCAGGAGGAACCCCATGGCAGGCGACACGGTCATCACCGTCATCGGAAACTTGACGGCAGACCCCGAGCTTCGTTTCACGCCCGCGGGCGCAGCGGTGGCTAATTTCACCGTCGCTTCGACTCCCCGTGTGTTCGATCGCAATTCGAACGAATGGAAAGACGGCGAGGCACTGTTTCTGCGCTGCAACATCTGGCGCGAAGCAGCGGAGAACGTCGCCGAAAGCCTGACCCGAGGCGCTCGCGTGATCGTGAGCGGACGGCTCAAGCAGCGCTCCTACGAAACCCGCGAGGGTGAGAAGCGCACGGTCGTCGAGCTCGAGGTCGACGAGGTCGGCCCGTCGCTGCGGTACGCGACCGCGAAGGTCTCCAAGGCCGGTCGTGGTGGCGGAGGCGGTGGCTTCGGTGGTGGTTCCGGTAATGCCGGTGGTGGTGCAAGCGCAGGCGGCTACAACGCCAACAGTGGCGGCGGACGCCCGGCAGGTAATGCCGGCGACGACGACCCGTGGGGTAGCGCGCCCGCGGCCGGCTCCTTCGGGGGCGGCGGCCGCATGGATGACGAACCGCCGTTCTGATCGAACGGCACTCATAGTACGGAGAGAAAACCATGCCTAAAGCGCCCGCGCGCGAAAAGGTACTGAAGAAGAAGGCCTGCGCTTTCTGCAAGGAAAGCAAGTCCGGAATCGTCAATATCGATTACAAGGACACCACGCTGCTGCGTAAGTACGTCAGCGATCGCGGCAAGATCCGCGCCCGCCGCGTCACCGGCAACTGCGTGCAGCACCAGCGTGACATCGCCGTTGCCGTCAAGAACTCGCGTGAGGTGGCTCTGCTGCCTTACGTGTCGACTGCTCGCTGAGAAAGGGAGTCGGACAGATGAAGCTCATCCTCACTGCTGATGTCGACAATCTCGGCGCCCCCGGCGACCTTGTCGAGGTCAAGGACGGCTACGGCCGCAACTTCCTGCTGCCCCGCGGTCTGGCCATCCAGGCCACCCGTGGCGCCCAGAAGCAGGTCGACGGCATCCGCCGCGCCCAGGACGCCCGCAAGGTGCGCGACCTGGATCACGCCAACGAGCTCAAGCAGGCCATCGAGGGCCTGACCGGTGTCTCGCTGGCCGTGAAGACCGCCGACAGCGGCAAGCTGTTCGGTTCGGTCACCACCGCCGACGTGGCCTCGGCCATCAAGGCCGCCGGTGGCCCCGTGGTCGACAAGCGCAGCATCGAGCTGCCCAAGTCGCACATCAAGGCGACCGGCAAGCACGGCATCGCGGTGCACCTGCACCCCGATGTGGTTGCCAAGTTCGACCTCGAGGTCGCTGCGAACTAGTTTCGCCGGAAACCACCCCCGTGTTGTCACGGGGGTGGTTTCTGCTGCCCTTGTCGAGGGATCTTCTCCGATAGCTGGCGAGTAGCCGGGATTCGGGTTCATTGTGGTCGGGTAACCCGGCCCACAGTCGGCAACTGCCTGACCTCCTGTTATTCAGCCTGTGGATTACCGAGGAAACCGACCGGCAGAATTGTGACTCCGGTCATAACGTGAACGCCCGCTGTTTACCCAACACGCCCGGTTGTTCACGTTCGACGACACGCCGCAACTTCTTTAATCCACAGGGCCGGAGTCTGGTAAAGGGCGATCTATCAGGGCGTTCTACCGCACTGACCTGGGTTTTCCCCACGTTTTCCACAGGGGCTGCACAACAACAGGTGAACTACCCCCAAGTTATCCACAGTTGTGTGCACATGTCGGTTTGGCGTGGCTCGAAAACGTCGCCTAGGTTCATCGCATCGCCTCGCACGTGACCCCGGGAATCGTGCAGGGAACCGATTGCTGGCACTCGTGTCGGTGCCCGGGAGTACAACGAGTACATCGATGTGAAACCCCCGGTTCTGCGGGCAGAGAGGACGGTCGATTCTGGTGACTACCACCGGTGACCGCGCGCATACCGAGTTTCCACCCGAGCCCCCGGGCGAGGACTTCGGCCGTCAGCCCCCGCACGACATGGCTGCCGAACAGTCCGTCCTCGGCGGCATGCTGCTCAGCAAGGACGCCATCGCCGACGTGGTGGAGGTGCTGCGTCCCGGCGACTTCTACCGCCCCGCCCACCAGGCCGTCTACGACACCATCCTCGACCTGTACGGCCGCGGCGAACCCGCCGACCCCGTCACCGTCGCCGCGGGCCTCGACCGTCGTGGCGAACTGAAACGCATCGGCGGCCCCGCCTACCTGGTCACCCTCACCCAGACCGTCCCCACCGCCGCCAATGCCGGCTTCTACGCCGAAATCGTCGCCGAGAAGGCCATCCTGCGCCGCCTGGTCGAAGCGGGCACCCGCATCGTCCAGTTCGGCTACGCGGGCGCCGACGGCCAGGACGTCGCCGAGGTCGTCGACCGCGCCCAGGCCGAGATCTACGAGGTCACCGAACGCCGCACCACCGAGGACTTCACCCCCCTCGAAGAACTCCTCCAGCCGACGATGGACGAAATCGACTCCATCGCCTCCCGAGGCGGAATCTCCCTCGGCGTCCCCACGGGCTTCACCGAACTGGACGAGCTCACCAACGGCTTGCACCCGGGTCAGATGATCATCGTCGCCGCGCGACCCGGTGTGGGTAAGGCGCTCGCGCTCGACACCCCGCTGCCGACGCCCAACGGGTGGACCACGATGGGCGAGGTCCGCGTGGGCGACGAATTGCTCGACGCGCAGGGGCATCCGACACGCGTCGTCGCGGCGACCGAAGTCATGACCGACCGGCCCTGCTACGAGGTCGAATTCTCCGACGGCACCGTCCTCGTCGCGGACGAACAGCACCAGTGGCTCACCGAGACCCGTGCTTCACGGCGTTCCGCGCAGGAGGCAGCCCGGGGCGGCACCCAGCGGACCTTCGCCGCGGTCCGCACCACGGCCGACATCGCGCGAACGCTGCGCTGCGACACCGCGGACCGGCGGATCAACCACTCGGTCACCAACGCCGCACCCCTGCAGCTCCCCACGAGAGACCTGCTCGTCCCGCCGTACACCCTCGGGGCATGGTTGGGCGACGGAACCGCGGCTGCCGCGCAGATCACCAGCGTCGACCCCGAAATCGTCGCGCGCATCGAAGCCGAGGGCATCGTCGCGGTGCCGTCCCAGTCGGCGCGCTGGCGCTTCCAGTTGACGTTGCCCGCGGACGAGCCCGTCGCGCCGCGCGAGTGCGTGGTGTGTGGCACCGAATTCGTCCCGTTCACCAGTGAAGTTCGCACCTGCGGACGCTCCTGCGGTGGCAAGGCACGCTTCATCTCCGCGCCCGTTCCGGCGCCCGCCTGTGCGAACTGCGGTGGCCCCTCCATCGGTCTGCGTTTGTGCCAGTCGTGCCGCAATACCGTCGGTAGTGTGCAAGCGCGCCTGCGAACCCTCGGCGTCCTGGGCGACAAGCACATTCCGATGTCCTATCTGCGTGCGTCGGAAAGCCAACGCCGAGCTCTGCTGGCCGGTCTGCTCGATACCGACGGCACCGTCACGCATGGTGGTTCGGTGCAATTCGCGGTCACGAGTGAGCGACTGTTCCGCGATGTGCAGGAACTCGTCGTCGGCCTGGGCTACCGCTGTGGTGTGGCGACCAGGCGTGTTCGCGGACGGTCGGAAGAGTCGTCGACGTGCTTCATCCTCACGTTCGCGACCGACGACGAGGTCTTCGGACTGCATCGGAAAGCATTGCTCCACAAGGAACGTCGTGTGGCTCGCAACACCGCCCGCTCGAATTCCCGCTATATCGTCGGTGTGCGGCGCATCGATTCTGTTCCGGTCCGATGCGTTGAAGTCGACAATGCCGACCACCTCTACCTGGCCGGTCGCTCCATGGTTCCGACGCACAACTCGACGCTCGGCATGGATTTCATGCGTAGTTGCTCGATCAAGCACGGCATGGCCAGTGTTATTTTCTCGCTCGAAATGAGCCGGACCGAGATTGTGATGCGTCTGCTCTCGGCCGAGGCGAAGATCAAGCTGGGCGATATGCGTTCGGGCCGGATGAGTGATGACGACTGGACGAAGCTCGCGCGGCGGATGAGTGAGATCAGTGAGGCGCCGCTGTTCGTGGATGATTCGCCGAACTTGACCATGATGGAAATCCGGGCGAAGGCGCGGCGGCTCAAGCAGCGTCATGACCTGAAACTCGTTGTGGTGGACTACCTGCAGCTGATGAGCTCGGGTAAGAAGGTCGAGTCCCGGCAGCAGGAAGTCTCGGAATTCTCGCGTCACCTCAAGCTGCTCGCGAAGGAACTCGAAGTTCCCGTGATCGCGATCTCCCAGCTGAACCGTGGTCCGGAACAGCGAACCGACAAGCGCCCCATGGTGTCCGACCTCCGCGAGTCCGGCTCGCTCGAGCAGGACGCCGACATGGTCATCCTGCTACACCGCCCGGACGCGTTCGAACGTGACGACCCACGCGGCGGCGAGGCCGACCTCATCGTCGGCAAGCACCGTAACGGTCCGACAGCCACGATCACCGTCGCGCACCAGCTGCATCTGAGCCGGTTCGTGGATATGGCACGGGGCTGATTTTTTGCAAGAGGCTCCGAGCGATGTGCTGCGTATCGCGCGCCGGGCATCCGTCGGTCTGCTCGCTCTGGCATTTGCCGCGGCCTGCGCTCCCCCAACCAGTCATGAACCGCTCGCACCCACCTCGACCTCACGAGGTCATGCGCCCCAGGCCAACAACTCGTGTGATGCTCACGCTGCCTCAGGCCGGGTGTTCGCGGTCGGGTCCTCGCCTCATCATGGGTTCGAACTGCTGGTTCCAGAATTGCCGGGGTGGGTACGCAACGAAGTACCCGATACGGGGAGCGACGGCCTGTCTCTCTGGCGTAGGGATCGGGTTCCGAAGAGCTTCGCCGCACCCACGGCGATGGTCACCATCTCCATTTCCGGCCCGTCAGCGACCGAGGAGGATGCTCTCGAAAACCTCAACAGGAAGTCGAATCTCCCCCCTGGCCAACTGATTCAGGTCGATGAGCCCGTCGCTCCCTGCGGCCGGAACGGGCGGCGTGTCGTCGGCACTTTTACCAACTCGTCGGAAGACTGGTGGGAAGACCGACGTCAAATCGTATGCAGCTGTGGCGGCGGTGTCATGACGATCCAACTGACCGGTCGAACCAAGGTGACCGACCTGGAAAACCTAGGGCCTGACATCGCCACCATCCTCGATGGATTCGAAATCCTCGCGGATACCTAGTCTTACGGCTGATCGGTGCGCGGGAGTCGTTGCGCGCACCGGTCTACCGCTGCCTCGGCGCTGCCACCACCAGCGTGATGATCAGCACGAACGCAACCAATGCTGTTCCGGTGCGCAGGAAGTGGAAGATGTCCCAGCGGGTGAGCAGGGTGGCGTAGTCGGCGGAGACGCCGTTGCGCGCCCAGTCGTTGATCCGGTGGTTGATCGGCACGTTGCCGAGGCGGGTGATCAGGAACGAACTGATGACGAACACCGTTGCCGCAGCGGCGAGTAGACGGTCACGATGGGCTGATACCACGGCGAGGGCGAGGCAGCTCAGTGCGGCAACGGCCATGGTGAGTTGCATGCTGATGCTGTTGTTGCGCATCAGCTCGGTGTGGAATTCGAGGCGCATCTGCAGCGAGACCCGGTGAAACGTCGGGATCAGGTTCGCGGCGCCGTAACCGAAGGCGCCGACGAGTAGGCCGGTGGTGAGCAAGGCGAGCGCGCGCAGTAGTACGAATTTCATGGTGACAGGGCTTTCGGAGCGAAGGGACGCAGCGCTTTTCGGCGGTGCGGTTACCCAGAAGATATCTACAGCCCGACTGCGCGACTGGTACAAGGAGTCGCCATCGACACCCCCTGAGATGATCCGGTCCCGGGTGGATGCGGATCAGAACAGGATCAGTGCGGTGCACAGGGCGGCGATGGCGGTGAACTGCAGGGTTACCCGGTATTTCAGGATGCTGTCCCACTTGTCCTGCAGTGCACGGGCATCGGTGGGGATGATGCCGCTCAGTGCGGCGGCGGTCTGCCGGGAGTTGATCGGCTTGGCGATGCGCACGTAGAGGGCGAGCCAGGTGAGTAGCGCGGCTACCGCGAGCCCCGCCGCCACGGCGGCGCCGAGTTCGCCGGCGAGCAGCGCGATCAGCAGGGTGAGCACGGCGGTGACGATGCCGCCCGCACCGACGACCGGCATCCGTTTGTCGCCGTAGTAATGCCCCCACCCCGCACTCACCGTCACGGTCGCGTCGTCGAGCTTCCGGTAGACCGACCGCATGATCACCGCCCCGCAGACATCGGTGCCGTAGACGACGGCATTGGCGAGTACGGCGACGGTGGCAATGATCTGGCCGGTGACAACAAGCATTTTCGGCTTCCCTTCCTGGGGCTTTCTCGTATGTCCGAGAATGCGCGCCGGGGTTTGGAAGGCACTAGGAGCGGACTTGGAAACGGCGGACGCAACCGTGTCAGCGGGCGTGTAGGTCGGGTGTCAGGGCGGTGTCAGGAGGTGGCGTGACAGTGGTTCTCGTAACGGCGAGAACGAACTGGAAGGCAAGAGTGATGACTGCTCAGGGAACTAATCGGGGTAATGCGTGGAGCGGCATGGTCGAGGTGGACGACACCGCGTTGGCCGTGACCGACACCGGTGGCGACGGTATTCCGGTGATCTACCTGAACGGGCAGTTCGCTACCCAGGGTTACTGGAAGAAGACCATTGCCGAACTGGGTGACGGTTTCCGGCACATCACTTTCGACGAGCGGGGGCGTGGGCGGAAGTCCAAGACTTCGAAGGACTACTCGTTCGAGGCGGCGGTGCGGGATGTCGACGCGGTGCTCGCGGCCAGGGGTGTGGAGCGGGCCATTGTCGTGGCATGGTCCTATGGCGCGGTCGTGGGAGCACATTGGGCGCAACGTAATCCGGAGCGGACCATCGGGGCGGTGCTCGTGGACGGCGCGTTTCCCTACGACTGGCTCGATGACGCGATGGAGCAGCGGATCCGGAAACTGTTCAAACGGTTGAACTGGGTGATGCCGTTGCTGCGGCCGACGGGGTTGACGCCGCGGTTGTCAGCGGCCGAGCAGGCCGAGAGCAATATCGAGCTCGGGAAACTCTCGCGGGAGAGTGCGCTGGGTCCGGTGCTGGACGCGATCACAGTTCCGGTGCGGTATGTGATCGCTTCGGGAACGTCGTTCGGCAGCAAGAAGGACGAGCAGGAGAAGATCCGCAAGGGGTTGGATTCGGCTGTCGCCCGCAACGAGAACATCGAGCTCGGGGCGAAGGTGCCGAGCAATCATGGTGCGATCCTGCGGAAGGATTTCCGGGCGATCGCGGATTCGGTGCGCGAAATCGCCGGATGAGGCCGGCGGGGCCGGGAAGCGACATACTTCCCGGCCGGGCCGGTCAGGAGTTGACGCGCTCGGTGGGGTCGTCGTCGGGAGAACCCTTGCGGCGCATCCGCTTGACCACCTCGACGACGATCGGCAGCACGGAGACGGCGACGATGAGCAGGAAGATCAGGTCGACATTGTCACGGACCACGGCGATCTGCCCGAGCAGGTAACCGAGGTAGGTGACGCCCGCGCCCCACGCAACACCGCCGATCACGTTGTAGAGCGCGAAAGTCCGGTATCGCATGGCCGACGCGCCTGCCACGACGGGCGCGAAGGTGCGCACGATCGGGACGAAGCGGGCGAGCACGATGGTGATCGGTCCGTGCTTTTCGAAGAATTCGTGGGATTCGTCGATATAGCGCTTCTTGAAGAACCGGGCGTCGTTGCTCTTGAACAACGCGGTCCCACCGCGCGCACCGATCACGTACCCGACCTGGTCGCCGAGGATCGCGGCGAGGGGGATCAGCACGAGCAGCACCCCGATCGGCGCGAACGGTTCGATCTCGGTCGACTTCGACGCCGCGATCAACCCGGCGGTGAACAGCAGGGAATCGCCGGGCAGCAGCGGGAACAGCAAACCGGACTCGATGAAGACCACCAGCAGCAGCCCGGCGAGCATCCAGGTGCCGAAGGAGTTGAGCAGGTTCACCGGGTCGAGGAAGCCGGGCAGCAGCGCGAGGTGCACGGTGTCGGCCGGGAGGTGCGAGGTCATAGTCCTACCTGGGGATGACGGGTCGGTTCACGTCGTAATTGTTCCATTCGGACGCTATCACCCGGGCCGCGCCACCACTCTCACCGCGATAGCGAGCCCGCATGACCACGGAAATAGGGGCATACGTCCCCGTACGCCGCAGTAACGATCTTGCAGGTGGGGGCGACATGGTTCGTGACATGCGGCCCGTCGGGGGGCCTGCCCACCTGTAGGTCGTTCGAACGGGATCAACATATGAATCTGCGTGCGTTTCTCGCGAAACATCGCATCGCTTCTGCTGTTGCCGCGCCTGCGGCGTTGGGGGTCGCGGCCATCGTCGCCGCGTCGTTCGCGGTGACATCGAAGCCCGCCTCCCCCGAATACACCCTCACCACATCGGTGACCGAGTGCCGCGAGATGGTGACCATCTCGGTGGCCGGTCGCAACGACACCCCGGTCGAGGGCACCACCGCCATGCTGCTCGACGCCAACGGCAACCCGCTGCCCGCCGCGCTGTCGGGCGACCACAGCAGTGTGTGGGTCGACCCGGTGGTGAACGCGCCACGTGACGATCTGGCCGAAGGCGAGTACGCGGCGGTGTACATCGCGTACCCGGCGGACATGTCGACCTACGAGGACGCGGTGAACGCGGGTGTCGCCAACACCGAGCGGGTGATGCGGGAGATCTCCGCGGCGTGCCCGGACACCAAGTTCTCCATCGTCGGCTACAGCGAGGGCGCCGACGTGGTCCGTCGCGTCGCCGAGGGCATCGGCAACGACGACCCGGCGGACGGCTACGGAGTGGTCGACCCCGACGACGTGCTCGGTGTGGTGATGTTCGCCGATGCCGGCCGCGGGGCGGGTGAGGGCCCGTTCATCGGCGCCGAGGACCCCTTCGCCAACCCGGACGGTTTCGACCAGAAGTACCAGGACGGCACGAAGCCGATCTCGGGCAAGGGCGTCACCACGGGCGGCGACTTCGGCGCCCTCAACGGCAAGATCGCCTCGTTCTGCTCCGAGGGCGACCTGACTTGCGCCGCGCCGGAGAACATTTCGCTGCTGCAACTGGCCGCCAACGTGGGCAGGCAGATCAATGTCGACGATCTGCAGCGCGACGGTCTCACCCCGGCGACGGGCCAGGACATGGCGTTCACCCTGGGCCGGATCGCGATGGCCGCCTTCTCCGATATCGCCGCGAACCCCAATTGGATGGCCAGCGACGAAACCTTCCTCGATGTGCTGCTGAAGGTGTCGGACCCGGATTACAAGCCGGGCGAGACGAAGGCCCCCGCGAAGGCGGACACGATTGCGGCCGAGAAGATCTCGCCGCTGGCGTACCTGCCGCAGAAGGTGTTCAACGAGATCGTCGGGCTGATCGTGACGAACCAGAACACCATCCCGGTGGCGCTGAGCGATCCGTACCAGCTCACCCTCGGCCCCAACGGCACCGGTCATCACTTCGACTACTGGCGCGATTCCGATGCGGCCAACGGTAAGCCGCTGACCTCGGCGGAGTACGCCGCCGCCTGGCTGACACACCTGGCCAAGCAGGCGCAGGCGGGCGAGACGGTCGACGCGAAGTCGGCTCCGGAGGACTCCGATGTGACGGCCGCGCTCGCCGCGCCGACCAAGCCTGCGACCACGACCACCTCGGCGGCGCCGAGCACGTCGAAGGCCGCCGAGCCCACGTCGAAGGCGGCGACCAGCACGTCGAAGCCGTCGACCACCGTCGAATCGTCGACCGTCGCACCGTCCACCACGACGGCCCCGCCGACCACCACCGAAGAACCGGCGACCAACCAGGCCGCCGCCCCGGAAACCACCACCCAGGCGCCCGCGCCGAGCACAACGGTGGCTCCGACCACAACGGTCGCGCCGAGCACCACTGTCGCGCCGTCCACCACCGCGACGAACTGATCGACGCCGAAGAACCCGGTGTGACCTCGTGTCGCACCGGGTTTTTCGTGTCCGCGCCCGCCGGGAAAGCACCGACATCGCGGTCCGACGCGCCGATCATGGTGACTGTGACGGGCCTCGGTGCAATGATCGGCGGGTGACTCAGTGGCTCCCACTCCTCGGCTCGCTCCCCGTCGCCGGCGCAGTTCTGGTCGGCGTGATCGCCAACAACCGAACCCACCGCGATGCACTCGCGGCGGCCGACGAGCGTGGCAGGCAGGCGCTCGACGCCGCGCAACGCCATGTCGAGCTGTCGAACATGGTCGGTGACCAACGCGATCACGAGGCGTGGCGGCGCGAGGCCGTGCTCGCCGCGGTCGCTTCGATCCTGGAGACCTCGGCGTCGGTGCGGGCCGATCTGGCCAGCTGTGGCGATTGGGAACTGCTGACGACCGAGGAGATCGACAATGCGGGCGCGCAGATCCACAAGCTGATCTGGGGTGGCCCGAGCGGGATGCTCACTCGGTTGCGGGTGGTTGCCCATCGCCGCATCCCCAACAAGTGTGAAGACCTGTTGCGCACGCTCACCGTCGCCCAGCACATCACCATGCAGCGCCTGAAGCTCCACATCGATGTGGAGGCGACGGTCGAGGAGCTCGAGGAGATGGCGTCGCTGTGGCAGAAGGCGATGCGGCATGCGGCCGAGCAGGAGCGGGCGCTGGTGGAGACCACCCGGATCGAGCTCGGGATCGAGATCGCCTCGAAAACCGTAGGCGCGGAACCGGCTCCGGCACCTGCTCGCGTGGTTGCCGAAACCCAGTCGCCGACAGCCCATTCCGACGCAGCCGAATCCGTGGAGCAGGAGCAGCAACCTTCCGTGCCACCGCAATCCGCTGACCCCCAGGCCCAACCCGAACAGGTCACCGAGACTCAGCCGATCGCGGAATCACCGCACCCGACCGAAGCACTGGACAACGATCCGCGCGACGCGGCCGACCCACGCGAAGCCGAGACGGTCAGGGCCTGATCCGTCCTCGCATGCGAGACCGACGGGCGCACTGATTCGCGGCTCGGTGTGCTCGTCCGGACCGCTGTTTCCCAGTACGAGGTGAAGCAGTGGTGCGCTGTGGAAGTTCGGCAGGGTCGCGACGTTCGGCTGACGTCACCCGTACCACCGGGTAGCGTGGATACATACGGCACGCAGGGGTGCCGTACCCGACAGCGTGGTCGATCATCTGAAATCTTTGCCATCACCTGTCGTCAGGGGGCGATCTCGCATGGATCTCATAGCGCCGTTGGATGCGCTGTTCTTGCTCGCGGAATCTCGGGAACACCCGATGCACGTCGGGTCACTGCAACTGTTCGAACCGCCCGAGGACGCCGGGCCCGACTATCTTCGCGAACTCCGCGAAACCTTACTGGCCGACAACACCGTTCGGCCCACCTTCAGCAGGCGGCCCGCCACCTGGCTGGGTGCTCCGCAGCTGGCGTGGACCCAGGACGACGAGGTCGACCTGGACTATCACCTGCAGCACAGCGCACTGCCCGCGCCCGGCGGGATGGACCAGCTGCTCGACCACGTCTCGACCCTGCACAGCGCGCTGCTCGACCGGCACCGCCCGATGTGGGAGATGCATTTCATCGAAGGTCTGGCCGACGGCCGCTTCGCGTTGTACGCGAAGATGCACCACGCGTTGATCGACGGGGTCTCCGCCCAGCGGATCATGCAGCGCACCCTCACCACCGACCCGTTCGCCACCGAGGTGACAGTTCCGTGGAACCTGCCGCGCAAGGAGCGCACGCCGCGGACCGCGCAGCCGAAGACGGGACTGCTCGGCGCGCTGTCGTCGGCGAGTTCATCGGCGGCCGCGCTGCTGAAAGCCACCCGGACCGGGCTGCTCGAGCAGCAGCTCACCCTCCCGTTCGAGGCGCCGCGCACCCTGCTCAACGTGCCGATCGGCGGCGCCCGCAAGTGCGCGGTGCGCAGCTGGTCGATGGACCGGCTCAAGCAGGTGAAGAAGGCGACCGGCACCACCCTCAACGATGTGGTGCTCACGATGTCGGCGGGCGCGCTGCGCGCATACCTGCTGGAGCACAACGCCTTACCGGACAAGCCGCTGATCGCGATGGTTCCGGTGTCGTTGCGCGACGAGGACGACCTCGACACGCAGGGCGTGAAAGTGGCTGCGCTGCTGTGCAATCTCGGAACCGATATCGAGGACCCGGCCGAACGCCTTCGGGTGGTGAGCGATTCGATGCGGCGCAACAAGCAGGTGTATCACGGTCTCGGCCCGTTGCAGACGCTCGCCGTGTCCGGGGCGGTGGTGAGCCCGATGGCGGCGATGCTGCTCCCGGGCTTCGCGTCGATGACGGCGCCGCCGTTCAACATCGTCATCTCCAATGTGCCAGGTCCGCGCGAATCGATGTACTGGAACGGCGCGCGGCTGGATGCGGTCTTCCCGCTCTCCATCCCACTGGACAGCCAGGCCGTGAACATCACCCTCACCTCCAATGCCGACAACCTCGATTTCGGCCTGGTCGGCTGCCGTCGCACCCTGCCCGACCTGCATCGATTGCTCGACCACCTGGAGGATTCGCTGTCGGCACTGGAGGACGCGGCACTCTAGAAATTGGGCATTCTCCACCAAACTAGAACGTGTTACAGTTCGGTATGCGTACCGAATTCTGCGAACAGCTCGGCATCGAATTCCCGATCTTCGCCTTCACCCACTGCCGCGACGTCGTGGCGGCGGTGAGCAATGCGGGCGGACTCGGGGTGCTCGGCGCGGTCGGCTTCACCGCCGAACAGCTCGAGGTGGAGCTGGCTTGGCTCGATGAACACGTCAACGGCATCTACGGCGTCGACCTGGTGATCCCCTCGAAGTACGAGGGCAAGGGTGTCGACGGCCTGACCCCCGAGCAGCTGGAAAAGCAACTGGCGCAGATGGTTCCGCAGGGCCATCGCGACTTCGCCCAGCAGATCCTCTCCGACCACAACGTGCCGCCGCTGCCCGACGGCGAACACCACAACGAGCTGCTCGGCTGGACCGCGACCACCGCCGGCCCGCAGGTCGACGTCATCCTGAACCACCCCAAGGCCAAGCTCGTCGCCAACGCACTCGGCACCCCGCCCGACGATGTCATCAAGCGCATCCAGGACTCCGGCCGGGTGATCGGCGCGCTGTGCGGTTCGGTGAAGCACGCGATGAACCACAAGGCCGCGGGCCTGGACTTCGTGGTGTGCCAGGGCACCGAGGGCGGCGGGCACTGCGGCGAGGTGTCCTCGCTGGTGCTGTGGCCGCAGGTGATCGAGGCGATCGGCGACACGCCGGTGCTGGCGGCCGGTGGTATCGGCAACGGCGCGCAGGTCGCGGCGGCGCTGGCGATGGGCGCGGCGGGTGCGTGGACGGGCTCGCTGTGGCTCACCGTCGAGGAGGCCAATGTGCCACCCGCGCAGATGGAGACCTACCTCGAGGCCGACAGCCACTCCACCATCCGCTCGCGGTCGTGGACGGGCAAGCCGTGCCGCATGCTGCGCAACGACTGGACCGACGCCTGGGAATCGACCGACACTCCCGACCCGCTGCCGATGCCGCTGCAGATGATGGTGGCCCTCGACGGCGTCAAGCGCGGACACCGCTACCCCGAGGCCGCCAAGGACGTGAACTTCAATCCGGTGGGCCAGGTGGTCGGCATGATGAACAAGGTGGAGCGCAGTGCCGACGTGATCGAGCGACTGGTGAACGAATACGTCACCGCGTGCGATCGGCTCAGCACCCTGAACTCCTGACCGTCCGGATGCCGGTAGGTTGCCGGCGCCACACCGTCGCGACGGCACTGCTCGCCTAGACTCGCGGTATCTCACCCAGGTGCACAGTGCCCAACGGTTGCGGACGGCGGTGACATGGCTTCCGAACACAGGATCAGCACGTGGGCGGCGGCGCGCAAGCGAGTCGCCGAGGCAGTGGCGACCACCCGCGCGCAGTACCCCGGCCGGCCGGCGCCGGTGGACGACCCACCGGTACCGGCCGATCTGCTGAACCTGCTGTGCCGCCTCGGCGTGGCGCTGGTCGGCTCGGGCGAGACCTCCCAGGGTGTGCAGCAGATCCTCGACCGGCTGTCCAAGCGATACGCCACCGACAACATCCATTTCATGGTGCTGCCCACGGCGGTGTTCGTGCGCGTTCGCACGCACGAGGGATCCGCGGTCGACATGCTCGACGCGCGGGTCGGCACCCTGCCGCTCGACCAGATCGCCGGGCTCTACAAGCTCATCGACAAGATCGAGCAGGACGCGCCGCCGCCGGCCGAGGCATCGGCCGACCTCGACGAGATCCTTTCGGCGAAACCGGGCAGTCCGCCGTTGGTGATCCTGCTCGGTCACGTGGTGCTGACGGTCGGTATCGGCATGATGCTCAATCCCGGGGCGCGGGCACTGGTCGGGTACGTGGTGCTCGGGCTGATCGTCGGGTTGCTCACCCAGCTGGCCGACCGGTTCCGGCTGTTGAAGTCGTCGCTACCGGTGGTCGCGGCGGCCGTGGTCGCGATGCTGTCGTTCGGGTTCCCCGGCGCGCTGGCCGGTGGTCAGCCGCAGCAGTTGCTGATCCCCGCCGTGGCGACGCTGCTGCCCGGGGCCATGCTCACCAACGGCACGATCGAGCTGTCGACCGGGTCGATGGTGGCGGGGGCCAGCCGGCTGGTCTACGGCATCAACATGCTGTTCCTGTTGGCTTTCGGGCTGTTCGTCGGTATCAGTCTGCTCGGGCAGTTACAAACGGTCCCGGTGAGTTCGGCCCAATTGGGTTGGTGGGCACCACTGCTCGGGGTGCTGCTGATCGGGTACGGGCATTCGTGGCGGTCGAGCGCGCCGCAGAATTCGGTGGGCTGGTTGCTGCTCGTCCTCTACATCACCTATCTCGCGCAGTTCGCCGGAAAGGCGCTGTCGGGCCCGCTGACCGGCACGTTTCTCGGCGGTCTCGTCGCCGTGCCCGCGGCCTATCTGATCCGGAACCGCAAGAACGCACCGCCGACGCAGGTGGCTTTCCTGCCCGCGTTCTGGATGCTCGTGCCCGGCGGCATCAGCCTCACCGGGATCTCGGAGCTGGTGCTGCGCACCCATGGTGGTGCCGCGAGCGGCGGACTGGAAGTGATTGCCTCGGCATTGCTGTCGGTGATGTCGATCGCGCTCGGCGTGATGGTCGGTTCGGGTCTGCGGGCCTCCTACCCGCCGCACGTCGGACCGATCCTCGATTCGATCGTGCCGAGAGCGCACCTGCCGTGGCATCACACGGCCGACGCGCGGCACGCCGCCGACGCCCGCCGCCACGGCGACCCAGACAGCTCAGGCTGATTCGGCCTCGGCCGCGGGGGCGGTGATGCCGAGCAGATCGTCGAACCGGGCGATCACCTTCTCGTGGTACAGCGCGAAAAGGTCGACGAACAGGGCCGATTGCGCCTCTGTCGGCTCGGAGCCCGACTCCCACACCGCGAGCAGCGCACGCCAGACGAGCACGTGCAGGTCGGCGGCGACGGCGAAGTAGGCGGTGACCGCCTCGGGCACCTCGGCGACCATGTCGCCGATCGTGTTGAGCACCGCGCGCTGCATGCTCATCCCGAGCGCACCGAGTATCCGCCGGATCAGGGCGATCTCGGTGGCGATGATGCGCGGATAGTCGGGCACGGTGTGGCGGGCGAGCGCCTCCAGCTCGTCGACGGTTGCGGCGAGTTCGCGGTGGTCGAGCGTTTTCGCCGCGCCGGTGTAGGTGAGCAAGGCCTCGAGCACGATGCCGCGTTCCACCTCGACGATGTCGGCGAACATCTCCGCCGCGATCTCCGGCGCCGACAGGGAGAAGCGGAACAGGTGCCGGTAGGCGTCCATCCCGCCTTCGGAGCGCACATCGCGAATGGTGAAGCCCTTGCCGCGGCGCGCCTCGACGAAGCCGTAGGACTCGAGCCTGCCGAGGGTGAGCTGGGCGGTGGCCCGGTTCATCCCGAATTCGTCCGCGACCTGGCGCACCGAGGGCATCAGCTCGCCCGGCCGGTACTCGCCGGTGGCGACACGGCGGGCCAGCTCGTCGGCGACGTCGGCGACCACCGTCCGGGATCCCATCGAAGAAACACCTCTCGGTCATGATCCGGCTACGTCCCAGACAGCTTAGGCGCTGGACACGACGCTTGGCACGGTCGGCAATCCTCGCGGTGATTCCCCACCCCGGCCGATCAGCAAACCGATCCGACCGACCGGCATGTTCAGCGACCGGCAGGCAACCGACGATTCGAGCAGCGAGAATTCCCGATTCGGCTGCGCGCGGATCAGACAGCGTTGCGCCACATCGTGATTGAATGCGCACGTATCGGCGGGACCCCAGACTCTGGAGGATGCGTTGAAGCAGATTCATTTCGTCGCGTGTGCGGTCGCCGCGCTCACCGTGATCGCCGGATCGTCCGGCTGTGGTGAGGACTCCGGCAATCAGTCCGCACACCCGAGCAGCACCGTCGCGCCGACCACATCGGCCCAGGTGATCGCCCCGCCGAGTGAGATCGTCGAGTCGACCCGCGCAGCGGCATCGAGCACGACCGGGGCGACTTCCACCGCGTCGAGGACCACGAGCGCGGCCCCCGACGAGCCCGTCGAGGACGTGGACTGCGGGCCGGTCACCGACGCTGTCGGCGGCACCCGCACGGTGATCGCCGTCGGCTCGCCGGCGGGCCGACCCGGCTGCACCGAGGCGATCGACGTCGCCGCCACCTACGTGACGACGATCCAGCCGTCCGACGAGCTCGAGGTCGACGGCTGGAGCTGCCACGCCCAGCCCGACCCGGCCGTCCCGTCGGTCTGCGAGAAAGACGGGCTCACCATCGCGCTGCGGGCGAACTAGATCATGTTCTTCTCGCCCATCCAGCGCATGATCGGCCAGCCGAGCGCCACCGGGATCCAGCAGGTGAGCACGCGATAGAGCAGCACGGCGGGCACCGCGATCTCGGCGGGCACCCCGAAGGCGGCCAGACCACCGATCAGGGCCGCTTCCACCGCACCGACACCGCCGGGGGTCGGCGCGGCCGAGGCGAGGGTGCCGCCGATCATGGTGACGATCGTGACGGCCACGAAATCGGTTCCGCCACCGAAGGCCTCGACGCTCACCCACAGCACGAACGCCTTACCGAGCGTGATCACCGCCGACCCGCCGACGATCACGGAGAACCGCATCGGGTTGCGAGCGAGCGCGACGACCTCGCCCACCACCTCCCGGATCTGCGGCCACACCGAATGGTTCACCCAGCGGCGCAGTTTCGGCACGAACATGAACGCGCCGATCAACCCGACGCCCACCCCCGCGGCCAGGTACAGCACGGTGGCGTCGGGCACGATGTGGGCGAGGTTGGTCGAAGTGCCCGCGACGACACTGAACACGACGAGCAGCACCAGGTGGGTGAGCACCTGCATGGACTGCTGCAGGGCGACAGCGCCGGTGGCCCGCGCGGTCGACATGCCCGCCTGCACGAGGAACCGCACGCTCAGGGCGAGTCCGCCGACACCGGCCGGGGTGGTGGTGGCGACGAAGGTGTTGGCGAACTGTTCGAGGAACAGGTCACGGACCCGGACCAGCCCATCGGCACAGGCGCCGAGCGCGGCCGCCGCGCCGACGTAGGTGAACGCGGTGATGACCAGACCGAGCAGCGCCCACCACCAATTCAGGGTGCGCAGCTGGCTGAAGAACGTGGGCACCTGGCTGAAGAACGGGTAGGCAACGTAGACGAGCGCGACGAGCAGCACCAGCTGGATCACCTGATTGCGGGTGAACCGGGTGAGCTGTTCGGAGCCGATGCGGTCGTGACCGGTCTGCTCCCGCACCTCTTCCCGCGCGGTGGCCATCACCTTGGCCCACTTCGGCACCGTCTTGCGGATGCCCGCCGGCATGGCCGATTTGGTGAGCCTGCCCGCGGCGGTGACGACGGCGCTCTCGCCGAGTACGCCGACGGCCGCCGACACGGCCTCGTGCTTGCCGAACAGCGCGGTGGTCGACACGAGCAGCTGCGCGATATCGGTTTGACGCTGGGAGTCCGACGCCCCGAATTCGGCGGCGGCGAAACCGTTGAACAGGGTGTCGCCCTGGCACATTCGCACATGGTCGGGGCGCAGGTCGCCGTGGCTGATCTGGTTGTCGTGCAGGCGGACCAGCGAGCGCCACACCCCGGGCAGCACCTGCGCGGAGAGCTTGCGCAAGGGGGTGCCGCGAGGGACGGTGTGCGCGTACAGCATCCAGCCACGGTTCAGGCTCGCCACCGCGACCTGATGCGCCGAGGCCATACCGAGATCGCCGATGGCGATACCGAGCAGCGCTCGATGTTCCACCGCGCGGTGCAGCGAGCCGTGTAGTGGCGCGGTCTCGCTGGAGCGGAAGGTGAGCCAGCGCCACAGCTGGCGGATGGCACCGAAACTGCGCTGGTTCTTGCCGTACAGCTCGACGATGAGTTCGGATTCGGGCCCGTCGACGGCGGTGGCGAGCAGCAGCGGCCCGCGACCGGCGGGGCGGACCACCCGGAACGAGTTCACCGTGTACCCGCGTTCGGCCAGCACCCGCACGGCGGCGTCGAGGGGCACCTCGAGTGCGGGCGTGCCGACCAGCCAGACGATCACGGCGCCGACCAGCCAGCCGACGACCAGACCGAGCATCGCCCGCGCGGGCACCACCGAACTCACCACCAGGTGGATCGGCGCGAACATCAGCAGCAGAAACCACATCCAGCGCCTCGGCCGCACCGGCAACCACGGGCTCGACACGGTGAGCATGGCGGCGAGCATCGCGATCCAGCGCGGATCGTCGAGGAACTGGGAAAGGAACGTGTCGAACCGGTCGGGCACCGGCAGATGCCATTTGGGCGTGGAGATGCCCGCCCCGGTGATCGACAGGGCCAGCACCGCGAGCAATCCCGCCGCGCCGTAGCCGAAGAGCAGTTTCCACTGCCGGCGCACCACGAGTTCGATGAAGATGGCGAACGGCAACGCCAGGATGAGCATCCCGTAGATCAGATAGACCAGCGTCGACTGCTCGGGACTGAGGAAGTCGACGATCTTGGCGACGGACCGTTCCAGCGCCAGCCATTCGGGCCGGGTGATGAGCGAACCCGCCACCACGACGCCGACGCCCAACGACGCCGCGACCACGCGGACGATGTCACTCGTCCGCCTGATCCTCGGCTGCAGGAGACTCCCCGTGACCGGGATCTCCCGCCCGTCGACTCGCATGAGCCGCACGATACACACCGACACGCCGTGGAACCGCCGTGACATCACCCAATCTCGTAGTCGCCTTTGACCAGCGTGAACCGGGTCACAGAGCGTCACATCACGACGCCGCGGCCCGTCCAGGAAGCAAGGAACTAACTCACCGGAAGGAACGATCATGCAGGTTCTGCTCGCCGGGGCGACCGGTGCCATCGGGCGCCCTCTGATCCGCGCACTCACCGCCCACGGGCACGCTGTCACCGCCATCGTGCGCAACCCGGCCAACCACGGGCTGGTTCGCGAACTAGGTGCCGAGCCCGTCACCGCCGATGTCCTCGACCGCGACGCACTGCTGCGCGCGCTGGACGGTCTGCGCGCCGACGCGGTGATCCATCAGGCCACCGCGCTGCGCGATGCCAAGCCCCAGCGCCGCATCCCCGCCGACGATCCGACCGGCCTGTTGCGCACGGTCGGTTCCGCCCATCTGCTCGAGGCGGCCGAGCTGGTCGGCGCGCGGCGCTTTCTCACCCAGTCGCTGATCCTCGGCTACGGCTACCGCGACCACGGCACGGTTCCGCTCACCGAACGCGACACGTTCGGCGTGTACGACGGCGGCGTGGCCGACGAAGTCGTGCGGGCGTGCGTGTCGGCGGAGGAGCAGGCGTTCGCGGCGCCCGGCCTCGAGGCGATCGCGTTGCGCTACGGGCTGTTCTACGGTCCGGGCGCGTTCAGCGACCTCTTCGGCGACATGATGCGCAAGCATCAGCCGGTGGGGCCGCGCGGAGAGGGCGGGGTGAACAGCTGGCTGCACACCGAGGACGCCGCCGCCGCGACGGTGGCCGCGCTGGAACGCGGGGTCGCCGGTCGCGCCTACAACCTGGCCGACGACACCCCGATCACCTGGGGTGAGTTCTTCCGTCTGGTGCGGCACAGCAAGCAGGCGCCGCGACCGATCCGGTTGCCGCTGTGGCTGATCCGGCTCGGTGTGCCCTATATCGCCGCGCTGATGGGTGATACGTCGATGCGGATATCCAGCGAACTCGCGCACGCGGAATTGGGTTGGCAGCCCAGGTATTCCAGCGTCGCCGAAGGACTCGCGGCCCGTTGACCTGCTCGCGCGGTCAGGATGCGGCGACGCGGGCGTTGACGGCGGCGCGGTCGTGGGCGGGGATCACTTCGATCTCCGGCGGCAGGGCGTGCAGGCGGTGGATGGTCTCGAACGCGGCGGTGCGGTCGTGGTCGACGAAATCGCCGGGGATCGGCGCCTTTTCGCGGATCAGTTCGATCTGCCGCCTGCTCCACACCGCGTCGCCCGCCAGCAGCACACGGCTGCCGTCGTCCACGGCCAGGAGTACACCGACGCTGCCGGGCGTGTGGCCGACCAGGTCGACGATGAGGACCGAACCGTCGCCGAACAGGTCGTGGCTGCGACGGAAGGTGAGTACCGGTGGGCCGTCGAGGTCGTACAGGTCGAACACCCGTCCACGCAGCGGGCCACGCGCCACGGCGAACGGGGCACCGGAATCGCCCATGGCCCAGCGGTATTCGGCTCCCGGCACGCGGATCGGCACCCAGCCGGGCAACTCGTAGAGCCCGGAGACGTGATCCCAGTGCAGGTGGGTCGGTAGCACGAAGTCGATGTCGGCGCCGGTGAGTCCGTGGTCGGCGAGTGCCTCGCTCAGGCCGCGCACGGGGTCGTCGAGGGCGACCACGTGCGCGATGGGGAAGGCGAGTTCGGGCAGCACCCGCTGGTGCACACCGGCACAGAGGGCGGGGTCGACCAGGAAGGTGGCCTCGGGGTGGCGGATCAGGAAGGCCGACATGGTGAGTGGGGTGCAGCGCAACGTCCGGGTGCCCTCGACGACCGCCGCGGTCGGTGCCGACAAATCGGCCTGGGTGAGCGCGGCGAGCGAGACGGTGTGCCGGGCCGGTGGCAGCGGCGCCTGCTCGAGTGCGGCGAGGAAGCGGGTGTCGGCGCCGCGCGGCCACAGCAGCCGTGGGCCCGAGGCGATCGCGGCGACACCACAGGTGAGAAGCGTCGTCAACATAGCTCTGTGCTCACCCATGAGTGCCACCGTAGGCGATGGCGGCGACGACCGACCACCGCAGTGATTCCGCATCCACATCCAGCGAATACCGGGCTATCAGTCGATGCGTCCCATCAGCCGGTCCGTCTCGCGGCGTTCGCGTTTCGTCGGCCTGCCCGCACCACGATCGCGGCGCGGCAAGGTGGCCAGGACTTCCTTCGGTGGGGGCGGTGGACTGCGGTCGATCAGGCACTGGGCGGCCACGGGTGGGCCGACGCGCTTGTGGATGATCTGCTCGACCACGACGATGCGTTCGGTCCCGGCATGCCGGATCCTGATCTCGTCACCTCGACGCACCGGCTGGGCCGGTTTCACCGTCACCCCGTTGACGCGCACGTGCCCGGCGCGGCAGGCATCGGCCGCCGCCGACCGGGTCTTGAACAGACGAACCGACCAGGTCCACGCATCGACGCGGGCCTGGTCGGGTGATCGTTGTTCCGCTGGGGACACCCCTTAGACGATACGGCGTGCCGTTACGACGTCGTCGGCGGAGAGCTGGGTGTAGGACACCGGGGTGCCCGACTGCACGGCGTTCAACAGCTGGCCGTTGCCCGCGTAGATGCCGACGTGGCCGCCACCGTTGGTGATGACGATGTCACCGGCCTGCAGGTTGTCGAAGGATACGGGCGCACCCACGTGGGACTGCTCGAAGCTGGTGCGGGGCAGCTCGACACCGGCCTGGCGGTAGGCCCACTGCACGAGACCGGAGCAGTCGAAGCTCGACGGGCCCGCGGCGCCCCAGTTGTAGGAGGCACCGAGCTTGCTGCGCGCGGCGTCGAGGGCGATGTTGCCCGCCGACTGCTGCTGCTGCTCGAAGGGGTTGTCGAACTGCACGCTCGGCAGCTGCGGCGCGGCCTGGCCCTGCGGGGCGACCATGGACTGCAGCTGCTTTTCCACCTGCTGGGCGGGCTGCTCGAGCTCGGGCGGCAGATCGAAATTGCCGAGGCCCGGAATGTTGATCGTGGCGGCCTGCGAAATCGCTGGCATCGCACCGGTTGTGGCGGCCACCGCACCCATGACGAGTGCACCCTTGACGGAATTCGGCAGACGAGAATCCCGCTGCAAGCTGTGTTTACCCACCGAGACGAGTCTCCGATCTTGCTGCTCACCCGCCGCGCTGTCGTGTTCGCTTGGGAAACACGACTATTCGGCGGTGACCCGTGGCGCCGCTTCTCTGACGAAGCGACAGACTCCACTAAGTCACGAGAAGATTACGGCCTGTGATCCACGGTGTCCAGCGGTGCCCGCAAGTTGTTTTCCCGCTGCCGCCAAAGCCCTGTTCAGCGCGCTGCCACGGCGTGTCGAGAGGGATAACGGTCCGGTCTCCCGATGTCGCGCGGTCTCTCGATGTCACTGCCCGTCGCGGTCACGCAGCGCCTGTTCGAGTTCGGCGATGCGGCTGCGGGCATCGGCGAGGTCGGCCTCGAGGCGGCCCAGCGCCGCGACGACCGGACCGATGGCGATGTGGGCGACGGCCTCCACGGGGTTCATGTCGCCGGTTCCCGCCGCGAGGGCGGCCAGCACGCCACGCTTGATGGTGTCGGCTCGGTGCGCGCCGGGTGGCACCCGCCAGCCGGCGACGATCTGGGCGGGCGTCAGGTAGACCGGTGACGTGGCGTCCTCGTCTCGCGATGGTTGCTCCGAGCTTGGCTCCTCGAACATCGGGCTCCGTTCTTTCTCGGGTTCGCTAGCAGTATCTAGGACACGGCACAGAGTTACCGAGATTCTGCCGTGCACACGCGCTACGGTTGCCAGGCATGGACCCCGTGCGCAATCCCTATGCTCCTGGCGCCGGTCAGCGTCCGCCCGAATTGGCCGGGCGCGACAAGCAACTCGCCGCCTTCGACATCGTCCTGGAACGGGTAGCGCGCGGGCGGCCGGAGCGCAGCGTGATGCTCACCGGGCTGCGTGGAGTGGGAAAAACCGTGCTGCTCAATCAGCTTCGGTCGGCCGCGGTGTCGCGCGGTTGGGGTACTGGCAAGATCGAGGCACGGCCCGATCAGGATCTGCGCAGGCCGCTGTCCTCGGCGCTGCACATGGCGGTGCGCGCGGTCGCGATGGCGCATCGCAATCCGGAACAGGTCGACGATTTCCTCGGCATCCTCAAGGCTTTCGCGTTGCGCGCCACCGCCGACAAGGGCATGCGGGAACGCTGGCAGCCCGGTATCGATGTGCCCGCGGTGACCGGCCGGGCCGATTCCGGCGATATCGAGATCGATCTGATCGAGTTGTTCAAGGAGGCCGCGGCGCTCGCCGCCGCGATCGGCGTGGGCATCGGCATATTCATCGACGAGATGCAAGATCTGGGGCCCGCCGATGTGTCGGCGATCTGCGGCGCCTGCCATGAATTGAGCCAGGATGCCGCGCCGTTGATCGTGGTCGGTGCGGGTCTGCCGCACCTGCCCGCGGTGCTGTCGGCGTCGAAGAGCTATTCCGAGCGTCTGTTCAGCTATCACCGCATCGATCGGCTCGACCGCGAGTCGGCGGATCAGGCGCTCATCGCGCCGGCCGAGCGTGAGGAGGTGAAGTTCACCTCCGAGGCGCTCGATTCGCTGTACCAAAGGGCCGACGGTTACCCGTATTTCGTGCAGGCGTACGGGAAGGCGGCCTGGGACCAGGCGCCCGAGAGCCCGATCACGGCCGAGGACGTGGCCGTGGCCTCCCCCGCCGCCGAGGAGGAACTCGCCGTCGGCTTCTTCGGTTCGCGCTACGAACGCGCGACCCCCGCGGAGCGCGAGTACATGCGGGCGATGGCCGATCTGGCCGGGGACGACGGCCCGGTCGCCACGGCCGCGGTCGCCGCCGAGCTGGGCCGTAAGCCCGCCTCGGTCTCCCCTGCCCGCGACGGGCTCATCAAGAAGGGCCTGATCTACTCCGCCGAGCGCGGGACGATCGGCTTCACGGTTCCGCATTTCGGGCGCTATCTGCGCAGCGTATAGAAGTATTCAGCTCTATAGCTATTTTGCTAGATATCGATATAAGTTGCTGACGAAGGCCCTCTCGACACTCGTCTTCGGGTTTCTGGATGAAACCCTAGATTCCTTTAGAGCTTCCTGCGATCACAAGAACGGCCACGCCGGAGTCTTTTGCGCATCGGCTGAATAACGCGAGGCATGCCCGGTTAACGCCAGGGCTACCTAGGTCGAAACACCACCACAGCCCGCGCACGCAGTCGACCAGGAGGCCCAGCCCATGGACACCACAACGGCCGAGGCCCGCCGCTGCACCGTCGTCGCCGACGACGGCACGCCGATCGCCACCCGCACCTACGGCTCCCCCGATGCGCCAATGACCGTCGTCTTCGTGCACGGCCACTGCCTGCACACCGAATCGTGGGCCCGCCTGCGCGAACAGCTGCACACCCGCTGGAGCTCCGACACCAAGATGGTCTTCTACGACCACCGCGGCCACGGCGAATCCGGCCACGCCCACCACGACACCTACACCATCGACCAGCTCGCCGCCGACCTCGACGCGGTGCTGCGCACGATCGCACCGGCCGGCCCGGTGGTGCTGGTCGGGCACTCGATGGGCGCGATGGTGCTGCTCGCCTACGCCCGGCTGTACCCGGAGACCATCGGTACGCGGGTCACCGGCGTCGGCCTCATCGCGGGCGCGGCGGGCGGGCTCACCGAGCTGGGGCTCGGCAGACTGCTCAACCGGCACGCCGTCGCCTCCCTGCAGCGTGCGGTGGTCCACGCGCCACGGGTGATGCAGGCCTCGAAGCGCCTGTCACGCTGGGTGTTCGGGCCGCTGATCCGCGAGGGCCGGGAGCGCACCCGCACGACGGCGATCGCCACGGCGATCCTCAACGAGACCGCTCTGCTCACCATGGCGGGCTTCCTGAACTCGCTGCTCACTTTCGACGAGGCGCACACCCTGCGCCGCTTCGGCGACCTGCCCGCGCTGGTGCTCGCCGGGTCCGCCGACCTGATGGTGCCGTTCACGCATTCGATCGCGCTGGCCTCGGAACTGGCCGGTGCCGAGCTGGTGCGGATCGAAGGTGCCGGTCACAGCGTGATTCTCGAACACGCCGAGGAGGTGGCCCACGCCATCGCCGCGCTGGTGGAGCGCTCGGGTGTGAGCATTCACAACCGCTACGCCATCGCGGGCTGACATCCAACAGTTATCCGACGGCAACCGCCGAATCCCCAGCAACTTCGGGCGTAAACCGAAAAGATCAGTTACTGTGGTGGAGATCACGTTGTGTGGTGAGTCACACGGCTCGGTGCAGTGCGGCCCGGGAGCTTTTCGGGCGTGCCCGTGATCCGGCGAGTCGGTATGCCCGCCATATACCCAGGAGGTAACGATGACACGCAGCGATATCGCGGAACTGCGCTACGCGGTCGGCCAACTCCGGCAATCGATCGGCGCACTGCGCTCCAACTACGGCGACGCGGCCACCGTGCGCCGGTTGGAGAACGACCTCGAGCGGCTCGTCATCGACGCCGAGGACTTCGAGCAGGCGCCCCCGCCGGAACTGGCCGTACCGCGCCGGGCGGAACCGATCTATGTTCCCGACAGCAAGTCCGACGAGGCGGCCTGGATGGGTGCGCAGGACGAGGGCCTCGGCTTCCACTCGCGGCCGAGAACCAAGTAGGAGCACGACCTCGGCGCGGCAGCCTCCGGGTTGCCGCGCCGATCCCTGTCCGCGGTGCACCCTGCGGCCTGTGGCTCGCTCGCACGGTGGCGACTGGCCCCGGCCGACCGTCAGGCGCGGTGTCTACCCAATCGCCGAGTGCCGCGGACACCGTGGAAGCGGGCGCCGCGTGGGGTCTCCACCGGCTCGTCGGATTCGGCTGATTCGAACAGCGCGGCGATGCCGTGGTCGTGGCCGAGGGCGATGGCCTCGAGCCCGAATCGCCCACCGGTGCGGCCCAATTCGTGCAGCATGGTGGTCATGATCCGCAGGCCGGTGGCGCCGACCGGGTGACCGAGGGCGATGTCGGAGCCGTTCACATTGAGGCGGTCGAGCGGGTCGAGTTCCCAGGCGGTGGCCAGGGCCAGCACCTCCACCGCGTAGCCCTCGTTGATCTCGAGCAGATCGACATCGTCGAGTGTGTGACCGGTGCGGCCGAGCAGTTTGGCGACAGCCGGTGCGGCGCCGAGCGCGGGACCCGAGGTGTCACAGCCCGCGGCGGCCCAGCCCGCGAGGAAGGCCATCGGGGTCAGGCCGAGCGAGGTGAGCCGGTCCTCGGCGACGACCAGGCAGGCCGACGCACCGAGGCGGTGGCTGCTCATGTTTCCCACCGTCACCACGCCGTCGGGCAGCAGGGGCCGCAGGCCGGCCAGGGTGTGCGTGGACAGGTCGTCGCGCACGCCTTCGTCGCGGCCGATCTGGTGCCCACCGTGTCCCGGGCCGACATCCACCGGAACCACCTCCGCACCGAACGCGCCCTGGCGCCAGGCGCGCGCGGCTTTGCGATGGCTGGCCACGGCGAACTCGTCGGCCGCGGTGCGATCGATCCCGTAGTAGCCCGCCAGCCGCTCGGCATTGTGCAGGCCCTCGACGCCACCGGGTAGTCCGGCCGGGGTGGTCACGCATTCCACTCCCCCGGCCACCACCACGTCGGCGGCGCCGGTCTGCACCATCATGGCGGCGGTGATCACGGCCTGCAGCCCACTGCCGCCGTGCCGGTCGGTGAGAAAGCCGGGCACCGCGAACGGCAGTCCGGCGCCCCGGGCGGCCAGCGCGCCGACGGCGGGCACGTTCGCCAGACCGCCGTCGACGCAGGCCATGGCGACGTCCTCGATGCGCAGCGGGTCGATGCCGGAGCGTTCGATCACCGCCGAAAGGACCGTCGTCGCCAGCCACTCGGCGGGCATTCCCGACAACGCCCCGCCCTCCACCCCGCTCGGGGTGCGGACCGGCGCCACGATCGCGGCTCTTCTCATGGCCATAGGGCACCACACGTTTGTTGCACGGGCATGACGCGCCTTCACAGGCGCAACGCTGTGATGGAGATCACCGCCATGCGAGATAGGTGAGTGCGTGCGACCCGACTCGAGCGGCCGGAACACAGGCGTATGGTGCTCCACATCACAGTCCACAGCGGTGGGGAATGATTGCCGCCGCACACCTGCAGAGCAGCGAGGCATCGACCGTGAGTGCCGCACCGACCACCACCCCCGCCGCGGGGACCGGCGTCTTCAGCCGAACAAGGGCCCGTATCGCCGCGCGCACGTTGCGCACCGACCGCTGGTGGCTGCCGCCGCTGCTCACCACCCTCGGCCTGACCGCCTTCATCGCCTACGCGACGGTCAGATCGTTTGTGCGCACGGCCTATTGGGTGCCGGAGTACCACTACCTGACGCCGTTCTACTCCCCCTGCCTCAGCGATTCGTGCGTGCCGGGTTCGAGCCATTTCGGTACGCCGTTTCCCGAGCTGCCGATGTGGATTCCGCTCGGGTTCGTGGTGCTGCCGTTCCTGCTCGGGTTCCGGCTCACCTGCTACTACTACCGCAAGGCCTACTACCGGTCGATGTGGATGTCGCCGCCTGCGTGCGCGGTGGCCGAACCGCACGCACGCTACAGCGGCGAGACACGTCTGCCGCTCATCATCCAGAACGCGCACCGCTACTTCTTCTATGTGGCGCTGGTCGTTTCACTGATCAACACCTACGACGCGCTGTCGGCGTTCCACGGCAGTGGTGGCGGTTTCGGCTTCGGCCTGGGCAATGTGGTGTTGCTGGTGAACGTCATCCTGCTGTGGGCGTACACGCTGTCGTGCCATTCGTGCAGGCACATCGCGGGCGGCAGGCTCAAGCATTTCTCGGCTCACCCGGTGCGGTACTGGTTCTGGACCCAGGTGTCCAAACTCAACACCCGCCACATGGCGCTGGCCTGGACCACGCTCGGCACCCTCGTCCTCACCGACTTCTACGTGATGTTGGTGGCGAGCCAGACCATTTCGGATCTGCGGTTCGTGAACTGAACCGCGACAACGCGAGGAGCTTCATTTCGATGCCAGAGGTGGAACGGCACGACTACGACGTCGTGGTGATCGGGGCGGGCGGCGCGGGTCTGCGAGCCGTGATCGAGGCACGCGAGCAAGGCTTTTCGGTGGCGGTGGTGTGTAAGTCGCTGTTCGGCAAGGCACACACCGTGATGGCCGAGGGCGGGTGCGCGGCCTCGATGGGCAATGCCAACGAGAAGGACAACTGGCAGACCCACTTCAAGGACACGATGCGCGGCGGCAAGTTCCTCAACAACTGGCGGATGGCCGAACTGCACGCCCGCGAGGCAGCCGACCGGGTGTGGGAGCTGGAAACCTATGGGGCGCTGTTCGATCGAACGCCCGACGGACGCATCTCCCAGCGCAACTTCGGCGGCCACACCTACCCGCGTCTGGCGCATGTGGGTGACCGGACGGGGCTGGAACTGATCCGGACCATGCAGCAGAAGATCGTGTCGCTGCAGCAGGAGGACTACACGGCGACCGGCGATTACGAGGCGCGGATCAAGGTCTTCGCCGAGTGCACGATCACCGAGCTGCTCACCGAGGACGGAAAGATCGCCGGCGCGTTCGGCTACTACCGTGAGTCGGGGCGATTCGTGCTGTTCCGGGCGCCGGCGGTGGTGCTCGCGACCGGCGGTATCGGCAAGTCCTACAAGGTCACCTCGAACTCCTGGGAGTACACCGGCGACGGGCACGCCCTCGCGCTGCGCGCGGGCGCCACACTGATCAATATGGAGTTCCTGCAATTCCATCCGACCGGCATGGTGTGGCCGCCGAGTGTGAAGGGAATCCTCGTCACCGAGGGGGTGCGCGGCGACGGTGGCGTGCTGAAGAACTCCGAGGGCAAGCGGTTCATGTTCGACTACATCCCGCCGGTGTTCAAGGGCCAGTACGCCGAGACCGAGGACGAGGCCGATCAGTGGTTGCGCGACAACGACTCCGCGCGCCGCACCCCCGACCTGCTCCCCCGCGACGAAGTGGCACGCGCGATCAACGAGGAGGTGAAGGCGGGTCGCGGCACCGAACACGGCGGGGTGTACCTGGATATCGCGTCCCGGATGCCCGCCGAGGAGATCGTGCGGCGGTTGCCGTCGATGCATCACCAGTTCAAGGAGCTGGCCGATGTGGACATCACCGCCGAACCGATGGAGGTGGGGCCCACCTGCCACTACGTGATGGGTGGCATCGAGGTCGATCCCGACACCGGCGCGGCCGTGGTGCCCGGATTGTTCGCTGCCGGTGAGTGTTCCGGCGGCATGCACGGTTCCAATCGGCTGGGCGGGAATTCCCTGTCGGATCTGCTGGTGTTCGGCAGAAGGGCCGGCCTCGGCGCCGCGGCCTACGTCGGCGGGCTGACCGAGCGCCCCGCACCGAGCGACGCCGATATCGAGTCCGCGTCGAAAACCGCTCTCGCACCGTTCGATCCGCCGACGGACGGCGCAGGCGAAAACCCCTATACCCTGCACGCCGAGCTGCAGGAGACGATGAACGACCTCGTCGGCATCATCCGCAAGGAACACGAGGTGCGCGAGGCCATCGACAAACTGGCCGACCTGCGGGCCCGGTACGCGCGGGTCACCGTGGTCGGCGACCGGCACTTCAATCCCGGCTGGCACCTGGCGCTCGACCTGGCCAACATGCTGCTGGTGAGCGAATGCGTTGCCCAGGCGGCGCTGTTGCGTACCGAGAGCCGAGGTGGACACACCCGGGACGACCACCCGGGCATGGATCCGACCTGGCGCAATTCGCTGCTGGTCTGCGCGCTGGATCCGGCGCGCTCGGGCGGACTGGTGCCCGGCGTCACCGTCACCCGCAAGGAACAGACTCCCATGCGCGAGGACCTGCTGGCCCTGTTCGAATTCTCCGAGCTCGAAAAGTACTACACCGAGCAAGAATTGGCGGCCCACCCGGCGGCCGAAGGAAAGGCGTGACCATGGGATACGACGCTCGTTTCCGGGTCTGGCGCGGTGACATCGACGGCGGCGACCTGCAGGACTACACAGTCGCGGTGAACGAGGGCGAGGTGGTGCTCGACATCATCCACCGCCTGCAGGCCACCCAGACCCCCGATCTGGCGGTGCGCTGGAATTGCAAGGCGGGCAAGTGCGGTTCGTGTTCGGCGGAGGTGAACGGGCGGCCACGGCTGCTGTGCATGACCCGCATGTCGACGTTCGCTCCCGACGAGGTCATCACGGTCACCCCGATGCGCACCTTCCCGGTGGTCAAGGATCTCGTCACCGACGTGTCGTTCAACTACGAGAAGGCCAGGGAGATACCGTCTTTCGCGCCGCCGGACCTCGCGCCGGGCGAGTACCGGATGAAGCAGGTCGACGTGGAACGCTCGCAGGAGTTCCGCAAGTGCATCGAGTGTTTCCTGTGCCAGAACACCTGTCACGTGGTGCGCGACCACGAGGAGAACAAGCAGGAATTCGCCGGGCCGCGCTACCTGATGCGCATCGCGGAACTGGAGATGCATCCGCTCGACACCGCCGACCGGCGTGAACTCGCCCAGGAGGACGCGGGTCTCGGCTATTGCAATATCACCAAATGCTGCACCGAGGTGTGCCCGGAACACATCAAGATCACCGACAATGCGTTGATTCCGCTCAAGGAACGGGTGGTCGACCGTAAATACGATCCGATTGTCTGGCTCGGCAATAAATTGTTCCGGCGGTGAGGCCGTGGCTGTCCGTTACAAGACAGCCACGGTCCCTACCGCTACCGATCCGACCAGTAATCCGATGAACAGCGCCGCGAGCAACGATCCGGTGAGTGTGTAGATTCCGATCGCCGATACCGCGAAAAGCAGGATCACGATCAGGCGTTCCACCCCGTCCTCAGGCGCCAGCCTCCGGTACCGGGGTGCAGTTTTCTTCAACCCTCGGTCCATGAAGAAGGATTACCCACCGGGGGCATTCGGCAAACGTTACGGGCGGTCGAACTCACCGTCGTGCACGCCCGCCGTGAACGCCGCCCATTCGCTCGGGGTGAAGATGAGCACCGGGCCGTCGGGGTTCTTGCCGTCACGCAGGGCTACGTTGCCCTCGTCGAGCATTGCCACCTCGACGCTCGCGTCGTCACCGTCGCCGGCGCGCTGCCAGGTGGCCCCGGTGAGATCGATATCGCGCTTGGTGTTCACGCCAGTACCCCGGTGTCGATGCTGCGGGTGAAGGCGTCCCAGCTCGGTCCGTCGAAGACCAGCGCGGGCCCGGCCGGATTCTTGCTGTCACGCACGCCGACGTGACCGCCGAACAGAAAGGCAACTTCCACGCAATCTTTGTTCGCGCTGCTGCGGGTGCTCTTGAACCAGTGTGCGTCGACGAGATCGAAACTCATGCCACATACTCCTTCGCGACCCGCCGGAGCAGGTCTCTACTCGGTTGACAATCCAGCGCATGGCGCCGGAGGCACTCGTGAGCCCGGTCGTACCGTGTGACATCCGTGCGTCGTTCCAGGTAGAGGTCGCCGGTAAAGCCTTCGGCGTACACCACCGGTGGTTCGACCGGTTTACCGCTGCCATCGGTGCCGAACTCGAGAACCGTGAAAGGTCCGGTGGAGACTCCGAGTGGAACACCGGCGGCAAACGGCAGAATACGCAGTGCGACATTGCCCCGGGTACCGAAATCGGCAAGATGGCGCAACTGCGCAGCCATCACTTTGGCATTACCGACGACGCGATGCAAGACCGACTCGTGCACAACGACATCGAGTTCGGCCGGTTCGTGTTCGCGCCCGATCAGGGTCTGGCGTTGCATGCGCAGCGATACGCGCCGTTCGAGTTCGGCGGGTGAATCTTTCGGGCAGGCAAGCTGATTCAGTGTGCGCACATAGTCCGCGGTCTGCAGCAGACCGGGGACGAGCTCGGATTGATAAGTGCGCAGGGTGCGGGCGGAGGCCTCCAATCCGATGTAGATGTCGAAGTTCTCGGGAATGAGATCGCCGTACGCGTGCCACCAACTCTTGACGGCGGCCTGCTGAGCCAGGCCGGCCAGCCCGTCGGTCACCTCGCGCGGGACGCCGTAGATGCGGCAGAGTTCGTTGATATCGATGGTGCGGATGCGGTCGGCGTGGCCCTTTTCCAGGCGTTGCAGGGTGCTCGCGCCCCATTCCATGCGTTTGGCCGCCTCGGCGATGGTCAGGCCCGCCTTGGTCCGCCATTCACGCAGATGGCGGCCGAGTTGACGGCGCGGCAGCGTAGACGCCGCCGGAGTTCGGTTAGATGCAGTGGCCACAGCCGTGCTCCTTCGATTCGCGCTGTGGGGAATCCTGCACTCTCCCTTGGGTTCCGTGCAGTGAATTGGGACCGATCGATCAGCGGTCGCGGTGATCGGTGATCGGGGTGCGTGGGCCGAATTTCGGTTTGTGGGCCTGGCCGCTGAGCATGAGCAGACGCACGGCCCGATACCGGTGTGGGCGAAGAGGTTCCAGGTAGGCGACCATGGCGTCGTCGTCGATGGGGCGCCCGAGCAGGCTCCAGCCGACCGTGGCGGCCAGGTGGTAGTCGCCGACGGAGAGGGCGTCGGCGTCACCGAACGCGCGCTGTGCGGTCTCGGCGACGGTCCACACGCCGATGCCCGGGATGCTGCGCAGCCGGGTCGCCGCTTCCCGCGGGTCGAGGCGGGCGGTGCGTTCGATGGCGTCGGCCACGCGGGCGGCGCGCACGATCGTCTGCGCGCGCTGTGGGCCCACATTGGCGCGATGGAATTTCCACGACGGGATCCGCCGCCAGGTGTCGGCGTCCGGCGCGATCATCAGGTCACCCGGCCCGGGGGCCTTGGTGCCGAACTCGCGCACCAGCGTGCGGTACGCCGCGAACGAGGACTTGGTGTGCACCTTCTGTTCGAGAATCGCCGGGATCAGCGATTCGAGCACCAGGCCGGTGCGCAGCATCCGCAGGCCGGGGACGCGGCGGTGCGCCTCGACCAGCTTGGGATGCTCGGGGGCGAAATCCTCGACGTTCTCCTCGAGGCACAGCATGCGGTCCAGGCCGCTGAGGAACTCCTCGGCACCGGGGCCCCAAGCGCGCGCGTGCACGCCGTCACGACCGTCCTGGGTGAGCCGGTAGGTGACCGGGCCGCTCGGTAGGCGCGAGGCATGCCAGTGCGAGCCGTCCGGGTCGGTGCGATGGCAGGGATCGCCCATTCCCCGGCGCAGGGGCGCCACCGTGAGCCCCACGTCGAAGGGCCTGCTCGACCGGACCGTCCGCGACAGCCCGGCCAGGTCCGGGTTCAGGGTCTGGTCACGCACCGACCCATTGTGCGCCCTTCTCCCCCGGCGACGCCATTTCGTAATACCGACCGCATTCGCGACGATGAAACCCTCGTCGGCAAACAGTCGGCATCCCCTCGTCACAGGAGGCAACGGATGATCACGGACGCGCTCAACTGGCTGCTCGCCGCATGGGGCAATATCTTCGCAGGCAGCTCCGGGTATCAGATCCCGCCGGGCACCCTGCCCTTCGGCAGCTGAGCCTGCTCACCGTTCCAGCAGGTACCTGGCCAGATGCAGGCCGGGTCTGCGGGCCAGCTGGGCGGCCTGGGTGCGGCAGGAGAAGCCGTCGGCCAGGAAGATCGCGTCCGGTGCCAGCGTTTCCAGCGCCGGAAGCAGAGCATTGTTCGCGACCGCTACGGAGAGATCGTAGTGGCCGTGCTGCATGCCGAAGTTTCCGGCGAGCCCGCAGCAACCGGCCAGTTCCCGGACCGTCACGCCCATCGCCGCGAGGATGGTCCGTTCGGCGGTGAAGCCACCGACGGCATGCTGGTGACAGTGCGGCTGGACGACGACCGTGTCGGCCCGGGCGGGCGGGCGCCAGTCGGGGTGCTCGAGGAGGAATTCGGCGAGCGTGCGGACCGACGCGGCCACCCGGGCGGCGCGTGGGTCGTCGGGGAGGAGCTCGGGGAGGTCGGCGCGCAGGGTGGCGGTGCAGGAGGGTTCCAGCCCGACCACCTTGCCGCCCTCGGCCACGTGCGCGGCGAGCGCGTCGACGGTGGCGCGCAGGCGGGCGCGGGCGCCGTCGAGCTGGCCGGTGCTGATCCAGGTGAGACCGCAGCAGACCCGGGTGGCGGGGACGACGACCCGGTAGCCGAGCCGTTCGAGGAGTTCGGTTGCGGCGAGGGCGTTTTCGGGGTCGAAGGTGTCGGTGAAGGTGTCGATCCAGAGCATGACGGTGCCGCGCTCACCCGGCTGAGTGCCGGGCTCCCGGCCGATCGCGAGCTGCGCGAAGGGGGAGAACGCGCGCGACAGTGGATCGGTGCGCTGGTTTCCGCCCAGCGTCGACCATATTCGGCGGAACGACTTCGGTGCCAGCGTCGGCATCTCGCGGCGAGTGTCTATGCGAGACAGGCGCATTCCGATTCGGCGCAGGACGGTCGCGGCGGCGAGGGTGTTGACCAGGCGTGGGGCACGTTGAGCCAGGGCGAGCCAGCGCGGGAGTTGGCCGAGCACATAGTGATCCACAGGGCGAAGGCGGCGGCGGTAGCGGCGGTAGAGGGTCTCGGACTTGTAGGTGGCCATGTCGACGCCTGCCGGGCAGTCCGAGGAGCAGGCTTTGCACGATAGGCACAGGTCGAGGGATTCCTCGACTTCCTTTGCGCGCCAGTCCAGTTCCCCACGGACCACTTCCTGGAGGACCCGCGCGCGGCCACGTGTGGTGTCCTTCTCGTCGCCGGTCGCCAAGTACGACGGGCACATGAAGCCGCCCGATGCGCCGGTGTCGGCTCGGCACTTGCCGATTCCTACACACCTGTGCACAGCTGTGGATAAATCACCCTTGTCGCTGTGGAGAGCGAAGCCATGGGCGCGGACCGGGCTCAGACCGGCTACGCGCAGGTCGGTGTCGACAGGGCGCGGGGCGACCAGCACGCCCGGGTTCAGGATGTCGTCCGGGTCGAACAGGGATTTGAAGCTGGCGAAGGCCGTGCGTACGGCCGGTGAGTACATGACCTCGAGCAGTTCGGATCTGGCGCGTCCGTCACCGTGTTCGCCGGACAGTGAACCACCGTGGCGCACAACCAGATGCGCCGCGTCGAAGAGGAAGGAGCGGAAGCGCTGTGGGGCGTCGGTGATGGGGAAGTCGAGGCGGACGTGGATGCAGCCGTCGCCGAGGTGGCCGTAGAGGAGACCTGTCACACCGTATTTGTCGGTGAGCGAAGCGAATTCGCGCAGATAGGTGCCGAGGTTCTCCGGCGGGACAGCGGCGTCCTCCCAACCAGGCCAGGCCGGCTTGCCGTCGGGGGAGCGGCCGGCGAGGCCCGCACCGTCGGCCCGGATGCGCCAGAGTGCTTTCGTCTCAGCAGCATCCGTGACGATGCGGTGGTCGTCGGCGTGGGCTTCCCTGACGAGTTGCCGGGCTACCGCCAGGGCTTCGGCGGGTGTGGCGCCGGCGGTTTCGACGAACAGCCAGCCGCGGCCGCGTGGGAGGTCGGGGACCGTGCCGCGGTGGGTGCGCACGACGTCGACCAGACCGGCATCGATTCCCTCCACCGCGATCGGTGCGCACTGCATGACGGCCGCGATATCGTCTGCGGCCGAGGCGATATCGGGGTAGCCGAGCACGGTGAGGACTGTCGCGCCCGGCAGGGGGGCCAGCTCGACTTCGGCCTCGAGCAGCAAGCCGCACGTTCCTTCCGAGCCGACGAAGGCCTTCGCTATCGACGAACCTCGTTCCGGTAAGAGGTGTTCCAGGCTGTATCCCGACGCCTGCCTGTCGAACCGGCCGAGTTCTGTCCGCAGCACCGCGAGGTTGTCGCGGGTGAATTCGGCCAGGCCCGGTATTGCGGAAAGCCCGGATGTTCGGAGGCCGCTGTCCAGCAATCGGCCGTCGGCGTGCGACCGCGCAAGCGTGGAAGGGCCGGTGCCGAAGCGCCGCTCGGTGGCCGTTCCGTCGAGAATGCGCAGTTCACGCACCGTGTCGGAGGTTCGGCCCCAGGCCAGGGCGTGGGGGCCGCAGGCGTTGTTGCCGATCATGCCGCCGAGGGTGCAGCGGTCCTGGGTGGAGGGATCGGGACCGAAACGCAGGCCGTGCGGGCGCAGGTGGGCTTGGAGGTCGGAGAGTACGAGACCCGGTTGGACCCGTGCGGTTGCGGACTCCACGTCGACCGCACGCACGGCATTCATATGGCGGCTGAAGTCGACGACGATCCCGGGGCCGATCGCGTTTCCGGCGACGGAAGTGCCCGCCCCGCGCGGGGTCACGGACAGGCCGTTATCGCGCGCGAATTCGAGCGTCGCCGCCACATCGTCGTCGCCGCGCGGGAACACGACCATGGTGGGCCGGACGCGATAGTTGGAGGCGTCGGAGGAGTACTCGGCCAGTCTGCGCGAGGACACATCGACCACACAGCCGACCCGCGCTCGCAAAGCATCGGCCGCCCGCTCCGCATCCACGCGATTCGTCACTCGTCCAGCCTATTCCCGGTAGTTGCCTCGGCCCGGGCGCCCACCCGGACGCACGCCGGGCCATTCGGCACTACTCGGGTCGACCACCTCCGGCCGTGCCGCCGCAGCCGACCGGGGAGGCCAGCCTCAGCAAGGACCGGCCGGTCAGCCTGCAGAAGGGGCAGCGGGTCACCCCCGCAGGCCCCTGCACTCGGCACCATGCAGTTACTGCCACCTCCGGTCCAGGTGTGTGGTGCCGAATTTCGGCTTGCTCTCAACCTAACTTGAGGTTCTACTGTCGGTGGGCAGGAGTTGACTGGGCGGGGAGCCGAGGGAGAGCACACATGAGTATCGAGTCCGTGGCCTACAGCCAGATGTATCGGCGGATGAACGCGCCGGAGGAGGAGCGGCCGTTCAGCATGGCCACCGCGCGCCGGATCCTGCTGTTCGCGCAGGCACATCGGCGCCGGATTTCGGCGTTCCTGCTGCTCAGCGTGGTCGCTGCCGTGCTCGGTGTCGCGACGCCGGTGCTGGCGGGCAAGGTGGTCAACGACATCGTGAATGGGTCGGCGCCGCGCACGGTGGTGATTCTGGCGCTCGCCATCGCGGGGTTGGCGATCGTCGACGCGGGGCTCGGGCTGGTGATCCGATGGTTGTCGGCGCGGATCGGCGAGGGGCTGATCCTCGATCTGCGGACCGCCGTGTTCGACCACGTGCAGAAGATGCCGGTGGCGTTCTTCACCCGGACCAGGACCGGTGCGCTGGTGAGCCGGCTGAACTCCGATGTGATCGGGGCGCAGCGCGCGTTCAGCGACACCCTGTCCGGCGTGATCACCAATCTGGTGACGCTGCTGCTCACCCTCGCGGTGATGCTCAGCATCTCCTGGCAGATCACGCTGCTGGCGCTCGTGCTGCTCCCGGTGTTCGTCATTCCGGCCAGGCGCGCGGGTAATCGGCTCGCGGAGATGCAGCGCGAAGCCGCCCAGCTCAACGCGGCCATGAGCACCCAGATGACCGAGCGGTTCTCCGCGCCCGGCGCCACCCTGGTGAAGCTGTTCGGCAGGCCGCAGCAGGAGTCGGCGGAATTCGCGGTCCGGGCCACCCGGGTGCGCGATATCGGGGTGCGTACGGCGATGCTGCAGACCACGTTCGTCACCTCGCTCACGCTGGTATCGGCGCTGGCGCTGGCCCTGGTCTACGGCCTCGGCGGTTGGTACGCGCTGGCGGGCAGCCTCGACGCGGGGTCGGTCGTCGCGCTGTCGCTGCTGCTGACCAGGCTCTACACCCCGCTCACCGCGCTGGCGAGTGCCCGGCTCGAGATCATGTCGGCGCTGGTGAGCTTCGAGCGGGTGTTCGAGGTGCTGGACCTGAAGCCGCTGATCGAGGACGCGCCCGGCGCCGTCGCGGTGCCCGACGGCCCCGTCTCGGTGGAGCTGGACGGCGTGCACTTCGGGTACCCGTCGGCCGACAAGGTGTCGCTCGCCTCGCTCGAGGACGTCGCGACGCTCGACACGCGCGGCGGGGTGGAGGTGCTCCACGATGTGTCGCTGCGCGCTGAACCCGGCCAGCTGATCGCGCTCGTCGGCTCCTCCGGTGCGGGAAAATCGACCATCGCCCAACTGGTTTCGCGCCTCTACGATGTCGATTCCGGCGCGGTCCGGCTCAACGGCACCGACGTGCGTGAGCTCACCACCGAATCGATCCAGCGCGCCGTCGGCCTGGTCACCCAGGACGGGCACCTGTTCCACGACACCATCCGCGCCAACCTGCTGCTCGCGCGCCCCGAAGCCACCGAAGACGAACTCTGGGACGCGCTGCAACGCGCCCGCCTCGGCGACCTGGTCGACTCGCTCACCGACGGTCTCGACACCGTCGTCGGCGAACGCGGCTACCGCCTCTCCGGCGGTGAACGCCAACGCCTCACCATCGCCCGCCTGCTGCTCAAGCAGCCGCGCGTGGTGATCCTCGACGAGGCAACCGCCTCCCTGGACTCCACCTCCGAAGCCGCCGTCCAGGAAGCCCTCACCGAGGCCCTCACCGGCCGCACCGCCCTGGTGATCGCCCACCGCCTCTCGACCATCCGCGCCGCGGACCAGATTCTCGTCCTGGAAGACGGCCGCATCATCGAACGCGGCACCCACGCCGACCTCCTCAACGCCGACGGCCGCTACGCCGAGCTGTACCGCACCCAGTTCGCCGACGACCCGATGACCCCCGCCATCGCCTGACCCAGGCACCGCCCGGCCAGAAACCACCCGAGTCCGCCACCTACCGCACACCCAGCCACACGGCACCACTTAAGTCCGCCATGACCGCACTCCCAGCCCCGCACGACCCGACCTCGAGGAGGGTCCGCCGCGAAGCGGCGTAGCGGCCGGGCCGCGAGTTAGCCGCCGTTGCGCATGCGCGAAGCGCGAGCAACGGTGGCTAACTCGCGGTCCCTAGGGGCCGCGCTCGAGCGCGCCAGCGCTCCAATAAACACAGCCCAATACCTCCGTGGTGCACAAAACACCGAGGTTGTGCCGTACCGACCGCCGACCGCCGACCGCCGACCGCGAATATCTCAGAACTCGTTCGCTACCCCGATGACCGTGCGACCGGAGTGGCTGCCGTCCTTGATCGACTGCAGAACAGCGTCGACATCGGTAATCGACGCGAACGACTCGATCGCCGAAAGATGCTGCGGGCGCAACTCTTTACCGAGCGCAGCCCAAAGAGCACGGCGCTTCTCGATAGGCAGGAACACCGAGTCGATCCCCAACAGACTCACCCCGCGCAGGATGAACGGCAGCACGGTGGCGGGAAGTTCGGTGCCACCGGTGAGACCGCTGGCGGCGACCGCTCCGCCGTAGCCGATGGAGCTCAGGACGAACGCGAGGGACTTGCCGCCGACGCTGTCGACAGCACCTGCCCAGTTCGCCTTGTTCAGCGGGCGCGGCTTGGCCTCAGGATCGAGCGGCAGCCGACCGATCACCTCGTTGGCGCCGAGTTCGGCAAGCAGATCGCCCGCGTCGGTCTTGCCGGTCGAGGCGATCACCTCGAAGCCCAGGCCGGACAGGATGTCGATGGCGACGGTGCCGACACCACCGGTGGCGCCGGTGACGAGCACCGCGCCGTCGTCGGGGGTGAGGCCGTGGTCGAGCAGGGCCTGCACGCTCATCGCGGCGGTGAAGCCCGCGGTGCCGATGGTCGCGGCGTCGCGGGTGTCGAGGCCGTCGAGTTTCACCACCCATTCGGCGGGCACCCTGGTGTATTCGGCGAAGCCGCCGTTGCGGGAGACACCCAGGTCGTAGCCGTGCGCGATCACCTGGTCACCGACGGCGAAGTCCTCGGACTCCGAGGCGGTCACCTCGCCGGTGAGGTCGATGCCGGGGACGATCGGGTAGTTGCGGACGACCCCACCGCGCGGCGTGATCGCCAGCAGGTCTTTGTAGTTCGCACTCGAGTAGTGGATCTTGATCGTCACATCGCCGGTGCCGAGGAAATCGTCCCCTACCTCCTCCCGACCGAGCACGATCCCACCATCCGACTCACGGGCCACCATCGCGGAGAAGTTCATGAGCCGAGCATACGAGTCATCCACCCGTCCAGCGACGAATCAAATCCTGGACATTCGATCACCACGCTCCGGTGGCGCGAGCCTCCCGCCCGATGCCGCCACCAGAGCGTGGTGATCACTCGTCCAGGGGCAGGAGTTCGAGGCGGACGCCGAGGAGGCGGACGGGGCGATCGAGGTCGAAGCGGTCGATGACGGCAAGGGCCGTGTCGACGATGGTGGCGATGTCGGTGGTCGGCTGGGGGAGTTTGCGCTGCTTGCTGCGGGTGTAGAAGGTTTTGGTTCGCACGGTGACCGAGACGCGGGTGCTCACGCGGTGATGGGCGAGCATCTCCTCGGCGACCTCGGTGGCGATGCGGGCGACTTCGCGGCGGATCTCCTCGGGGTCGGTGAGGTCGTGTGGAAAGGTCTCGGACTTGCTGCGGCCCACCGGGATTCGCGGAGTGGTGGTCAGTTCGGTGTCGCCTTTGCCGTGACCGAGAACCCACAGGTACGGGCCGGTGTTGGGGCCGAATTCGGCGGCGAGGCGCTGCCGGTCGGCGGCCATGAGATCGGCGACGGTGGCGATATCGAGTTCGGCCAGACGTTTGGCGATGCGTGCCCCGACACCCCAGAGCGCATCGGTGGGGCGGTGGCCCATGAGTTCGGTCCAGTTCGCCGCGGTGAGCTGGAAAATGCCCCCTGCGGCACCTGCGTCGTGTTCGGGTTCGGCAGACGTTTTGCCGGTGGACTTGGCGAAGCCGGTGGCCAATTTGGCGGTGAGCTTGTTGTCCCCGATGCCGACGGAGCAGGTGAGGTCGAGTTCGGTGACCGCACTACGGATTTCGGCGGCGAGCTGCCAGGCATCACCGTCGGTGGCGACGAAGGCCTCGTCCATGCCCCACACCTCCACCGCACCGGCCACCCGGGCGAGCGTGGCCATGATCTCCTCGGAGGCGGCCTCGTAGGTCGCCATGTCCAACGGCAGGAACACGCCGTCGGGACACTTGCGCTGCGCGGCTTTCAGCGGCATCCCCGCGCGCACGCCGAAGGCCCTGGCCGGATAGGAAGCGCAGGTCACGACCTTGCGGGGTTGGGATGGGTCGCCCTCACCGCCCACGATGACGGGCTGTCCGCGCAGCTCGGGGCGACGCCGGAATTCCACCGCCGCCTGGAACTGGTCGAGATCGACATGCAGGAGCCACTGGGGCACTGTTCCGTTCTATCGCATCACCGCCGCGACGGCGCCCACCTCTTGCGCACGGCGCAAAACAGAACTAAATTCTGGTTATGAAGATCCGAGATCGGTTGCTGCTCGCCGCGGAGCGGCAGTTCGCCGAACACGGTGTCCTCGATGCCACGCTCAACGACATCCGCGCCGCCGCCGAAGCCAGCGTCGGCGCGCTCTACCACCACTTCCCCGACAAAGCCGACCTGTACCGGCAGGTCTGGGTCAACGCGCTCACCGACTATCAACAGCACTTCTACGACGCCGTCGCCGACTGTGCCGACGCCGAGACCGGCGTCGTCGCGGGCGTGCACGCGCATCTGCGCTGGGTGCAGGAAAACCAGTACCGCGCAACCGTTCTCACCGCCGCACGACCGCCGGGTGTGCGCGAGAGCGAGCGCAATCTGGAGTTCTTCGCCTCGGTCCGCCGCTGGTGGCGGACCCATGTCGCGTACGGCACGGTGCGCGACCTCGAACTCGACCTCGTCTACGCCCTGTGGCTCGGGGCGGCACAGGAATACAGCCGCCAATGGCTTGGTGGCAATATCCGTACCGCGCCAACCGATGTCGCTCCCGAACTCGCCGCAGCCGCTTGGGCGACCCTGCGGGTCGAGGGCGCCGAATAGTCACCGAGCACCGCCACTCGAAGAACGGAACACCCGATGCCGACCGAAGCCACCTCCCTCGACCTCGACCTGGCCCGGCAGGTACTCGCCGCGCAACCCTTCGCTCGTCTCGTCGGTACCGAACTGACCGAATTCGGCGACGGCGCAGCCACATTGGTGATCGAGATCCAGCCCGAGCACGGCCAGCAGTTCGGCTTCGTGCACGGCGGTGTGCTCGCCTACGCAGCCGACAACGCACTCACCTTCGCCGCCGGAACCGTACTCGGCCCCAACGTCCTCACCGGCGGCTTCACCATCACCTACCTGCGCCCGGCCAAGGGGGAGCGGCTGCGCGTGCACGCCACCGTGCTCGGCGCCACCCGCCGCCAGGCCGTCACCCACTGCGACGTCTACGCCGAGACCGAGGGCGAGGAACCGATCCACTGCGCCGTGGCCCAGGGCACGACCCGCCGCGTCGAGAAGGACCTGACCCCCACGGCCGAAACGGACGAGGACACCGAATTCGAGGACGACGAGGACGAATACGAGACCGACCAGCTCACCGTCGTCACCGCGGACATGGCCGAACTACCGCCGACCGTCAGCCGGTAGCCCGGCGCACGAAAAGGGGCCGCGCACGAATGCACGGCCCCTTTTCGATCAGGCGCTGACGGCGAACGTACCGTCGGCGGCCGGTTCGGCGATCGGCTCGATGGCGTAGGCCAGGATGTCGGCCACGTCGGCGACGGGGCGCACGTCCAGGGCCTCGAGCACCTCGGCGGGCACCTCGTCCAGGTCCGGTTCGTTGCGGGCCGGGATGAAGACCGTCTTCAGGCCGGCCCGCTGCGCGGCGAGCAGCTTCTGCTTCACCCCGCCGATCGGCAGGACCCGGCCGTTGAGAGTGACCTCGCCGGTCATACCCACATCGGCGCGCACCTGACGGTCCAGCGCCAGCGACACCAGGGCGGTGACCATGGTGACACCCGCCGACGGACCGTCCTTGGGGACCGCGCCCGCCGGGAAGTGGATGTGGATATTGCGGTCGAGCACCTTCGGCTCGATCCCGATCTCCTCCAGGTGCGAACGCACGTAGGTGAGGGCGATCTGCGCCGACTCCTTCATCACGTCACCCAGCTGGCCGGTGAGGGTGAGCGACCGCTCGCCCTCGGCGGCGTTGGCCTCGATGTAGAGGACATCGCCACCGGCACCGGTCACCGCGAGGCCCGTCGCCACACCGGGGACGGCGGTGCGTTCCACCGAGTCCGGGGTGAAGCGGGGGCGGCCGAGGTAGTCGGTCAAGTTGTCCACATCGATCACCAGGCTCTGCACCTGGCCCGCCGGCTGCGGACCGGTGCTGATGTCGATGACATTGTCGTAGCCGAGTTCGGGGTCGTACCCGAGTGTAACCTCGCCGTCCGTCGCAACGTCGACCTTTGCCTTGTCCGTGGACGCTCCACTACTCGGCTCCGCATCACCGGTCACCAGGCGGGTTGCCGCCTTGCGCAAGGCCTTCGCGACCAAACGCTCCATCTGGCGAACCCCGGCCTCCCGGGTGTAGTTCGCCGCGACCTCCCGCAACGCCTCTTCGGTGATCGAGACCTCTTCCGCCGTCAGCGCATTGCGCTCCAGCTGCCTCGGGACGAGGAAGTCGCGCGCGATGGCCACCTTGTCGGCCTCGGTGTAGCCGTCGACCGTGATGAGTTCCATGCGGTCGAGCAGCGGTCCGGGGATGGTGTCCATGACGTTGGCGGTCGCGATGAACAGCACATTGGACAGGTCGAGGTCCAGATCCAGGTAGTGATCGCGGAAGGTGTGGTTCTGCGCGGGGTCGAGCACCTCGAGCAGCGCCGCCGCCGGATCACCGCGGAAGTCGGAACCGACCTTGTCGATCTCGTCCAGCAGGACAACGGGATTCATCGACCCCGCCTCCTTCACCGCGCGGACGATGCGGCCCGGCATGGCACCGACGTAGGTACGGCGGTGGCCACGGATCTCGGCCTCGTCGCGCACGCCGCCGAGGGCGACGCGAACGAACTTGCGGCCCAAGGCCTTCGCGACCGACTCGCCGAGCGAGGTCTTACCGACACCGGGCGGGCCGACGAGCACCATCACCGCACCCGAGCCGCGGCCGCCGACGACCTCGAGCCCACGCGACGCGCGACGCGAGCGCACCGCGAGGTACTCGACCATGCGGTCCTTCACCTCGTCGAGCCCGTGGTGATCGGCGTCGAGGATGGCGCGGGCACCCGAAACATCGGTGTTGTCTTCGGTTTTCACCGTCCACGGCAGGTCCAGGACGGTGTCGAGCCAGGTGCGGATCCAGCCCGACTCGGGGCTCTGGTCGCTGGCGCGCTCGAGCCTGCCCACCTCGCGCAGCGCCTCGGCGCGCACGTTCTCGGGCAGGTCGGCGTTCTCCACGCGGGTGCGGTAGTCGTCGGCGCCGTCGGGCTCGTCCTCGCCTAGTTCTTTGCGAATGGCGTTGAGCTGCTGGCGAAGCAGGAATTCGCGCTGGCTCTTCTCCATGCCGTCGCGCACTTCTTCGCTGATCTTCTCGGTGACCTCGACCTCGGCGATATGGGCCTTGATCCACTCGATCTGCTTGGTCAGCCGCTGCGCGACATCGGGGGTCTCCAGCAGTTCGCGCTTCTGCTCGTTGGACAGGTACGGCGCGTAACCGGCGGTGTCGGAAATGGTTTCGGGGTTGTCGAGCTGGTTGACGATGTCGATGATCTGCCAGGCCTCGCGGCGCTGCAGGACGGCGATCACCAACTTGCGGTACTCGGCCGCTAGCTCGGTGGTCCGTTCGTCGGGCGCGGGCGCCTCGACGGGTTCGGCCTCGACCCACAGCGCAGCACCCGGCCCGGTGACCCCGTGTCCGATCCGCGCCCGGCGCTCGGCCTTGAGCACGGCCGCGGGCGCGCCACCGCGCATCCGGCCGATCTGTTCGATGGTGGCGACCACGCCGTAGGAGGCGTAGCCCTCGTCCAGACGCGGCGCCACGAGCACGGCGCCGGTCTTGCCTGCCTGCGCGGCGTCGATGGCGGCCTGCGCGGACTCGTCCAGTTCGATGGGCACGACCATGCCCGGCAGCACGATCGGATCGGTCAGGAACAGCACCGGCAGGTTCTGAGCTGTAGTCATATCGACCCTTCCAAAAGTTGAGCTTTGCTGACTCAACTACAGAAGATCGCACTTTGTTCCGACCCCGGCAACCGTTCACTCACGGCGAACGAAACGCCGAACGCCCCCGGCTCCCGAGGGGTAGGTGGGAGCCGAGGGCGTTCGTGCGTTGATGGTGTTTCGAGGGTTCTAGAGGTTGCGCCGGAGCCTTTCGGTCGGCGGATCAATCGTGCGGCCACGGCTGCTCAGCACACCGAGGACGATGCCCGCGATCACGAAGATCGCGCCGAGGATGCCGAGGATCACCGGCAGGGTCTTGCCGAAGAGGTCGAGCTTGTCGAGGCTCTCCTGGGTGACGGCGAGCTGGGCGTCGATGGTCTCCTCGTCGAAGACCAGGTGCGACTTCAGCACGGTGACGTCGACCTTGTCCGCGCTGCGGCCGTAGAACATGTGGATGCTCTCGCCGCCCTTGAGAACGGCGCCGGTCCTCGGCTCCACCCACACGTCGCGGGTGTTGGTGTAGTAGCGGGTCATGGTGACCGGCTCGGTGCCCTCGAGGCCCCACTTGGCGGCGGGCAGGGCGAGCTGATACGAGGGGTGCTTGACGACGTCCCACATGTTCGTCACCGGGATGGTCTGCCGGAAGTGGTAAACCGGCACGCCCTTGATCTCCGACTCCTCGACGAAGTCGATGTCATAGGTGGCGCGGGCGTTGAGGTCGAAGTACGGGTACGACTTCTTCTCGGTGCCGATCGGGAAGCGGTACTGCAGGCCACGACGCTGCAACTCGGTGGGGATCTCGGCGCCCGACTTGGGATCCTGAGCCACGGCGATCGAGCCGTTGGGCGAGGCGTCGATCGGCTCGCCGGAGACACGGTCGATGGTTACGCGGTCGACCGAGGCGGTGAGCAGGCCGTTTTGGGGATCGAGGTCGTCGCGACGCAGCGTCTGACCGGCCTGGACGGTCATCTGGTCGGCGTCCGAGGGCTCCTCGACCGTCAGGAAGCGCTGCGAGAAGAGCGGCACATTGGTGTGCACCGTCGCCGCACCCTCGGGCGAGGTGAGCGACTTCGCGTCGAGCACGAGGCTTTCCTCGCCGGGGACGCTCTTGGCGATGGTGGTGATCCGCAGGTCCAGTGGCGTCTTGGCCACCTTGCCGACGGTGTAGGTGGGAATCATGGCGGCGCACGCGAGCAGCAGCGCACCGAGACCGACGAGGATGCAGGCGATGATCCTGCGCACGTTGCTCATCGGCTGCCGTACGTGACGTTGCCGAGCAGCGACGAACCCGGGTCACCGGTCGTCTCCGGCTCGGGAATCGAATTCTGTTGCGCGCCAGCGGTGATGCCCAACACGGCAATCACCCCGAGGATCGCGCCGGCCAGCCCGCTGATCAGGCCGGGGACGGCAAACTTCATAGATCGAACTCCAATTGCGTTGTGCCGGTTCAGGCGACGGAGAAGAACCCGATGGTCGGGGCGAACGAGCAGGTCCGGTTACCGTCGGCGGTTTCGGTGGTGAGCGAGCCGGTGACGACCGCGACGACCCGGCCCGCGCCGGTGTCGGCGATGGCCGACAGGGTGGCGGGCCCGTCGGGGTTGATGCCCGCCGCGTTGGTGAGCACCTGGGTGCCGGTGCGGCGGTTGTCGATGTTGACCCACTGCACGGTCATCGGTGGGGTCTGCTCGGCGGTGGGGGTTTTGGTGCCGAGCGCGGTGAACACGAAGCCGGTCTGGCCCGCGGCGGGTCCCGGCGGGGGCAGTTCGGCCGGGCCGGGCACGGCCAGCGCGGTGCCGACCGAGTCGGAGGTGGGGCCGATGCAGCCCTTGCCGATGGTCGGGTACAGGAACTGCGCGATGCGCGGGCCGTCCGACGGCGGCAGTTCGGGGCCACCACCGCCGCTGCCGTCGAGGAACTTGATGATCCGCTCGAGGGTCGACTTGACCTGCGCGGGGATGCCGGGGGTTGCCAGCAGCAGGCGCGCCTGGGCCAGGATCGCGGCCTGTCCGCCGTCGGCGATGAGGCCGGGGCCGGAGATGGCGCCTACGATCGTCGGTGCCAGCGCTGCCAGCGTCTCGGAGGGCACGTTCTCCGCGATGGCGGGAACGCTCTGCTGCGCCGCATGCTGCGGTGCGGCCAGGGTTGGCGTGGGCGCCACGAGTACAGCACTCGCCGCTAGTACGAAAGCAGACACTGCGGTCCGCGATCCTCGGGTGCTCAGCACTGGTCGGCCGTCCTTCGTTCGGTGGATAAATGGAGCGACCCGGAATTCACAGGAATGTCTGTGTTATCCGGAGTTTCAGATACTTTGGAGAGGTGACTACAGCGGACAGACGGTATGGGGGTCGTACGGTCGTCGCGCGTAAAGCCGAGCGCCGACAGCGATTCCTGGAAGCAGCGACGCGAATCTTCGCCGAACGCGGGTACGCCACGTGCTCGCTTGCCGAGGTGTGCGCGGCCGCCGGGCTGTCCAAGCGGCAGTTCTACGAGGAGTTCGAGACCCGCGAAGACGTGCTGGTGGCGGCCTACGACCGCATCCAGGACGACGCCGCCGCGGCCGTCGCCGCCGCGCTCGCCGAACTCACCACGCCCACCGACCCCGAGCTCGCGCTGCACGCCGGTTTCCGCGCGTACCTCGAATCGCTCGGCTCGGACCCGTACCGGGCCCAGGTCGCGCTCATCGAGGTGGTCGGGGTGAGCGACCGGATGGAGAACCACCGCCGCTCGCGCAGGCACGCGTGGTCGGTACTGATCGGTTCGGCGCTGGTGGACATCGGCGTGCGCCTGCGTGGCGACGCCGAACTCACCACCGCCCTGCTCACCGGTGCGGTGACGGGAGTCGCCCACGAGTGGCTGTTGCGCGAGTCCCGGCCGCCGGTCAGCGAACTGGTGGATCTGCTGACCGGTGCCGCCTTGGCACTTGTCGATTTCGATTGATTCGCGCGCAGCCGACGAGAGGGTGGCAAATACGTGCGCCTGCCGCCTACTCAATCAACTCCCTTTCCGGACATTGTGAGACCGAACGGCTTCACAGTGTGGGACGAGAGTCTGGCACAGGAGTGACTCAGGTCGCAACGGCAGAATTTCTGAGACGGGTATCACCTGTGCGTTTGTAGATTGTCACTATCGCGATATCGGCCATTCGAGGACGTCCGACAGGGCCTCAGGTTACTGGTCAGTCGCCCGATTAGGGGCGCATTCGGCGGCCTTCCGGCAATTGAACAGCAACCTGTTCTACCTACTTCTTGTGCAGGGTGCCCGCGATGGAACCGCCGAACACTCCGGGGGTGCTGTACCGAAGCGTGCCGTCCGGCTGGCGGGTGACGGTGGAGGTGTTGCCGTCGTCGGCGCAGTCGCCGTACGTATCACCCGTGAGGCGCGCGCGGAAGACCAAGCGGTCGGCGGTTGCCTGGGTGAGCGTCTCGGCCCGTTCGCAACGCGTCTGCGAGATCTGGCCCGTATTGGACGCCGTGGCCAGCTCCTGGCCGACCTCGCCCGGACCGATGGTCAGCACGATGTCGAAGGTGACGAGGCCGTCGGCGGCCTGGCCGGTCCAGGTGCCGATGAAGGAATCCGGGACGCTCGATACCGGCTGGGCACTGGCCTCGGTGCCGGTCGGTGGCGTGCCCGGCGGAATCGTCAGCGTGGCGGTGCCCGATTGATCGCCGAGCCGTATGCCGATGAACGAGGCCATGACGGCGGCGACGACCGCTGTCACGGAGACGGCCGCGATCAGAAGGGTGCGGGTTCGGGTGCGATGAGGGGCGTTCCCCGGTGACGGGGCATGCCCATGCGGCGCCGAGGTGTGCCCGCCTGGTGGTCTGGTATGGCCGCCCGGTGGCGAGGTACGGCCGCCCGGTGGCGAGGTACGGCCGCCCGGTGGGAAGGTGTGCCCGCCCGGGTTCTGGGCGTGGACACCTGAGGTCGAGCCGTGGCCGCCCGGCGGCTGGGTAGGGCCGCCTTGTGTCGTTGTCCGTGCGACCGGGGGCGGGTACGACACGGTCTGCGGTCGGCCGGGCGTGGTGATGCCCGCGAGGGCAGTCGGGTCCGTGCGGTGGCTCGGAGGAACCGCCGTCGGGCGGGCGCCTGGGTCGGTGTCGAGGTCGAGCAGTCGCACCGCGCGCATGCTCACGTCCTGCATGACGAGCGGTGGGAGCCAGCCCGCGCCGTCGGGGGTGCCGATCTTCCTCGACTCGGCAAGCGCCTGTTGTGGCGTCGGGCGGTCGGCGGGGTTCTTGGCCAGGCACGCTTCGATCAGTGGCCGGAAGCTCGGTGGCACGGCGTCGAGGCTCGGCTGCTCGTAGACGATGCGGTAGAGCAGCTGCACTATGTCGGCGGTGCCGAACGGGCCGTGCCCGCAGGCGGCGAAGGTCAGGACGCCGCCGAGGGCGAAGACGTCGCAGGCGGGACCGAGCGGTTCGCCGGTGATCTGTTCGGGACACATGAAACCCGGTGAGCCGATGACTCTTCCGGTGGTGGTGAGCGCCGTGTCCTCCGCGGCCCGGGCGATACCGAAGTCGATCACCTTGGGCCCGTCGACGGCGAGCAGCACGTTCGACGGCTTCAGGTCGCGATGCACGATACCGACCGAATGCACCGCAACCAGCGCCTCGGCCAGGCCGTGCGTGAGGGCGAGCAGGGATCGTTCGGGGAACGGGCCGTACTCGGTGACGGCGTCCGACAGGGAGATTCCGGCCACGTAACCCGTTGCCAGCCAGGGCGGGTGAGCGTCGACTTCGGCGTCGAGGACGGGTGCGGTGAAAGCGCCCACCACGCGTCGAGCGGCCGCGACCTCCCGCCGGAACCTCGCGCGCAGTTCCGGATCGCCGAGCAGATCCGGCCGGATCACCTTCACCGCCACCGTGCGTCCACCGGAATTGCGGCCCAGATACACCTTGCCCATCCCGCCCGCGCCGAGGACACCGAGTAGCCGGTAGTCCCCGATCCGGCGCGGGTCGTCGGCGTTCAACGGCTGCATCGCGTGAGGTCCCCCTTCGAACGAACTACCTCGCGAGGTTATCCGGAATGCGGGCGCTCGGCGGGGCGGCGAGGGATCTCGGTGCGGGTGGTGATGCCGAGTTTGGCGAGGATATGTCGGACGTGCGTTTCGACGGTCCGCTCGGAAAGCACCAGGCGATGGGCGATCTCACGGTTGGTCGCGCCCGCCGCGACGAGGTCGTGTACCTCCCGCTCGCGGGCCGTCAGGGGGTCGGCGGTGCGGGTAGCGGTGGTGATCGCGGCGAGCAAGTCGTCGGCTTGCCGCAGGCGGTGAGCCATGTGGAGACGGCGGAATGCGTTGGCGGCCTGTTCGGCGGCTGCGCGAGCCGAGGAGAGGTCGGTGATGCGGTCCCCGCCGGGGCTGGTGTGGGCGGCACGCAGGCCGGCGGTCCGGCCACCACCGCTCAGGTCGGCGGAGGAGACGGCGGTGGGATCGGCACGCGGGCCGGTGGCGCGCCCGGCATGAGGGTCGGCTTCGTCGTCGACGCTCCGGTCGGGGTCGCTGGGAACGCGGATAGCGCGGGCCAGGTAGGTGCGGGCCAGGCCGAGGTGGCCGAGGGCGATGAAAGGGTGGGCGCCTATTTCGGTGTCCATGGTGAGGCCGAGGCGGTAGAGGTCGATGGCGGCGTTCAGGTGGCCTGCCACCCTGGCGTTGTCGGCGCGGACGCGGGCCAGGGAGCCGACGCAGATCAGGGCACCCGTGCCGTCGGCGGCGTAGTTGTGCTCGCGGCCGGCCAGCACACGGTAGACCCGGTCGGCGGTGGCGGCGTCGTCGAGCAGTTCGGCTACCAAACCGACCGAGTACACCGTTCCGTTCCAGCGTGGGCCGATCTCGAGGGTGTCGGGCAGCGAGCGGAGCGGCTCGAACAGGGTGCGTGCCTCGTCGAGATCGCCTGCCAGGGCGTGCATCATCGGGGAGAACAGTTGTGCGATAGGTATTTTCGGGGCGAAGGCCAGCGCGGCGACGGCTTCGTCCAGGACGGTGCGGTCGACGTATCCGACGATCACCGCATGCATTCCCCGGAAGGCGTGGTGCAGCCCGGCGAGGGAGTAGTCACCGATGCCGAGTGCCAATTCATAGGCGGCGGCGTCGAATTCGAGCGCTGCGTCGAGTTCGCCGACCAGGGCCGCGCGGGTGGCGCGCAAGCGCAGCAGGTGCCAGCGGGCCACCGGTAGCTTGCGGCGGTCGGCCAGGAGTTCGATGTGGTCGAGGGCGTTGTCGAAGGCGGGGAGGTCGCCGCGTTGCAGGGCGGCGTCGGCTGTCCACACATATCCCCAGAGCTGCGCCAGTGGTTGTTCGGCATCGACCGCGATCTCGATCGCCCGGGCGGCCAATACCGTTCTTTCGTCGAGGTATTCGGTGGTGGCCAGCGAGAGGTGACGGGCATGGATGACATCCAGCGCGACATCGGGATCGGTGGAACCCTCGGCGGCGCGCATGGCCTGCTCCGACAGACGTCTGGCCTCGGCACCCGCACCGCGATCGGCCGCCGACAGGGCTCGCTGGGCCAGTATGCGGGCGATCAGGTCGGCGTGCTCGGCGGGATCCAACTGCTGTAAAGCTCTGCCACACAGGTGATCCAGCTGTGTCATGACGGTCGGCGTCGTGACGCCGTGGACGACGAGACCCGCTTCGGCGAGCAGATCGGGGCGGCCCGCGCGCTCGGCGAGATCGCTCGCCCGCACGCAGTGCTCGAGACTGTCGGTGATCCGTCCGTCCGCGAACTCATCGCGCGCGAGGTCGATCAGCAACTCGGCCCGCTCCTCGGCAGCCGACCCGGCCGCGTCGATGGCCCACTGCCCGAACCGGATCGCCTCCGCATACGCTGCCGCCGCCCGAGCCGACCGCGCCGCCACCCGTGACCAGTACAGACACGACGGAGACTCCCCACACCCACTCGCCTGCCGCCAATGCGTCGCGATCAGACCCGCAAGCCCATCCCCGCAGCTCTCGGCCGAGGTGACCGCCGCCGCCCGATGCAGCACCGCCCGACGCGACGGCGGCAGATCGGCATACACCGCATCCCGGATCAACGCGTGCGCGAACCCGGTCGCACCCTCGGCGAAACGGCGCACGATTCCCGCCGCCGTCGCCGCGTCGAGCGCCCGAAGCACCCGCTCCCGCGCGCCCTCCACCTCCGGTTGGTTTCGACCACCAGCAGCACCGCGATTCGTGCGCAGGCCGGCAGACAGGGCGTCCTGTTCGACGCTCGTGCCCTGATCCAGCCGGTCTCGCGGTGCCGACTGCGTGCAAATCGACTCGTACACGCGGACAAGGAGCTCCACGTCTATCCGTTCACCGAGGACGGCCGCGGTGCCGAGGATGTCGATCTGTTCGGGGGAGAGGTGATCGAGGCGGGTGAGAACAAGGCGGCGGAAACCGGGGACCTCGATCAGGGGGTCGCCGGAGCGAGCCGGATCGGAGTCGATGACCAGGCGGACCAGGAGGGGGTTTCCGTCGGTGCGGGCGTGGACGCGGGAAGCGTATTCCGCAGGGAGATGACGGCATTCGAGCCAGTAGCGGACCTCGGGCTCGGAAAGAGTTGGGACGGACAGGAAATGGGCGTGCGGAAGGCGTAGCCAGTCGGGCTGGACGGCGAGGAGGTCGTCGCCCGCCGGTTCGCGGGCGGTGGCGACGATGAGTAGTCCGGTGCGCTCGGTCCGGGCGGCGACGTGGCCGAGCAGGGCGAGCGAGGTGGGGTCTGCCCAGTGCAGGTCCTCGACGATCAGCAGCAGGCCGGGCCCCGAGGACGCGGCGGTGAGGACGTCGGCGACCTCGGCGAACATCCGGAACCGGCGTTCGGCCGCCGCGCCCGGCTCGGCGACCGTGTCCAGCGCGGCGGCCAGACCGGGCACGGAACGGGCCGCGCGCCGCCACAACCACAGCGGCGGCATGCCCGCGTCGTCGACGGCATTGCCGCGCGCCACCGGCATATCCGCTTCGGCGGCGAGCTCGGCTGCCCGGTCGGCGAGCCACGACTTGCCGATCCCGGCGGGCCCGCTCACCAGCACGAATCGACCCGAACCCGACTGCGCGGCCAGCACCGCGGCCCGCAACCGGGCGAGCTCCTCGTGCCGCCCGACGACCGGAGTCTGCATCGTCCCAGTATCCGCGTATCGGGCGAAGTTCAGTACCGCGAATACGTACCGGCACTGATCCGCGCAAGCCCGCAGGCGGCAATCCTGAGATCACCACGTCATCGCAGGTCAGGAGCCCATCATGTACGCACACCTCGTCTGGTTCGACCGCCCACGCGGCGCCGCCGAACTGGCGGCCGCCGACTTCGCCGCCACCCACCGCATCCAGCCCGCCGTCGCCGCCGTGCCCGGCCTGCTCGACTTCTACGAATTGCGCCGCGACGACGGATCGGGCCTGGTGATCGGCGTCGCCGAAACCGAGTCCGCCATCCACGCCGTACGCGCGGCCGTCCTCGCCACCGAACTGCTGCCGGGTGAGGATCCGGCCCTGCTGCCCGGACCCGACCGGGTGGAGATCTGCCCGGTCCACGTGCACCGCGACCGGGCGACCATCTACGCCGAAGGAGCACGGTCGTGAACCCGATCATGACGGCCACCGACTGGGTGGCCGACACCGCACACAGCACCGCCGCCTTCCAGGTGGGCCATTTCGGGCATCCCGTCCGCGGCGAGGCCCCGGTGATGGCCGGCCTGCTCACACTGGCACCCGACGGCCGACCGGTCACCGCCACAGGCGTGATCCACCTCGCCGCGATCGACACCGGCTACGCCCGGCGCGACCGCGACCTGCGCAAACCACGCCTGCTCGACCTCGACCGTCATCCACGGATGACCTTCACCGCCGAAGACATCACCGCCGAGGACGGCCGGTGGCGCGTCGCCGGGGTCGCCTCGGCGCGCGGACGGACCGTGCCGCTGATCTTCACCGTCGACGCCTTCGACGTCACCGACACGACCGTCACGGTCACCGCCTCGACGGTCCTCGACCGCACCCAACTCGGCCTGCGCGCGCCGTCGCTGCTGATCGGGCGGTGGATCGACATCACCGTCCGGGTGGTGCTGCGCCCGGCGCTACAGGTCGGCTAGGGCCAGACCGGTGAGCGGGTTGCCGATGCGGACCAGTTCGGTGTCGGTGCCCGCGCCCAGGTCGACCAGGCGGATCGAGCCGCCGAGGTCGCTCACATAGAAGTGGGCGTCGAACCCGGCCAACCCGATGGCCTCGCGATACCCGCGCGACAAGATCTTCGGCCGGCCCACATCGGGTTGGACGAGAGCCTCGTTGAGCGAGTTGCCGTCGGGTTCGGCGCCGCGATCGGTCCACATCAGGGTGTGGGTGCCGCGCAGGTGCAGATCGATCGGCTCCGGCAATCCTGTCCACAGCATCTCGATATCGGTGCGGGCGGCCGGGTCCATGCCGGCGGGCAGGTCGATCGGGGCGCGGAAGATCCGGCCCTCGCCCGCATCGGGAGAGCCTTTCTGCGACCAGTAGACGAGGCGGCGATCGGTGTCGAGGCAGATACCTACGCACCAATTCGTCTGCAGCTGAGCGTCGGTGCCCGCGACGACGAGTGGTCGCAGGTCGTCACCGTTCAGGTCGCAGGTGAGCACCGACATGCCTTCCCGGTCACACCAATACAACCGCCCCGCTTCGAAATCGGCGGTGAGCTGTTTACCCGTGGTGAACGAGCCGGGCGCGAGGAGGGTCGTGCGGTTGCCGCCGTCGAGGTCGACTCGTTCGAGAGAACCGTTGCAGGAGAAGAACTCCGGTTCGATCCCCGGCCGACCGCCGGGATCGGGGCGGCCCATGTTGGTCCAATAGATATGGCCGCGCAACTGGTCGACGACGATGCCGTCCGGTGTCTGATCGAGTCCGCCCACCAGCGTGCGGACCTCGCTGCCGTCGAGTGCAACGGCGAGGACGGCACCGGCTGCCAGATCGAGGGCCAGCAAGTCGGTCACCGCTCAGCCCTGCTTCGGGTAGTCGTCGTAGAAGCCCTCCCCGGATTTCACGCCGAGCTTGCCCGCGTCGACATACTTGTGCAACACCGTGATCGGGCCCTCGGGCAGATTCGGGTTCTCCTTCTGATAATGCTCCTCGATATCGAGCACCACATCGAGTCCGACCTGATCCATCATCCGGAACGGTCCCGCCTTGGTCCCGAAATTCAGGACGAACATCTGATCGATGTCCTCGGGCACCGAGACGCCCTCGGCGACCACCTCGAGTGCTTCGCGTTTGATCGCGGCCCAGATGCGATTGAAGATGAAACCGGTGCTTTCCTTGCGGCACAGGAACGGGTGCAGACCGTATTCGGGGAAAGTGCGCAGCACGAAATCGAGCACCTCTTGCGAGGTGTGCCCGTTCGACATCACATCGAGCGCCGTGGACGCGGGCGGCATGTAGAAGTGGGTGTTGAGCATGCGGTCGCGGGTCTCGCAGTCCTCGGTGAACAACCGGCTGGCGTACGACGACGAGTTCGAGGCGACGATCGCGTCGGCGTCGGCCTGCGTGTCGAGCTGGGCGAACACCTTCTTCTTCAGGTCGAGGATCTCGGGCACGGCCTCGACGACCAGCCAGGCGCCCCGCACCGCACTCGCCTGGTCCTGGATGTACTCCACGGAACCCGGCGACCCGCTCGGGACCGACGCGGCGACGGTGGGCAATTGTTCGCGCACGTAGTCCACCGCCTCGGCACCGGCCTGTGCGGTCGGGTCGATGATGTGGACCTTGCCGCCCCGGGTGGCGAACATCAGGGCGATCCGTCTGCCGAGCGTGCCCGCGCCGATCACGGCGACCGGACGATTCAGATGATCCTGCGGAACACTCACGGTGACTCCCTCTACACAGGTGGTGGTGGGAAGAACTCGTCGTCAAGCGTGTTGGCAAGCCTATCGCCAACCGGCTGCCGAACGGTTGCTACACCGCTGGCGGCGGGTGGTCTGTTCGTTGACACCCCGTCATGACCGGTCAGAATGTGGTTGCCTTATTCTCACGTTCTTCACGAAATTCGCGCGTCAGCTCTAGGGGGCTCCTCGATGACCACACTGGCCTCCGGACTCTTCATCGATTGGGAAGAGCTCACCGGCCAGTCGAAATTCGTCGTCGATCTCGTGAGCTTCCCGATCTTCAGCGCCCTGGCCGGCTGGCTCACCAACTGGACCGGCGTGCTCATGTTGTTCTGGCCCTTGCATTTCAAGGGTTTCCGGGTGCCGATGCTGCACATCCTCTACCCGTACCTGCCCCGCCGGGTGCAGGTGCTTCCGACGTTCTCCGGCGACGGGCGGATGCTCGGTTTCCAGGGCTTCATTCCCGCGCGCGCCGAGAAGATGGCGAGCATCTGCGTGGACAAGGCGCTGATGCGCATCGGCAGCCCGCGCGACTTCATCCACGAACTCGACCTCGACGGTATCGGGGACTACCTGGCCGAACACGCCCGTCCACAGGTGCAGTCGATCGTCGACGAGATCATGTACCGGGAGAATCCCGACCTGTGGCGCTCGCTGCCCCGGCAGATGAAGCAGGCGGTCTACCAGCGGGTGGACCGGCAGCTGCCCACCTTGTCGCGGCGCGCGTTCGAGAGCCTCGGCGACAATATCGATCAGTTGCTCGACGTGAAGAACTTCGTGATCCGGTATCTGGAGAAGAACCCGCAGATCCTCAAGGACCTCACCACCACCATCGCCGCGCCCGAGCTGAAGTTCATGGCGCGTATCGGTCTGCTCGGCGCGCCCTTCGGCCTGATTCTCGCGCTGTACCTGCACGTGCACTCGCAGATCCCGTACTGGGGCGCCATTCCGGCCTGGGTGATCGTGCTGTTCGCCTCGGCGATGATCGGCGTGACGGTGAACGTCATCGCCATCAAGATGGTGTTCGAGCCGGGCGACCCGCAGCCGCGCTACAAGTACCTGTGGCGCCAGGCGTTGCTGGCCAAGCGCCAGCCGCAGGCCGCGACCGATCTGGCCCACATCCTGGCCTACCAGGTGCTCACCGTGGAGAACCTGTCCAACGAGTTGCTCGAGGGACCGAACGGGGACAAGACGCGCCAGCTCATCGAGCGGGTGGTGTCGGAGGAGATCCACCGACAGCTGGGGCCGACCGCGTTCATGGTGCGCGCGGCGATGGGCAAGAAGCAGTTCGAGAACCTCGCCGTCTCGGGTGCGGGGGCCGGGCTGAGCATGGCGCCGGGCATGGTCGAGGACGAACAGTTCGTGCGCGAGCAGGCCAAGAAGATCGACGACTTCGCGGCCCGCAAGCTGCGCACGCTCACGCCCGGCGAGTTCATGGAGATGTTCTACGCGTCGGTGGAGCAGGACGCCTGGTTGCTGTACCTGCACGGTGGGGCGCTCGGGATCGCCGTCGGCGCGATTCACCTGCTCATCTTCGGCTGGTAGGCAATAACAAGCACGCGTGCTTGCATTTTTGGGGTGGCGCTGCGATTCTGGGTGACGACGGCGCACCCGACCGGTGGCGCGAACGCTTCGCCCCAAGGAATCACATGGCTGACCTCGCAGCGCTGCTCGACGATTTCGCCGCCGAATGCGCGGACCTCGAGAAACTCGTCGCCCCGCTCGCCCCCGAACAGTGGCAGACCCCCACACCGGCTCCCGGCTGGGACATCGCCACCCAGATCGCCCACCTGACCTGGACCGACGAGGTCTCCGTCCTGGCCGCCACCGACAACGCGGCGTTCACCGAGCTGCTCACCGAGGCCGCCGCGAAGATGTTCACCTTCGTCGACGAGGCCGCCGAGGAACTGGCGAAGACTCCGCCCGCCGACCTGCTGCCCCGCTGGCGTGCGGGCCGCGAACAGCTCATCGCCGCCCTGGCCGCCGTCCCGCCCGGCACCAAACTGCCCTGGTTCGGCCCGCCCATGAGCGCCGCCTCGATGATCTCGGCCCGCATCATGGAAACCTGGGCGCACGGTCAGGACGTGGCCGACGCACTCGGCGTCACCCGAACACCCACCGACCGCCTGCGCACCGTCGCCCACATCAGCGTGCGAGCCAGGAACTACGCCTACACCGTCCACGGCGAATCCGGCCCGGCCGAAGAATTCCGCGTAGAACTCACCGCCCCCGACGGCACCCTCTGGACCTGGGGCCCCGAAGACGCGAACCAAAAAGTATCGGGCCCAGCCCTCGACTTCTGCCTGGTAGCCACCCAGCGCCGCCACCGCGAAGACACCGCCCTGACCACCGACGGCCCCGACGCCGACCACTGGCTCACCATCGCCCAAGCCTTCGCGGGCCCCCCTGGACCCGGCCGAGAGCCAAATCAGTTCACGTGAAGTCCGCCATCAGCGCATTCCCAACCCCGCACGACCCGACCTCGAGGAGGGTCCGCCGCGAAGCGGCGTAGCGGCCCCCCAGGGGCCGCGCTCGAGCGCGCCAGCGCTCCAATAGACACAGGCGAGCGTCGTCCGTGAGCGCCATTCCTGACTGCCCCGGACGACGTTGGCCGGGGTAGGCCCGTGGCAGTCGTGAATGACGCTCGCCTGCACTCCCGGAATACCCCGTCGGACGTGAGGAAAACAACCACGCCGACGACACGCGTGCCCACCAGGTGCGATACACGCATGTTTCAGATGTGACCCTGATCTCAGCATCAGGGGTGCTAACTCCAGCTAGCACCGGCGTAACGTGGAAATCAGCGCGTGGCTTTCAACGATGCGAGCACAGCGCTCGGGTAGATCCACACCCACCGGGAGGACTGCATCGTGACCGCACAACGACCTGCACAGATCGCGCGGCTGTCCGCGACGGTGGCCGCCGGGGCCGCCAGCCTCTGCCTCACCGTGGCCGCGGGTGCCTACATCGTCAACAACATGCCCCAGCTCGTGCCGCCGCACGACAACCCCGCCCCCGCCGATATCGCCGATCCGGGGGAACACCAGCGGGCCGACGACTCGGTCCGCGCCGTCGCCGACGACGTGGTCGAACTGGCCTGGACCACCGAACGCTTCGTTCCCGAGGCAGGCCGGGCACCGGCCGTCAAGCACCAGACCGCCACTGCCGCGACACCGCAGAGCAACCAGGCACTTGACGGCCGGGCGCTCGAGGGCAGACTGCGCATCGGCACCACCTATGTCGGCGCCCAGGCCGCCACGCCGCGCACCGACATCGTCAGCTTCACCGTCGATACGAACGCGCTGAACAAGGCCGGCAAGTATCTCGGCATCACCACCGAACCGGTGGGAGTCACCTCGCTGCACACCGAGGTCGACACCCGCAAGGGCGCGGTGGAACTCGTGCTCTCGGACCCCACGCTCGGACAGCACACCGTGCGCATCGAAGCGCCCGGCGACCAGCCCGGATCCGAAACCGTCGAAGAGCCGACTACCGTCGGCGTGTGATTTCCGGCGGTACCCATGACGGGGTGTACGACTTCTGCGTGATCGGTGGCGGCATCGTCGGTGTCGCCACCGCGCATCGCCTGCTGAGCGCCTACCCCGGCGCGAGCCTGGTGCTGATCGAGAAGGAGAACTCGCTCGGCGCCCATCAGACCGGGCACAACAGCGGCGTGATCCACTCCGGCATCTACTACCCGCCCGACAGCCTCAAGGCCCGGTTGTGCCGCGCGGGCGCGCAGTGGACCAAGAAGTTCGCCGCCGCCAACGACATTCCGTTCGAGGTGTGCGGGAAGCTGCTGGTGGCAACCGATTCCACCGAACACGCCCGGATGCTCGACCTCTACGAGCGCTCCATCGCCAACGGTGTTGAGGTGGAGGCCATCGATGCCGCGGAGCTGTCCCGCCGGGAACCCGGAATTCGAGGTGTCGGAGCACTTTTCGTGCCCGCCACCGGCATCATCGACTACGCGAAGGTCACCGCCGCGCTGGCTGCGCAGGTACAGGACATGGGTGGCCGGATCATGGTCGGCACGACCGTCGAGTCGATCGTCGAAACGGACTCGGCTGTCACGGTTTCCGGCCCGAGTGGTGCGGTCGTCGCGAACACTCTTGTAGTCTGCGCCGGTTTGCAGGCCGATCGCCTGGCTCGAATGGCCGGAATCCGCAACGACTTCCGGATCGTGCCGTTCCGGGGCGAGTACTACCGCCTGCCCGCCGAACGCGCCGGACTGGTGCGGACGCTGATCTATCCGGTGCCCGATCCGGCCCTGCCGTTCCTCGGCGTGCACCTGAGCCCGACCATCGACGGCGACCTGACCGTCGGCCCCAACGCGGTGCTCGGGCTGGCCAGGGAGGGCTACCGCAAGGGCAGCGTGAACGGGCGCGACGCCCTCGACGTGCTGCGCTTCCCCGGCGTGCACCGGGTGGCCCGCACCCACCTGCGCACCGGGGTGCGTGAGCTGCGCAACTCTGTGTTCAAACGCGGCTACCTGGCCGAATGCCGCCGGTACTGCCCGGAACTCGGCACCGCCGACCTGCTGCCCCATCGCGCGGGCATCCGGGCGCAGGCCGTGCTGCGCGACGGCACCCTCGTGCACGATTTCCTGATCGAGCGCACGCCACGATCCATCCATGTCCTCAACGCGCCCTCGCCCGCCGCCACCTCGGCCATGCCGATCGCCCGATACCTGGTAGACCAGATCCAGCTTCCAGCAAATAAATAGGATTCTTGTAGTATTTTTGGCCTGTGGGCCACATCAGGTACGCGAGCGACGTCGGCGCGCCCACCGACGCGGCCTTCGCCTATACCGAGAACTTCCAGCACCTCGCACACTGGATGGCAGGCGTCACCTCCGTCACCACACAGGGCGCGGCACCGGCACAGGGACTCGGCGCGAGCTGTTCGCTGAAAGTTCGCCTCGGCGGGGTGATCCCGATGACACTCACCTGCGAGATCACCGAATACCGGCGCGATGCGGTGATCGGGTATACCCTGCGGGGGCGGGTATACGGAACCGTGACACTGCGGTTCGACCCACTCGGCTACGAACGGTCGGTACTGACCGCCGAAGCCGGCTATCCACCACCACGCGGTGCGTTCGGCCGCATGTGCCACGGCCTCGTCGACGCGGCCGCGAGATCGGCACTGCGCCGCACAGAATCGCGGTTGCGAAGGGAGATAGAGGCATTCCACGGTACCGATCTTGTCGGCCGCATCGCCTAGGGTGGCGGTCATGATCATCGTGAGCACCGACGGGTCCTGCCTGCGCAATCCCGGTGGTGCCATCGGCTGGGCCTGGGTGAATCATCAAGGACCGGTGGCCAGCGGGGGAGCGGCCAGCGGAACCAACCAGATCGCGGAACTGCGCGCGGTCCTCGAAGCCATCCTCGCCCACCCCGGCACCGAACCGATGCTCATCGAGAGCGACTCCCAATACGCCATCAAATGCGCCTCGGAATGGATCGGCAGCTGGCGGCGCAACGGCTGGCGCACCTCCACCGGCGGCGCGGTGAAGAACGTCGAGATCATCAAGCAGATCGACCGCGCCATCACCACCCGCGAAGGACCCGTGCGATTCCGCTGGGTCCGCGGGCACGTGGGCAACTACTTCAACGAGCAAGCCGACAAGCTGGCGGGCATCGCCGCCAGGGAAGCCGCGGCACACGGCCACGAACACGCCGCGACACCCGTTACCAGCCGAACCATCCAGCCGCGGACCACGGGGAAGCCGGTCGCGCCGACAGCGTCGGGAACACTCACCCTGTTCTGACGCGGCGCGACCGGAGTGCGTCCGCAACCGGCAGTGCCTCCGGCGGAATCGATTCCGCCGGAGGCACTGTCGTACTACCCGATCAGTTACCGGGCGCGGGAGCCGGAGCAGGCGTCTCCGGTGCGGGCTGCTGCGGAGCTCCGCCCGGCACGCCACCCATCAGGCCGCCACCGTTCTTCAGCACCGGCGACTCCATCTTGCTCACCAGCCACTTGTCGCCCTCGCGGTCGAGGGTCATCTCGATCGCGATGTTCATCGGCGGCTCTTCGACACCGGTGATGTTGGAGCTGTACTGCGCCAGCGTCACCATGGCCTTGGCCTGGTTCTCACCGCCGCTGAGGTACGCGCACTGGATGTCCTCACCACGCGACTTCACCTTGCGCTCGACCATCATGTCCTTCAGCAGGTCGCCCGCCTCGGTGAACTGCTGGTTGATGTCGCCGGTGGAGCCCGAGCGCATGTCCTCGAAGTACTTGTCGATGTTGTTCGAGTAGTCGTAGTTGGTGGCCACCCGGCCGTAGGCGCAGGCCGCCTTCGTCGACTCCTCGATGGCGTCGAGCTTGTCGCCCCGGTCGTTGCTCTGCAGGAAGAACACCACCGCGGCGGTGATCGCGCCGACAGCGACAACACCCGTACCCGCCGCGACCAGCCAGCCGACCGGGCGTTTGCCCCCGGACGACGCGGCGGGCTCCGCGGGGGCCGCTGCCGCCGTGGCGGCGGTCTCGGCCGCCTTCGGCGTCTCGGACTCGGCCTTGTCGAGCTTCACCGTCTCGTCGGCGGTGGTCTCGGGAGCGGCCGATTCGGGCTTTTCCGCCGGGGTAGCGTCCTTCTTGCTCTCGGCGTCGTCGCTGGTCATCTAGATCAATCCTGCTCTTTCCCGGCACACGCTCGCACCGACTTCGTTCGTTGGCCCGTGAGGCGGGCCACAGTGTCCCCCGCCGAGTATGCCCGGTCCCACGCCGGAGCGTAGGACCGGGCATGGTCTCACTTGGCCGGAATCGGGGTGCGTTCGTTGGGATCCACACCCGCCGGCATCTGCGCACCGTTGTCCGGCACATTCGGGCGCGGCGCGTTGGCCGAACCACGAATCTGCTGGTCCGCGGGCGGATTGATGCAGTAGTTCCACTTCGGGATCGACCCGTCCTGGACTTCCTCGTTACGCCGGTATTCGGTGTTGTAGTAGCAGGTCGGCCGCGGCCAGATATCGATGACGGTGTGGAATTCGTTGTCGTGCGCGGGCGCCGCGATGGCCCCGAGGCCCTGGGCCAGCGTCGGGAACAGCATCCGCAGGGCGGGCTGACGCAGCTGCGCCGCCCGGGTGATCGCCACGAAATTCGCCGCCAGACCGCTGATCGGATCGGCGGTCTTGTCCAGCACCGCACCGAGCGCCTCGAACTGGGCAGGCGAGTTGTCGAGCACGCTCTGCAGCTCGGCGTTGGCGTTGTTGAACTGCGCGAGCAGGGTGCCCGAATTGCTGGTGAGCGTCTGCAGATCCGGCTGCGCGTTCGACGTGGTATCGGCGATCACCCGCAGGTTGGCGATGAGATTCACCGTCTGCGGCAGCAGGCTGTGCAGGCCGGCCACCGCCAGACTCACACCGTTGATCAGGCCGCGCAGCTGATCCGGACCCGCACCGAGCGCGATGTCGAGCTCGGCGAGGATGGTCTTGAACTGCTGCGGATTGACCTGCCCGATCAGCGCACTCGTATCGTCGAGCACGGCCCACACCGGGACCGGCGTCTTGATCTGCTCCGGGTTGTACTCGATCACCGCGCCGTCACGCAGGAACGGGCCCGCGTCGCTGTTGGGCCGGAAGTCGATGTACTGCTCACCGGCCGCCGACAGCGCCGCCACCTGGATCATGGTGTCGACAGGGATCTTGTAGGTCTTGTCGATCACGGCCTTGACCGCGATGGCCTGGCCCTCGTCGATGAGCTCCACCGTGTCGACCTTGCCGATCCGGTGTCCGCGCAGCGTCACGTCGTTGCCCGGCTGCAGGCCACCGGAGCGGTCGAGCGTCACAGTGACGTCGTACTCCGAGCGCAGCGGGTTCACCCGCATCACATTGACCAGCAGGTAGCTGGCGCCGATGATCAGCACGACGACGAGCGCCGAGTTCGCCAGCACGATCTTGCTGCTGAAGAACTTCTTGACCTTGCTCATCGGTGGCCTCCCACTCGGCCCTGGACGATCTGCAGCACCTGGATGAAGCTGCCGACGAAGTCGTTCACGTCCTTCATATCGGGGAACTTGCTGTTGGCCGGATCGGTCAGCAGGCCCACATCGAGGTTCGTCAGCGTCGCGTACGGCGCGAGCGACTTGCCCTGGAAGGTCTCGGTGACCTTCGGCTTGATGTCGATCAGCTGGTCCATCACGTAACCGAAGCTGTCACCGGAGGCCGCGAGGGCGTTCATCAGGTTGTCGAGGTTGGTGAGCAGTTCGGAGAGCTGGTCACCGGTGGTGTTGGCGTAGTCACCGAGCGCGGCGCTGGCCGTCGACACCTTGGCGAGCAGATCGCCGATGGCCCGGTTGTTCTCGGCGATCGCGCCGATGGCCTGCGGCAGGGTGTCGGCCACCTGACCGAGCTGGGCCTTGTTCGCCTCGATGGTGTTGGCCAGGGTGTTGAACTCCGAGAGCACCGCGTCGACGCGCGCGCTGTTGTTGTTCAATTCGCCGACGACACCGGTCATCTGGGTGATGAGGTGCGCCAGGTTGCCGCCCTGGCCGTTGAGGATGGAACCGAGTTCGGTGCCGAGCCTGCTGAGGCTGGCCACACCGCCGCCGTTGAACAGCATCGACACCGAGATCAGCAGTTCCTCGACGGTGGCGCCCGCGGAGGTGAACTCCTGGGTGAGGGTGTCACCCTCGGCCAGGTTTCCGCCGGTGCCGGTGTTGTTCTTCGGCCTGTTCAGGGCGATGAACACGTCACCGAGGGGCGTCGCCTGACGCAACTCGGCGGTGCTGCCCTTGGGCAGGTCGATGTCGGAGCGGATCTGCAGGTCGACGATGGCCGTGAAGTTCTTGGTCTTGATCGAGGAAACCACCCCGACGTCGGAACCACCGATCTTCACCTTGGCCTGGTCGGGCAGGTTGAGCGCGTTGTCGAACTCCGCGTGGATGGTGTAGGTGTCGCCTTCGGCGCCCGGCTTGGGCAGCGGCAGATCTTCCACGGTGAAACCGCAACCGGTGGTGATGGTCACGGTGGCGAGCGCGGTGGCCGCAAGCAGGCTGCGGCGGAGTTTCCTCGTCATAGGTCCGGTCATTTCGTGAGTCCCAGCAGTGCGGCGGTGAACCCGTAGTCGGGACCGAAATCCTCCATCTTGCCGGTGCGGCAACCATCGGACTTCATCTGGATGCGCTCACAGAACAGGCTGACGATCTCGCCGGACATGGTGGTGCCGATCAGACCGTGCAGCCGGACGAAGCCCTTCTCCTTGTTCATGGCGCCATCGATGTTCTGCATCAGCAGCGGGACGACGTCGACGATCTCGACCATGTCACGGGAGTTGGCGCGCAACTGGTTGGTGACGGTGGTGAGCCCGGTCAGCGACGCCGACAACTCGTCGGCGTGCTCACCGAACATCGTCGAGGTGTTGGCCAGGAACCCGTTGAGCTGGTCGAGGGTGGCCTGCAGGCCGGGGGCCTGTTCGGCGAGCAGCCCCGACATCTGGGTGACCTGGTTGCTGAAGTCGCGCACCGACTGGTCGTTGTCGGCCAGCATCGTGGTGAGCTCGTTGAGCTTGATGATGATGTTGGAGATCGCGTCCTTGTTGTCGATACCGACCTTCAGGGCCGAGGACAGGGCATCGAGGGTTTCGCGGATCTTCTGGCCGTTGCCGTTGAGTACCGGGTACAGCACCCGGCCCGAGAGCGGGCCGAGTCCTTCCTGGCCCTCTTCGGGCTTGAGCGCGGCGGCGAACTGGTCGATGGTCTTGATCATCGTGTCCAGCTCGACCGGGGTCCTGGTGCGCGCCTTGGGCAGGTGGTCACCGGACTCGAGTGCCTCACCACCGGTGTAGGGCGGGGTGATCTCGATATGGCGGTCGGTGACGATCGAGGGGGAGATGATCGCGGCGATCGCCTCCTTGGGGATCTTCACCCCCGACTCGATGGTCATGTGAACCTCGACGAAGGTGCCCTTGGGCACGATCTTGTCGACCTTGCCCACCGGCAGACCGAGGACCATGATCTCGTTGCCCTCGTACATACCCGCGATGTTCTCGAAGTCCGCGGTGATCTTGGTCGAGCGGCCGAGGGCGTCGTCCACCTGGCTGGGCAGCAGCGAGCAGCTGCCGATGGTCAAGGCGGTCGCACCGATCAGCAAAGCCCGGCCGAGCGCCTTTCCGCTACGGAAGTTCAGTTTCATCCTGCGCACCCTTGGATCACCTGTGCGAAGCACAGCCAGTTGTCGGGGAGAATCCACGGCAGCGCGACATCGCCGTAGTTTCCGTTGCCGAGCGCATTGTTGAAGTAGCGCGCGGTCGGCGCCCCGATCTGCAACAGCTTGTCGAGGTTGTCCTTGTTCTTCTGCAACCCCTGGGCCATGGTGTTGAGCTGGCCGATGGTGCCCGCGAACTGGTTGCCGTTCTCCCCGCCGATCTCCTGGAGCTGACGGGTGAGGGTGGCGATGTTGTCGAGCAGCTGACGCAGCAGGTTCTGCCGTTCCATCACCCGGCTGGCGATGGCCTCGCCCTGGGTGATGACGAGCAGCACGCTGTTGCGGTTGTCGGCGAGCAGCTGGGTGACGCGGTCCAGATCCTTGAGCAGGCTGTCGACCTCGCCCTTGCGCTTATCGATCACCTTGGCCAGCGCGCCGACGCTGTCGAGCGCCTGCGCGACCAGCGCGGGCGAATCGCCGAGCTCGCCGTTGATGGTGTTGAGCGAGGCGGCCAGCTTCTTGGTGTCCAGCGCCTCGAACTTCGGGGTACCGACCTGCACCACATCGGCGATGTCGTAGGGGACATCGGTGTTGGAGCGCGGGATGGTGTCGTTCTTCAAGCCCGATCCGTCGCCCGGCTTCAGGTCGACGTAGCGGGCACCGAGCAGGGTCGCCATCTTGATCGAGGCGTGCGCGTCGGGTCCGAACTTGATGCTCGAGTCCACGTCGAGGGTGATGACCACGTGGTCGCCCTCGATCTTGGCGCCCGACACCGTGCCGACCTGGACACCGGACACCGCGACCTTGTCGCCCGTGCTGATGCCCGCGGCCTGCACGAACTCGGCATCGATGGTCTGCTTACCGATTCCGATGAACTGCAGGATGCTCGAGCCGACCAGCAACAGCACGACCACCAGCGAGCCGATGACACCGAGCCAGAAGTTGCGGTTGCCGAGGAAGGTTTTCTTGAGCTTGCTCATCGGCACACCTCCGAGTGCGACGTGCCACCGATCTGGCTGAACAGGCCGCGCGGGAAGAGCACCCCGTACAGCGAGACATCGAGACCACACAGGTAGGCGTTGGCGTGCGTGCCTTCGGAGGTCATGCGGCCGAGGTCGGCGAGCATCGACGGCATGTCGATGGCCACCTGGTCGAGCTTGGCGCCGTTGGCGAGCAACAGGTTCAGTGCTGCGGTGGTGGAGTTCTGCGTAGCGGCCAGCTGCGGCTGGATCTTGCTCATCATCGCGACCAGCGAGGTGGTGGCGTCGGCCAGCGTCGCCGTCGAATTCTGCAGCGACTGGCCCTGGTCGTAGAGCCCGCCGATCAGGGCGCGGGTCTGGGTCACCAGGGTCTCCAGTTCGTCGCCGCGCTTGGCCAGACCGGCCATCACCGCCGACAGGTTGGTGATGACATCGCTCAGGATGGCATCGCGTCGCTGGAAGTCGGTGGCCAGCTGTGCGGCCTGGATGATGAAGGAGGACAACGAGACTCCGTCACCCTGCAACGCCTGGATCAGCGTTTCCGACATCGCGTTCACCTGGGCCGGCTCCAGCGCCTGGAACAGCGGCTGGAAACCGTTGAGCAGCGCGGAGATATCGAACGAGGGCTCGGTGCGCTCGAGCGGGATCACCGAACCGCTGGCCAGCACCTGCGGGCTCGGCGACTTGCCGGGGGTGAGCGCCACATAGCGCTGGCCGATCAGGTTCTGGTAGCGGACAAGGGCTTTGGTGTCGTCGAAGACGTCCTGGTCGCTCTGCACGATGAACGACACCTTGGCGTCGTTCTTGCCGTCGAGCTCGATCTTCTCGACCTTGCCCACACGCACACCGGCCATCCGGACGTCGTCGCCGGGGCGCAGCCCGAGGACGTCGGTGAAGATGGCGGTGTACTTGCGGGTGTCACCGTCTACCGAACGGGCGAGCGTATTCCACACGACCACGATGACGAGCATCGAGACGAGCGCGAAGATGCTGAATCCGATCAGTGGCTTGCGGATACTCATACGCCACCCTCGTTTTCGTACACGGTCAGAGTTCCGCCCTTCATGATCGGACCGAGCAGCAGCAGCTCGGAGACCGTCGGTTTGCGGCCGAGGAGTTCGACGATGGCGTCGTTGCCCTGGTAGGAGATGGGCGTACCCGACGGCACCGCGGGTGCCTGCTCGGGTGCGGGCGCAGGCGCGGGTGCGGCGGCGGGCGCAGCACCGGGCAGGCCCGGGATCTGGAACGACGGGACGAGCCCCTCGAGCGGAGTACCGGCGAACGGCGTGATCTCGGTTCCGGCGGCGGCCTGCAGCGGTGCGGCCGGGATGGTGAGGCCCGGAATCTGCGGCAGCCCAGGGATGTTCACCAGCGGCGGCAGACCCGCGGCGGAGTCGAGCGCCCGTGGACGCAGCTTCTCCGGGAGCGGCGGCAGGCTCACCTCGGCGGGCGCGGTGAAGCAGCTCGGACCGAGCAGATCGCCGTAGCGCGGGCAGTCCGCGACGGTGTTGGGCTGGTACGGGGTGAACGTGAGGCCCGCGTTCCAGACCATCTGCTTGCCGCTGGGGCCACCGTGGAAGGTGGTGTTCAGCGCGGCGAGCGAGGGACCGAACACCTGGAAGGTCTTGGTGATCGAGCTCGGCTCGTGCGCGACGGCCCCGAGGGTGGCGTTCATGCCCACGGTTACTTCTTTACCCACATCGGGGTTGCTGGCGAACAGGTCGTTGACCCGGTCGGTGGTCGCGCTCGCGCCCATCAGCAGCGCCACCAGCTGATCGCGCTTGGTGGCGATGGTGTTGGCGGTCTGCACCGAGCTGCCCAGCACGTCGAGCAGTTCCGGCGCCGACTGGTTCAGCGCGTTGGCCGAGGCCGAGAAGTCGTCGAGCATGCCTGCCAGGTTCGGGCCAGCGTCGGAGACGGTGGTGATCCACTCGTCCAGGCGCTGGATGGTCGAACCGGGCACGCGGCCGCTGCCGTCGAGGGCCTGGGTGAGGGTGCCGAGCACACGACCCAGCTGCACCGGGTCGACCTCGTTGAGGATGTCGCGCACCGTGGTGAGGGTGTCCTGCAGCGCGATGGTGCCCTCGCTGCGGTCCTCCTGGATGACCGAACCCTCTTCGAGGTAGTCGGCGGAGGCACCGTTGAAGACCAGTTCCACCGAGGTGACCGCGAACAGGTTGCTCGGCACGATGCGAGCGGTGACATTGCTCGGGACGCCCTTGGCGAACTCGGGCTTGAGCTCGATGTTCACCTTCTGTACGGCGCCCTGGTCGACGATGTCGACGTCCTTCACCGTACCGACGAGCACACCGCGGAACTTCACGTCGGCGTTGGACGGGAGCCCGTCACCGGTGGTCGACAGGTTCGCGGCCACGTTCACCTTGGGTACGAAGTAGCCCTGGTACCTGGCCATGAGGAAAGCGAGAATCACAGCGAAGACGACCAGGCCGCACAGGCCCGCGACGTACAGCTGTTTCATAGTGGGGCCGCGCCCACTGGGATCGATGATCATCTGGCCCTACCCCGAGATCCTGATGCCGGGGTCGACGCCCCAGATCGCCAATGTCATGAACAGGTCGGCGAACACGACCAGGATGATGCACATCTTGATCGCCCGGCCCGCGGCCACGCCGACGCCCTCGGGACCACCCGAGGCGAAGAAGCCGTAGTAGCACTGGATGAACGTGGTGATCATGACGAAGATGATCGCCTTGAGCAGCGAGTACAGCACGTCCGTCGGTACCAGGAATTGGTAGAAGTAGTGCGAGTACGTGCCCGCCGCGGTGCCACCGATGAGCTGCACGGTGACCGCGCAGGACAGATAGGCCATCACCAGGCCGATGCAGTACAGCGGAACGATCGCGATGACCGCGGCCATCATCCGGGTGCTGACCAGGTAGGGCAGCGGGCGGATGGCGATGGAGTCGAGCGCGTCGATCTCCTCGGAGATGCGCATGGCGCCCAATTGCGCGGTGAATCGACAGCCCGCCTGGGCCGCGAACGCCAGCGCCGCGAGCAGCGGACCGAGTTCACGGGTGGTGGCGAAGGCCGAGATGGCACCGGTGATCGGGCTCAGGCCGAGCAGGTCGAGCGAGGTGTGGCCCTGGATGGCGACGGTCATGCCGCCGAAGGCGCTGATGATGAGGATGACGCCGATGGTTCCACCACCGACGACGATGTTGCCGTTTCCCCACGTGACGTCGGAGAGCAGGCGCCAGATCTCCTTCGGATACTGCTTGAACGCCAGCGGAATAGAGCCGACGGACCGCAGGAAGAAGAACACCTGGTGGCCGAGGCGGGCGAGCATGTCGACGGGCGCTTTGCCCGCCGCCTTGAGCTGGCGTATCGGCCGCAGCAGCGGAGGTACATAAGTCGATGACATGGTCAGACCACCTGTGGGGGGAAGACAGCGGCGTAGATCTGCGTGATCGCGACGTTGACGCCGAGCAGCATGACCATGGAACTCACGACCGCCGAGTTCACCGCGTTGGCGACACCGCCGGGGCCGCCACGGGCGTTGAGGCCCGAGTCGCAGGCGATGATGGCGGCGATGATGCCGAAGATGACCGACTTGAGCAGCGCCACCGCGAGGTCTCGGGTCACCGCGAACGAGGCGAAGGTGCTCATGTAGGAACCGGGCGTGCCCGCCTGGGCGAAGATGTTGAACATGTAGCCGGTGATGAAGCCGACGAACACGACGAAACCGCAGAGCAGGAAGCTCACCAGCATGGCGGCGCCGAGGCGGGGCGCGACCAGCCTGCGCAGCGGGTCGACACCCATCACCTTCATGGCGTCGATCTCTTCGCGGATGGTTCGTGAGCCGAGGTCGGCGCACACCGCGGAGCCGACGGCACCGGCGATCATGATCGAGGTGACCAGGGGCGCGCCCTGCTGAATGATGCCGAGGCCGTTGGCGGCGCCGATGAACGAGGTCGCGCCGACCTGACCGGCGACCGCGCCGACCTGGATGGACACGATCACGGCGATGGGGATGGCCACGAGCAGCGTCGGTGCGGCGGCGACGTTGGCCATGAACGCGCACTGGCGGACGAACTCGTCGAAGGGGAAGCGTTTACGGAAGATCGCGACGATCAGTTCCGTGATGGCTTCGATACCCATCGTGATCTGTCGACCGAAGGTTTCGAGGGACTTCTTCGGATGGTCTTCCCAAAGGCCCTTGGTCCAGTCCACAGCTTCACTGACCCGTGAACGTTCGGGCGGACTCTTGGTCGACTGCACTGCTATTACCCCTCTCGACGCCAGGCCATCAACACCCCGACGACTTGTTTGCTTGACGCACCTTACTACGGAGTAGTGCAGAACACACCACCGACATGTGAGCGCTGTCATAGATGGATATCACTGTCGGCGGCCCTTATGACCACTGCCATGACGGACCATACAGCCCTGAATTGTCCCGCTTAGGAGTTTGCGCCGGATGTCGTTTCCGAGCACGGACTCCCAGCGTCTGCGGCTGCCGGAAAGAATATTGCGGAAAACTGTCATACATAACGAATGACACGTCTGATTTCTCGCACGGATCACGGGTATAACTCGCCAGGGCCGGCTTCATCACGATTTCGATAGAGAATCGCTATCACTGCCCGGGGTGTCGCGGCGCCTGGTAAGCAGCAATCCGAGGGCTTCGCTCTGGCGCGCCCGGGATCGAATACTGCGGCTATAGACAGACCGTATTGATATCGTGCGAACTTCCGACATCTGGAGGGACATGTTCAGCAAACTCGCGCGTGTGGCCACGGCCGCCTTCGCGCTCACCCTCGGTGCGGCTCTACTCGGCACCGGCGCGGGCACCTCGCAGGCACAACCCGGCCCACCGGTGATCGGCGGCGGATCCGGGATCGTCATCGACAACACCTTCGAATGCACCCTCACCACGGTCGGCCACGACGGCGCGGGCAGGCTCGTCGGCCTCACCGCCGGGCACTGCGGTGACGCGGGCGCACCCGTGGCCGCAGAGGTCGATCGCGGATACGGCGAGATCGGCAGGTTCGTCTACAGCAATACCGAACTCGACTACGCCGTCATCGAATTCACTCCCGGCCGGATCACCCCGGTGAACCGGATCGGCAATGTCACCATCACCGGCGTCGGTGGGCCGGCCCAGTTCCCGACCATCGTGTGCAAGGAGGGCCGGACCACCGGCAACACCTGCGGCATCACCTGGGGCGACGTGTTCGCGACCAATGTGGAGACGTGGTCGCAGATGTGCGTCGTGGAAGGCGATTCCGGTGCGCCGGTGGTGGTCGGCTCGACGCTGGTGGGGATGGTGAACGCCTATCTCGCGGTGGCCTGCTTCGGCCCCGAGGTCGGCACGAACATGTCCGCGATCATGAACGACATGAACGCGCGCGGCGGCCACGGATCCGGGTTCCACCCGATCTGATCGGCGAGTGAACAGACAACGGGCCGCGCGGTCACACCGTGCGGCCCGTCTCGTCGTCGGTGTCTACAGCGTCTGCGCGCAGACGACGAAGCGGCGGGTGTCGTAGACATAGCCCACGTCGGCGTCGTCGGGGCAGTCGTTGGCGCTGGTCGCGTCGCTCTTGATGGTGACGACCCGCACCGGCTCGTTGCCCGAGGCGTTGCAGTCGATCCGGCGTGCGACGAGTTGTTCGGCGGCCACATCCATGCAGCCACCGACGACCCAGTCGATGTCGAGGCACAGGGCGCCGGTCTCGACGCCGTCGAGGGTTTCGAAGTAGTTCTGGTCGCTGTCGGCGATACAACCGTCGCGGTTGGGCGCCTTGCCGATCACCTTGTAGTTGGCCGAGCGGCTGCCGCACGAGGCCTTCTCGATGGTGGCGTCCTCGGCGGTACCGCCGAGATTCACACAGTCGCCGACGCTGGCCTGGAAGTCGGTGGTGCCACCCTTTTTGGTGGTGGGCGCCGGTTTGCTCGTCGTCGACTTGCCCGGTTTCTTGGTGGTCGGTGCGGCGCTGCTGGTGGCGGGGACCACGTCGATCGCCGGCTGCGCGTAGCCGTCGATGGTGCCGCCGCACGCGCTCGAACCGAGCGCGAACGCCGTGATGGCGAGCGCGCCGGCCAACCGGCGGATGGACAGATCTGCAAACACCTACTGTGAATACACCACCGAAGCCACCGGCGTCGACCCGATCCGGTCGGCGGATCGCTACGCAGCATCAGGAGGTTGGGCCGATGGTGTCAGCAACAGCGGGCGAGCCGGACGCGGGAACGCCGACCGCGCCACGGCAGATGCGCATCGATCCGAGGTTCATCCGGCTGGCCGACCACTTCTTCGGGATGTTCCAGCAGCCGAGCCGCGGGGGCGGTGCGCTGGCGATCTACCTCGACGGACGCCCGGTCGTCGATGTCTGGGCGGGGTGGGCGGCCAAGGATCAGCGGTGGAACGGCGGGCACGTGGCGCTCACGTTCTCTACCGGTAAGGGTGTGGCCGCCACGGTGCTGCACCGGGTGGCCGAGCGGGGGTTGATCGACTACGAGGCGCCGGTCGCGGAGTACTGGCCCGAGTTCGCCGCGCACGGCAAGCACGACATCACCGTGCGCGATGTGCTGTCGCACCGGGCCGGGTTGCATCGGGTGCGCGGGCTGGTTCCGGGCCGCGAGGGGATTCTCGACTACGGCGCGGTGGTGACGGCCCTGGCCGAGAGCCCGGCCGACCCGCGCCGTATCCGCACCTCCGGGTACCACGCCATCACCTTCGGCTGGCTGGTCTCGGAGATCCTGCAGCGCGCGACCGGCGAATCCTTCACCGAGCTGTTGCGCCGGGAAGTGGCCCAGCCCTTGGGAACCGACGAGTTCTGGTTCCAGGTGCCCGTCGCGCAGCGCCGCCGGATCGCGAAGATTTTCCCGCATCTCGCACCGCCGGGTATCCGCTGGAACACCGCATCGTCGGTGTTGTCCTGGGTGCGGCCCGTGCGCGGGCTCGCGGAGGCCGGGATGCCGGAGAGTTTCGACGAACTGGTGCGCGATCCGCGCGTGCACGACGCGGTGATGCCCGGCTGGAACGGGGTGTTCTCGGCGCGGGCGCTGGCGCGGATGTACGGCGCGCTGGCCAACGGTGGCGTTGTTTATACGGGTGACGCGGAAAATACTGTGGCCGAAGGTGATTCGCCGGTGCAGTTCCTGCGCCCGGAGACGATCGAGCAGATCAACCGCACCCAGCAGACCGAGAGCCGTGACTACGTGCTCGGATTGCCGTTGCGGTTCACCCTCGGCTACCACCGGCCCGTGTTGATGACCAAGCAGCAACCACGACATGCCTTCGGCCACTACGGAGTCGGCGGCTCCGGCGCCTACGCCGATCCCGATCTGGGCATGTCGATCGCGTTCGTCACCAACCGCCTCGGCAACGCGGTGACCGCGCTCGGGGACGCACGGCTGGCAAAGCTCGCGGCCATCGCCCAGGGCACCGTGCGGCGCACCCGCGCCGAGCGGTAGTCGAACCGGACGCGGGCGCACACCGTAGTACCCGGCATGAGAGGTCAGCGGCCGGAGGCGGCAGCGAAGCGTAACCACGGAGGCCGCCCGAGCATGCCGATCGGACACAGCATGAACGGCCAGCGCCCACCACGCCCCGCCCTGCTGCACGGCTTGGCCGCAGGCCTCGATTTCGAGGGCTACCTGCGTCGACGTGCGGCGAGCGGTGACCCGTTCGCGGTCGGTTTTCCGGGATTTCCGCCGGTGTTGTTCACCGGGACCGCCGAGGGCGCGCGCGAACTGTTCCGGGCGCCGGTCGAGCTCGTCGACCCGCCGCGGCCGAACCCGATCGAGCCGATGGTCGGTACGGCGTCGCTGATCCTCAGTTCAGGGCCGCGTCATCGCACGGATCGGGCCATGCTCGCGCCCGCGTTCCACCGCGCGAAGGTGCGGGCGCTGGGCGAAGTGATCCGGGAATCGACGCTGCGCGAACTCGAATCCGACAGTGGTACAGGGGTTTCCTGGCCGGTCGGCAGCCGGGTCGACGTGCTGTCGAAGGCACGATCCATCACCCTGCGCACGATCCTCGCGGCAGTGTTCGGCGCTGGCGCCGACAGTGAATACGCCGACGCGGTCGACGATTTCCTCTCGACCTTCACTACGCCGCTACTCGTAGCTCCCGTTTTGCGCCGTGCCACCGGCGGTTTCGGGCCGTGGGACCGCTTCGTCGCGGCCAGGAGCCGGCTCGATCGGCGGCTGCTCGCAGGCATCGCGCGCCGTCGCGCCGAGGGCCCGGCCGCGGGCGATCTGCTCGATCTGCTGCTCGCCACCCGTTACGAGGACGGCTCCGCGTTGACCGATTCCGAACTGTGCGAACAGTTGCGCACCCTGCTCGTCGCCGGGCACGAGACCACCGCGACCTCACTCACCTGGGCGTTGTATCACCTGCATCGCGAACCCGGCCTACTCACCAGGCTCACCGACGAGCTGGCGCAGACGGGCGACGATCCGGCCGAACAGGCCACCGCGCCGCTGCTCGACGCCGTCTGCCAAGAGACGCTTCGCCTGCACCCGGCAGTGCCCATCGTGCTGCGGCAGTTGCGCGAACCGTGGCGCTGGCGTGGGGTGGAGGTAGCCGCCGGGCAGACGATCGGGTTGGCGGTCGGTGTACTGCACAGCCAGGCGTCGATCTGGCCGGCACCACGAATGTTCCACCCCGACCGTTTCCTCGGCCGCAAGTTCACCCCGTTCGAGTACGCGCCGTTCGGCGGCGGTCATCGCCGGTGTATCGGCGCCACGCTGGCCGAATACGAACTGCGCGTCGTGCTCGCTACCCTGCTCACCGGTGCCCGGTTGCGCCTGGACCCCGCGCTGGCCCTCGGCCGCCGACCGCGCACGGTGCCGCACAATCTCGCGACCGCGCCGAACCGGGCGATCCACTTCACACGTACGGCGTGATCTCCCTCACTCCAGGTTTGAGAGTCACATGCGTGTGCTTCCGGACCGTGGTGCCGATGCCTTTCCGACTCGCCGCCCTGAGCGTGGCGTTTGACGAAAGCCGCTGAGTCACAGGTTGTTATGTGACACAGCGCACAGCGTTGCCGTTCCGTGATCGCGATGCAACGGAGCTGGCACGTTGTCACCCCGGACGGGTAGGAATGAGCGGTCAGGGTCGGGGCGTCGTTACCCCGTGGAGACCCCATGCGGACTCCGCGTCATTCGAAGATATAGACGAGGAAACCTAATGCACTACGAGGCAAACCGGCAGCAATCCCATCGGCTTCGCCGTGGTCTGCTGCTGACGGCGGCGATCGCGGCCACCGGCGCGCTCATCGCTGTTCCCGCGCAGGCTCAGCCCGCGCTTCCCGGCGCGGGTTCCAGCAACCCCGTGGTCGAGCAGCCCGCGCCGCAGGCGACGTTCGCGCCGCCGAACATCAACATCGCCGACGGCGAGACGGTCGGCGTCGCACAGCCGATCATCATCACCTTCAAGGACCCGATCGAGGATCGTGCGGCCGCCGAGCGGGCCATCAAGGTCACCTCGAGCGCCAACGTGCCCGGCAACTTCTACTGGACCGGCGACAAGCAGGTGCGCTGGAAGCCCACCGAGTTCTGGCCCGCCAACACCGACGTGACCGTCGTCGCCGGCGGCACCACCAGCTCGTTCCACATCGGTGACGCCTTCGTCGCCACCGTGGACGACGCGACTAAGGTCATCACCGTCACCCGCAACGGTGAAGTGGTGCGCGAGATGCCCACCTCGCTCGGCAAGCCCGGCTACGAGACCCCCAACGGCACCTACATCGTCGGTGAGCGGCTCGAGAAGATGACGATGGACTCGTCGACCTACGGTGTGCCGGTCACCGACCCCGAGGGCTACAAGCTCGAGGTCGAGTACGCCACCCGCCTGTCCAACAGCGGCATCTTCATCCACGCCGCGCCGTGGTCGGTGGGTCAGCAGGGCTACTCCAATGCCAGCCACGGCTGCCTGAACGTGAGCACCGAGGATGCCAAGTGGTTCCTGGAGAACTCGCGTCGCGGTGATGCGGTGATCGTCACCGGCACCCAGGGCCCCACCCTGAGCGCCGGCGACGGCCTGGGCGACTGGAACTGATTCACCTGCCGCACTGAACAAAAGCCGAACAATACGATCAAACCAGGTCGTGTTGTTCGGCTTTTTGCTGTACTCGTCTTTGTGCGCCCGATGTTCAGGAAATCGGCGGGCAGGGTTAACCAGCGGTTCGCCATGCGCCGTAAAGCTGCCGCGGTGCGTAGCAGTCCGGAGCGGGTTCTTCCCGTGCAGCGAGGTCGTGGCCTGAGAAATCGGCCGTGGCAGGACTACGCGTTGTTTCTGTTACTCGTAGTCCCGAACTTGGTTCTGCTCGGGATGTTCGTCTACCGGCCGCTGGCAGACAACATCCGGCTCTCGTTCACCGACTGGAACATCGCCGACCCCGTCGCCACGCCCATCGGTTTCGCCAACTACGTGGAATGGTGGCAGCGCGACGACTCCTGGAAGGTCGTCGGCAACACCGTGATCTTCACCGTCGCGGCGGTGGTCGTCAGCATGGCACTCGGCCTGGCGCTCGCCATGCTGCTCGACCGGAAGTTGTTCGGGCGCAATGTGGTTCGCTCTGCCATCTTCGCGCCGTTCGTGATCTCCGGTGCGGCGATCGGGGTGGCGTTCCAATTCATCTTCGACCCCAGTTTCGGGCTCGTGCAAGATGTGTTGCACCGCCTCGGCGTGACGAATGTGCCGGATTTCTACCAGGATCCGCAGTGGGCGTTGTTCATGGTGACGATCACTTACATCTGGAAGAATCTCGGATACACCTTCGTCATCTATCTGGCGGCATTGCAGGGCGTGCGGAGCGAACTGTTGGAAGCCGCCGAAATGGATGGCGCGAGCCGGTGGACGACATTCACCAAAGTACTTCTGCCGCAACTCCGTCCGACCACATTCTTCCTTTCGATCACGGTATTGCTGAACTCGCTTCAGGTATTCGACATCATCAATGTGATGACACGTGGCGGGCCGCTCGGCAACGGCACGACAACCATGGTCTTCCAGGTGTACGAGGAGTCGTTCCGCAATTTCCGCGCGGGCTACGGCGCGACTGTCGCGACGATCATGTTCGCCGTGCTGCTCGTGGTGACCCTGATCCAGGTGCGCGTGATGGATCGAGGTGAACGATGAAACACGTTGGTCCCGAAACGGTTTCGTATCGCAGGCGGGAACGCGCGATCACCCTGCTCGGGTACGCGGCGATGCTGTGCGTGCTCGTCATGGTCGGGGTTCCGCTGTTCTGGATCCTCATCACCTCGTTCAAGGACCGCGCCGACATCTACACCCAGCCCGCGGTGTACTGGGCGCACAGCTGGCACCCGGAGAACTACGGGCACGCCACGACGACCGTCCCGTTCTGGACGTTCCTGCGCAACTCGCTGATCGTCACCGGGGTGGTGTCGGCGGTGAAGTTCACGCTCGGGGTGTTCAGCGCATACGGCCTGGTGTTCCTGCGCTTCCCCGGCAAGAACATCGTGTTCCTGGCGATCATCGCCGCGTTGATGGTGCCCAACCAGATCACCGTCATCTCCAACTACGCGCTCATCGCGCAGCTCGGTTGGCGCAACACCTTCCAGGGCATCATCATCCCGCTCTGCGGCGTGGCCTTCGGAACCTTCCTCATGCGCAACCACTTCCTGTCGCTACCCGGTGAGGTGATCGAGGCCGCCCGCATGGACGGCGCCAACTGGTGGCGGCTGCTCACCCATGTCGTGCTGCCGATGTCGGGGCCGACGATGGTGGCGTTCGCGGTGGTCACGCTGGTGAACGAGTGGAACGAATACCTCTGGCCGTTCCTGATGGCCGACTCCGCCGATGTCGCCACCCTGCCGGTGGGGCTCACGCTGCTGCAGAACACCGAGAACCCGAGCGTCACCAACTGGGGTCCGGTGATGGCGGGCACGGTGCTCACCATGCTGCCGATTCTCGTGGTGTTCCTCGCGCTGCAACGTCACATGATCAAAGGCCTCACCTCCGGTGCGGTCAAGGGTTGATTCTCGAACAGGAGATCCACGTGTCCACTTCACGATTTCCGGCGCTGAGCCGTCGCGGCTTCCTCGGCCTGTCCGGCGGTGTCGCCGCCGGTCTCGCGCTCACCGCTTGCGCGGGCACCGGCGGCGGGTCCGGTGGTGGCGGCGACGCGAACACGATCACCTTCTGGTCCAACCACCCCGGCACCTCCAAGGAACTCGAGCTCGAGCTCATCAACCGGTTCCAGGCACAGCACCCCGAGCTGAAGGTGAACCTCGTCGACGCGGGCAAGAACTACGAGGAGGTGGCGCAGAAGTTCAACGCCGCGCTCACCGGTGGTGACCTGCCCGATGTTGTTGTGCTGTCCGATGTCTGGTGGTTCAACTACGCGCTGACCGGTGCCATCGAACCGCTCGACGGGCTGTTCGGTGACGCGGGGGTGAAGCTCGACGACTACGTCGACTCGCTGGCCGCGGACTACCTGTTCGACGGTAAGCACTACGCGCTGCCGTACGCGCGCTCGACGCCGCTGTTCTATTACAACAAGGATGTGTGGGCCAAGGCGGGGCTGCCGGATCGTGGGCCGAACTCGTGGCAGGAGTTCGACGAGTGGGGTCCCAAGATCCAGTCGGTGGTCGGCGGCGACAAGTTCGCCCATGCCTGGGGCGATGCCAAGAACTACCTCGGCTGGACCTTCCAGGGCCCGAACTGGACCTTCGGCGGCGCCTACTCCGACAAGTGGGCGCTGAAGTTCACCGACCCCGGTTCGATCGCGGCCGCCACCTACCTGCGCGAATCGATCAATGTGAAGAAGTACGCGGCGATCCGTCCGCAGATCGCCGTCGATTTCGGGACCGGGGTCGCCGCCTCGACCATCGCCTCCACCGGTGACCTGAAGGGCATCCAGAAGAACGCGACCGGCAAGTTCGAGCTCGGCACGGCGTTCCTGCCGCATCCCAGTGGGCCCGGCGTCACCACCGGTGGTGCCGGTCTCGCGGTGCCCTCGCGCATCTCCGCCGAGCGGAAGGTGAACGCGCTCAAGTTCATCGAGTTCGCGACCAATGCGGCCAATACGGCGTACTTCTCGCAGAACACGGGTTACATGCCGGTGCGCAAGTCGGCGGTGAGCGATCCCACCGAGGTGGACTTCCTCGCGAAGAACCCGCACTCCAAAACTGCCATCGACCAACTGGCGGTGACCAAGTCGCAGGACTACGCGCGGGTGTTCGTGCCCGGCGCCGACCAGATCATCGGCACCGGATACGAGCAGATCGGTCTGCAGAACGCCGATCCGGCAACGGTTCTCGCGAAGGTCGCCGGTGACATCCAGGCGATCATCGACCGGCAGATCACCCCCAAGCTGCCCAAGTAGTCCCCGCGTTTCGAGGAGAAGTCCATGGCGACAGTGCAGTTCGACGGTGTCACCCACCGTTACCCCGGCAGCGAGACCGCCGCGGTCGACGCACTCGATCTCGATATCGCCGACGGCGAATTCCTCGTGCTCGTCGGACCGTCCGGGTGCGGCAAGTCGACCAGCCTGCGCATGCTCGCCGGGCTGGAATCGGTGGAGGACGGCACGATTCGCATCGGCGATCGTGATGTGACCGGACTGCCGCCCCGGGCGCGCGATGTGGCGATGGTGTTCCAGAGTTACGCGCTGTACCCGAACATGACGGTGGCGCAGAACATGGGCTTCGCGCTGCGCAACGCGGGAATGTCGAAGTCCGACACTCTCGTTCGCGTGCGCGAAGCCGCAGCCATGCTGGAACTCGAGCCGCTGCTCGACCGCAAACCGGCGAAACTGTCGGGCGGGCAGCGGCAGCGGGTGGCGATGGGGCGGGCGATCGTGCGCCGCCCACAGGTGTTCTGCATGGACGAACCTCTGTCCAACCTGGACGCGAAACTGCGGGTGAGCACCCGCTCGCAGATCGCCGCCCTGCAGCAGCGCCTCGGCACCACAACGGTGTACGTCACCCACGACCAGGTGGAGGCCATGACCATGGGCCACCGCGTCGCTGTGCTGCGCGAAGGCACCCTGCAGCAGATCGCCGCACCGCGCGAACTCTACGACGACCCGGTGAACACCTTCGTCGCCGGTTTCATCGGCTCACCCGGCATGAACCTGCTCGAAGCCCCCGTCACCGACGGTCACGCCGTCCTCGACGGCCTGCGAATCCCCTTGCCGCGCAGCGTCACCGGTGCCCGGGTGGTCCTCGGCATCCGTCCCGAATCCTGGGAGGTCACCACCGACCCCGACGGCATCACCGTCGTCGCCGAACTCCTCGAGGAACTCGGCGCCGAATCCTTCGTCTACACCCGCGGCGCGGGCACCGACTGGTCCACCCGCGCAGGCAAAATCGTCGTCCGAGTAGACCGCCGCTTCCACACCACCCTCGGCGAAACCCTCCACCTCCGCCCCAAACCCGAAGAAATCTTCTACTTCGACGCCGAAACCGAACTCCGCCTCCGCTGACCTATTTCAGCCCGGCGTTGTCAGCAGCTGCTGGACTTCAGATCCGGTCGTTCTCAGCGCTGTGTCAGCGGAGCTGAATTGTTGCGTGTTCGCGGGCTCGGGTTACGGCTTCGGTGATGCCCTTCCGGAAGGGGAGGCCGTGGCCGGGGAGGACGAGGGGGGCGTCGAGGGGTTCGAGGGCACCGAGGGCGTTCAGGGTTTGTTCGGTGTTGTGGTGGAAGAACTTGGGGAGTAGTTGGGGGCCCTGGTGGGTGGAGGTGGGGTGGGCGGTGATGAGGGCGTCGCCGGTGGCTATGGCGCCCTGGGTGGGGAGGTGGAAGGCGGTGTGGCCGGAGGTGTGGCCGGGAGAGGAGATGGGGACGGGGTTGCCCGGGAGGTCGAGGGGGCCTTCGGTGGGGAAGGGCTGGATGTGGGGGACCGGGTTCTTGCGGAGGCCGCCCGCGGCGGTGATGCGCAGCGCCCAGGCCGCGGTGCTCGGGGCGGTAAGGCGTTTGATCACGTCGAGGGGAGTGGCTGACTCGTGGACCTCGCCGCGGGCGTGGGGCACCTCGGTGGGGCTGGTGTAGGCGGGGGTGCCGTAACGGCGGTGCAGGTGGTTCAGGGCGCCGACGTGGTCGAGATGGGCGTGGGTGAGCAGGACGGCGACGACGTCTTCGGGGCGGTGGCCGAGGGCACGGATCGCCGATTCGATGATCTTCGCGTCGCCGTACCAGCCGGCGTCGATGAGGGTGAGGTCGCGACCCTCGCGCAGCAGGACCATGTTCACATCCGTGCCACGGATGGTGAAGACATCGTCGGCGACTTGGTGACAGCGCATGGAAAACCTCTCCCTGACAGTGGGTTTCGACCCTACCGGCTCAGCGGTAGGGTCGCGCCCGATCACCAGATGGTGACCCGCTCCTCCGGTGCCAGGTACAGCTTGTCGTCGGGCGTCACCTCGAACGCCTCGTAGAAGCTGTCGATATTGCGCACCACCGCGTTGCAGCGGAACTCCGGCGGCGAATGCGGGTCGACGGCGAGGCGGCGGATCGCCTCCTCCTGCCGCGCCTTGGTCCGCCACACCTGCGCCCAGCCGTAGAACACCCGCTGCAGACCGGTGAGCCCGTCGATGACCGGCGGCTCTTCACCGTCGAGCGAGATCTTGTACGCGGCAAGGGCAATCGACAGGCCACCGAGATCACCGATGTTCTCGCCGATGGTGAACTCGCCGTTCACGGTGTGCTCGTCGGACAGATCAGCGGGCGAGAGCACGTTGTACTGGTCGATCAGCGCCTTGGTCCGCTTGCCGAATTCGGCGCGGTCATCGTCGGTCCACCAGTCCTGCATATTGCCGTCGCCGTCGTACTTCGCGCCCTGGTCGTCGAAGCCGTGCCCGATCTCGTGGCCGATCACCGCGCCGATCCCGCCGTAGTTGGCGGCGTCGTCGGCATTCATGTCGAAGAACGGCGGCTGCAGGATGGCGGCCGGGAAGACGATCTCGTTCATGCCGGGGTTGTAGTAGGCGTTCACCGTCTGCGGGGTCATGAACCATTCGCCGCGGTCCACGGGACCACCGAGTTTGCCCAGGTCACGGTCGTGGTCGGCGGCGTAGCCACGCCGGTAGTTGCCGACGAGGTCCGCCGCGTCGATCTCGACGGCCGAGTAGTCGCGCCAGGTGTCGGGGTAGCCGATCTTGGGGGTGAACTTCTCCAGCTTGGTCAATGCCGCGGCGCGGGTGTCGGGGCCCATCCACTCGAGTTCGGCGATATTGCGGCGGTAGGCCTCCTGCAGATTGGCGACCAACTCCACCATCCGCGCCTTGGCCTCGGGCGGAAAGTGCCTGGCCACATACAGTTTGCCGACGGCCTCGCCGAGCAGTTCCTGGACCAGGCCGACGCCACGCTTCCAGCGTTCCCGGATCTCCTGCGCGCCGGTGAGAGTGCGGCCGTAGAAGTCGAAGTTCGCGGCGACGATCTCGTCGGTGAGGTAGGGCGCGCGCGCGTGCAGCACCTGCCACGCCGCCCACGCCTGCCAATCCGCCTGCGGCGCATCCGACCACGCGCGCGCGAAGGCGCCGACGTAACCGGGCTGGCGGATCACGAGTTCGGCGAACAGCTCGGTGCCCGCACGGTCGACACCCTCGGCGACGGCGTCGGCCCAAGCGGCCCAATCGAATTCGGGGTGGGCGGTGGCGAGCTCGTCGAAAGTGGTGAGGTTGTAGCTCTTCTCGGCATCGCGTCGGCGCACCACGTCCCAGTGGCCCGCGGCGAGGGTGCGTTCCAGCTCGAACACCCGATTCGCCGCGTCGGCCGGATCGGTCGGCACGAGGCCGGCCAGGGCCGGGTCGGACGCGGCGAGGGTGAACATCTTGGTGAGGTGGGCGCGGTAGGCGTCGCGGATCTCGGCGAACTCGTCGGACCGGTAGTACGACTCGTCGGGCAGGCCGATGCCCGACTGGGTGGCGTGCAGCAGGTAGCGGGTGGAGTCCTTGTCGTCGGTGTCGACGTAGTAGGCGAGCGCGCCGCGCACGCCGGTGCGCTGCAAGCGGCCGAGCAGCGCGGCGAACGCGCTCGCGTCGGCGACCGTGGCGATGGCGTGCAGTTCGTCGGCCACCGGGGTGAGCCCGGCGGCGGCGACCAACTCGGTGTTCATGAAGCTCGAGTACAGGTCACCGATCTTGCGGGCATCCGCGCTGTCGGCCGAACCCTCGGCGCACTCGGTGATGATGGTCTGCACATCGATCTCGGCCTGGTCGTACAACGTCCGGAACGCACCGTCCACTGCCCGGTCGGCCGGAATCTCGTAGTCGGCCAACCACCGCCCGTTGACATGCGCGAACAGATCGTCCTGCACCCGCACATCCTGATCACGGAAGGACAGGTCGATACCGGAGGGGCTGCTCAGATCCGAAGTCACGCGCTCCAGTATGCCGAAACATCATCGCGAACCGGGGGCGTGCTGGAAGGCGCCGCGACACGTCGGCGATCGGGCATCGGCGTCCATCCTGACGCGCACTGCCCGGTCGCCGACGGGTGCGGAGCGGATTCGGGTTACACGCAGGCGAATTCGTCGTCGCGGACGCCGGCTACGAAGGCGTCCCATTCGGCGGGGGTGTAGTGCAGGGCGGTCGATCCGTGGCGCAGGGTTGTCGTGCCGTCGGCTGCGTGCTGGGTGGTGAGGGAGGGGTGCGGGCGCTGGGCGAGCAGGCAGTCGAGGAAGGCGGTCCACACGGCGGCGGGGACGGTGATGATCGGCTCGTCGAGGCCACGGTTCATCGGGTTGCGCCGGAATTTGCTGTCTCGTATCTGGACGGCGTCACCTTCGAAGCGAACCTCGACACATTGGTTACCGTTGTTGGAGCGCGACGAGGTGAACCAGCCGTGATCGGCCGGGCGGCGGCGAGCTGTGATCGACATGACACAAATCTTACACTCTCGCATAGTCGCTGATCAGGGCAAGGGATTCGGATCTCGGCATGGCCTGATCCCTGGCCCGCAGGAAGGCGTAGCCGAGATCGCGGACCTGTTCGGCGTCGTCTACATGCCCACCGAAAACAGCGCTCTCCGCCCACGCGAAAGTCGGTAGCTGATCGCTTGCGAAGTCGAGCAGATGGAAACTGGAACCGCCGAGCACCGCGCCCTCGGGAGCGCTGAACGGGATCACCCGGACGTCGACGGTGTCGAGCTCGCGCATCAGCTCCACCAGGTGACGCAACTGCCCGCGCAACACTTCGGGTCCCCCGGTCTGCTGACGCAGCGTCGCCTCACCGAGCACGGCCGTGAGTTCCAGCGGTTCCGGTTCCCGCAGCCGCCGCTGGCGCCGCAACCGTATCGCGACTAATTGGTCTACCTGCACCGGGCGGATCATCACGTCGGCACTGATGAGCGCCCGCGCGTATGCCTCCGTTTGGAGGAGGCCGGGCACGATCAGGCTGTCGTAGCTGCGGATGCTCTGCGCCCCCGCCTCCATTCCGTACAAACGCTGCAGTTCGGGGCCGATCAGCGCGGCCGAAGTGGACCACCAGCCGCGCTGTTTGCTGACCTCGAGCAGCGCGAGCAATTCCCGCCGTTCGTCGACGGGCACATCGAGAACATCGAGCACCGGTTCGATAGTCGTGCGTGTGAGGACCCGTCGGCCTTTTTCCACATGGGACCAGTTGGCGGGGGTGAAACCGACCCGCTTGGCAAAACCCGCGGAGTCGAAACCACGCTGTTCGCGCAGGTCACGCAGGCGCAGGACCAGTTCCCAGCGCGCGGCGGTAGGCGAAACGGGTGCCATGGGCGCTGATCGTACTCCGGGTGAACACACCTGCTACTGACTATTGTCAGCGTCGTTGTGTCGCATTAGGCTGTAGATAGCGGCAAATATCTAGCGAATGCAAGCTCCACACCGTCGACGGAGACGAGGTAGTGATGAGCCAGCGCACTGACAGCAAGGGCGGCTATGCCGCCGCCGAGGAATACTCGGAAACCCAGGACGCGCTCGCGCGCTGTCGTCACTATCGCAAGCACAACGGTCTCTATGCCGTGGTCGAAGCCACCTTCGGGCGCATCGTGCTCGAAATCGGGGCCGTCGGAGCCGTGGTGATGCCCTCGACGCTGGGCGAACGAGTGCGCGGACAGCTCCTCAGCCGTGGTCAACGCTGCGGACCGATCATCGGGCACCCCCGGTCCGGCCGCTGGACCTTCCTCACCGGGCCCACCGACAATTCCTACCTCGACACCGAACTGTTCGCCGAGATGTTCCGGGTGTGCGCATCGGTCGCCCTGCCCGGCAGCGACGTGGTGCTGCCCTCGCCGGCCGACGAACGCAGCGGCTACCGCATCTGGCTGCAACCACCCGACGGCGACTACCGCCCCGACTTCGCGCAGATCGTCGCCGCCACCCGCGCCAACGCCAGAACCACCGCCCTGGTGCGCGAACCCGGCTCGGCCTAGCCGCCCAGCCGGGCGTGCATCTCCCAGACCAGCACCTCGGCGTCCCCGTGTGGGCGAATCAGCTGACCACCCGAGCGGGTGAGCCGCACGGCGTCGCCCTGGGCCAAGGTGCCGACACCTTCCATGTCCACCTCGCCGCGCGCGACGAAAACATGCAGGTAGGGGGCATCGGGCAGGGTCACGGGCGCGCTGTCGGCGGTCAACCGGGCCACGTGCATCGCCGCGTGCGAGGAATTGATCGAGATGGCGGTGCGGTCGCGGTAACGCGGTAGGCCCGAGGCCACCGTCACCAGATCGCCGCGGGCGAGTTCGTCATCGATCTCGAGCTGCTGATAGCCCGGATCGACACCGGGTTCGTCGGGCACCACCCACATCTGCACGAAATGCACCGGCTCGTCGTGCTCGGGCAGCTTGCCGTCGAGGCGCCAGGAGTCGTTCTTCTCCGAGTGCAGGATGCCGGTGCCGGCGCTCATCCGCTGGGCCAGACCGGGATAGATCACGCCGTTGTGGCCGAGCGAATCCTGGTGCACCAGACTGCCGCCGAGCACCCAGGTGACGATCTCCATGTCGCGGTGCGGGTGGGTGTCGAAACCCTCGCCGGGCAGCACCACGTCCTCGTTGTTCACCAGCAGCAGGCCGTGATGGGTGTTGTCGGGGTCGTAGTGCTCGCCGAACGAGAACGAATGCTTGGAGTCGAGCCAGGAGATCCTGGTCTTCATCCGGTCACCGCCCCGATGCACCTCGATGCGCGGTGTCGTCGATGTGGACATGACCCTCCTCCTGCGCTGCACCCGTACCGCCACCTCAATTCTGGCACCACTATCCTCACGACGTGTCGACCCATCGCGCTGACGGCTCGAATCCGGCGGATGAGCGGCCGATCTCGCTGCGACATCTGCTGCGCGAAAGCCGCGGTGTGGTGCGGCGCAATCCACGGATGCCACGGTTGGCGCTGCTGCGCCTGGCCGCCCAATTCGGTGACGGCATGTTCCAGGCGGCGCTGTCGGGCGCCATCCTGTTCAACCCCGAACGCGAAACCGACCCCCTGGCCATCGCCGCCGGTTTCGCGGTGCTGCTGCTGCCGTATTCGGTGCTCGGCCCCTACGCGGGCGCCCTGCTCGACCGCTGGGATCGGCGCAGTGTGCTGCTGGTGGCGAGCATCGCGCGGGCGACGCTGATCGCGGCCGCCGCGCTCGCGCTGTTCGCCGGGGCGGGGGAGAGCGTGCTCCTCGTGCTCGCGCTGGCGACCGTCGGAATCAGCCGATTCGTGCTCGCCGGAGTATCGGCCGCGCTGCCGAGGGTGCTCGAACAGCGCTGGCTGGTTCCGATGAACTCCGTGCTGGCCACGGTGGCCTCGGCGTGCGCGGGGGTCGGCGCGGCGGCGTCGGTGGCGGTGATCGCGGTGCTCGGGGCGGGGGATTCGGCCTCTGCCGTGGCGGTCGCGCTCAGCGGGGTCGGGTCGGTGGTCGGCGCGCTGCTCGCCGTCGGTTTCACACCCCACATCCTCGGGCCCGAAAAGGGCTCGGCGGGAGCGGAAAGCACTGTCCGTGCGATCGCTACCGGATTGGCCACGGGTGCGCGCGCGGTCTGGCGATCGACGCAGGTGACGACCGCGATGATCGGCATCGGAGCGCATCGCATCGTGTTCGGGATGAACACGCTCATCATGGTGCTGGTACTGCGTCAGCCCGAGGGGCAGAGCGAAATGAGCGGCGGGCTGGTCGGATTCGGGGTCGCGATCGGTGCGGCCGCGGCGGGCATGCTGCTCGCCGCGATCCTCGCGCCCGTGCTGATTCCCCGGCTCGGCAGGCCGCGGACCGTGCTCGTCGGGCTGGCGACAGCCGTCGTCGTGCAGCTCACCCTGGTGACGCCGATCGCGCTCGCGTCATCGGAATCGGCCACCGACCACGCCCACCGGCTGCTGCTGATCGGCGCGTTCGGGCTCGGGCTCGCCGGGCAGACGATCAAGCTCACCGGCGACGCCAGCATGCAGATCGAGATCGACGACGACCGGCGCGGACAGGTCTTCGCCCTCCAGGACACGGTGTTCAACATGACCTTCGTGCTGGCCATCGCCGCGACCGCACTGGTGATCCCTGCCGACGGCCGTTCGTTGACGGTGGTGCTGGTCGGGGCCGGGGTGTACGCGCTCGGCATCGTCGCGATCGCCCTGAATTCGCGGCGGGTGCGCTAGTCGTCGGGCACCTGTCCGGTCTCCGCGGAGCACGCACTCGACCACATCATTCCGCGGGGACCGCGCAGTTCGGCGGTGTCGAGCCGGGTGCGACGGGCAGAAGTTCGTCGCCGTGCAGCACCGAGCGTGCCGCGTTTCCGGCGGAGGTGAGCGGCACAGGTTGCGGTCGGTCAGTCGTCGGGTGCGAAGCGCAGGCGTTCACCCGGACGGAGTTGGGCGACGCGGTCGACGTCGGCGTCGAGCACGACCGCGACGACCGGGTAGCCGCCGGTGATCGGATGGTCGGCGAGGAAGACGACCGGTTGACCGCTCGGTGGGACCTGCACCGAACCGAGGGCGACACCTTCGGCGGGCAGTTCGCGGGTGATCGAGCGGGTGAGCGGCGGCCCGGCGACCCGATCCAGGCGGGCACCCACGCGGTCGGTCTCACTGCTCACCTGCCACGAGCCCCGGAACAGGGCGGCGGGGTCGGTGAACCAGTCTTCGCGCGGGCCGGGACGAGCGCGGACGACGAGCACCTCCGGCGGCACGGGGACCGGCGCGAACTCGACGGTCGGGAAGGTGCGCGGCGGGGGACCGACGGGTAGCTGCATGCCCGGTCGCAGCGGGTCGGGGCCGATGCCGGAGAGGGTGTCGCGGCTGCGGGAACCGAGGACCTTCGGCACGTCTATGCCGCCACGGACACCGATGTAGGTGCGTAAACCGGTGCCTGCCATGCCGAGGCGAAGGGTCTGGCCCGCCTCGAGTTCGAGAACGCTCGCATGGCCGACGGGCGTGCTGTCCACCGTGGCCGCCGCTGGTGCGCCGGTGACCGCGACGGTGACGTGCGCATCGGTGCGCACTACGAGTCCGCCGAGCAGTACCTCGATGCCCGCGTGGTCCTCCGGATTGCCGACCAACCGGTTCGCCAGCCGCAGCGAAGCGCGGTCGGCGGCGCCGGCCGGGCCCACGCCGGAATCGAACCAGCCGGGTCTGCCCAGGTCCTGGATCGTCGCGAGCGGCCCCACCCGCTCGATGAAGATCACCATGCGATCTCTCCCCGATTAACTGTCGAGGCGGCGCACCATTGAGCAGCCCTTGCCTATTGCGCGATGTCGACGAACCGCACCGCCGTTCCCGCTCGGATCAGCGCGGGTGGGTCGCGATCGACCGCCCACATGCGTAGATCGGTACTTCCGATCAGTTGCCATCCGCCCGGTGTGCCACGCGGATATACCGCCGAGTACCCACCGGCCAGTGCCACCGCACCCGGTGGGATGGCGGTGCGGGCCTGGGCCCGGCGCGGCACGGTGAGCCTGCCGTCGGGCGAGACGAGATATCCGAAACCGGGTGCGAAACCTACGAAGGCGCACTGCCAGACGGTACCGGTATGGGCCGCGATCACCTCCGCGACAGACAGGTCGAGCAGTCGGGCGACCTCGGGCAGGTCGACCCCGTCGTAGCGCACCGGCACCTCGACCAGCTCGTCGGGGCGGTCCGGGTCGGACAGTGTTCCACGGGAAACATCGAGCGAATCCGGCTGTGCGGATTCGGAATCCAGGCGGTCGAGCAGCGCGAGCAATTCGCGGCGCACCTGCGTGCCGTAGTGCACCGAATGCAGGGTGACCAGCACGGTCTCCGCCGCGGGCAGCACGTCCTGGACACCGGCGATGGCATGCACCCGCAGCGCCGATGCCAAGCGCTGCACCGGCTGCGGATCGTCGAGGGTGATGAGCATGGCACGGTCGCCCGCGGGCCTGATCCGCGTGCTCCAGTCGGTCACCATCGCGCCTCCCACCCTCAACCGAATGGTTCGACAGGTACGCCTGCCTCGTCCAATGCCCCCCTGATGCGGCGCGCCATCTCCACGGCCGCCGGCGAGTCACCATGGACGCACACACTGGCCACGGACACAGCGACCGCACCCGGACCGTCAACGGTACGCGCGGTCCCCGACAACGCAAGGGATACCGCCTGGGCGACGGCGTCGTCGGGCGTCAGCACCGCACCGGCAACCCCGCGCGGCGCCAACGTGCCGGTGGCGGTGTAGGCGCGGTCGGCGAAACCCTCGCCGACGAAACGCACTTTCGCCCGGTTCGCGGCGTGTTCGAGTTCGGTTCCGGCGGGGCCGAGCAGGGCGAGACCGGTTTCGGCCTCGGCGACGGCGGTCGCGACCGCGTCGGCGAGCAGACGATCGCGAGCGGCCGCGTGATAGAGGGCGCCGTGCGGCTTCACGTACCGCACCCGGTCGCCCGCCGCGCGCGCGAATGCCGCGAGAGCGCCGATCTGGTACAGCACCTCGTCGCGCAGTTCGGCGGGCGCGATGGCGATATCGCGGCGGCCGAAGCCGACCAGATCGCGGTAGCCGACGTGCGCGCCGATCCGCACGCCCTTGGCCACGGCCAGTTCGCAGGTGCGGCGCATGATCGTCGGGTCGCCCGCATGGAAACCGCACGCGATGTTGGCGCTGGTGACGATGTCGAGCATGGCGGCGTCCTCACCCATCCGCCACGGGCCGAAGCCCTCGCCGAGATCACTGTTCAGGTCCAGCGGCATGCTGCCCTCCGGTTTGCGCGCGTGCATGAACGCCCTCATTGTGCGCCGTAGCCCGGGCCCACGCTTCAGCAGGCGTACACCCGCACCTCCGTGGCCTTGACCGCGAAATACGCCCGCGCGCCGACGGCGAGGCCGAGCTGGGCCACGGCGGCCGGGGTGAGATCGGCGCACAGCCCGGGCGCGTTCGGTGCGTCGCCACGCACCCGCACGATGCCGCCCCGATCGGTGATCTCGGTGATGTCGACGGTGAAGACATTGCGTGGGCTGCCGCCGGGAGGGCGGGTGAAAACCGACACGGCGGCAGGGGAGAAGACAGCCGCCGCGCGGGTGCCTGCGGTGAAATCGCCGACGACGCAACCATCGACCGCCGATTCGTCATCGGGTGTCGACCCCGAGTAGTCGTCGATACTCGGGGCGACCGCTGCCGAGTGCCGGGCGCCGCCGGCCGAACTCGACCCCGACCCACCACCGGCAACGCTGGTTGTCGGCCGTTCTGTGGAGCCGAGCGAGGCACTGGCAGCGGCGCTGTCCGCCGGCCGATCGGCGGGGTGTGCTGCTGGCCGGTGCTGGGCTTCGCTGTCACCTGGCGAGATCGGTTCGCTGTGTCGGCCGGGTCCGACCAGCACTGCCGCGAAGGCCGGGTCGGACCCGCGCGGCGCGGTGGCGGTGCCGTGGAGGAGGTTGAGGCCTGCGATGCGGGCGGCGAAGGGGCTACGTGGGTGCGACATCACGTCGGTGACCTGGCCGGATTCGACGATGCGGCCGGATTCGACGATGACGATGCGGTCGGCGAGGGTGATGGCGTCGATGATGTCGTGGGTGACCAGGACCGCGCAGCGCGGATGGGCGGGATCGCGCAGGACTCGGCGCAGCAGGGAGCGCATGGCGGGGGCGACATCGACGTCGAGGGCCGACATGGGTTCGTCGAGCAGGAGCAGCTTCGGGTCGACGGCGAGGGCACGGGCCAGGGCGACGCGTTGGGCCTGGCCGCCGGAGAGCGCTGCGGGGTGGCGGTCGGCCAGGTGCGTGGCGTCGACGGCTCGGAGCCATTCGGCGGCAACAGCTTTCGCTTGCCGATTCCCACGGCTGCGTGGGCCGAAAGCGACGTTCTCGGCAACCGTGAGGTGCGGAAACAGCAACGGTTCCTGGGCGAGCAGCGAGATGCCGCGTCGATGTGGTGCCAGCGCGATAGCTTTCGCCGTATCGGTGAGGGTGTCGGCGCCCAAGCGCACGTGGCCTTCGTCGGGGACGAGCAAGCCGGCGATCACCTGGAGCAGGCTGGACTTTCCCGCGCCGTTGGGGCCGAGAACGGCGAGGACTTCGCCCGGCGCGAGCTCGAGCGCCAGGTCCAGCTCGCGATCCGCGATGCGTGCGGCCACCGAAAGGCCCGCCGGATGCGACGACCTCCCTGACGATTCGTCGGGTGCGCTCGCGGACAACCCCGCCGGACCGGACGACGGCTCGCTCCGTACGGATTCGTGGTGTGCGCTCGCCGGATCGAAGCCCGACGGCATGCTTCGCGGCTCGTCGTGTGGGTTCATTCCGCTCTCCCTCCGCTGCGGGCGCTGCCGAGCTGAGTGCCGGGGATCGGGCTCGTACGGCGGTAGGCGAGGAGGACGATCAGGATCGCGACGATGATGAGCACCACCGAAAGCGCAACGGCCGCATCGGGATCGGCTTCGCGTTGCAGGTAGATCTCCAAGGGGAGCGTGCGGGTTCGGCCCTGCAGGCTGCCCGCGAAGGTGAGGGTGGCGCCGAATTCACCGAGCGCGCGGGCGAAGGCGAGCACCGCACCGGAGATGAGCGCGGGACGCATCAGCGGCAGGGTGATCCGCCACCACACCGTGCTCGGCGAGGCACCGAGGGTGGCCGCGATGTGCTCGTAGCGGTGACCCGCCGTCCGCAACGCGCCCTCGAGCGTGAGGACCAGAAACGGCAGTGCCACAAAGGTTTGCGCCAGCACCACGGCCGTCGTGCTGAACGCGATCTGCACACCGAGGGCTTCGAGGTGGCTTCCCAACAGCCCACGCCGCCCGAAGGTGTACAGCAGGGCGATACCACCGACCACCGGCGGTAATACCAAGGGCAGCAACACAAGTGCGCGCAGCACCGGTAGCCCGCGCCATCGCGCCCTGGCCAGGACCACGGCCATCGGTACACCGAGCAGCACGCACAGCAGCGTGCTCGCGGCCGCCGTCCGCAGGCTCAACCACAGTGCGTCGCGCGAGGCCTCGGTGGTCACCAGCGCACCGAACCGACCCCATTCCACGCCCCAGGCCAAGGCGCCGAGCGGCACGACGACAAGGGCGAACCCGAGCAGCGCGGGCAGCAACAACCAGCGGGGAAACCCTGCGGCGCCGGATCTCACGGCACACCGAACCCGGCTTCGGTCAGCACCCGCCGACCCGTCGGGCCGGTCACCAGGTCGATGAACTTCCCGGCAGCGGCGGAATCCTCGACCGCCCCGATGGGATAGGTGTTCACCGCCGCCGAAGCCTCGGGGATCGCGACCGTACTCACCTTCGCGCCGGCACTCGCCGCATCCGTGACGTACACCAGGCCCGCGTCCGCCTGTCCGGAAGTCACCTTGGTCAGCACATCGGCCACCGACGATTCCTCACTCACCGGCCGCAATGTCACCTGCGCAGCTCCCGCGACCTTCTGTGTCGCCCGGCCACACGGCACCTGCGGCGCACACACCACGACGGACACGCCATCCTTGGTCAGATCGCGGAAACTGTTGACCCCCTTCGGGTTACCGGGCGCGGTCACGATGGTGAGGACGTTCGTGGCGAAGGCGCGCGAAGAGGTGATGCGTCCGTCGGCGATCACCTTGTCCATCGTCGGCTGGTCTGCCGAGGCGAAAACGTCGGCGGGCGCACCGGCCTGCAACTGGGCGGCCAGATCCGACGATCCGGCGAACGAGAACCGCAGGTCCACACCGGGATTCGTGGCTTCGAAGTCGTCCTCCAGATCGGTGAAGGCCTTCTTCAACGAGGCGGCGGCGAACACGGTGAGCGTCGAATCACCTGTCGCCGAATCCGTTTCGGAATCACAGGCGGTGAGCACGGTCAGCACGGCCACCAGGGCGAGCGCGCGCTTCATCCGGCGGCCCGTTCCACGACCACCGTCGTGGCCTTCACACTCGCCAACGCCACACTGCCGGGCTCGAGCCCGAGCTCGCGCACCGCTTCGCTGCTCATCAACGAGACCACTGTGAACGGACCGCATTGCATCTCCACCTGTGCCATCACCGTGTCGGTCAGCACGCGAGTGACCAAGCCGGGGAACCGATTCCGGGCCGAACTGGCACTGCCCACCTCGGTGTGCGGCGGGCGCGCCTGCTCGACAGCGAGAGCCGCCAGCTCACGACCCTCGATGACCAACCGGCCGACGCTGTCCTTGCTCGCCGACAGCGCGCCGGAGTCGATCCACCGGCGCACGGTGTCGTCGCTGACACCGAGCAGATCGGCGGCTTCCTTGATTCGCAGTAGTGCCACCCGACCAGGATAGTTCCGCAGATACGGCGATACATAGATAAATCTTCCGCACATGCGGAAACATCCGGCTGTGATATCGGCTCAACACGCCGACGAGCATGGCCGCCGACGCCGCGGGCAAGTACTCTCGGACCATCATGGCCACGTATTTCGATCCGAAGTCCTGGTCACTGGCGGGCGCTGTCGACCTGGGCAAACGTCTGCTCGACCCCTCGTGGATCGACCAGTGGCTCGGCTTCACCACGTCCTGGGCCGACCCGGTGGCCGACCTGGGCTCGGGCACGGTCACCGCGCTGATGCCCGACGTCCTGATGACCGTGCTCAGCGAGGGCATCTTCAGCCGCTTCGGCGGGCGGGAAGTGTCGGCCACCCTGCTCGGCCACGACCTCACCGCCACCCTCGACACCTTCAAGGTGCGCAGGCGCGGTGCCCACTTCCAGAGCAAAACAGTGCTGTCGGACCTGGTCTGGGACTCCCACCCCTTCGACATCGTCACCGTGATCGCGCACGGTGTTCGCCTCATTCCCGGTGTGCCGACCAAGATTCGCGTGCAGCAACTCGACATCGAGGGCAGCATCGGCATCGGCGCCCTCATCGACTGGGTGGACGAGCAGAACCTGGACTGGAAGCTCCGGCTCGACGAGCAGGGCCGGATCGTCGCCACCCACCGCACCCGCAAGATGAGCGCCGTCGTCGACGCGCAGGTCTACGACAACCTGCTCACCATCGACATCCGCCGCGCCAGCTGGTACCGCATCCGACTACCGCGCCGGGTGGTGCAGGCGCCCGCGCTGCTGCTCGACGACCTGCCCAACCGGGCGAGCATCTCCTACGCGCACCGCCGCGGCGACGTGGTGAAATTCCGCATCGAACTGCCCGAGACCACCGGTTCGTTCGACCTCACCCAGATCCGCGACGCCATCATCGCCGGGACCACGCTGATCGTGTTCTAGGACTGCTGCGTCGCCCACCACTCACGCAGGGCGGCCTCGGCTTCGTCGCGGGTCATCGGGCCACGGTCCAGGCGCAGGTCCTTGAGGTATTTCCACGCCTTGCCCACCTGCGGGCCCGGCTCGAGGCCGAGTAGCTCCATGATCGCGTTGCCGTCCAGATCCGGACGCACCCGCGCCAGATCCTCCTGCTCACGCAGGGCCGCGATGCGCTGCTCGAGCTCGTCGTAGGTGGCGCGCAACGCCGCCGCCCGCCGCTTGTTGCGGGTGGTGCAGTCGGCCTTGACCAGTTTGTGCAGGCGATCGAGCAGGTCGTCGGCGTCGGTGACGTAGCGGCGCACCGCCGAATCGGTCCACTGGCCCTTGCCGTAGCCGTGGAAGCGCAGATGCAGGAACACCAGGCGCGCAACGTCTTCGGTGAACGCCTTCGGGTACTTCAGCGCCCGCATGCGTTTACGCACCATCTTTGCGCCGACCACCTCGTGATGGTGGAAGCTCACGCCGCCGCCCGGCTCGTTGCGCTTGGTGTCGGGCTTACCGATGTCGTGCAGCAGCGCCGCCCAGCGCAACACCAGGTCGGGGTCGCCCTCCTCCTGGTCGATCGCCTGCGACAGCACCGTCAGCGAATGCTGGTAGACGTCCTTGTGCTGGTGGTGCTCGTCGATCTCGAGCTTCATCGCGGGCACCTCCGGCAGCACCCGCTGGGCGAGACCGGTATCGCACATGAGGTTGATGCCGTCGATCGGATGCTCCGCACCGATCAGCTTGTCGAGTTCGGTGCGTACCCGTTCGGCCGTGATGCGGTCGATCTGCTCGGCCGTCTCCACTATCGCCGTGCGCACCCGAGGTGCCACCTCGAAACCGAGCTGCGCGACGAAGCGGGCCGCGCGCAGCATGCGCAACGGGTCGTCGTCGAACGAATCCTGCGGTGCCGCAGGCGTATCGAGCACGCCTTTCAGCAGGGCATCGAGCCCGTCGAGCGGGTCGACGAACTCGAGCGAACCGTCCTCGGCGATCTTCACCGCCATCGCGTTCACCGTGAAATCGCGCCGGACCAGGTCGCCCTCGAGCGTGTCACCGAAGGTCACCTCCGGATTGCGCGACACCCGGTCGTAGGTATCGGCCCGGAACGTGGTGATCTCGAGCTGCTGATCCCCCTTGGCCGCACTCACCGTCCCGAACGCGAGCCCACCGGTGTCCCACAACTGATCGGCCCACCCCCGCATCAGCTCCTGCACGACCTCCGGCCGCGCGTCGGTGGTGAAATCCAGATCATTGCCCAACCGCCCGAGCACCGCGTCGCGCACGCTGCCCCCCACCAGATACAGCGAATGCCCCCGCGCGGCGAACATGGCCCCCAACGGCACCAGCACCTCGGACAGCTGCCCCAACGTCACCGCCGCACCAGCAAGCAGCCGAGCACGACGATCCGCGACAACATCAGAGGAAACCACGAGTACAGAGCTTACCGAGCCCGTCGAACCACTTTCCGAGCTCCCAGCCCCCGGCACCACTCAAGTCCACCACCTACCGCACTACCAGCCACCCCGCACCACCCAAGTCCGCCATGACAGCATTCCCAGCCCCGCACGACCCGACCTCGAGGAGGGTCCGTCGCGAAGCGGCGCAGCGGCCCGGCCGCGCGAACAGCGCTCGAAGCGCATGCGCGAAGCGCGAGTCTCGAGCGCTGTTCGCGCGGCCCCTCAGGGGCCGCGCTCGAGCGCGCCAGCGCTCCAAAAACACAGCCGGTACCTCCAGGGGCGCAATCCACAAAGTGCCGGGCACGGCAGCCGCCGCCGCCCGACCACCAACTCGAGCGCCCCTGCGTCCTACACACACCGCTAAGCTGGCTGGGTGTCTCCTCCGGCCGATCGCGCGAACAGTCGACGCCGCCAGCCGCGGCGGCGCGGCGGGGCGGGTAACGGCGGTAAGCCGCGTATGCGCACGGTGCGCGAAACGTCCGCGGGCGGCCTCGTTGTCGACGGCTTGGACGGGCCGAGGGAACTGCGGTGCGCCGCGTTGATCGGGCGGACCGATCGGCGCGGGCGGTTGCTGTGGTCGCTGCCCAAAGGCCACATCGAGGAGGGCGAGACCTCCGAGCAGACCGCCATGCGTGAGGTCGCCGAGGAGACCGGCATCATCGGCGAGGTGGTCGCCGAGCTGGGCAATATCGATTATTGGTTCGTCACCGAGGGCAGACGGGTACACAAGACCGTGCACCACTATCTGCTGCGGTGTCTGGGCGGTGAGTTGTCCGATGCCGACGTGGAAGTCACCCAGGTTGCGTGGGTTCCGTTGAGCGAGTTGGATTCCCGATTGGCCTACGCCGACGAGCGGCGGCTGGCCGAGGTGGCTAATCGGATGATCGACCGGATGGAGACCGGCAAGCGATGACGGGTGGACTGTTCCGGCTGATCACGGCGGTCCTGACCATCTTGGGTTCGGTGGCGCTGCTGCCCGCGGTGGCGCAGGCGCAACCGGACGACGCGTCGGCGCCGAAGTTCCTCAAACTCACCCTGGACGCGGTGGCGCCGGGCACGGTGACCACGAACAGCGATCCGGTGCTCACCGTGTCGGGGACGGTCACCAATATCGGTGACCGGGTGGTCGACGATGTGAGCGTGCGCATCCAGCGCGCCGCCCCGGTGCTCTCGCCGAGCGGATTGCGCAGTTCGCTGCGGCTCGATCAGGTGAACTACGACGTGACCGGGCCGTTCGAGGATGTGACGCCGCAGCTGAGTCCTGGCCAGCGCAAACAGTTCTCGGTGCGGATCGCGTTGCGCGGCGGCGACGGCGCGTCGCTCGGCATCACCGATCCCGGCGTGTATCCGCTGCTGCTGAATGTGAACGGCGAGCCGGCCTACGGCTCGCAGGCCCGGCTCGACGACGCCCGCTTCCTGCTTCCGGTGCTCGGACTGCCGCCGGCCGACGGCGACCCGGCCCCGGTCGCCGCGCCACCGGAGGCCACGCCGGTGGCGACGACGGTGATCTGGCCGCTGGCCGACCGGCCGCGCATGGTCGCGGGCAAACCGGGGTCGGTGAACGGGCAGGTGGAACTGCTCGACGACGAGCTCGCCGCCTCGCTCGGCAAGGGCGGGCGGCTCGAGCAGTTGGTCGCCGCGCTGGAAGCGGTCGCACCCGCACCGGGTAAGGACAACGCGGTCGCCGGGTCGGTGTGCATCGCCATCGATCCCGATCTGGTGTCGACCGCGCAGACGATGACGCGCGGCTACCGGGTGCTGGCGAGTCCGTCGGATCCGGAGGGCGCGACGCGGGAGGGGACCGGTGCCGCGAACGCGCAGGCCTGGCTCGACCGGTTGCGCGCGCTCGCCGGGTCGATGTGCACGGTGGCGTTGCCGTACGCGCAGGTCGATGTGACGGCGTTGGCGGCGGTGAACGAGCCGGGTCTGTCGGCGCGGGCATTGCACGCACCGGCCGATGTGGTCGACGCGATCCTGGGCACCAGGTCGCTGCGCGGGGTGAGCCTGCCCGATTCCGGCAGCATCGATCACGCGGCGGGACAGCTGCTGCGTGAGTACGGGTACGGCACAGCGGTGCTCGCCGGGTCGGCCGTATCGGGTGAGGGTTCGGTGCCGGATCCGGAGACCGCGCTCACCTCCACACCGTCGACGTTCGTGCCCGGCACGGTCGTCGGCGGGGAGCAGGCCGCGCCGGACGTGGTGCGGGTGCCGGATGTGAGCGTCGAGGCCGGGCCGAATACCGATCCGGCGCTGCGGGTGACGACCTTCGACATCTGGTCGGCGACGGCGCTGGCCGCCGTGGGTTCCAACCCGCCGACGCCCTCGTTCACACCGTCGAAGGTGCGCTTCGACGTCACCAACGACTCGCGGGCCGCCCGGTTGCAGGACGCGCTCGGCGCGATGGCGTGGACGGCGCTGAATCCGGCGCCGGACCGGCCGCGTTCGCAGCTGTTGATGCCGCCGCAGCAGTGGGGCGCCAGCCGCGAGGAGGGTGTGGCGCTGCTCAAACAGGTGGAACTGCTCACCCGTAACCAGCTGGCCCAGCCCCGGCCGTTCGCGGAGCTCGTCGCGCAGGAGCCGGATCCGCGCCCGTTCACCCTCGAATACCTGCCCTCGGCCGCTCAGGACGCGGCGCCCGAACATCTCGTCGTGCCCGTGCGCGACCAGGGTGCGCGGATCACCGAGATGATGCGGGCGCTCGTCGAGCTACCCGAGGCCGAGTTGACGCCGCTGGCCTTCCTCACGCCCGCGCGGGAGGATCTGCTGCGGGCGTTGAGCCTGTCGGACCGGCGTGGCGAGGACGACACTCTCGCCGACCTGCATGCCGACCGGCGTGTCGATCAGGTGACCCGGGAAGTCGACACCGTGTTCGCGTCGGTATCGGTGTTGCCACCGGGCGGTGTGTACACGCTCGCGTCCGAGCAGAGCCCGTTGCTGCTGGTTGCCCGCAATGATCTGCCGGTGGCGATCCGGGTGAACTTCCGGATCTCCGCGCCTTCCGAGACGAACATCACCGATATCGGCGAACAGCTCCTTCCGCCGAACGGAACTCGGTCATTTCAGATACCGACCGAGGTGAGTGACAGCCGTAAGCTGGTCATTCCCATCGCCCTTACCACCCCGGACGGAATCACGCTAGGGGAGCCGACGTCGGTCTCGGTGCGCTCGAACGCCTACGGTCAGGCCTTGGCCATAATTACGGCATGTGCCGCGATACTGCTGTTGCTGTTGGCCGGGCGCCGGCTGTGGCGGCGCTTCCGCGGCCGACCCGACCCCGCCGACGAGGGCTTCACCCCCGAAACGGTGGAACGGGCCGGACGGCTGCGACGCGCCCGGCAACGACTGCGTCGGCAGTGAACACCCACGCCTGACCGGCGCGCGGGGGACCATGACAGGCAAGAACGAGGCGGGATTCGCGGGTTGCGCCGGGTACAGGAGGCATGATGGGCGACGATGATTCCGCTCATCGGCACAACCACGACGAACGCGACGAGCCGACCCACCGCTGGGCCCCCGCCGCGCCATGGGAGCGTGGAATGAGCGGCCGCGACACCGACGAGCCGCAGGTGCCCGCCCGCCCCGGCGATCGCCCGGTCCCGCCGCGCCTGGGCCCCGTCGACCCGGCCCGGCCGCGCCCCGCTGATCCCGGCCCGCAGCAGGGTGCGCGACCCGCCCAGCCGACAGGACGACCCGTTCCCGGCAGCTCGGGCGAGATCCCGCGAGTCCAGCCCCCTCGCGCGCCGCACTACGGCCCCGGTCGTACCGGTGAGCCGCCGTACCCGCAGGCGTCCCGGCCCGGCGAACCGAACTTCAGTCCATCGCCCGGCGAGCCGCCGCACGCGCAGTATCCGCGCGATGACGAGCCGCGCCATCGCCCCGGTGAACCCCCGCGCGCACCTCATCCCGGCGAGTCGAACTACGCCGGGGCACCTGGTGCTCCTCGTCAGCCGCACATGCCGCCCGTCGAGCCGAATCACCGTCCGGGGCCCGCAGACCCGCTGCGCGGGCAGCCACCGCGACCGGGGGACCCGAACGGTGCCGTGGCGGACGACGCGCTGCGCACGCCGGGACGTACCGGCGAAAGCAACCGTCGGCCCGCACCTTCCGGCGAATTCCCGATCCAACAGCGACCGGGCGGCCCTGGTCCGCAGCGACCCCAGCCGTATCCGGCCGACGGCCGTTCCGGGGAGTTGCCTCGGCAGCAGCGACCGGGTGGTCCACAGCCTCCTCAGTCTTATCCGGCAGACGGGCGTTCGGGGGAGTTCCCCCGCCAGCAGCGACCGGGTGGCCCAGGGCCACAGCGACCCGCACCGGATCCGCGATCGGCCGCTCCTTACGGCGAGTCGTCGCAACCACCGCCGATTGATCCGCGAGTGCCCGGCGCTGGTGGGCCGCGGCGCCCCGAACCCGGTCGCCCCGGCGAGTTCCGACCACAGGGACCCGGCCCCGAGGGACGCCCGGGTGGCTTCGGCTCGGCCCCCGGCGGTCAGCGGGGCGAGTTCCCGCCCGCGCCAGGTCAGCGACCCGGTCCCACCGGCGTCGAGCCGGGCGACCGGCCAGGTCAGCAGCGAGGTTCGGCGGGCCCGGCCGGACCCTCGGTCATGGGCGGTCGCGGTGGCGTCGAGCACCCCGGTGCGGGCGAGCAAGGGAGTCGCGGCGGTCAGCCTGGCGTCGGCGGTCAGCCCGGCATCGGCGGACAGCCCGGCGCCGGCGGACGACCTGGAGTCGGTCAGCCTGGCGGTGGGCAACCGCGCGGTCGTCGGGCCGGCGATGATGCACCCCAAGGTCCCGCCCAGCGGCCGAGTGGTCCACAGCGGCCGGGCCCCAGGTCGGGGGAGTTTCCGCAGCAACGGGCCGCGGGGGCATCCGGGGCAATCCCTCGGCAGGCACGTCCCGAGGTGGATCCTGGGCGTCCGCAGGCCGGTCCGCCGCCGCGTGGGTACGAGGCAGCTCGACCGGGGCCTGGGCGGGACAGCTTCCCCGGGATGCCTGCGGCATCGAGTCGGCCCGGTGGTGACGCGATGCGGGCGGCCGAGCAGACGCAGGTGATCGCGCGTCCCGAGCGGATTCGCACCGAGAAGCCCGCGCCGCGTGACACGAATCCACAGTCGGCCAACGAGAAGCTGCTCAAGGATTCCGGGTCGATCGCCGTGGCGACGCTCGTCAGCCGGATCACCGGGTTCGCCAAGCAGCTGTTGCTGCTCACCGTGCTCGGTCCTGCCATCGCCAGTGCGTTCATCTCGGCGAACCTGATCCCGAACATGGTGGCCGAGTTGGTCCTCGGCGCGGTGCTCACGGCGATCGTCGTGCCGACCCTGGTGCGCGCCGAACAGGAAGACGCCGACAACGGCGCCGAGTTCGTCCGAAGATTGGTGACCGCCGCCTTCGCCGTGCTCTTCGTGGCGACAGTCCTCACGCTCGCCGCGACGCCCATCCTGGCCAGCCACGTGCTCGTCGATTCCGACGGCAAGGTCAACACCTCGCTGACCACCGCACTCACCTATCTGCTCGCACCGGCGATCCTGTTCTACGGCATGTCGGCGCTGTTCACGGCCATCCTCAACACCAGACAGGCCTTCAAACCGGGCGCGTGGGCACCGGTGATGAACAACATCGTCGCGCTCGTCGTGCTGGCGGTGTACGCGCTCACACCCGGTGAGATCACGCTCGACCCGGTGCGGATGAGCGACCCGAAACTGCTGGTCCTCGGCCTCGGCATCACCGCCGGTGTGGCCACCCAGGCGCTGAGTCTGCTGCCCGCCATCCGCAGGCACGGCATCGACCTGCGCCCGCTGTGGGGCATCGACGCGCGCCTCAAGCAGTTCGGCAAGATGGGCGCCGCGATCATCCTGTACGTGCTCATCAGCCAGGTCGGCCTGGTGGTGGCGAACAACATCGCCTCCGCGGCCGACGAGGCGGGCCCGGCGATCTTCGCCAATGCATGGGCGCTGCTGCAGCTGCCCTACGGCGTCATCGGCGTCACGCTGCTCACCGCGATCATGCCGAGGCTGAGCCGCAACGCCGCCGCCGACGACACGCCCGCCGTGGTCGACGACCTGTCCGCGGCCACCCGCCTCACCATGATCGCGCTGATCCCGATCGTGGCCTTCATGACCCTGGCCGGCCCGGCGATCGGCGAGGCCCTCTACGGATACGCCCGGTTCTCCGGTGACGCCGCCCGCCTCGGCAGCGCGGTGAGCTGGTCGGCCTTCACGCTGATCCCGTATTCGCTCGTGCTGATCCACCTGCGCGTCTTCTACGCCCGCGAACAGGCATGGACGCCGACCTGGATCATCCTCGGCATCACCACGGTGAAGATCGCCTGCTCGGCGCTCGCCCCGGTGATCGCTCGCGACAGCGACGACGTGGTCATCATCCTCGGCGTCGCCACCGGCCTCAGCTTCACCGTCGGCGCGGTGATCGGCGGGGTACTGCTGCACCGCAGCCTCGGCGATCTGCGCATGTCCAATGTCGGCCGCACCATCACCCGGGTGGTGCTCGCTTCGATCGCGGGCGGCGCGGTGATGCTCATCATCGACACCGTGACCGGCCTCGCGAACGTCACCGGCGGCCCGGCCTCGCTGCTGCGGGTCACCGTCGACGCGCTCGTCCTGTTCTCGGTGGCGTTCGGGCTGATGCGTCTGGTCGGCATCCCCGAGGTGGTGGCGATCACCGTCGCCGTCTCGCGCAAGCTCGGCATCACCCCGCCCGCGCCGGAACTCGCGCTCGACGAGGACGCCTCGGCCGAGGACATCTACGCGACCACCGTGTTGCGCAGGCCCGACACCTACGCCTTCCCGGCGTACGGGCAGTCGCTGGACACCCAGACCATGGTGTTGCCCGTGATCCGGCCCGGTGCTGTTGACATCACCGGTCAAGCACAGTTCCCGTACGCTGTTCGGCAGACCGATACGGGAGATCAGGCCGAAGGAGGACCGAGGGTGAGCGATGACGCGGTGGGCGGCGTCCCAGCCGCTGATTCTGCGGCGCGCGCCGCAGGAGGAAGGTCCACCGATGTCCGGCCCGACGGGGCAGACACCGCGGGATCCGAACACGCCGACGCGCCCGACGACAGCAAGAACCTGCAGGCAGACGGGTCGCCGGAGAAGAACGAACCGACCGAGGACCGTCGCGCGGCCACACCGCCGCACGATCCGACCCACGACACCGGCATGCTGCCGATCCCCGTACCGCCGCAGGACGTGCAACGCCCGCAGCGCGGACCGAAGCTGATCCCCGGCGCGTCGGTCGCGGGCGGCCGGTATCGCCTGCTCGCCAGCCACGGCGGCGCGCGCGGGCTCAAGTTCTGGCAGGCCCTCGACATCAAACTCGACCGCGAGGTCGCGCTGACCTTCGTCGATGCCGATCAGAAGTCGGGTGAGAACGCGGGCCACGACGGTCCGCAGGCGATCCTGTCGCGCACGCTGCGTCTGGGCCGCATCAACTCGCCCGGCTTGGCAAGGGTCCTGGACGTGGTGCGCGGTAGTTCCGGCGGCATCGTGGTCGCGGAGTGGACACCCGGCCGGTCGCTGCGGGAGATGGCCGAGACCGTGCCGTCGCCGATCGGTGCAGCCCGGGCCATCCGGGTACTCGCCTCGGCGGCCGAACTGGCCCATCGCGGCGGTGGCTCGCTCTCGATCGACCATCCCGACCGCATCCGGATCAGCGCTTCCGGCGACGCCGTGCTCGCCTTCCCCGGCACGCTCGGCGATTCCGACGCCCAGTCCGATGTGCGTGGCCTCGGTGCCATGCTCTACGCGCTCATCACCGCGCGCTGGCCGATTCGCGTGGGCGGTGTCACCGGTACGGCCGCGACGATCGGCGGGCTGCGGCTGGCCGACTTCGGGCCCGACGGAACTCCGGTCGAGCCGCGCCAGATCCGGCCCGAGGTGCCGTTCGAGATCTCGGCCGTCGCCGTGCGGTCGCTGGAATCGAACAAGGGTGTGCGCACCGCCGCCACCGTGCAGCACGTGCTCGAGCAGGCCTCGGTCGTCGATCAGAAGACCGATTTCATCCCCGTGCTGCGGCTGGGTCAGCGGGCGGTCGCGGCCGGCCCCGATTCGCTCGCCGACCCGGAACTGCTTGCGGCCGAACGCGAACGCTCCAAGCGGATGATGTGGATCATGGTCGGCCTCGGCGTGCTCGCCGCGCTGGTGGTCGGCATCTTGATCTGGTGGATGGTGAGTATCTTCGCGCCCGGCGCGTCGGACAAGCCGCTGGATCAGCAGATCAATATCGGGCTCACGTCGAGTGTGGCGCCGCCGAGCGCGGCCGCCGCACCGACGGCGGACCAGCCCGCGCAGCCGTCGAGTGTGCCGGTGGCCGTCACCGGTGCCAGGGTGTTCTCCCCGGAGGGCACCCCCGACGGCGCCGCGACGGCGGGCGCGGTGCTCGACCAGAACCCGGAAACGGTGTGGCGCACCGACCAGTACTTCCAGCAGTTCCCCGCCCTCAAGAAGGGCGTGGGACTGCTGGCCACGCTGCCCGCGCCCGCCAAACTCACCAATGTCTCGATCACCTCGCCCAGTGCGGGCAGCACCGTCGAGATCCGGACCTCGCCCACCGAGACGCCCACGCTCGACCAGACTCAGCTGATCGGCTCCGCCCGTCTCGGCGACGGCGTCACCGAGGTCGCTGTGCAGACTGATCAGGCTGCTCGCTTCGTGCTCGTATGGATCACCGGACTGGCGAATTCGGGCGGACAGTTCCAGACCGCCGTCGCCGACGTCCGCTTCGACGCCGCGCCGTAAATCCGCGCCGCAGTCCTTCCCACCTGCTATCTGCGCAGGTGGATGCCTATTTCGCGCTAGAACATCACTGTTCATCGAACCGCGGTCCGGTTGGTGCGCAATTGTTATCAGCGATATGATCACCCCGCGCTCTCGGCAGGGAGCTACCCAGGATCTGTCGACGTCGGTCCTGGACGCCGCGTTGTAGTCAGGTGATGGATCGGCCTCGTTCGCCGACATGAAGTCGCCGTAATGAGCGCTGTCCAAGGGGTCAGGTGTTGTCGCCGGAAGTCAACGAGCAAGTACGCGGGGGGACAACGCGCCAGGCGGCGTTCCGCGATCGCTCGTTCCTGGAGAACGGCAGCGACAAGGAACTCCTCACCGCGCACGTACGCGGCGAACCGCATGCCTTCTCCGAACTCCTGCGCAGGCACAAGGACCACCTCTGGCAGACCGCGCTGCGCACGTCCTACAGCCGTGAGGACGCCGCCGACTGCCTGCAGGACGCCTTGTTCTCCGCCCATCGCACCGCCGAGACGTTCCGCGCCGAGTCCGAGGTGCGCAGCTGGTTGCACGCCATCGTCGTGAACGCCTGCCTCGACCGGATCCGGCGCAACAAGACCCGCCGCGCCATCTCCGTCACCCCCGACACCATGCCCGAGGCGGTCGAGCCACGCGATGCCTACGCCGACTACGAGCTGAACCTCGTGGTGAGCGAGGCGCTGTTCACCCTCCCTGACGAACAGCGGCTCGCCCTGGTGATGACCGAGATGGAGGGGCGGAGTGTGGCCGAAACCGCCTTGGCACTCGGCGTGGCGGAAGGCACGATCAAGAGCAGATGCGCCCGAGCGCGCGTACGTTTGCAAGAACGTTTGGAATTTTTCCGGGATCCAGGGAACCGGAGCTAGCCCGGATGCGTCATTAACAGTGACGAACAAGTCAGCGATGTACATGCTGCGATCCGAAAATCGACAGAACAGGGGAGGTGCGAGGTGGCTCGATCCGTGCCGCAGCCTCCGTTCCCGTCGGAACTGCTGGCCGATCTGCACGCCGACAATCTCGCACCGGAACTCCGCGAGCAACTGTGGCCCAAGGTCCGCACCGACCCGGACGCGCTGCGCTATCTGAAAGATCTCGACGAGGTGAACACCCACCTCCGTACGCTGGCCGACGACGACCTGGTCATGCACCGCATGCCCGACGACGTGGCCGACCGCATGTTCCGATTCGTCGCCGAACTCGACGCCAACGAGGGACCGACCGAACGAATCACCTCCGTGCCTGCCGTCGCCGAACCCGACGCGGGCGACGGCCCGACCGCACGGATCACGTCTGTCCCGACCAGCGCCACCCCCGCCGCAGACCAGTCCACGCCGATCTCGTTGGCGCAGTACAAGTCCCGGCGCCGGCTGGGTTTCTTGGTGGCGGCAGCGGCCACGATCGCCGTCCTCGCGGGTGCGGGCGCCGTGGTCGGCACCCTCGACAACACCGACGGCACACCGACTGCGGCCCCACCCACCGAACCGGCCACCCCGGCCGACGACCTCACCGCGGCCGCCGCCCTCACCGCCCTCGGCAAACGCGACGTGCACGGCCCCCTCGCCGACGAAGCCGCCCTCACCCGCTGCGTGCAGGCCAACGGCATCGACCGTGCCGTCCTGGGTGCGTCGAGCATCACCTTCCGCGGCGACGACGCCGTACTCGTCCTCGTCAAAGGCCCCCAAACCCCCACCATCACCGCTTTGGTCGTCGGCACCGGATGCACCACCGGCGCCCCCAGCCGATTAGCCGTCCGCGACATCGGCTGACCTGCCCTTCTGGCCCCACACTCACCCGTTCTCGGCGCGTCCCCGCCTCTGGACTGACCGAAGGGTGCGACGAAGGAGTGCCCGCAGGGAGGGAAGAGGCGGGGGTTCAGCGCCGAGAACCGCGGCGCCAGCCGCAAAACAAACACGGGAACAACACCGTTTAGGCTGTTGTTGACTCACACGTCCCAGCATTGCTTTTCGGAAGGGCCCCATGAGCACGCCAGTTCGCGACCTGATCATCGTCGGCTCAGGACCCGCCGGCTACACGGCGGCCGTCTATGCCGCCCGCGCCGAGTTGGCGCCCTTGGTTTTCGAGGGCACCCAGTTCGGTGGTGCCCTGATGACCACCACCGAGGTGGAGAACTTCCCCGGTTTCCGCGAGGGCATCATGGGCCCCGACCTGATGGAGCAGATGCGCGAGCAGGCCAAGCGTTTCGGCGCCGACCTGCGCACCGAGGACGTCGACGCGATCGACCTGTCCGGCCCCGTGAAGAAGGTCACTGTCGGAGACGAGACCTTCGAGGCCTACGCCGTCATCCTCGCCATGGGCTCGGCTGCCCGCTACCTGCACGTCCCCGGTGAGCAGGAACTGCTCGGCCGCGGCGTGAGCGCGTGCGCCACCTGCGACGGCTTCTTCTTCAAGGGCCAGGACATCGTGGTGGTCGGCGGCGGCGACTCGGCGATGGAGGAAGCGACCTTCCTCACCAAGTTCGCCGCCAGCGTCACCATCGTGCACCGCCGCGAGGAGTTCCGTGCCTCACGCATCATGCTCGAACGCGCCAAGGCCAACGAGAAGATCAACTTCCGGCTCAACGCCGAGGTCGTGAAGGTCAACGGCGACAACAGCGTCACCAGCCTCACCCTGCGCGACACCAGGACCGGCGAGGAATCCGAACTGGCCGCCACCGGCCTGTTCGTCGCCATCGGCCACGATCCGCGCAGCGAACTGGTCAAGGGCCAGGTCGCGCTCGACGGTGAAGGCTATGTGCAGGTGACCGATCCGGGCACCGCCACCGATGTGGCGGGCGTGTTCGCCGCAGGCGACCTCGTCGACCACACCTACCGCCAGGCGATCACCGCCGCGGGCACCGGCTGCCGCGCCGCCATCGACGCCGAGCGCTGGCTCGCCGAGCAGGGCGACATCACCGCCAACACACTCGACAACGCCGATGGCCCGGCCGCGGTGTCCGCCAACTGATTTCGCGTTCCACCCAGCTAGGAGAACACCCATGGCCGACAGTGCCAACACCATCACCGTGACCGACCAGTCCTTCGCCGACGACGTGCTGCTCAGCGAGAAGCCCGTGCTCGTCGACTTCTGGGCCGACTGGTGCGGCCCGTGCAAGATGGTCGCCCCCGTGCTGGAGGAGATCGCGGGCACCCATGCCGACAAGCTCACCATCGCCAAGCTCGACACCGAGGCCAACCCCGGCGCAGCCCGCGACTACCAGATCCTGTCGTTGCCGACCATGATCCTGTTCCAGGGCGGCAAGCCGGTGAAGCAGATCGTCGGCGCCAAGGGCAAGGCGGCGCTGCTGCGCGAGCTCGAAGGGCTCATCTGAGCCGCGATCGATCCGACAAAGACACCTCCCACCGGCCGACGCGCCGTAGGATGCCTGGACCCGGGATTCCCGTAATACCGCCCGGGTCTGAGACAATCGACGGACGCTCCGGCCGAAGGAAAGGGCTCTTACGCATGCACCGACTTCGTCACGGCGATTCAGGACCGGCCGTCGCAGAGGTTCGGAGCACCCTCGCAAGCCTCGGTTTCCTGCATCGCCAGCACGACTGGCAGGACACCGATGTGGTCTTCGACCGCTCGCTCGACTCGGCGGTTCGCGCGTTCCAGCAGCAGCGTGGTCTGCTCGTCGACGGGATCGTCGGCCCGGCCACGTATCGCGCGCTGAAGGAAGCCTCCTATCGCCTGGGTGCCCGCACACTGATCTACCAGCTGTCCGCCCCGCTGTACGGCGACGACGTGGCCACCTTGCAGCGCAAGCTGCAGGACCTCGGCTTCTACGTGCACCGGGTCGACGGCTACTTCGGTCCGCACACCCACGAGGGACTCAGCGCCTTCCAGCGCGAGATCGGTCTCTCGGCCGACGGCATCTGTGGTCCCGACACACTGCGCTCGCTCGATCTGCTCGGCGCGCGCGTCACCGGCGGCAACCCGCATCGCATCGCCGAGGAAGAGGTGGTGCACCGGGCGGGACCGCAGCTCACCGGCAAGCGCATCGTCATCGACCCCGGATTCGGCGGCCCCGACAAGGGATTCGCCGTGCCGACGGAGTTCGGTGACGTATACGAGTCGGAGATCCTGTGGGATCTGGCCTCACGGCTCGAAGGCCGGATGGCCGCCACCGGCATGGAGACGTTCCTGTCACGTCCGTGGGGCGCCAACCCGACCGATGCCGAACGCGCCGATACCTCCAACGCTTTCGACGCCGATCTGATGATCTCGTTGCGCTGCGCGATGAGCGACAATCCGTCGGCGCAGGGCGTCGCCGGGTTCTACTTCGGTAATTCCCACGGTTCGGTGTCGATGATCGGGCAGGTACTCGCGGGGTTCATCCAGCGCGAAGTGGTTGCCCGCACGTCCCTGCAGGACTGCCGCACCCATCAGCGCACCTGGGATCTGCTGCGCCTCACCAAGATGCCGACGGTCCAGGTGGACCTGGGCTACCTCACCAACGAATACGACGCCTCCATCCTCACCAACCCGCGCATGCGGGACGTGATCGCCGAGGCGATCCTCATCTCGGTGAAGCGGCTGTACCTGCTCGGCCAGGACGACCAGCCCACCGGCACCTACACCTTCGCCGAACTGCTCGCCGAGGAACTGGCGGCCCAGGATCGGCTGCCGGAGAATTCCGGTCTCGTCCGCCTCCCCGGAGTTTCAGGCCAGACCCAGGTGCGGTGAGGCTTACGTCGGCGGCCAGACCAGGTAGCGGGTCACGCCAGCCCGTCCCCGGCGAGTTACCCATGTTCTCCCGAAACCACAAAAGCGGCCCCGCGCAGGCGGGGCCGCTTTCTTGTGTCGGCTAGCGCACGCCGATTCTGGCAGGTGGGGCCATCTCGGCGGCGGCCAGAAGCTGGTCGAGGGCGCGCTCGACGTCTTCCTTCCAGCCATGATCGGAGTCGAGTTCGAGACGCAGGCGTGGGAAGCGGTGATGCTGGGCCACCACTTCGAAGCCGACGTCCTCGAGGAAGTCCGCGTCGATCATGCAGGTTTCCGGCGTGCACTGGGTGGTCGAGGCCCGATCGCGCAGGGGAGCGGCGATCCGTTCCATGAGCCGCATCGACGAGCCGAGCCCCCGATCGGCGACCGAGCTCGACGGCGGTCCATTGCGGATGCCGAATGCCTCGAGCGCCCGCACACCGCGACGCACCAGATCGGCCACCACGGCCTGCACCAGCCGGTGGGCTACATCGGATTCGTCATAGGGGAATTCGGCCTGCAGCGTCGTCAGCAGGATGGCGTCCGGGCTCACGGGGGAGGTGGGGAACAGGGTCGAGCGCGGCACCGAACTCGGCGGCGAATACAGCGCGCAGCCGGCGATGTTGTTGTCAACCTGTGCCACCTGCCCGCATGATCCCCATTCGAGCATGACCGTCGAGAGCCATGCCTCCTTCTCGAAGACCGGATCGCTGAAGGACTGGGAGTCGGCGGCGACAGCCGGATCGAGCTCCCAGAAAACACACCGCCGGGTATGCGCCGGAAGCCGATCGAGTCCGTCGAGGGTCAATGCTGTGACGCTGGTCGACACTGCTCTGTTCAGCCTCCAGCTGTCCGATTCATCCACGCTCACGCCACATCACTATCCACAGTAATGCCGCCTCTTTCCGAGATGTATAAAGGCTGGGAAGTCCCTGTCACAGTGACGTTTCAGGGCTGGCTTGCTCCATCAGCGCCACAATGCGCTCGAGATCTTCGACGGAACCGAACTCGACAACGATCTTGCCCTTGCGCTTGCCGAGGCTCACCGTCACGCGGGTGTCGTAGGAACCCGATAGGCGTTCGGCGACTTCCTGTAGACCCGGCATGTGGATCGGCTTGCGCTTCGGCGCCGGGGGAGCGACCTCCGACGGATTGCGGTTGGCCAGCGTCACCGCTTCCTCGGTGGAGCGCACCGACAAACCTTCGGCGACAATCCGTTCCGCCAGCGCTTCCTGCGCCTCGGCGCCCGCGTCCAAACCGAGCAGCGCGCGGGCATGGCCGGCCGACAACACACCGGCGGCCACCCGACGCTGCACCGGGATCGGCAGCTTCAGTAGCCGGATCATGTTCGTCACCACTGGACGCGAGCGGCCGATACGCGAGGCCAGTTCCTCGTGGGTGACATCGAACTCTTCGAGCAGCTGCTGATACGCCGCCGCCTCTTCGAGGGGGTTCAGCTGCACGCGATGGATGTTCTCCAGCAGCGCGTCGCGCAGCATCGAGCTGTCCGCGGTATCGCGGATGATGGCCGGGATCGTAGCCAGGCCCGCTTCTTGGCATGCGCGCCACCGGCGCTCGCCCATGACCAACTGGAACTTGTCGACACCCGGCTCGAGTCGACGCACCACGATCGGCTGCATCAACCCGAATTCACGGATCGAGTGCACCAGCTCGGCGAGCGCCTCTTCCTCGAACACCGAGCGCGGCTGCTTTGGGTTCGGTTCGATCTGATCCGCAGGGATCTCTCGGTACACCGCGTCGCCGGGGGAGACCAGATCCTCCTCCGGCTCCGCGGGCTCGGCATCGGGAACGCGATGCAGGAAAGCCTCGGCCGGTTGCGGGCCGATCGGGTTGATGCCGATCACGCTCGCCGCGGAACTGCTGAGCCCGGGCGCCACGGCGGGCCCCGTCGGGATCAACGCCGCCAACCCGCGACCGAGACCGCCCTTTTTCGCCTGACTCATCGGCTACCGATCCCTTCCTCGTTCCAACACACCAGCACTACGACGCGCCCTGGACAACCTGGGCGCGCCCGGCGAGCTCACGCCCGGCGTCCATGTAGCTCATCGCGCCACGGGAGCCTGGATCATAATCGAGCACGGTCATCCCGTAGCCCGGCGCCTCCGAGACCTTCACGCTGCGCGGGATCATCGACTTGAGCACCACGTCGCCGAAGTGATTGCGCACTTCCTCCGCGACCTGGTCGGCCAGCTTGGTGCGGCCGTCGTACATGGTGAGAAGCACCGTCGACACGTGCAGCTCCGGGTTGAGGTGCGATTGCACCAGCCCGATATTGCGCAGCAACTGGCCGACGCCCTCCAGCGCGTAGTACTCGCACTGGATCGGGATCAGCACCTCTTTGGCCGCGACGAGCGCGTTGACGGTGAGCAGACCCAGCGAGGGCGGGCAGTCGATCAACACGTAGTCGATGTCGTATCCGGCGACGGCGGCGTCGCGAATCGCGGTCTTCAACCGACCTTCGCGCGCGACCATCGAGACCAGTTCGATCTCCGCACCGGCGAGGTCGATCGTGGCGGGAACGCACAACAGACGTTCACTGTGCGGGCTCTGCTGACTGGCGTCGGTGACCGACACCTCACCGATCAGCAGCTCGTAACTGGACGGCACACCGGAGTGGTGGGCGACGCCCAGCGCCGTACTCGCATTGCCCTGCGGGTCTAGATCGACGACGAGGACGGTCATCCCCTGATGCGCCAGTGCGGCGGCAAGATTCACCGTCGTTGTCGTTTTGCCTACGCCACCCTTCTGGTTGGCGATGGTGATGATCCGTTGCTCGCGGGGTTTCGGCACAGTGACCTTTCCTGGATGCAGAATCTGGCTGGCGCGTTGCGCTTCCGCCGCGATCGGGGTCTCGGCGGGGGAGATGTGCCCGAAAGGAGTATTCCCGAACGTCTCCGCGTCGAAGCTGCTGGAGTCCAGCATCCCCGGGACCCGCGACGTTGTTTCCCGTGAAACATTCGCCGGACCGCTCGACATAGATTGCTCCTAACCCGAGAACTTCAGATCACGTATCCCCGACGAACGTCGGCGCCGTGTCATCACAAACAAACTGCGTCGGTGGAGAACTCGAAATTCGAGGAGATGGACTCACTCGCGCCGACCCTCAATAGCTTGCCAGCACCGGGACCGTTAGGAAAGCTGAATCGCGGCACGCCGCACGGGACACGCACAACGCGGCACAGAATTCACTTCACCGACGCTTGTTTCACGGGAAACAACGCGCTATCGCGTTCCACGTGAAACACCGCACGAGTCATTGGCCGTCGCCCCCACCAGATTCCGCGCTGGAGCCGGTTCCGCTGACGATCATCCATCACGGCAGTCGAGGCATGGCCGCAGTCCGCTACTCCTGCGCCCACCTCTTGCCGTCCCAGTCGCTATGGCGAAATTCGACCTGAATCAGGTGCACCCAACCACCCTCGGCCCATTTCGTCACGGTACGAAACTCGTTGAGTGGCATTCGAAAGCGGGGGAGTGGCAATTCAGGAGTTGTTGCGCTTTCTCGTCTTCTTTTCCGCGCCAGCGGCTTTACGTCCGCCGCGACGGTTCGGTCGTTCGGCCCGGGGGAGGAGTTCGGCGCTGATGACGAGGGTCGGGATTTCGACGATCCCGGCGCCGCAGCCGACGACGCGAAGATCGGTCGCGCCGTCGCGAATCAGTTCGGCACCGTCACGCTCGAGTTCCTCAGCGGCGCTGGTTCCTTTGAGCGCGAGCATGCGCCCGTGGTCGCGGAGGAGGGGAAGCGACCAGTGCGCGAGTTTGGCGAGCGGGGCGACCGCGCGGGAGGTGACGACATCCGCACCACCGGCTTCCTTGATGACGCCCGACTGTTCGGCACGCCCGCGCACGACGGTGACATCGAGCCCGGCGTCCTCGATGAACTCGCTCAGGAACACCGTGCGGCGCAGCAGCGGCTCCACGAGCGTGATGCGAAGGTCCGGCCGCGCGATGGCCAACGGGATGCCCGGCAGTCCGGCGCCGCTGCCGACATCGACCACGGACGCGCCTTCGTCGATCAGTTCACCGACCACCGCGCAGTTGAGGATGTGCCGCTCCCAGAGCCGGGGGACTTCGCGCGGACCGATGAGCCCGCGCTCCACGCCTGCGGTGGCGAGCGCCGCGCAGTAGCGGCGGGCGAGGTCCAGGCGGTCACCGAACAACCGGGCTGCGGCAGCGGGCGGTTCCAGTTCGGCGGACAGCGCACCCAGTTCTCGTTCCACGTGAAACATCCTTCTCCAGTGGTGGTGATCGGGGCATGAATAAGGCCCCCGGTCCGGGACCGGAGGCCTTACTACTTCCTGCGTGGTCGCGGCGGTGTGAGCCTACTCCGGCACAACCACCACATGACGATTCGGCTCGACACCTTCGCTCTCGCTCGCCACGCCATCGATCTCGGCGACGGCGTCGTGCACGATCTTGCGTTCGAACGGAGTCATCGCCGACAGCGCTTCGGGCTTGCCCGACTCGAGCACACGCTTGGCCGCTGCCACACCCAGCTCGCTCAGATCGGCACGGCGCTGGGCGCGCCAGCCGGCCACGTCTAGCATCAGGCGGCTGCGGACGCCGGTCGCCTGCTGCACGGCCAGGCGGGTGAGTTCCTGAAGCGCGTCGAGAACTTCACCATTGCGGCCGACGAGCTTGGTCAGGTCGCGGCCGCCGTCGATGCTCACGACCGCACGGTCGCCCTCTACGTCGAGGTCGATGTCGCCGTCGAAGTCGAGCACGTCCAGCAGCTGCTCGAGGTAGTCGCCCGCGATCTCGCCCTCTTCGATCAACGCCTCCTCGGCGTCGTTCACGACGTCCACAGTCGTCGACACGGTGGCGTCCCCTCCGTCGGTCTGGGTCTCAACAGTCATTGGATTTCCCTCTATCCGGTCGCGTCTCAGCGCTTACGCTTCTGGTTCGCGCGGCCACGGTTTCCCGGCCGCTGCTGCCCGCCGGGCTTACGCTTGCCGCCCTGCTTGGCCGACTGCTTCGGGGTGCCGTTGCTCGCCGCGGTGCCGTTCGCCGAGGGCGACTCGTCGGCGGGCGCGTCCTGCTTCTTGCGGACGTCGACCGGCTTGGCACCGGGCTTGGGCGCGTTCTGCGCCCGCAGCTCGAGCTTCTTCTGCTTCTTGGCCTCTTCTTCCTTCTCCATCCGGCCGAACACCAGGTGCTGCTGTCCGTAGGTCCAGATGTTGTTGGCCACCCAGTAGAGCAGGATGCCGATCATCAGGAAGGGGCCACCGACCATCACGCCGAGCGGGAAGACCCACAGCGACAGCTTGTTCATGATGGCGGCCTGCGGGTTGGCCGCGGCCTCGGGGGTCTGGCGGGCGACGGAAGCGCGAGCGTTGAAGTGGGTCGCCACACCGGCGATCACCATCAGCGGGACGGCGACGAGCGCGATGCTCATCCGGGTCGGCGTGCCGCCCCAGTCCGCGAATGCCTGCAGCTCACTCACCGGCGCGGTGATGAATGCCGCGATCGGGGCGCCGAAGATGCGGGCGCTCAGGAACGACTGGACGTCGGTGGCGCTGAAGATGTAGTTGCCGATGTTGGCGTTTTCCTCGGCGGTCAAACCGAGCTGACCCCAGCCGTGACCGGTCCGGTTGAACGAGCGGAGCACATGGAACAGACCGAGGAACACCGGCACCTGCACCAGCACCGGCAGACAGCCCATGAGCGGGTTGAAGCCGTGTTCCTTCTGCAGCTTCTGCATCTCCCGCGCCATGGTCTCGCGGTCGTTCTTGTACTTCTTCTGCAGCTCCTTGATCTGGGGCTGCAGCTCCTGCATCTGCCGCGTGGTGCGGACCTGCTTCACGAACGGCTTGTACAGCACCAGCCGGAGGGTGAAGACCAGGAACACCACGGCGAGGCTCCAGGTGAGCCCGCTGTCGGGGCCGAACACGAAGCCGAAGGCTTTGTGCCAGAACCATAGGATGGCGGATACCGGCCAGTAGATGATGTCGAGCACGGCTCTAGGTACTCCCGTCGTTCGTATCGCCGATCAGCGCGGGCGATGACTTGGTGAAAGCATTCGACCCGCGCTCCGGCACGGGATCCCACCCCCCAGGGTGCCAGGGCGCGCATTTGGCCAGGCGAACGACCGTCAGTACCGATCCGACGACCAGCCCGCGGGTCCGCAGGGCGGTCACCGCGTACTCGCTGCACGTGGGGGTGAAGCGGCAGATCGGCATCCGGGTGGGGGAGACATAAGTGCGGTAGAGCTCGATCAGGAAGATCAGCGCGTTCGCGGGTAACCGAGCGAGCGTGCGCATCACCGTTCACCGGCCGAGGTGCGACCGAGCGCGGCCGCCGGAACCCGGTGCAAGCCGAGCTTGCGGAGTCCGGCGCGCAGCTGGCGCAGCAACTCGGCGGAGTCGGCGGTAGCCGCACCGGGCAGGGCCCGGATCACGACATCGGTATCGGCGGGCAGGTCATCGATCACCTGGGCGCACATATGACGCAGGCGGCGGGCCACCCGGTGGCGAACCACCGCGTTACCCACCGCCTTGCTGACAATCAGCCCGAACCGAGGACCGCCTACGCGGACCAGGGAATCGCCGTCGGCGACATCGTCGTACGTGTGCGTGAACGCGTGTACGACGAGATCTCGCCTCCCGATTCGCTGACCGCGGCGCACCGTGCGGGAGAAATCAGCACGGTGGTGCAACCGATACGGCTCAGGCAACACCCGAGCGTCCGACTACGCGCGATCAGGCAGTCAGTTCGGAGCGGCCCTTACGGCGACGCGCCGAAACGATGGCGCGGCCCGCACGGGTCCGCATCCGGAGGCGGAAGCCGTGCACGCGCGCCCGACGACGGTTGTTCGGCTGGAACGTCCGCTTGCCCTTGGCCACGGTCAACACTCCTCGAGTTGGTGGGCACCGGTGAGGTACCCGAAGTTTTCGGTGATTCGGATTCTGCGCTGCGGACCGCGGTCTACGCACAGAGTGCCTTGGCGATCAGCGTGCAGCGCACAGCCGCCACCGCGCCAAGGGGTGACTGTATGAGGGTACTGATCGCCCCATACAGGGTCAAATTCGGCCCACATGGGGCGAAACGGTCGGCAAACATCCGGGCCGGATAGGGTCGGGACGAGTACCGGGATCCAGATTACCCGCTGGTCGTGGCCGACGGTCGGCGAGCCGACCTGCGGCGACACGCCCGGGCGTCACTGACGCGGACAGCAACTTTTCGTGAGTTCCTCCACACCTCTGGCGTCGCGGGCGCCTTGCGGCTAGCCTCTGTAGCCGGGGGATTGCTGAAGAACCGCAGGTCCAGCTCCTTTCACTGCCACACGCTGGCAGAATTCCTCTATCCCCAGGTTTGTCCACATCTGTGGATAATTGTGTGGAAAGACGGCCGGAGTGGCATATTCGTAGGGCCGACGGTGCCCTCGCCAAGTCCGATCCCGGGACCGCACGGCGTTCGAACCGGCTTCGGTTGTTCGCTTCGATCACGCCGATCGCACCTGGTCACAGGTGCTGCGCTGGCGTGCTCGGCGGCCGTTGGCCCAACAAACCGGTCCGGGGAGGACGCTGCATGGACGACGAGCAGAACGTGCTGGCCACAGTGTGGCCGGAGGTGGTCGCCGAACTCACCACCGGCTCGGCCGACGGCGCCATTCCCGCGGTGAGCCGGGCCCAGCAGGCCTGGTTGAAGCTGGTGAAACCGCTCACCGTCGCCCAGGGTTTCGCGTTGCTGTCCGTTCCGTCGTCGCTGGCACAGGAAGCGATCGAGCGCGATCTGCGCGAGCCGATCCTGCGTTCGCTCGGTCGCAGACTCGGGCCGCAGGTGGAAGGACTCGGTGTGCGCATCGCCGCGCCGAGCCCGGCCGCGGGGGAGCGCACGGGCAGTTCGCCCCGGCACGCCAGGATGACGAGCCGTCCGGAGCGTCCGCGTGAGCAGGTTCGCCCGCCGGCCGGCTACCCCGGCCCCGATTTCAGCGTGCCCGACTATCCCCAGCGCGGTGACTACGGCCGACCGCGTTACGGCGCCGACGACTACAACGGCAACTCCGGCGAGTACGGCAACGACTACCAGCAGCAGGCTCCCGACTACCAGCGCGACGGTGAGTACGGCAGCAGCTTCGGCGGCCGCGAGTTCCCGGCGCAGGCCGGTGAGTACGGCGAGCGCGCCGAATACGCCGGGCCGCGCGAGTACCCGGCCGAGCCGGAGTACCAGCCGCAGGGCGACTACCAGCAGCAACCGGAGTACCAGCAGGCTCCCGAGTACGCCAAGCCCCAGGAGTACAAGGCAGGCGAGTACAGCGGTGAGGATTTCCCCGGCGCCGATTTCGAGCCGACGGCTGTCTATCCCGTTCCCGATTTCAACGGCGAGTTCGCCGGCCGCCCCGACTTCCGTGGTGCCCGTCCCGAACAGCGCGCCCCCGAACCGCCCCAGGGCAGGCGCGAGCAGGGATCGTCGCGGCGCGATCATTCCGGGCAGGAAACCCTGTTCGGTACCGATCCGCCCGCACGTGCGCCGCGACGGCCGCAACCGCAGGAGGAGCCGGCCGCCGCGCGTGTCGAGGAGACACCGGCCGATACCGCGCCGGAGCCGCCGCGCCCGGGGACCCCAGGCGCTCAACCGGTCGACGACGAGCCGGTGGTCGACGCGCGTAACAACTGGCCGACCTATTTCAGCAAGTCGCCCGAGGCGCCGCCGCAGTCGTCGTCCTCGGCAAGCCTGAACGCGAAGTACACCTTCGAGACGTTCGTGATCGGCGCGTCGAACCGGTTCGCCCATGCCGCCGCGGTGGCCATCGCGGAGGCGCCTGCCCGGGCCTACAACCCGCTGTTCGTCTGGGGCGCTTCGGGTTTGGGCAAGACGCACCTGCTGCACGCGGCCGGTCACTACGCGCAACGGCTGTTCCCCGGCATGCGGGTGAAGTACGTGTCGACCGAGGAATTCACCAACGACTTCATCAACAGCCTGCGCGACGACCGCAAGGTGGCGTTCAAGCGCCGCTACCGCGAGACCGACATCCTGCTGGTCGACGACATCCAGTTCATCGAGGGTAAGGAAGGCATCCAGGAGGAGTTCTTCCACACCTTCAACACCCTGCACAACGCGAACAAGCAGATCGTAGTGTCCTCGGATCGTCCGCCCAAGCAGCTGGCAACCCTCGAGGAGCGGCTGCGGACCAGGTTCGAGTGGGGCCTGATCACCGATGTGCAGCCGCCCGAACTCGAGACCCGCATCGCCATCCTGCGCAAGAAGGCCAGGATGGACCGGCTCGACGTGCCCCATGACGTGCTGGAACTCATCGCGAGCCGGGTGGAGCGCAATATCCGCGAACTGGAGGGCGCGCTGATCCGGGTGACGGCCTTCGCCTCGCTCAACGGGCAGCCGCTGGACCTGTCGCTGGCCGAGGTGGTGCTGCGGGACCTGATGCCCGACACCGCCGCGCTCGAGATCAACGCGGCCACGATCATGGCGGTCACCGCCGAGTACTTCAACACGACGTTGGAGGAGCTCACCGGGCCGGGTAAGGCGCGTCCGCTGGCGCAGGCGCGCCAGATCGCGATGTACCTGTGCCGTGAGCTGACAGATCTGTCGCTGCCCAAGATCGGGCAGGCGTTCGGCCGCGACCACACGACGGTCATGTACGCGGAGAAGAAGGTGCGCAAGGAGATGACCGAACGGCGTCGCGTGTACGACCAGGTCCAAGAACTCACAGCCCGAATCAAACAGCGCTCCCGCTGATTTCATCCCCAACCCCGAACACCGCCCTGAGCTGGGGCGGTGTTCTTTTTTGCCCTGTGGAATCCCTGTGGATTCCTCGAGGAATCCACCGGTTGTGCACCGGTTCACACACAGGCCTGGGGAGCGATCTGGGGAGCATCTACCCACAGGCAGTTGTGCACATCGTCCACAGGTTCCTCCACCAACAGCCTGTGAGTGCCACTGACCTGCGGCGGCGCCGGATCCGGCCTGTGGATTCCTCGAGGACTTCTTGTGGACTCCTCGAGGAATCCACCGGTTCGTCACCACCCTTGGTCAGGGTGTGAACAAGTAGGTGAAATCGGTGGAACAACTCGAGGACTACTCGAGGATGGATCTGGGACAACTTCGGGTGTCCACAGACACCGCCGATTCATCCTCGAGTCACTCCACGGCCATCCCCATGCCACCAAGCCCTCTGAGCTGCGGAAATGGCGGAACTCCACAGATTCCACAGTGCCTACTACTACTTCAGTTCTCATTCATAGAGAGATCTCTTTAAAACAGGGTGTGTGGAAACTCGGTCGGGAGGGCTCGGCTCCGTCGGTGGTTCACTCACAGGCAGGCAAGGACAACAGGGACGGGATCAGGACGCGCGGAACTCCTAGAGGGTCGATGCGGAGATCGCGCGTTGTCCGGGTACCGTTTGGTTGTCGGCAGGTTGTGCGAGACTCAGTGCGCGGCCGACGCAGCACCTCAACTCCGCTGAACACACCCGCATACGGATTCGAAACTCGGAGAGGACAAATCGGGCGATGGAGCTTGCGAGCATGAAGTTTCGGGTCGCCCGAGAGGATTTCGCCGAGTCGGTGGCCTGGGTGGCCCGCAGCCTCCCGTCCCGGCCTCCCGTGCCGGTTCTCGGTGGTGTCCTGCTGGTGGCCGACGAGAACGGCCTGACGGTCTCCGGATTCGACTACGAGGTCTCCGCGCAGATGCGTGTCGCGGCCGAGGTCGCCGGTCCGGGGCAGGTCCTGGTCTCGGGCCGTCTGCTCGCCGACATCACCAAGGCACTGTCGAACAAGCCGGTGGACGTATCCGTCGACGGCACCCGTGTGCTCATCGCCTGCGGCAGCGCCAAGTTCTCCCTGCCGACCATGCCGGTCGAGGACTATCCCCAACTGCCCGAGGTGCCCCAGCAGACCGGTGAACTCACCGTCGACGTGTTCGCCGAGGCCGTCGGTCAGGTCGCCGTCGCCGCCGGCCGTGACGACACGCTGCCCATGCTCACCGGTATCCGGGTGGAGATCGAGGGCAACGACGTGGTGCTCGCCGCCACCGACCGCTTCCGCCTCGCCGTGCGCCACCTGCAGTGGCAGCCCACGCGCCCCGACATCGAGACCGCGGTGCTCATCCCCGCCCGCACGCTGTCCGAGGCTGCCAAGACGCTCGGCACCGCCTCCGCGCCCGTGCAGCTCTCGCTCGGCAACGGCAACGGCGCCGACGGTCTGCTCGGCATCGTCAACGCGGGCAGGCGAACCACCACCCGCCTGCTCGACGCGGAATTCCCCAAGTTCCGCCAGTTGCTCCCCAAGGAGCACACCTCCATCGCCACGCTGCCGGTGTCGGCGCTGTCGGAGGCGATCAAGCGTGTGGCGCTGGTGGCCGAGCGCGGCGCCCAGGTGCGCCTGGAGTTCTCCACAGACGGTGTACTGCTGTCGGCCGGTGGGGACGACGCGGGCCGCGCCGAGGAATGGCTCGAGGCCGATTTCCGTGGTGAGCCGCTGACCATCGCGTTCAACCCCGGATACCTCACCGAGGGTCTGTCGGCGCTGCACGCCGACCGGGTCACCTTCGGCTTCACCACGCCGAGCCGTCCCGCCGTGCTGCTGCCCGCCTCCGACGAGGAGCCCAAGGTGCTCGAGTCCGGTGCGTTCGCGGCGCTGGAGAGCCAGTACATCTACCTGTTGATGCCGGTCCGGCTGCCCGGCTGAGCGGGGCCGCACCGCACATGTTCATCCGTGCGCTGTCGGTTCGTGATTTCCGCTCGTGGGAACACGCCGAGCTGGAGTTGTCCCCAGGGCGCACCGTCCTGCTCGGGGCGAACGGCAACGGGAAGACCAATCTGCTCGAGGCGGTCGGCTATCTGGCGACGCTCGGCTCGCACCGGGTTTCCGCCGACGCGCCGCTGATCCGCATGGGCGCCACCCAGGCCGCGATCGGGGCGACCGTGGTGAACGCAGGCCGCGAGCTGCGGGTGGATGTGGAGCTCAAGCAGGGTGCCGCCAACCGAGCGCAGATCAACCGTTCGCCGGTGCGCCGGTCGCGTGAGATCCTCGGCATCCTGCAGACCGTGTTGTTCGCGCCGGAGGACCTCGCGCTGGTCCGTGGCGACCCGGGGGAGCGGCGCCGGTTCCTCGACGAGTTGTGCACAGCCCGCCTGCCCAGGCTGGCCGGTGTGCGCGCCGACTACGACAAGGTGTTGCGCCAACGGTCGGCGCTGCTGAAAACCGCTGGGCGCCAGGTGCGTTCGCGCTCGGACCTGAGCACGCTCGACGTGTGGGACGGGCACCTGGCCGAGCATGCGTCGGTGTTGCTCACCCAGCGGCTGCGCCTGGTGCACGACCTGTATCCCTATCTGGCAGAGGCATATCGGTCGATCGCGCCCGAATCACGCCCTGCCGCAATCGCTTACCGCTCCGGATACCTTCCGCCCGACCTGCTCGATCCCGCGCGGGCTCCCGAACCCGACGACGTGGACCAGGTGCGCGAGATCGTGCTGCGCGAACTGGCCGCCGCGCGCAGCCGTGAACTCGACCGCGGTGTGTGCCTGGTAGGCCCACATCGAGACGATCTCGAACTGCTGCTCGGCAGCGCGCCAGCGAAGGGGTTCGCCAGCCACGGCGAGTCGTGGTCGTTCGCGCTGGCGCTGCGGCTGGCCTCGTTCGAGCTGTTGCGCAACACCGGCGCGGAACCGGTGTTGCTGCTCGACGACGTGTTCGCCGAACTGGACCGGCGCCGCCGGGCCGCCCTCGCGGAGGTGGCGGCGGGTGCCGAACAGGTACTCATCACCGCCGCGGTCGCCGAGGACGTACCCGCCGAACTGGCCGCCGCGCCGCTGCGGGTGCAGACCGAGGGCGACGCGGACCGGCGAACCTCACGGATCGTGGCCGAAGATATGCACAGCCAGCCATAGTTATCAACAGGCCCTGTGGAAAACCGTGGACATGCTGGACATATGCCACATCGGTGCGCGACGGCTCTGTCGGGCACCCGGCGTAGACTCCCGAACCGACCGATGAGCCTCGAGACCGGAAGGTGGGACCGCGTGCAGGACGAGCCGGAAGCGGAACTGCGCGGGATCGATCTGGCCCGCCGCGCCCTCGAGGAAGCACGGGCCGCGGCCAAGGCCAGCGGCAAGTCGGTCGGGCAGGGTCGGGCGTCGCCGGTGCGCAAGCTGCGCGCGGGCGGACGCCGCCGCAGCGGCTGGTCCGGTGCGGGCCCCGACGCCCGCGATCCCCAGCTGTTGTCCGCGCTCGCGGGCTCCATCGCGAAGAATCGTGGCTGGTCAGGCAAGGTTGCCGAGGGAATGGTCTTCGGTCGCTGGCCGAGCGTGGTCGGTGAGGACATCGCCGCACACGCCACCCCGGTGACCCTCGAGAACGGCGTGCTCAAGATCGCCGCCGAGTCCACGGCCTGGGCCACCCAGCTGCGGATGTTGCAGAGCCAGATTCTCGCCAAGATCAACGCGGCGGTCGGGCAGGGCGTGGTCACCTCCCTGCGGATCACGGGTCCGGCGGCGCCGAGCTGGCGCAAGGGCGAACGCCACATCAAAGGCCGCGGCCCGCGCGACACCTACGGGTAGCCGGGCGGTCACCGGTGCGAGTTCCGTTGCGGCACCGCCGCTTCGATCCCCAGATTCGCAGCCTGTGGACAAAACCTGTGGATAACTTTCGAAAGGCGATGACCGCACTCGCGAGAACATGGGTAACTCACCGGGCACGGGCCAACGTGCCCACTTCCCGAAGCTTGCCGCGCCATCGCGTCTCCACGCTTCCGAATCTGGCCGAGATACGCGGGGAGGCGGGCCAGCTCGAGTTCTCGCATTCACGGCGACGTCAGGGGTGTCGTAGGTGCACTGTAAGTTGGCCTTACCAGTAGGATGGTGACGTAACCAGCGGCGAACCCTCGACGCGCGTGTTGTGCAGCCGCTTGCGAGCTGTCCGCGCCAGGGATCAGCAAGTAAGGAGAGCTACCGACAAGTGGCTGCCAACGACTCCAACGCATCGGGCAACAATTCGGGCTACGGTGCCTCGTCCATCACGGTCCTCGAAGGCCTCGAGGCGGTGCGCAAGCGCCCTGGCATGTACATCGGTTCCACCGGTGAACGCGGTCTGCACCACCTGATCTGGGAGGTTGTGGACAACTCGGTCGACGAGGCGATGGCGGGCCACGCGACCAGGGTCGACGTGACGCTGCTGGCCGACGGTGGTGTCGAGGTCGTCGACGACGGCCGAGGTATCCCCACCGCCATGCACGCGCAGGGCATTCCGACCGTCGAGGTCGTCATGACCCAGCTGCACGCCGGCGGCAAGTTCGACTCCGACGCCTACGCGGTGTCCGGTGGTCTGCACGGTGTCGGTATCTCCGTGGTGAACGCCCTGTCGAGCAAGCTGGAAGCCGAGATCGACAACGACGGCTACCACTGGACCCAGGTCTACAAGGATTCCAAGCCCGGCAAGCTGGTCCAGGGCGAGCCGACCGACCGCACCGGCACCACCATCCGGTTCTGGGCCGATCCGGAGATCTTCGAGACCACCACCTACAACTTCGAGACGGTCGCGCGCCGTCTGCAGGAGATGGCGTTCCTCAACAAGGGCCTGACCATCACCCTGACCGACGAGCGGGTGAGCGATTCCGAGGTCACCGACGAGGTGGTCAGCGAGACGGCCGAGGCGCCCAAGCACGCCGACGAGGTCGCCGCCCAGGCGGTCGAGCACAAGGTGAAGACCCGCACCTACCACTACCCGGGCGGTCTGGTGGATTTCGTCCGCCACATCAACCGCACCAAGTCGGCCATCCACAACTCGGTCGTCGGCTTCACCGGCAAGGGCACCGGCCACGAGCTCGAGGTCGCGATGCAGTGGAACTCGGGCTACTCCGAGTCGGTCCACACCTTCGCCAACACGATCAACACCCATGAGGGCGGTACCCACGAAGAGGGTTTCCGCGCGGCGCTCACCACGGTGGTCAACAAGTACGCCAAGGAGAAGAAGCTCCTCAAGGAGAAGGACGGCAACCTCACCGGCGACGACATCCGCGAGGGCCTGGCCGCCATCGTGAGCGTGAAGGTCGGCGAGCCGCAGTTCGAGGGCCAGACCAAGACCAAGCTCGGCAACACCGAGGTGAAGTCGTTCGTGCAGCGCGCCTGCAACGAGCACCTCACGCACTGGTTCGAGGCCAATCCGGCCGACGCGAAGACCATCGTGCAGAAGGCGGTGTCCTCGGCGCAGGCCCGGATGGCCGCCCGTAAGGCGCGTGAGCTGGTACGCCGCAAGTCGGCGACCGACCTGGGCGGGTTGCCCGGCAAGCTGGCCGACTGCCGCTCCAAGGATCCGGGCAAGTGCGAGATCTACATCGTCGAGGGTGACTCCGCCGGTGGCTCGGCCAAGTCCGGCCGCGACTCGATGTACCAGGCGATTCTTCCGCTGCGCGGCAAGATCATCAACGTCGAGAAGGCCCGCATCGACCGCGTCCTCAAGAACAACGAGGTCCAGTCGATCATCACCGCGTTCGGCACCGGTATCCACGACGAGTTCGATATCGCCAAGCTGCGCTACAACAAGATCATCCTGATGGCCGACGCCGACGTCGACGGTCAGCACATCGCCACGCTGCTGCTCACGCTGCTGTTCCGCTTCATGCGTCCGCTGGTGGAGCAGGGCCACGTGTTCCTGGCCCAGCCGCCGCTGTACAAGCTCAAGTGGATGCGTTCGGAGCCGGAGTTCGCCTACTCCGACCGCGAGCGCGACGCGCTGGTGGAGGCCGGTCTGGCCGCGGGCAAGAAGATCAACAAGGACGACGGCATCCAGCGCTACAAGGGTCTGGGTGAGATGAACGCCAAGGAGCTGTGGGAAACCACCATGGATCCGTCGGTGCGGGTGCTTCGTCAGGTGACGCTCGATGACGCCGCCGCGGCCGACGAGCTGTTCTCCGTGCTGATGGGCGAGGACGTGGAAGCACGTCGCAGCTTCATCACCCGTAACGCCAAGGACGTTCGCTTCCTCGATGTGTGAACGGTGCTGCGCCACCGCGCGCCCGCGAACACATCAGCCCTCTAAGGAGATTCGATGACTGAGACCACGCTGCCACCGTCCGGCGGTGCGGGCGACCGGATCGAACCGGTCGACATCCAGAACGAAATGCAGAGCAGCTACATCGATTACGCGATGAGCGTGATCGTGGGCCGCGCGCTGCCCGATGTGCGCGACGGCCTCAAGCCGGTGCACCGGCGCGTGCTCTACGCCATGTATGACAACGGCTACCGCCCCGATCGCGGTTACGTGAAGTCGGCGCGTCCGGTCGCCGAGACCATGGGTAACTACCACCCGCACGGCGACTCGTCGATCTACGACACCCTCGTGCGCATGGCCCAGCCGTGGTCGCTGCGGTACCCGCTGGTCGACGGCCAGGGCAACTTCGGTTCCCGAGGCAACGACGGCGCGGCCGCCATGCGTTACACCGAGTGCCGTCTCACCCCGCTGGCGATGGAGATGCTGCGCGATATCGACAGCGAGACCGTCGATTTCGTGCCCAATTACGACGGTCGCTCGATGGAGCCGACCGTGCTGCCCGCGCGCGTGCCCGCGCTGTTGATGAACGGCAGCAACGGTATCGCCGTGGGTATGGCGACCAACATCCCGCCGCACAACCTGAACGAGCTGGCCGAGGCCATCTACTGGTCGCTGGAGAACTACGACGCCGACGAGGAATCCACCCTCGCCGCGTGCATGGAACGCGTCAAGGGCCCCGACTTCCCGACCCACGGCCTGATCGTCGGCAGCCAGGGCATCCACGACGCCTACACCACCGGTCGCGGTTCCATCCGCATGCGCGGTGTGGTCGAGATCGAGGAAGACGCGCGTGGCCGCACCACGATCGTCATCACCGAGCTGCCGTACCAGGTGAACACCGACAACTTCGTCAACTCGATCGCCGAGCAGGTCAAGGACGGCAAGATCGCGGGTATCTCCGATATCCACGACGAGTCCTCCGACCGTGTCGGCATGCGCATCGTGGTGACGGTCAAGCGCGACGCCGTGGCCAAGGTGGTGCTGAACAACCTCTACAAGCACACCCAGCTGCAGACCAGCTTCGGCGCGAACATGCTCTCGATCGTCGACGGTGTGCCGCGCACGCTCCGCCTGGATCAGATGATCCGGCACTACGTGAACCACCAGCTCGAGGTCATCGTCCGGCGCACCCGCTACCTGCTGCGCAAGGCCGAGGAGCGGGCCCACATCCTGCGCGGCCTGGTGAAGGCGCTCGACCTGCTCGACGAGGTCATCGCCCTGATCCGCCGCTCGGCCAACACCGACACCGCGCGTACCGGCCTGATGCAGCTACTCGACATCGACGAGATCCAGTCGACCGCCATCCTCGATATGCAGCTGCGTCGCCTCTCGGCACTGGAGCGGCAGAAGATCGTCGACGATCTGGCCAAGATCGAACTCGAGATCGCCGACTACAAAGACATTCTGGAGCGGCCGGAGCGCCAGCGCGCGCTCGTGCGCGACGAGCTGGCCGAGATCGTCGAGAAGTACGGCGACGACCGGCGGACCCGGATCATCGCCGCCGACGGCGACGTGGCCGACGAGGACCTGATCGCCCGCGAGGACGTGGTCGTCACGATCACCGAGACCGGTTACGCCAAGCGGACCAAGACCGACCTGTACCGCTCGCAGAAGCGCGGCGGCAAGGGTGTGATGGGTGCCGGCCTCAAGCAGGACGACATCGTCAAGCACTTCTTCATCTCCTCCACCCACGACTGGCTGCTGTTCTTCACGAACAAGGGCCGGGTGTACCGGGCCAAGGCCTACGAGCTGCCCGAGGCCAACCGCACCGCGCGTGGCCAGCACGTGGCCAACCTGCTGGCGTTCCAGCCGGACGAGAAGATCGCCCAGATCATCCAGCTCAAGACCTACGAGGACGCCCCGTACCTGGTGCTGGCGACCCGCGCGGGCCTGGTGAAGAAGTCCAAGCTCACCGATTTCGACTCCAACCGTTCCGGCGGCATCGTCGCGGTGAACCTGCGCGACGACGACGAGCTGGTCGGCGCGGTGCTGTGCTCCTCCGACGACGACCTGCTGCTGGTGTCGGCGCACGGCCAGTCGATCCGCTTCTCCGCGACAGACGAGGCGTTGCGCCCGATGGGCCGCGCCACCAGCGGCGTACAGGGCATGCGGTTCAACACCGACGACGAATTGCTCTCGCTCAATGTGGTCCGCCCGGACACCTATTTGTTGGTCGCGACCGCCGGTGGGTATGCCAAGCGTACGGCGATCGAGGAGTACACCGCGCAGGGTCGCGGCGGAAAAGGCGTATTGACAATCCAATACGATCCGAAGCGTGGCAGCCTGGTGGGTGCGCTCATCGTCGACGACGAGGACGAGTTGTACGCGATCACTTCCAGTGGTGGCGTCATCCGCACCGCGGCCAAGCAGGTCCGCAAAGCCGGACGCCAGACCAAGGGCGTGCGATTGATGAACCTCGCGGATGGCGATACCTTGCTAGCGATCGCGCGCAACGCCGACGAGCCCGATCCCGATCAGCTCATCGGCGACGCGGCCTCGGAGCAATAACCCAACCAGCGGCGGCAACGAACGGATCTGAGGATTCCATTGACCACACCGAATCAGTCGAACGACGATCGGAACCAGACCAACGGCGTCACCGAGCGGGTCGCCTCGTCTCCGATCCAGCCGCGGCCGATCCCACGTCAGGGTGCGGCCGAAGGCGCCAAGGCACCGGAATCCGGTGGCGCCGGGGACGAATCGTTCGACCAGGCCACCGTGCGGATGGGTACCGAGCCGAACGGGCCTGCCAACGGCTCGGGCAACGGCAAGGGTAAATCGCCCTACCAGGACGGCTGGGCGCAGTTGCCGCAGCGGGAACCGCAGTCCAACCTGTACCGCCCGGGTGAGGCGCCGAGCCAGGGCCGCCCGTCCTCGGGTGGTCAGGGTGGCGGTGGCCTCAAGGGCAGCGGTCCGTCCAACGCGCGCACCACCGCCGATCTGGCGGCCAAGGCGGCGCGCAAGGAAGCCGCGATGGTGAAGTCCGTCGGTATCGACGGGCCGACCCGAAGCATCGCGCGTCCCGAGCTGGTCAAGGACATGCCCGATCTATCGGATGTGCGTCATCCGGGGTCGGATCTGCCGATGGCCAACACCGGGCTGCCGATGGCTCCCCAGCAGCCGCCGAGCGGACCGTCGGCGCGGGCCGCGGCCGCCTCGGGCCCGGTGTCACCCGCCGTTCCGGTGGCCATCGCGGCCGCCGCGTCGGGTGAGCCGCTGCGCGCGACGGTGCAGATCCGTCGCATCGACCCGTGGTCGACGCTGAAGATCACCCTGGTCATCAGTGTCGCGCTGTTCTTCGTGTGGATGGTCGCTGTCGGCCTGCTCTACATCGTGCTCGCGGGCATGGGTGTGTGGGACAACCTGGACAACTCGCTGGGCGAGATGTTCAACCAGGAGGGCAGCTCGGGCGGCCTGATCGACGCGGGCACGATCTTCGGGTACGCGGGCGTCATCGGGCTCATCAACGTGGTGCTGTTCACCGCGCTGGCGACGGTCGGTGTGTTCATCTACAACCAGTGCTGCGATCTGGTCGGTGGCATCCAGGTGACCCTGGCCGATCCGGACTAGGAACACGCGTTTTCCGGCACGGCCGGTCGGACCAGGAAACTGGCTCTGACCGGCCGTTTTGGTTATCGGCGGGCGGGTAAGGTAACCTCGTGTCTCGTTGCGGTTCACTGCTCCGGCAGGGGATCGGAATCGAGTTCGGGCCTATAGCTCAGGCGGTTAGAGCGCTTCGCTGATAACGAAGAGGTCGGAGGTTCAAGTCCTCCTAGGCCCACTCCCGAACATCACAGTAGGGTGGGAATCATGAAGATTGTCCTCACGGTCGGTGTTGTGATCGCGGTTCTCATCGGTATCACCAAATTCCGCAAGCGCGACGAAGCCGATCTCTGGCGTGAGGTCACCACCCGCTGATTCGGGTTGCCAGCCGGTACACCACCGGTAAGGGGCCTTAGCTCAATTGGCAGAGCACTGCCTTTGCAAGGCAGGGGTTAGGGGTTCGATTCCCCTAGGCTCCACTTCTGTGAATTCCTCGGTTTTCTATTTCCTGCTCACCGCCGCCCCCGGCGCCGCCGATTCGGCGGATTTCGCGGCGGATTGGGCACATCACCGCGCTCGCTGCGCGGATCTCACCAATTCTGTCGACCGCGCCGCTGTCGCCGGATTCGACAGTGTCGCATTGGGTTCGGCGTTCCTCGGTGGGTACCAGGAAGCGCTGCACGCGCTGGTGCCCACGCTCGCCCCCGACGAGTTGAGTTCGATGTGCGCGACCGAGGCCACCGGAGCACGACCCTCGGCCATGACGACGACCGTCACCGGCGACGGGATGGTGACCGGCACCAAATCGTTCGCCACCCTCGGTACCTTCGCCACCCGGTTCCTCGTGATCGCCCGTGCGGGTACACATTCCGACGGCAAGCCGGACCTGCGTGCCGTGCTCGTCGCGGCCGGACCGCGGGCGGAGGTGACCCCGCTGCCGCCGTTGCCGTTCGCGCCGGAGATCCCGCACGCCACCGTCGGTTTCGCGGACGCGCCGGGAGAAACCCTGCCCGGTGACGGGTACGCCGATTACCTGAAGCCGTTCCGCACCGTCGAAGACCTGCATGTGCTCGCCGCTGTGCTCGGTCAGCTCGTGCGGGTAGCCCGGCAAGCGCAATGGCCCGCCGACGCGCTCACGGCCCTGCTGGCGCTGTTTGCGGCCGTGCGTGGCCTCAGCACCGAGCCCGCCACATCGGCGGGCGTGCATATCGCGCTCGCCGGCGTCTTCGATCGCTGCGCCGCGCTGCTCGCCGAACTCGAGCCGCACTGGGACCGGGTGGATCAGGAGATCCGGCAGCGCTGGGAGCGGGACGCGCCGCTGCTCGGGGTCGCCGGGAAGGTCCGTGCGGCCCGGCTGGCTACCGCCTGGCGCACAGTGGCCGAACAGGGGGCCGAAGCGCCCGCCGGCCACGAGGATCACTAGCTGTTCTCGTGGCCGCGTCGCGTGGCCTGAACCCGGCTGCCGGGCGATGGAACTGCACCTTGCCGGAAAATGGGGAGCGGGCCTCGGCGAAGGGGGGGAGTTAGCCGAGGCCCGCGTAGGGTCGGCCCGGGGGGGAGGGGCCGACGTGAACGATCCTACGCGATCCGCGCGGAAATCGTGTACGCGCAACGGATCAGTTTCCGAGAATTTTTCGTGTCGCGGCCCGTCATGGGGCCGTCGACCGCAGCCGCAGCGCGGTCGCCGCAGGGTTGTGAGACATCACAAACCTCTTACGAACACCCGAAGTCGCTGGTACGCAAGGTTTTACGCCTCGCGCGCGCGGAACATGTTCTCGTCGGCGGCGATGTGCGGCCACCCCGATTCCGGGCCGGTCCGTCGCCGCATCGCCCAAAAATCAGTCCGATTCGCCGCGTGTCGCATGCAATCGGCATGTCGAACAAATTTGTACATCTGACATCAGGAACCACCCGAAGTGAGGATGCGACTTGTCGGTGGGTGGGGCAATACTGAGGCCACCAAGGGTTCGCGAACTACGACATCCAGGAGAATCATGCCCGACGCAATCGTCGCCGAGGGGCTGGTCAAACGGTACGGACAGCTCACCGCACTGGACGGGCTGGATCTCTCCGTCCCCGAAGGCACCGTCACCGCACTTCTCGGCCCGAACGGCGCGGGAAAGACCACGACTGTCCGTGTACTCACCACTCTGCTCGTTCCCGACGAAGGCCGCGCCACCGTCGCCGGGGTCGATGTCATCAACAATCCGCAGGCGCTGCGCTCGCGCATCGGCGCGTCGGGCCAGTACGCCGCCGTCGACGAGTATCTGACCGGCTTCGAGAACCTCGAAATGGTCGGCAGGCTCTATCACCTCGGCACGCAGCGCAGTAAGGAACGGGCCCGCGAGCTGCTCGAACGCTTCCGGCTCACCGACGCCGCCGACCGCCCGGTGAAGGGCTACTCCGGCGGCATGCGCAGACGCCTCGACCTCGCGGGCGCGCTGGTCGCCAACCCGCCGGTGCTGTTCCTCGACGAGCCGACCACCGGCCTCGACCCACGCGCCCGCCTGGATCTGTGGGATGTGATCGAGGAACTCGTCTCCGGCGGCACCACCCTGCTGCTCACCACCCAGTACATGGAGGAGGCCGACCGCCTGGCCGACTCCATCGCGGTGATCGACCGCGGCACCGTCATCGCCCGCGGCACCGCCGACGAACTCAAGGCGCTCGTCGGCGGCGACCGCATCGAACTCACCGTCGCCACCGTCGACCAGCTCACCGACGCCAAACAGGTGCTCAGCGGCCTGGCCGACGGCGAAATCCACATCGAACCGGGTCTGCGCAAGATCACCGTGCCCGTGGCCGACGGTTCCCAGGACCTGGTCACCGCCATCGGCAGGCTCACCGAGCACAAGGTCGAGATCAACGACGTCGCGCTGCGCAGGCCGTCGCTCGACGACGTATTCCTCTCCCTCACCGGGCACGAGGCCGAAGAACTCGTGGCGGGGGATGCCGAGAAGGCGGACGCCAAGGAAGGACAGAGCCGATGAGCGTCTCGATCGACAAGACACCACCGGTGACCGGGCCGAGCCTGGAAGAGCGGCTGGCGATGGTGGTCAGCGACAGCCTCACGATCGCCAAGCGCAATGTCATCAAGATCAAGCGCGTGCCCGACGTGCTGATCTTCACGACCATGTCGCCGATCATGTTCGTGCTGATGTTCGCCTACGTATTCGGCTCGGCCATCAAGGTGCCGGGGCTGGAAGGCGGCTACCGCGAATTCCTGATCGCGGGCATCTTCGTCCAGACCGTGGTGTTCGGTGCCTCGTTCACCGGCGCGGGCCTGGCCGAAGACATGCAGAAGGGCATCATCGATCGGTTCCGGTCGCTGCCGATGGCGCCCTCGGCGGTGCTGTTCGGGCGCACGATCAGCGATGTGGTGATCAACCTGGTCAGCCTCGTCGTCATGTCGCTGACCGGGTTGATCGTCGGCTGGCGTATTCGTGGGTCGTTCCTCGACGCGGTGCTCGCGTACCTGCTGATGCTGCTGTTCGCCTACGCGCTGTCGTGGATGATGGCCGTGGTCGGGTTGCTCGTGCGGGCGCCTGAGGTGTTCAACAACGCCAGCTTCATGGTGATCTTCCCGCTGACGTTCCTGTCCAACGCCTTCGTCCCGATCAACGACCTGCCCGGCCCGCTGCGCGTGTTCGCCGAGTGGAATCCGATGTCGGCGGTCACCGAGTCGGTGCGTCAGCTGTTCGGTAACACCAGCCCGCTGGCCCCCACCTCGGAGGCCTGGTCGATGCAGCATCCGGTGGCCACGTCGCTGATCTGGATCGGGCTGATCCTGCTGATCTTCGTGCCGCTGGCTCAGGTGCAGTACAAGAAGTCCGTGAGCCGCTGAGGGTTCAGCTCGCGCCGGTCTCCGCGACGGGGGCCGGCGCGGAGCCGTTGCGGGAGTAGCCGAGACGCGGCGGTTCGGCGGCGGGTTCGGGCAGCTGGGGGCGCTTGCTGCGGGCGATCCAGGCCAGCGCGCCCGCACCGGCGATCGCGAGGGAGGCGATGAGCGGGTTACGAAGCTTCATGCGACCACTGTGGCATAGAACGGCGCCGACGGCACAAACACGAAAACCACGCTCCACCAGGTGCCCGGCGACGCGGTGAGCGCGTGGCACCATTGCTGCGTGACCTCACCCCATCAGACGGCCGTGGCGACGCTGCACACCAACCACGGCGAGATCAAGATCGCGCTTTTCGGTAACCACGCGCCCAAGACGGTGCGCAATTTCGTCGGCCTCGCCGACGGCAGCGCCTCGTACACCACCCCGAACGCGGGTGGCACGGAAGCTGGCCCGTTCTACGACGGCGCCGTCTTCCACCGGGTGATGCGGGGATTCATGATCCAGGGCGGCGACCCGACCGGTACCGGCCGCGGCGGCCCGGGCTACGAATTCGGCGACGAGTTCCATCCCGAGCTGCGTTTCGATCGTGGATACCTGCTGGCCATGGCCAATGCGGGCCCGGGTACCAACGGATCGCAGTTCTTCATCACCGTGGGACCGCAGCCCCACCTGAACCGCAAGCACACGATTTTCGGCGAGGTGGTCGATCCGGATTCACGCAAGGTGGTCGACGCGATCGCGGCGGTGGAGACCGACCGCAACGATCGCCCGACCGAACCGGTCGTCATCTCCTCGGTCACTGTGACATAGCGGCCGGCGCCGCGGTTCTCGGCGCCGACTCAGAGAGCAGAACTCCCCGTCGCGATCGTCGCGGCGGGGAGTTCTTTGCTTCACGTGAAACAACGTCAGTCGGTGGCGACCTTCGCGAAGCCGTTGACGACGAGCGCGTCGAAGACGTCGGCTGGGTTGGTGCCCAGATCCCAGCGGCCGAAGATCAGCAGGCGCTCGGTGTCGTTGTGGCGGACGTCGACCTCGAGCATGGTGTTCTTGCGGCCGATGCGCCGGTAGGAGGTCACACGGATCCGGTCGATGTGGTCGAGGGGGTATTCGTCGCGCCCGGTGAGAGTGCCGACGATTAGGCGCGGCGGGGAACCGGGAACCATGGTGAGCCGAGGGCGCTGACGCAGGGCGAGCACGGCCATGGCCAGCACCGCGACAGCGGCGACGCCGAGGAAGAGCCGCGAGGGACCATCCTGGGCAAGCACGGCCGCAACGGTCAGCAAGAGGCCACCGCCGGTGACCGCGATCAGGGCGGCGGTCGGCGTGGTCCAGGACTTGCTGTCGGCGGGTCGACCTGCGTTCACGCGGCTTGTTCCCCCATTGATCCTCGAGTTGTCCACAGCTTCATCCACAGGTGTGCATGAATGACACCGGTGTAGTTCAGCGCCACCGCATGGTCATGATGAGCCCGATGACCATCAGGCCGAAACCGATCAGGAAGTTCCAGGCGTTCAGGTCGTTCATCCAGCTGATCTTCTCGGCAGCCAGGTAGTACACGAGCAGCCAGAGCAGGCCGGCCAGCATGAACCCGAGCATGATCGCGACGTACCAGACAGGCGACGGACCCGCTTTGACCTTCACCGGGGTACGGCTGGCAGGGCTCGGGGTGTAATCGGCCTTCTTACGGACCTTGGACTTGGGCATGACGTCCTCGTATTCTCCGGTACTGGTCGTCTCCTAGGCTATCCCACCAGGTAATGGATGCGACGACCTACCGGCCGGGCACGTACCCTCGTTGCATGCGTGTTCTGGTCGTCGACAACTACGACAGCTTCGTGTTCAACCTGGTGCAATACCTCGGCCAGCTGGGTGCCGACGCCGTCGTGTGGCGTAACGACGATCCGCGCCTGGCCGACCTCGACACCCTGCTCACCCGCGGCGACGAGGGCGGCGCGTTCGACGGTGTCCTGGTGAGCCCCGGGCCGGGCAGCCCCGACCGGGCCGGTGCCAGTATTCGGCTGGTGCACGCCGCGGCCAAGTACGAGAAGCCGTTGCTCGGGGTGTGTCTGGGACATCAGGCCATCGGCGAGGCGTTCGGCGGGACCGTCGACCGGGCGCCCGAACTGCTGCACGGCAAGACCAGTTCGGTGTACCACCTCGGCTCGGGCGTGTTGGCCGGTCTGCCCGACCCCTTCACCGCCACCCGCTACCACTCGCTCACCGTGCTCCCGGAGACCATGCCCGCGGAGCTGGAAGTGGTCGGCCACACCGAGAGCGGCATCGTGATGGCCATGCGACACCGCAGCCTGCCGATCCACGGCGTGCAGTTCCACCCGGAGTCGGTACTCACCCAGGGCGGGCACCGGATGCTGGCCAACTGGCTCGAGGTCTGTGGCGAACGCCCGGCCGAGGCGCTGGTGTCGGCGCTCGAGGCGGAGGTCGCCGCGCTGGTGACCCCGTGAGCGAGGTGCCCGCGGCATCCGGCGGTGGCGACGGGAGCGCCGCCCCGCCGAGACGCCCGCGAGTGCTGTTGTCTGTGGCGACGAGTCTCGACGGCTACATCGATGACGCGAGCGCGCAGCGGCTCCTGCTGTCCAACAGCGCTGACTTCGACGAGGTCGATCGTTTGCGCGCCGAGTCCGACGCGATCCTGATCGGTGCGGGCACTTTACGGATCGACAATCCACGGCTGCTGGTCAACAGCGCCGAGCGGCGGGCGACTCGCGTCGCGTCGGGGCGACCGGAGTATCCCGTGAAGATCACCGTCACCGCATCGGGCGAGCTGGATCCGGCGCTGCGCTTCTGGCACACCGGTGGCGCGAAGATCGTCTACACCACCACGGCGGGCGCGGTCCGGCTCGGTGATCGACTCGCCGACACGGCCGAGGTCGTGTGCCTGGGTGACCGGCTCGACCTGGCCGCCCTGCTCGACGACCTCGCCGCACGCGGTATCCACAGGCTGATGGTCGAAGGCGGCACCGGGATGCACACAGGTTTCCTCGCAGCCGACCTGGTCGACGAGATCCGCTTGGCGGTCGCCCCGATCCTGGTCGGTGACGCGGCCGCGCCCCGCTTCGTCGGCCCGGCCCTCTTCCCTGGTGGACCGCAGCGTCGACTCCACTTGACGGGTGTGGAACAACTTGGGGATGTCGCTGTTGTGAACTATCTGGTCGGCGCGCCGACAGACCCAATCCACCCACCGGCCCTGTGACTGAATTCCCGGTGCCGACCTGGGGAAATACCGCTGTTCACAGTTCATCCACCGGTGTACTGCACAACCTGAACATGACCGACTCCACAACTGCAACAGGCTGTGGATAACTTTCGAACCCAGGGGAAATCGTGCACACAGACAGCCTCGATCACCGTTTCATGCACAGGGCCATCGAGCTGGCCCGGCAGTGTCCGCCCAGTTCGACGGCCTACTCGGTGGGCGCGGTCATCGTCGTCGACGGTGTGGAGATCTCCACCGGCTACTCACGCGAGACCGACGAAAAGGTGCACGCCGAGGAATCGGCGCTGAACAAACTCGACGCCGATGACCCCAGGCTGGCCCGCGCGACGATCTACAGCACGCTTGAGCCCTGCTCGACGCGCGCCACCGCGACCCGGCGGCCCTGCACCGACCGCATCCTCGCGGCGGGTATCCCCAGGGTGGTCATCGCCTGGCGCGAACCGAGCCTGTTCGTCGCGGCCTGCGAGGGTGTGGACAAACTCCGCACCAACGGTGTGGAGGTCGTCGAACTCACCGACCTGGCCGAGGCGGCCAGGTCGATGAACGAGCACCTCGACCTGAACTGATGGTGAGTCAGGGCCGCCCGTAGATGGCGGTGACGAACTCGCCGAGTTGATTGTCGTCCAGGTGGCGAGCCAGATCGGCCTCGCTGATCATGCCGACCAGCCGCTTGTTCTCGATCACCGGCATCCGCTTCACCCGATGGTCTTCCATCTGATCGAGCACGTCTTCCACATCGGCGTCCGCGCTGATCCAGCGCGGTGTGGCCTCGCACAGTTCGGCCGCGGTCGTCAGTTCCGGCGACAGGCCGCGCGCGATGCACTTCACGACGATGTCGCGGTCGGTGATGATGCCGCACATGCGTTCGTTGTCGTCGGCGACGACGAGCGAGCCGACACCGAGATCGGCCATCGCAGCCGCGGCCGTGGCCACGGTGTCGTCGCGGGTGATCCACTGAGCGCCGGGCTTCATGATGTCCCTGGCCGTGGTCATGGGCTACCTCCTCGTTCAGCAGTGCTGGGTGGGATGGAGCTAGCCCAAGTCTAGGCCCGCGAGCCTCACCGTGGAATGGGTGAGGCCCCTACCTGCAGGATCACATTTCCGCTCATTGTCACCGAGGTGCCCGCCGGCGGGTTCTGCCCGACGACCTTGCCCGAGGCGCTGCCGTCGAGAGTGATGACCGTCGTCTGGCTGAGCTGACCGGTCCAGCCCTGCGCACGCAACTTCTCCTGGGCCTGGGTGGGGGTGAGCCCGGTCAGGTCAGGAACGGTGATGCGGTCGCCGAGGGACACCTGCACGGTGATGGTCGAGCCCTTCTCCGCGTTGCTGCCGCCCGCCGGGCTCGTGGAGAGCACCTGGCCCTTCGGCTGGGGCGAGAGCACCTCCTTGACCTCCACCTTGAACCCGGCGCTCACGGTGAGGTTCGGTTCGGCGACGGAGATGTCCTGGCCGACCACATCGGGCACCCGGACCTGTTCGGGCCCGCTGCCGATGACGATGACGATCGGCTGCTCGATGTCGATGCGCACGCCCGCGGTCGGTTCCTGCCCGATCACCCGGTCGGTGTCGGCGACACTCGACGCGCGGCGCTGCACGTTCGGATCCATCTGCAGCCCGGTCGAATTCAGCGCCTGCTCGGCCTCGGCCTGGGTCATCCCGAGAATGCGCGGCACCGCGACCTGCGCGGGTCCGGTCGACACCTGCAGGGTGACGGTGCTGCCCTCGTCGATGCGCGACCCGCCGAGCGGCTGGGTGGCGATCACATTGCCCGGCGCGACCTTGCCGTCCGGTTTCTGCTGCACGGCCACGCTGAAACCGGCCTTGACGAGCTCGGATTCGGCCTGCTGCGCGGTCTTGCCGGACATGTCCGGCACCGCGACCTGGTCGGGCTTGCTGCCCGGACCGATCAGCACCCAGAACATGCCGAACGCGACGGCGAGCGCCGCGGCGACGCCGAGCGCGATCAAACCGGTGCGATTGCCCTGCTCGGCGGGCGGGCCGACGGCCGGGTGTTCGGAGGTGTCGTCACGGTCGTGGAACCGGCGCGGCGCGGGCTCGTCGTAGCCGGCGTAGTCCTCGTCGTTCATCACCATCGGCGCGCTCGGCTTCTGCCCACCGAGCACCCGGATCAGATCGGCGCGCATCTCCGCGGCGGTCTGGTAGCGGTTGGCCGGGTTCTTGGCCATCGCCTTGAGGATCACCGAATCGAGCTCGCGCGGGACCGCCGGATTCACCGACGACGGCAGCGGCGGGTCTTCCTTCACATGCTGATAGGCGACCGCGACCGGCGAATCACCGGTGAAAGGCGGCTGGCCGGTGAGGATTTCGAACAGCACACAACCGACCGAGTACACGTCCGAGCGCGCGTCGACGGTCTCGCCGCGCGCCTGCTCGGGGGAAAGGTATTGCGCCGTACCGATCACGGCGGCGGTCTGGGTCATCGGGTTGGAGCTGTCGGCGATCGCGCGCGCGATGCCGAAGTCCATCACCTTCACCGCGCCCGCGCGGTTGATCATGATGTTGGCGGGCTTCATGTCCCGGTGGACGATGCCCGCCTTGTGGCTGAAGTCGAGTGCGGCGCAGACATCGGCCACGATCTCCATCGCCTTGCGCGGCGCCAGCGGACCCTTGCCGCGCACGATGTCGCGCAGGGTGTCGCCCTCGACGTATTCCATGACGATGTAGGGCAGCGGCCCGTCGTCGACGGTGGCCTCCCCGGTGTCGTAGACCGCGACGATGGCCGGGTGGTTCAGCGCGGCCGCGTTCTGCGCCTCGCGCTTGAAGCGCAGGTAGAACGTTGGGTCGCGGGCCAGGTCGGCGCGCAGCACCTTGATCGCGACGTCGCGCGAGAGGCGCACGTCGCGGGCCTTGTGCACCTCCGACATGCCGCCGAACCCGATGATCTCGCCCAGCTCGTACCGCGAGGAGAGATTCTTCGGGGTGGTCATTGCTGTCCTATGTTCGGGCCTACGGCGTTGTTGTCCTCATTCGGAAATGGTAGATCGAAGGTGGGGATACGCGGCTTGTCCCGGGTGGTGGTCGCCGCCGCCGGTTTCGTGGTGGTCGGCGCGGGTTTGGTCGTCTTGGGAGCGCTGGTCGTCGGCTCCGGTTTGGTCGTCGTCGGTTCCGGCGTGGTGGTCGGCGGTTCCGTGGTCGTCGTCGGTTCCGGCGTGGTCGTCGTCGGGCGGTCGGGTTGCGTAGGCGCGGGTTCCTCGGAGGTGACCGGCGGCGGCAGCGGACGGGTGGTCGTCACCGGCGGGGCGACCGGCGCGGTGGTCTGCACGGTGGTTGTGGTCGGGCCGGTGTCGCGGTTGGGCTCGCCGCCGAACAGCAGCCAGATCACGCCACCGCCGAGCAGCAGCGCGCCCACACCCAGCGCGATCAGCCATTTCTGGTTGTTCTTGGAATCGTTGGTCGCGGCGACGGCGGCGGGCGCGGCGGCCTGTGTGGCCGGGCCCGCGTATCCGCCGGTCGGCGGCTGATTGCCGAAACGCATGGTCGCGCCGTCGTAGTCGGCGGCCGGAATCACGGTGGTCGGCCCGGGCGGCAGCACCCGGGTCGCCCCGGTCATCGAGGCGCCCGCACCACCTGGCACGGGCGGCATGTGCCCGGCGCGCACGGCGGCGACAGCGTCGGCGAACTCGCCACCACTGCGGTAGCGCTGCGCCGGATCCTTGGCCATGGTGATCGCGATCAGCTCGTGCACGTTGGCGGGCAGATCGGCGGGCAGCGGCGGGGGTGCGTCGCGCACGTGCTTCATGGCGACGGTGATCGCGCCCTCACCGGTGAACGGGCGCACGCCTGCCAGCGCCTCGTACCCGACCACACCGAGGGAGTACACGTCGGAGGCGGCGGTGGCGTCTTCGCCGACGGCCTGTTCGGGGGCGATGTACTGGGCGGTGCCCATCACCATGCCGGTCTTGGTCACCGGCGAGGCGTCGACGGCCTTGGCGATGCCGAAGTCGGTGATCTTCACCTGACCGGTCGGCGTCACCAGGATGTTGCCCGGCTTCACGTCGCGGTGCACCACACCCGCGGCGTGGGCGACCTCGAGCGCGCGTCCGGTCTGCTCGAGCATGTCCAGGCCCTGGATCACCGACAGCCTGCCCATGCGGTTGAGCACGGCGTTGAGCGGTTCGCCCTGCACCAGCTCCATCACCAGGTAGGCGGTTTCGCCGCCGGACGGGTCGGTGGTCTCGCCGTAGTCGTAGATGCCCGCGATCCCCGGCGCGTTGAGCTGCGCGGTGGTGCGTGCTTCGACCCGGAACCGCTGACGGAACGTCGGGTCGGCGGAGAACTCGGTCTTGAGGACCTTGACCGCCACCCGGCGATCGAGCCGGGTGTCCATCGCTTCCCACACCTGACCCATACCGCCGGTGGCGATGAGCCGCTGCAGGCGGTAGCGGTCGGCGATCATGGCGCCGTTGTTCAGCATCGGGGCCCCCGTGTTGTCACTCGCACACTCATTTCGTTCAGCCCCCTGCCAGGCCTGCGTCCAGTACCGACCTGGCGATCGGTGCGGCCACCGAGCCGCCGGTCGCCGCCAGCGCCCGGTCGCCGCCGTTCTCGACGATCACCGCGATGGCGATCTTCGGGTTCTGCGCGGGCGCGAAGGCCATATACCAGGCATGCGGCGGGGTGTTACGGGGATTGCTGCCGTGTTCGGCCGTGCCGGTCTTGGACGCGATCTGGTACGGCGACCGGCCGCCGCCCGCGGTGTTGGCTTCGGAGGCGATCATCAGGTTCACCAGGCTCGACGCTACCTGTGGACTCACGGCCTGGCCCACCGAGAAGGGCTCGGTCACACTCAGCTCCGACAGGTCGGGAGCCTGCGTCTGGTCCACCAGGTACGGCTGCATCCGGGAGCCGCCGTTGGCGATGGTCGCGGCGATCACGGCGACGTCGAGCGGGGTCACCGCGACATCGCGCTGACCGATGCTGCTCTGGCCGAGAGCCGCGTTGTCGGGGATCGGCCCGACCGTCGACTCGGCGACCGGGATCGGGACACCGCGGTGCGGGCCGATCCCGAAGGCCGCGGCCTGGTCCTTGAGTTCGGCGGCGCCGACCTTCATCCCCAGCTCGACGAACGCGGTGTTGCAGGACCGCCGGAAGGCCTCGGTGAGCGAGGCGGTCGGCTGGTCACCGCAGGTGGCGCCGTTGTAGTTCTCCAGCGTGGTCCTGGTGCCGGGCAGGGTGATGTTGGGGGCGGCGGTGAACTGGTCGTCCACACTCACGCCGTTGGCCAGCGCGGCGGCGGTGACGACGGCCTTGAAGGTGGAACCGGGCGGATAGGTCTGCGAGACCGCGCGATTGAGCATCGGCTGGGACGGGTCGTTCTTGAGCCGGTCCCACGCCGCCCGGCCTGCCGCACCGTCGTGGCCCGACAGTTCGTTGGGGTCGTAGCTCGGGGTGGAGACCATCGTCAGGATCTTGCCGGTGCTCGGCTCGATCGCCACCACCGAACCGGTGTAGCCCTTGGCGGTCATCTCGTCGTAGGCCACCTGCTGCATCACCGGGTTCAAGGTGGTGATCACATTGGCGCCGCGCGGGTCGCGACCGGAGAACATGTCGACGAGCCTGCGCCCGAACAGGCTCGAGTCGTTGCCCGAGAGCAGCGGGTCCTCGGCCAGCTCGATCCCGGTTTTGCCGTACTGCATCGAGTAGAACCCGGTGACAGGGGCGTAAGCCGGTGGGCTGCTGGGGTATTGGCGCAGGTACTTGTACCGGTCGTCGGTGGCGACCGAACCGGCGAGCACGGTACCGCCCGCCGAGATCTGGCCCCGCTGGCGCGAGTACTCGTCGAGCAGTACGCGCACGTTGCGTGGGTCGGCGCGCAGGTCGTCGGCCTTGACCACCTGCAGATAGGTGGCGTTCACCAGAAGCGCGACGACCATCACCATCACGGCGACGGCGACCCGGCGTAGTGGAGTGTTCATGCGCTCGCCCTGCCTTCCGACCTGCGCAACAACTCGGTCGACGCCTCGGCGATCGGCGCCGGTGCGCGTTTGCGGGTCGGCGCGGGCGCGCGGGCGGCGTCGGAGATCTTGATCAGCAACCCGAGCAGCGCGTAGTTGGCCAGCAGCGAGGAGCCACCGTAGGAGATGAACGGTGTGGTCAGACCCGTGAGCGGGATCAGCTTGGTGACGCCACCGACCACCACGAAGATCTGGATGGCGATGGTGAACGACAGGCCCGCCGCGAGCAGCTTGCCGAAACTGTCGCGCACGGCGAGCGCGGTGCGCAGCCCACGCACGATGAAGATCAGGAACAGCATCAGCACCGCGGCCAGGCCGATCAGGCCGAGTTCCTCACCGATGGTGGTGACGATGAAGTCGGTCTTGGCGAAGGGCACCTGCTGTGGACGCCCGCTGCCAAGGCCCGTGCCCGCCAGGCCGCCGGTGGCGAAACCGAACAGCGACTGCGAGATCTGGTAGCCGGTGTTGTGGTAGTCGTCGAACGGGTGCAGCCAGGTGTCCACGCGCACCCGCACATGCCCGAAAAGCTGGTAGGCGAACACGAAACCGAGCGCGAGCAGGCCGCCGCCGATGAGCAACCAGCCCACCCGTTCGGTCGCGATGTAGAGCATCACCAGCACCGTGCCGAAGATCAGCAGCGAGGTGCCGAGGTCCTTTTCGAGCACCAGCACACCGATGCACACGACCCACACGATCAACACCGGACCGAGGTCGCGCGGCCGCGGGAACTCCATGCCCAGGAAGTGCTTGCCCGCGGCGGTGAACAGGTCGCGCTGGGCGACGAGCACACCCGCGAAGAAGATGATGAGCAGGATCTTGGCGAATTCGCCCGGCTGCACACTGAATCCGGGGAGTTTGATCCAGATCTTGGCGCCGTTGACTTCGGAGAACCGGCTCGGCAACAGTGCCGGAATCGCCAACGCGATCAGTCCGACCAGGCCTAGTGTGTAGGTGTAGCGCGCCAGCGTGCGGTAGTCACGCAACACGATGAGCAGGCTGATGAACACCACGATGCCCAGGCCGGTCCACATGATCTGCTGGTTGGCGTCCGGGGACGGGATGGGGCTCGAGTCGTATGCCGCCTGCTGCGCGTCGGCGAGGTCGAGGCGGTGAATCAGGACGAGACCGAGACCGTTGAGCAGCGCCACGATCGGTAGCAGTAGTGGGTCGGCGAACGGCGCGAACCGGCGAACCGCCAGGTGCGCCACCCCGAACAGCGCGAGGAACGCCACACCGTACTTGGCGATGTCCCAGGTGATCGACTGTTCCTGGCTCGCCTCGACGATGAACAACGACACCGTCGTGATACCCGCCGCGCCCGCCAGCAGCAACAGCTCCTGGTTCCGCCGCGTCGAGGGCGGCGGTGCGGGCGCGAATCCGCCTGGGGGACTCGGGAAAGCCCCCGCCGACGGTGGTGCCGGTGCGGACATCAGTCCGTCACCCGGCAGTTCTCCCCTGAGATCTGCGGGGAAGGTGTCGGGGCGGGCGTAGTGGTCGGTGCAGGCGTCGGTGTCGCCGTGGCGGGCTGGTCACCCGGGCCGGGCGCGGGCGCCGGGGTGGCAGGCGGAACCTCGGTGGGCAGCACACCCGGCTGCGGCACCGATTCCTTCTTGGGGCACGGGTCGAGCACCTCGCCGGTGAGCCGGCGCATGCTCTCGCGGGCCTGGGCCAGCGAATCCGGCGGCAAGCTGCGCTCCACCTGGTCGCGGCCGGTCTGCTTGAGATCGCTGACCATCAGCTTCTTGCAGCCGTTGGGGGCGGTGGCGCCGACCTCGAGGAGCGTGATCTCGTTCTTGCTGTTCACGCAGGCGGTGAGCTCCACGTCGTGGATGGCGTAGCCGAGGATCGAACCGGGCAGGCCGCGCATCACGACCACCTGATCGTTGTCGGCGCCCACGTAGTAGTTGCTGCGAATCATCTTGTAGCCCACCACGAGTCCCACCGCGACGGCCACGATCAAGGCCACCGACAGCAGCAGCCAGCGCAGCTTGTGCGACTTGGTCTCCGGCGGCGGAGGAGCGGCGGCGGCGCGGCGCGGCTGGGCACGCGGTGGACGCATGGCGGCGGCGCGGCCGGCCGCGGTGTTCGGCGGCGGCGCGTCTTCCTCCTCCTCGGTAGAGGCGGCACCGGCGACGATCGGATGACTCTGCCCGTAGTCGAGGTCGATCACATCGGCGACGACAACGGTGACGTTGTCGGGACCGCCCGAGCGCAGAGCCAATTCGATGAGCCGGTCGGCGCACTCGTCGGTATTGCCCTCGCGCATGGTGTTGCCGATGGTCTCGTCGCTCACCACGTCCGAAAGTCCGTCGGAGCACAGCAGATACCGGTCACCGGCGCGGGCTTCACGCATGATCAGCGTCGGCTCGATCTCGTTGCCGGTGAGGGCACGCATGATGAGCGAACGCTGCGGGTGGGTGTGCGCCTGCTCGGGCGTGATGCGGCCCTCGTCGACCAGCGACTGCACGAAGGTGTCGTCGCGGGTGATCTGGGTGAGTTCGCCGTCGCGCAGCATGTAGGCGCGCGAGTCGCCGATGTGCACCATGCCGAGCTTGCGGCCCGCGAACAGGATGGCGGTGAGCGTGGTGCCCATGCCGTCGAGTTCGGGTTCGGCCTCGACGTGGTCGGCGATGGCGGCATTGCCGGAACGGGTGGCGCGGTCGAGCTTGCCGAGGATGTCCTCGCCGGGTTCGTCGTCGTCGAGATGCGCCAGCGCGGCGATCATCAACTGGGAGGCGACTTCACCGGCGGCGTGTCCACCCATACCGTCGGCGAGGGCTAGCAGGCGAGCGCCCGCGTAGACCGAATCCTCGTTGTTGCCCCGGACGAGTCCGCGGTCGCTTCGCGCGGTGTAGCGCAGAACAAGTGTCACGATCGCAGCTCGATCACTGTTTTGCCGACCCGGACAGGAGTGCCGAGCGGAACACGGACGGCGGTGGTGACTTTCGCGCGGTCGAGATACGTGCCGTTGGTGGAACCGAGGTCTTCCACGTACCAGTCGTCACCACGCTGAGACAGTCGCGCGTGCCTGGTCGAGGCGTAGTCGTCGGTGAGTACCAGCGTCGAATCGTCGGCGCGGCCGATGAGGACCGGCTGCGTGCCGAGTGTGATCCGAGTGCCGGCTAGTGAACCATGAGTCACCACTAGATACTTGGCGCCCTTCTGGCCTCGGCTCAGGGATGGCAGACCGATGGAACCACGCGCTCCGCGTGCGGCCCTCGGCTGTATCCGGATGCCGGATGCCGCGTAGATATCGCTGCGCAAGGTCCGCAGAACGGCCCAGACGAACAACCAGAGCAGCAGCAGGAACCCCGCGCGGGTCAATTGCAGGATCAATCCCTGCACGGCGTTCCACCTCCTGTTCGCCCGGGTACGTCGGTACGGCAGGGGACGAAGTGACCCCCACCAGCGTGCTGGCTTGCGGGCCCCGAGGTCGGGGCCGTGCGTGTGATGGCAGCATCATAGGGCCGACGGCGTCGACACGTGACCTGCACCGCGCAGCTTACGGGATCAGACGATCCTGATCAGGATCTCGGAATGTCCGGCCCGGATGACGTCACCGTCGGCGAGCTGCCAGTCCTGTACCGGCGAGCCGTTGACCAGCGTGCCGTTGGTGGAACCCAGGTCGGAGAGCATGGCGGTCTGACCGTCCCAGCGGACCTCGATGTGGCGGCGCGACACACCGGTGTCGGGCAGCCGGAAGTGCGCGTCCTGGCCGCGGCCGATGATGTTGGAACCCTCACGCAGCTGGTAGGTGCGGCCGCTGCCGTCGTCGAGCTGCAGCGTGGCCGAGTAGCTGGACTGGGCCGGGGCACCGTAACCACCCGCGGGCTGGCCGTAACCGGCTTGCGGCTGGGCGTACCCACCCTGCTGGCCGTAACCGGCGGGCTCCTCGTAAGCGGGCTCGGCGTAACCGGCCGCCTGGGCGCCGTAACCGGAGGACTGACCGTAGCCGGGCTCGGCGTAACCGTTCTGGCCGTAGCCGCCCTGCTGGTCGTAACCGGGTTCGGCGTAACCCTGCTGGCCGTACCCGGGCTGCTGGCCGTAGGCCTGCTGCGGATCGGCGTAACCCTGCTGACCGTACCCACCCTGCTGGTCGTAACCCGGCTCGGCGTAACCGGGCTGGCCGTAACCACCCTGCTGGCTGTAGGCCTGCTGGCCGTACCCGCCCTGCTGGTCGTAACCGGGCTCGGCATAGCCCTGCTGGCCGTACCCGGGCTGACCGTAGCCCGGCTGCGGGGCCTGGTCGTACCCGTTGTGGTACTCGCCGCCCTGCTGGCCGTAGGCGGGGTCGTAGCCGGGCTGACCCTCGGGCGCGCCGTAGCCACCGCGGCCGTAGTCGTCGGCAGGCGGATAGGGAGCCCCAGGCGCGGCGGGCGGCGGTGCGTACCCGCGGTTGCGTGGATCGGACTCCGCGGGCTCTCGGCTTGGCTCGTAGCCTGAGTTGTGCGTCATGGGGCCAGCTCCTGGTTGCGGGTGTGCGGGTCGTTGTGGCGGTCCGGGGCGAGGTGGGACGGTCCCGCGACCGGCGTCGGGGTCGACGCGGCCGCTCGCTCTGAACATTCCGGTGTGCAGCGTAGGTGATGCCTCGAACGCCACGTGCACTTCGCCGTAGGTCTGCCAGCCCTGCTCGCGGATGTAATCCTGCAGATGTTTGGCGAACGCCTTGGTCGTCAGGTCGTGATCTGCGTCGAGTTTCCCGAAATCTGATTCGTTGATCGTGATCACATAACTGTTGGGTGCGAGCTGATGCCCGCCCTCCAGATCCTGGATCCGATCTGCGGCTTCGCGCTGCAGCGCGGCCTCTACCTCCTGGGGAACGACGCTGCCGCCGAACACCCTCGCGAACACGTCACCGACGGCGCTCTGTAAGCGACGTTCGAATCTCGACACGATGCCCATCACAGCCCTCCCTTCGGTGCGCGTGTCCGTCCTGTCGGAGTGCCCTTTACGGCGTGTCCGAACCCGACCACGTTCCTTGCATGATATCCACGATCCTCCTACCAGGTAACTCCCGGCGCAGCGCCCCGGTTCCCGAGCTGTGCAGGTTCACATCACCGCAGGTCAGGGGCCCGATTTTATTTTCGGGTGGCGAGCATGTTAGATTTTTCGAGTCGCTCGGGCGAGTGGCGGAATGGCAGACGCGCTGGCTTCAGGTGCCAGTGTCCGTAAGGACGTGGGGGTTCAAGTCCCCCTTCGCCCACAGAGAGCAGAAGGCTCGATCCCTCGGGATCGGGCCTTTTGTCGTTTCCGGCGACGCTCACCCCTTGCGCGCGACGAGTAGGTGGAAGGGGAACGGCGGGCCGGGCAGGGTGCGCTGTTCGACCGTGAAGCCGGCACCGGTGAGCGCGCCCGTCACCTCGGCCACCGGGCGCAGCGTGAATCCATAAGGGGTGAAGGGCATCCGGGCCATACCGTCCGGATCGCCGATGCCGATCACGGCCGTGCCGCCGGGCCGGAGCACGCGATCGAGTTCGGCGCACGCGGCGGGTAGGTCGTCGAGGAAGTAGACGGTGTTCACCGTGATCGCCGCGTCCAGGCTCGCATCGGGCAGCGGCAAGGCGGCGAGGGTGCCCTCGGCGAGCACGAGCCGATCCTCGGCCACCTCCATGGCGTAGGTGCCACGGGCGCGGGCGAGCATGTCGGGCGAGGGTTCGATGCCGTGCACCACGCCGTCCGGGCCGACTCGCTCCAGCAGCATCGCCAAGCCCGCGCCGCCGCCGAAGCCGATATCGGCCACATCCGCGCCCGCGGCAGGGGCGGCGCCGTCGACGGCGCCCGCGATGGCGCGCTTGTTCCCCCGATTGAGGAGCAAGGCCACCACCTTGCCGAGTGGTCCGTGTGGATTACCGAGCTGGCCGGCAACGATGGTGAGCAAACGGTCATTGACCCCGGTCATGTCGTCATCGTAGGGCTTCGCTATTCCGGGGCGGTGAGGCGAAGATCACAGCGCGGTAATCCGGCTGTCTTCCAGCTGTTTCACTGCCCGTCTCGAGCCGTTCGGGAGCCGCTGCGCAACTTGTCAGCCGCGCAGTAAGTAGCTGCATGGCAGGTGATTCGACCTGATTGCTAGTTGTTGATCATGTTTGCAGCCTTGTAAACAAACTTAAGGTTTCTTTTAAGGCGCCACGTATCGCGCAAACCGAAATCCGGTTGCTGTTGTCGCAGGTTATCGGCTATGCGCGGGGCGTGGTCGGGGGTGTGGGCAATGGGTAGCAATATTCCCTTGACCGCGCCATCGAACGCATGGGACTCATGGTCCCAGGTTTGCCGAAGGTGAATTCCCGGTGTGTGCAATTGCCTTCCCGGCGAAGCGCCAGGAGTTAGCTGTAGTTGTGGAGAGCGGGCGCTTCACAGGTCTTCGCAGACCCGCACTCGATACCCCTAACCTGCGCGTAGGGGGTTGCATGGGCATAACGATTGTGTACAGTTAACGGCAACGCTGGCCGCAGCTCGAGCTCGACTCGCTGCGGCCAGCGGAACTCAAATCGGGGGAGTTCACCAACTCGTAACCTCACGTAGCTGTCGATTGCCCAGTGGGCTCACAGCCGAGGTGTGCTCGGAGTTGCCTGCCGCACAAATGCACGTGCAGATGCGTGATCACGCCCGCGCGGGAGCCTTCGGCAGCCATCGCAAGGCCGGATCGGGCATGGCCTCGGGGAGCGCGGAAGCGGCGTCCTGTTCTTCGGCGACCCGGCGGCCCACCACGAACACATAGGCGAGGAACAATCCTTCGGCCAGGAAGCCGAGAGCGATGCGCACGGGCGCGGGCAGGCCGCTGGGCGTCACGAATCCCTCGAGCAATCCACACACCAGCAGCACCGCGACCAGACCGAGCGCGACCGTGGCAGTCGCCCGGCCCTGCCGTGCCATCGCGGCGGCCCGGCTCGACCGACCGGGATCGACCAGCGTCCAGCCGAGCTTCAAGCCGACACCGCCCGCCACGAACAGCGCCGTGAGCTCGAGCGTTCCGTGCGGAAGGATGAAACCGAAGAACGAGTCGAGCCGGTCGGCGTCGGCCATCAATCCACCGGTTATCCCCAGATTCAGCGCGTTCATGAACAGGGCATACACAGCCGGGAGAATCAGTACGCCGGTGAACAAGGCGATCGCCGAGACCCAGGAATTGTGGGTCCACACCTTGGCGGCGAAGGCGTCGTTGGGGTGTTCGGAGTAGTAGGTCTCGAACGAACCCCCAGGTCCGGTGATGATCGAGTGATCGCCCTCGGGAATCCCCAGGGCTTCGCGGGCGCCCGCCGAGTTGTCCACAAGCACCGCGATCACCGTGCTGACGAGCAGGAAGATCGCGGTTGTCCCCAACCACCACGGCCACGCTCTGTACACAGTCGCCGGAAAGCCCCTGGTGAAGAATCGGCCCATCTCGCGCCACGGCTGGGAGCGCGCCGCGAGCACGCGCCCACGCGCGCGGGCGAGCAGCGCGCTGAGCCCGGCGAGCACCTCGGGATCGGCCCGATGACCCTGCAGCTTGGCCAGCTGCTGGGACGCCGAGCGGTACAGGGCGATCAGTTCGTCGGCCTCGGCCCCGGTGAGCCTGCGCTGACGGACCAGCTGATCCAGCCGATACCACGACCGTTGACGCGCCCAGCTGTAGGCATCGGTGTCCATATCGGGAATGCTAGCCACATGGCCGAATTCACCACCGGCGAAGCGGTGGCGCTCGAACTTCCCATCGCGCGTATCCCCAGCCGTGCGGGCGCTTTCCTGCTCGACCTGATGCTGCAGCTGACGCTGGCCTTCTGCCTGTTCTACGCCGGGATGCTGCTGCTGTTGTGGAGCGCCGCCGACGAGGCGTGGATGTCGGTGCTCGCGGTGGTCACCATCGTGACCGTGCTGGTCGGTTATCCGGTGTGCAGCGAAACCCTCACGCGCGGACGCTCCCTGGGGAAGATGGCGTTCGGGCTGCGGGTCGTTCGCGCCGATGCGGGCCCGACCGATTTCCGGCACGCGCTCACCCGTGGGCTGGCGGGGGCGATCGTCGACTTCTGGATGCTCGGTGGCTTCGGCGCGGTCGCGGTGATCACCTCGCTGTGCTCACGCGAGGGCAGGCGCGTGGGTGACGTGCTCGCGGGCACGGTGGTTGTGCACACCCGTCAGCAGCTTCCCCGGCCCGCGCTGGCGGCCGCACCCCCGTGGCTCACCGGCTGGGCCGCGCAGCTCGACCCGACCGGCCTGTCCGACGACCTCGCGACGGCCGCACGGCAGTACCTCACCAGGTTGCGCACCCTGACACCGGCCGCCCAGCACCACCTGGGGACGAAGCTGGCCGAGTCGATGTGCGCGGCGGTCCGCACCCAGGTGCCCGCGGGTTATCCCCCGTACCACGTGATCGGCGCGATTCTGTCTCGGCGCCAGCAGCTTTCGCTGCGCTGAGAAGTTGTCCACAGGCCCATCCTGTGGACAACCTGTTGGTGAATCGGTGCATGAACTGTGAGTGCCGGTGGAAACTCCGGCTGTCCACAACTCAGAGCGAACCGGACCGCTTGAGCTCCAGATACTCGTCGGCCAGTGCCTCGGGCAGCTGATCCGGTGCGGCGGTGACCACCGCGACCCCGCGCCTGCGCAAGGATTCCCGCACCACCGCGCGCTCGGCCAGCACGGTCTCGGCTGCGGCCGAGGTGTAGACGGCATCGGCGGTTTCCCGGTCGCGAGCGGCGGCGGCGATGTCGGGGTCGGTCACCGAGACGATGAGCACCCGGTGCCGTCGGGTGAGCGTCGGCAGTGCGGGCAGCAGGTGTTCGGTGACCGTCGGACCGTCCAGACTGGTGAACCACACGATCAGCGCCCGCCTGCGCACCCGGGCGAGCACGGTGCGAACCAGGCCGTCGGTGTCGGTATCCACAAGCTGCGGCGTGACCCCGGCAAGGGTGTGCATAAGTTTCATCGGCAGGCCCGCACCACCGGCGCCGGTCACCTCCGCACGCACCGTGCGGTCGTAGGCCAGCAGGTCGACGGTGTCGCCCGCCGCGCCGGCCAGCCCGCCGAGCAGCAGGGCGGCCTCGATCGCGCAGTCCAGCCTGGTGCCGTCGCCCACCCGGCCCGCGCTGACCCGGCCGGTGTCGAGCACCATCAGCATGTGCCGGTTGCGTTCGGGCCGCCAGGTGCGCACGAGCACATCGGTGGCGCGCGCGGTGGCCCGCCAGTCGATGCTTCGCACGTCGTCGCCTGCCACGTACTCCCGGAACGAATCGAATTCGGTGCCCTGACCACGGGTATTGGCGACATTGCGGCCCTCGAGGTGATGCAGCCGCTTCACCTTCGACCGCAGCAGGCGTTCGCTGCGGAAGGCGGGCAGCGCGCGGACGCGGGCGGGCGCGTCGACGCGAGTCTGCCGCCCGGCCATGCCGAGTGGTCCGAGCAGGCGCAGTGTCACCGGACCCGCCACCCGGTCACCGCGATATACCGGATTCAGCTTGGTGCGGAACCGGATCCGGGTGTTCGCTGCCAAAGCCAGGCGGCGCGTACGGTATTCGGCGCGCGCACTCTCGGGCCACGCATCCCAGAGCAGCCCGCGAACCGCGGTGGTCCCCGTATTGGTCACGGCGAGTCCGACTTCCGTCTCCCGGCCCAGCCGGACGACGGTCAACGGTTCGCGCGTCACGGTCAGTGTGTTCGGGCGGGCGGCCAGCGCGACATCGATCAGCAGGACGACGAGCAGCAGCGAACTCGCGCCGAGCACACCACCGAACGACGGAACGGCGAACATCACCAGCGCACCCGCCATCGTTGCGAGGAGCGCGAACCGGCCTGTGACGACCACCGTTACACCGGAACCGGCACCGAGCCGAGCAACGACGCGAGCACACCCTCGGCGCTCACCCCGTCCAACTCGGCCTCCGGACGCAACTGCAGACGGTGCCGAAGCACCGGAACCGCAACGGTTTTCACATCGTCGGGGGTCACGTACCCGCGTCCGTTCAGCCAGGCGAAGGCGCGGGCTGCGGCGAGCAGCGCGGTGGCGCCACGGGTCGACGCACCGTGCGCGACGGCGGGCGAGGACCGGGTGGCCCGGCACAGGTCGACGATGTAGGCGAGTACCTCGGGACTCACCGTCACCTGGCCCACCGCGGCCCGCGCGGCCGCGATGTGCGCGGGCCCGGCGACCGGGCGCAATCCCGCCGCACCGAGGTCGCGTGGGTCGAAGCCGTTGGCGTGGCGCTGCAGGATGCGGAACTCGTCGTCGCGTTCGGGCAGCCGGATGTCGACCTTGAACAGGAACCGGTCGAGCTGCGCCTCGGGCAGCGGATAGGTGCCTTCCTGCTCGATCGGGTTCTGGGTGGCGATCACCACGAACGGGTCGGGCAGCGGCCGGGGCTGCCCGTCGACCGAAACCTGGCGCTCCTCCATCGATTCCAGCAGCGAGGACTGCGTTTTCGGTGGGGTGCGGTTGATCTCGTCGGCCAGCAGCAGGTTGGTGAACACCGGCCCCTGCCGGAAGGTGAACTCGGCCGAATGCGGGTCGTAGATCTGCGACCCGGTGACATCACCCGGCATCAGGTCCGGCGTGAACTGCACCCGGGCATGCTCGAGGTCGAGCGAGGTGGCCAGCGCACGCACCAGCAGCGTCTTGGCCACGCCCGGCACACCTTCCAGCAGCACATGCCCCCGGCACAGCAGCGCGAGCACCAGATACAGCACGGCCTGATCGTTACCGACCACCGCCTTCCCGATCTCGGTACGCAAGGCGGCCAACGCCGCCCCGGCCTCGGCCGCGGTCGGCGTCTTCTGCAGGACAGTGTTGTCGGTCATCCGAGCTCCGTCTCGATCCATTCGAGGTGTGCGGCAACGTGGTAGAGGGTTGATTCGTCGGGCACCGGGCCGAACAGTACGGTGCCGATCTGGGGGGCTGGGGTGCCGAGGCGGGTGGCGACGGTCGCGACGAGTTGGTCGTCGGTTGGTGTGCCGAGGCGTGGTCGGATTCGGCGCAGGGTCGCCGAGCGCAGGATGTGGGCGACGTAGGCCACGTCGCCCGAGCGGCGGTACAGCCCGGCCTGGCCGGCGAGCAGTTCGTTGGCGGCCACCTCCACCGGGCGCGGTTCGCCGACGAGTGCGCCGCGCCTGCGGGCCCGCCACCACACCACGACGGCGAAGGCGATGAGCAGTTGCAGGCCGCCGTAGGCCAGCCAGCCCGGGAGGGTGCTGAAGATCGAGTCGCTGCCCGCGGGATCGGGGAGGTCGTCGGGCCGGTCCGGTGGGCTGTCGATGTTCGGTGGCGGGTCGGGCGGGGTCGGTGCGTTGGGCGCGCCGCAGGATTGCAGGCCCGCGTACAGGAGCACGCCGAGGAACAGAATGCCCGCGAGGACCGCCCAGAACCGTGGGTTGCGCAGGATCGCCGGAAGCGGTGGAAGTTGTCGGCGCGGTGCGGGTTCGGTGTCGACGATCTCGATGTCGACCGGCTCGGCGGCAGGCGGTGGCGCGTGCTGGGAATAGCGGTCGGCGTATTCGAGGTGGCGGTATTCGTCCTCGGTGGCGCGGCGGCCGCCGTAGACGACCTCGTCGAAAGTACTTGCCGCCGGATGTAATTCGGCGGACTGTTCGGGTGGGAGGGTGAGGGTCGCGTCGTCGGCGGTTTCCTGCGCGGTGCGTGAGCGGCGCACCGGCAGGCTGCCGTTCTGTTCCAGTCCACGCAGGACCGCACGGAAGCGTTCCCGTACGGCACGGTCGAAATCGCGGCGGCCCGCGGCGTTCTCGGCTTCGGCGCGATGGTCGGCGGCCGGGCCGAGCCGGGGCGGGGGCGGGGGACCGATCTGGTTGTCGTTCATCGGTTCTCACCCGGAATGCGGATGTCGAGCCCTTCGCGGACGCAGCGGCGGTCGATATAGCAGAGCACCCGGCTGGTTGATTCGACGATCTCGGCGACCGTCACCACCAGCAGCAGGCCACCGACGACCAGCGTGATGAAGGCCCATCGGTGGGTGCCGGAGAAGTCCGACAGAAAGAAGGGGATGCCGAAGGCGGGCACCGCGAGCACGGCGAACAGCACCCGCTGGGTGAGCCAGAGACCGCCGATGCTCCAGTTCGCGCCCTCCACCAAGTCTTTCGAGCGGGCAACCGCCTGCCGGTAGCCGGCGTTCTCGGCGATGATCGCGGGTTCGGTGACGAATCGGCGGGCACGCAGATTCGACAGCCAGATCAGGGCGAGCGGATAGGTGATGACGAGCAGGCTGCCGACCGCCAACACGCCGATTCCGATGAGCGAGAACATGATCTGCGCGAGCACGAGCGGCCCGCCGTGGTGTGCGGCAGTCCGAAGGCCGGACCGCAGGTTGATGCGGGCGCCGGAGAAGTCGGCCAGCACGAGGGCAACGGTCACATCACGCAACACCAACCGCGACAACCACCCGAACGCGGCCGTTGCCAGCACCACCGCCCACGCGGTACCCGCGTCGGAGCCGTCGGTGAGGTGCGAGACCACGCCGGTGATGCCGAGTACACCGAGTACGGCGAGGGTGAGCGTTGCCCCCGCGAGCGCGGCCAGCGGCCGGATATGGGCTTGGATCAGGGCGAACGGCTCGTCGAGCAGTTCGCGAAATCGCAGGGGGCGGATCGGGACCGTCGGCGTTTGTGCCGGATCGATGCCCGCCCCGACGGCGCCGACCGTGGTCACGGCGGGGCGCACGGCCCGAGTCTAGCGGGGCCGGGTCGGGGGAGTGGGTTCACGGAGTGTGCGGAAGGGCGAGGTGGGTGGGTTCGAGGCGGCCACGCAGCGTGACCTGCTCGCCGAGGGTCCAGTGGTTCGCTTCGGTCGGCGCGGACTTGGTGAGGGTGGTTGCGGAGGTGAGCAGGCGTTGTTCGTACTGCTTGGACAGTTCGCACAGGCGGGCCGCCTCGTTGACCGCATCGCCGATGACGGTGAACTCGTAGCGGTTGTGGGTGCCCACATTGCCCGCGACCACGCGCCCGGCGGCGACGCCGATGCCCGCGTCCAGGTCGGAGGTGTCGCGCAGGCGGCGCTGGATGGCGCGGGCACACGAAAGGGCCTCGCCCGCCGCGTCTTCCAGCGGCGCGGGAGTGCCGAAGATGGCGAGGGCGGCGTCGCCTTCGAACTTGTTGAGCAGACCGCCGTGGCGTTCCACCTCGTCGACGACGATGTCGAAGAAGCGGTTGAGGATGCCGACGATCTCGGGCGCGGGAAGGGTGGCGGCCATGGTCGTGGAGCCGATGATGTCGATGAACAGGGCGGCGGCCTCGGTTTCGGTCCCGCCGAGGACGGGGCGTGAGGCGATGGCGGCCATGGCGACATCGTGGCCGACGTGTTTTCCGAACAGGTCCTCGATCATGGCGCGTTCACGCAGGCCGTGGACCATGTGGTTGAACCCGCTCTGCAGCTCACCGAGTTCGGTGCCGTCGTAGAGCGCGATCTCGGCGTCGAGGTCGCCGTTCTCCACCCGGCGCAACGCCTGGCGTACGCCACGGATCGGCGCGACCGTCGCGGCGACGACCTGCGCCATCAGCAGCATGCCGAACAGCAGCGCCGAGCCGCCGAGACTGAGCACGCACACGGCCAGGCGCGCCTTGCTCACCTGGGGATCGGCGAGTGCCCAGATGGCGACGACCATCGCCAGCGCCACCGGCACACCGACACCGACGAGCCACGACAGCATGGTGCGGCCGAACACGCCGATGCCGCGCCGGCGTTGCGGATCGGCTTGCAGCACCCGCGCGGTGACGGGCCGCAGCGCGAATTCGACGATCAGATAGCTGTTGGCGCACACCACGATCGCGGCCGACCCGATGGCGAGGATGAGTTTGGGGATGAGCCCCGGCTCGATCACGCCGTACACGACGGTGAGCACGATGAGCGCCAGGGTCCACAGCATCGCCTGCTGCAGCACCATCCAGCGCGGTGCCGAGACGGTGACGCGCTGTTCGGCCGGTGTCGGCACGTGCTCGGGGTCGGTGGCCCAGCGCATGGTTCGCAGCCCGGCGACGGTTCCCCACACCGTGCCGATCGCGAGCGCGGCCACCGCGCACAGCGGCGTGAAGACCGCGTTCACCAGCAGCAGCCGCCCGGTGAACATGCTCGGCCCCGGCAGCACGAATCCCGCGAGCACGATCGTCATCGCGATGCCGATGAGGTTGGCGATGAGCAGGGGAGCGGTGAGCAGCAACTGCACCCGCACCCGGCGCATGGCCGCCTTCTCCTCGGCGGGACCGAGCAGGGGCGAACCCCAGGGCGAAGACGTCCCGGAGCGTACGTCGCTGATCACACTCGAACTGTAAACCGAATCACCCTGAACAGGCGACCTTGTTAGCTAGGTCACCGGCGAATCCGGTACGTATAACAACTGATGGTCGCGCGTTTTGTCGTGCGCACCCGGAGGTCGTCGGTGCGATCGATCACCGCTGACGCCCAGTGAACAGATGTCCACTGAGCTATCGAGCAGGCGGCAGCTGACGCTGTCGGCCACCCGGCAGCTCCTGCGCGTCCGACCCGGCCAGTTCACCCTGCCCGGCGGCGGGCAGCGCCGTGCCCTGTCCTGCGGGCAATGCGGTGTAGCTCGGCTGCCCAGGGTACTGCCGCGGATCCGGGTGGTAGTTCCGGCCGGGCGCGTCCACCACATTCGACGCGATCTGCTGCGCGTACGGGTTGTACTGCGGCGGTGGATAACCCGCGGGCAGGTAACCCTGCTGCCCGGGCGCCTGCTGGAACTGCTGCTGCGGTGCGTGCTGGAACTGCTGCTGCGAGTCCTGGGTATCGACGGTCACCTTCCGGCTGCGGCGCAGCGTGAAGGTCACCTCCTCGACCTCTTCGAACGCCTGTCGCGCCGTCCGCAGCGGATGCGTGGCCGAGTCGATGGCATTGGCCACGAACGACGGGACGAGTGGCCGGATCCAGCGCGCGGCGGTGTCGGTGAACGGCACGGTCCCGATGATCGGCAGCTCGAGTCCGCCCCCGGTCGGCGCCTGCGGCGGTGCCTGCTCGGCGGGTACCAGCGCACCGGCCTGGCCGTGCGGCAGGGCGTGCGGGAGGTATCCGGCGGGCAGCTGCTGCTGCGAAGTCGGTTCCAGAGCCACGGACTCGTCCTTTCGATGCGGCTCGGTGTACCCGAGCTCGAAACCGCCGATCGCGGCGATGATCCTGGTTCGCTGACGTTCTCGATCGATCACGCCGTCGGCCTCGATGGCCAGCCGTTGCGAGTCGAGTTCCTGGTCGGCCCGCAGCACCGCCGTCTCGGTGCGCACCTCGGCTTGTTTCACCGCGATGGCGGCGTCGGCGGCGCGTTCGGCCCGGTCGGCGATCTCGTCGGCGGCGACCTTGCGGTCCAGCGCGGTCTCCCCACGCCACCAGCGCAGCAGCAGCGGCAACAACGCCAGCGCGATTCCCGCGACGAGCATCAGCAGGCGAAGCGCGGCGCCGCCGAGGTGATCGGCGGTGTAGCCGTTCATGGCCAGCCAGCGGGCGCCGATCCCGCGATCGCCCTCGGCGAAGGCGTCGGCGCGGGCGGCGGCCAGCTCGGCCGTTTCGGCGCGTACGCGCTGGTCGAGGCCGTCGGTGCGGGCCTGTGCGGCGGCGAGCTGCTTGCGGGCGTCGTCGAGCATCTCGTTGGCGGTCTGGGCCTCGGGTCCACGACCGGGAACACCGGTGATGCGGGTCTGCGGGCACTGCGGGGTCGGATTGAACTCGCAGCGCGCGATCACCAGGTTGCGGTCGATATCGGCCTGCGCGGTCGCGATGGACGCGTCGAGCGCGGTGCGGTCGGCGACGGCGAGGTCGTACTCGGCGCGCGCGGTGACGACAGCAGGCGCCTGTTCGGCGTCGGCGTGGGCGCGCACGTCAAGCTCGCGGTCGACGGTCCCGCCGAGCAGCACGGTGGTGGCCAGCTCGGCCACGAACACCCCGGCCAGCACGCCGACCCCCACGCGTGCGGCGGTGCCGCGCCGGTCGTCGGTGGTGTTCCTGGTGGCAAGCGCCCGCCCGATCGCACCGGCCGCCACGGCGGCGAGCAGCGCGAGCACGGCGACGAAGAAGAACCCGATCCCGTCGGCCGCGGCGAGCGCGACGGCGGTGACCAGTCCCGCGACCACGGCGAACAGCGCCACCGCGGCGCCGGTGACGACATATCCGGCGTTGTCGGGCCCGTTGTGGTCGCGCGAAGGCGTGACGAGGCCGCCGCCGAGCCAGGCGAGTGTGCCGGTCATACCTTCTCCCCGGTTCTTTCGCGTGGCGAAACTGTCATGGATTCGTGGTGTCAGCGTGACAGGCCCGGCGCCGCCACACCGAGCGGCGAAGCGGTATTTGTGGTCAGCCTCACAGATCCGAACTCCCGGCATCGCGGCGGTAGCGGCGCGGGCCGCCGACCTCGGCGTGTCGGTCCCGGCGAGCCGCATCGGTGGCCGCTTCGGGGCCGTCCTGTGGCGAACGACACTGCCGCGCGTTAGCTGGATATGTGCTGTGAAGAGCGTCTCACTTGCAGACCGTACGGTTGGCTGACTACCAGGGCATGTCGGGGCGCTGTCGGGAATATCTCACCGTCGGTGGCCCTGGTTAGCGGGAAACCATAGGTTTGACCTGCGCTTTGCTGGGGAATCCTGCTGCGATGCAGCTGAGTTCGGTCGAAGGTCACACACCTCCGGCCGGTTCCGGCTCGCCCGTCGACGGTGTTCGCGCAGGTCGGCGCCGGTTCTGCGGGATCGATCCGGCCCCCGCCCTGCTTTACACTGGACGACGCGCGTGACGATACGGGCTGGCGTTACAAACCCCAGCTAGACAGGGTTACTAAGCCCAACCTTAGTTGGTTGGGTCTGCGGTCTGACTTATCGTTTGCTCTTACGCCGAACGCACCCTTGTTCGGCACAACCACCTGCTCGGGGTCCGGTGAAACCGGGCCAAGAGTAGCGGGTGAAACCCCGCGCGGAGGTAAGGGACAGGTAAGCGTCCCGTTACCTCTGAGCACCCCCACTACGTCAACGAAGCGGGTGGACAACTGGAGACGTGACTGCACGCCGCAAACCATCATCGCCGCTGGTTTCGGATCGTACGGACGCAGTCTTGACGGAGGCGAAACGACGAAGGGTCCACGCTCAGCTTGCTGGGTGGCCGATCATCGACAGCCGACTTTCTTGAAGGCAGAGGCATGACGCAACTTCCTGGCCACAGGTCACCCGGTGTCACCGGGCTCTACGATCCGGCATACGAGCACGACGCCTGCGGCGTCGCATTCGTCGCCGACATGCACGGACGACGCAGTCGAGACATCGTCGACAAGGCCATCACGGCACTGCTGAACCTGGAGCACCGAGGTGCCGCAGGCGCCGAGCCGAACTCCGGCGACGGCGCGGGCATCCTGATCCAGCTCCCGGACAAGTTCTTCCGCGCGGTTGTGGACTTCGAGTTGCCCGAGGCAGGCTCCTACGCCACCGGTATCGCCTTCCTCCCGCAGGCCCGCCGCGAAGCCGCGCGTGCCGCCTACGGCGTCGAGAAGATCGTCGCCGAAGAGGGCATGGCCGTACTCGGCTGGCGCGCGGTGCCGATCGACGAGTCCTCGCTCGGCGCGCTGGCCCGCGATGCCATGCCGACCTTCCGTCAGCTGTTCATCGGCTCGCCCAAGAACTCGGCCGAGCAGCTCTCGGGCATGGACCTGGAACGTCGCGCCTACGTGATCCGCAAGCGCATCGAGCACGAGCTCGGCAACGCGGGTCCCGGCGAGGGCGCCGTCGGCAAGGAGTCGGTGTATTTCCCGAGCCTGTCCGGCGAGACCTTCATCTACAAGGGCATGTTCACCACGCCGCAGCTACGCGCGTTCTACCTGGACTTACAGGATGAGCGCGTCGAGTCGGCCATCGGCATCGTGCACTCGCGCTTCTCCACCAACACCTTCCCCTCGTGGCCGCTGGCGCACCCGTTCCGCCGGGTCGCCCACAACGGTGAGATCAACACCGTCACCGGTAACGAGAACTGGATGCGCGCGCGTGAGGCGCTGCTGCGTTCGGACGTGTTCGGCAAGGACGAGGCGGGCAACAACCGCCTGAACAAGATCTTCCCCGTCTGTACCCCCGGCGCGAGCGACACCGCCCGCTTCGACGAGGTGCTCGAACTGCTGCACCTGGGCGGGCGCGACCTGCACCACGCGATCATGATGATGATCCCCGAGGCGTGGGAGCGCAACGAGAACATGGACCCCGCGCTGCGGGCGTTCTACGAGTACCACTCGATGCTGATGGAGCCGTGGGACGGACCGGCCTCGGTCTGCTTCTCCGACGGAAAGAAGATCGGCGCCGTGCTCGACCGCAACGGTCTGCGCCCGGGCCGCATCTGGGTCACCGAGGACGGCCTGGTCGTGCTGGCGTCCGAGGTCGGCGTGCTCGACATCGACCCCTCGACCGTCGTCCAGAAGATCCGCCTGCAGCCGGGCAAGATGTTCCTGGTCGACACCGAGCAGGGCCGCATCGTCACCGACGCCGAGATCAAGTCGGAACTGGCCGCCGCCGAGCCGTACCAGGAATGGCTGGACGCGGGCGTGAGCCGCCTGGCCGACCTGCCCGACCGCCCGCACGTGCACATGTCGCACGACCGCGTGCTCATCCGTCAGCAGATCTTCGGGTACACCACCGAGGACCTGAGCCTGCTCATCACCCCGATGGCCAAGACCGGCGGTGAGGCGCTCGGCTCGATGGGTACCGATACCCCGATCGCGGTGCTGTCGAACCGGTCGCGCCTGCTGTTCGACTACTTCTCGCAGCTGTTCGCGCAGGTCACCAACCCGCCGCTGGACGCCATCCGCGAGAAGGTCGTCACCAGCCTCAAGCGCAACATCGGCCCCGAGGCCGACCTGCTGCACCCCGGCCCGGAGTCGTGTAAGCAGATCGCGCTCGAGCAGCCGATCCTCGACAACGACGAGCTGGCCAAGCTGGTCCACATCAACGACGACGGCAGCCACCCCGAGCTGCGTTCGGTCGTGGTCCGCGGTCTGTACCCGGTCGCCGAGGGCGGCGAGGGTCTGCGCCGGGCGCTCGAGGCCATCAACACCCAGGTCTCGGCCGCGATCGACGGCGGCGCGCGCATCATCGTGCTGTCGGACCGCGAGTCCAACGAGAAGCTGGCGCCGATCCCGTCGCTGCTGCTCACCTCCTCGGTGCACCACCACCTGGTGCGCGAACGCACCCGCACCATGGTCGGCCTGGTCGTGGAGGCCGGTGACGCCCGCGAGGTGCACCACATGGCCGCCCTCGTCGGCTTCGGCGCCGCCGCGATCAACCCCTACATGGCCTTCGAGTCCATCGAGGACATGCTCGAGCGCGGTTCGCTTTCGCTGCCCGCCAGCACCGGCGACCTGGCCGCCGACTACCGCAAGGCCGTCGCGAACTACTGCACCGCGGCCAGCAACGGCGTGCTCAAGGTGATGTCGAAGATGGGCATCTCCACCCTCGCCTCCTACAACGGCGCCCAGCTGTTCCAGGTCATCGGCCTGGCCCAGGACCTGGTCGACGAATACTTCACCGGCCTGCGCTCGCCGCTGGGCGGTATCGGTCTCGACGAGATCGCCGAAGAGGTGGCCATCCGCCACCGCACCGCGTTCCTGGAGAACCGCAACGAGCGCGCCCACCGCGAGCTCGAGGTGGGTGGCGAGTACCAGTGGCGGCGCGAGGGCGAGTACCACCTGTTCAACCCGGACACGGTGTTCAAGCTGCAGCACGCCACCCGCACCGGCCAGTACTCGATCTTCAAGGAGTACACCAAGCTGGTCGACGATCAGTCCGAGCGCCTCGCCGCGCTGCGTGGTCTGTTCAAGTTCAAGAAGGGCGTGCGCGCGCCGATCTCGATCGACGAGGTCGAGTCCGCCCGCGAGATCGTGAAGCGGTTCTCGACCGGCGCGATGAGCTACGGCTCGATCTCGGCCGAGTCGCACGAGACCCTCGCGATCGCGATGAACCGTCTCGGTGCCCGCTCCAACTCCGGTGAGGGCGGCGAGAGCCCCGCTCGCTTCGAGGTGGAGGAGAACGGCGACTGGCGTCGGTCGGCGATCAAGCAGGTCGCGTCGGGTCGCTTCGGTGTCACCGCGCACTACCTGACCAACGCCACCGATATCCAGATCAAGATGGCCCAGGGTGCCAAGCCGGGTGAGGGCGGCCAGCTGCCCGCGCACAAGGTGTACCCGTGGGTCGCCGAGGTGCGTCACTCCACGCCGGGCGTCGGCCTCATCTCGCCGCCGCCGCACCACGACATCTACTCGATCGAGGATCTGGCGCAGCTGATCCACGACCTGAAGAACGCGAACCCGCAGGCTCGGATTCACGTGAAACTTGTCGCGGAGCCGGGTGTCGGCACCGTCGCCACCGGTGTGTCCAAGGCGCACGCCGACGTCGTGCTCATCTCGGGCCACGACGGCGGTACCGGTGCTTCGCCGCTCACCTCGCTCAAGCACGCGGGTGGACCCTGGGAGCTCGGCCTGGCCGAGACCCAGCAGACCCTGCTGCTCAACGGCCTGCGCGACCGCATCGTGGTCCAGGTCGACGGTCAGATGAAGACCGGCCGCGACGTGATGATCGCCGCGCTGCTCGGCGCCGAGGAGTTCGGTTTCGCGACCGCTCCGCTGGTCGTCTCGGGCTGCGTGATGATGCGCGTGTGCCACCTCGACACCTGCCCGGTGGGTATCGCCACCCAGAACCCGGTGCTGCGTGAGCGTTTCACCGGCAAGCCGGAGTTCGTCGAGAACTTCATGCTCTTCATCGCCGAGGAGGTGCGTGAGCTGCTCGCCGAGCTGGGCTTCCGCACGCTCGACGAGGCCATCGGCCGGGTCGACCTGCTCGACACCGCCAAGGCCAAGGAGCACTTCAAGGCCGCCAAGCTCGACCTGTCCCCGATTCTGGACATGCCGGAGACGGCGTTCATGAACCAGGACACCCGTTGCACCGGCACCCAGGACCACGGTCTGGACAAGGCGCTGGACAACGAGCTGATCGCCCAGGCCGCGCCCGCGCTCGAGCGTGGCAAGGCCGTGAAGATCGAAACCAAGATCACCAACGTGAACCGCACGGTCGGCACCATGCTCGGCCACGAGGTGACCAAGCTCTACGGTGGCGCGGGCCTGCCCGACAACACCATCGACATCACCTTCAACGGTTCGGCGGGCAACAGCTTCGGTGCGTTCGTCCCGGCTGGTATCACGCTGCGCGTGCAGGGTGACGCCAACGACTATGTCGGCAAGGGTCTCTCGGGTGGTCACATCGTGGTCCGCCCGTCGCTCAACGCACCCGCCGGCTTCGTCGCCGAGGACAACATCATCGCGGGCAACGTGATCATGTTCGGCGCCACCAGCGGCCGCATCCTGATCAACGGTGTCGCGGGCGAGCGCTTCGGCGTGCGTAACTCCGGCGCCACCGCGGTCGTCGAGGGTGTGGGCGACCACGCGCTCGAGTACATGACCGGTGGCCGCGTGGTCATCCTCGGTGGCACCGGCCGCAACCTCGGCGCCGGAATGTCGGGTGGTGTGGCGTTCGTCTACGACCCGGAGGGCACGCTCGCCGAGCGCGTCAACCCGGATCAGGCCGATGCGATCGAGCAGCTCTCCGGTGACGACTTCACCTGGCTGCGCGACATCATCAGCACCCACCGCGACGAGACGGGTTCGGCTGTGGCCGAACGCATCCTGAGCGACTGGTCCCAGCAGGTGAACCACTTCGTGAAGGTCATGCCCCGCGAATACAAGAAGGTTCTGCTCGCCATCTCCGAAGCCGAGAAGAGCGGCAAGGACGTTGACGAGGCGATTATGGAGGCGGCTCGTGGCTGACCCACAAGGATTTCTGAAGCACACCTCGCGGGAACTCCCGGCGCGTCGACCGGTCGAGCTGCGTCTGCTCGACTGGAAAGAGGTCTACGAGGACAAGTTCTCTCACGAGACCCTGCAGAAGCAGGCCAGCCGCTGCATGGACTGCGGTATCCCCTTCTGTCACAACGGTTGTCCGCTCGGGAACCTGATCCCCGAGTGGAACGACCTGGTGTACAAGGACTCGTGGCGCGAGGGCATCGACCGGCTGCACGCCACCAACAACTTCCCGGAGTTCACCGGGCGGCTGTGCCCGGCGCCGTGTGAGGCGTCGTGCGTGCTCGGCATCAACCAGCAGCCGGTGACCATCAAGCAGGTCGAGGTCGAACTCATCGAGAACGCCTTCGACGAGGGCTGGGTCACCCCCGTGTACCCGACCCGCCTGACCGGCAAGAAGATCGCCGTCGTCGGTTCGGGCCCGGCGGGTCTGGCCGCCGCGCAGCAGCTCACGCGTGCCGGTCACACCGTTACCGTGTTCGAGCGCGACGACCGCATCGGCGGCCTGATGCGCTACGGCATCCCGGAATTCAAGATGGAGAAGTCGGTCATCGACCGCCGTCTGGCGCAGATGGAAGCCGAAGGCACCATCTTCAAGACCGGCGTGAACGTGGGCGTCGATATCACCGCCGAGCAGCTGCGTGAGCGTTTCGACGCGATCGTGCTCGCCGGTGGCGCCACCATCGCCCGCGATCTGCCGATCCCGGGCCGCGAGCTCGACGGCATCCACCAGGCGATGGAGTTCCTGCCGTTGGCCAACCGCGTGCAGCTCGGCGACGACATCACCGACGAAGAAGGCCTGCCGCCCATCCACGCGAAGGGCAAGAAGGTCGTCATCATCGGTGGTGGCGACACCGGCGCCGACTGCCTCGGCACCTCGCACCGCCACGGTGCCGAGTCGGTGCACCAGTTCGAGATCATGCCCCGTCCGCCGGAGGAGCGCGCAGGCTCCACCCCGTGGCCGACCTACCCCCTCATGTACCGGGTCTCCTCGGCGCACGAGGAGGGCGGCGAGCGCGTGTTCTCCGTGAACACCGAGCGTTTCGTCGGCAAGGACGGCAAGGTCACCGGCCTCGAGGCCCACGAGGTCACGATGGTCAACGGCCGTTTCGAGAAGGTCGAAGGCACCGACTTCACCCTCGAAGCCGACCTGGTGCTGCTGGCCATGGGCTTCGTCGGCCCGCAGAAGCCGGGCCTGCTGACCGACCTCGGCGTCGGCTACGACGGCCGCGGCAACGTCCAGCGCGACAAGAACTGGGCCACGAACATCCCCGGCGTCTTCGTCGCCGGTGACATGGGTCGCGGCCAGTCCCTCATCGTCTGGGCCATCGCCGAAGGCCGCGCCGCCGCGGCCGCCGTCGACAAGTACCTCGAGGGTGAAACCGCGCTCCCCGCGCCGATCCCCCCGACCGCTGTCGCCCAGCGGTAATCAGTTCGACCGAAGGCGCCCACGGACTCGTCAGTCCGTGGGCGCCTTCGTCGTCGCACCGCAGGTGGCGCCGGAGTTTGCCAGGGATATGCGTCGGGTATGAATCCTTATGGCGCTCAAAGACTTAGGGGTGCCGATAATGGACGTGGCCGATCTTCCTTGCAGCACATAGACTTTCCGTGACGAGGTGTACGGGAGATCCGAGGGGGAGCTGTGCCGTTGCCGCCGGGAACGTTGGCGTATCTGCGCCGCGCAGCAGAGCGCGGTGACGGTACCGCTATGCACAACCTCGCCCACTTCTACCACGATCACAGCGATTACGAGGGTGCGGAGTACTGGTTCCGGCGGGCGGCGGCGGCGGGGCATACGCGCTCGATGAACAATCTCGCGGTGTTGCTCGATCAGTTCGGGGAGCTGGCCGAGGCCGAGATCTGGTATCGGCGGGCGGCGGCGGGCGGCAACGGCAACGCCATGTACAACCTGGCCACCATGCTGTATCAGAGCGGCGATATCGCCGAGGCCGAAACCTGGTACCACCACGCGGCACTCGCGGGGCACGTGGACGCGATGTACAACCTCGCGCGGTTGCTCGAGGACGACAACCGGCTCGACGACGCCGAAGCGTGGTACGACGAAGCGGCCGCGGCGGGCGACATCGACTCGATCAACAACCTCGGTCTGCTGCTGCGGCGCCGGGGCGCGATCACGGCGGCCCGGCGTTGCTTCCGGCGCGCCGCCGATCTCGGTCATCCGAAAGCGATGGCCAATCTCGCGGCTCTGCTCGAATCCGAAGGGGCGCACCGGGAGGCCGAGTCCTGGTATCGCCGCGCGGCCGGCTGATCCAGCCTGCCGCGAACGCAGCCGCTCGACTGGGTTCTGTCCTTTCATCGACTACCACCGAAGTGGGGGTACCCGCTGAGTGGCGCTGACGTGCATTCGCACTATGGCGAGTTCTGCGAAGACTATTAAAACGGAAGTTCGCCACCGGGTCGCTGCACGGCGGAAACCGGGATTGACCACCGGCTTCGAGTGGTGTCGGCGAACGAGTCCGTTGGTTACCGAAAAGTATTGATACCGAGCGGTTTTCCAGCAACTACCAGCAAACTTCGGTGGCACAGTAATTTTCCCGCGTTCGGGATGCGGAAATTTGCGGGCGGGTATAGCGTCTCGTGCTGTCGAACATTTTCGAGGACAGACCGGGGGCGCGGGTGAATTCTCTCGACGGCTGCCTGAAACGCATCATGGAGATTCCCGGTGCGTGCGGCGTGACGCTGGTGGACGGTGCCAGCGGGCTGGCGGTGGCCGCCGTCGGCGCGCACGACATCGTCGACGAGCACGAGGACGCCGCGGGAACCACCGACGTCATGCGGACGGTCCTCGCTTGCACCGCGCTCTCGAGCAGCTCCACCGACGACGATGTCCGTGAGCTGATCGTCCGCCGCGACAAGGGCTTTCACCTGTTGCACCTGCTCGACGGCGATTTCGAGGGCAGACTTTTCGTCCACGCGGTATTCGACGGTGCCGCCGCCAATCTGGGAATGGCGCGCTATCAGCTCAAGGCCGCGCTGGAAGAAATGGCGGGCCGATGAGCGCGGCCCTCGCCGAAGAACTCCAGCGGCTCGAAGAACAGGGCTCCACCGGGATATTGCGGGCGGGCGACGGCGAATTCCATTTGGCGCGTGGGGCTATCGCCTCGGTCGGTTGCCGGCGCACCATCGGTCTCGACCGGCTCGCCGTCGAGGCCGGTGTCGCGACCGACGAGGACCTGCGCCGTGCCCGCGCGGGCGAGCCGGGTGCGCTGCTGCGCCGCCCACGCCTGGAGACCCTCGCGAGGCTCTCGGCCTACGACGCGGCCTACTTTCTGCTCGAAACCGAGGCCGCAGCGGAATTCGTGCCGACGGAAGAGCACTGGCTCGCTCCGGTGTGCCGGATCGCGCCGCACGCACTGGTGAGCGAATGCGCACGACGCCGACGCCCCGACGCCGGTCCCTGGACGGCCGAGATGGTGTCCACGGTCCCCGTCTCGCCCACGCACCGGGCACGCCGCAAACGCACGGTTCTCACGGTCGGCCAGGCCGACGTGCTCGCCGCCGCCGACAACCACCGCACCATCGCCGACATAGCCCGCGAGCTCGGCCGCACCACCTACGGCTGCCTCGTCGCCGTCCGCGACCTGACCAGAGCCGGGCTGATCGAGGCACCGGAATCGGCCGACGCCGAGCCTCGCACCCGCCACCTCACCGTGGCACCCCGGCCCGAGCACGGACGCCACGCGGCACCCCAGGGCGGCGCCGGTTACGCCGCAGCACAAGAGAATTCGGGCACCGACGCCGCGACCCCGATCGCGTCTGCCCGGGTTGCGTCGGCCGGGAAACCGATACCGCCTCTTCCGCGCCGCGTTCCGTCGCCGGTTGCCCCACCGACTTCGGGCAGGCACGCGCTCGTCGAGGAAGCGAGCGCGGCCGCCCGGACCCCCGCCGCGACAACTCCGACTCCGGGCACAGCCGCCCGGACCGCGGACCGGAACTCCCGCGGCGCGGACACCTACTCCTGGGCACCCCCGGTCGACCAACCCTGGCAGCAGGTGGATCGCGCCCTCCTGATCCGCATCAGGACGGCGTTGGCGGAGCTGGCATGACCGGGCGCAGGAAGCTGCTCGGCGAGTGGAGGGGAAAGTTGACCAAAATGCCGCTGCCCGAACGTAAGACCACCGGTTCGGAGCTCACGGGGCCCACCCCGTACGGCCAGGACCAGACCACGCGACCGCTGCCGCAGAGCTACCCGGCCGTCCAGGCCGAGCTCACCGCCCTGCGCGACCGCGTCCCCCACCTCACCGGCACAGTCGTCGCCTCCAGCGACGGCCTGCTCATCGAACACGACCTACCCGCCCATATCGAACCGGCCGGGATGGCGGCCCTGGCCGCCGCGCAGCTGTCGCTGTCGTACCGGTTGGCGAGCACCGCGCACGGCGGTGGTTTCAACGAGGTCGTCGTGCACGGCAGCGACGGGCAGGTGGTGATCTACGCCGCCGGGTACACCGCGCTCACCGTGCTCGCGGGCCCGGATGTGAACGTCGGCCGGCTCCACCTGGAGTCGCGTCCGGTAGCTCGCGCCATCGCCGCTCATCTGGCGGCGGCGCACGATTGAAAGGTACGACATGTCGAATATGGATCTGGCGCTCAAGGACATGATGGTGATCGACGGCGCGATCGGCGCCGCGGTCGTCGACTACAGCAGCGGCATGGCCCTCGGAATGCTCAGCAGCAGCAAGTCGTTGGACCTGCAGATCGCGGCGGCGGGCAACACCGAGGTTGTGCGCGCGAAGCTGCGGACCATCGAGCAGCTCGGCCTCAACGAGGAGATCGAGGACATGCTCATCACCCTCTCGGGCCAGTACCACGTGATCCGGCCGATGACCGGCCGCAAGTCCAAGGGCCTTTTCCTCTACCTGGCACTGGACCGCACCCGCGCCAACCTCGCCCTTGCCCGCCACCGGCTCAAGGGCATCGAGGAGGAGCTCGAGGTCTAGGCTGGCGCGGGCCGGGTGAGCGCGGGGCTCACTCGGCCGAAATGAATTCTGTCACAACGATCGGACAAGCTCGTCATACTCATGTGGCACAGGCGTGGTGGTACCTCTATTGTGATTCGCGGCGAGGTCTGGGAGCCACACGTAAACGGGGTTTGCTCTCCAGCGGCGAGCAAGGTGGAACTGGAGCGGTATGCAGGTGAAGAAGATTGTCGCGGCACTCGGTGCGTCCGCGGCGATGTTGTCCGGAATCGTTGTCGGCAGCGGGAGTGCGAGCGCGGCGCCTGCCTGCCCGAGTCTCTATGTCGTCGCCATTCCCGGCACTTGGGAGACCGGCATCGACAAGCCGCCGGGGCCCGGCATGCTGTCCGGCGTCACCAACGGGTTGCCGCGCAATGTCGACGTCGACTATGTGACCTACGCGGCGACCGCCTTCCCGTGGGAGGGCGATGTCTACGGCAATTCCAAGAAGCAGGCGGTGAATTCGGCGCGCGGCCTCATCTCGGCCAAGCTCGCGCAGTGCGGTAACACCAAGGCCGCCCTCGTCGGCTACAGCCAGGGCGCCGACGCCGCGGGTGATCTCGCGGCCGAGATCGGCACCGGGCTCAGCACCATTCCGGCCGATCGGGTGGCCGCGGTCGGCCTGATCTCCGATCCGCGTCGGGCACCCGGTGACGTGCAGGTCGGCCCGCATGCCCAGGGCGCGGGCGCCGGTGGCGCGCGGCCCGGCGGCTTCGGCTGGCTCAGCGACCGCACCCGCACCATCTGCGCGGTCGACGACCTGTACTGCGCCACGGCGACCGACGATTTCGTCACCCGGTTCGCGGGCTTCCTGGCGCAGAGCTCGGATGCCAACCCGGCGAACATGTGGCGCTACCAGATCGAGGCGGGCGCGATCATGCAGGATCTGATGGCCCACGGCGGTGTGCCGGTGCTGCAGGCGCAGCTCTCGGACGCGGCGAACCAGAAGCGGGCCAAGGATCTCGAGCAGTTCTACAAGTCGCAGGCGCACCACCTGTACGGCAGCTACTCGGTGGGTGGCGGACACACCGCCATCACCTGGATGCGCGACTGGATCGCCTCGCACGCCTGAGTTTTCGCAGGTGAAGCCGGGTGCGGGAGTTTCTCGCACCCGGCTTTTCTATGTCGTTCGGGCGAGGTTGCGTGGCAGCAGGTCCCACACGTGACCGGACTCGTTGATCGTCGCCGCCGTGCGCGTTCCGCTGCGCGAGTACAGGATCCGGGTGATCGAGCAGTAGTCGACGGGGAAGGTGAGCGGGCGGGCCAGGCCGAGGATGTCGGCCAGCAGCACATTGACGACCCCGCCGTGAGCGAAGGCGACGACCGTCTCGGTGTGCGGGGTGGCGGCCACGAGTTGTTCGACGGCGCTCAGCACGCGACGGGTGAAGGCGGGGCCGTCGATCTGCTCCGGCAGCAGACCGGCCTTGATCCGGGTGTAGGCGTCGGCGAATTCGGTCTTGGCGTCTTCGATGGGGATGTAGGCGGGCAGATCGCGGTCGTATTCGGCGAGGTCGTCGATGATGTCGACGGGCAGGTCGCGGGCGAGCGCGGTCGGTGCGGCGGTATCGCGGGCCCGGCGCTGAGGGCTCGACACGATGCGGGTGATCTCGTGGGCGGCCAGCGCGGCGGGCACCCGCTCGGCCTGACGGCGACCGATATCGGTGAGACCCGGATCGGCGGCGGAGGTACTTGCGACGACCTTGTCGGGCTGGGCATGACGCACGAGAATCAGCTGCACGTCACCCACTGTGCCCCATGACCGGGCATTGTGTCGCCTAGAGGTCGGGCTCGATCTCCGTGCGACCGGTGACGTCGGCGGTGTCGACGATGACGATCTCGCGTTCCCGTTCGAGCAGCACCTTCAGATATCCGGGTGGATTCTCGACCACATATCCCCGGACGACGCCGTTCTTCGTCGCGATCTCCTCGAGCGACACCCACGGCACCTGCACCGTCGCGGCGAGCACGAGTGCGGCGAGCGTGACGATCAGCGCCGAACTGGACACGAACCAGTGCGCCATCCGCGACCCTTCGGGATCGCGCTTACCTGCGCGCAACATGATGTAGAGGACGACCGCCAGCAGCGCGGACGCCACCAGCACCCACCACATCCGATAGGTCCACAGGAGCGCGGCGGTGAAAAGCGCGACGATCAGCAACCAGATCAGGTTGCCCGCATTGGTCCAGCGCGGGCGGCCGAGCCGGATCTGACGAATCAGCGCCTCGGGCAGCAGGATCGCCAGGGCGATCCCACCTAGCACCGGACTGGCCATCAACGTGCCGAGCACCATGATGACGACGTCGTCGAGACCGAGGGTGCCTGCCAGCGAGAACGCGGCGTTCCAGTCGTAGTCGGTCACCGCGAAGACCCGCAGCAGCAGAAACAGCGCCGCCACACTGGTCGCCGACAGACCCTTGGCGACCAGGTGCTGATCCGAGGACTCGCGGGGGTGCCTCGCCATGAGGCGAGGATAGTGCCGCGAGCCCCCGGTTCACGTCATGGCTGGCCGTACGGCGGCTGGCCGTAAGGTGGCTGACCACCCTGACCCGGGCCGCCGCCGTAGGGCGGCTGGTTCGGCGGCTGGTCGTTCTTCTTCTTGTTCTTGAGCATGAAGACCAGGCCAACGATGGCGAGGACGACCAGCAGGCAGCACACGCCGCCGATGATGAGACCCTTGCTGCTCTTCTTCCCCTTCTTCTTCGCGGCCAGTTCGGTGACCAGGTCCGAGCCGGCGAGCGTGTCGATGCTGCCCGCGAGCACCTGTGGGTCGACCAGTGCGGCCGATGTCAGCAGGTCAAGGTACATATTTTTCCCCATCCGATGGTGTGTTGTGCCGGCATCCTCCCGGTGCCGGAACATCCGAGAGTACTGCTGTCGCTGCGAGTTTCGTCCGGAAACTCGCGGGACGCAGTGGTTCATCGCTGTGTCGCGCAAGATCGTTTACAGCCAAGGTCGGTGTACCCGATTTCAGCGCGGTTTCACCAACGGAAAAGGCAGCGTCTCGCGGATGCCGCGTCCGGTGATGAACATGACCACCCGGTCGACCCCGATGCCGAGACCGCCGGTCGGTGGCATGGCGTGCTCGAGCGCCTGCAGGAAGTCCTCGTCGAGCTCCATCGCCTCGGGGTCGCCACCGGCGGCGAGCATGGACTGTTCGGTGAGGCGGCGCCGCTGTTCGACGGGGTCGGTGAGTTCGCTGTAGGCGGTGCCGAGTTCGACTCCCCAGGCCACCAGATCCCAGCGTTCGGTGACGCCGGCGGTACTGCGGTGGGACCGGGTCAGGGGTGAGACCGAGGTGGGAAAGTCCAGGTAGAAAGTCGGTTCCGTGGTTTCGGACTCGACCAGATGCTCATACATCTCCAGTACGACCTGGCCCGCGTCCCATCCGCGCTGATAGGTGATGCCGGCGCCGTCGCACAATTCGCGCAGGCGGGGGAGGTCGGTCGCCGCGGTCACCTCGGTGCCCAGCGCCTCGGACAGCGCGCCGTGCACCGTGCGTACCCGCCATTCGCCGGAGATGTCGACCTCGGTGCCGTCGGGGCGCAGCACCACCTCGGCGCCGTTGGCCGCGACCGCCGCGTCCTGGATCAACCGACGGCACAGCTGCATCATCCGCAGGTAGTCGCTGTGCGCCTCGTACGCCTCGAGCATGGTGAATTCCGGATTGTGGCTGTAGTCCACGCCTTCGTTACGGAAGGTCCGCCCGATCTCGAACACCTTCTCGATGCCGCCGACGCACAGCCGTTTGAGGTACAGCTCGGGCGCGATACGCAGGTAGAGGTCCAGGTCGTAGGCGTTGATGTGGGTGCGGAACGGGGTGGCGTTGGCGCCGCCGTGTACCTGCTGCAGGATCGGCGTCTCCACCTCGAGGAAACCCCAGTCGTGCAGTGACTCGCGCAGCGAGTGCAGGACGGCGCTGCGTTTGGCGAGCAGTTCGCGGCTGTCGGCGTTGATCGCCATGTCGACGTAGCGGCGCCGGACCTTGGCCTCCGGATCGGTGAGGCCACGCCATTTGTCGGGGAGCGGGTGCAGGCACTTGCCGTTCATCCGCCAGTCCTGGGCCAGCAGCGACAGTTCGCCGCGTCGGCTCGTGCCGATCCGGCCGCTCGCCTCGATGAGGTCACCGAGGTCGAAGTCGGTGCTGAATTCGCCCGCGCGGGCGCCGACCCGTTCGCGGTCGATGAGCAGCTGGATATCACCGGTCCAGTCGCGGACCACCGCGAAGATCACCCCGCCGTAGTCGCGGATGCGGGTGATCCGACCGGCTACCCGCACGGTTGTCCCGTGCGGGCAGCGGCGTGCGTCGGCGATGGTGTGGGTGGGCGGATAGGCGGCGGGGTAGGGGTCGACGCCGCTCGCCGTGAGGCGGTCGAGGGTGGTCATCCGCACGCGGACCTGTTCGGGGCGGCGGGGGCCGGACTCCTCGTCGGCGTCGATGTCGGGGGCGCTGCCGTCGGCGTGCAGGCCGGTGACCGTCGCCGGAACGGCTGGCGTGGTCCCGGTGTGGACGGCGGGGTCGGGTTGTGGGCCCAGCCGCGGCAGGAACCCCTCGGCCAGGCCGCTAGCCATCGCCACCCGAGGCAGCTGCCTGCGGTCTTCGTACAGGAAGAACCGTGGCACCCAGCGCGGGTGGTACTTCACGTTCGAGCGGTACAGCGCCTCAAGCTGCCACCAGCGCGAGAAGAACAGCAGCACACCGCGCCACGCCCGCAGCACCGGGCCGGCACCGATGCGTCCGCCCTCGGCGAAGACCGAGCGGAACACCGCGAAGTTCAGCGAGATCCTGGTGATGCCGTACTGATCGGCGTTGAGGGCGAGTTGGGAGATCATCAGTTCCATCACGCCGTTGGGGCTCGCGGGATCGCGGCGCATCAGTTCCAGCGACACCCCCGTGCGTCCCCACGGCACGAACGAGAGCATCGCGTGAACCCGTTCGTCGTGGTCGATCGCCTCGACCAGCAGGCAGTCGCCGTCGAGTGGGTCGCCGAGGCGGCCGAGCGCCATCGAGAAGCCGCGTTCGGTTTCGGTGTCGCGCCAGGCGTCGGCACGCGCGATCACCTCGGCGAATTCGGCAGGCGATATCTCGCCGGCCCGGCGGACCCTGATTCCGAAGCCGTTCTTGCGCAATCTGTTCGCGGCTTGGCGCACCGGCTTCATGGCGGGACCGGCCAGCGAAAAGGTGCGGGTGTCGAGCACGGCTTCGTCGCCGAGGCGCAGCGCCGACAGGCCCGCCTGCTGATACACCAGCGCGCCCTGCTCGCTCGCGCCCATCACCGCCGGTGCCCAGCCGAATCGGTCGGCCTGCTCGAGCCAGGCCCGGACAGCTTGCGGCCAGCCCTGTTTCGGTCCGATCGGATCACCGGCCGCCAGGCAGACGCCGAGCTCCACGCGATAGGTGATGGCCGCCTTGCCGTTCGGGGCGAAGACGACCGCGCGGTCGCGGCGGGTGGCGAAATAGCCCAGCGAGTCGTCCACATCGCCGCTCGCGAGCAGGCCGCGCAGAGCGGACTCGTCGAGCGCGGTCATGGCGTTGCCTGCCCGTTGCGACCGCAGCAGCACGATCACCGCGGCGATCAGCGCGAGGGCGCCGAGCAGGCCGAGCACGAAATCCACCCAGCCCGGCGGGTGCCCGTCGAAGTGTTCGTTGTCGATCAGGACGGCCGCGGTCACCCGCGACACCGCCCACAGCGGTCGCTGCGCACCACGCGGCAGCGAACCGGGGAACAGCTCGACCAGACCCCAACCGAGCAGGCACCCGAACGCACAGCCGCCGACCAGCACCGCGAGCGCCTTACGCACCGCGCCCGGCCGCACCCGGGTGTAGAACTCCGCGCGGGCGGCGATCAGGATCGCCAGCACCACGCCGTGCACGACGAACGCCACCAGCGGATCCAGCTCCCGCGTGCTCGTGTAGTCGACGATGTTGGTGATCGAGTACAGCGTCAGATAGATGACGAGCAACCACCACGCCACCCGTTTGCGGCTCGCCGCCGCACCGGCCAGCAACCCGACGACCAGCGCCCACACCAGACTCGTGTCGGGCGCGTCGAAATAGTGGGTGTCCACATAATCGCGCGGCACCTCCGTGAGCTGCCGCAACCCCGGTGACAGGCTCCAGAGCGCGCACAGTACCGCGAACACACCGAGCACCAGCCCGGTGATGTGCGGTACCTCGGAGAACCTGCCGTGCGCGCGATGGGGTACCCGGTCGAGGGAGCTGCTGGGGTGTTGCTCGGCCCGCGTGGAAGTCACCGATCCAGTGTGCGTGCCAGCGGGTGCGAACCGCAGGGGGTCGCCGACGGCGTGTTCGTCACCGTGGGGCCCGGTGGGCGACCGGATTTCCCGACGGGGTAAGTATTAGCGCATGTCGGAACCAGTGGACGTGCCGATCGATGACGAGGTCATCCGGCTCGGGCAATTCCTCAAACTGGCCAACCTGATCGATTCCGGTTCGGAGGCCAAGTCGGTGATCGCCCAGGGTCTGGTCCGGGTCAACGACGAGGTGGAACTGCGCCGTGGCAGGCAACTGCAGGTCGGCGACATCGTCGTGCTGGCCGGTCACAAGGTGCGGGTCGGCGAGGCCTGACCCGCACCCTGTGCGAGTTCTCAGTCCTCCGCGCGGACGACTACGCCGTCGTGATCGCTGTAGAGCATCTCGCCGGGGACGAAGGTGATGCCGCCGAACTCCACCGGCACATCGCGTTCGCCGCTGCCGGTCTGGGTGCTCTTGCGCGGGTTGGTGCCGAGCGCCTTCACCCCGATGTCGAGGGTGCGCAGGATGGCCGAGTCGCGCACGGCGCCGTTGACGACGACACCCGCCCAGCCGTTGTCCACGCCGCGGCCCGCGATGATGTCGCCGACCAGCGCGGTGTGCACGCTCGCCCCGCCGTCCACGACCAGCACCTTGCCCTCGCCCGGTTCGCCGAGGGTCTGCTTGACCAGCAGATTGTCCTGGAAGCAACGGATCGTGGTGATCCGCCCGGCGAACGCTTGACGGCCACCGAACTGGATGAACTGGGTATCGCAGCTGCGGATCTCGGGGCCGATCTCATCGGCCAGATCGGCGGTTGCCACTACATTCGCTGATTCGGTCATGACGCCGATTGTGTCAGGTGGTCGGGCGGTGGGCCTTCTCGATCTCGCTGATGAGCGCCTCGGTGGTGTGTTTCACGGCGATCTTGATGAACGGCTCGATGGTCCGGCCGAGCATCTTGCCCGCGATACCGCCGGGCACGAAGTACTGGATGTGCGCGTCGATGGTGCTGGTGTCGGCGCCCTTGGGCGTGAAGACGAACGTCGAGAGGATCTCGAAGCCCTTGATCGACTTGGTGCCGATCACCGAGCCCTCCTCCCAGCGCACCACTTCGATGCGGGAGGTGAGCGAGGCGGGGCCGAGCTTCATCTTCCCGTCGAACTTCGCGCCGACACCCTCGGTCTGGTCGGTGACCGGGGTGAAGGACTCGATGCCGTACCAGAATTTCGGCAGGTTGCGATAGTCGTTGACAAAGGCGAATGCCGTCTCGGCGGGCGCTGCGCAGTCTTCGACAATCCTCACGTCGCTCATACCGGCAACTGTAATGCGTTTGTATGGCGTCTAAGCGGTCACGGCCAGTGTGGCGGCCAAGCCGAGGGCCACCGCCATGAGCGTCACCTCGATCGCCGCGTTGCGGACCGACACGTCGGCGGTGACGCGATGCTCGGCGGCCCGGCCCACCCAGGTGCGCCGCCACCACCAGCCGAGCCCGGCGAGCATGGCGAGCACGACCACCTTGGCCAGCATGATCCGTCCGTAGCCGGTGGTCACCAGGGCAGGTATCGAGCCGATGCGGACGAGGCCGTCGATCAGCCCGGTCACCGCGATCACCGCGACCAGCGGCGCGGCGGCGGTCGAGTAGCGGGGTAGCGCGCTCGCCCAGCCGCCGCGCGTGCGCACGACGAGTGCCAGCGCGAGCAGCAGCCCGAACCACGCCGCCGCGGCCAGGGCGTGGACCGCGACGAGCACCGACCCGAGCACCTGCTGCGACATGTGCCCGGTGATGGGTCGCAGGGCGAGCGCGACCGCCGCGAACACCAGGACCAGGTCGGCCGAGGCGTCGTCGGGCCTGCGGAACGCCCACGCGGCGTAGCAGGCGACGGCGGCGGTGCAGAACAGGATGGCGATCCCGATCTGCCCGCCGCTGAGCCTGCCGAGGAACGTGCCGAATTCGCCCGCGGCGAGTTCGTGCACCGGCACGCCCACGATGCCCGCCGCCTCGCACACCAGCACGGTGAACTCGGCGCCGAGCCATATCGTGGCCAGCACCGCGACCGGCCGCCACGCCACCGCGAGCCGGTGGTCGAGGCGGGGCAGCGCCGCCAGCCCGAGCACCGTCGCGCCCGCACCGTCGGCGATCACCCGGGCCCACGCCGCTGCCGGAAAACCGCCGGTCCGGCGCAGTATCCAGGCGAGCGCGACCCCGGCGAGGGCGGCGACGACGACCGGAACCAGCACTCGCCACCGGCCTCCGGTCGTCATCGGCGGCTACTTCTTGCGGCCGGTGCCGAGCAGCGCCACCGCGAGACCGACGCCGAACAGCACGACACCACCGGCGACGAACACCCACACGGGCACGCCACCGGACTCCTCGCCGTCGGAGCCCTCGTCCTCGCCCGGCTTGGCGCCCGGTGTCCCGGTCCCTTCCTTGGTGAGGGTGAACGTCCTCGTCCCGCTGACGGGATGACCGTCGGCGGAGGTCACCCGGAACGCCATGGTGTATTCGCCGACCGGCCCGAGTTCACCCACTTCCACACTCACCGTGCGGCCCTCGACCACCGGCTTGCCCTTGGACCACAGCCGCCCGTCCGGACCGACCACCGTCAGCGAGGGAAACGTCTGCTGCAGTTCCTCGTTGAAGGTGATGCTCGCGCGCGCCGGTCCCGCCTCGATCGACGAACCGTCCTCGGGAACGCTGCTCACGGCACCGGAGTGCGCGTTCGCGATGCCGGTCGCACCGAAGATCAGGGCGAACAGGCCGGCCACCAGGGTGACGGCGAACCGCCGCGCCAGGCGACGCCGCGCCGACCGATTGATCTCGGCCACGACCTCGTTCGGCACGACGGCCTGGGGCGAGGACTGCCGTGACCGCCCGGACACCGCAGGAGTCTGGCAGCGTTGCATCACGACTTCCTCGACCGCGCGACGAGCCCGAGACCGAGCGCGGCGGCGAACAGGCCGAGTGCCAGGCCGATTCCACCGGTCCAGCGAGCCACCGAGTCGGACTCCGCTTCGGCGGGCTCGTCGGTGGCGACGTGGTGGTCACCGCCGTCGGAACCACCCGATTCGCTGAGTGCCAGTATGGGGGCCGGGTATTCGGGCTCGGCGCCGCCGGTGCTCGGCTGATCCCAGGCGACGACCTTGCCGTCGCTGTAGGTCTGCCGCGCGGGGAAGGTCACCTCGTCCTGTGTGGGCAGCGGTCCGAGCGAGAGCACGAAACGCTGGAACTGACCCGGTCCGACACCGGGGTTGCCCGGCTCGGCGGTCCAGGCGACGGCCACCGCCTCGCCCTTGTCGTTGCGTTCGATGCGCGAGGACCAGCCCGGCATCGGTTCGGTGCGAACGCTTTTCAGGTTCGGCACGGTGACGCTCACCGAGGTGGTCGAGGCGGTGTCGGATTCGTTGGGCACCTTGAAGGTGGCAACGGTGTACTTGCCTTTGGCGGCGCCGGGCGCGTCGACGGTGACGTGCGCCGCCGCCGAACCGCAGGCGGCGAGCACGAGAGCGGCCGCGAGACCGGCCGTTGCCGTCCCACGGGTGATGAAGTTGTGCATGGAATGCCTTCTGTCCGAAGAGTGCTGATGTCGAGTGAGATCAGGCGGACAGCGGCGGTGCGCGCGGACATCGCACACCTTCCAGGCGGGTGCCGAGGACGATGTCGACGGTTTCCGTCCAGCGCGCGGCACGGTGCGTGGGGTCGATTCGCGGAACGTCGAGTACCGCCCGGATCACGCCCGAGGCAACGAGATACAAGCGCTCGGCGGCGAGAATCAATGCGGCACAGACCAACGCGGCCAGCAGGTGCGCCACGACCATCGGCGCACTCGGCAGGTGCAGCACGTCGAGAACGCCGGCGTGATGATCGAGGGTCCCGTTCAGCGCGTAGTGCCCGGCCCATTGACCGCCGACGAGTGCTCCCGCTGCCCGCACCCACCCGGCATCGGCACGACGCGCGAAAGTGGGAAGAACCCGGCCCCCGGCGATCGCGCCCGTAGCGAGCGAAACCAGCAGCAACAGCGCTACTTCCGCCGACCGCGGCACCCCACCACCGGCCATACCGTGCGCGGCGACGGCGAGCGCGCCGACGAGTACGCCGCAGCCACCACCGCGCAGGCGGGAGGTGAGCTGCGGCGTCGTCACAGGTTCAGCGGACGCCGAGGCGGGCCAGCGCGTCGTTCTCCAGCACCGACAGTTCGGTGGAGATGGAGGTGTGCACGGCCTTGCGGCGCGCCGCGGGCATCTGCTCGGCGGTGCGCACGGCGACGGTGAGGTCGGTCAGCCGCGAACGGGCCGCCTCGACGAACTTCTCGGTGTCGCCGTCGGGGGAGTCGGCCGCGATCTTGTCCAGCGCGTTCTCGGTGTTGGTGATGCGGGCCTGCAGACGAGCGCCGTGGCCGCTGAACTCGCCGAGCTGGTCCAGGCCGATGCCGAGCTGCTGTGCCTTGCGCGCGTCGAGCTGCCCGCGCACCAGGGTGGCGCCACGGTAGGCCAGCGGCGCGAGCACCGGGATCAGCACCCGGGCCACCCCGATGTACTTGCGGATCTGGGCCGCGCTGAACAGTTCCCGATCGGCCTTGGCGGCCAGCTTCTGTGCCGCCTTCTCCTCGGCCTGCAGCGCGGCGATCTGCGCCTTGGCCACCTTTGCCTCGGTGCGGGTCTGCGCCTTAAGCGCGCGGCGGGTGGTCCGCTCGCCCGCCTTGGCCGCCTTGCGCTCGTTCTTGGCGCTGAGTTTCGCCTCGACGGCGGCTTTGTGCTTGAGCGCCTTCGCCTCCGCGCGACGACTTGGCCGCCGCTTACGCTTGCTGAACAACCCCATGAGATCAGGCCCTCCGTCATGCTCGCCAAGTCACGAGGCAGCGCCGTCCGGACCGGCCTGCCGTACTTCGTAGCGTAGTGGGATCAGGGTAGCGATTGGGCAATGTGTCGGGGGTAAGGACCATACTGCTGGTGTGCGTGCAGCCGAGGAGAACTTCGACAGCGGGCCGGTGACGATCCCGGCCCCGGCTTCCGCTGCGCTCGAAACCGAGCCCACAACGGCCACTTCGGCCGGTCGCGACGGCTCCCCGGCAGCCTTCCTCGACGCGCGCTCGCTCATCGGCTGCCGCCACCGGCTGCGCCTGGACGCCGCCAACCCCGGCATGCTCGCCGAGGTCAGGGAAGACCCGGGCGTGCAGCAGCGGCGCGAGGCGGCCACCGCGTACCGCACCAAGGTCCGCGACGAACTGGTCGGCGCCGCTCCCGACGACTGGGTTGTGATCGATCCGGCGCTGCGTGCCGGTGCGCGCGCCGCCGCGACGATGGCCGCGATGCGGGCGGGCGCGTCGCGGATCTGGGGTGGCCTGCTGCCCCAGGAACCCGACACCGGCCGCCGTGGTGGCGCCGAGTTCCTGCTGCGTGATGCCGATCGCGGCGGATACATCCCGATCATCGTCGTCAACCACAAGGTCACCGACCCGCGCCGCCCCGACCCGGCCGATTTCCACCCGCTCACCTCGGACCTGTTCCGCTGGGAGCCGCGCCGCGACAAGCACGTGAAGCTGCGTCCCCAGCCGCGCGACCAGCAGCGCCTGGCCCACCTGTACCGGATGTTGCAGCGCCACGGCCTGGCCAGTCCCGCGCTGGTCGGCGGCGCCATCGGTCTCGCGTTCGACCGCATCCTCGTGCACGACCTCACCGGTGTGCTCGCCGACTACGACCTGCGCTACGCCGACCGCATCGCGGTGGTGCGCGGCGAACTGCCCACCCAGCCGTCGAAGGTGCCCGAGTGCAGGCAGTGCCCCTGGTGGGTGCGCGGGCCGGAGCCCGATCAGCCGGGGTGCGAGGGCACGCTGGCGGCGATGCGGGACGTGAGTCTGGTCGCGCCCGGCTCGCGGGCCGAGGTGCTGCGTGTGCACGGCGTACAGACCATCGACGAACTGGCCGCTTGGATCGGCGAGGAACCCGAGGACTGGCAGCACGGCCCGTTCACCGAGACCGTCGTCACCGCACGCGCCTGGATCGCCGGCGCACCGCTGGTCCGGCGCTTCGACACCGTCAGCGTGCGCCGGGCCGACGTGGAGATCGACGTCGATCTGGAGAGCTACCAGGAAGACGGCGCCTACCTCTGGGGCACCCTGCTCGACGACGTGTACCGCCCGTTCGTCACCTGGGACCCGCTGCCCACCGACGACGAGGGCCGTTCCTTCGGCGAGTTCTGGACCTGGCTGATGGCACAGCGCGCGCAGGCGCATGCGGCGGGCAAAACCTTTGCCGCCTACTGCTATTCGCGTACCGCCGAGGACAAGTGGCTCTACGAGTCGGCGCGCCGGTTCGCGGGCAGGCCGGGCATCCCCACCCACGAGGAGGTGCGCGCCTTCGTCGACTCACCCGAGTGGGTCGACATGTTCCAGGCCGTCACCGACCAGTTCATCTGTCCGAACGGCAAGGGACTCAAGAAGATCGCGCCCGTCGCCGGTTTCGGCTGGCGTGATCCCGAAGCCGGTGGTGAGGCGTCGATGGGCTGGTACCGCCGCGCGGTCGGTTACGACGCCGACAGCGACATGTCGCAGCGCACGCGCCTGCTCGAGTACAACGAAGACGATGTCCGCGCCACCCAGGTCCTGCGCGAATGGATGACCACTAAGGCTGTAGTTGAGGTTCCCTCGCTCAAGGACTTCGCCCGGTAATACCATTGTCGGCGTGACAGAAGCAGTCGAAACACTCGAGTTCCAGGCCGAGACCCACCAGCTCCTCGAGCTGATGATCCACTCGGTGTACTCCAACAAAGACACGTTCCTGCGGGAGCTGATCTCGAACGCTTCCGACGCACTGGACAAGCTCAAGCTGGCCACGTTCCAGGACAAGGACCTCGTCGCCGACACCACCGATCTGCACATCGAGCTGGATGTCGACTCCGACGAGCGGGTCCTGACCGTGCGCGACAACGGCATCGGCATGTCCCGTGCCGAGGTGATCGATCTGATCGGCACCCTCGCCAAGTCCGGCACCGCCGAGCTGCGCCGCAAACTCACCGAAGCCAAGTCCGACGCCGCGGCCGAGGAGCTGATCGGCCAGTTCGGCATCGGCTTCTACTCCACCTTCATGGTCGCCGACAAGGTCACCCTCACCACCCGCAAGGCGGGCGAGACCGAGGGCACCCGCTGGGAAGCCGCGGCAGGCAGCTCCACCTACACGATCGACACCGTCACCGACGCACCGCAGGGCACCTCGGTGACGCTGGCGCTGAAGAAGCCCGACGAGGACGATCACCTTTTCGATTACACGCAGGAATGGAAGCTGCGCGAGATCGTCCGCAAGTACTCCGACTTCATCGCCTGGCCGATCCGCATGCAGGTCGAGCGGACCGTGATGGAGGGCGAGGGTGAGGACAAGGTCGAGAAGACCGTCGTCGAGGACCAGACGCTGAACTCGCAGAAGGCGTTGTGGACGCGCCCGCGCGGCGAGGTCACCGACGAGGAGTACAAGGAGTTCTACCACCACGTCAGCCACGCTTGGGACGACCCGCTCGAGATCATCCCGATGAAGGCGGAGGGCACCTTCGAGTACCAGGCGCTGCTGTTCCTGCCCTCGACCGCGCCGTTCGACCTGTTCACCCGTGAGCACAAGCGCGGCGTGCAGCTGTACGTGCGCCGGGTGTTCATCATGGACAACTGCGAAGAGCTGATGCCGGAGTACCTGCGCTTCGTCAAGGGTGTGGTCGACGCGCAGGATCTGTCGCTGAACGTGTCGCGCGAGATCCTGCAGCAGGACCGCCAGATCCAGATGATCCGCAAGCGTCTGGTGAAGAAGGTGCTCTCGACGGTCAAGGATCTGCAGTCGGCCGAGGACCAGACCAAGTACCAGACCTTCTGGACCCAGTTCGGCCGGGTTCTCAAGGAGGGCTTGCTGTCCGACACCGACAACCGCGAAACCCTGCTCACCGTTTCGTCTTTCGCCTCCACGGCCTCCGAGTCCGAGCTCACCACGCTCGCGCAGTACGTGGAGCGGATGAAGGACGGCCAGGACGCGATCTACTACATGACCGGCGAAAGCCGTGCGCAGGTGGAGAATTCGCCGCACCTGGAGGCCTTCAAGGCCAAGGGGCTCGAGGTGCTCGTGCTCACCGACCCGGTCGACGAGATGTGGGTCGGCTCGGTGCCGGAGTTCGACGGCAAGAAGTTCCAGTCCATCGCCAAGGGCGAGGTCGATCTGGAGACCGAGGAGGAGAAGAAGGAGACCGAGGCCCTGCGCGAACAGCAGGACAAGGACTTCGCCGACCTGCTCGCCTGGCTCGGCAAGACCCTGTCCGAGGTCGCCAAGGAGGTGCGCCTCACCAACCGGCTCACCACCTCACCGGCCTGCCTGGTCGGCGACGTCTTCGACTTCACCCCGATGCTCGAGCGCATGTACCGCGCGTCGGGTCAGGCGCTGCCGGAGTCCAAGCGCATCCTCGAGCTCAACCCCACCCATCCGCTGGTCACCGGTCTGCGCGACGCCTACGACGCGCGCAAGTCCGATGCCGACGAGGGCAAGGTGCCCGAGCTCGCCGAGACGGCCGAATTGCTGTACGGCACGGCGGTTCTCGCCGAGGGCGGCGAACTGAAGGATCCGGCCCGCTTCGCCCACCTGCTCACCGAGCGTCTGACTCGCACGGTGTGACACGACGCCGCCTCGGCGGGACCGTTGTGCTGCGGCACAACGGGTCTCGCCGGGGTCGGTTCGGTGGCGGCTCGCGGTCGAGGTCACGGATCGGCTGTGCCGATCGGCCGCGCGGCGGTGTTGTGACGGTTACCAGTCCCGGAGGGGCCGCCCTGTGTCCTGTGGCAATGCCGCACGAGCCCGGTTCGGGAGCGGGGCGCTGCTCCTAGGCTCGCGACAATGGTGGACGTGAACACCCATTACGACGTGCTGATCGTCGGATCGGGTTTCGGCGGCAGCGTCACGGCGCTGCGGCTGGTGGAAAAGGGATACCGGGTCGGCGTGCTCGAGGCGGGCCGCAGGTTCGCCGACGCCGATTTCGCCGCGACCAACTGGGACCTGCGCCGCTACCTGTGGGCGCCACGACTCGGCTGCTACGGCATTCAGCGCGTGCATCGCCTGCGCGACTGTTTCATCCTGGCCGGAGCCGGTGTCGGCGGCGGGTCGCTCAACTACGCCAACACGCTGTACAAGCCGGGGAAGGCGTTCTTCGCTGACAAGCAGTGGGCGGGCATCACCGACTGGGAAGCCGAATTGTCCCCGCACTACGAGCAGGCCACCCGCATGCTCGGGGTGGTCCGAAACCCGCTGCACACTCCGGCCGACACGGTCATCAAGGCGGTGGCCGAGGAGATGGGCGTCGGGCACACCTTCGTGCCGACTCCCGTCGCGGTGTACTTCGGCGAGCCGGGCCGTACCGACGCCGACCCGTACTTCGGCGGTGTCGGCCCTGCCCGCACCGGCTGCGTGAAGTGCGGTGAATGCATGACAGGCTGTCGGCACGGCGCCAAGAACACGCTGGTCAAAAACTATCTCGGGCTGGCCGAGCAGGCCGGGGCGACCGTACTGCCGATGACCACCGTGACGGCCCTGCGTCCGCAAACCGACGGCACCTGGCTCGTCGACACCGAGCGCACCGGCAGCTGGATCCGCAAGCAGCGCACCACGTTCTCCGCCGACCGGGTGGTGCTCGCCGCGGGCACCTGGGGCACCCAGCGACTGCTGTTCCGTATGCGCGACCGCGCCATCCTGCCCGCGCTGTCGCCGCGCCTCGGTGTGCTCACCCGCACCAACTCCGAGGCCATCCTCGGCGCGGGCCGAACCACCGTGAATCCCGACATCGAGGTCACCACGGGGGTGGCGATCACCTCCTCGTTCCACCCGACGCCCGACACCCACGTGGAACCGGTGCGCTACGGCCGGGGTTCCAATGCGATGGGCCTGCTGAACACCTACCTCGTCGACGGCGACCAGCGCACACCGCGCTGGCTGCGGGTGCTCGGCATCGCGGGCCGTCATCCGATCCGCACCGTGCGCCTGCTGCGCACCACACGCTGGAGCGAGCGGACCCTGATCCTGCTGGTGATGCAGAGCCTGGACAACTCCATCACCACCTACACCAAGCGTGGGCTGTTCGGCCGCCGCTACACCAGCAAGCAGGGGTACGGCCACCCCAATCCGTCCTGGATTCCGGCCGGGCACGAGGTGACCCGAAGGGTCGCCGAGAAATTCGGCGCCACCGCGGGCACCACCTGGCCCGATGTCTTCGGTGTTCCGATGACCGCGCACTTCATCGGCGGATGCGCCATCGGCGCCGATTCGGCCACCGGCGTGATCGACCCCTACCACCGGGTGCACGGTTATCCGGGACTGAGCATCGTCGACGGCTCGGCCATTTCGGCGAACCTGGGAGTCAACCCGTCGCTGACCATCGCCGCGCAGGCGGAACGGGCGGCGGCGCTGTGGCCGAACCGAGGTGAGGCCGATCCGCGGCCGCCGACGGGGGAGCCGTACCGCCGGATCGCGCCGGTCCCCCCGCGTGCTCCCGTTGTGCCCGCCGGTGCCCCTGCGGCCCTGCGGTTGCCCATCGAACCGGTGGACCGGTCGGCCGTCGGCGCGTGAACCGGATCGAACACCGTGCCGAATAAGCGATTTCGGTCCACCATGGACATATGGGTGGGCACGAGATTCGGCGAGCACGTCCCGAGGACTACGACGAACTGATCGGGGTGGTCGACGACTGGTGGGGGCGGGCCGTGACGCACAACCTGCCGCGCATGTTCCTCGACCACTTCCATCGCACCAGCCTGATCGCCACCGACGACGCCGGAATCTCCGGATTCCTCATCGGTTTCGGCTCACCCGCCGACGCCGACGCCGCCTACATCCACTTCGTCGCCGTGCGCCCCGACGCCCGCAAATCCGGCCTCGGCCGCACCCTCTACGACGAGTTCTTCACGATCGTGCGCGCCGAGGGCCGAAAGCTGGTGTCGGCCATCACCTCACCGTCGAACTACACCTCGATCGACTTCCACCGCAGCCTCGGCTTCACGGTGACCGGACCGGTCGCGAACTACAACGGCCCGGGCCGGGCCCTCATCACCTTCGAGCGTGTCCTGTAGAAACGCCGAACGGCGCCTCCGAAAACGAAGGCGCCGTTCGGTATTCGAACTGCTTACCTGGGCGCCATGCGCAGGGCGCCGTCCATGCGGATCGTCTCGCCGTTGAGGTAGTCGTGGCGGGCGATGTACTCCACCAGCTGGGCGTACTCGTCGGGACGGCCCAGCCGCGACGGGAACGGAACGCCCGCCTCGAGGTTCTTGCGGTAGTCCTCGGTGACGCCGGCGAGCATCGGGGTATCGATGATGCCGGGGGCGATGGTGTTCACCCGGATACCGAACTGCGCCAGGTCACGCGCGGCGGGCACGGTCATACCGTGCACGCCACCCTTGGACGCCGAGTACGCGATCTGACCGATCTGACCCTCGAACGCCGCCACCGACGCGGTGTTCACGACCACGCCGCGCTGGCCGTACTCGTCCACCGGCTCGGTCTTGGCGATGGCGTCGGCCGCCAGCCGCATCACATTGAAGGTGCCGAGCAGGTTCACGGTGATGACGGTGCGGAACAGCTCGAGATCGTGCGGGCCGTTCTTGGACAGGATGCGACCCGCCCAGCCGACACCGGCACAGTTCACCACGATGCGCAGCGGCGCCGGGCCCTCGGCCACCTGGGCGACCGCAGCGGCGACCTCGTCGTTGCTCGTCACATCGGCGGCGATCAGGGTGACACCGTCGGGCAGGTTGCCGCCCGCGCGCTCGATGGACTGCGGGATGTCGAGACCGAACACGGTGGCACCCGCCTCGGCCAGGCGCTTGGCGGTAGCGGCACCGAGACCGGACGCGCCTCCGGTGACGATTGCGGCGGAACCAGAAATCTCCACAAATTCTCCTGTGTTTATTGGCGGCTGGCGCCGCGGGTCTCGGCGCTAAGCGCCGCCTCTTCCCTCCCTGCGGGCACTCCTTCGTCGCACCCTTCGGTCAGTCCAGAGGCGGCGACGCGCCGAGACCGGTCGTGGTTTTGCGGCCTTATCGGCCTTCTGCCAATAATGCACCATAGCGTTGCGGGGTGTGGTGTGGCGCACCCCTACCTCGGTGTAGCCGAAATCGTCGCGAACAGCGGTGTTTGCCGGTGGTAGCGTGCCGTCATGAGATCGTTCGCCGGTCCGAGCGTGGCCGGGCGCAGGGTCCTGATCACGGGTGCCGCGCGCGGGATCGGTGCTGCGCTGGCGCGGCGGCTGGCGGCGAAGGGGGCGCGGGTCGCGCTGCTCGGGATCGAGCCGGAACTGCTCGCCGAGGTGGCCGCGGAATGCGGTGACGTGCCGTGGCGCTACTGCGATGTGGCCGACCCGGCCCAGGTGGGGCGGGTGATTCCGGTGCTGGTCGCCGAACTCGGTGGGCTGGATGTGCTGGTGGCCAACGCGGGGATCGCCAAGCAGATGGCGATGGTCGGTGGTGACGCCTCGGTGCTCGAGGAGACGCTTGCGGTGAACGTGCTCGGTGTCGCGTACGCGGTGCAGGCGGCGGGCCCGTATATCGCGCACGCGGATGGGTACGTCCTGATGATGTCGTCCATCTCGAGTGCCGTGCAGCTGCCGCTCGGCGGCGCCTACAGTGCGTCGGCGGCCGCGGTGGCCGCGCTCGCGGAAACGCTGCGCTTCGAATTGTCCTCCACGGGAGCCAAAGTGGGCGTCACCTACTTCGCGGGGATCGACACCGACATGACCGTGCGCGGCTTCGACACCGCCGCCGCGCACACCATCCTCGGCGGCACGAGCCTGGCGGGGATCTCGCCGATCGGCCCGGCCGTCGACGCCATGGAACGGGCTGTGGCCCGCCGCAAGGCCACGGTGTACGCGCCGTGGTGGGTGGCGATGGCCCGGCCGCTTCGCCCCTTCGCCCAGCTGGTCGTGCAACGGCTGCACGGCAACAGAGTGGCGCGCGCCGTCGAGATCGCCCGCGACGAGGACGCACCGTTCACCACCGACCAACCGGCCCGGCCGCGCAGAATGGAACGGCAATGAGTGAGGAACCCGGATCGACCCTGCGTCAGCTGCCACGCGGGCGCCACCGCCTCTCGCGGGCGGAAGTGGTCGCGTCCCAGCGCGAACGCATCCTCGTCGCGATGGGGGAGGCGATGTGCGAGAGCGGCTATGTCGGCACGCCGGTCGCGGCGGTGCTCAAACGCGCCGGGGTGTCCCGCGAGACGTTCTACGAGCAGTTCCGTTCCAAGGAGGACTGTTTCCGCGCCGCCTTCGACCGCGCCTCCCAGCTGCTCTCGGATCGGTTGCAGGACACCATCGCCGAACTCGCCGACGCCGACGCGCCCACCCGGATGGATCGCATCCTCACCGCCTACTTCCAGCATCTGATCGACGATCCCGCCTCGGCACGGCTGTTCCTCGTCGAGGTGTACGCGGCGGGACAGGCAGCGATCGCGGCCCGGATGGACCTGCAGCACCGGTTCGTCACCGTGGTGGCGGCGATGCTCGGCGCCGAAACCGACGAGCAGCGGTTCGCCTGCGCCACGCTGGCGGCGGCGATCGGCGCGATGGTCACCGGCAAGATCGCCGGCGGCGACCTCGACAGCCTGTGGGAGCTGAAGGATCAGCTCATCGCGTTGGCGCAGCGCTCGGGCACGGTTTACGGCAACGCCTTCGCCGGCTGATCCACCGGCTCGCGCTCACGCCGGGAGAACCGCCAAGCCAGTACCCCGGCGCCGGTGAGGGCGGGGGCGAGCAGGGCGAGCGCGACGGCGGCGATGCCGTCGACGCCGGGGACGAAGGCGTCGAGCAGGGTTTTCCCGGCGAAGAACAGGAACAGCAGACCCGAGGCGATGGCGATCCCGCGCTCGGGCAGGTGCTTACCCGCGAACTTGCCGACCAGAATCGCCAGCCCACCCGCGGCGACCATGCCCGCCACCGAGCCGATCCACACCGCGAGCCAGCTGTTGTTCGAGGCGAGCGCGGCTGCGGCGAACATGGTCCGGTCGCCGAGCTCGGCGAGCATGAAGGCGGAGATCACCACGAGGAAGGCATTGCGGGTGCTCGGTGGTTCGGGAGCGGTCTCGGCGTCGTCGGCCGAGCCGAGCGCGTCGCGCAGGGTCCACACGCCGACCGCGAGCAGGGTGAGCGCGGTCACCACCGCGATGGCACCAGCGGGCAGCGCCGTGCCGAGAAAGTGGCCGACACCGGCGGCGATGAGGTTCACGGCGACACTGGCGACACTGATACCGGCCAGGACGACCCACCAGCGGTAGCGCAGCGAGAAGGTCAGCGCCATCAGCTGCGATTTGTCGCCAAGCTCGGCCAGGAAGATCACGCCGAAGCTCAGCAGGATCGTGGCGATCAATGAATTCAGCTCCCAGGTAACAACTTCCGGCCTGCGGCTGAGACGGGGATGCCTTCAGCCACACCGGTCGAATGATCGGTTTCGTGGCCGAAGGTCTCGCCCACCGGTGACTACCGGTTCGCGCAGCCGGATCGCCCCGGTGGTGGCGGCGATCAGTATGTCGACTGGGCGATTGCGGGCTACTCCCCTTCGCTGTCGTCCACCATAGCGCGGTTGCTCCCGGAATGCCAACATCGCATCACCGAAAGGGCAACGGACACAATAAGTTTGGCTGAGCGGCCCGGATAGTTCGGTTTCCCTGAATTCCGGATCGGGAAACCCTGTTGCCAGTGGTTCGCCAGGCCTGTGCCGTGAAAGTTTCAGGCAGCCAACAGCATTGCCAGGACGGCGGTATCCGGGTCGCTGATGAGATCCATGCCGACCCGGCTCACCAGGGAGGTGACGGTGCCGTCGAGTTCGGCCTCGGCCCAGGCGGCCCGATGCTCCAAACCCAGATGCGGCACACCAGGCAGCAGCACGCACCCGGACGCGGCGCCCACGCACTCGGGCAGCGACGGCCGGGTCTGCGACGGCGGATGCAGCATCAGCAGGGCGGGCGGCACATGCTCGGCGAAACGCCCCGGCTCGATCGCCTGGTCGCCCACCACCGGGCCCTCGGCGAGGACGAGACCGACGGTGTCGGGTTCCGGATCGTCGGGCAGCTCCTCACGTACCCCGAACACGGTGCTGGTGAGCAGCAGGCCCGGCAGCGACGCCACCCGCACGGCGAGCACGAGTACTTGCGCCCACTCCTTGGTGGTATCCGGCCACCGCCCCGACACCACGAACCCCCGCAGACGACCATCCGCCTGAAACGGCGTGAACCCGATCGGCCCCTGAACAGTCATGACGACCTCCCGACTTACGAGATAAGTCAGGAATAGCCCCGAACCCTATTGGCACACAAGTACCAATGAGTGCCAGGAACTGGTCATTCCACGCAAAAGGCCCCCCGGGCGAACGCCGGGAGGCCCTTCACGGAAAGTACTACTCACCCAAAGATGAGGCCCTTGCCCTGGTTGACGGCGCGGGCGAAGCGGTCCTGCACGTCGGCCCAGTTGACGACGTTCCAGAACGCGGTCACGTAGTCGGCCTTGACGTTCTTGTACTGCAGGTAGAAGGCGTGCTCCCACATGTCGACCTGCAGCAGCGGGATGATGCCGAGCGGCACGTTCGCCTGCTGGTCGTACAGCTGGAAGGTCAGCAGCTTCTGGCCGAGGGTGTCGTAACCCAGGACGGCCCAGCCCGAACCCTGCAGGCCGTTGGCGGCCGCGGTGAACTGCGCGCGGAACTTGTCGAACGAACCGAACTGGTCGTCGATGGCCGCGGCCAGGTCGCCTTCCGGCTTGTCACCACCGTTGGGGGAGAGGTTCTTCCACCAGATCGAGTGGTTGGCGTGACCACCCAGGTGGAAGGCCAGGTTCTTCTCGTGCAGGAAGATGGCGCTGTGATCGCCCGCTTCGCGCGCGGCTTCCAGCTTCTCCAGCGCGGTGTTCGCGCCGGCGACGTAGGCGGCATGGTGCTTGGAGTGGTGGATCTCGTTGATCTGCCCCGAGATGTGGGGCTCCAGTGCGCTGTAGTCGTAATCCAGATCCGGCAGCGTGTACTCGGCCACGTTGTCCCTTTCCTGTGTCGGGCTGTGTGCGCCCATCCGATCGAGCACACCAACCATCATTCGTACACCCGATTCGTGCAACCGACGACGCGCGGGCTGTATTTCTGATGGCCCAGCCGATTACAGCGGGGGCGCGACATCCGCCTTCGATGCGCGGGTATCGCCCGAGTCGTGGGCGGCCCACCAGCGGCGACCGCCCTCGACGAACTCGGCCATCGGGATCTCGCGGCCGTCCAGGTCGGTAATTGTGATCTTGTCGAACCATACTCGGACGTCGAGTTCGCGCGGATCGATGCCCTCCTCCTGGGAGAATTCGATGACATGCGCGGCGATGCGCTGGTCGAGCACCGTGTCGAAGCTGAGCAGCTCGCTCCACAGCGTCCAGCCGCTGTCGTCGACGTCGATGAACTCCCAGCCGTGCAGGCCGCCGCCGCCGAAGCTCTCGATGGCCTCGTCGAGCTGGTCGAGGGTGAGGGGAAGAACGCGGGCGTCGATGTCGTCCCAGCGCTGGATGCGCAGCGACGCGGCGACGCGGGTGACACCGGTGAAGGTGAGCAGCACTTTGCGCTCACCGGGTTCGGCGCCGTCGGCGGGCTGGGTGAGCACCGCCAGGCACAGCTGCAGCTTGCCCGCGTCGGCGTCCACCTCCACACCGAGACAGGTCGATTCGGACAAAGCGGTATTCAGGCCGTTGCGGTCGAAACTGTCGAGTAGCCCCCTGCTCTGGTTCATGCGCTCAGGCTACCGATCCGCCCGCCCAGATCCCACGAAATGGGATTTTCACTAGTGATGTCGTTTTTATGGAACCGAAACGGCCCGGCGTGCGTCCAAGTAGATGTCGGGATCAGTGCGGACGCGAAATCCCGACGTCAGCGGCGAACGACCGCTCCGGGATGTCAGGAGGGGAGTCCCGGATCGGTCGTTCCCATGCCGCGCGAACCAGCCCGAACCCCGCTCGGCGGGCGGACACGCCCGATCGTGTGCTGATCGATTGCTGAGACCTGTGGATCGAGCTGTGGATTCTGTGGATAACCGTGATCGGTCCACAGACCACGCACACGGCGCCCGGCACCGCTTCGGGCATGGCAGGATCGAGGCGTGACGAGCTCCGATGTCCCCACGGTGCCGGTGGGCGAGGTACCGGCCGGGTTCGACCGCGCGGAACCGGTCCCCGGCGCCCAGCTGCTCGACGTGCGCGAACCCGACGAATGGGAGCTCGGGCACGCACCGGGCGCCATCCATATCCCGATGGTCGACGTCCCTGCCCGCCTCGACGACATCGATATCGACGCCGAGGTCTACGTGGTGTGCAGGCAGGGCGGGCGCTCGATCGAGGTGGTCAAGTACCTGACCCACATCGGGTACGAGGCCTGTCATGTGTCCGGAGGCATGGTCGCCTGGCAACAGACCGGCCGTCCGGTGGTCGCCGACGGCGACCACGAAGCCAAGATCTACTAGTCCGGAACGGGGTGCGCGGGTGAGTTCGGTGGTGCAACCATGTGCACGCTGTGGCGCGCGGTGGGCCGTGCAGGGCGCGCCGATGCACTGGTGCCCGCGCTGTCGTGGCGTGCTGCTGTCCCCGGGCAAGGTCGACGCGCCGCCGGAGAAACGCAACTACCGCTGGGTCGCCCGCAGGCCCGATCATCGCGACCGCCGCGTCAGCTCCCGCACCGTCCGTGCCGACCCCGGCCCGACTCCCCGCTACACCGAGGTACCGCGCTGGGGTCTGCTCGACCCGCCGCCCGCCCAGCCGCGCACACTGCGCAGGCCGTTGCGCGGCATCGCCGACCGGCGTGACCGGCTGCTCGTCATGACCGCGGCGGCGTTCGTGCTCGCCGGCCTCGCCGAATACGGCCGCTACCTGATCCTGCTGCAGAACCGCACCCGCCTGATCCCGAGCTGGCTGCTCTGGATCTCCGACGCCACCGTGTGGCTGTTCGGGACGCTCGCGCCGATCCTCGCGCTGCTGACGGCGCTGTCGCTGGGCTCGTGGCTCATCGAGGCCCGCCGTGCCGCCTACGCGGCGCACGGCAGCCGCGACCCGCGCCGGTCATGGACACTGATCGCCGGTTGCGTGATCCCGGGTGTCAACCTCGTCTGGCCCGGCGTCTTCCTCACCGAACTCGCCGCGGCGCATCCCGATCCACGCGCACTGCGCGCGGTGCGGATCTGGTGGGCGGCCTGGGTGAGCAGCGGGGTGCTGTTCATCGCCGCGACGCTGTGGCGCAATGCCTCTACCCTGCAAGCCGAGGCCGACGGTGTCTCGTTCACCGGGTTCACCGACCTGTGCGCGGCCGGGTTCGCGGTGCTCACGCTGTGGACGGTTCGCCTGCTCGAGGGACGTGACCTGCGTGGGAATCCCCGTTCGGCGCACCGCCTGCTGATCGCCGCCGACCCGGCGCAGGAGGTCATCGCCCCGGTGGAACCGGGCGGTGCGAGTACGGCCGAGGAGACAGAGCGTTCGGAATCCGCCGAGCCGGGCGAGAATCCGCACAAGGAGGTTGTGGCCAAGTGAGTCAGGGCAATCGCGCGCCGTTCGTCGTCGCGCATCGCGGTGCGTCGGGGGAGCTTCCCGAGCACACTCTCGCCGCCTACGAACTCGCCCTGACCGAGGGCGCCGACGGGGTGGAATGCGATGTCCGGCTCACCCGCGACGGCCACCTCGTGTGCGTGCACGACCGCACCGTCGACCGCACCGCCGACGCGACGGGCCTGGTCAGCGAGCTGACCCTGGACGAGTTGCGCGACATGAACTTCGGCACCGAGGACGCACCGGCGGGCGTGCTCGCCCTGAGCGACCTCATCGGCCTCGTCCTCGACTGGCGCAGCCGCCCGACCAAACTCTTCATCGAGACCAAACACCCCGTGCGCTACGGCGCCCTGGTGGAGAACAAGGTGCTCGCCGAACTCCAGCGCTTCGGCATCGCCACCCCCGCCTCGGCGGATCATTCGCGCGCCGTCGTGATGTCGTTCGCCGCCACCGCCGTCTGGCGCATCCGTCGTGCGGCACCGCTGCTGCCGACGGTGCTGCTCGGCGAGTCTTCGCGCTTCCTCGGCGGCGGCGCGGCGACGACGGTCGGCGCGACGGCGGTCGGTCCGTCGGTGAAAACCCTTCGTGAGCACCCGGAACTCGTCGACAAGGCCGCCGCGGCGGGCCGGGCCACCTACTGCTGGACGGTCGACGATCCCGAGGATGTGCAGCTGTGTGCCGACCTCGGCGTGAGCTGGGTGGCGACCAACCACCCCGGCCGAACCAAAGCGCTGCTCGCCACGCTGTGATATCGGCGGCCGGGGCCGCGGTTCTCGTCCAGAGTCGGAGGCGCGCCGAGAACGGGGGCGCGGGGCCGCGACGTGATCGGCGGCCATAAACTCCGTGCCGTGGGTAAAAGCAAGCGGAACAGTCCTAAGCCCGACAGTAATCGGGCTCAGCGTCTCGCCGAGCGGCGTGCGGCGCAGGAGCAGGCATCGGCGGTCGTGACGCGACCGTTCGAAGGTCTTGCTGCCGAATGTGATCTGGTGGCGCTGCGGGAGTTCGTGCCGTCGGCGACCGCGACCTTGAAGCTGGCGCCCGGCGTGGCCGCGCAGCGCGAGGTCACCCTGGCGACGGTGCTGCCCGGCGCGGTCGCCGCGCTGGTGCGCGCCGGTGACGAGCCGGTCGGCTTCGTCGGCACGCAGATGCAGTTCCGGGGTGCCGACCCGTCGGCCGATATCGCCGCCGCGATCCTGTGGACGCAGTCGGCCGAACCGGGCGAGTCGCTCACGGCCCCGGAGGCCGTCGAGGGCGGTCCGCGCCTGGCCGACGTCATCGATCCCGGTGCCGACCTGGAGCTCACCGTGCACCAGGACTTCGACTGGTGGGTGCCCGAGGGCGTGACCCCCGATCCGCAGGTCGCCGCGACCATCGAGCAGGCCAAGCAGGCGATCATGCCCTCGGCCCGCCTGGATCTCGGTGCCGACGGTGTCGGCGCGGCGTGGTGGGTCGACGCGGGCGAGAAGGCGCACGTGCGCTGGGTGCGTCCGGAAGACGAGGACGCCCTGATGCTCGCGCTGGCGCGGGTGCACGCGGGTGGCGGCCTGCACATGGGCGAGGGTTCGCGGTTCGCCGGTTCCTTCCGCACCCACGGTGTGCTCGTTCCGGTGTTCGATCTCGATCCGGAGCGGCACCCCACCGAATGGGAGGCGCCGGCACGGGAATTCGGTGCGCGCCTGGCCGAGGCGCTGGCCTCGGACGCCCCGATGACGAGCGAGGAGCGGCGGTCGCGCGACGGTCTGCGTTCGCGTCAGGTCACCCTGCGCTGAACATTTCCGTGCGGATGAAATTAATGAAACATTCCACTTTCACACTGTTCGGTCGGTTAGGTTGACCCCAACGCCGACGCTCGGCGTCAGTGAAAGTCGGAGGACATCATGGAATTTCTCGGCTCTGTTGCCGGTCTCGCACAGATGGTGATCGGCACCATCCTCGCCAACACCGGCTCGGGCGGTTCCGGCTCCGGCTGGTGACACACGAAACGGCTTCGGCTCGCTGCCCGCGAGCCGAAGCCGTTCGCTGTTGGACCTACAGGCTGCCGCCCGCGGCGGACGGCGCCCCGGACGCATCCGACGGAGTGCTCATCTCACGCGCGATGAAGTTCTCCAGATCGAACATGTTCGACCCGGCCCGATCGGCGATATTGAGCAGCGTGTTCATCGCGGCGACTTCCTCGACCTGCTCCTTGAGGAACCACTGCATGAACTGCTCGCCGAGGTAGTCGCCCTCTTCGCGGGCGGTGCTCGCGAGCTGGATGATCTGATCGGTGACAGTCTTCTCCTGCGACAGCGCCAGCGCGATCGGCTCGCGGGGGTTGTCGAAATGCGACTTCGCCGCATCGACACCCGCGATTTCGACACTGATATCGCGGTCGAGGAAATACTGCACGATCATCATCGCGTGATTGCGTTCTTCCACGGACTGCGCGTAGAAGCGCTTGGCCAGCTGTGGCAGATCGGCATTGTCGAACCACACCGCGATGGCGATGTACTGGTGCTCGGCGTTGAACTCATGCCGGATCTGGTCTTGGAGCAGGCTGTGGAATTTGCTGCGCGGGGTTTCCGGATTGCTCGACATGTCGGCAACATTAGCGCTGGTCAGAGGGCTTGTCATCCAAGTGCAGCCTTATTGAGGGCAGTATTCCCTAACCAAGTATTTCCTAACTAGATGTGCCCCTCGCCCGCCATTTTCGGCATCCTTGTGGCTGTTTTCGCAGCTCCGGCGAGTTCGCGGCGGACGAATTCTTCCACATCGAACAAATTCCCGTCGCGGTCGAGCACCTCGAGCAGCGTGGTGAGCGCCGACATCTCGTCGACCTGCTCCTTCAGGAACCACTGGGTGAATTGTTCGCCCAGATAATCGTTCGCCGCGCGGGCGGTGGCCGCGAGCGTACTGATCTGGGTAGTGATGGTCTCCTCGCGGGCGAGCAGGAAGGCGATCGCGTCGCGCGGGGAATCGAAATCGGGGCGCACCTCGTCGAGCCCGCCGACGCGCACGGCGACATCGCGGTCGAGCAGGTACTGCACCATGCGCAGCGCGTGCGCGCGATGTCGCGAGGAATGTGAGTAGGTCTGTCCGGCGAGCTGGGGGAGTCGCTGCGCGTCGAAATAGACGGCGGCGGCCAGGTACTGCTGGGCCGCGGTGAGTCCGTGGCGGATCTGGTCACGCAGGAGTTCGGTGAAGTCGGCCATGAGTCGACGTTACCGGGTGAGCAGGTCCTCCGGGATCTGCTGATCCTTGGCGAGCGCGTCGAAGAAGCCGGGCGCCTTGGCCTTGTCCCAGAGCAGCACATTGCCCACATCGGTATCGGTGAAGCCGCCGATCGGCACGCTGGTCGTCACCGTGTCACCGCGCATCGCCCAGCCGAGCGCACCGAGGTTCCAGATGTGGTCGCCGTCGTCGACCTTCAGCGAGCCTGCCACACCCGTCGCCATCGGCCACAGCGCGAACGGATTAGCGAGCGTGCCCATGCTCGTCGCCTTCTTCAGCAGCGCCGACATGAACATGCGCTGATGATTCATCCGGTCCACATCGGCGTTCGGTGTCGCCCGGGTACGCACGAAGCCAAGTGCCTGCGGGCCGCTGAGCTCCTGACAGCCCGCGGGCAGGTCGAGACCGGCCAGCGGGTCGACGATCGGCTGGTCCAAGCACATTTCGATACCGCCGAGCGCGTCGACGACACTGGCGAAACCACCGAAACCGATCTGCGCGTAATGGTCGATGCGCACGCCGGTAGCCACCTCGACGGTCTGTACGAGCAGCGGCGCGCCGCCGAGCGCGAAGGAGGCGTTGAGCTTGTCCTTGCCGTGGCCGGGGATGCTCACATACGAGTCACGCGGCAGGCTGACCATGGTCGTCGGGCCGGACGACGGGATGTGCACCAGCATGATTGTGTCGGTGCGTTCGGGCCCGGTGTCACCACCGGTGGCCAGTTCGGCTTCCTGGTCCTCGGACAGGTCACCGCGCCCGTCGGAACCGACGAGCAGCCAGTTCGTGCCGGGGGTGTCGCCCACCCGGTCGCTGTAGGAGGCGAGGGCGGGGATGCGGGTCAGCGAGTTGTCCAGGTAGACGACACCGGCGATCATGCCCGCGATCAGCGCGACGACCACCACCGTGAACCAGCGGAACGGGTGACGCTTGCGACGGGGACGCGGTAGACGTGGTGCGCGGCCCCCGCCTACGGGCGGTGGGGTGCGTCTGCGTGGCGGCACCGCATCGTGATGGGGGACCGGTCGTTGCGTCGGGGCGTGCTGCACCGGTTCGCGTCGGCGCGGTTTCTGTTCGCGCGGAGCCGGGGGCGCCTGTGCGGGCTGAGACGCCTGTGAGTACGCGAGCGGTTGGTTGTCGCGGCCGTCGCGGTGCAGGACCTGGGTGGGTTCGATGTGCGAGGCGGGGCGGCGGTCGTGCGGTGTGTGGCGGACGGTCGGACCGTCGGGTGCCGGGTAGCCGGGTCGGCCCGCGCCGGGCGGGGGCGGCACAGGGCGTCGCGCGTCGGGTGCGGGGCGGCCGGGAACGGGCGGGGGGCGCCGTGCGTCGGGCGCGGGTCGGCCCGGGACGGGCGGAGGTCGCCGGGCATCGGGCGGCGGGCCGGGGCGGCCGGTCGGCGGCGGCACCCGGCGCCTGCGTGGATCATCGCGTGGGTTGTCGCCGTTCATCACTGTCGAACTCTACTGATCGTCGGGGGCGCGGGCTGGGTTTGCGTGCGCGGTCACTACTGCATACCCATGGTCGGCCCGGCCGTTAGCGCGCCGCGCGGTGACACGCCGTCACGGTAGCCAACCGACGCGTCCGCGCAGCACGTTGTAGCCGAGATAGGCGACGGCGTCGATGAGGGCGTGCGCGAGGATCAGCGGCCACAGCCGGTTCGTCCGCTGCCAGTATCGGCCGAAGACGAGACCCATCACGATATTGCCCAGCCCACCCCCGAGGCCCTGGTACAGGTGATAACTACCACGCAGAAGCGCCGAGGCGAGCAGTGAACCGTTCTCCGACCAACCGAGTTTGCGCAGCCTGCTGATGAGGTAGGCGACAACGATCACCTCCTCGGCGACCGAATTCGCACAGGCCGACCCGATGAGCACCGGCAGCCGCCACCAGTGTTCGTCGATCGAATTCGGCACGATGGTCACGCTCACTCCGAGCGCATGGGCGAGCAGATACAGGCCCAGGCCCGGTATCCCGATCACCGCCGCGAGCACCACACCCGCGACCGCGTCGGTGCGACCGAACCGCGCCAAGCCGATCAGACGCGGCCCGATTCCGCTGCGCCACAACAGGTAGAGGCCCAGCGCCGCCCACGCCAGCAGGCGCGTGATGCCGACGAGTTGGAACAACAGATCGATGACCGAGTTGTTCGAGCGCGACGCGTTCAGCGCCACCGTCCGCCCGCCGACCCCACCCGGTGACAACGCGGAATCGAGCAGTGAAAGCCCCGCACTGATCCCGCTGAGCCCGAACGTCACCAGCAGTACGACGCCGATCTCGACCCGGATCCCGAACCGCTCGCGTTCGCTCAGCTGGGTCTCGGGAGGTTCCACGCGCATGCCGCGCAGTGTAGGCAGGGAAAGTCGACCCGTTGCCGCCCAGCCTGGGTGTCCGGTCGGTCTATATGCGGCGCAGGCCGTTCAGGAAGGGGCAGCCGGCCAGGAGGCGGACGGCCTTGCTGAGCGACTCGACGTCGTCGGCGGGGGACGAGAAGGGTAGGCGCACATCGTGATCGGCGTCGATGCTCTCCACGCGCAGCGTCATGCCGTAGCGGTCGATCGACAGCGGGTGGACCCGGCCGCCCTGCAGGCGGGCGGGCAGGTGGCGCGCGAGTTGGGCGATGAGGTCGGCGTGGTCCTCGGCCATGTGGGCCAGCCAGGCGCCCTCCATCTCGCAGAACGGGTCGGCGGTGGCCGCCCGCAGGTCGGCGTGGTCGACGGATTCGGCGCCGGAGGTGTCGGCGAGCACCGCCGAGTTCACCACCACCCGAAGCAGAGTCGCGCCGTGGCCCACGTCGAGCAGGCCGGGATGCGGGAAGTCCTTGGCGATTTCGACGGCGAGCGCGCGCTGGGCGTGCGGCGGCACCTGACGCACCCAGCCGCGCAACCACACCAGCGCGCGCACGGGCTCGCGCAGCGGCAAGGGTGCGTGGTCGGTGAGTTCGAGCACCGCGGAGGTCTCGTTGGCGGTGGCGGCGAGGGCGGCGGCGAGCGAGTCGGCGGGAACGGCGATCACCGCGTCACCGCAGCGGCGCAGGTGATGCAGGGTGGTCGGCACGGGGTCGATGCCGGGCAGTGCGAGCACCGCGGTCTCCGCGCGCAGACACGCACTGCGCACGCGCTCGGCAGTGGTGGGCGCGAGAATCGTGGTGGGGCTCGACATGTCAACCTCCGCGACAGTGAATAAGGTAACCCTAAGCTAAGTTACGCGGCGGGTTCGCGCAAGAGGTCCGCCGCCGACACGCCGAAAGCGTGCCTCTACCGTGGTCGAATGGCGCACGACGACACCACCTCTCCCGGCGAACCTGTGCTGGTCAGCCTGTCGGCCCCGCGCCGCAGCCTCGTCGCGGGCTTGATCCGCCCGCTCGGCAGCACACCCGACGGCACGCGCGTCGTCGACGTCGACATCCCCGACCCGGAACTGACCGCCGCCCTGGTCGAGGTGGCCCACGCCGACAGCGGCTTCGTCGCCCGCACCGAGAGCGGCCCCCGCGCGCTCGCCGTCATCGCGGGCACGGTCGCCGCGCTCTGCGGTGAGGACATCCCCACCGCCCTCGCCGCACCCGATCTCCCCTTCCTCACCGCCCTGAAACCCGCCGCTATCGAGGCGATCCGAACCGTGCTGCTCGCCATCGAAACCGGCGATGAGCAGTCGGTTCGCGCGGCGGTGTCGGTCCTCGAATCCTGACGCGAGGCGCGCGGACCGCCGGTCCAGCTAATCTTTCTGTGTGCCGCGTATCGCGTATTTCGGGCCATCCGGAACCTTCACCGAGATGGCGCTGGTGCAGTTCGAGAAATCGGGGGCGTTCGACGAACCCGTCGAGCGCATCGCCGCGCCCAGTCAGGGCGCGGCACTCGACCTGATCCGCTCCGGTGCGGTGACGGGCGCCGTCGTCCCGATCGAGAGCTCGGTCGAAGGCTCCATCCCCGCCACCCTCGACTCGCTGGCTGTCGGTCCGCGCCTGCAGATCGTCGCCGAGACCGAACTCGAGGTCACCTTCACGATCCTCGCCCGGCCCGGCACCGCCCTCGCCGACGTGCGCACCCTCGCGGCCTATCCGGTGGCGGCCGCGCAGGTGCGCGAGTGGGTGGCCAGGAACATGCCCGAGGCGACACCGTTCATCTCGGCCTCCAACGCCGCCGCCGCCGAGGATGTGGTCGCGGGCACCGCCGACGCGGCCGTCTCCACCGCCCTCGCCGGTGAACGGCTCGGCCTCGTCGCCCTCGCGCAAGGCGTGGCCGACCACGAGCAGGCCATCACCCGTTTCGTGCTGGTGCGCCTGCCCGGTGTCGCCCCGCAGGCGACCGGTGCCGACCGCACCTCCGTCGTCCTCGAACTGCCCAACGAACCGGGCTCACTCATGCGCGCCTTCGCCGAATTCGCCACGCGCGGTGTAGATCTCACCCGCATCGAATCGCGGCCCACCCGCACCGGCATGGGCACCTACCGGTTCTACCTCGACTGCGTCGGCCATATCGACGACCCGGCCGTCGCCGAGACCTTGAAGGCGCTGCACCGCACCGCCCGGATCCGTTTCCTCGGCTCGTGGCCCGCCTGTTCGGCGGTCGGCACCCCGCCACCGTCGGACGAACCCGCCGCGGAATGGTTGACGCAATTGCGAAAGGGGGTCGCGGACCTATGACAAACCGCGCGAAGCTGATCCTGGTCCGCCACGGCGAGACCGAGGGCAATGTGGCCCGCATCCTCGACACTCGGGTCCCCGGCCTGCCACTCACCGAACGCGGTGTGGCACAGGCGAAAGCATTCGGCGACACACTGATTCGCCCGCCCCGCGTGCTGGTCGCCTCCGAGGCCCTGCGCGCCCGCCAGACCGCGGGCTACATCGAGGCCGCCACCGGCACCGCCACCCAGGTCCTGCCCGATCTCTACGAAGTGCAGGTCGGCGAACTCCACGGCCGCTCCGACCGGGACTCCCACGAACTGTTCCAGCGGATCTACCGTGGCTGGCACCACGGCGAACTCGACACACGAACCCCCGGTGGCGAATCCGGCCGTGAGGTACTCGACCGCATCCTCCCGGTACTCGCCCAGCTACGCGCGCAGTACCTGGAGGACGACGAGGACGGCGACGTGGTGGTCGTGAACCACGGCGCCGCAATGCGTTTGGTCGGCAAGGAACTGGCAGGCGTCGCGCCGCCGTTCACCACCAACAACCACCTCGACAACACCGAGACGATCGAGCTGCTCCCCACCGAGGACGGCGGCTGGGAATGCCTGCGCTGGGGCCGATTCACCCCACCGTTCACCGTGAAGGCCGACCCCACCCCGGACGACCCGATGGGTTGAACGCTCCGGCTGGCGCCTCCGGTTCACGGCTGAGTTGTGGGGGCGTCGGTGCTTGGAGAGGGCGCGACTGGGGGTTGGTTGCGGGGGCGTACCCGGCTCTGCGCGGTGGGGTCAGGAGCCGGGGATGGTGGCCTTGAATTCCTCTCGGAGCGGGAGGGATTCGATGAGGTCGGCTACCGCTGTGCGGAGGCGGGCGTTGGTTCCGGTGGCGATGGACGACCACTTCACGCCGTCGTCGGCGACGCTGGCGGTGATGATGAAACGTCCTGCGCGCGTGTTGAACACGGCGATGTGGTTGTCCTGCACTTCGCGGGTGCCGTCGCCGTAGGCCACGCCGACGATCTCGGCGTAGGAATGGATTTCGACCAGCGCGGAGGCGAGAGTTTTCGCGTCGGTGGCCGGCTTGCCCACCTCGCTGAGCCGCGCGGCGGTTGCGGCGGCATCGCCGGTGTCGCCGAAGATCGGGGCGAGCTGCTCGGTCGGTGCGTTCATGCCGTACAGCTCGAGTGCCTCGGTGGTGCCGAGGGCTTGCAGCACCGCGCCGGGCAGGTCGAGACCCGCGTCGTCGATGACATAGGAGTCCGGCCCGCGCAGGGCGACGACCGCGCGGTCGTCGCCCTGCGCCAGACAGAACCGGTTCACCTGGCCGGCGACCACCCACCGCAGCGCGATGATCCACTGCGGCCGGTAGAGCACCCGCAAGCGCTCGGCGAGTTCGGGTACCACCACGTCACCGAACAGCAATTCCCGTTCGGTGAGCAGCTTTTCGGCTGCCTCCATGGCCGCGTCGTGCGCCGAGACATGGTCGTAGCGGCCCATGGCGTCGAGCACCACGGGCATCTCGTCGAACTGCAGCTGCTCGAGCAGGAACTGCATCTCGTCGAGCGAGAGCACCACCGCCTCGAGCAGCGATCCGCCGCCGCCCCCGCCGAGCACCGTCACTTGGCCGATCCGGTGAGATCGGCGCCGATCACTCCCTCGGCGACATAGCGGCCATCGGTGAACGCCTCGTCGGAGCGTCCGTAGTCGTTCGCGTCGTGTTCCTCGTCGTCCTCGCCCTTGGCGCGGTTGCCGAGCAGCGGGTTCGCGGCGGGCTGGGAGTTGCGCACGGGCGCGGCCTCCGAGCGGGTGACAACGGTCTCGCCGACCGGCGCGGCCGCGGGAGCGCTCGACGACGGGGCACCCCAGCCTTCGGGCAGCTTCAGCCCGTTGCCACCGAGCGACACCCCACCGAGGCTCGCCGACGCGGTCGACATGCCACCCATGGCGGCGGCTCCGGCTCCGGCGGCCATCGCGGGCGCGACACCGGCGGCGGCGGGGACAGTCGAGGTGGCCGCCGACAGCGCGGTGGCACCGATGTTGCCGACCGTACCGACACCACCGGACACGACGCTGCCCGCCACGTTCGCGGCCTGGGTGGCCGCGCTGACGACGCCGGGGTTGGACACGAAGGCCTGCGCGGCGGCCACGGCGGTCTGCAGCGGATCGCCGCCGCCGAAGTCGCCCTGGGCCGCGGCCGAACCGGCACCGTTGGCGATGGCGGGCGGCATGGCGAACTCACCGGGCGTGGTGACGGTGGCGGTGGTGGCGGCCTCGTAGGTCTCCATCACCAGGGCTGCGCGGATGTCCATCGCGTGCCGGGCGACCTCGGCCACCTCGAACGCGCCCGACACGACGCCGGGCGGGTTGGCCGAAGCCGCGACCGCCGCGTTGGTCGCGGCGATCTCGGGCAGGCTCGGCATGGCGATCGAGGCGACCGTGTAGGCGGTGGCGTTGGCGGCGGCCTTGGCGCTCATGGTCGCGGCCATCACGCTCTGCTGCCCGGTCCAGTGCAGGAACGGCGCGAGCCGGCCGAGCACGGCCAGACCGTTGACACCCTGCATGCCGACGCCGACCTCGGCGATCACCCGGGTGACGGTGAAGGCGGCGTCGCCCCACGCGGCGGCGAGGGTGCCCCACGAGGTGGCGGCGGCCGAGATCGGGACGGCGTGGGCGCCCGCGTTGAGTGTGGTCGAGTTGACTTCGGCCATGCGCGGCAGCCAGAAGACCCCGGTGATCCCTGCGGTCATGCTTGTTACTCCCCTGAATGAATGATCGTCGGGCGGGTTGGGTTACACCTGGACGGCGTTGATCGTCGCCGCGCGGGCGATGTCCTCGCCGACGTGGGTGACCAGCTGCGAGCGCAGGGTCGCGGCCGCGTGATGCAGCTCGAGAATGCCCTGGGCGATGGCGCCGTCGTGCGTGCCCGCAGCCCGGTTGAAGTGACTCGCCGCCAGCAGCGAGACCTCTTCGGCGCCCGAAGGCAGCACGTGCGTGGTCGGCCCGGCAAGGGCGGCCGCTGCCGCGAGCCGCTCGGCCAGCAGATCCAGCTCGGCAGCCGCGGCGAGGATGATTTCCGGTGTGACGAGAACGTGTCCAACCATGACCCGACTCCTTCTAGTGGCGACTAACGGGAACCACGAGAATTCCCCCTACGAGTGATAGGACGCGAGAGCGGGTCGTTCGGTTCCATCGATTTCCCCACCCAACTTCGCTAGCCCCATCCCAGCTCATGTAGCCGGTCGTCGTCAATCCCGAAATAGTGTGCTATTTCGTGGATCACGGTGATCGCGACTTCCTCGACCACCTCGTCGTCACTGCTACAGATGTCGAGAATAGCCTCCCGATAGATGGTTACGGTATCGGGAAGCGAACCCGCGTAGTAACTGTCGCGTTCGGTGAGGGCGACGCCGTGGTAGAGACCGAGCAGCGAGGGCTCCTCGTCATTACGTGCCTCCACCAGCACCACGACGTTGTCGATCGCCCCGGTGAGCTCGGGTGGGATGAGGTCGAGCGCGTCGCCGACCAGTTCCTCGAACCGGTCGGGCGACATCCGTTCGGTCATCGCGGTTGTGGCTGCGGCGGCAGCGGTGCGGCGCCCGGCAGCGGGGCCGGTGTGGAGCGGCCGGTGTTGGGTGGCGGGACCGGAGCCTGTCCGTCGATCAGGATTTCTCCGCGCGCCGAACCGACGATCGGCGCGAAACCCTCACGGTCGGCGCCCTTTCCGAGCCAGCAGTCGAGTTGGCGGCTGCCCGCGAGCCAACTGGTCGGTTCCAGATAATCGAAGAACAGCGTGAGCGTCTTGTTGCGGATCGCGTCGGGGCTGCCGAGGTACTCGGTGGACAACCGATTGCATTCGGCCTCGACGAACTTGTCCTGATCGGCCTCCGAGGGCGGTCCACCGGTGAAGTTCTTCCCCAGGTCGACGTTGCCGACGATCTCGACCGCGTGCGGTTGCGCGCAGTCCACCGGATCGGTCGGCAGGTTCTGGTTGATGCCGAGGCAGGTGCCGACGGCGTGCACCTTCGACTGGTCGCCCTGGGTCGCCGAACCGCTCGAGGCCGGACTGGTCGACGTGGCGGCCACCTGCAGACCGCACCGCAGCGTGCGGTCACCGTGCTGCCAACCCGCCGGGCTCGGCGACATCACGTTCACCATGAACTTGCCGCGCGGATCGAACCGCCCGCCGAGGTAGCGCTGCACCGCGGGCACGCAGTGCTCGTCGCGCAGCTCGGTCATCCGCAACGAGTCCGGGTGCCGGGTGCCGTCGCCGAACTCGCGACCCGGGTAGGCCTTCAAGTCGACGACACCGGCCACCTCGAACAGGTGCTGGTCGGCGCAGTTCACCTTCAGCAGGTCGCTGCGGTCGGGCTTGCCCCAGGTCAGGCAGTCGCCCTCGTTGGCGCTGCTGAACTCCTTGTCCCTGACCACGGGCGCGGCGCCGGGCTGGTGTGCCTCCACCTTGTCGGATTCGAAACCGGTCACCGTCATCGTGACCAGCGCCGCGAGCACCGCGCCGAGCGCGCCGATCAGCAGTCCCCACCGCAGTTTCGTCGCCGACAGATGCAGCGGACCGGCGCCGCGTTCAGCGGTTTTCTCGGCCGGGTCGCTCTGATGATCGGACACGACGGCGATTGTATGGGAGCCGATCGACGCGGCGGGCGGGCTCAGCCGCGCAGAGCCGAGACGAAGATGCCGGGCAGTCTGCGCAGCTTGCCGTCACCGTAGAAGCCGGTGAGCTTGCGACCGGTGGCCGCGGCGGTCTTGTTGGCGACGAACCACGGCGGTTTCGGGGTGGTGGCGAATTCGCCCGCGAACAGCGATCGGGGCGCCGGGCGGAACGGTCCGCGCACCACCGTGCGTTCGACATCGTCGAGCAGGAAGGCGTTGTGGACGACGCCGATGCCGCTCTGGATGTCGTCGATGGTGTGTCCGGGGAAAGCGCCCCAGCTCGCACGTGGCGTCAGGAACGCCAGACCGGTCCACGAGTTGATCGCGACGGTGCCGTAGCGCAGGTTCGCCACAGCCGTGTCGAAGGCGTCGCCGAGTTCGCTGATGGTCGCCGGGTGGGCGAGCAGATTGGCGCCGAGCGTGCCCATCAACTCGTCGTTGGCGAAATCGACCGCTCCGCCGAGGAATTCCGCGCCGGTGCCGGGCAATTCGACCACGCCGAGGACGGGGGAGAAGTACTCGGTGCGCAGCAATGGTGTGCCGGTCATCGGCAGGTTCTCGACCAGTACGCGGCCGTTTGCCCGCCCGGCGTCGGGGTAGCTGGTCAGCGCGCCCTCGACGCGGGTGTCGCTGCCCGGGTAGTAGGCGGTGCGGACGGGGGCGTTGTCGATGGCGGCGCGCAGTTCGGTGAGGAACTGTTCCTTCTGGTCCCAATCGGCGCTGAGCACGACCGTCTGCGCGGCCACACAGTTGTAGCCGCCGTTGTGCAGGCGCATCGTCGCCACGTGCTCGGCCTGGAACTTCAGGTCGGCCTTGCTCCACTTGCCCGGCACGATGATGCACGGCGCGACGCCGCCGAGTTCGCTGGTGATCGGCTTGCTCAACGCGGGCTCGCCGGCCTGCTTGCGGCGCTGCGCGTCCTCACCGACACCCCACACGATCGCATCGTGGGTCGGCGCGCCGCCGGTCATGTGCACGTGGTCGACCTTCGGATGGTTCACCAGGTACCCGCCCTCGGGGGCGCCGCCGGTGAGGATGCGTACCACGCCGAGTTCGATGAACGGGGCGAACACCGCCTGGAACACCGGCAGCAGCGGATCGGTGATCGGGTTGAGCTTGAGCGCGACCACCCGGTTGTTGGCGTAGAGCTCGTAGAGGGTGTCCAGCGGCGCGATGGACATGATGTTGCCCGCGCCGAGTACCGCGCCGACACCGTTGGTCTGCTTCGGATCACGCTGGGCCAGACCGGCTTTGCGCCGCGCGGTGGCCGCGTCGACACCGGGACGCAACCACACCTCGGCGCTGAACCCGTTGAGCAGCAGCCAGTCGTAGAAGCCGTGTGGCAGCGCGGGCACGCTCACCCGGCCGCCGGGCGCGGTACCGAGGTCGACGCCGTCGATCGGGCTCGCGCCACGCTCGAGCGCCGCCATCGACTCGCTCAGCGCCTTGGCGCCTGCCAGCAGCGTCATCGGGCCCGACATCCACTCCTCGCCCAGCAGGGGGCTGTCGGCGTCGAGCTTCTTGATCGTCCTGGCCGCAGCCACCCACGACTCGGCGTCGCGGGCGGTGAGCGCGTGCAGCTCGTCGAGCAGCTCGCGGCGGCGGCGCAGATCGGTCGCGGCCCAGGTTTTCGCCCCCTCGGTGAGATCGTCGAGCGCGGTATCGATGACGGCGGTGTCGAAAGTGGTACTCACCCCGCAACTATGCCCCCGCCCGGGCATGTTGGCATAGGCCGAAATTCTGAGGATCGCGTAAACAACTAGGCTGTTTTCTCATGATCGACCTCCGATTCCTGCGCGAGAACCCGGAAGCCGTCCGTGCCTCGCAGCGGGCCCGCGGTGAGGACCCCGCGCTCGTCGACGCCCTGCTCGAAGCCGACGCGGCCCGCCGCGCCGCCGTCGCCACGGCCGACTCCCTGCGTGCCGAGCACAAGGCCATGGGCAAGGTGATCGGCAAGGCCAGCAAGGAAGAACGTCCCGCGCTGCTGGCCGCCGCTACCGACATGTCGGCCAAGGTCAAAGAGGCCGAGCACGCCCAGAGCGCGGCCGACGCCGATCTCGACGCCGCGCATCGCGCCATCTCCAATGTCGTGCAGGAAGGTGCGCCCGCCGGCGGCGAGGACGACTACGTCGTGCTCGAAACCGTCGGCACCCCACCGCAGTTCGACTTCGAACCGAAGGACCATCTGGAGCTCGGCGAGTCGCTCGGGCTGCTGGACATGGAGCGCGGCGCCAAGGTGTCGGGTTCGCGGTTCTACTTCCTCACCGGGCACGGCGCGCTGCTGCAGCTGGGTCTGTTGCAGCTGGCCGCGCAGCGGGCGGTCGCGAACGGTTTCACCATGATGATCCCGCCGGTGCTCGTCCGGCCGGAGATCATGGCCGGTACCGGTTTCCTCGGTCAGCACTCGGACGAGGTCTATCACCTCGCCGAGGACGACCTGTACCTGGTCGGCACCTCGGAGGTGCCGCTGGCGGGCTTCCACGCCGACGAGATCCTCGATCTGAGCGCGGGCCCGAAGCGGTACGCGGGCTGGTCGTCGTGCTTCCGTCGCGAGGCGGGCAGCTACGGCAAGGACACCAGGGGCATCATCCGGGTGCACCAGTTCGACAAGGTGGAGATGTTCGTCTACACCACTCCCGAGCAGGCCTCGGCCGAGCATCAGCGCTTGCTCGCCTGGGAACGCGAGATGCTCGCGGCGATCGACGTGCCCTACCGGGTGATCGACGTGGCCGCGGGCGACCTCGGCAGCTCGGCCGCGCGCAAGTTCGACTGCGAGGCGTGGGTGCCCACCCAGCAGACCTACCGCGAGCTCACCTCCACCTCCAACTGCACGACCTTCCAGGCGCGCAGGCTCTCGGTCCGCTACCGCGACGAGAACGGCAAAGCCCAGATCGCGGCGACCTTGAACGGCACGCTCGCGACCACCCGCTGGATCGTGGCGATCCTGGAGAACCACCAGCAGGCCGACGGTTCGGTCCGGGTGCCCGAGGCGCTGGTGCCGTTCGTCGGCACCGACGTTTTGACACCGTAGAGCTTTCCACTGTTTGCTGGTCAGGCATTTATGTGATGTGGCAAACATCGGAACCGAACAACATCTAGGCTGGTGCTCGTGCGAGGAATCGGGGCGCGCGGCGATACCCGAACCCGGGTGCGGGCGGCATCGGCGTTGGCGACGGCAAAAGTCATGGCCAGGACAACGGGGGCGTTCTACGTTCTCGGCGGTGTCCTCGGCCTGACCATCACTGCCGTCGCACCGGGCGACGACGGCAACAGACTGCTGGTCGGCACCGCCGCCGCGGTCGCGCTGCTGCTCGGTCTGACGCTGCTGGCCTGGGGCCCGCGCATGCCGCACGCGCTGCACCACCTCTACCTGGCGACCGCGACCGTGCTGGTCACCATCGCGGTGCATTCGTTCCCGAACCTCGTCGGCGGGATCACGCTCGCGTCGTTCTACGTCTTCATCGCCTGCGACGCGGCACTGTTCTTCGCCTGGCCGCAGGCCGCCGCGCACATCGGCTTCGCGATGGTGCTGTGCCTGTGGGTGCTGCCCGACCGTGGGCTGCCGTGGTGGTCGGGCCTGATCCCCGCCGGGGTCACCTTCGGGGCCGGGGTGGTGGTCGGCATCCTCACCCGCATGGCGTCCGACGCCGATATCGACGTACTCACCGGCCTGCTCAACCGGCGCGGCTTCGAAAAGCAGCTCAACCCGGCGATCGACGCGGCCGGACGCGGTGGTCAGGGTCTGTCGCTGGTGCTTGTCGACCTCGACCGCTTCCAGAAGATCAACGACCACCTCGGTCACCGTGCCGGCGACGCCGTTCTGCAGCGCGTGGCCGACACCTGGCTCGACCTGCTGGCCCCCGATCAGGTGCTCGCCCGCTTCGGCGGCGACGTGTTCGCGCTGCTGCTGCCCGGCACCACCGAGCAGGCCGCGATCCTGCTCACCGAACAGCTGCGTGCGGCGGTGACCATGGGTTGTTCGGCCGGTGTCACGTCGTGGCAGCCGGGCGAGTCGGGCTCGCTGCTGATCAGCCGTGCCGATGTGGGGCTGTACCGGGCCAAGCAGGCCGGACGCAACCGCACGGTGCTCGAATCGTCGCGGCAGTTGCCGCTCGCGGTCGAGCTGCGCGAGGCCATCGACAGCGGCGCCCTCGACGTGCACTACCAGCCGATCGTCAGCCTCACCGAAGACGGCGGCCAGGCCGTCGGTGTCGAAGCGTTGCTGCGCTGGTCGTCCAACGCGCAGCCCGAGGTCACCACCGAGGGCCTCATCCGGGTCGCCGAGGAATACGACCTCATCTCCGACCTGGACGAACTGGTGTTGCGCCGCGCCTGCGCCGACGCCGCCCGCCTGCAGGAGAGCTTCGCCTCCCTGAACCTCACGCTGAACGTGAACGTCTCCGGCCTGGAACTGGCCGAAACCGACTACGCCGAACGGGTCGCCACCATCCTCAACGACACCGGTTGGCCCGCCGACCAGCTCGTGCTCGAGGTGACCGAAAGCGAACTGGCCGCCGAATCCCAGACGGCCATCGCCAACCTGCACACCCTGCGCGACCGAGGCGTGCGCATCGCCATCGACGACTTCGGCACCGGCTACTCCTCGCTGAGCCGCCTGGCCACCATCCCCAGCGACATCCTGAAGGTCGACCAGTCCTTCGTCGCCGCCATCCGCTCCGATTCCCCCGCCCCACCCCTGCTCGGCGTCATCGCCGCCCTCAGCAAATCCCTCGACCTACAGGTGATCGCCGAGGGCGTGGAAACCGAATACCAGGCCGCCGTCCTCACCGAACTCGGCTTCGCCCTGGCCCAGGGCTACCACTACAGCGACTCCCACCCGGTCGCCGACCTCATCAACGACCTCAACACCCCCCACTCCGACGACGACGATTCCCTCGCCGCCAACGGCTGGATCCCCCTCGGCTGAGCGGTACAGAATTCCTGTACAGTTGTTTCATGAGGCAGATCAGTTACACCGAAGCCCGCGCGACATTGGCGAGTGTGCTGGACGCTGCCACCGATGACCTCGAAGAGGTCGTTGTCACCCGCGCGGGGCACGACGCGGCAGTCGTCGTTTCGCTACGGGAGTACGAGGCGCTCAAGGAAACCGCGCATCTACTAGGCACTCCCGCGAATGCACGGCACCTGCAACGTGGGCTGGAAGAGTTCGCGGCAGGTGGCTTCGCTCCGCAGGCGCGCCTCGATGTTCCCGATGGTGACTCGGCCGGTGTCGCGTGAAGCTGGAGTTCTTCTCCGAAGCTTGGGCGGACTATGTCTGGACAGTCGCCAATGACCGTGCTGCCGCCCGCAAGATCAACCGCCTGTTCGACGACATCGCGAGCAATGGTCAAGCCGATGGGATCGGCAAGCCGGAGCCACTGCTGCACAGCCTCTCGGGCTGGTGGTCGCGCCGGATCACGCAGGAACATCGGTTGGTCTATCGGGTCGACGACGGTGTGATCCGGGTCCTGTCCTGTCGGCACCACTACGAATAACCGCTTGACGGGCGATGGCCCGCGGCGAACGATGGACGCATGCGGATGCTCATCTACGGCTGTTGACCTTTCTCGCTCTGTAGGCGCCTGGTGGCGGCGGTGAGTCGTGCGCCCGGCGGTGTGCGTGGGCTCGGGGTCCGCGCGGTGCTGTTCAAGGGCTCGCGGGATCTGCTGCCCATCTACGCGCTCTACGGTGTGCTTTTCGCTGATCACGGGCTCGGGACCGCGCAGATCTCGTTGCTGCTCGCGCTGTGGTCGATCACGGCTTTCCTGCTCGAGGTGCCCTCCGGGGCGTGGGCGGACACGGTGTCGCGGCGGGGCCTGCTCGTGTTCAGCGCGGTGCTGCAGGCAACCGGGTTCACGATCTGGATGGTCGCTCCCTCGTTCGCCGGGTTCGCGGTGGGATTCGTCGTGTGGGGGATCGCCGGTGCGCTGGAATCGGGCACGTTCGAGGCGTTGATCTACGACGACCTGGTGGCGCGCGGGGAAACCGCTCAGTACGCGCGCATCATGGGCTGGGCTCGGGCCGCGCAGGAGACGACCGTTCTCGTCGCGATTGTCGCGGCCGCACCGCTTTTCGCGTGGGGTGGGTATGGCCTGGTCGGCTGGGTGAGTGTCGGCGTCGGTGTCGTCCACACCGTCACCGCGCTGGCACTGCCCCGTGCGCCGGTGGCCATTTCGGCGACGGAAGTCGATGCTCTGGACGACGACGCAACGCCACCTCCCGGTGTTGCCGCACCAGCGGGCGTTGTCGAGGCGGATCGACCGGTGCGCAAGCGGTATGTGGCGATGCTCCGGACCGGGATCGCCGAATCGATGCATGTGCGGCGAGTGCGTCGCGGCGTGTTGCTCGGCGCGCTGCTCTACGGCGTCACCGCTTTCGACGAATACTTCGGCCTGCTCGCTGTTTCCGGCGGCGCCTCGCCCGCCACCTCCGCGTTGCTCGTCGGCGTGACCGTCGCGGGTTCGCTGGCCGGTTCGCTGTTGGCGGGGCGCACCGAGTCCGCGCCCGCCCGGCTGGTCGGAGTCGCCCTGTTCGTCGCGGGGATCTCGTTCATCGCCGGTGCGTTGGCTGTCGGCGCCGGACTGCTGTGGATCGGATTCCTCGGGATCGCCGTGGCGTACGGGATCGACTTCAATGCCGAGGTCGTCGCGGGGGCGCGCCTGCAGGATGCGATCGAAGGGCGCGCACGGGCAACGGTCACCTCCGTCGTCGGCTTGCTGTCAGAGGTGGTCGCGCTGGCCGTCTTCGGTGTCGTCGCCGCAGCCACCCAGTGGGTTTCGATGTCTGTGGCGATCGCCGGCTTGGGCGTGGTGTTGCTGGCAGCCGGCCTGGTCGCACCGAGTTGGTTGCCGGGACGGAAGTAGTCGTGGACGACCCGATGGAGTACGGGTCGTCACCCAGGCCGCTGTCGGTTCGCGCATCGGTAGTGTCGAGAGCTACGACGGCGGAAAGGGCGGAGTGGTCGGGCGCAACGGTCTCGGAGCGATCTTCGGGTTCTGCATCGGCGGCGGTGTCGCGGTGCAGGGACGGATCAACGGGGCACTCGGAGCGGAACTCGGCGACGGCGTCGCAGCCGCCACGATCAGTTTCGGAATCGGCCTGCTGGCCCTGCTGATCGCCTTCGCGGTCAGCCCGACCCTGCGATCGGGCCTCGGCTCGGTCCGCACCGCCACAACCGACGGCAGCCTGCGCCCGTGGTATCTCCTGGGCGGTGTGTGCGGTGCGTTCTTCGTCGCGAGTCAGGGCCTCACCATCGCCGCCATCGGCGTCACGGCCTTCACCGTCGCCGTCGTCGTCGGCCAGCTCCTCAGCAGCCTCGTCGTCGACCGGGTAGGTCTCGCACCGAACGGCCGGACACCGATCACCTGGTGGCGGGTGCTGGCCGCCGGCCTCGGCATCATCGGTGTCGTCCTCGCGGCGAGCGGCCGCGACGCCCCCGCCCCCGCCGACACCGGTGTCCCCGACCACCTGCTCATCGCCCTACCTGCCCTCGCAGGCATCGGCCTGGCCTGGCAGCAGGCGGTCAACGGCCGCGTCGGCGCAGTCGGCGGCCCCTTCCCCGCCACCCTCGTCAACTTCACCGTCGGCCTCATCGCCCTCTGCCTCTTCGACACCTACACCCTCCTCACCAAGGGCCTCCCCACCCAATTCCCCACCACCCCTTGGCTCTACCTAGGTGGCCTGATCGGCGTAGCCTTCATCGCCCTCGCCGCGATCACCGTCAGCATGATCGGCGTCCTCCTCCTCGGCCTCACTTCGGTAGCCGGCCAACTGGTCGCAGCCCTCCTCCTCGACGCCGCCGACGGCCGCCTCGCCCCGCTCGCAGTCCTGAGCTGCGCGCTCGTTCTGGTCGCGGTTGTCATGGCGAGCCGCGCCACCACCTCGTCAGCCGACAATCGCCGCAGCTGACCAACCGTTGTCACGACGAGCGCTGTACATTCCTGCGCCAGGCCGTGGAGAAACTACCGAAGCGGTGAACAAGGAGGGGATACTCGGGCGGGGATCGTCGACGGAAGGGTCGGGATGGATCAGCTCGGGGTTGCGGTTGTCGGGTTCGGGTTGGCGGGGGCGGTGTTTCATGCGCCGTTGATTGCGGCGGAGCCGAGGATGCGGGTGGCGGCGGTGGTGACGTCGTCGGCGGAGCGGGCGGCGCAGGCGCGGGCGCAGCATCCGGGGGTGCGGGTGTGGGAGAGCGCGGAGGAGATGTTCGCCGAGGCCGACGATGTGGATCTGGCGGTGATCGCGACACCGAACCGGACGCATGCGGAGCTGGCGGTGAAGGCGTTGGTCGCGGGGTTGCCGGTGGTGGTCGACAAACCGTTCGCGGTGAAGTCGGCCGATGCCGAAGAGGTGGTTTCGGTGGCGGAGCGGGCGGGGCTGCCGCTGAGTGTTTTCCAGAACCGCCGCTGGGACAACGACTTCCTGACCGTCAAAGCGCTGATGGAGGCGGGCGAATTCGGCGAGGTCCGCCGGTTCGAGTCGCGGTTCGAGCGGTGGCGGCCGGTGTCGAAAGGCGGCTGGCGTGAGGTCGGCTCCGCCGAGGACGGGGCGGGGATCCTGTTCGATCTGGGCAGTCACCTGGTGGATCAGGCACTCGCCCTTTTCGGCCCGGTCACCGAGGTGTACGCCGAACTCGACCAGCGCCGCCCGGACGTGCAGGCCGACGACGACGCCTTCGTCGCCCTCACCCACGCCTCCGGCGTCCGCTCGCACCTGTGGATGAGTGCCGTTGCGCCCCAACTGGGTCCACGCATGCGCGTGCTCGGTTCCACCAACGGCTACACGGTCTCGGGCCTCGATCCCCAGGAAGACGACCTGCGTGCCGGCCGCCGCCCGGACGACGGAAAACCTTGGGGCACAGTCACTCCCGACAAATGGGGCACCTTCGGCGCAGGCGAGGACCTGAAGACGATCCCCACCCTCCCCGGTGACTACCCGGCCTTCTACGCCCAGATGGCCGCCGCGCTACTCGCCGAGGCACCGGTCCCGGTGGACCCACGCGACGCCGTGGAAACTCTGCGCATCCTGGAATACGCCCGCCACGTCGCCACCCCGCCCGAAGACGACTGAACCGCGCCGGAAACGAGAAACGGGCGGTGCCGTCAGCGCACCGCCCGTCCCGAATCCGAACCTCAGAGTTTCTGGGACCGCAGTTCGTGCCCCTTGGACGTCTTGCAACGCCCCGACTCCAGGTCCCACTGCCACCCGTGCAGGTTGCAGGTGAGGTTGTTGCCTTCCACCACACCGAATTTCGACAGGTCGGCCTTGAGGTGCGGGCAGCGGCGCTGCACTTCCCAGCCGTCGAGTTCGATGGTGGCCGAGTCGTCGTGCGCCTCGGCGAACCAGCCGTCGGCGTAGGCGATTCGCTCGTCGGTGAGGCACTTGAAGAAGGTGTAGAGGAATTCGTTGTAGCCGCCGATGCGCCACGCCTGGAAGCGGGTGGACAGGAAGATCGTGTTCACCCAGTCCGGTTCGTCGTCGCGCAGCACGGTGCGTACCAGTTCGGGGGCGATGCGGAAGCCGTAGCGGTAGCGGCCTTCGCCCTCGATGGGCTCGCGCACGGTGCGCTGCGGGAAGTCCAGGACGATGGTTTCCTCGCCGAGCACCAGGCCCACGGGGTAACCGATGCCGTCGCTGATGAGCGCGCTCTGCTTCATGATCGGCTCGAACAGCTCGCGCAGCGGCTCGAGCAGCGAACCCTCGCCGTGCTCCCAGGTGGCCTTCTCAGCCGCGAGCACGGGGGCGAAGCGTTCGGCCATGTCGGCGATGTAGGCGGCCTTGTCGCCGTAGATGCGCTGCGGGTCGAACGGGTGCGTGAGATCCAACGAGGAACCGCGCACGTCGGCGACGGACCCGGGGATCATCAGGATCCCGCCCTTGTTGCCGTGGATCTCCATCTGCTCGAGAAACACGATCTGGTCGGGGAAGATGTTGCCCTCGTCGCCGCGGTCGTCGTTGAGGTAGCGCAGTTCGTCGTCGAGGAACACCGGCGGACCGGCCGAGGGCACCACCCAGGTGGCGCCGACCTGCTCGATGTAGGAGCGGGCCCGGTCCATGCCGCGCTGACGCTTCTGCTTGCCGAAGTTGGCCTTGGTGCGCGCGGGGATGTCGTAGACGGCCGGGTACCAGATGGCACCCGAGTACTGCAGCAGGTGAATGTCGATGTGCCCGAACGCGTCGTGGATCACGTCCATGTCGACGGGGCGGGCGTCGTTCATGTTGAAGCAGGTGGTCTCGCCGTCGGAGACGAGGATGCCCGAGTCACCGATGGGGCCGTCGGCGGGTGCGCGCAGCGCCACGATCATGATGTCGAGCGAACCCTTGGGTCCGGTGACGGTGTGCTTGACCGAATCCTCGGTCTCGAAGAACTTGGTGAAGCCGAGCGACTCGAGTTCGCGGCGCAGATCCGGCACCGGGTAGTCGGGCAGCAGGACCGTCGCGTCCTTGTTGACGTGCTCGCGCAGCAGCGCGGCGTCGAAGTGGTCGCGGTGCAGGTGCGAGACATAGAGGTAGTCGACGTCGCCGAGCGCCGCCCAGTCCAGGCCGGTGTTGTCCGGGAACGGGAACCACGACGCGAAGTAGGCGGGGTTCACCCACGGGTCGCACAGGATGGTCCCGGCCTCGGTTCGGATGTGGAAGCCAGCATGTCCGACACTGGTGATCTGCACGAGCTATGTCCTCCTACCAGGATCTGATTCGCCGACGCACCGGGCTCGACCTGGTGACGCGAGCCGCCGCCGAGCTCTGACCACTGCGGCGGCACCAGCCAACAAGGGTAGTGGCTAAACCGTTACATCACCGATGCAGTAGCCCTCGGGGGTCGAGACGACGGTGAATGTGCGCGTCCTGGTGCCCCCGGGGGAGGTGGTCACCGGGACCTGAACCGCCAGGTAATCCCCCTGAACTCGTTCGGATGATAGCTCTTGGTCGGCGAAGGAGGTGACATTGCCTACTTTGCCCGAGTCGGTGGCCAGCGGGGGTGCTGTGGGGTTGCCGGTGCCCTGTGGGTCCCAGGTGGCCGAGCTCGCCGCGCAGGTCAGGGGGTGGATCTGTTCGGTGTCGTCCGGGTTGAGAGGTTTGCCCGTTGCACGGGCCAGGTAACGGCGAACGGTGTGACGCGCGTCGGCCTCGTCGTAACCCGGCTCGACACCGGCGGCGAACACCCGGCCGCAGGCGTAGCCCGTGGCGATGTCGCGCTGTTCCACGGTGATCGTCGTCGTCGCGTTGCGCCAGGTGACGGTGTCGGCGGTGGCGGTGCCCGGCCTGCTCAGGGCGGCGAGGATCGACTGCGGGTCGACGTACATGTCGGCGACGGTGCGCGGCGGGATGGTCCAGCACTTGGCCTGTAGCTCGGTGACGGTCGACGAGCGCAGGTCGGCGGCCCAGCGGCGCACGGCGGTCACGGCATCCGGGTTGCCCGCCACCGCGCCGACCTGCGGTGCGTCGGCGGGTACCGGCTCGGTGGTCGGTACCGGTGTGGTCGCGGCCTCGGTGGCGGTCGAGGACGAGGCGGCTGCCGAGGTGCTGGTGGCAGGCGCGGCCACCGGTCCGTCGCCCGGAATGCCCGATACCGAGTCGCAGCCGGCGATCAGCGCGGCGGCGGTCAGTCCCGCGGCCAGGGCGCTGGCACGGCGGGTCGGAGCAAACGGGGGCAGCTGAGCGCGTTGCACTTCGACGTTCCTCATTCCTTGGCCGGGTGCCGGAAGCGGCGATCTGCGACTACGCTAGCTGAATTGTGGAACCCGTCTACCGGTCGATCATCGGCCTGGCCCGAACCGTCTTCTTCCTCGAAGGTCTGAAGTTCACCGTCAAGGGGGCCGAAAACATCCCCGCGACAGGTGGTGCCGTGGTGGCGATCAACCACACCGGTTACATGGACTTCACCTACGCCGGCCTGCCCGCGCGCACCCCCAAGCGCTACATCAGGTTCATGGCGAAGGCGGAGGTGTTCGACAACAAGATCTCCGGCCCGATCATGCGCGCCCTCAAACACATTCCGGTCGACCGCACGGCGGGCGCCGACTCCTACAAGTCGGCGGTGAAGTACCTGCGCGACGGCGAACTCGTCGGCGTGTACCCCGAGGCGACCATCAGCCGCAGCTTCGAGATCAAGGAATTCAAGTCCGGCGCGGCCCGCATGGCGCTCGAGGCCGACGTGCCGATCATCCCGATCGTCATCTGGGGTGCCCAGCGCGTGTGGACCAAGGGCTTCCCGAAGCGCCTGGGCCGCACCAACACCCCGATCTCCATCGCCGTCGGCAAGCCGATCAAGCCCTACGAACCCGTCGGCGACCTGACCGCCGAGCTGCGCGGAACCATGCAGGCCATGCTCGCCGACCTGCAGAAGGACTACGAACACGAGCCCGGCGCTTACTGGGTCCCCAAGCGCCTCGGCGGCAGCGCTCCCTCCTTGGAGGAGGCCACCGCCCTCGACAACGCCGAGGCCGCGGAACGTTTGGCGCGCAAGACCGCTCAGCGCGCGAACCCCGAGAACTGAGACGCGCGTCGGACCCGGAGCAGATCTGTGCTCCGGGCCCGACACCCCCCGATCAGTTCATGCTCAGTACCCACGAGCCGTTGCAGCCCCAACTGGCGTTGCGGTTGGCGTCGTAGGTCCAGACGGGGGTGATCGGCGGGTTCACCCGCACATGCCACCGGCCCGACGGCGACTTCACGGCGTTGCCCTCGCGGGTGACGATCTTGACGTCGTCGTGGTCGAACAACCAGGAGCCCCGGCTGGTGGGGTAGTCCAACCGCATGCGAACCCGGCCGCCGGTGTGGTTCTGCACCACCAGGCAGGAACCGGGGTGGTTGATGTCGATGGCGTAGTCGCTGAAACCCTCCTCGCCACCGTTGTCGGTGGTGTCGACGAATCCGACGGCATCGGTGATGTCGGCGTGCGCGGGTCCCGCGACCATGATGGTCGTCACAGCCACGGCGGCGGTGAGCAGTCCGAGAGTCTTCAATCCCTTACCTCCCCTGAGTGGCGGCAATGGTTGCCTACCTGCGAATAAGTCTCCCGCGCAACGGCTTCCGCATTCTTATTGCGGGCTTAACGATGTGCCCGATCGCCAGAGCGGCAGACCATCCGAGCGGTGGTCAAGGGGGCCTGATTTCGTGTTTCGGGGGAGCACACGCTAGAGTTCCTTCTCGCACCACGAGGCCCGGATCGGGCCGAGGACGTGCACGCGGATGTAGCGCAGCTGGTAGCGCATCACCTTGCCAAGGTGAGGGTCGCGAGTTCGAATCTCGTCATCCGCTCAACGAAAGCCCGGCCTGGATGCCGGGCTTTTCTGCTGTCAGTACCGGTTCAGGCGGTCACGCGTGAGTGGCGGCAGGAACTCGCCGATCAGTGTGCGCCGCCACCAGATTCGCTGCCCGAACAGTTCGGCCGGGGCGCTGAACTCGTATTCGTAGAGGTGGGCCCGCACATAGTGCGGCGGGGCGTCGGGGAACGGATTGGGACCGAGCAGGCGCAGGGTGTCGGGGTCGTTGCGCAGTAGCCGCGCGGCCAGCGGCAGCGCCCACGAGCGGGCGTAGGCGGGGGAGATCGCGGCGAACCACATCAGCCAGTCCAGGCGCAGGTGGTAGGGCGCGAACTGGCGTGGCATGCGACGCGGATCGCCCGGTTTGCCTTTGAACGCGTATTCGCGCCACACGGTGTCGTCGGTGAGGTGGGTGTCCTCGGTGCCCTCCAGCACGATCTCGTAGCGGGTGCGGCCGATGGATCCGAACGCACCATAGGTGTTGACCAGGTGCAACGGGTCGAAGGAGGCATTCATCTGCTGATTCGGCGAGAGCATATTGCGCACCGGCCGGTAGCTGGCCACCACCACGAGGGCCACGTAGGCGATGCAGACGCCGACGAACCAACCGGGCGCAGCGGGTGCGGACTGTCCGCCGGGCAGCGAAAGCGCGGTGGCGGCGAGCAGCAACGTCACCCAGTTCAGCCAGGCGAAATTGCCCGACAGCACAAGCCACAGCTGGGTGACGATGACGATCGCCGCCGCGATACTCGCCACCGGCTGCGGTGCGAACAACCCGAACGGCACGATGAGCTGGGCGAAGTGATTGGCCGCCACCTCCACCTTGTGCAGCGGTTTGGGCAGGTGATGGAAGAACCAGCTCAGCGGACCGGGCATCGGCTGGGTTTCGTGGTGGTAGTACAGGCAGGTCAGGTCGCGCCAGCACGGATCGCCGCGCAACTTGATCAGTCCGGCCCCGAACTCCACCCGGAACAACAGCCACCGCGCGGCCAGCAGCACGAGCAGCGGCGGTGCGACGGTGTCGTTGCCGAGGAATATCGCCAGGAAACCGGCCTCGAGTAGCAATGATTCCCAACCGAAGCCGTACCACAGCTGACCAACGTTGACGATCGACAGATACAGCACCCACAGTGCGAACCACAGCAGCATGCCCGCCCACAGCGGCACCGCGTCGGCCAGACCCGCCGCCACCGCGACCGCGAGCACCACCCCCGTCCACGACACGGCGGCGAACAGCCGATCCGAATAGCGCAGATGGAACAGGCTCGGCGACCGCCGCCACGACGAGCGTTCGAGGAAACGCGGAATCGGCAGCATGCCGCGCTCGCCGAGCAACGCCCGGAACTGGAGTGCGGCGGTGAGGAAGGCGACGGCGTAGATCACCGCCAGGCCGCGCTGGAAGATCAGCCTGCCGTACCAGTATTCCGGTGCCGCGAACCACTCCATGCGCTCGCTCCTGGGAGATCTGCCCTCCGGTGGATTACCCGGTGTCGTGCGTCGATAACAGGGCGGCGCGCAGTTCGCGCTCGTCCCATTGTCCGGCGACACCGGGCCGCACCCGCAGGTAATCGACGATCCGGTCGGTGTCCCACCCCTGACCTTCGCGTAGTCCGGCCCCGATCATGGACAGGTATATGGCCGACGGGCGTTGCAGGGCAACACTTTCCGGCAACCACGGCGCGGTGAACGTCAGGATCGGTACGCCGTCTTCGTCGCCCAGGTGGATGACGGTTTCGTAGCGTCCCGGCCCGAACCGGACCCTGCCCTGGTCGACGACGCGGTCCAGGTCGAAGCCGCGGCCGGGCGTGCGGTACATCTCCTGGTCGAGCAGGTCGGCGAACTGGTCGAGGGTGAGCAGATAGCCCCTGGTCACGGCGTCGGTCGGCCAGCGGGGTGCCGGTTGATCGGTGTAGAAGGCGACACCCCCGGTCCACACCGGACTCTGCCAGGCGAAATACACGCTGCCCGGCACCGGCAGTGCGGTCGTCTTCATGGGTGGGGTGGGATCGCGGAAGCCTGTGTAGAGGTGGTCCGTGCCGGGCGGAGTGCCACCGAGTCGATAGAAGTCGAAGCGCGCCGTACACATGTTGGATCCGTAGGCGGCATACCAGATGTGTTGTGTCACAGACCGACTCCTGAAAGGTCACGGTTTCGTACGCCGAAGAAACGGTTTCGTCTACTCCCTCGATTGTCCCTGCGAGGGTCGGGAGCACCGAAGGGGAGAATTTCATGCGAAAAGCATTCGTGGTTGCCGCGCTGGTGGCCTCGGTCGTGAGCCTGAGCGCTTGCGGCAGTACGGCCGACCAGGGTGGGGGATCGGCCACCACGTCGGTCCCGGGCACGCAAACCGGCACACCCGCACCGCGCACGACCGTGCCCGATCGGCAGACCGCCGCGCCGACCGTGGCGCCCGCACCGGACTCCGGCTCGACGCCGGGCAAGCCGATCATCGTGCCGGGAAACGGCCCGGACAACACCGCGCCCGCGCCCGCGCCCGCCGGGGACGGCTTCACCCCCGTCGACGCGAACAAGTATCAGCTCGACGGCGGCCACTACTTCCGGTCGCCCACCGGGAACATCTACTGCGGCATCCTCACCCACGCTCCCTACGGCGTCGGCTGCCAGCTGGCTTCGACGAACCGCATCTCGCCGAAGCTGCCGAACTGCACCGACGCACCCGACCGCAAGGTCGCCGCGCACCTCTACGAGGGCAAGTCGGAACTGTTGTGCACCAGCCAGGGCATCTTCGTCGGTATTCCGCAGGACGGCTCACCCGCCGGCGGCGCGGTCCTGAACTACGGCCAATCCCTCACGGTCAACGGCTACACCTGCGACTCCTCTTCGCAGGGCGTCCGCTGCATGGCGAGCGGCCACGGTTTCGCGATCTCGGCCGACGACCAGCACACCTTCTGAGCTCGAACGGCATCGCCACACGCCGGAGCTCGTGCTGCCGTGTTGCAGCGCCGCGGCACTACCTCGGAATGTGGATGCCCGCCGCGCGCAGCTTCGTCTCGACGAGGGCGCCGAGCACGCCCGCGGTCGAGGTGGGTTCGTGGCCGTGGTGGGCGATGAGCTGGTAGCGGGTCGCGGCCTCGGTGCGAGCCTGCATGCCGGTCACGATTCTCAGGTGCGCCGGGTTGGCGAGGTAGTGCTCGATCATCTCGGTGGCGAGTTCCTCGATGCGCGGATCGTCGGGTGCCCAGGCCGCGGCCTCGACACCGCGCCGCAGCAGGGCGACGAAATCCGGGTCCTCGATGGCGTTCTCGACATCGGTGAGGTAGTCGTCGAACCCGTCGGGGACAAGGGCTCGCGCCAGCACCCAACCCTCCCTGGTCGCCGCGACCTCGGCCTCGGGAAAACCGAGGCTCGGCATCCGTTCCAGCATCGCGACCGCGCGGTCGGGCAGCAGGGCTCGATTGCCGTCGCTGAGCCGGTGCAGCGTGTCGCGCCGGGCGGTGAGCTCCTCGATGCGCTCGGTGAGCTGACGTCCGACGTCGGCCAGGGCGGTGGCGAACTGGTCGGCGTCGGCGTCGAGCAGGGGTTCGATGTCGGCCAGCGGCACCCCGGCGGCGGCCAGCGTCCGCACCTGGACCAGGCGCAACAGTTCGGCCGAGCCGTACCGTCGGTACCCGGCACTGTCCCGTTCGGGCTCGGTCACCAGGCCGAGCTTGTGATAGTGCCGCACCGTCTTCACCGTGACACCGACGAACGCCGCCGCCTGCCCGATCGTCACCCCGTTCCGCATGCGCTCAGCTTGCCTTGTCCGCCACCGAGTTTCCCGGTTCGCCGCCGAACACAGCGTCGATCAGCGATTTCTGCGTCACCTGGAACGCCGGGGCCATTGTCATGTCCGCGTCATCGACGAAGGTCAGGTACGCGGTCATGGTCACGCTCGCGTCGGGAGTGCTGTACATCAGTGTCGCGTAACCGGCGATCCCGCCGTTGTGGGTGATCAAGGTGGCGCCGCCCGCGGTTTCCTGCACGAACACCCCGAGCCCGTAGGGCATGCCGGGGATCCCGGTGTCGTGGGTTCGCAGCATCTCGGCCAGCAGCGGTTCGGGCAGCAGCGTGCCGTCGAGCAGGGCGCGGATGAAGGTGTGCAGGTCGGCGGTGGTCGAGATCATGTCACCGCCGGTGCAGACCCAGGACGGGTTGTGCAGGGTGACGTCGACGGTGTGCTGCTCGCCGCCGTCGCTGTAGCGGTAATAGGCGTGCGGGTGCGGTTCGGGCAGATCCGTCGAGGCGCCGGGCAGCACGGTGTCGGTCATGCCGAGCGGGCCGAAGATCAGGCGCTGCGCCTCCTCGGCGAGCGAGCGGCCGGTGACCTGCTCCACCAGCAACCGGGCGATGATGTAGTTGGTGTTCGAATAGCTCCAGCCGGTCCCCGGCTCGAATCGTGCAGGCTTCGAGAGGGCGAGGTTCGCCAGGTCCTCCGGTCGGTAGGTCTCGAACCGCTTGTCGACCCACTCCTTGCCCGCGATGGTGGAGGGCACGCCGGGGACGATGGTGCCGTCCTCGTACAGCTCGCCGGTGATGTTGAAGATTCCGCTGGTGTGCTGCAACAGCATTCGGACGGTGACCCGCTCGTCGAGTGCGTAGTCGGGCAGGTAGTGGATCGCCGGGACGTCCAGCTCGATCCGGCCCTCGGCGACCAGCCGCAGCACGATGGCGGCGGTGAAAGTCTTGGTGTTGCTACCGATTCGGACGTGACCGTCGACGGGCGGCGGTGTGGTGACGCCGAGCTCACTTGCTCCCGCGCTGCCAGCCCACTCGCCGCGCTCGTCGTTCACCCGCAGTGACGCACCGACGAAACCGCTGTCGACTATGCGCTCGATGAGTTCCTGGAGCTCCGGACGATCTTGGGTGGCAAGGGTTTTCGTGTTCGACATGGTGATCGCTCCTCTTCGCGTATTCGGCTTTCCTGCCGCTGCGACCAAGGCTCCACCCTGACCTTAGGTCAACCACAAGAGTGATCTGGATCACCGAAAAAGCGGGGCGGCAAAGTATCTGCCGCCCCGCTCTTTTCGCGCTGCTACTGCGCGGTCGACTTGAACCGTCGCAGCCGCAGGCTGTTGCTCACCACGAAGACCGAGCTGAATGCCATCGCGGCACCGGCCAGCATCGGGTTGAGCAGGCCTGCCATGGCCAGCGGGATCGCGGCGACGTTGTAGGCGAAGGCCCAGAACAGGTTGCCCTTGATGGTGGCCAGGGTGCGGCGCGAGAGGCGGATCGCGTCGGCCGCGGCCCGCAGGTCACCTCGCACGAGGGTGAGGTCGGCGGCCTCGATGGCCACGTCGGTGCCGGTGCCCATTGACAGGCCGAGATCGGCCTGGGCCAGGGCGGGTGCGTCGTTCACACCGTCACCGACCATGGCGACGACCTTGCCCTCGGCCTGCAACCGCTTGACCGTTTCCACCTTGTCCTGCGGCAGAACCTCGGCGATCACCTGTTCGATGCCGACCTCGGCGGCGATGGCGTTCGCCGCGCGGGTGTTGTCGCCGGTGAGCAGGATCGGGGTGAGGCCGAGCTCGCGGAACTGCGAGATGGCCTGTGCGGAGGTCGGTTTCACCGCGTCGGCGACCACGAGTACGCCGCGTGCCTTGCCGTCCCAGCCGATCGCCACGGCGGTCTTGCCCGTCGATTCGGCGTCGGCCATGGCGGTGGCGAGGTCGTCACCGAGGGGCTGCGACCAGTCGGCCAGCAGCCGGGCCCGGCCCACGATCACGGCGTGACCGTCGACGACACCCTGCACGCCGAGACCCTCGATATTGGCGAAACCCTCCACCTCGGGCAACGTTCCGGCATCGCGTGCGGCCTTGGCGATCGCCTGGGCGATCGGGTGCTCCGAGGAATCCTCCAGCGCACCGGCCAGTTCCAGCACGCGGGCGCGCTCTTCACCCTCGGCGGGGATCACGTCGAGCAGGGTCATCTTGCCGGTGGTGACGGTGCCGGTCTTGTCCAGCACGATGGTGTCGACCTTGCGGGTCGATTCCAGCATCTCGGGGCCCTTGATGAGGATGCCGAGCTGGGCGCCGCGTCCGGTGCCGACCATCAGTGCGGTCGGGGTGGCCAGGCCGAGGGCGCACGGGCAGGCGATGATGAGCACCGCGACTCCGGCGGTGAACGCGGCGGCGATGGAACCGCCTGTGCCGAGCCAGAACCCGAGGGTCGCGACGGCCAGCGCGATGACGATCGGGACGAAGATGCCCGAGATCTTGTCGGCCAGTCGCTGGGCCTGCGCCTTGCCGGTCTGGGCGTCCTCGACCATCTGCGCCATCTGGGCGAGTTGGGTGTCGGAGCCGATTCTGGTGGCGCGCACCAGGAGTCGTCCGCCGACGTTGACGGTCGCGCCGGTGACGGTGTCGTCCACGCCGACCTCCACCGGCACCGATTCGCCGGTGAGCATGGCGGCGTCGACAGCGGAACTGCCCTCGGTCACCACACCGTCGGTGGCGATCTTCTCACCGGGGCGGACGACGAACACATCACCGACAGCCAACTGCTCCACCGGGATTCGTGTCTCCACGCCGTTACGCACCACGGCCACGTCCTTGGCGCCCAGCTCGAGCAGCGCCTTCAGCGCGGCACCGGCGCGGCGCTTGGACCTGGCCTCGAAGTAGCGTCCGGCCAGGATGAACGTGGTGACGCCCGCGGCGGCCTCGAGGTAGATGCTGCCGGTGCCGTCCATCCGGGCGATGGTGAATTCGAACGGGTGCGTCATGCCCGGTGTGCCCGCGGTGCCCCAGAACAGGGCGTACAGCGACCACCCGAACGCGGCGAGCGTGCCCATCGACACCAGGGTGTCCATGGTCGCGGTGCCGTGCTTCAGGTTGGTCCAGGCAGCCTTGTGGAACGGCAGCGCGCCCCAGATCACGACCGGTGCGGCCAGGGTGAGCGAGAGCCACTGCCAGTTGGTGAACTGCAGAGCGGGGATCATCGCCATCGCGATCACCGGGACGGTCAGGACCAGCGACACCAGCAGGCGGGTGCGCAGCGACGCGGTCGGATCGTCCTCGGTGGGCGCGTCGGTGGTCTCGGGCTGCTTCGGGGCGGGCAGTGCCGCGGTGTAGCCGGCCTGCTCGACGGTGGCGATCAGGTCCTCGGGGGACACGTCACCGGTGACATCCACGCGCGCCTTCTCGGTGGCGTAGTTGACGGTCGCGGTGACGCCGTCGAGCTTGTTGAGCTTCTTCTCGATGCGGTTCGCGCAGGAAGCGCAGGTCATGCCACCGATCACCAGTTCTACCTGGCCGGTGCCCGGTGGGTGTGTCACGGCGGTCATGGGATGCTCCGATCGTTTCCTGATATCGATTCTTGCTGAAGGTTTGCGGTTGGTGCTCAGTGGCCGTGGCCGGGGGTGCCGTGGTCGGCCGGTGCGCTGGTCGGGGCGGGAGTGCCCGCATCCGACTGGGCGACGCGCAGGGTGAACTCGGCGGTGCGGACCACGCCCTGGTGCTGGAAGTCGAGGAACAGGCGGTAGTCGCCCGCGCTCGGCGCGTTCACCACGAAGTCGATGCCGGGACCGGCCGGTGTCACGCCGTCGCCGGGTGTGCCTTCGGGGTGAACGTGCAGGTAGGCGAGGTCGGCGGCGCGCAGGGCGACCAGGTGGCCGTAGGCGCCGAGGTAGGGCTGCAGGTCGGTGACCGGGGTGCCGTTGCGGCTCACCGACAGCGTGACCTTCGACGACTGACCCGGAGCCACGGTTCCGTTCAGCGCGACGGTGTACTCGCCGACCTTGGCGGTGGCCGCCGGGGCGGGCAGCGCCTGCACGTCGTAGTTGCCTGCCACGCGCAGGTCGGCGCCGAGGGTCAGGTTCGACCCGCCCGCCGGGGTGAAGTCGGCGAACACCCGGTAGTCGCCCGCCCGGCTCAGGTTCAGTGGCACCGACCAGGTGCCCGCGGCGTCGAGCACCGGGTGGACGTGCTGGAAGGCGGCCATGTCGCGGCGGACCACGATCAGGTGCAGGTCTTTGTCGTGGCTGGTCGTGTACTCGGTGAGCGGTGCGCCGGTCGCGTCGAGGATGCGGAACGAGACGGGCGTCTGCGCCGCGCTCTTCACGACCGTCGTGTCCAGGGCCAGTGTGTAGCCCTGGTCGGTGACCAGCAGGCCACCGGGCAGGTCGCCGGCCGGTGCCGCCGCCGCGTGCTCCCCGTGGCCGGCCGGAGCCTGCGTGGGCTCCGGACCGACCAGGGCGCCGACACCCAGAGCGATCCCGAAGACCGCCGCGAGGCCGAGGGTGAATCCGGCGAACTTGCCTGTTGCGTTCATCGGGATGCTCCGTTTCGGGTTCAGTCTGCGAGCTGGAAGCCGGCCGCGGTGACGGCTTCGGCGAGGGCGGTGCGGTCGGGGGTGGCGCCGTCGATGGTCACCGAGCCTGCGGCCAGGTCGACCTCGACGCCGGTGACGCCGGGCAGGGCGCCGACCTTGTCGCGCACCTTGTTGGTGCAGCAGCCGCAGGTCATTCCGGTGACGGTCACGGTGGTGCTCATGCTGTTCTCCTCTTTTGTCGTCATCATTACCATACCCCCCTAGGGTAGTTTGTCAAACCTGGGCGGGGGACTTGTCCTCGGCGGGGTTGCGCAGGGTCGCCGCCGCGATGCCCGCGCCGGCCAGGGCCAGCAGGCCCGCGCCGAGGAAGGCGGCGGAGTAGCCGTCGGTGAGTGCCGTGGCATCGCCGAGTTCACCCGCGCCGAACGCGGCCGCCACCGCCGTCATCGCGGCCAAGCCGAGTGCCGAACCCACCTGGTAGCTGACATTGACGATGCCCGAGGCGAGTCCGCCCTCCTCCGGCCGTGCCGCCGAGATGGCGGTGCCGAGCGAGGGGATGAACGCCAGCGACATACCGCCCGCGGCCACCAGCGAGGCCGGCAGCACGTCGACCCAGAAGTTGCCGGTGGGGCGAACCAGCGACATGATGCCCAGGCCGAGACCGAGTACCACCAGGCCGGTCACGATCATCGGCTTGGCGCCGAATCGCTGCATCGCCTTGGGGGCGAGCACGACCATGCCGAGCATGATGAGCGTCGTCATCGGCAGCAGCGCCGCGCCCGAGGGGAACGCGCTGTAGCCGAGGACCTGCTGTAGGTACAGGTTGAGGAAGAACCACATCGGCACCCACGCGGCGGCCAGCGCGAACTGGGCGAAGTTGGCGGCGGCCAGGTTCGGTGCGCGGAAGATGCTCAGCCGCATCAGCGGTTCCGAGCGGCGCGACTGGATGGCGACGAAACCGGCGAGCAAGGCGGCGGCGACGGCGAGCACGCCCCAGGTCTGCCCGGATGCCCAGCCGACCTCCGGCGCCTGCACGATGGCGTACACGGCGGCGGCCAAACCGGCTGTCACAGTGACGGATCCGGCGAGGTCGATGGATCCCTTACGGGCAGGCGCGGCGGGCATCAACAGCGGAACCGCGATCAGCGCGAGCACGGCGATCGGGATATTGATGTAGAAAACCCAAGGCCAGCTGACATATTCGGTGATGACGCCACCCAGGAACACGCCCGCCGTACCGCCTGCAGGCGCGGCCGCGCCATACACCGCGAGTGCCTTGGTGAGTTCCTGTGGCGTACCGCCGAACAACATCATCAGCAGCGTGAGTGCCGACGGTGCGATCAGCGCCGAACCGGCTCCTTGGATCGCCCGACCGGCCAGCTCGACGCCGACCGAACCCGCGGCACCGGCGATCACCGAGCCGACGGCCAGCACCAGCCAGCCCGCCCCGAACACCCGCCGGGCGCCGAACAGGTCCGACAGCCGGCCGCCGAGCAGGAGCAGACCGCCGAAGGCGATCACGTAGGCATTGAAGACCCAGGTGAGATTCCCGGGGGTGAAGCCGAGTTCGGCCTGCATCTTGGGCAGCGCGATCCCGATGATCGAGGTGTCCATGATGACCATGAATTGCGCGGCGGCGATCACCGCCAGCGCCCACCACCTGCGGGTGGATTGCGATTGCGTAGTCACGACTTTCGTCCTTTCGAGCGGAGTGCGTCTCGTGGACGGTACCCTACCCCCCTAGGGTATAAATGTGTCAAGAGTGGATTCGCTCGAACGGCAAACGCCCGGCTCGCGGGTGCGGGCCGGGCGTCGGGAGGGGAGGGTCAGTGGGCGTGCAGGTTTCGGGCGGTCGGTGAGGTCGGCGTGGTTGCCGGGTCCGGTGCGGTGCCGAGCAGTCGATCGGCCGTGCCGGTGGTGGTGACCGTGAACCAGTAGTGCTCGTTCTTGTAGTGGTGATGGCGATGATTGCGCCAAATCGCCCGATACGCGGCATGTTTCGGCTTGTAGTCGGTGTGGATCAGGTAGTGCGTCCACTCGTAGAGCAGGCCGAGAACGGTGATGGTGAGCAGGAAAGTGAGGCCGAGGCCGAGGCGCGGGAACGCAAGCAGCGCGATCGCCACCAGGGCGACGATGGTGAGCAGCAACGACTTCGGTGGGATGAAGATCAGTGGCACGTCACGGGGGTCGACGTGGTGCGCGCGGTGTTTGCGGGCCAGCTCGCTGTCGAGGATCACCGGGCCGAAGTGCCTTGGTCGCCAATGCAGCACGGTGACGTGGATGACCCATTCGATCAGCGGGAATGCCGCCAGGATAAGGATCGGCACCAGTGCGTCGGTGAGCTGCCAATCCCCGACCAAGACGCGTGCGACCAAAGCGGCGATCAGTACCGCGCCGATCATCCACGGCGACGGATGCCGAAGGAATTCTCGCGCCGCCGCGCCCAGGGACACGCTGCGGCGAATTCGGCCCGAGCTGCCTGCGGATTCGCTTCGCTTCGTGCGATGCGCATGCTCGGCGGAGCCTGCGCCGGTCCGTTCGGGAGCCTTCTCGCCTGTGCCCGTGGTGGTTTCGTGCGACGACGTTGTCGGACGGTCAGTAGTCATGGTGCTTCCTCGGGTGGATCATGCCCCGTCGAGGGCATGGATGAGAGCGGTGGTCGCCGGCTCGAGCAGTGCCCGAGCACGTTCGGCGGCCCGTTCCGGCTCGCCCGCGTCGATCGCGGCGGCCAGGTCTCGATACGCGCCCCCATTGCCCACCTCGGCGGACATGATCGGCGCGAGCGCGGCCAACGCGGGTTCGTAGGCGGCGCGCAGCATGGAATACATCAGTCGGAACGCGATCGAGTCGGCGAGATCGAGCACGTGATCCCAGAATTCGAGCGCGATCCGCTGCTGGGTGAGTGGATCCGACTCGGCGACAAGCCTTTCGACCGAGTCGTGCAGGAGTGTCAGCTCGTTGTCCACCGCCGATTCCGGTTCCGCGATGGGCGCCGCTGCGGCCTCGACCGACAGGGTCGTGCCGCCCCCGCGAGCGGCCTCCCTGCGCACCCGACGCGCGGCGAGCTCGGCGATCTTGGGCCCGTTGTGCAACCGCGCCTCGAGAATGCTCCGCGCGACCGCCGGATCGATCGATTCCCCCCGAAGCAACAGCCGTGGCAGCACCTCCAACCCCGAACTGCGCCGATAGTCCAGCACGGTCGTCGCTTCCCCCTGCCGCACCGAGACCAACCCAGCCGCCGCCAACCGCTGCAACGCCTCCCGCACCGCAGGCCGCGAAACCCCCAGCGCCTCGGCCAGCTGCCGCTCACTCGGCAACGAACTCCCCACCGCCAGCTCCCCACCCAGCACCTGCTCGGCAATCTGCTCGAACACGTCCCCGGATACCGACCGCTTCACAACAGGAGTCCACGCCATAACCCAAGCATGCGCTCGTCTGGCCAGCTGGTCAAGTGGTAAGACCAGCCCGATCGAAGCATGGAACCTCGGGCGGGACGGCTATCAGTCTGAGCAGGCAAAATCCCGCTTCGGCGCAGGCTTGGGCGGTAGCGGTTCGAAGGCGACCACAGCCGCGACTGTCGCAGCGCCCGACCGGTACTCGCCCCACGCTCAACGAATCGGGGGCGCGCGATCACCACGCTCCGGTGACGGAAACTACTCGGCCGATGCGGCCACCACATCGTGGTGATCAACCGTTCAGCTGGGGTCGGATCCTCGGATGGCGGAAAGCCAGGTGGCGGTGGCGGCGGCGACGGTGGTGGCGGCGATGAAGGCGGGGAGGCCGCCGTTCATGACGTAGACCCAGAGGAGGCCGGCGAAAGGGGCGGCGACCGTGGATTGGGCGTCGAGGATCAGGCGGCGGGTCGGGGTGAAGGCGGGTGGGTCGGCGGGACGGGTGGGGTTGTCGACGAGTTTCCCCGGCGGTTCGGTGGAGCGTGCCCGGCCGGAGGGGAAGAAGCGGGTCGAGCCCGCGGAAATCGACCGCGGGGTGATGTCCAGGTCGGTGGGAGTGAGGGTGGACAGCGCCGGTTCGTAGAACACCGGCTGCCACACCGTGCGCTCACCCACGCTGATCTCCAGGAACGACCGGCTCACCAGCCGATGCTGCTGCCGAACCCGCCGCCCCGTCGCGATCCCGCGGCCACCCGGCCGCCCAACCGCTTCCCGACGATTCGGTGCAACACCGCCCGACTCACTCCGGTGCCCGGCGATCCCACTCCCACCGGTCTCATCCAGCGGCGCCGCGACCTCGCCCCGGCCGATCTCAGCCAGTCGGGTCGCCGCCCCACTCGGCAGAACCCCGAACGCTAACGCCATCTGATAGCCGGTGTACCCGAGCACCCCCAACGCCACCACTGCCAGCGCACTCACCTGATCCAGGTCGGCGAACGGCACCCACGCCGCGATGACGACGAGGGTGCCGCACGTGACCGCCAGTGGATAGGTGAGGGCGCGCAGGCTCACTTCAGGAAGCCGACCTTGGTGTAGTCGGGTGACGCGAGCCCGAACGCTCCGTAGTTGGCGAGGTTCTCCCGCACGGCATAGGTGCCCGAAGCCTGTTGCAGCGGAATCGAATAGCCGGAGGCGAAGATCAGCTTGTCGCATTCGTTGGCGAGTTCGCGTGCCTTGTCGGGATCGAGTTCGGAGATCGTGCGTTCGATGAGCGCGTTCAGCTCCGGCGACCCGATCCGGGCCTTGTTGGACTTCAGGTTGTTCGGGTCGTAGGCGTAGATCTGCGGCAACGCGCCGAGCGGCAGCACGCTTCCGCCCCAGCTGAACTGGGCCAGTTCGAAATTGCCCGGGTCGATGACGTCCTTGAAGAGCCCTGCGCCCGGCACCGTCTGGATGTTCAGCTTCACGCCGATCTGCGCCAAGTTCTGCTGCACGATCTGCGCGGTCTGTACCCAGCCGTCCTGCTGGTACATCACATCGCGGAGTTCGAGCTTGCGCCCGTCCTTCTCGCGGACCTCACCGTTGAGTTTCCAGCCGAGGTCGTCGAGCATCTTCGCCGCCGCGGTGGGGTCGAAGGAGATGGGTCCGGAGTTGTCCTGGTACCCCTTCTGGCCCTGCATGTAGATGTGGTTGTTCAGCGGCTTCGGATCGTCGACCACACCGTTCTGCGCGGCATTGACGATGCCCTGCCGGTCGATCGCCTTGGACAGCGCGATCCGCAACTGCGGGTCCTCGAGCAGCGAACCGGGCGCGCCGTTGAACGTGATGTGCGACCAGCTCGGTTCCGGCGTGCGCCGCAGCACCACGCCTGCCGCCTGCTTGGCGCCGGTGACATTCTCGATGCCGGACATGTAGGCGACGTCGAGTTCGTTGTTCTGGATGGCGGGCAGCCAGGCCGACGAGTCGAGCACACTGAAGGTGATCGTGTCGAGTTTGGGTGTCGCGCCCCACCAGGCCGGATTGCGTGACAGGACGATCCGGTTCTGCGTGCGGTCGATCGAGCTGATCTGGAACGGCCCCGCGCTCACCACGAGACCGTTGCGGTCACGGTCGTTGAACGCCGCGGCCGATTCGGTACTCGCCTTCGGATACAGCGGAATGAACTGGCCCTGCCATTCGGCATACGGCTGCGAGAAGGTGACGACGGCCTGCCGATCGTCGACACCGCGCTCCACCTTCTCCACACGCTCGAATCCGCTGGTCGCCGAGATCAGATACGCCGGGTCACGGCCACTGAGCGCCGCCGCTTGCGAGCGCAGATCCTCCCAGGTGATCGGCGTCCCGTCGGACCACACGGCCTTCGGATTGATCGTGTAGGTCACCTGTTGCGGGTTGGTACCGGTGAGCTGGATGTCGGTGAAATAGTCGTGGTTGATGGACAATTCGCCCGCGGCATTGCTGGTGTACGCCGAAGGCAGCAGCGGCTCGATCACATCGCCGGTGTTGTCGGTGGTCCCGTCGACCTGCAAGTAGTTGAACGTCTCCGGCAGCGCGGAGAGCACCAGCCGCAGATTGCCGCCGTCGCGCAGGTCGGCCACATCGCGGGCATTGATGTCGTTGCTGCTGCCGATGAGGTTGGTGCCGGATGAACCGCCGGTGTCGCCCGAACACCCGGACAGGATCAGGCCGATTGCCACACATGGCACCGCGAATCGGGTACCGAGCGAGCGAATTCGCATGGGGTTGCGCCCTTTCCGTAAGCGGGCCGAGGTCACTTGACGAAGCCGACCTTGGTGTAGTCGTAGGAAGCCAAGCCCGAGGCACCGTAATTGGCGAGGGTTTCGCGCACCGCGACCGTGCCCGCCGACTGCACGATGGGCAGGGAGAAACCGGATTCGAAGATGATCCGGTCGGCCTTGTTGGCCATTTCGATCGCCTTCTCCGGGTCGAGCTCGGAGATGATCTCCTCGATCAGGGCGTTCAGTTCGGGGGAGCCGATGCGGCCCTTGTTGCTGAGCGGGTTTTCCGGGTTGTAGGCGTAGATCTGCGGGAGCGCACCGAGCGGGAAAATGCTCTTGGACCAGGTGAACTGCGCGATATCGAAATTGCCGGGGTCGATGACATCGGTGAACAGTCCGTTGCCCGGGTAGGTCTCGATGTGCAGTTTCACGCCGATCTGGGCCAGGTTCTGCTGCGCGATCTGGGCCATCTGCACCCAGCTGTCCTGCTGGTACATCACGTCGCGGATCTCGAGCTTGCGGCCGTCCTTCTCGCGGACGTCACCGTTGAGTTTCCAGCCGAGTTCGTCGAGCATGCGCGCCGCTTCGGCGGGGTCGTAGGACACCGACTGCGCATTGTCCTCATAGCCCTTCTGGCCGTCGAGATAGATGTGGTTGTTCAGCGGCTTCGGGTCGGTGACAACGCCGTTCTGGGTGGCGGTGGCGATGGCCTGACGGTCGATGCCCTTGGAGATCGCGACGCGCAGCTTCGGGTCGGCCAGGATGGAACCGGGCGCGCCGTTGAAGGTGAAGTGCGAGAATCGCGGCGCGGGGGCGCGGCGCACCTTGATGCCGGGGGAATTGCTCGCGGTCTTCACTTCATCGATGCCCGAAACCGTCGCAGCGTCGAGTTCGTTGTTCTGCAGAGCGTTCAGACGTGCCGAATAGTCGAGAACGCTGTAGGTGACCGTGTCGAGCTTCGGGGTGTCACCCCACCATTTCGGGTTGCGGTTCAAGGTGATGCGCTGCTGCGCGCGGTCGATCCCGGTCACCATGAACGGCCCCGCCGACAGCGGCATTTCGTTGCGGTACATGTCGTCGAAGGCCTGGGGCGTTGCGGTGCTCTGCTTCGGGTACAGCGGATTGAACAGGCCCTGCCATTCGGCGTAGTGCTTGGCGTAGGTGACGACCGCCTGCCGGTCGTCGACGCCGCGCTCGACCTTCTCGACGCGGTCGTAGCCCTGCGTCGCCGACACCTGATAACCGAGATCGCGACCACTCAAAGCATGTGCCTGCGACTTCAGATCCTCCCAGGTGATGGGCGAACCGTCCGACCACACCGCCTTCGGATTGATCGTGTACGTCACCTGCTGCGGCTCGGTGTTGGTGAGCTGCACGTCGGTGAAATAGTTGTGGTCCACCGTGATATTGCCTGCCGCGTCGGCATTGATGGTGCCGGGCAGAGTCCACCCGACCACATCGCTCACCTCGCTGTCGCCGTCGATGTGATTGGCATTGAAGGTGGGCGGGAAACCGGTGAGCGGCAGGCGGAGATTGCCGCCGTCCCGCAATTCGTCGCGTTCCTTGGGGTTGATGTCGTTCATCGCCGTGATCGAACTCGACCCGGTCTCCAGCTCGGGACCGGAACCACAACCACCGAGCAGCAGCGTCAGCGCGGCCACTGGTGCGGCGACGCGAAATCCGGCGCGACGCAGCCGGGAACCATAGGTAGCTGTGGTCATTTCAGGAATCCGATCTTCGTGTAGTCGTAGGTGGCCAGCCCCGGTGAACCGATATTGGCCAGCGTCGAGCGGGCGCCGACGCTGCCGTCGGTTTGCATGAGTGGCAGGGAATGGCCTTCTTCGAAGACTTTGCGGTCGACTTGGTTGGCGAGTTCGATGGACTTTTCCGGGTCGAGTTCGGTGAGGGTGCGTTCGATGAGCGCATTGAGTTCAGGGGAGCCGATGCGGCCGTAGTTGCCCTGCAGGTCGTTGGGGTCGTAGTAGTAGATCTGGCGGATGCTGCTCAGGGGGAACGGGTCGCCCTGGAAGATGAATTGGGCGGCGTCGAAGTCGCCGGGCTGGATCACGTCGGTGAAATAGCCCGCGCCCGGTTTGGTGTCGATGGTGAGGCCGACGCCGATCGCGGCCAGGTTCTGCTGGATGATCTGGGCGATCTGCACCCAGGTCGGGTCGTTGTACATCACGTCGCGGATGACGAGTTTGCGGCCGTCCTTCTCGCGCACGTCGCCGTTGAGTTTCCAGCCGAGGGCGTCGAGTTCGCGGGCGGCGGCGTCGGGGTCGAAGCCGAGACTGTTGTCCTGGTAACCCTTTTGGCCCTGCAGGAAGATGTGGTTGTTCAACGGGGTCGGCTGTTCGACGAGACCGCTCTGCAGGGCGGTGACGATGTGCTGACGGTCGATGGCCTTCGAAATAGCCACGCGGACACCCTGATCAGCCAGGATCGAGCCCGGTGCGCCGTTGAAAGTGATGTGGCGCCAGCGGTTACCCGGTGCGCGGCGCACGACGAGCCCTTCGGTGCCGCGCACGGTCTGCACATCTTCGAGGGTGGTCAGCCGGACCAGGTCGAGTTCGTTGTTCTGCAATGCCTGCACCCACGACGAATGGTCGAGCACGGAGTAGGTGATGGTGTCGAGCACCGGCCTGTCACCCCACCAGCGGGGGTTGCGGCCCAGCGTGATCCGGCCCTGACCCCGATCGGTTCCGGTGACGATGAACGGTCCGGCCGACACACCCATCGCATCGGCGAGGCTGGTGTTGAACGCCTCGGGCGTGCTGGTCACCGACTTCGGGTAGAGGGTGGTGTTGCCCGCGAACTGTCCGCGCCAGTCGGCGTAGGGGGTGTTGAAGGTGAGCACGGCCTGCCGGTCGTCGACGCCGCGCTCCACCTTCTCGACGAATTCGAAACCGTTGGTGATCGCGATCAGGTACCGCTTGTCGCGCCCGCTCAGCGCGTTGGCCTGGGCGGCGATGTCCTCCCAGGTGATGGGCGTACCGTCGGACCACACCGCCGCGGGGTTGATCGTGTACGTCACCCGCATCGGATCGGTGCTGGTCAACTCCACGCCGGTGAAGAAGTCGGTGTCGACCGTCAGCTGGCCCGACGCGTCCACTTCGAACGCGCGCGGCAACATGGCGCGCACGATCTCGCCGATCTCCCCGTCGTTGCCGTCGTTGGACAGCGTGTTCCAGTTCGCCGGATACGAGGTGACGGCCAGGCGCAGATTCCCGCCCTCGCGCAGTTCCCCGACGTCGGTGGGATTGATGTCGATGGAGCTGCCGATCGCGCCGGTGTACCCGTCGGCCGCGTCGTCACCGCCGCTACAGCCCGCCACGATCATCCCGGCGGCCACCACCACGGCCGCACAGCGCAGCCGGGCACCGTGCGTGCGTAGGCGTCGGGTTCTCATGGCGTCTCCTCCAAGGTCAGCCGCTCACGGCGGGTTCGGGCACGGCCGCGATCAGCGAGCGGGTGTACTCGTGCTGAGGATTCGCGAAAATCTGCTCCGCCGGACCGGATTCGACGATCTTGCCGCGCAACATCACCGCGATGTCGTGGGCGAGATTGCGCACCACCGACAGGTCGTGCGACACGAACAGATACGACAGCCCCCGTTCGGCCTGCAGATCGCGCAGCAGATTCAGCACACCGGCCTGAATCGACACGTCCAGCGACGACACCGGTTCGTCCAGGACGAGCAAGGACGGATCGAGCGCGAGCGCCCGCGCGATGCTGATGCGCTGCTTCTGCCCGCCGGAGAAATCCGACGGGTACCGGTCGGCGTGCTCGGGCCGCAACCCGACCTGCCGCAACAACTCCGGCACCCGCTTGTTCACCTCGTCGCGGGAACGGCCGTCGATGCGCAACGGCTCGGCGAGCACGTCGAAGATCGGCAGGCGCGGGTCGAGCGAGGCGCTCGGATCCTGGAAGACGATCTGCATCTTGCGCCGGATCTCCCGGGTCTGCGCCTTGGTGAGGGTGGCGACATCGTGGCCGAGGACCTCGATCGAACCCGATTGGGGCCGAAGCAGATCCATGATCTGGGTGAGCGTCGTCGACTTACCGGAACCGGACTCGCCGACCAGCGCCAGGGTGCGGCCCGCGCGCACACTGAAACTGATCCCGTCGACGGCCCGCACCTCGCCGGTGCGCCGCCGCAACAGCACACCCGAGGTGAGCGGGAAGGTCTTCACCAGGTCGGTGACCCGCAGGACCACGTCGTCGTCGGTGCGGTCGGGATGCGGTTGGGCCGCGATGTCGGCGCGGTAGGCGTCGAACAGTTCCGGTGTGCCGAGTTCGGCGGTGCGGATGCAGGCCGCCGAATGGCCGGGGCTCACCCGCTCGAGCGGGGGTTCGGCGGCGGTGCAGTCGTCGATCGAGACGGGGCAGCGCGGCGCGAACGAGCACCCCGGCGGCAGCGCGTGCATGGCGGGCGGGGCGCCGACGATCGGGATCAGCGGGGTGCGGGCGGGGCCGTCCATGCGAGGGATGGAACCGAGCAGGCCGACCGTGTACGGCATGCGCGGACCCGCGAAAAGTTCTGTCACCGGGGCGGTTTCGACGACCTTCCCGGCGTACATCACCGCGACCCGGTCGGCGAGCGTCGCCGCGATACCCATGTCGTGGGTGATCATGATGACGCCGGCACCGGTGATGTCACGCGCCTTGCGCAGCAGGTCGAGGATCTGCGCCTGCACGGTGACGTCGAGCGCGGTGGTCGGCTCGTCGCAGATGATGAGGGCGGGATCGTTGGCGATGGCCATCGCGATCACCACCCGCTGACGCATACCGCCGGAGAACTCGTGCGGGAAGGCGCGCGAGCGCACCCGCGCGTCGGGGATGCCGACGAGTTCGAGCAGCTCGACAGCCTTTTCGCCGGCTTCCTTGCGGTTCATCTTGCCGTGCGCGAGCAGCGCCTCGGCCACCTGATCGCCCACCCGGTACACCGGCGTGAGCGCCGAGAGCGGGTCCTGGAACACCATGCTGATCGAGGAACCGCGCAGCTTCGACATCTGCTTGTCGCCCAGGCCGAGCAGTTCGCGGCCACGCAACCGCACCGAACCCTGCACCCGCGCCTGCTCGGGCAGCAACCCGATCACCGCGAGCGAGGACACCGACTTACCGGAACCGGACTCGCCGACGATCGCGAGGACCTCACCGTCGGACACGGTGTAGTTCACCCCGCGCACCGCCTCGACGCGGCCCTCCTCGCCGGGGAACGACACGCGCAGATCGGTGACTTCCAGCAGCGGTGCGGTCGAATTGGTCATCGCTTCTCGTCCTTACGCTCGGCGCTGTCCTTGCGCCACTTGCGCGCGCCACGGGCACCGGGGTCGAACGCGTCACGCAGACCGTCGCCGACGAGGTTGGCGCACAACACGATCGTGATGAGCAGCCCACCGGCGAACAGGAACAACCACGGATAGGTGAGCGCCGACTTGGTGCCCGCGGCGATCAGCGAACCCAGCGACACATCGGGCGGCTGCACACCGAAACCGAGGAAGCTCAAACCGGTTTCGGCCATGATCGCCGCGCCGACGGCGAGGGTGGTGTCGATGATGAGGATCGAGGCGATGTTCGGCACGATGTGGCTCACGATGATCTTGCGCGTCGGCGCGCCCATATACCTTGCGGCACGGACGAATTCGCGATCACGCAGGCTCAGGGTGAGGCCACGGATGATGCGTGCGGCGATCATCCAGCCGAACACGCTGAGCAGCACGATCAGGATCGCGATCGACCCGGAACCCTTGGTGCGCGGGGCGAACAGCGCGATGATGATGAAGCTGGGCACCACGAGCAGCAGGTCGACCAGCCACATGATGGCCCGGTCGGTCCAGCCGCCGAGCAGTCCGGCCACCGCACCGGCGGCCGCGGCGATCACGCTGGAGAACAGGGCGACACAGAACCCGATGACGAGCGATTTCTGCAGGCCACGCAGGGTTTGGGCGAGCACGTCCTGCCCGATCTGGGTGGTGCCGAACGGGTGCTCGAGGCTCGGCGGCTTCATCAGCGCCTTGTAGTCCATCTGCTGGTAGTCCCAGGGCAACAGCGGCGGGAGCGCGAAACTGGCGATCAGCAGCAGCACCAGAATCACCGCACCGGCAACGGCCGGCTTGTTGCGCAGGAAACGCCGCCACACCAATTTGCGGCGACCGGCCGCCGCCACCTCCGGCGCGCCGACGACGATCAGTTCGGTCTCGGTCATGACACACGCACCCTCGGGTCGAGCAGGGCGAGAACGATATCGGACAGCAGGCCCGACACGAGCACCACCAGCCCGGCGAACGCGGTCACGGTGACCACCACGTACAGATCCTGGGCATTGATCGAATCGACCAGCCACTCACCCACACCGTGCCAGCCGAAGATCTTCTCGGTGAAGGTGGCGCCGGTGATGAGACCGCCGAGACTGTAGGCGAAAATCGTCGCCATCGGGATCAACGCGGTGCGCAGGCCGTGTTTGTAGAGCGCCCGATTACGGGTCAGGCCTTTGGCTCTCGCGGTCCGGATGAAATCGCTCTGCAGGACATCGAGCATGGCGTTGCGCTGATAGCGGCTGTACCCGGCCATGCCGCCGAGTGCGAGCGCCAACGTGGGCAGCACGAGATGCTGTACGCGGTCGACGATCTGATTCCACAGGCCGGTGATCTCGGTGGCCGATGTTTCACCCGTATAGAGGAAGATCTGGCTGCCGGTGAGCGTATTGATCTCCAGCGCACCGTATTTCAGCAAGGTCGCCAATAGGAAGATCGGTGTGGACAAGATCAACAGCGACAACACCGTCGAGAAATAGTCGCTGAATTTGTACTGCCTGATCGCCCCCGCCGCACCGATCAGCACACCGAGGACCGTGCCGATGATCGATCCGAGGATCAGCAGCCGCAGACTCACCGCGACCCGCCTGCCCAGTTCCTCGCTCACCGGCTGCCCGGCCAGCGTCGTCCCGAAATCACCTTGCGCCACACCACCGAGCCAGGTGAGATAGCGCTGTGGGATCGGCTCGTCGAGATGCAGTTGCTCGGCCTTGGCGTCGATCACCGACTGCGGTGGGCGCGGATTGCGCTGCTCGAGACTGTCGAGCGGACGGAAGGTGAGTGAGGCGAGGCTGAACGTCAGAAACGAAGCCAGCAACAGGAGCACGAGGTAGTTCAGCGCGCGCCGCACCAAGAAGCCGGTCATCAGTCCCCTCTGGATCGGGTAATCAAGCCCTGATCATAAGGACAGTCACGCGTCGCCGCGTGCCGACGTGCGGCAGGATGGAAACGATGACGAGCACGCACCCGAAACCGAAGCTGGTCGCCACCGACGTCGACGGCACCCTCATCGACGACGCCGACCGGATTTCGCCACGCACCAAGGCCGCCGTCGGCGCTGTCCTCGCCGACGGCGCCACCTTCGTGCTCGCCACCGGCAGGCCGCCCCGCTGGATCGACCCGGTGGTCAGCGAACTCGGCTACGCACCGCTTGCCATCTGCGGAAACGGCGCCGTCGTCTACGACAGCGCCACCGACCGCGTGCTCGCCAGCCACACCCTCGACACCGAGACCCTCGGTTGGCTCGCCGAGATCGCCGAACGCGCGTTACCCGGATGCGGGCTCGCCGCCGAACGGGTGGGGGTGAGCGCGCACGACGCGGCGACGCCGCAGTTCGTCAGCTCGCCGACATATGAACACGCCTGGCTCAATCCCGACGACACCGTCGTCTCGCATGCCGAGGTGATCGACGCACCGGCCATCAAGATGCTGATCCGGCTCAGCACGGCCCGCAGTTCCGAGATGCGCGCGGCGCTGGCCCCGCTGATCGGCGACCGCGCCGAGATCACCTACTCCACCGAGCACGGGCTGATCGAACTCGCCGTGCCAGGAGTGACCAAGGCGTCCGGGCTGGCCGAGGTGGCGCGGCGGATGAGCGTGCGCGAGGACGAGATCGTCGCGTTCGGGGACATGCCCAACGACGTGCCGATGCTGACGATGGCCGGGCACGGGGTGGCGATGGGGAACGCGCATCCCGAGGCGCGGGCGGCGGCTGATGAGGTGACCGGGACGAATGTGGACGACGGTGTGGCGATGGTGCTCGAGCGGTGGTGGGCGTAGGCGCATCCGTCGCGCTGTCGGCGCTCGGCCTCGATGCGCCCAGGGACCGAACCGGTGAATTTTCCGGGCTGATGACGAAGAGCCGGTGCCCTCCCGAAGGAGTGCACCGGCTCTGTCGTTGCTGCGGTATCAGCCGACGGGGGCAGGCTCGGCGGGCGCCGATTGTGCTGGAACGCCCTGTTCAGGGGCCTGCTGTACGGCCGGCGCCTGCGGACCGGCGGGCGCCGGTGAACCCGCGGGTGGCGCTGTGGTCGACGACTGCGGGCCGGTCGGTGCGGCGGCTTCCGGCGCGCCGGGTTCGGCCGGGACCGTCAGGCCGAGCGTCGGCGCGGTGGTCGGCGGCGCCTGTTCCGGCTTGCTGCCGTTCATCTCCTGCTCGTAGGCGTCGTTGTAGGTCTTCCAGAAGGTGGTGACGATGCCGGTGAGCTCGTTGAGCACCAGCGAACCGTTCTGGAAGTCCGTGCGCAGACCGTCCGGGACCAGGTACGAACTGCCCGTCGGCGGGCCGAGCACGCCCGCGTCGGCACCCAGGCTCAGGTAGCGGTCGAGAATCGCGCCGACCACCTCGAACACCTGACCGTTCTCGCCCGAGTACACGAACCCGTTCGCGAACTTCGCGTACTGACGCCCACCCGCACCCGCGAGCAGGTCCGCCTGCGGCGCGCCGAGCGGGCCGTCGGCACCACCGCGGCTCACCCAGTGCTTGGCGATCGGGTTCTCGCTCGACAGGCCGAGGAACTTGTCCACCAGCGCGCCCAGCTCGGCCATGTTGCCCTGTGGAGCTCGGGCCTGATTGCTCGGCGGACGATGCTGGTTGCTCGACGCGTCGTTGGTGACCGAATTGCCTGCGGCGATGGCGCGAATGCGGTCCATCATGGCGTAGGCGGCGTCGCCGGGGCAGTCGGTGTTGCCCACGTCGCGGTGCGCGAACACCACCGGCAACTCCACCGCCTCGTCCTGGGCGTACGGGGTGAACTCGGTGCCCTCGGAGTACATCACGGTCTCGCCCTCGGGATCGAGACCGGCAATTCCGGTGCGCCAGCCGATGAAACGGCCGATCGCGGTGATCGCCTCGTTGCTCGGCTGCTCGTTCTCGTAGTTGCCCATCAGCGCCACACCGGCGGTGTTCTCGTTGAACCCACCCGCGTGTGCGCCCTGCACGTCCCGGTCGAGGCCGCCGTAGCGGCCCTCGAAGATCTGCCCGTACTGGTCGACGAGGGCGTTGTAGCCCATGTCGCACCAGCCGAGCGTCTCGGCGTGATAGGCGTAGATCGCGCGGACGATGCCCGCCGACTCGGCGCGGCTGTAGTCGTTGCGGCCCGCCGTGTGATGCACGGTGACGCCGCCGATGCCGTCGTCGTAGGTGGGTTCCTGGCAGCGGATCGACTCGTCGGCACCCCACTGCGCGCGGGTGATGACCTTGGGACCACCGCCCGGCAGGGCCGCCGCCACATCGTTGAGCGCGGCATCGATCGCCGCCCGGCCCGGATTGATCAGCACCGCCTTGAGCGCGGCCTCGGTGAGGTGCGCCGGGTCGTGATCCGGGCTCGCGGTGGGCTTGCGGGTCACCAGCATCTGCACGGCGGTCGTCTCGCCGACGTAGATCGGTTCGGTGCCGGTCGGTGCGTCGGCCGGGGTCTGATCGGTGGCGCGTGTGTCGATCGGATCGGCGTTGTACCAGGGGCCCCAGCTGCCGTCGGGTTGGCGGGCGCGCAGCTTGGTCGTGGTGTTGACCAGGTCGCGCGCGGTGAGCGCGACCATGCTGAACGGCGTCTCCTGGGTGAGCTCCTTGACCTGTGCGCCGACCTCGTCGACGAGTTCCGGGTCGACCGCGCCCGGTGCGAGAGCCGGGGTGTCAGGGGTGGTGCCGGGTTCCAGGTTTTCCGGGTCGGCGATGAATTTCGCTCCGGCGGGGAGCTTTCGGGCCGCCGGGACCTGGGCCTGCGGAGCTGGCGCGGCTTGGTCTTGCGGGGCGCCCGGTGCCTGGGCGGGGGCTGCCGGTGCCTGGCCATTCGGCGCGGCCGGCGCCGGAGCTGATTCGGCTGGGGCGGGCGCTTGGCCCTGCGGAGCTGCGGGGGCGGCTGGTGCGGGCGCTGCGGCGGGTGGCGCGGCAGGTGCGGGTGCGCCGGCAGGTGGCGCGGCAGGCGCGGGCGCGCCGGGTGCCGGTGCGGGAGCTGCTGGTGGCGCGGCGGCCGGGGGAGCGGTCGGGACTGCCGTGGTCGGCGCCGGGGGCCGTCCGGGCGCGGGCGCCGCGCCGGGGGTGGCGGACGGGGCGGCCTGCTTGGTCGGCGTCGTCGGAGCCTTGGTCGGGAGCTGGGGGAGGGGGATCTCCGTGGGCAGCGCCACGCCCGGCGGTGCGGGGATTCCGGGCGGGATCGGGATCGACGACGGCAGCCCGAGCATGCGCAGATCCGACAGGTGCAGGTCGGGCAGGTCGAGGCCGGTGAGATCGCGCAGCGGGATCGTGATGTCGGGGACCGACGTGAGCGCGACCTCCGACAGCTCCGGCTGCACCGCCGCGAACTGGGAATTGTTCGCGCTGCGGTAATCGGTCGAATCGCTGAGCGCGAACGCGCCGATCGGCGCGGCGACCGCGAGGGTCGTGACCACCGGTAGCACGTAGGAACGTTTCGGCTTTCGGTATCGCACGTGCCTCTCCAATCAGGGTCGAGCAGTGTCATCCCTAGCGGCAGATCACCGGCAAGTGATGCTTGCTTCCTCTTGCCTCACACACCACACTAGTTAACATACGTCACACATCTAAACCTCAACTCGAGAGTTATGTGATTGCTCGAATGTAGCCCTCGGAACCCGCTCGGCGCGGACGACATGCCGACGCGAGCTCCGCCGGTAGAACCCCCGAACCGTGGGAGCGCAGGATGAGAGCGGATACCTCGATCGCCCGCAAGACCCGTCGCGGCACCCGCCGCCGTGCGGTTCCGATACTCGCGACGCCACCCCTTCCGGTGCTGGTTGGCGGTACGGCGCTCGTGCTCACCGGGGCACTCGGGCTGTGGCAACTGCTGCCGGACGTCGAGCCGACAGTCGGGGCCGGGCACGGTCGCGGCATGAGTCAGGTCGGCGCCTTCGACAACGCTCGCGCGGGCTGGAACGCCGAGGAGATCCTCGGCCACTACTACCCCGGGGCGGAACTCGGCCAAATCGGAGCAACCACCATCGGTGTACGCCTGCAAGCCCAGGACGACGCCACCCTCGACACCTATGCCGCCGCGGGCGCGCAGGTCGCGGGCCGGATGATCGGACCCGGCGAAGCCGCCCACCTCACCCCCATGCCCGATGGTGGCGCCAGCGTGGTGGTGACCGCGGGCTGCGACGGAGAAGTGTTGTGGCAGAGCGCAACCGACGACCCGTACGTCTACCCGATCGGTGCCGGGCCGGGGCGCCCCGCCGACGAACATCTCACTCTCTGCGGCGGCACCGCCTATCGCGGCGCGCTCGGCGTCGCACTGGAGAACGGCTCGTATCGAACCGTGAACCAGGTCGATATCGAGGACTATCTCGCCGGCGTCCTGCCCGCCGAAATGCAGGCCAACTGGGCCGATCAGGGCGCGTTCGAAGCGCTGCGCGCACAGGCCATCGCCGCCCGCTCCTACGCCCTCGCCGAAGACCGCTACCCGTACGCGCAGACCTGCGACACCACCGACTGCCAGGTCTACCCGGGCACAGTCAAGGAAGACGCGCGAACCACCGACGCCGTCGCCGCCACCGTCGGCACGGTGCTGCTGCGCGACGGCCTGATCCTGCGCTCGGAGTACTCCGCCGCTCCCGACGGCGGCCGACCCGCCGACATCGAAACCTTCGCCGTCGGCCCGGCCCCCGGCGACCTCGTCGAATCCCTGCCCATCCCAGCACTTCCCGAGCTCCCCGCCGATCCCGGCCCGACCATCGAAGCACTCGCGGGGGAGTCGGTGATCGACACCGAATACCGCCGCCTCGGTGGTCCCGGCAGTTCGATCGGTGCACCCATCGGCCCGGAGATGATGCTGCCCCAACGTGCGGGCACCTACCGCCTGTACACCAACGGCGTCATCGTGGCGACGAAAACCCTCGGCGCCCAAGTGGTCGACTTCTCCACGCTGCTCCAGTTGGTGCCCGAGGTCGGTGACCAGGTTCCCGGGTCAGCCGGATCACGACCGAAACCCGGTGGGGCGCAGGGTGACCCACTTGTCGAGGGCGCACCCCAGCTGCCCAGCCTCGCCGATGTCGGTCCGGCGCCCGACCCGAACGCCGCGCCTGACCCGAACGCCGCGCCTGACCCGAACGCCGCGACAGACCCGGGCGCCGCAACAGGTCCGGGTGCTGCGACAGGCCCAGGCGTCAGCACCGATCCGAATGCTGCGGCCACACCGGACGCGAGCGGGACCGACGCCGCCCCCGGGCCGGAGATGAGCAGCGGGGTCGACCCGAACTTCGCGCCGGAACAGATCCTCGAACCGGACCCGGGTGCCGTCCCGCCACCGCTGCAGCCGAACGCGGTCCCCACCGAATAGCGCACGCCAGGCGTCCACACGACGTGCGTCCAGGTCGCGGCGAGGGTGCTATCCCCGTCCGACGGCTCGGGCACCAGTTGAATGTTTGATCACCACGCTGTGGTGGCGGCATCGGCCGAGTAGCTCCCGCCGCCAGAGCGTGGTGAACGTGTGTCCAGATTCGTTGCGTATGGGGCGAGCGCCGGTCGGGGCGCCGAAGTGGTATTTCCCCTGCTCAGGGCCCGTCAGCTGATCGACGTGTCGCCCAGGCCGATCGACAGCGTGCGCAGCAGGTCGACGAGGTTGTCGCGGTCTTCGGGGGTGAGGCAGGCGAGGAGGCGTTGCTCGTTGGCTACGTGGAGGGGCAGGAGACGGTCGACCAGTTCGGTGCCCTTGTCGGTGAGCTGGACGAAGATCGAGCGGCGGTCGTCGGCGCAGGGGACGCGGCGGACCAGGTCTTTCGCGGCGAGTCGGTCGATGCGATTGGTGATCGCGCCGGAGGTGACCATGGCGGCGCGGTTGAGGGCGCCCGCGGTGAGGCCCTGGGTGCCGCCGGAGCGGCGCAGGGTGGCGAGCACGTCGAATTCCCAGCGTTCCAGGTCGTGCTGGGCGAAGAACGTGCGCAGTTCCTGATCGAAGAGGCGGCCGAGGCGGGTGATGCGGCCGATCACCGCCATCGGCGACACGTCGACGTCGGGGCGTTCGCGATTCCAGTGTTCGACGATCGAGTCCACGGCATCGGACATGCGAGTTCCTCTCTCCGTTGAATATCTCAACATTCATCTACTTGACGCTGAGGCATCGCCAGGAGTAGATATTTCAACGTTGAGATTATCAATCAGGAGCGAACATGACGACCGCAACCCACGGCGACGCCCGCACCCTCGCGCTCACCGCACTCACCCCCATCGCCTGGGGTTCCACCTACGCCGTCACCACCGAATTCCTCCCGCCCGACCGGCCGCTGTTCACCGCCCTCATGCGGGCGCTCCCCGTGGGTCTCGTCCTGCTCGCCATCACCCGCACCCTCCCGCGCGGCATCTGGATCGGCCGCGCAGCCGTGCTCGGCACGCTCAACATGGGCGTCTTCTTCCCTCTGCTGTTTCTCGCCGCCTACCGGCTCCCCGGCGGTGTAGCGGGCGTGCTCGCCGCGATCGCACCCATGTTCGCGCTCGGTTTCGCCGCCGTCCTGCTGGCCGAAACGCCCACTCGCCGTAAGGTTCTCGCCGGTCTGATCGGAGTTTTCGGGGTCGGCCTCGTCGTCCTGCGCGGCACTGTCGAGCTCGACACCGTCGGCGTACTCGCGGGCCTCGCAGCCGCTGCCTCCCTGGGCGCGGGCACGGTGCTCGCCAAGAAATGGGGCCACCCGACCGGCGTCGGTCCACTCACCGTCACCGGCTGGCAGCTCACCGCGGCGGGCCTGCTCATCACCCCGCTCGCCCTGTTCGTGGAAGGCGCCCCGCCCGCCCTCGACGCCGAAGCCGTCGGCGGTTACCTCTACATCGGCGTCATCGGCACAGCGCTGGCCTACTGGCTGTGGTTCCGTGGCATCGCCCGGGTGTCGGCCACCTCGGTCTCGTTCCTCGGCCTGCTCAGCCCCGTCACCGCGGCGGTGATCGGCTGGATCGCGCTGAGCGAGGCGCTGGCCCCGCTACAGGTCCTCGGCCTCGTCATCGCCTTGGCCGGCACCGTCCTCGGGCAGATCCCGGCAAAGACCGGGCCCGCTGCGAGTGTGCCGCGGGAACCGGTCGTCGCCGGTCGATAGAACCACCTGCGGGATCTGCGACGTCAGCCGCGCATCGCCTGCATCAACTGGTCCTCGGTGAGGGCCGGAACCGGCAGGGGGTGTGCGGCTTTCGCGCGCAGACCGTCCAGGATGAGGGCGAGATTGCGGCGCCAGAGGTCGGGGGCGACGTGCGCGGTCGCGGCGACAACACTGGTGTGGGACCAGGTGATGAAGGCGATGTCCTCGAGTATCCAATCCGCGCGCAGCGCACCGGCTTCCTGCGCGCGGGTCACGATCCGGCGCATCAGGTCGTGCCCGTGCGCCCTGGCCCGCTCCAGCGCCGGGCTCGGCGGAGCGCGCAGGGCCAGTTCGCCGAGGATGCGGTCGTTCGCGTGCAGCGCGCAGATGCCCTCGACCAGGAAGACGAACGATTCCCACGGATCGTCGATGCGCAGCGCCTCCTCGGCGATGCGGGTGCCCGCACCGAGCCGGTCGTCGACGGCGGCGGCGATGAGGTCGTCGCGGGTGGGAAAGCGGTTGTAGAGGGTGCCGATCGCGACACCGGCCCGCGCGGCGATGTCCTTGAGCGGCGCGTCGAGCCCGCGTTCCTCGAAGAGTTCGCGGGCCGCGGCGACCAGGGCGTCGCGATTGCGCTTGGCGTCGCTGCGCAACGGCTTGTCCTCGGGCATTCGCCGATCCTACAAATCGACCCGCCGAAATATCTTGAGCCCTGGTTCAAGTTGATGCTAGTTTGCCGTTAACTTGAACCAGGGCTCAACTTAGTGAGGTAGTCGGATGAGCACACTCGCGATCTTCGGATATGGACCAGGCCTCGGTGCCGGAACGGCACAGGCATTCGGGCGCAACGGCTTTCGGGTCGCGGCTGTCGGGCGAGACCCCGACGCGGCCGCCGAGCGAGTGGCGGGGTTGCGTGCGGCCGGGATCGACGCCGAGCCCTTCACCGCCGACATCACCGATCCTGCCCAGCTGACCGAGGTGATCACGCGGGTCGAGGAGAAGCTGGGGCCGATCGAAGTAGCGGTGCACGCGGCCGCCGCCGGGATATCGGTGCGCAGCGCGTCGACCCGCGAGGTCGACCGGGCCGCGCTGGAGCTGCCGTTCGCGCTCAAGGTGTACTCGTCGATCCAGCTCAGCCGCGAACTCCTGCCCGGCATGCTCGGTCGCGGGCGCGGCGCGCTCCTGTTCTCCTCCGGCGCGTCCGAGGCGAACCTACAGCCCTACCTGGCCAATATGGGAGTAGCGCTCGGCGCGCAGCGGGCCTATGTCCGGCAGTTGGCCGCCGAACTCGACGGCACCGGCGTCTACGCCGGACTGCTCGCCATCGGCTCGCTCATCGAGAACAGTGCGGTGCAGCACGAGGTCGACGCGCATCCCGAGCTGATCCCCGCCGGGATGGTGCTGCCGCGTATCGGCAACGCCGAACTCGGCGCCGAGTACTGGCGGATGTACACCGAACGCGACACCGTCGAGGTCGAGATCGGGTTCTGACTTTAGAGGTTGACCTTGACGTAGCGTCAACTTGCAGACTGGTCTCATCGACGGGAAAGGAGCTGGTCATGGCGGGTGAATGGTCCATTCAGGACCTCGCGAAAGCCGCAGGCACCACCAGCCGCACGCTGCGCCACTACGGGCAGCTCGGGCTGCTGGAGCCGAGCCGGATCGGCGCCAACGGCTACCGCTACTACGACCAGAACTCCCTGGTCCGCCTGCAGCGCATTCTGCTGCTGCGCGAACTCGGGCTCGGCCTTCCGGTGATCGCCGAGGTTCTAGCCGGTGAACAGAACACCACCGACGCGCTGCGCACCCACCTGGAACTGCTTCGGCAGCAACAGGATCGGATCGCCCGGCAGATCGACTCGGTGTCGACCACATTGCACAAGACGGAAAGAGGTGAACCGCTCATGGCCGCAGAGGTTTTCGACGGTTTCGACCACACCCAGTACAAGGAAGAAGTCACCCAGCGCTGGGGCAAGGAGGCCTACGAGAGCGGCGACCGCTGGTGGCGTTCGCTGAGCGAAGAAGGTAAGCAGCAGTTCCTGCAGACCCAGCTCGACATCGCGGCCGACTTCGGAAAGGCCCACGCCGCAGGTCTTCCCGTGGAAGGCGACACGGTGCAGGCCATCGTCGAACGTCACCGTGCCTGGCTCGGTGACGGTACTCAGGGCCGGCCGGTGACCAACGAATATCTCGTCGGTCTCGGCGAGATGTACGTCGCCGATCCGCGTTTCCGGAAGAACTACGACGTGCACGGCGAGAACACGGCCGAGTACATCCGGGATGCGTTCCGCGCGTATGCCGCCGCGCATCCGGCGTAGGGGTTGGCCGGCGCGCGACGGGGTGTGACGGGGCCGCGCTCGGGTGGATATTGCCCGGGCGCGGTCTTGGGTGCGGATGTTGCGGGGTGGGGTAGCCGGCTCTTTTTGTTCGCGCGGCCCCTCAGGGGCCGCGCTCGAGCGCGCCAGCGCTCCAAAACACAGCCCAGTACCTCCGTGGTGCACAAAACACCGAGGTAGTTCCGTACAGCTGGGACCGCAACCCAAGCACACCCCGGCGCAGATCACGCAAGCCCCGTATAACTGACTCCGAACGACGACAAGTAGCGGGGACAGTGTGGAGCAGGTGCGGCCGGAGGGGCCTTCGCGCGCGGTGACCGCGCTGATCGCGGGTTGGCTGGGGGTACTGGTCGGCGTTGCGGGGATCGTCGTCGGGGTGGCGACCGCGGTATTGCGAACGCTCGGGCGTCAGATCGATCTCGACTATGTGGGCGCGGGGATCGTCGGCGGGCTCGGCGTGGTGTACCTGCTCGGCGCGGTGCTGTTGCTGCGGCGCCGGATGCTCGGCAGGCGAGTGCTGCTCACGATGGCGGCGGTGATGGCGGGGGCGACGGGGCTGGTCGTGGTGCTGAACGGGGCGAGTCACGGCTGGCGGTTCGGGCCGCTGGACTGCTGGCTCGGGCTCAATGTGGTGATCGTGGCGTTCAGCGTGATCGAGCCGACGCGACGCTGGACCGCGACGCGATAGCGGCGGACGGGATACGGTCGGACCATGCTCGAGCAGGAGAAGACAACGACTCTCGGTGACGTGACGGCCGTCGTCGCCGTGACCCTCGGCGCGCTCGCCGCCGTGGCGAATCTGCTCGGCGCGGCGTATGTCCTGCGCACCTTCTTCAGCGACCCGGAGCTGCTCGACGATTCGCTCGTCCTCTTCAGCACCCTCGGCGCGCTGGCCGCCGCGTTCGCCTTCGGCTACGGCGCGCTGCTGCTCGCCCGCCGCGACGACACCGGCCGCTGGGTGCTGATCGTCGCCGCCGCAGCGCAACTCGGCCTCGGGCTGCTCGCCCTGCTCGCCACGCTCATCGGCTACGACTCGGGGTACGGCATCCACTGGTTCGCCGACCAATCGGTACTGCGTTCGATCTTCGTCGGTCTCGGTGGGGTGCCGGGAGCGGTGACGGCGATCGTCAACCACAACTGGACGGCCGCCGCCACCGCGACCGGGCTCGGCGCGATCGTGCTGCTCATGGCACTCCTGCCGTGGACGGCGGCCTACACGCGCGCACGCCCGAAAGGTCTTGTCGGACCGGCCGTATAGTTTCAGCTGGTCAGCACCAGGGCACACAGCTCGTCAGGAGGGGGAACGATGGGGTATCCGCACGGCCCACAGGGCTACGACCCGTACGCGGCACAGGGTTACGCACAACCGGGCTATGCCCCCGACCCCTACGCCCAGCCCTACGGTGCCCAGCCGTATGCCGAATACGGTTACGGCGCACCGGCTTACGGCCAGTACCCGCCGGGCTACGGACAACCACGCCCCGGCGGGGGAACGGCGATCACCGCTGCTGTCATCTCACTGCTGCTGTCGCTGACCGCCCTCGGCGGACTCGGAATCGCCGCGGCCTTCATCTTCGCCACCGAGCCGACCAGCGCCACCGACGAAGCGGGCCGGTCCGAGGTGACCATCGGCCTCGCCATCGCCGCCGTCCCCAGCCTGCTGTGGTTCCTCGGCTCCATCCTGCTGTTCCGTCGCAAGACCGCGGGCCGCGTGCTCCTGATCCTGCTGTCCGTCCTCGCCCTGGGTGGTACCTGGGTCTCGGTCCTCATGGCACTGAGCCAGACCTCCTCGTCGGAGGCCGGTGGCGCGATCGCGGGCGCCCTCGTGATCTCGTTCTTCCCCCTGATCATCCTCATCCTGACCGCAGCACCCTCGACGGGCCGCTGGATCCGCGCCGGTCGCCCGAATGCGTATCCCCACTACTGACACCTGACTCCGCCTCGGAACAGCGACTCACACCCGACGTTGCCGTACGCATCGGCATCGATTCGGTCCTGTCCGGGTAGTGGCTGATAAAAGCGCAGGTCAGGAGTCGGTCATGGACTCCGCCGGGACAATCCGGCGTCTTCCGATACGCTGGGCACCCGTGACCGCCGCATCGTCCTCGGGTAACTCCGTCAACGCAGATTCCGCCAGCCAGGCAAACCAGTACGACCTGATCGTGGTCGGGTCCGGCTTCTTCGGCCTGACCGTGGCCGAGCGGGCCGCGAACGTGCTGGGTAAGCGGGTGCTGGTGATCGACCGCCGCTACCACCTGGGTGGCAACGCCTACTCCGAGCCCGATCCGGAAACCGGAATCGAGATTCACAAGTACGGCGCGCACCTGTTCCACACCTCGAACAAGAAGGTGTGGGACTACGTCACCCAGTTCACCGAGTTCACCGGTTACCAGCATCGCGTGTTCGCCATGCACAAGGGTCAGGCCTACCAGTTCCCGATGGGGCTCGGTCTCATCTCGCAGTTCTTCGGCCGCTACTTCACCCCCGAAGAGGCCAAGAAGCTGATCGCCGAGCAGGCCGCCGAGGTAAAGACCGCCGACGCGCAGAACCTCGAGGAGAAGGCGATCTCGTTGATCGGGCGCCCGCTCTACGAGGCGTTCGTGCGCGACTACACCGCCAAGCAGTGGCAGACCGACCCGAAGGAACTGCCCGCGGGCAACATCACCCGCCTGCCGGTGCGCTACACCTTCGACAACCGCTACTTCAACGACACCTACGAGGGCTTGCCCAAGGAGGGGTACACGAAGTGGCTGGAGAACATGGCCGCCTCCGAGCTCATCGACGTGCGCCTCAACACCGACTGGTTCGACGTGCGTGACGAGATCACCGCCGCCAACCCGGATGCCCCCGTCGTCTACACCGGCCCGCTGGACCACTACTTCGACTACGCCGAAGGCGAATTGGGCTGGCGCACCATCGATTTCGAGACCGAGGTGCTCGAGCAGGGTGACTACCAGGGCACCAGCGTCATGAACTACAACGACGCCGACGTCCCGTTCACCCGCATCATCGAGCCGCGCCACTTCCACCCGGAACGCGACTACCCGACCGACAAGACGGTCATCATGCGCGAGTTCTCGCGCTTCGCCCAGACCGGCGACGAACCGTACTACCCGATCAACACCCCGGAGGACCGCGCCAAGCTGCTCGCCTACCGCGAGCGCGCCAAGCGTGAAACCGCCGAGCGCAAGGTGCTTTTCGGTGGCCGCCTCGGCACCTACCAGTACCTGGACATGCACATGGCGATCGGTTCGGCGCTGAGCATGTTCGAGAACGTGCTCCGTCCGCACCTCGAGTCGGGTGCGCCCCTGGTGGACGAGGCATGAGCGCGCAACCGATGCTCGAAGACGTGACCACCGAGACGCGCGCCAAGGCCCTGCTGCAGCGCGTGATCCTGCCGCGCCCGGGTGAGCCGCTGGACGTGCGGACCCTCTACCTGGAGGAATCCACCACCAACGCCCGCCGCGCGCACGCCACCAGCCGCACCGCGCTGTCGATCGGCGCGGAGTCGGAGGTGTCGTTCTGCACCTACTTCAACGCGCTGCCCGCCAGCTACTGGCGTCGGTGGAGCGTGCTGAAGTCGGTGGTGCTTCGCCTGGAACTGGCCGGGCACGGTCGCGTCGACGTGTACCGCTCCAAGGCCGACGGTTCGCGAATCCACGTGCAGGGCAAGGAGTTCGCCGTTCCGCAGGGTGCGGATTCGGTGTCGGTGGAGTTCGAGACCGACCTCGGCCCGTTCGAGGACGGCGGCTGGATCTGGTTCGACATCACCACCGACACAGCGGTCACCCTGCTCGCGGGCGGCTGGTACGCGCCGCAGGAGGCGCCGGGCACCGGCAGCATCGCCGTCGGCATGCCCACCTTCAACCGGCCGACCGACCTGGTGAAGACCCTGGCGGCCCTCGGCTCGGACCCGCTGGTGCTCGGCAATGTCGCCGCGGTGATCGTGGCCGACCAGGGCAACCGCAAGGTCGTCGACGAGCCCGGCTTCACCGAGGCCGCCGCGACGCTGGGCGACCGGCTCAGCATCCACGACCAGCCCAACCTCGGCGGGTCCGGCGGCTACAGCCGCGTCATGTACGAGGCGCTGAAGACCGACGCCGAGTTCATCGTCTACATGGACGACGACATCGAGATCGAGCCCGACTCGATCCTGCGCGCCCTGGCGTTCTCCCGGTTCGCCAAGTCGCCGCTGCTGGTCGGCGGGCAGATGCTGAACCTGCAGGAACGCTCGCACCTGCACAGCATGGGTGAGGTCGTCGATCGCGGGATCTTCATGTGGTCCTCGGCGCCGAATGTCGAATACGACCACGACTTCTCGAAGTATCCGCTCAAGGATCGCGACAACTCCAAGCTGCTGCACCGGCGCATCGACGTCGACTTCAACGGCTGGTGGACCTGCGTGATCCCGCGCCGGGTCGCCGAGCAGATCGGTCAGCCGCTGCCGCTGTTCCTCAAGTGGGACGACGTCGAATACGGTCTGCGCGCTCGCGACGCGGGGTACTCCACGGTCACCCTCCCCGGTGCCGCCGTGTGGCACATGGCCTGGTCCGACAAGGACGACGCCATCGACTGGCAGGCCTACTTCCACCTGCGTAACCGCCTGGTCGTCGCCTCGCTGCACCTGCCGGGCGACGGCAAGCCGATGATCGTGAACACGGTCAAGGCCACCCTCAAGCACCTGCTGTGCCTCGAATACTCCACGGTCGCCATCCAGAACGAGGCGATCCGCGACTTCCTCGCGGGGCCGGAGGGTCTGTTCGACCTGCTGCCGAGCGCGCTGGGCAAGATCCACGCGATGCGCAAGGAATTCCCGGACGCCGTCGTGGTTCCGTCCTCGACCGAACTGCCGCTGGCCAGCCGCCACGGTGTCGGTGCCGTCGGCGAGCCGGGCAATCCCATCGCCAAGGTGGCGCGCCTGGCCAAGGGCGTGGTGCACAACTTCCGCCAGGCCGACCCGGCCGCCCACGAGACACCGCAGCTCAACGTGCCGACGCTGGACGCGCGCTGGTTTCTGCTCTCGCAGGTCGACGGCGTGACCGTGACGACCGCCGACGGCCGTGGCGTGGTGTACCGCAAGCGCGACCCGCGCAAGGCGGCGGAGTTGCTCAAGGAAGCTCTGCGCCTGCGCAAGGAGCTCACCGCCCGCTTCCCGGAGATGCAGCAGCGCTACCGGGCCGCGCACGCCGAGCTGACAAGCACGGCGGCGTGGGAGAAGACCTTCGGCCTGAACGGAACAAGCAAGTGAACGCGATCAACCCGGAACTGGAACTCCTCGACGAGGGCTGCGGCGGCGACTGCGCGTGCAGTGGCGAGTACGTGGAGGTGCCCGTCGAGGTCGCGATCCTCAACGCCGTGCAGGGCACCATCGGCACCAACCCGGCCGTCGTGTCGGCCGCGCGGGCGATGTCGCACTTCGGTGAGCACGCGCTCGGCTGGGTCGGCATCGCGGCGGCGGGCTGGCTGGTCGACAAGCCGCGCCGCCGTCAGTGGGCGGGCGTGGCCGTCGGTGCGGTCGGCGCGCACGCCGCGTCGATCGTCATCAAGCGCATCGTCCGCCGCCCGCGCCCGAACGATCCGTCGGTGCAGGTCAACGTGTCGACGCCGAGCAAGCTGAGCTTCCCGTCCTCGCACGCCACCTCCACAACGGCGGCGGCGGTGTTGCTCGGCAGGCTCACCGGGCTACCCTTGCCTGCGGTGCTCGTGCCACCGATGCTGTTGTCCCGGGTCGTGCTCGGGGTGCATTACCCTTCCGATGTGCTCGCCGGTTCCGCACTGGGGGCCGCGTCGGCCGCCGCCGTGCTCGCCGCCGAAAAGAGACGCCGCCCGTGACCGCTACCGAAAGAACTCTGGCTGAGATGAGCGAAGAACCGTCCGCCGCCGTCCTGGACGAGGCTGCTGTGAAGGGCCCGCCGAAGACCCTGGCCGGCGGGCTCGTCAAGGCCGTTCGCCCACGTCAGTGGGTCAAGAACGTGCTCGTGCTCGCCGCGCCGCTCGCCGCGGGCCCCGAAGCCGTCAGCGACCTGGGGATCCTCGCGCACGTGGCGATCGCGTTCGTCGTGTTCTGCATGGCAGCCTCGGGCATCTACCTGGTCAACGACTCCCTCGACGTCGAGGCCGACCGCGCCCACCCGACCAAGCGGTTCCGGCCGATCGCGGCGGGCGTCGTTCCTGTCAACCTGGCTTACGCCCTGGCAGCCGTGCTGCTGGTCGGTTCGATCGCCGGTTCGTTCCTGGCGTCGTGGCATCTCGCCGTGGTGATGGCCGTGTACATCGGCATCCAGCTGGCGTACTGCCTCGGGCTCAAGCACCAGGCCGTGCTCGACATCTGCATCGTGTCCTCGGGCTTCCTGCTGCGCGCCATCGCCGGTGGTGCGGCCGCGGATATCGAACTGTCGCAATGGTTCCTGCTGATCATGGCGTTCGGTTCGCTGTTCATGGCGGCGGGCAAGCGCTACGCCGAGTTGCAGATCGCGCTCGACACGGGCGCCAAGATCCGCAAGTCGCTGCAGTACTACACCCCGACCTACCTGCGCTTCGTCTGGACGCTCGCGGCCACTGCGCTCGTGGTGTTCTACGGACTGTGGGCGTTCCAGCAGGGTGAGGCCCGTGACACCCAGTGGTACGCGATCTCGATGGTGCCGTTTACCATCGCAGTCCTGCGTTACGCGGTCGACGTCGATGGTGGCGAGGCCGGTGAACCCGAAGAGATCGCGCTGGGGGACCGCATCCTGCAGTTCCTCGCTATTGCCTGGATCGGAGCGGTAGGTGTCGCTGTCTATCTCACCTGACGAGATCGTGGTAGCGGAGCGGGAATCATCTGAAGACGAACGGCTGGGCAGCGCCGAACAGGCGCGCCCGGCCGCGCGTTTCGCAGCCGCGTCCCGGGCCACATTCGTCGGTGGGGTCGTGCTCACCGCCGCGCTGTTCGCGATCGGTGCCTGGCAACGGCGCTGGATCGCCGACGACGGGCTCATCGTCCTTCGCACAGTGCGCAACCTGCTCGCGGGCAACGGCCCGGTCTTCAACATGGACGAGCGGGTCGAAACCAATACCAGCACCGCCTGGACCTACATCGTCTGGTTCTTCAGCTGGGTCACCCAGGCCAGGCTCGAATACGTGGTGCTCGGTGTCGCCCTGGTCGTCTCGGTGCTCGCGATGGTGTTCGCCATGCTCGGCACCGCGCGGCTGTGGGGCGGAAGCACCGGTCAGCTGCTGATCCCGGCGGGTGTGCTCGTCTACATCGCGCTGCCGCCCGCCCGCGACTACGCCACCTCCGGGCTGGAGAGCGGCCTGGTGATCTGCTGGGTCGGGCTGCTGTGGTGGCTGATGATCCGGTGGAGCCAAGCCGCCGTCGTGCGGGTTCCCGGCTTGCTCGGGCTGGTGTTCCTTGCCGGTCTCGCACCCCTTGTCCGGCCCGAGGCCACCCTGATCGGGGTGCTCGCGCTCGGCATGATCTTCCTCGCGCCGATGCCGCAGTTCCGGTTCGGGCCGGTGGTGCTGCGCGCGTTGATCGTTCTCGTCGCCGGGCTGGTCCCGGTCGCCTACCAGATCTGGCGCATGGGCTACTACGGCCTGCCCTACCCCAACACCGCCGTCGCCAAGGACGCGGGCGGTGCCAAGTGGGGGCAGGGCCTGAAGTACCTGGCCGATCTGGTCGGGCCCTACTACCTGTGGATCCCGCTGCTGGTGCTGCTGGTCGCGGGCGTGCTCGCCGCCATGGCGCACGGGTTCCGGGTGAAGCCCACCTGGTCGATCGCCGCGATTCGCGCGTGGTTCCGTTCGCCCAGCGCGGTCGTGGTGATGGTGCTGCTCAGCGGCGTGCTGCTCACCGTGTACGCGGTGCGCGTGGGCGGTGACTTCATGCACGGCCGGATGCTGCTCACCCAGCTGTTCCTGCTGCTGCTCCCGGTGGCCGTCGTCCCCATCCCGGTGCGCGCGTTCGCGGCACGGGACTGGTCGTTCGCGGTGCTGCTCGTCGCGCTGCTCGGCACGGCGGGCTGGTCGCTGTACGCGGCGAGCACCACCGCCATCACCACCGGAACCAAGATCAGCGCCTCCGGCATCGTCGACGAGCGCGTGTACTACGTGCTCAACACCGGTCACGACCACCCGATCCGCGCCGAGGACTACCTCGACTACCCGCGCATGCGGGCCATGGTCAACGACATCGCGAACAACCCCAACGGCGGCCTGCTGCTGAACTCGCCGTCGTTCACCTTCTGGTACCTCGACCCGCCGCCGCAGCCCATCCCCGAAGGCGGCTCCGGGCACACCGTGTACTTCCTCAACCTCGGCATGACCAGCATGAACGTGCCGCTGAGCGTGCGCGTGATCGACCCGATGGGCCTGGCCTACCCGCTGGCCGCGCATTCGGACCGGCTCGTCGACGGCCGCATCGGCCACGACAAGAGCCTGTACCCCGACTGGGTGGTCGTCGATTCGGGCATGGTCGACATCCATCCGTGGATGCCGTGGTTCATGGACGAGAAGTGGGTGACCCAGGCACGCACCGCCATGTCGTGCCCCGAAACGCAGGCCCTGATGATCTCCGTGCGCGACCCGCTCACCCTCGATCGGTTCAAGCACAACCTCCGCAATGCGATGACCTTCGCGAAGTACCGCATCGACCGCGTCCCGAAGTACGAGATCCAGCGGTGTGGGTTGGTCAACCCCTACCCCGAGCCACAGCGCTGAATCGATCACATAATTACTTTTTGGTAACGCCAGGCTATCGATGTAGCGATAGGGTCAACGAGGAACTTCCGTCGGCGCACTGGTGTGCCGGATGTCAGTCGGCGGTCATTGCAACCGCGGTTCCGCGTGAACCGCATGAGGAAAGGCCCAACACAGAATGCGTGGCGGACGTCTGAGAACCAGGGGAGCCGGCTGGCTCAAGCGGTCGGTGCTGGTTTCGCTGGCGATCGTGCTGCCGCTCGGGGCGTCGGTGGCAGGTCCCACCGGCACCGCGACGGCGGCATTCGATCCCAGTGGTTTCGATTTCTGGGTCGACTCCGAAATGGGCCCGATCAAGTCGCGGATCTTCCGTGCGGCCGACGGCAACACCAACCGGGTCGTGTACGCGCTCGACGGCATGCGGGCCCAGGACGACCTCAGCGGCTGGGAGAAGGACACCAACGTCGCCCGCGCGCTGATGGACGCCAACATCAACGTCGTGATGCCCGTCGGCGGCCAGTCCAGCTTCTACGCCGACTGGAACGCGCCGAGCAACTTCTTCGGCCTCGACGCCGGTTCGGGCGGTAGCTCCACCGGTTCGGCGGCCACCGGCTCGTCGATGACCGGTTCGTCGATCGCTCCGGCCCAGGTGGCGGGCAAGAAGAACACTTACAAGTGGGAAACCTTCCTGACCACGCATCTGCGTAACGCGCTGTCGAGCAGGCTCGGTTTCAACCCCAACAACAACGGTGTCTTCGGTCTGTCGATGGGTGGCTCGGCCGCCCTGACCCTGGCCGCCTACCACCCCGACCAGTTCAGCTACGCCGGTTCGTTCTCCGGCTACCTGAACATCTCCGCGCCGGGCATGCGTGAGGCGATGCGCACCGCCATGATCTCCGCGGGCGCCTTCAACATCGACGCGATGGCGCCGCCGTGGGGCCCGCAGTGGCTGCGGATGGACCCGTTCGTCTTCGCCCCGCGCCTGGTCGCCAACGGCACCCGCGTCTGGGTCTCGGCCGCCAGCGGTATCCCCGGTGCCGGCGATGTGTCCAACCCGATGGAAATCGTGCAGGGCGTTCCGCTCGAGCTGCTCGCGATGGTGAACAGCCGCGCGTTCCAGGTCCGCATGGCGACCCTCGGCGGCGGCAACGCCACCTTCGACTTCCCGATCACCGGCGTGCACAACTGGCGCAACTGGGAAGCGGAAGTCCACCGCATGATCCCCGACCTTTCGGCCAATATCGGCTGAGTCGGCTGGTTTCACGCGAAACCGCCCGGGTGCATTCGCACCCGGGCGGTTTTGTGCTTTCGCGTCACGATCCGAGACAAAGACGGTGACGAATCATGTGCGACAGATCACCGAGAGTTGTGTTGCGGGTCACTTTCCAGCAACATGTAAGCGTTCGTGAAGCGTTTGATACTCAGTGAGCATGCGTCGAGGTTGAATCGTCCGTTTTGCCCTGGTTCGATCACATTTCGGCGCCCGATGAGGAATCCGACTGCGTAGCTCGGGGTTTGCGCTATCGGTCTGCCGAGAAAGGTCTAGTCGAATGCGAACACTGCGCCGCGAGCGTGGACCCGTGAAGACCGCCACCCGCGGATCGTGGGTGCGGCGATGGGCCGCGGGCGTATCCATGGCTCTGCTCGTCCCGCTCGCCACGGCCGTCGGTGGCACCGCCGCGCCGGCCGCCGCGGGCTTCAACCCGGCCGCGTTCGACTTCTGGGTCGATTCCGGCATGGGCCCGGTGAAGACGCGCATTCTGCGCGCGGCCAACGGCAACACCAATCGAGTGGTCTATGTCCTCGACGGTATGCGCGCCCCCGAGCATCTCAACGGCTGGGAAATCGAGACCGATATCCCCAACGCGCTCGCACGGGCCGATATCAACGTGGTGATGCCGGTCGGTGGAATGTCGAGTTTCTACGCCGACTGGAATTCCCCGAGCAGCTTCTTCGGTGTGCCCGGCAACGGTCCCGCCACCGGTTCCGGCGCGATCGACGCGTTCGCCGGCGGACCGGGCAAGAGCTACCGGTACCAATGGGAAACCTTCCTCACCCGGGAACTGCCCAACGCGCTCGGCGACCGGCTCGGCTTCAGCCGCACCCGCAACGGCGTGTTCGGCCTGTCGATGGGCGGTTCGGCGGCGCTCACTCTCGCCGCCTACCACCCCGACCAGTTCTCCTTCGCGGGCGCCTACTCCGGTTACCTGAACATCTCCGCGCCCGGTATGCGTGAGGCCATCCGCCTCGGCATGATCGACGCGGGCGGCTACAACGTGGACTCCATGGCCCCGCCGTGGGGCCCACAGTGGCTCCGGATGGACCCGTTCGTGTTCGCCCCCAACCTGGTCCGCAACAACACCCGCCTGTGGATAGCGGCGGGCTCAGGCTTGCCGACCAGTTCCGACGGACCGAACATCAACACCGTCAACGGAATGGCGCTGGAAGCGCTGGCACTGGCGAACACTCGCGCCTTCGAAGTCCGCATGGCCACCCTCGGCGCGCGCAACGTCACCTACTCTTTCCCGCCCTTCGGCATCCACGCCTGGAACACCTGGAACGACGAGGCCCTGCGCATGATCCCGGACCTGTCGAACAATATCGGCTGACAAAACATGAACCGGCGCCGAACATTTCGGCGCCGGTTTCGTGTGTCCGGACAACAACGGGTTTTCGGCCGCCTCGCACCCGAAGGGCGAGACGTAACGCCGCAGGCGCAGTATCGCCCTTCGGGTGCGAGGCCCGCAGGGCCGAGAACCCCAGCGGCGCCAGCCGCCAATATCCCTGCCCTTGCAGTTAATTCGCCGGTCGAATATCCTCCAGCGAGCGTAAGTGTGACCAGATCGTTGTTTCATCTCTTCTGACGACCGGACTGTCGGGATCCGGTTGTCGACACCGACGTGTCTGGCATGCCATAACAGCAGAAAGAGAGCGGAATTCACATGCGTTTCGGCAAGGCCGTCGCGCCGAAGGGTGACCAGCCGGGTACATCCCGGGGCACAGCACCTCGTGGTTGGCGTAATCGAATTCTAGCTGTCGGCGCAGCAGCCCTCGTGCTGCCGATCGCCGCGGGTGCGGCGGCCCCGACTGCGTTCGCCGCGCCGGTTCCGGGTGTCGCACTGCGTGCGCCCGCGGGTGGCTACGAAGAACTGATGGTCCCGTCGAAGATGGGTCCGGTGAAGGTCCAGGTTCAGTGGGCCCGCAACGGCGGCAATGCCGCGTTGTACCTGCTCGACGGTCTGCGCGCCCGCGACGACCGCAACGCCTGGTCCTTCGAGACCAACGCGATGCAGCAGTTCGCCAACGACAACGTCACCCTGGTGATGCCGGTCGGTGGCCAGTCCAGCTGGTACGCCGACTGGACCGCCGCGTCCAACACCAACGGTCAGAAGACCACCTACAAGTGGGAAACCTTCCTCACCGAAGAGCTCCCCGCCTTCCTCGAGGGCTACGGCGTTTCCCGCCACAACAACGCGGTGCTCGGCCTGTCGATGTCGGGTCCGGCCGCGCTGCGGCTGGCCGCCCTGCACCGCGACCAGTTCAAGCACGCTTCCTCGCTGTCGGGCCCGCTGAACTGGGGTGCCCCCGGCATGCGTGAGGCGATCCGCGTGATGATGCTCGACGCGGGCCGCTTCAACGTCGACTCCATGGCCGCTCCGTGGAGCCCGGCGTGGCTGCGGATGGACCCGATGGTGTTCGCGCCGGAGCTGCGTGGTCTGCCGATGTTCATCTCCTCGGCCAACGGCCTGCCCGGTCAGCACGATCGTCCGGCCGGTCTGGGCGGGGTGTACAACACCGCCAACGCGATGGGCATCGAGGCCATCTCGTTCGTGAGCACCCTGGCGTTCCAGCGTCGTCTGGCCAGCCTCGGTATCCCGGCCACCTTCGACTTCCCGGCCAGCGGTACCCACTCGTGGAAGTACTGGGAAGACCAGCTGTGGAAGGCTCGCCCGCAGATCCTCGGCGCGCTCGGTGCCTGAGTAGTTTCCGCACAGCAACGCTGAGAAGACCGGCTCACCCGCAGGGTGGGCCGGTCTTTTTGCTGTGCGGGCGCTTCGCGTGTCTTCCCCGGTTATCGGCCGGTACTGCGGTACAACGTGACGGAGGCTGTGTCCCAGGGTGGGGATAGGAGGTCGCGCGTGTTGCAGAAACATCGTCTCCGGGCGCCGATTCGGCGGATCCTCGGAATCGCGGCCATGACCGCCGCCCTGCTCGGTCCGGCGCTCACCGTTCCCACGCCCGCACAGGCCGCGGTGGCGTCGGTGCAACGGGTGGAGTGGCTGACGGACCGACGGGTGGCCTTGACGGTCTTCTCGCCCGCCATGAACACCCCCATCCAGGTGCAGATGCTGCTGGCCCGCGACTGGCACGCCCGGCCCGACGCCGCGTTCCCGATGATGCTGATGCTCGACGGCCTGCGCGCCCAGGACGACGAGAACGGCTGGACCAAAGACGCCGACGCCGAAGGCTTCTACGCCGACAAGAACGTGAACGTGGTGCTGCCAGTGGGCGGTCAGTCCAGCTTCTACTCCGATTGGCTCGAGCCCAACAACGGCCATGTGTACAAGTGGGAGACCTTCCTCACCAAGGAGCTTCCGCCGGTGCTCGAACGTGATTGGCGCACGACGGATGTACGTGGGGTCCAAGGCCTTTCGATGGGTGGCACGGCCGCGATGAACCTGGCGGGCCGCAATCCCGGCCTGATGAAGTACGTGGCCTCGTACTCGGGCCTGCTCACCACCACGACGCTCGGTATGCCGCAGGCGATCGAATTCGCGGTGCGCGACGCGGGCGGGTTCGAGTCCTCGGCCATGTGGGGTCCGCCCGGCAGCCCGGAGTGGGCGGCCCACGATCCCTACCTGCTCGCCGAGAAGCTCAAAGGCGTGAGCATGTATGTCTCGAGCGGCAGCGGGCTGGCGGGCAGCCACGATCAGGCGGGCGAGATCCCGCTGCTGAGCGAGAACTGGGCGGGCACCGGGCTGGAGATCCTCTCGCGCCTGTCGACGCAGAACTTCGTGACCAAGCTGGAGAAGCTCGCGATCCCGGTGCAGGCGAATTACCGTCCGGCGGGCACACATTCGTGGCCGTACTGGGATTTCGAAATGCGTCAGTCGTGGCCGCAAGCCGCGGCCGCACTCGGCACCGAGCCCGGCGGGGCGCAGTGCGCTGCCGGCGGGGCGATCGGTTCGGTTGTGCAGGTGGCGAATTGGCTCGGCGGGTGCGTCACGGGGGAGTACGCGGCGGGTGCCGGGGTGGTGCAGGACTTCATGAACGGCCGGGTGTTCCATTCGGCCACGACCGGCACCCACGCCGTCGGCGGCCGGATCGGCGGCACCTACGCCGGAATCGGCGGTGCCGCTTCGCCGTTGGGCCTACCGACCGGCGACGAGCACGGCCTGCCCGACGGGCGCGGCCGCATGCAGACCTTCGAGGGCGGCTCGATCTACTGGTCGCCGCAGACCGGCGCACAGATGGTGCGCGGCGCCTTCCTCGAGGAATGGGGCAGGCAGGGCTTCGAGGGTGGGCCCGCGGGCTACCCGTTGGCCGCCGAGGCGCGCACGCCGAGCCGCGACGGTGCGGTGCAGGCCTTCGAGCACGGCACCATGTTCCACAGCGCCGCCACCGGCGCGCACCGCGTGGAGGGTTTCATCCTCGACAAGTACGCCCAGCTCGGATTCGAGAACAGCCCGCTCGGGTTCCCGGTGTCGGGTGAGTTGCCGCTGAAGGACTTCGGCCGGGCCACCCGGTTCGAGGGCGGCACCATCTACTGGAGCCCGCTCTCGGGTGCCTTCGTGGTGCGACCGGGCCCGCTGGCCGACGCCTGGGCCGCACAGGGCTTCGAGAACGGTCGTCTGGGGTATCCGGTGAGCGACGAGTTCACCGTTCCGGGTGGTGTGCAGCAGAACTTTCAGACCGGGTTCATCGTGGTGCGGGACGGCAGATCCGAAGTGCACGGTGTGTGAGCTCGGGCTGAGAACTCGCTGAGGTTCGTGCCGGGGCGCCCGGACCACCCGTGTGTCCGGCTAGCCTTGGCAGCGACCGCTCCCCTGACTAACGATCGAGGAAAGACATCTTCATGCATCGGATCCCTGGCAAGGTAGCCGGATCGGTCGCGGCCCTCGCGGCCGTCGCCCTGCTGTCCGCCTGCGGCGACAACGACTCGACCGCCTCGCAGACACCGACCCTGTCGTCGAGTGCGAGCGCCGCCGCGTCGGCGACCACGCAGGCTCCCGCCACCTCGGCGGCCGAGGACACCACCTCGGCGGCGCCGGAGTCCGAGACCTCGGCTCCCGAGCAGCCGCAGGTCGCGCCGACCGTCGAGGAGACCCCGGCCACCGGCAAGGACAAGGCGTTCCTCGACGAGCTCGGCAAGAACGGCATCCATCCGGCCGACCAGACCAGCGCGATCACCGCCGCCACCTACATCTGCTCGGCGAAGAGCACCGGCGCCAGTGACGCCGACATCGCCACCTTCGTCGCCGCGATGGCGGGCACCGACGCCGCGTTCGACCCGGCCAAGATGGACGTCAACAAGGCCGCCGAGATCTACATCGCGGCCGCGAACTCCACCTACTGCTGATGAATCCCCGACCGACGCGACGTACCCGCAGGCTCTGGCCTGCGGGGTGTCTGACGGTACTCGCGCTGCTCGTCCTGGCGATCATCGTCATCGTGCTGCTGTGGTACCTGCTCGCGGGCCGGTTGCGTGAGCCGGGGCCGACGCCGCCCGGGCCCCCGCCACCGACGTCGCAGTCGGCGGACTGTCCCGATGTGATGTTGCTGTCGATTCCCGGTACCTGGGAGTCGGCCAGCAACGACGACCCGTACAACCCGACGGCCAACCCGATCTCGCTGATGCTCAGCATCTCCAACCCGCTGCGCGCCCAGTTCCCGGACAACCGGCTCGAGGTGTACACCGTGCCCTACGTGGCACAGTTCTCGAACCCCATCGCCATCCCGCCCGACGGTCAGGCCTCCTACAACAACAGCCGCACCGAGGGCACCGCGCGGGCCACCGACATCCTGGCCCAGCGTCACCAGCAGTGCCCGCTCACCACCTACGTGATCGCCGGGTTCTCCCAGGGCGCGGTGATCGCCGGTGACGTGGCCGCCCAGATCGGCGCGGGCAACGGCCCGATCCCCGCCGACCGGGTACTCGGCGTCACCGTGATCGCCGACGGCCGCCGCACCGCGAACACCGGCCCCGGCCAGCCGACCGAGATCGGCGACCCGCCGCCCGCGGGCGAGGGTGCCGAAGTCGCGTTGCGGGGGGTGAACGTGCCGGGCATCACGATGACCGGCCCGCGTGAGGGTGGCTTCGGCGAGCTGGCACCGAAGGTGTTCTCCATCTGCGCCCCCGGCGACATGATCTGCGACGCGCCACGCGAGGCCCTCAATCCGGTGAACGCGCTGGGCAGCCTCGCGGCGCTGATCCGCTCGGCGGGCAACCCGGTGCACGCCCTCTACGCGAGCAATACCGTCGACGGACAGGGCACCACCGCCACCCAGTGGACGGTGAACTGGGCGAGCGAACTCATCCAGAACGCCCCCCATCCACCGCATTCCTGAGTTTCGCAAGACGAGGTTGTCACAGTCACAGGGGCGCCATGTTTGGCGTGGTTCATGCCTCGCTGTGACATCCGCAGTACTGTTCGCTCGCACGCTGTAAAGTGCGCTGGTGATTGCGCCCGAACACACCGGAGAGCCAGGAGCGAAGAGTTCATGACCGAAGCTGGGGCACCCGTCGGTGAGTTGACCGCGCTGGGTACGCCGCTGCGTCCGTTCCGTTTCGCCGCGGCGGGCGAGGGCAACAAGCAGGAGGGTGGCGCGCGCAAGTTCGTCCAGACGGCACAGGAAGCCGAGGAGATGGGTTACGACACGTTCGTCGTGCCCGATCACCTGGGTGACCAGATCGGCCCGATCGCCGCGCTGGGCGCACTCACGCAGGCCACGAGCAAGATCCGGCTGGGCACCTCGGTGCTGGCCAACGGATTCCGCCATCCCGTCGTGCTCGCCAAGGACCTGGCGACCATCGACGTGCTGTCCAAGGGCAGGCTGGAAGTCGGCGTCGGCGCGGGCTGGATCAAGGAAGAGTTCGAGAACGCGGGCATCCCGTACGAGCGTCCGGGCGTGCGCCTGGAGAAGCTCGACGAGTCGCTGACCATTCTCGACACGCTGCTGCGCGGCCAGGAATGCAACTTCGAGGGCAAGCACTACCAGGTGCGCGGCATCAAGGGCACGCCGCGCCCGAGGCAGGGCCCGCGTCCGCCGCTGTGTACCGGTGGTGGCGGCCCGAAGATGCTCGCCCTGGCGGCCAAGCACGCCGACATCGTCTCGGTGGTGCCGCAGACGACCAAGAACGGCAAGGGCCTGCTCTCGGGCATCACGCTCGAGAAGACGATCGAGAAGGTCAACATCGTCAAGGCCGCTGCCGGTGACCGGTTCGCCGACATCGAACTGAACTGGGCCATCACCGCCATCGTCATCACCGACGACCGGGAGAAGACCGCCGAGATGGCGCTGCGCGCGATCGATCGCGGCCTGCACCCGGACCTCGAGGTCGACGTGGAACTATCGGTGGAAGATATTCTGAACTCGCCCTACGTCGCGATCGGCACGTTCGAGGAAATCGCCGAACAGATCAAGCGTGTGCGCGAACTCACGTCGATGTCGTATGTGGGCATCTTTCCCACCCAGATGGACGCGTTCGCGCCTGTCATTCCGCTGCTGCGGGAGGACTGAGCGGGGGTTCTCTGTAACATGACTCTGGTTTGAGAACATCTAGCCGATAGCGGTCTACCGCGCAGACCGCTCGAAAATCCGCAGGTTGTCAGGATGCACGCTCCGGCGTGCTCCGGGGGCCGGTGGCGATAGCGAGTCGTGGCCGCACCGGCGTCAACGTCGAAATGCGTTGGACGAATTCACCGGTGACTCGGCCTCGGAGGAGAAGAAGGAATGGAAGAGACTTTCGACGACTACCTGGACGAGACCGGGAACATCGTTATTCCCGAGGGTCGGACCCTGGTCGATCACGTCGAGAAGCACACCCGTAACGATGCGAACACGCTCGCGTACCGCTACATCGACTATTCGCGGGAACGCGACGGCGAGGTGCACGAGCTGACCTGGCAGGAGTTCGGAGTTCGGCTGCGCGCGGTGGCCGCTCGCCTGCAACAGGTGACCAACCCGGGCGACCGGGTCGCGATCCTCGCGCCGCAGGGCCTGGACTACGTGATCTCCTTCTTCGCCGCGATCTACGCGGGCACCATCTCGGTGCCGCTGTTCGATCCCGACGAACCCGGCCACACCGACCGGCTGCACGCCGTGCTCGGCGACTGCGAGCCGTCGGCGATCCTCACCGCTACCTCCTCGGCGGCAGGCGTGCGCCAGTTCTTCCGTTCGCTGCCCGCCGCTCAGCGCCCGCGCATCATCGCCGTCGACGCGATCCCCGACACCCTCGGTGACTCGTGGGTCCGGCCCGACACCGCGATCGACGACATCGCCTACCTGCAGTACACCTCGGGTTCCACCCGCACCCCCGCGGGCGTGGAGATCACGCACCGCGCGGTCGGCACGAACCTGCTGCAGATGATCAACTCGCTGAACATGAACGAGAACTCGCGCGGCGTCACCTGGCTGCCGCTGTTCCACGACATGGGCCTGCTTACCGTGATCCTGCCCGCCGTTGGCGGCAAGTTCATCACCATCATGTCGCCGAGCGCGTTCGTGCGCCGCCCGTCGCGCTGGATCAACGAGCTGGCCGCCGTCTCCGACGGTGCGGGCACGTTCGCGGCCGCGCCGAACTTCGCGTTCGAGCACGCCGCCGCGCGTGGTGTGCCGAAGGCGGGCGAGTCGCTCGACCTGTCGAACGTGATCGGCCTGATCAACGGGTCCGAGCCGGTGACCGTGTCCTCGATGAAGAAGTTCAACGAGGCGTTCGCGCCGTTCGGTCTGCCCAAGACGGCCATCAAGCCGTGCTACGGCATGGCGGAGGCGACGCTGTTCGTCTCGGCGACCAAGGCCGAGGACGAAGCCAAGTACATCTACGTCGACCGCGACGAGCTGAACGCGGGCCGGATGGTTCGGGTCGAGCCGACCGCACCGAACGCCATCGCACAGGTCTCCTGCGGTTACGTCGGGTTGTCGCAGTGGGCCGCGATCATCGACCCCGAGTCGATCGACGATCCCAAGGGCGGCCGTGAGCAGCCCGACGGCCGGGTCGGCGAGATCTGGTTGCACGGCAAGAACATGGGCATCGGCTACTGGGGTCGCCCGGACGAGTCGGCCAAGACGTTCCGCAACAAGATCGCCGAAGCGCAGCCGGGTGGTCACACCGAGGGCACCGAGCCCGGTGCCGACTGGATGCGCACCGGCGACTACGGCGTGTACTTCGAGGGCGAGCTGTACATCACCGGTCGCGTGAAGGACCTGGTGATCGTCGACGGACGCAACCACTACCCGCAGGACCTCGAGTACTCCGCCCAGGAGGCCTCGACGGCGCTGCGCCCCGGTTTCGTCGCCGCCTTCGCGGTGCCCGCCAACCAGCTGCCCGCCGAAGTGTTCGCCGCCGACAGCCACTCGGGCCTGAAGTTCGACGCCGACGACGCGTCCGAGCAGCTGGTGATCGTGGCCGAACGCGGTCCCGGCGCCGGTAAGGCCGACCCGGGCCCGATCGCCGACGCGGTGCGTGCGGCGATCTCGCAGCGCCACGGCGTCACCGCGCGTGACGTGCTGCTGGTGCCCGCAGGTTCCATCCCGCGTACGTCCAGCGGCAAGATCGCCCGGCGCGCCTGCAAGGCCGCCTACCTCGAGGGAACGCTGCGCGGTGGTTACACCCAGCAGGCTTTCCCCGATGCACCGGAAGAGTAATCGGCCGACCGGCTCGGAGCTGACGCCCGGTGCGACCACACCGGGCGTCAATCCACGGCGCGCCCTGTACGCAGACAGGTAGCTTGAGGAATTGATGGCTGACAACGAGGGCACGCCCACCCAGAACCCTGACCTCCCCGCGGAGCAGACCGAACTCTCGGTCGCCGAGCTGCGTGACTGGCTGCGCCGCTGGGTCGCCGACGCGACCGGCCAGTCGATCGACGCGATCACCGTCGACCGGCCGATGGAGGAGTTCGGGCTGGCCTCGCGCGACGCGCTGGCCCTCGGCGGCGACATCGAGGACCGCACCGGCGTTTCGCTGGCTCCCACGGTGATCTACCAGCACCCGACCATCGCGTCGCTGGCCGAGATCATCGTCAACGGTGAGCCGGAGGAGGTCGAGGAGTCGGCCGACGAGTACACCGCGAGCTTCACCCCCGGTGAGGCGCACGACATCGCCGTGGTCGGCCTGTCGACGCGGCTGCCGGGCGCGGGCGACACCCCCGAGTCGACCTGGGAATTCATCATGGGTCGCGGCGACGCCATCCGTGAGCTGCCCGAGGGCCGCTGGGACGAGTTCCGCGCGGACCCGTCGGTCGCCGCGGCCATCGAGGCGGGCAACACCCTCGGCGGTTACCTGGACCAGGACGTGGTGAAGGGCTTCGACGCGGAGTTCTTCGCGATGTCGCCGGTCGAGGTGGAGCGGGTCGACCCGCAGCAGCGGCTGATGATGGAGCTCACCTGGGAGGCGCTCGAGCACGCGCGCATTCCGGCCAGTGACCTCAAGGGCGGCAAGGTCGGCGTGTTCGTCGGCTCCTCCACCAGCGACTTCCAGCTGCTCGCCTCGCTGGGTCTGGGCGATCGTGATCCGGATCTGCCGGTGTCGGCCGAGGGTTATGCCCTGCTCGGCGCGTCGACCGGTGTGATCGCGAACCGTGTCTCGTACTTCTTCGATTTCCGTGGCCCGTCGATCACCGTCGACACCGCCTGCTCCTCGACCATCGTCGCGGTGCACCAGGCGGTGCGCGCGCTGCGTGACGGCGAGGCCGATGTGGCGCTCGCCGGCGGCGTGAACATGATCCTCGCCCCGGTGATCACGCTCGGTTTCGACCAGAACGGCGCGGTCGCCAAGGACGGGCACATCAAGGCGTTCTCTTCCGACGCCGACGGCATGGTCCGTTCCGAGGGCGCGGGCCTGGTGGTGCTCAAGCGCCTCGTCGACGCCGAACGCGACGGCGACAACATCCTCGGCGTGATCAAGGGTTCCGCCGTGAACTCCGACGGCCGCTCCAACGGCCTGTTCGCCCCCAACCCCGACGCCCAGGTCGACGTGCTGCGTGCCGCCTACCGCGACGCGCGCATCGCCCCCTCCTCGGTCGACTACATCGAGGCGCACGGCACCGGCACCCCCATCGGTGACCCGATCGAGGCCGACGCGCTGGCCCGCGTCATCGGCCGTGGTCGCGAGGCCGACAAGCCCGCCCTGCTCGGTTCGGTGAAGACCAACTTCGGCCACCTCGAGTCCGGTGCGGGTGTGCCTGCCCTGGCCAAGGTGCTGATGTCGTTCCAGCACAACGTGATTCCGCCGAACATCAACTACGCGGGCCCGAGCCCGTACATCCCGTTCGAGCAGGCCAACCTCAAGGTCGTCGACGAGCCGACCGAGTTCCCGCGCTACAGCGGTGTCGCCACCGTCGGTATCTCCGGTTTCGGTTTCGGTGGCACCAACGCGCACGTGGTGCTGCAGGAGTACGTGCCGTCGCAGCCCGTCGTCGAGGACGTGACGTCCGAGCAGGTCGCCGCCGCGCAGGTCGAGGGCTCCGAGACCACCGATGTGGTCGCCGAGGCCGTCGCGATCACCGAGGCCGCCGTCGAACCCGCCCCGCTCGAGTGGGACGGCGACCGCGCGGAGCCGCTGCCGGTGATCCTCGCCGTGTCCGCCTACCTGCCGTCGCGCCGCAAGCGCGCCGCCGCCCGGCTCGCCGATTGGCTCGAGGGCGCGGGCAAAGATGTGCCGTTGGCCGACGTGGCCCGTTCGCTGGCCAAGCGCAGCCACCAGCGTTCGCGCGGTGTCGTCGTCGCCAAGACGCACGAAGAGGCCGTGGCCGGTCTGCGCGCGATCGCCGAGGGCAAGCCGGGCGCCGGTGTGTTCACCGCCGACTCGCCCGCGTCCAACGGTCCGGTGTGGGTGATGGCCGGTTTCGGCTCCCAGCACCGCAAGATGGCCAAGCAGCTCTACACCGAGAACTCGATCTTCCGTAAGACGGTCGACGAGGTCGACGAGCTGGTGCAGGACGAGGCCGGTTACTCGATCCGCGAGATGTTCCTCGACGACGAGCAGGACTACGACGTCGGTACCTGCCAGGTCGGTATCTTCACCATCCAGCTCGGTCTGGCCGCGGTGCTGCGCGCACATGGCGCGGAACCCGCTGCGGTGGTCGGTCATTCGATGGGCGAGGTCGCCGGCGCCTACATCGCGGGCGGTCTGTCGATCGAGGACGCGGTGCGCGTGATCTGCGCCCGCTCGCGCCTGATGGGCGAGGGCGAGCAGATGATCACCGAGGACGACGTGCGCAATATGGCACTGGTCGAACTCAGCGCCCACGACGTGGCCCAACTGCTGCCGCGCTTCCCCGATGTGGAGTGCGCGGTGTACGCGGCGCCGACGAACACCGTGATCGGTGGTCCGCGCGATCAGGTGGAGCAGATCGTCGCCGAGGTGGAGGGCATGGGCAAGTTCGCCCGCATCCTGCCCACCCGCGGCGCAGGGCACACATCCCAGATGGATCCGCTGCTCGGCGAGCTCGCCGCCGAACTCGCCGGCATCGAGCCCACGCCGCTGAAGGTGGGCCTGTACTCCACCGTGCACGAGGGCCTGTACTTCAAGCCTGGCACCGACCCGATCCACGACGAGCCGTACTGGGTGAAGAACATGCGCCACAGCGTGTACTTCACCAACGCGGTCAAGGCCGCCGTCGACACCGGGCACACCACGTTCCTCGAGCTGGCGCCGAATTCCGTTGCGCTGATGCAGGTTCTCGGCACCACCTTCGCGGCCGGTGTGCACGACGCGCAGCTCATCCCGACCTTGAAGCGCAAGGAGGACGAGTCGGCCGGTGTCATCGGCGCGCTCGCCCAGCTCTACGTGCACGGTCATGCGGTGAACCTGAGTTCGCTGCTGCCCGAAGGTGATTACGCCGATGTCCCGCGTACCGCGTTCGTGCGCAAGGAGTACTGGCCCAAGGTCACGATGTCGTCGGGTTCGGGTAACACCCGCGTGCCCGGCGCGCACGTCGCGATGCCCGACGGCCGTCACGCCTGGGAGGTCCAGGCGGCCTCGGTCAACGACCTCACCGCCCTGGTGAAGGCCGCTGCCACGCAGGTGCTTTCCGATGTCGCCGTCACAGTGACGCACCCGCACGCAGAGCTGCCCACCACCGGCACCCTCACCACCACGCTCACCCCGCACCTCGGTGGCGCGTCGGTGCAGGTGCACGCCAAGACGCCGGTCGGGTTCACCCTGCTGTTCGACGCGGTCGTCACCTCCGGTGCCGCCCTGCCCGAACCGGTTGCGCCCGTTGCGGTTCCGGCTGCCGAGCCCTCCGCCGCCGAGATCGCCGTAGCCACCAGCGACCGCTGGGACCCCAACGGCAGCGAGACCGTCGAGCAGCGCCTGTGCGTGATCGTCGCCGAGTCCATGGGTTACGCCGTCGAGGACCTCCCCATGGAGATCCCGCTGATGGAACTCGGGCTCGACTCGCTGATGGCCATGCGCATCAAGAACCGCGTGGAATACGAATTCGACATCCCGCAGCTGCAGGTGTCGGCCGTGCGCGACGCCAGCCTCAACGAGGTGTCAAAGGTGTTGCGCTACGCCATCGAGCACCGCGACGAGGTCGCAGCGATGGCGGAGAAGCAGGCTGCCGCTCGGGCTGCGGGCGAGGATGTCGAGATCGGTGTCGACGCCAACTTCGTCGAGGCTGCCCGTGCGGCCATCGCCAAGGGTGACGACCCGTTGGCCGCGGCCAAGCAGGCAGGTGCCGAGCTGCCGTCGGAAGCCGCTGTCAGCGAAGCGATTTCGGACACAGGCTCCACTGAAGACAGTGCCGCTACCGATGGCGGCATCGGCGGGGCCGAAACCGCGACCGATGCTGTTTCGGAGCAGGTTTCCGATGAGGCGGCCATCGACGTCGACTACTTCGGTGACGCCAGAGGCAGCGAGGACAACGTGCCGCCGCGCGACGCGGCCGAGCGGCTGACCTACGCCAGCTGGGCCGTCGTCACCGGCACGTCTCCTGGCGGCGTCTTCAACACGCTCCCGATCCTGGAAGAGGAGGTCGCCGAGAAGCTGGCGGCCCGCCTCACCGAGCGGGTCGGCGCCGAGGTCACGGTCGACGATGTGCTCGACTGCGAGACCATCGAGCAGCTCGCCGAGATCGTTCGTAACCTGCAGGACAGCGGCGCGGACGTAGACGGCTTCATTCGTCCGCTGCGACCGCGGCCCGAGGGCTCGGATGCTGTGCCGGTCTTCGTGTTTCACCCCTCTGGCGGCAACACGCTCGTGTACGAGCCGCTTCTGAAGCGTCTTCCGGCCGATACCCCGATGTACGGATTCGAGCGGGTCGAGGGCGATATCCAGGAGCGTTCTCGCCAGTACGTGGCCGAACTGCGCAAGATTCAGGGCGACGGTCCGTACGTGCTGTACGGCTGGTCGCTCGGCGCGGTGTTCGCGCTGCAGACCGCGCAGTTCCTGCGTGAAGAAGGCGCTGATGTGCGCGTCGTCGGCCTGATCGACCTCGCCCTTCCAGTCGAAGACGAGGACAACAGCCCCGAGGAACGGGTGCGCCGGATCCAGCGGTACCAGCAGTTCGCGAAGAAGACCTACGGCGTCGATGGCGACCTGCCCGACGAGCAACTGCAGGAACTGGCACAGGCCGACGACGAGGAGCAGTACGAGATCGTCGCCACGCTGGTGAAGCTCAGCGGCGCCAAGATCCCCGGCGGCGTGCTCGAACACCAGCGCACTTCGTGGATCGAGGGCCGCCACCTGGCGAAGACGAAGCCTTCGCGCTACGACGGTGACGTGGTGCTCTATCTCGCCGACACCTACCAGGACGGCATGATCGAGCTCGAGCCGCGCTACGCCAACCGCCGCCCCAACGGTGGCTGGGATGAATACATCCCGAACCTCGAGGTCATCCACATTCCGGGCGACCACCTGCAGATCGTCGACGAACCGCGGATCGGCCAGATCGGTGCCGACCTCGCCGCCAAGCTGGCCGCGATTTCCGCAAAGGGAGATTGAGTTAGTTGAGCACGACCGCCGAAAAGCTTGCCGATCTGAACCAGCGGCTCGAGCTCGCCAAAGAGCCCGCGGGCGCGAAGGGTATCGAGAAGCGGGCGCGTAAGGGCATTCCCAGTGCCCGCGACCGGATCAACATGCTGATGGATCCGGGCACCTTCGTCGAGATCGGTGCGCTGGTCCGCAAGCCCGGCGACCCGACCGCCCTCTACGGCGACGGTGTCGTCGTCGGGCACGGACAGGTCGACGGCCGTCCGGTCGCGGTGTTCTCGCACGACCAGACCGTGTACGGCGGTTCGGTCGGTGAGGCGTTCGGCCGCAAGCTGTGCGGGATCATGCAGTACGCCGCCAAGGTCGGTATCCCGCTGGTCGGCATCAACGATTCCGGTGGCGCGCGCGTGCAGGAGGCCATCAGCTCGCTGGCCTGGTACGCGTGGATGGCGACCAATGTGGAGCCGCTGTCGGGCATGGTGCCGTTGGTGTCGGTGATCCTCGGCAACTGCGCCGGTGGCGCGGTGTACCAGCCGATCTGCACCGATGTGGTGGTGGCGACCGAGTCGGCGCACATGTTCGTCACCGGCCCGAAGATCATCAAGGAGGTCACCGGCGAGGACGTGAGCCTCGAGGAGCTCGGCGGTGCGAAGACGCAGGCCGAGTACGGCAACATCCACCACGTTGCCGTCGACGAGGCCGCCGCGTTCCAGTGGGTGCGCGAGTACCTCGCCTACATGCCGAGCAGCTGCCAGGAGCTCCCGCCGGTCGTGAACCCGGGCATCGAGCCCGAGATCACCGACTCCGATCGTGAGCTGAACACGATCATGCCGGACTCCGACAACGCCGGTTACGACATGTACGACATCCTGCTGCGCATCTTCGACGACGGTGAGTTCAAGGAGATCAGCGCGGGCACCGGCCCCAACATCATCACCGGTTTCGCCAGGGTCGACGGCCGCAGCGTCGGTGTGGTCGCCAACCAGCCGCTGGCCTCGGCCGGCGCCCTGGACGCGCGCGCCTCCGACAAGGCCTCGCACTTCGTGCGCCTGTGCGACGCGTTCGAGATCCCGCTGATCTTCGTCGTCGACACCCCCGGCTTCCTGCCCGGTGTGGAACAGGAGAAGGTCGGCGTCATCAAGCGCGGCGGCCGCTTCCTGTTCTCCTACGTGGAAGCCTCGGTTCCCAAGATCACCCTGGTGGTCCGCAAGTCCTACGGCGGCGGCTACGCGGTGATGGGCTCCAAGCAGCTCGGCGCCGACATCAACCTCGCCTGGCCGACCGCCCGCCTCGCCGTGATGGGCGCCGAGGGCGCCGTCAGCCTCCTCGGCGCCGCCCAGATCGCCGCGGCCCCCGAAGACCAGCGCGCCGCCATCCGCCAAAACCTGATCGACTTCTACAACGCCAACATCGCCACCCCCTGGGTAGCCGCCGAACGCGGCTTCATCGACGCGGTCATCGAACCCGCCACCACCCGCCTGGAACTCCGCCGAGCCCTGAAACTCCTCCAGGACAAGAAGCTCCAGCGCAACCCCCGCAAACACCACGTATTGCCCCTGTAGTCCCCGCCAACGGCCGTCGCGACTTTCCTGCGGCGGCCGTTGCACTGCGGCGGAAGGCACGGTCTGGCTCGACGATTGTTCTGCTCGTCCTGCGGCCCGAACTGTGGCTGTTCCCGGAACGTGGATTGAAGGTCGATTCCTATCGGACCGGTCGGGCGCGCCCGGATGGTGCGCTCGCTCCGACAGGTGTTTTCGCGGGCCAACCCGAATGGGCTGACCCTGCGCCGGTTTTGATGGTCGTAGAGGTGACCTCGCACGATCAGGACACCGATCGCCGCGATCGTTGCGAGAAGCCGCGCGCCTATGCCAGGACCGGCATTCCGGTGTATCTCCTGATCGACCGCGAGAAAGGTTCCGTCGTTGTGCGGAGCAACCCGGTCGACGGGGAGTACGAACGAATTCTCATCCAGCCCTTCGGTGCGCAGGTCCCCATTCCGAACCCGGTCGGCATCACGCTCGACACCGAGCCGCTGAAAGCCTAGGTCGCCTGAGAAACTGCCCGCGCGGCACTATCCCGCTCCGCCACATTCCCAGCGCGATCACCGCGCACAATGCAACCAATTCCATTGTGCAGACGAGTGCGAACGTCCACTCAACCTTGAAAGTCTAGATTCGACCGAGGTCGATCTCTACCGGAAACGGCACCGAGGACTTGACGGTGCCGGTGTACATTTCACCCGTTCGATATGTCCGTGTGGCCGGGTCGAGAATGTAGGTGTAAATGAGCGGAATGCCGTTGGCGGCCTGCTCGATTCGCCAGTAGAACGCGATGCCCGCTTTGGCGTATTGATCCACTTTCACCACGCGATCCGTTGTTTCCGAACCCGGGGAGACAACTTCGACCACTAGGAGGACATGCTCGGGGCGGGTGGGGTTTACGTCGATGGTTTCCGCTCGGTACACCACCACGTCCGGCCGACGGTTGGTCAGTGGGACGTCTTGTAGCCGCACGTCGAAGTCGGTATCGGCGTTCCAGTCATCGCCTGCGGCGGCATCGAGCGCGTTCGCCAGTACACGAGCCAATCGGTTGTGGCGCTTGGAGGCGCTCGGGCTCACTACAACCATCCCGTCGACGATCTCGATACCCGCACACTGTTCCTCGGACCAGGAGTCGTAGACCTCCGCCGTGATCTGCTCATGCATCCACGCGGGCGCTGTCTCGGCAGTCACGCACGCTCCTCTCGGACGCCTCTGAGCGGGCCCGATCCCGCCGGTTCAGTGTACTCGAGGTACTCCGAGTACCAGGGGTACTCCCGACAGGCGGTCAGCATCACCGAGCCACATCGCCTGCGGTGCGGCGTGCCCGGCGCCACCGGAGACTGCTCCACAAAACGGGCCGCCACCGAAAAGAAAGGTGGCGGCCCGGGCAAGCGTCGGGAAATCAGGCGACGGTTGCGGATTCGATGATGACGTCGTCGCGGGGGACGTCCTGGTGGGGGCCCGCGTTGCCGGTCGGGACGGCGGCGATCTTGTCGACCACCTCGGTGCCCTCGGTGACCTTGCCGAAGACGGCGTAGCCCCAGCCCTGGCCCTGGGGGGCCGTGTGGTTGAGGAAGGCGTTGTCGGAGACGTTGATGAAGAACTGGGCGGTGGCCGAGTGGGGGTCGTTGGTGCGGGCCATCGCGACGGTGTACTTGTCGTTCTTGAGGCCGTTGGTTGCTTCGTTCTGGATGGGATCCTGGGTGGGCTTCTGCTTCAGGCCGGGCTCGAAGCCGCCGCCCTGCACCATGAAACCGGGGATGACGCGGTGGAACACGGTGCCGTTGTAATGCCCGGAGTTCACGTAGTTCACGAAGTTGGCGACCGTGTTCGGCGCGGCCTGGTCGTCCAACTCGAGCACGATCGGTCCGTAGTTTGTTACGAGATTCACCTTGGTCATGCGGTCGAGTCTAGGGAGGGGAGGGGTCAGGAAGTGACCGGGGTCCGGCGCGCCGGTAAAACTACTCCTGGCAGAAGGGTGCCCCCGAGCGGGAAATACCCTGTCGGGGGACATAATCGATCAGAAGCCCGCGTGCGCATCGAACGCACGCGGGCCTTATTGCACACCGGTGTGCTTCACCTGATTCGCGGTGACTTCGTCGCGATTCCCGTCACCGGAATATCACCCCTGTAATCAGGGGCCGACCGTGATCGGCGCCGACGGATCAGTGGTGTTGTCCACCTTGTACGTGGCGGTCACCGTGCCGCTGGTCGCGCTGGTCGGGCAGCCGAACCCACCGGTCACCTTGATCGGTGCCGGCGCATCGGACAGCGCCACCGTGGAGGGCGCCCCGTTGGTCCACGTACCTGCCACATCGGCCGGGGCAGTTGGCGCGACCACGGCGGTGCAGGCCGTGATGCCACTGGTCTTGATCACCATGCCGCCGGTGGGGATCGCCAGGCTGCCGGTGATGGGCGAGCCGTTCTGGCCGGTGATCGCCCAATCTCCACTGGTGGTGATGGTGGCGCTGGTGCCGGGGAGGCTCGTCGTGCAGTCGGCGAAGCTCGGCGCCGCGATCGGCACCGACACCGGCCCACTCGGATTGGTGTTGCCGGGCGCGGCGGGTACCGTGCCGGTGGTGCTCGAGGTGGTGCAGGTGACGGTGACACCGCCCGCAACGAATTTCACCGACCCGGAATTCGTCGCCGACACATTCGCGCCGGCGGGCGAAATGGTGGTGGAGCCGGCGGCGTTGGCCGGTCCGATGCCGAAAGTGACGGCGAATGCCGCACAACTCACGCTTGCCAAGGCGGCGCGTGTCCAGAATTTATTTTCGATCATGCGTACTCCTAGGTGAAGCCGACAAGCATTCGGAATGAAAGCTGTCAGGAGCAAGAGTACGAATTTGCATTGTTCATGTCGTGTGTTTCGTGGCGACCATTTCATCGGGAATCACTCGCCGTTCGAGGTCCGAATACGGCTCGATTAGCTTAGAATGCCCAGCCGTTACCAGGCATAACAGTTACCACCGTTCTTATCAACGGCTGCACAGTTGACCGGTAGTATGGCAGCTATCTCTGTGTCAAGCTGCAGACGCCGAAGGCAAGTCGCCACTGACCTGCTGTAATAGTTACTCGGCATCGTGATGAAACAAACAGCTGGACCGTTGCACATTCGGTAGTTGCCGGTTCTAAACACAATAAAACGGTTGAACTCCACACCCCGAGGATTTGCCAGGCGTGGTCTGAATCGACTGTTCGGATCGGATATCCATAGCGGTGATCTCGTAGCCGATAACCGGCGAATCAGGGCCCGAGCATGACAAAACCGCGTACGAGAAACAATTCCTCGCCGCGGTAATACGGGGACCCGCATGCGTCATCGGACGCATGCGGGCCGTTATTTATTGCACACCGGTGTGCTTCACCTGATTCGCGGTGACTTCGTCGCGTTACCCGTCACCGGAATATCAACCCCGAAATCAGGGGCCGACGGTAATCGGCACCGACGGGTTGGTGGTGTTGTTCACCTTGTAGGTGGCCGTCACCGTTCCGGTGGTCGAGCTGGTCGGGCAGCCGAATCCACCGGTCACCTTGATGGGCGCCGAGGCGTTGGTCAGCGACACCGTCGAGGGTGACCCGTTGGTCCACGAACCGGCCACATTCGCCGGTGCCGTGGGGGCGACAACGGCGGTGCAGGTGGCAAGACCGGAGGTCTTGATCACCGCCCCACCGGTGGGAATCACCAGGCTGCCGGTGATGGGCGAGCCGTTCTGGCCGGTGATCGCCCAGCTGCCGCTGGTGGTGACGGTGGCGCTCACACCCCACATGCTCGTGGTGCAGCCGGTGATGCTCGGTGCCGCGATCGGGACCGTCACCGGCCCGCTCGGGTTCGAGTTGTTCGGCGCGGCGGGTACCGCGCCGGTGGTGCTCGAGGTCGTGCAGGTCACCGTGACGCTGCCCGCCACGAACTTCACCGTCCCCGAATTGGTTGCCGACACATTCGCCCCGGCGGGCGAAACGGTGGTGGACCCGGCGGCGTGCGCCGGCCCCATTCCGAAGGCAATTGCGGCTGCCGCACAACTCACGGAAGCCAGGGCTGCACGCGTATAGAAATTGGTATGGCTCATGCGTACTCCTAGGTGAAGCCGACAGACTTTCGGGATGAAAGCTGTCACGTTCAAGAGTACGAATGGGAATTGTTTACAGCGCTCGATTCATCGCGACGATTTCGTGCGGAAACTTTCGTGAAAAGGGTGCATTTGCGCCGATTCCGGCTTTAGAATGCATCGACGTTACCGCGTGTAACAGTTACCGCACTTTTTATCAACACGAAGTGCTTGCCCTGATATCATCGGATAACTCCTGTGCCTTCTTCGGTCACTTCCTGTCACGCGGAACGGACCTGGATCGATAGCTGATATGCATCATGGCGAAACAAGTGGGCCGGCGGGAGCGGCACGGGCTCTACCAGGTTAAACCTAATGAAATACTTGAACTTCACACTGGTACGCCGACGACTTCACGGCCGCTGACTCGCGCGCACCAACGCTGAGTCAAGCCAGCAGATACCATGTCGAACCGTGCCAGACGCCGCAACCGCTGTTCTCTCCAAGCCACCCGCAGAACCGGTGGCCTCCGCGAAGGACTTCCGCATCGCGCGATGGATCGCGCTGATCGCCGGACTCCTGGGAGCCGTGTTCGCGGTGGCGACGCCGTTCCTGCCGGTCACCCAGACCACCGCGCAGCTGAACTGGCCGCAGAACGGCAAGCTCGGCAATCTGCAAGCGCCCCTGATGTCGCAGGTGCCGATCGACCTGAACGCCACCATTCCGTGCGCGGCGGTCGACCGGTTGCCCGCCCAGGGCGGCATGCTGCTGGCCACCGCACCGCCCCAGGGCGACGGCGCCGCGCTCGAGGCGCTGTTCGTTCGCGTCTCCGACACCGCCGTCGACGTGGTCGACCGCAACGCGGTGGTCGCCTCGGCGCCGCGTTCGGAGATGGGCGGCTGCTCGACCATCACCATCGCCTCCGACCAGCACCGCACCCGCGCCTCGTTCGACGGCCTGATGACGGAGATCGAGCGGCCGATCCCCGGTCAGCCGGGCGCGACGGAGACGGTGCTCGTCCCGGTGGAGGGTGAGCTCGGTGGCGACCTGCGCCCGCAGATCGTCGGCGTGTTCTCCGACCTGGAAGGCGAAGTACCCCAGGGTCTCTCGCTTACCTCGACCATCGACACCAGGTTCTCGTCGAGCCCGTCGGCGGTGAAGCTCATCGCGATCATCGCGGCCGTGCTGTGCACCCTGCTGGCACTCGGTGCGCTCGCCCAGCTCGACGGCAGCGACGGGCGTGGGCACCGCCGGTTCCTGCCGAAGAACTGGCTCAAGCCCACCTGGGCCGACGGCGCGGTGATCGGCACGCTGCTCGTCTGGCATTTCGTCGGCGCCAACACCTCCGACGACGGCTACATCCTCTCGATGGTCCGGGTGGCGCCCGAAGCGGGCTACATGGCCAACTACTTCCGCTGGTACGGCGTGCCGGAGGCGCCGTTCGGCTGGTACTACTACGTCATCCAGGTGTTCGCCGAGGTCTCCACGGCCAGCCCGTGGGTGCGCGTCCCGGCCCTGATCTGCGCGATCCTGTGCTGGATGGTCATCAGCCGCGAGGTGGTGCCCCGCCTCGGCAACGCGGTCAAGCGCAGCCAGGTGGCGCTGTGGACCGGTGGCCTGGTGTTCCTCGCCTTCTGGCTGCCCTTCGACAACGGCCTGCGCTCGGAGCCGATCGTTGCCCTCGGCGCGCTGCTCACCTGGGTCTCGATCGAACGCGCCATCGCCACCGGCCGGCTGCTGCCCGCCGGGATCGCGGTGCTCGTCGCCGCGTTCACGCTGGCCGCGGCACCGACCGGCCTGATGTGTGTGGCCGCGCTGCTGGCCGGTATCCGGCCGCTGGTGCGGATCATCGTGCGTCGTCATCGCCAGTTCGGCACGACCGCGCTGCTCGCGCCGATCGCCTCGGCGGGCCTGCTCGTGCTCACCGTGGTCTACAGCGACCAGACCTTCGCCGGTATCCAGGAGGCCAACCGGGTGCGCCAGGCCACCGGCCCGAACCTGGCCTGGTACGAGGACTACCTGCGCTACTACTACATGTTCGTCGAGACCGTCGACGGCTCGCTGGCCCGCCGCTTCGCCTTCCTGGTGATGCTGCTGTGCCTGTTCACCACGCTGCTGGTGCTGCTGCGCCGCCGTCAGGTGCCCGGTATCGCGTCGGGTCCGACCTGGCGTTTGATGGCCGTGGTGTTCGGCACGATCTTCTTCATGATGTTCAACCCGACGAAGTGGACCCACCACTTCGGCGCGTACGCGGGCATCGCCGGATCGCTGGCCGCGGTGACGGCCGTAGCCGTGTCGCAGAGCGCGTTGCGTTCGCGCAAGAACCGGGCGATCTTCCTCGCCGGGCTGCTGTTCGTGCTCGCGCTGTCGTTCTCGGGCATCAACGGGTACTGGTACGTGTCCAGCTACGGCGTGCCGTGGTTCGACAAGACCATCTCCCTGCGCGGGGTGCACTCCAACACCGTGATGCTGATCCTGTTCGGTGTCGGGTTGGCCCTGGTCGGCTGGTACGCGCTGCGCGAGGACTATGTGAAACCGCAGCCGTCGGCGAAGACCAAGCGCGGCAGGCGGATCCGCAAGTTCGCCGCCATTCCGCTCACCGTCGTGGTCGGGCTGATGGTCGCGTTCGAGGTGCTCTCGCTGGTGAAGGGCGCCACCCAGCAGTACCCGGCGTACTCGCTTGCCCGCTCCAACATCGACGCGCTCGGTGGCGAGAGCTGCGGCCTGGCCCGCGACGTGCTGGTGGAAGCCGACCCGAACAGCGGCAGGCTCGATCCGATCGTCGACCCGTCGCGCCCGCTCGTCGACCCCGCCGACCCGCTGCGCGGCACGCTGGCCGAAGGGTTCAGCCCCAACGGCGTGCCGGGCGACCTGTCGGCCGATGCCGTCGAGGTGAAGCCGGGCACCGGCAACACCAGCAACCAGTCGGTCGGCGCCGCCTTCGCCGAAGGTGAGAGCGCGGGCACCGGCGGTGGTGAGGGTGCGCGTGGTGTCAACGGGTCGACCGTCGCCCTGCCGTTCGGCCTCGATCCAGCGCAGACGCCGGTGCTCGGCTCCTACCAGGAGGGCATGCAGCAGCGCGCCCGCCTCGAGTCGTCCTGGTACGGGCTGCCCGCGCGCACCGAGGAGTCGCCGCTGGTCGTCATCAGCGCGGCCGGTCGCATCGCCTCCAAGGACGACACCGGCGCCGACAAGTACGGTCAGTCGCTGCTCGTGGAGTACGGCACGCGCAACCCCGACGGCAGTGTCACCCCGCTCGGCACCTACCAGCCGCGCGATATCGGCCCGGCACCGTCGTGGCGCAACCTGCGGGTGCCGCTGGCCGAGCTGGCGCCCGAGGCGGACGCCGTGCGCATCCTGGCCAACGACCCGATCCTGATCGGCGACCAGTGGCTGGCGTTCACCCCGCCGCGGGTGCCCAAGCTGCAGAGCCTCGACAGCTTCATCGGCCGCACCCAGCCGGTGCTGCTCGACTGGGCCGTCGGCCTGCAGTTCCCGTGCCAGCGTCCGTTCTCGCACGAGAACGGCGTGGCCGAGGTGCCCAACTACCGCATCCTGCCCGACCGCCCGCTGGCCATCTCCTCGACCGACACCTGGCAGGCCCAGGAGTTCGGTGGCCCGCTCGGCTTCACGCAGATGCTGGCCGCCCGGGTGACCATCCCCACCTATCTGAAGGACGACTGGGCCCGCGACTGGGGTTCGCTGGAACGCTACGACCAGCACATCCAGGCCGAACCGGCTCAGCTCGAGACCGCGACGACCGGTCGCGACGGGTTCTGGAGCCCGGGACCGCTTCGCGTGTTCTGAGGCGGGAAAGCGTGAAGGCGGGGACCACCATCGTGGTCCCCGCCTTCGGTTTGTATGTCGTGGTCGGGTAGTCAGACGTTCAGCAAGCGACGGTTGAGATCGCGGCGTAATACCTCCTGGGAGGGCAGTCTTTCCAGCACCCGCATCACGGCAGGTCGTAGTTCCTTCTTCTCGTCGTCGCTGAGCAGGTCGACGAGATCCCGCAGGTCCATGTCATCGAAGGCTCCTGTCATACCCACCAGGGTACGTGCCCAAACCTGAGAACGGGCCAAGTTGAGCCGCTCCTTAACGGGTCTTTCACCGAACCGAAATGTCCAGTGACACTAGGGTTTTCGTGAAACAGCAGCGCAACTGCCCGATCACTGCCCATGCGCTGCCCCAGTCTCTACCGCGCGCGGATATCCGGCTCCTTCGCCCGTCCGGACTGGTCTACCACCCGCACTGTGATGTCGGCGGCCGGCGCCGGTTCGTACGGGGTGAACCGCTCCAGCGAGCCCCAGTCGCGACCGAGATCACTATCCAGATAGGTGGGCACAGTCTCGGCCTTCATCAGCAGACCTGTCCAGCCGAGCGGGCCGCCGCCGATGTCGTCCTGCCAGGCGTTGGCCGCGTCCGAACCCACCCGGTCGGGCAGGATCCGCCACTTCGGCGCCTCGGCGACACCGTCGTGGTGCTCGAACGGGCGCTGACAGGGGAACGCCAGGCCGACGTGCCAGTCCAGCAGCACGGGATCGGTGTGCCCGACCACCGAGTCGAGGGAGGCCAGTTTCGGCAGGCGCGGCGGGGTCACCGCGAGCCACTGCTTCTGGGTGATGTCGTTGTCGGTGGCGAGCAGGCGTACCGCGTTCACGCCCGCGGGCAGGCGGTCCAGCGGCACGCGCAGGTTGCGCCACGACGGCGACGGACCGATGTCGAGGGGCTGGATCGAGCCGGTGACCTGGACTGATCCGTCCTCGGCCCGGGTGCCGTACTCGACGAGCAGGTCCTGGCCGTAGTGCACGACGCCGTCGTTGTCGACGTAGCGGATACGGCCCGCGGCGGTGACGACCAGCGCCTGGTAGGCGGGATCGTCGCGCACGGCGTCGATATCGGCGCTGTACCACTGCGAGGTCAGCTTCGCCTGCTGCTGCACGCCGTCCTGGTAGGAGCCGAGTACCGGCGTGCGGGCCGGGTCGAGGCCGAACGGCAGGGCGACGGTGCTGCCGTTGATACCGGCCTCGGTGCTCGTGCCGCCGCCGGTGCCCGCGCCGGTGGTGTTGGTCGTCTTGTTGGCCGAATCCTTGTCGACGGAGTTGGCCCCGCCGACCACGGTCTCGTCGGCGTCGGCGGTGAGGTCGGCGGCCACACCGTTCGGGGTGAAGGCCGCCGATTCGGTGCTCAGTCCGTCGGCGGAAGCGCCGGTGATGGGAGTGAGCAGGGAATCGGCCGTATTCGTCTCCACCAGTACGTCGTTGGCCAGGGCGCACGTATCGCCCTGCAGCGACTCGATATTCGACTTGGCGATCGAATAGGCCGGGTACTGCGTGACCGCGCCCTTCAGCATCGAGGCCACCTCGAATGCCACGAGCAGCGCGGCCGCGATCGTCAACGGCATGGTGGCGAAACGATCGAAACGGGCTGGGCGCGAAGGCTTGCGGTACGGGTCGCGCAGGTGGAAGTACAGGGCGACGAGCAGGGCGAGCACGCTGAGCCCGAGCAGCAGCGTCGACACCCCCTTGCCCGCGACCATCGGCGCCTTGTCCCAGAACGGCACCCCGAAGCTCGACACGTACCACCAACCGTTGGAACCGGTGAACGTGAGCGCGAGCAGGAACAGGACCGCTGCGGTGAACAGAGCACGATTACGTGGTGCGCGAATACCGTTGGCACCCACTGCGACAGCGGCCAGAGCGGCGAGCGAGCCTGCCAGCCCCGCGTACACACCGAAGTGGTGTGTCCACTTGGTCGGCGTCCACATCATCAGCAGCAGCGCACCGAACACGATGCCGAGAATGCGCACCGACGGGCCGCGCGAGGTGCCCGGGATGCGGCCCTTGCGCAACACCTGCAGGATGCACACCAGCAGGCACAGCAACATCACGAGGACACCGAAACGCCTGGCCAGCGAGCCGTCGGGGGAGAGCATGAACAGCGAATCCCAGCGGGTGCGTTCGTCGAACCAGGCGGCGTTGGGGCCGACCAGGGTGCGCACGCGGGTGGCTTCCATGACGGTCGCCAGGGTCTGGTCGGCGAAGACGACGATGAGGACCAGGGTGCCTGCGGCTATGCCCGGTGCCAGGAGGGCGGCGTAGCGGAAGATCTTGGCGGCCAAGGAAAGTCGACCCGATGCGTGGGCGCCGCCGGCTGTGCTCCGGGCCCCGAGCTCGCCATCGGTGATCGGCGCTTCTGTCGGGGCGGGTGCGCCGGCTGTGCGGTCCTCGGCGGCAGCGTCGAGTCCGTCTCTGTCAGCGGCGATTTCGCGAGGACGTAGACCTTGGGCGCGCTTGATGATGATCTGCATGACCGGTCGCGTGCCTGCGATGAGCGCGGCGATGCAGATGAGTCCGGTCGGTCCTGCGGCGAGGGAGAACGCGGCGATGAGGATCGCGAGGGCGGCGGGGAGCAGGCGGGCGGTGGCGATCGCGCGTTCGATGGCGCACCAGGTGAGCAGGGCGCCGGCCGCGATGAGCGGTTCGGGGCGAAGACCGTTGTCGTAGGGGAGCCAGAAGGCGAGGAACACCAGGCCCGCCGTCCACAGCGCCACCTTGTCGCGGCGCACCCGGGCACCGAGGCGGGGCAGCACCTCCCGGCTGATCACCGCCCAGCAAACCAGGCCCGCGGCGAGTGCGGGCAGCCGCATCCACGGGCTGGCGTCGGAGATCTTCGTCATCCAGGCCAGCAGCTCGTAGGACCACCCGAACGGCGCCTCGGGCACCCCGAACCAGCGGTAGTAGTTCGCCATGTAGCCCGACGGGCCGGAGGCGCGCGCCATGTTCAGGATGTAGCCGTCGTCGGAGGTATTGGCGCCGATCACATGCCAGCCGAGCAGCGTCGCCACCACGACCACGTCGGTCGGTGTGATGCGCCACCAGTGCCGGGGCAGGAAGTGGCGGGCGCGGCGGCCGTCGGCGCGATCGAGCAGGTGCAGGGCGACCAGCGCGGCGAGGGTGGCGAGCGCGGCCACGATCATCACGGCCAGTTTCAGCGGTGTCGGGGTGGAGGTGAAGCGGGAGTCGATATCGGCGTGGAACCGGGCGCCGGTGAGCTGGTTCTCGTCGAGATCGGTGTACACCCCGACGATCTGTGGGCGCTTGTCGACGGTGACGGTGTTGCGGAACGGGCTTCCGTCGGCCCGGGTCACCCCGACGAACTCGACAGTCGTCGCGGCGATGGTGGAGTCGATCGCGATGTGGTCGCAGTTCGCGATCTCCTCGATCGGCGCCGACAGCATCGGCACATCGCGGGCCTGCACCGTGAGCACGCCCTCGCGCGCGACGACGCTCAGCCCCTTGGTGATCTGCCCGGATTCGGCCGGGATCGTGGTGAGCAAGGTCGTCGGCTGCGGGGTGGGGTTCTCGCCCTCGGGACCGCGCACGTCACCGCCCGGCAGTCCGCGCAGCACCGGGCACGGCAATTGCGCGTTCACCTGCTGGGGCACATACGACACGAGTGGTGCTTGCACACTCGTCGCACCCGCCTGCGGCCAGTCGAGGCTCGCGCGGTCCTGGCGCACCGGCAACAGCGGTGTGAGCAGGGCAAGCACGAACCCGAGCAGCCCACAGACGAGGGCGATCAGGCGGTATCGGGTGAACGCTCGTTCAGATCGGTCCGGTCGCACGGGGGTTGATGCTAGCCACCCGACCCGATCGTGCGGGGGCGCCGCGTCCTATCCGGTCATCCTGTTCGACCAATCGAGCTGCGAGCGGGCCCAATCGGGAATCTCCGCGGCCGGACGCGGGTAGGCCACGAATTCGGCGCGCAGATCGTCGACCGACACCTCGGGCATCCAGTCGGCGACGGTGCCCGCCGAGTAGGTGGCCTTGAAACGGGTGGGTCCGGCGATGAAGATCTCCGCACTCAGCCACGCGCCGACCGCAGGGTCGTAGGACATGCGCTTGTGGTCGGCCAGGTATTCGACGACCTCGGTCGGCGGCACCATATTGGTGACCGACCCGTCGCGCTCCTTGACCTGAACGCCCGCCACCAGATGCCCGCCGACCTGCAGCGACCACAGCAAGGCGAACTTCTGACCGGGGGAGAGCATGGCGATCGCGGCATCGACCACGAACTTCTCGATATCGCCGAGTGAGTGCAGTTGTTCCCGTGGCGCAGGTTCGGCGTCCTGGCGGTGTTCCCGCATCAGGAAATCGATTCGCTCCGGTCTGCTGAGCGTCATAGCTATACCTCTGCATCCGTACCGATCAGCGCTACCAAAACTGATTTCGGTCGGCCGAACTTGTCAACATTTCGCAGCGTACTCGCCCCGTCCGACGGACTGTGCGGTTTGTTCGCTGCAACCGCACATATTGTTGTCTATCGGTGCTCCGCACACCAGTAGCTACCGGGTGTCTATGGACACATGTCCGGTCAGGCTGCCGATGCGCGCAGGGCGAACCAGCCGTCGCCGGGGTCGGCGAAACCGTGGTAGACGAGGGGTACCCGCTGGTCCACGCCGAAAAACTGGTACACCGCCGCCATCGCCTGCCGCACCGAGTGCGCCTGGAAGTCGTCGATGCGCCGGGGTCCGATCCGGTGTTCGGGCAGCATCGAGAGCCGGGTGAGCTCCGCCGGATCGTCCATATCGAGGCCGATCGGCGCCGATTCCTCGATCAGATGGTCGTGCAGAACTGTGCGCGCGGCGGTGGGATCGTGCCGTGGGCCGGTGAACGCCACGCGCTGCATCCGGGCGAGCCCGGGCAGATTCAAGGGCATGCGCACCGCCTCGATGAGGTCGATCAGATCGGGATCGGGTTCGGGCCCACGTTCGGCCACCGGCGCCTGTTCCAGCAGATGCAGCATCTGCCCACCCCTGACCAGCGGCTCGGGCACCACGAACACACTGATACTCGGACAGATGCAATTCACTCCGGTGAGGCACACCCTGGTGTGCAACGGATCGGACATGAAGTCCTCCTCCGGTAACGGGCCACCCGGACCCACAACGTGCAGGATCGATAACCTTCGCCATCCGCCGACCCCCACCGACGACGACCGTTCCGCACCGCCAAGTGTAGTGCGCCGCCCCGCCCGGAAGACAGGGTTGCGCGAACTCGTTTTCGCCGAATCAGCGGTTGACGGTGATGAGGGTGAAGGGGCCGATGTCGGTGGTGGTGAAGGTGGGGGAGGCGAAGAGGGAGCGGGGGAAGGTGACGGTGTAGCGCTTGACGTTGGGATCGTTGGGGTAGACGTCTTCGGCGAGGCGGAGGGTGTAGTTGTCGCCGTCGCGGCGGAAGAGGAAGGCGTCGGGGGCGCGCCAGGGGGCGGCCGACATGGCGTCGAGGAGGGCCTGGGGGGAGTCGAGCCTGCTCCAGGCGGCGATGGTGTCGGCGCGGGCCTTGAAGTCGGCGAGGGGGTTCGCGTAGTGCGAGGTGAGGGCCTGGAAACCGAAGTAGGGGTAGAAGGACAGGAAGCTGGTGTCGGCCGTGAGGACGACGGATTCGTCACGGGGACGGCCGGTTTGCGCCAGTAGAGCCTCGTCGACGGCGTGGTAGTAGGCCACCGCGGAGGGGCGGCGCTTGTCGCCGCGTTCACCGAAAGTGCCGTAGGCGTCGGGTGTTTCGGTGGGCACCGTGTCGGTGTAGGCGGTGTCGATCTCGTGGACCAGAACGGTGGGGATCGTCTGGGCGAAGGCCATCGCACCGAGCACCGCGAGCGCGGCCGCCGCGGTACGCACCGGCGCGGGTTCGTTCAGCGCCTGATATACCGCGCGACCACCCTCGACGAAGCCGAAAACGCCTGCGGCGGCGAGCAAAGCGAGCAGCACCGGTTCCAGCCGGAACGACAGCAGGGTGGTGCCCGCCGCCGTCGCGGCCATCGACAGCAATGTCCACAGGTAGATCGCCACCACGCCGATGCCGAGCGCCTGCGCCCGCCGCGACGATCCCGCCCGCACGACCAGCCACAGCAACCCGAGCAGACACAGCGCCCCACGCAGGGAGAACTCGAGCATCGGGAACGCCAGCTGCGCACCCGACTCGGGCAGATAGTGGAAAGCATTGCCGGAGGGCAATTTCGCACCCGACAGCATCTTCAGCAGATACGGCGTCCACACCACCAGCGATACCGCGATCGCGAGCACGCCGATCGCCGCCAGTCGCGTGAACGGCACGACAACCACCCGCCACGCGGGCTCGGTGGTGACCGCAGCGTCGCGCCTGCCGATCGCCCGCCCGCTCGCTCGCCGTGCATACAGCGCGCACGCGGCGGCGACCACCGCCATCAGCACAACGGTGAACGCCGCGATCGCCAGGTACAACGTGTAGAAACACGCCGCGACCCCGAGGAACAACCCGGTCCCGAGGACCGCGCCCCACCCGCCCGAGCGGCGGTGCAGCGCACCCCACGCCAGCACGAGCACCGGCGGAACGAACACGACCAACACAGCCCCGTACGCCTCGGGCGAGGCATAGGCCAAAGTCATCGCGGTCACCGCGGCCGCGGCGCCGACGGCCGTGTCGGCGCGCACCAGCTGCGCCCACAGCACGAGCGCCACCGTTGCGGCCACGGCGAGCATCCCGATCGAGTACGGCTTGAACGCCTCCCAGCCGTCCATGCCGAGCAGGTTCGCGACCCGCCCACCGATCCAGAACCACCCGGCCGGATAGAACGGCGGCAGATCCACGTAGGTCATGTCCCGCAGTGCCGCACTGTCGGTGAGCCGCGTCAGATACTCGGTGCGGAATTCCTGGTCGACCGAAACACCGAACAGGTACAGCTTCGTCGCCGCCAACGGCATCCCGAGGGTCACCGTGACGAATCCCGAAACGCCCACCCAGGAGGCGAGTTTCGCGACCACAGGCCACTTCCGCAGCCGGATCAGCAATACCGAGACCACCAGCAGCCCCACCGAGACGACCTGCCCGACGGTGGTCAGCGCCCGAGTCACGTTGGAGGAGTTGAACGCAGGCCACTGCACCGCCGAGAAAGCGAACAACCCGACCACCGCCACGACCAGCGCGACGAGCGCCGCCGCGGCACCTTCGGCGAGACCGGTCGCTGTCGCGCGCCCCGCCCGCACGTTGTCATCGGTAGTCATCGGCGCGCATTCCTCCGGGTCCACTCTGCTCGACGGTCCGGGTCAGCCTAGTGGAGGGCTCGGGCTCCGTCGGCTCGCGCCGATGCCCCCGGCACAAAGAAACTGCCGCACCGCCGGAGTGGCGGTGCGGCAGTCGCGGTGGCTCTCGATCAGATGGGGAGCTTGCGGAAGATCGGGCGCGGCACGTGGCGCAGAGCCGACATCACGAAGCGGGCCTCGTTCGGGGTCCACACGATCTCGGTGCCCTTCTCCGAGGCGGCGACGGCCTGGCGGGCGACGTCTTCCGGGTCGACCGTGAGCGGCGCTTCCTTGGAGCCGGTCGCCTCCCAGTGGGCCTTGGTCGCCGAGGTACGTACCTGCATCGGCCGGACGACGGTGACGCGCGGGCCGTAGGGACGAAGCGCCTCGCCCAGACCCAGGTAGAAGCCGTCGAGGCCGGCCTTGGTCGAGCCGTACACGAAGTTCGAGCGACGCACCCGCTCGCCCGCCACCGACGACATCACGATGAACCGGCCGTGACCCTGCGCCTTGAACTTGTCGCCGACCAGCACACCCACCGACACGCCGGCGGTGTAGTTGATGCCGACGGTCATGACCGCCTTGCGCTGGTCCTGCCACAGCTGCTCGGCGTCGCCGAGCACACCGAACGCCACGATCGCGACATCCACGTCACCACCGGCGAACGCGGCGTCGACGACCTTTGGGTGCGAGTCGGTGTCGAGCGCGTCGAAGTCGATGACCTCGACGGCCGTGGCACCGGCCCCCTTCAGCTTGGCGACGGCGTCGTCGAGCAGCGGGTCGCCGGGCAGGTTCGCCAGGATGATCCGCGCGGGGCTCTTGCGCAGGTACTCCGCGCAGATCGCGAGACCGATCTCGGAGGTGCCGCCGAACAGCAGGATGGTCTGCGGGTTGCCAACTGCGTTGATCACTGGAGCTCCAGCCTCCTGGCCATATCGGACATGAACACGCCGTTCGGGTCGACGCTGCGGCGGACCTTGATCCACTCGTCGATCCGGGGATACATCTTGTGGAAGGTCTCGGCACTGGTGCGCGAGTCCTTCGCGGTGTAGAGACGGCCGCCGAATTCCATCACGCGGCGGTCCAGCTCGGTGACCAGCTCGTTGAGGCCCGGCTTGATCGGGAAGTCCACGCAGATGTTCCAGCCCGGCATCGGGAAGCTCAGCGGCGCGTCGTTGCCCGGGCCGAACAGCTTGAAGACGTTGAGTGCCGAGTAGTGGCCGGACGCCTGGATGTCGATGATGATCCGCTTGAACTCCTCGACCGCCTCGGTCGGCACCACGAACTGGTACTGCAGGAACCCGTTGGAACCGTAGCCACGGTTCCACTCCGAGATCATGTCGAGCGGGTGGTAGAACTGCGTCAGGTTCTGCACCTTGCCGGTGTAGTTCCCGCCCATCGCGTAGTACGCCTCACCGATCGCCGACAGCGTCAGCTTGTTCATGGTGAAGTTCGGGAAGATGTCCGGCACGGTCATCAGGTGCGGCGCGTCGAACTTCAGCGGCTTCTTCTGCAGCCGCTCGGGCAGCTCGTCGAGCTTGGCGAGACGACCACGGGTGATGGTGGCGCGGCCGAGCTTGGGCAGCGGGCTGATGACGTCGAACCAGGCGCTCGAGTAGGTGTAGTTGGCCTCGCTGCCGTCGCTGTGCGCGGCGACCGTCTCGTCGAGGGTCGCGGTCTTCACACCGTCGTTGAGGAAGTAGGCCGTCTCCGTCGGCGCCATCTCGATGGTCGCGCGCAGGATGATGCCGGTGAGCCCGTTGCCACCGACCGTCGCCCAGAACAGCTCGGCGTCGTTGTCCGGTGACACCGTGCGCACCGAACCGTCCGCGACGAGCAGGTCGATCGAGCGGACGTGGTTGCCGAAGCTGCCCTCGCTGTGGTGGTTCTTGCCGTGGATATCGGAGGCGATGGCGCCGCCGATGGTCACCTGGCGGGTGCCGGGTAGCACGGGAACCCACAGCCCGAACGGGAGCGCGGCCTTCATCAGCTGGTCCAGGCTCACGCCGCCGTCCACGTCGACCAGGCGGGTGTCGCGGTCGATGCGGTGGATGCGGTTGAGCGCGGGCATGTCGATGACGAGGCCGCCCGCGTTCTGGGCGTGGTCGCCGTAGGAGCGGCCGAGGCCACGGGCGATCACGCCGCGTCGCAGATGCGCCGGCTTGCTGTCGTTGTCCTCGGCGACCATGCGCACGGCCTCGGCGATCAGCTCGGGATCGCCGGTCGAGAGCACTTCGGCGGAGGTGGGTGCGGTGCGACCCCAACCGGTGAGCCTGCGCGTGCGCGTAGGAAGCACGAACGGCCCGTCGTTGGTGGTCGAAATGTTCTCAGACATCGGCTTAGAGGCTACAGGCATGGCACAACCTGTGACCGGTCTCGTACCCTTCCTCACGTGCAAGCACAGCCGCATCTGCCCCTGCCCCCCGAAATTCCGCTGGTCGACGAGCCGGGGGGTACCGATGTCGATCTGAAGACGCAGATTGTCCGGTTCACCCTCACCGGCGGTTTCTCGGCGATCGTCGACTTCGGCTTGCTGCTGTTGCTGTCGAACGTGCTCGGGGTGCCTGAGGTGCTCGCCAAGGCGATCAGCTTCATCGCCGGTACGACGACGGCCTACCTGATCAATCGTCGCTGGACGTTCCAGGCCGAGCCGAGCCGCAAGCGGTTCGTGGCGGTCGTCGCGCTGTACGCGGTGACGTTCGCCGTGCAGCTCGGGATGTATGCCGCGTTCGCGTTCGCGCTGCCCGACCAGTGGTGGCGTCAGGCGGTGGCGTTTGTCGTGGCGCAGGGCACGGCGACGGTGATCAACTTCGTCGTGCAGCGTGTGGTGATCTTCAAGATCAAGTAGGTCAGCCTGCTTTGACTTCGGCGTGCTGACGGCCCGCCTTCACACCGAAGTAGTCGCCGCCCTTGGCGCGGACGTTGTCGGTACCCCATTCGCGGCGGTCGCGGGAGACGGGGATCATCTGCGGAATGTGCTTGCGGCAGTGGATGTATGCCTCTTCCACGTCGACGACCACCCACACCTGCGCCGCTTTGCCCCGTTCGGCGGGTGGCAGATCGGTGACGGTCTCGCGTAGCTCGCTGTCGGCGACCATGCGGGCCTTCCCGTTCACGTGCAGGCCGATGAGGTCGCGGACGAAGTCGATCATCAGGATGCCGACGTGCGGGTTCTCGAGGATATTGCCGAGGCTGGCCATCACCCCGTTACCTCGGTATTCGGGGTACGCAATCGTGCGATCGTCGATCACGTGCAGGAAACCAGGGGTTCCCGCACGGAAGCTGGCGTCGCATTCGCCGTGCGCGTCGGCGGTGGAGATGAACGCCATGTCCATCCGGGTGACGAATTCCATCATCATCGGGTTCAGATAGTCGATGACCTGGTCGTCGTAGAACCGTTCGGCGCGTTCGGTGGTGCCCAACGTTTCCTGAAGTTCGTGCTCTCCGTCGCTGCCGACCTGTGTTCCAGGCATCGGGGCCCCTCTGCTGCCGAAGTGCTGTGACCACAATCTCATTGGAGTCTAGGGGAGTTCGGCGTGCGGCGTGGCGAGTCCAGTATTGCGAAGGACCGTAACGGGCGGTTTGCTTCGGGTTTCCTGGGCGACGACCGATCAGGCCGGACCGACCGTCACCGGCACTCCGTTGAAGACGGCGGTTCCGGTGATCGCGTCGACGATCGAATTGTCGGTCAGCGCATTGGCATTCACGCCGGCATGCGCGCGGGCCACCGACTGGGTGGTGCTCGCGGCGTGTCCCCACCCGTGCGGCAGGCTCACCACCCCGGGCATGATCGCCGCTGTCAGCTCCACTTGCACGGTCAGTGATCCGGCGGCCGAGGTGATCTCGGCCGCCTCGCCGATGCCGAGGCGGTCGGCGTCGTCGGGGTGGATGTGCAGGGTGCAGTGGTTGGATCCGCCGACGAGGGCCTCGATGTTGTGCATCCAGCTGTTGTTGGAACGCAGCTGTCTGCGCCCGATCAGCACCATGGGCGGCGCACTGGCCGCGAGGCCTTCCCGTAGCCGCGACACATCGGCGAGCAAGGGCTGCGGTGCCAGGTCGACGCGTCCCGATGCGGTCCGCAGCACCCCCGGCAGTCGTGGCCGCAGCGGGCCGAGGTCGATGCCGTGCGGGTTGTCGAGAAGGGTGCGCAGGCCGAGGTCGCCGCCGTTCCACGCGCCGTAGGGGCCGAGTTTGAGCATCAGGTCGACGCGCTGTTCGGTGGTGTCGGCGCCCTCGAGCTCGTCGCGCCGGTCACTCATGGCCGCCTTGTGCAGCATGCCGGCGATGACCAGCTCGTCGATCATCGCGACGGCCTCGTCGCTGTGATGCGGCTGCCCGCTCACGGCTGCGGCGAGCCGGGCGAGCACCGCCGATTCCGACGGCCTGCCGTCGAGCGGCACCAGCGGGCGCGAGTAGCGCGCGTAGTTGCGCACCGCGAAGTGCAGCAGCGCGAAGTCGTAGTGCGGCGACTGGATCGAACGAGGCGGCGGCAGCATCACATTCGCGTGCCGAGTCGTCTCGTTGACATACCGGTCGACGCTCACCATGAAGTCGAGCCCGGCCAGCCCCACGTCCAGCCGCGCACCGCTCGGTGCGGAGAGCACCGGGTTGCCCGCCACCGTCACCAGCGCGCGGATCTGCCCTTCACCAGGGGTTTCGAGTTCGTCGGCGAGGGTGGCGACGGGGAGTTCGCCCATGGTTTCGGGCAATTCGCGCACCCGGCTGGTCCAACGGCCCGGCCGGAACGGCTTTGTCCGGGTGATGCCGAGTGCCGCGGGGGTGGCGAACATGGCGCCGCCGGGGGAGTCGAGGTTGCCGGTGAGGACATTGATCGCATCGACGAGCCACTGTGTGAGCGTGCCGAATTCGGTGGTGCACGTGCCGATCCGGGCATAGACGGCGGCCGTCGGGGCGGCGGCGAGTTCGCGCGCGATGCGGTGGATGGTCTCGGCCGGAATTCCGGTGCGTTCCGTCGCGATCTCGGGAGTGAAATCCGCTGCGGCCGCGCGGAGTTCGTCGAGGCCGTCGACCTCCACGCGCACGTCGAGCAGATTTTCGGCGAACAATGTTTGCAACACCGCGAACAGCAGATACGCATCGGTGCCGGGTCGGATGAAGAGGTGTTCGTCGGCCAGTTCCGCCGTGCGCGTCGCCCGGGGATCCACCACGACGAGCCTGCCGCCGCGCGCCCGCAACGCCTTCAACCGGCCGGGGAAGTTGGGCGCCGTGCACAGCGAACCGTTCGATTCCAGCGGGTTGGCACCGAGCATCAGCAGGTAGTCGGTGCGGTCGAGGTCGGGAACGGGGACGGTCATCGGGTCGCCGAACATCAGCCCGGCGGCCACCTGCTTGGGCATCTGATCGGCGGTGCTCGCCGAGTACACGTGCCGGGTGCTCAGCGCGCGGACCAGCGCGGGCGCGTAGAGGGCGCCCGCGATCGTGTGGGCATTGGGGTTGCCGAGATAGATGCCGGTGGCGCCGGTGCCGTGCGCCGCGCGGACGGCGGCGAAACGCTGGGCGATCAGGTCGAACGCCTCGCCCCAGCTCGCGGGGCGGAAGTCGGCGCCGTCGCGGATGAGCGGGGTGGTGACCAGGTCGGGGTCGTCGTCGAGCTTGCCGAAACCGGCGCCCTTCGGGCAGATGAAGCCCTTGCTGAACGGGTCGTCGCGGTCGCCACGCACCGAGAGCACCCGATCGTTGTCGTCGAGGGTGATGCTCAGGCCGCAGACGGCCTCACAGAGCGGACAGGTGCGAAGCAACGAACGCGGAGCCATGGTTCATGCCTACTCCACCCCGACCGCTCGGCACCGGGAAACGCAGAAAACCCGCGAGGCGACGTGGGGATCCGTCGCGGTCGCGGGTTGGCTGTGAAAAGCTGCCTCAGCAGGCCACGGTCAGGGTGGCGCGCTTGCGGGTGGCGGCGGCGCGCACGGCGGCACCGAGGGCGACGACCGGCGGGATCCAGCGGGCCTCGGACGGGGCGACGCCCCACGACGCCGAACCGGCGGCCAGCTGGGTGGGCGGCAGCGGGATGCTTGCACCGTCGGTGTGCACCAGCACACCGGCCTCGCGCATCGCGGCGATGGCCATGGTGGCCTTGGCGACGCCGGTCACCAGGTGGATCTCGCGGCGCTCGGCGCCGGGGATCTCGATCACGGGGCCGGACAGGTTGTTGGCGCGCAGGAAGCGGCGAACCTCGCCTGCCATCTCGCCGGTGATCTCGATGGCCGAAACGTTCTCGTCGGTCACCAGGCACAGGCCGTTGGTGGTTTCGGCGACGTTCCAACCCCGCGCGGCGTAGTCCAGCGCGGCGGCACCCTTGTCGGCGGCCATAGTGTTGGTCGGAAACGTCGTGCGCACTGTGTTCTCCATTCCCCGAAGAGCTCTGTTCCTGCGTTCATGGGCGTATCGGCGCAAGGTGGCCGAGTTGTTACGCGGATTCCGAAAAATAATCGAGAGTGTCTGCTTCGTCTCATTCGACGAACCTTCGCTATCGCAGGTTCGGTCCCCGTGGTGTTGGCGTGTCGTCGGAAAGCGGGCAGGATTCGAACCATGACCGACGTGCCGAACACCACCCCGGCCGGTGAGCCGGAGGCCGAGGAGTTCGAGGCCGAATCTCGCTGGCTCTCTTGGAAAGAGGCCGACGTGAAGCGTACGGCGTCGCGTTCGCGGGAGCAGGCCGAGGACTCCGAAGAGGCCGAGCAGATGCGGCTCGCGCGCGACGCGGGCTTCGACGATCCGTTCCGCAGCACCCGCTCGGCCACCCAGTGGGGCGCCGAGGCGCTGCGCTCCCTGCTCGACGTGCAATTCCGCAGGCCCGCGACCCGCACGCTGCTGCCGCTGGCCTACATCCTGTGCGTGATCTCCTTCGCGATCGGCCTGCCGATCGCGCTGACGGTGCTGATGTGGAAGGCCTCGGCGGTGCTCGGCGTGCTCGCCGCCCTCGTGGCCGTTCCGCTCGGGCTCACCATCGCCGCGTCGGTGCGGTTGATGCTCGAATTCGCCGACAACGCAGCCCGGCTCGCGGGCCGGGTCGAGCACATCAGCGAACTCGCCGACGGACTGTTCCAAGCACTGTCCGATGTGGCCGAACCGGTGAATCAGCTGTCCGAAGATGTTCGCGCCGTTCAGTTCTGGCGGTTCCGGAAGAAGAAGTAGGTCTTGCGCGGTGTCCGATTCGTTGTGAAACAATCCGTCCGCAGATCTGATGATGCGTCAGCTGCGAACGGCGGCCTCCAGAGAACAAGGGGGAGGCCGGATTTGGATACAGGGGGGAAGTATGGCTTCACCGCAGGGCGTCACCGGTTCGACCATGCCGCGCAGGCAGCTGGGCAGGCACTTACGTGACCTGCGCAACCGTGCGCGGATGACCACCAGAACCGCGGCGGCGCAACTCGAGTGGTCGGAAGCGAAGATCTGGCGGATCGAAACGGGGCAGACATCGCTGCGCAGCCTCGATGTCGAGGCCATGTGCAAGGTGTACGGAGCGCCCGCCGATCAAGTGGAACCGCTGGCGGCACTTGCTCGCGAAACCAAGGCGCGGGGATGGTGGACGAGTTACGGCGACGTCATTCCGGAGGGCTTCGAGGTCTACATCGGCCTCGAGGAGGCGGCGGCCGAGCTGTCGATCTACGAGGACGGCCTGGTCCCGGCGCTGTTGCAGACCGAGGACTACACCAGGGCGCTGCTCGAACGGACCATTCCCGAACTCACCGACGCCGACCTGGAACGGCGACTGCGGGTGAGCGCGGCCAGGCAGGCGTTGCTCACCAGGGCGGGCTCGCCGTTGCGGCTGCGGGTGGTGCTCGCCGCGGCGGTGCTGGCGCGCCGCATCGGTGACGACCGGGTGCTCGCCGGTCAGCGTGCGCGGCTGCGCGAGCTGGCCGAACGCGACACCGTCGACATCCGGGTGATCCCGGACGACTCCGGCTACCACGCCGGGCTCGAGTCGGGCCGGTTCACCGTGCTCGATTTCGACGGCGACAACGCGGTCGACAAGCAGGAACCGCCGGTGGTCTACGTGGAGACCTTCGCCGGTTCGGTCTATCTCGACAAGCCGGCCGAATTCGACCGCTACCGAAGCGCTTTCACCGACATCACCGCCGCGGCGAGCGCGACGGTGTAACTCCTACCAGGAGTCGGTGAGCACCGAACGGTGCGTGGGCAGGGCCTGGTCGTAGACCGCCCTGCCCTTTTCCGTGAGCTTGACGAAACACGCCCGCCGGTCGCCGTCGCAGGTGCTGCGTTCGACCAGGTCGTCGCGTTCGAGCCGGGCCACGGCGCGCGAGAGCGCGCTCTGACTCAGGTAGATGTCGCCGGACAGGTCGGTCATGCGGTACTTCTCGCAGGCCGCGTCGACGAGACGGTCGAGGATCTCGAACTCGCTGAGTCCGATCCGGTGTTCGTTCTGAAGCGCCTTCTCCAGTGCGCAGCTCACGGCGGCGTGCCGGTCGAGCAATGCGCGCCACTGGCCGACCAGCTCGGTGGGCGCTTCGTTGCGCCGAGCTGTGTTGGCCGGGTTCGACATGCGGCCATCTTAGTGCGCCCGACGGATCTATGCAACTGCATTAAATGTGTTGGCATTAAATGCGCATGCATGTAATGTCCTCCGCATGACTTCGCCAGCAACGCTCTCGGCCGCCGAGGCGACCGACCCGACCCGGTGGTCCGCTCGCCTCTGGGGCCTGCTGATCACCCTGTGCATTGTTCTGTTCCTCGACGGTCTCGATGTTTCGATGATCGGTGTCGCCCTGCCGTCCATCGGCGCCGAACTCGATATGTCCACCTCCACCCTGCAGTGGCTCGTGGGCGGTTACGTCCTCGGCTACGGCGGTCTGCTGCTGCTCGGTGGTCGCACGGCCGATCTGCTCGGGCGTCGCAAGGTGTTCCTCATCGCCCTGGCCGTCTTCGCGGTCGCGTCCCTGATCGGCGGTCTGGTCAGCGACCCGACGCTGCTGATCGTCACCCGGTTCATCAAGGGTCTGGCCGCCGCGTTCACCGCGCCGACCGGCCTGTCGATCATCGCCACCACCTTCGCCGAAGGAAAGGCGCGCAACAAGGCGCTGTCCATCTACACCGTGTTCGGCGCAGGTGGTTACTCCATGGGCCTGCTCTTCGGCGGCCTGATGACCGGTGTCGGCTGGCGCTGGACGTTCCTGCTGCCCGTCCCGATCGCCGTCGCCGCCCTGATCTCGGCGTTCGTGCTGATCCCCAAGGACGGTAAGGCCGAGGAAGGCGGCCACGATCTGCTCGGCGCGCTGCTGTCCACCTCGGGCATGCTGCTGCTGGTCTACACCGTGGTCACCGCGCCCGAGGTCGGCTGGGCCTCGGCCCGGACCGTCATCTCGTTCATCGCCGTGGTCGCCCTGTTCGCCGCGTTCGTCGTCACCGAGCAGCGCGTCGCCCACCCGCTGGTCCGGCTCGGGATCCTGCGCAAGGTGTCGCTGGTGCGGGCCAGCCTGGCCATCATCGCGGTCGCCGGCTCGTACTTCAGCTGGCAGTTCATCGTCACGCTGTACCTGCAGGACACCCTAGGCTGGTCGCCGCTGAAGCTCGCCATGGCGCTGCTTCCGGTCGGCATCCTTGTCGTCGCCTCGGCATTCTTCTCCGACAAGCTGATCGACCGCTTCGGCACCGGACCGGTGATCGCCGTGACGATGTCGGTGATGGCCGTCGGCTACCTGCTGTTCCTGCGGATCGACACCGCGCCCGACTACCTGACCGTGCTGCTGCCCGCGGTGCTGCTGATAGGCATCGGCTGGGTGGGTTTCCCCGCCATCAACGTGCAGGCCACCAGCGGTATCGACGACGAGGAGCAGGGTCTCGCGGCGGGCGTGCTGCAGACCTCGATGCAGGTCGGTGCGGCCGTGGTTCTCGCGGTGACCACCGCCATCGTCACCTCCGGTACCGCGCACGGCACCTCGCCGCAGCAGATGCTCGACACCTACCGCCCCGGCCTCGAGTTCGCCGCCGGTGTCACGGTGCTCGGCGCACTGGTCGCGCTCACGGTCTTCTGGCCGCGCAAGCGGGTCACCGACGCGCCGGTGGTCGAGGAGAAGGTGCTCCAGACGGTCTGATCCGAAGCGCTGAACGGCACCACCATGCACGGTGGTGCCTTTCGGCGTATCAGGCGAACCGCGGCGCTGCCTGGTCCTTGGCGGAGCGGATGAAGGTGAGGGGGCGGCCGTCGCGGCCCTCGGTCGGCCAGTCGATGGCCAGCCGGGGGTCGAAAGCGTCCAGGTCACGGTCGAATTCGGGGGTGTACTCGAGCGAGCACAGGTAGGTCACCGTCGAGTAGTTCTCCAGCGACAGGATGGCGTGGCCGAGCCCCTCGGACAGGAACACCGAGCGGCGGTCCACGTCGTCGAGCAGCACGCTGTCCCAGCGGCCGTAGGTGGGCGAACCCGGTCGCAGGTCGACGACCACGTCGAGAAAGGCGCCGCGCACACATGTCACGTACTTGGCCTGGCCCGGCGGGTCCTCGGTGTAGTGGATGCCGCGCAACACTCCCGCCGCCGACACCGAGGTGTTCACCTGGTGCAGGTCGAAGGGCCGGCCGGTGGCCTTCTCGAACTCCGAGGCCTTGAACGACTCGCAGAACATGCCACGGTCGTCGCCGAGCAGGCGGGGAGTGACCACCCACGCGCCGGGGATGGCCAGTTCACGGATCTCCATGCGCTACCAGTCTTTTCCGCGGTCGATCAGGTCGAGCAGGTAGCGCCCGTAGCCGGAGCGCACCATCGGTTCGGCGAGTTCGCACAGCTGGTCGTCGGAGATCAGGCCGCGCCGCCACGCCACCTCCTCGGGCACCCCGATCTTGAGGCCCTGGCGTTCCTCGATGGTCCGCACGTAGTTGGCGGCGTCGAGCAGCGAGTCGAAGGTGCCGGTATCGAGCCAGGCGGTGCCGCGCGCGAGCACGTCGACGCTGAGCCTGCCCTGCTCGAGATAGGCGCGGTTGATATCGGTGATCTCGTACTCCCCGCGCGCCGAGGGACGCAGTTCGCGCGCGATCTCGACCACGTCGTTGTCGTAGAAGTACAGACCGGGGATGGCGTAGTTGGAGCGCGGCACCTTCGGCTTCTCCTCGATGGAGACCGCGCGACCGTCCACGAACTCCACCACGCCGTAGGCGGTGGGGTCGCTCACCCAGTAGGCGAACACCGCGCCGCCGTCGATGTCGTGGAAGCGGTGCAGGCTGGCGCCGAGGCCGGGGCCGTGGAAGATGTTGTCGCCGAGTACGAGCGCGGCGGGTTCGGTGCCGATGTGGTCGGCGCCGAGCACGAAAGCCCTGGCCAGGCCGTCGGGTTCGGGCTGGACCACATAGCTGATCGACACCCCGAACTGGCTGCCGTCACCGAGTAACCGGGTGAACGCCTCGGCATCCTCCGGCGTGGTGATGACGAGAATGTCGTCGATCCCTGCCAACATGAGGGTGGACAAGGGGTAGTAGACCATCGGTTTGTCGTAGACCGGGACGAGCTGCTTGCTCACCCCGCGCGTGATCGGGTGCAGCCGCGATCCGGTGCCGCCCGCCAAGATGATTCCGCGCATAGGTGGCAAGTCTGCCAGTTCCGGCGTCGCAGGAGTCGGGGAGGTTCCGACACGTGGACGAATTGATCACGAACGTTTCGCAACCGGGTGTGTCGGTCGATAACTGGGACACGACGGCGTTCATCTGATTATGTGGGCGTCGATGTGTGAAACATCACTGTGTTAGATGTCAGCGTCGACATCCGATCCGGGGCTCGCACCCGGGCCATCGAGTCGACGCGCCAGTGTGAGGTAGGTGCGCGATGGAAGCCTCGAAGATCGGCAGGCCCGGTGTGTTGGGCGGGATCGTCCCCGCCGCCCCCAGGGGCGCCACCAGTCCGAAAGCGGCGGGCATCGTCGTCAACTCCGGACGGGGCAGTACGTCCTCGCGCGTGTTGATGGGCGCCTGCGTCGGCGTCATCGGGCCGCTGCTGCGCACCGTCCCCATCAATCGGAGGACCATCCCGATCGGCGGAATCGCCGTCGACCTGCTCGCGCGACTGCGTCCCGAACCGACGGGGATCGAACGCGAACAGATCCAGCTCGACGGATTCAAGATGGAGATGATCCGTCCCGCGGGCGCCTCGCGGGCGCTGCGCCACGGCGCGCTGCTGTATCTGCACGGTGGTGGCTTCGCGGTCTGTGGGTTGTCGACCCATCGGGCCGTCGCCGCCGGGCTGGCCAGGCGGACCGGGTTGCCGGTGCTCAATGTGGAATACCGTCAGCTGCCGGGTTCGATCGACGCCGCCATCGACGACTGCGTGCTGGCCTACCGCTGGTTGCTTCGCCACGGCGCCGACCCGGGCCGCATCGTCTTCGCCGGTGACTCGGCGGGCGGGTTCCTCACCTTCGCCACCGCGCTGCGCGCCCGCGACATCGGATTGCCGCTGCCCGCCGGTCTCGTCGGCTTGAGTCCGCTGCTCGATCTGGACTACCGGGCGAAGAAGGACTACGTGAATGTGCGCCGGGATGCCTACATTCCGCTGGCCGGACTGGAGGCCGTGGTCCGCCTCGGTGCCGAGCACGCGGGTCCGCTCGACGCGAAGCTCTCGCCGGTCAATGCCGACCTGGCCGGGTTGCCACCGGTACTGCTGATCGCGGCCGAAGACGAATTACTGCGCTACGACTGCGAACTCATGGCCCACCGGCTCGGCGCGGCGGGCGTACCGCACACCCTCGAACTGTGGCGGGGGCAGGTGCACGCCTTCATGAGCATCCTGCCGGACATGCCGGAGAGCCGTTCGGCGCTCGGACGGGTCGCCAAGTTCGTGCGGGAAGCGGTGGCGCCCGCCGAACGCGCCCGCACCGCCTGACCCCAGCCGAAAACGACAGGTGCCCCGCCGCAACTCTTTCGAGCCGCAGCGGGGCACCTGGCGTACCTGCTCGCGAATGTGCTTACGCGAGTGCGGTTATCGCACGTTCCGAACCGGAATTACTTGGCCGGCGGGGTGAACGGCGAGGTGACGGTGGCGAAGTACTGGATCGCCGCACCGATGGCGACCGGCGCGGTGATGAACAGCTGACCGGCCAGCACACCCAGGAAGCCGACAGCGGCGGCACCGGCGATGCAGCCGGCCAGCGGGCCCGCGCCGAACAGGGCGAGGAGGGCACCGGTCAGGACCAGGCCGGCACCGGCACCGGCGATGCAGCCGACAGCCGCGCCACCGAGGCCACCGACGAGGGCACCCATGGTGGCGCCGACGGAGATGGTGTCCTTCAGACGGTTGAACGCCGCGACCTCACGGTCGTACTCGCTCTTCCAGGGCGCCTGCGCCTCGTAAGGCAGGGCGACCGGCTTGTAGACGGCCTTGGCCGGGTCCATCACCGGGGTCAGGGTGGCGGTGTTGCCGGAGATCTCGGCCACGATCGGGAGCTCGTGCTCTTCGATGCGGAACGCCAGCGGGGTGCCCGCGACGACGGTGCCGTCGGCCGCCTTGATCTTCAGGACATTGTCCTCGACGACCATCGAGCCGGCGTCGGTGGTGACGACGGCCTTCGAGTCCTCGACGATTTCAGCGGTGTAGTTGATCGGGGCAGCGGCGGCCGGGGCCTCTTCGGCGTGCGCGGTGCCGGCGGCGACGCCCATGGCAGCGATCAGCAGCGCCGAAGTGGCGGCGAATTTCCTCATCAGCATTTTTGTTGAACCTCGATGTTGGAGCGTTCGGAGGGGACCCGATGATCAAAAGCCCCCGCAGCTAACGAGCGGTGAACCACCTGTGTACTTCTATTCAAATTCTGTTCACCGTTGATACCCCGGGGCCGGTGCGCAGCTAGAAACCTGAGTGCCGACTAGGGTTTTTCTCAGGAAAGCAGACCCCGGGCCGTAACCTGAACCCGCCCGGTGTGACGGACATCACGGTGTAAATACCGTGACTGTTTCTACCTGGGCGAGTGTCGGTTCGCTTTCTGTCCCCGTTCGCGAGCACGTATCGTTGTCGACGTGCGAGTGCTCGTTACCGGCGGGGCCGGATTCATCGGTGCGAATTTCGTCCAGCAGACGGTGGCCACGCGCCCCGACGTAGCGGTGACCGTCCTCGACGCGCTCACCTACGCCGGAAACCGCGCGTCGCTCGATCCGGTGGCCGACCGCATCGAATTCGTCCACGGCGACATCGCCGATCTCGACCTCGTCGACAATCTCGTCAGCGGTGTCGACGCGGTTGTGCATTTCGCCGCCGAATCGCACAACGACAACTCGCTCGCCGAACCGTGGCCGTTCGTGCAGACCAATATCGTCGGCACCTACTCCCTGCTACAGGCCGTGCGCCGCCACGACGTGCGCTACCACCACGTTTCCACCGACGAGGTGTACGGCGACCTCACCCCCGACGACCCCGCCTTCACCGAAACGACGGCCTACAACCCGTCGAGCCCGTATTCGGCGACGAAAGCCGGCAGCGATCTGCTCGTGCGCGCCTGGACCCGTTCCTTCGGAGTGCGCGCCACACTGTCGAACTGTTCCAACAATTACGGCCCGTATCAGCACGTGGAGAAATTCATCCCACGCCAGATCACCAATTTGATCGACGGCGTGCGTCCGCGTTTGTACGGCGCCGGTCATCAGGTGCGCGACTGGATTCACGTCGACGATCACAATCGCGCGGTCTGGGACATTCTCGAGCGCGGCCGTATCGGGCAGACCTATCTCATCGGTGCCGATGGTGAACTCGACAATCTCACCGTCGTGCAGTTGATTCTGGAAGCTTTCGATCGCGATCCCACCGATTTCGACCACGTCACCGACCGGCCCGGCCACGACCAGCGCTACGCGATCGACGCGAGCCTGCTGCGCACGGAACTGGGCTGGTCACCGCGCTACAGCGACTTCCGGTCCGGGCTGGCCGACACCATCACCTGGTACCGCGAGAACGAGGACTGGTGGCGGCCGAAGAAGGCCGACACCGAACGCGCCTACGCGGCGGCGGGCGAGCAGAAACTCTGACGGACTACACCGTCGTCTGCGGGGTCAGCCCCAGACGACGGTGTAATACGTTGCGGCAGCGGCGATCAGCGCGATCAGCGACGCGCAGGCCACGGCGAGTCCCGGCCCGCGGGTCGGGACGACACCGTCGGCATCGCGCAGCCGCAGCGGAACCCAGCGGATCACCACCGCGATACCGAGGATGGCCAGCGGCACGAAGTACCTGCCCTGCACGCCGTCGATGATGTAGTAGTCGACCGGCGTGAACGACATGTACAGCGTCACGTAGACCATCGCCACGCTGGCGAGCACCGTCGCCGCGACGATCAGGGTGCGGCGCAGCGTGCTGGTCAGCAGATCGGCGATGCCGAAGCTCACCGCGAACGCGATCAGGCAGGCCAGCATCGTCAGCGCGGGCGCGTCGACGTAGGCGAAGCCGAGTTCACCGAAGAACTGGTTGAACCAGCGGTGATCGCGCAGCGCGATGCTCTCGCCGAAGGTGTGTACGAAGTGCAGCGGATCGCCGAGGATCCCGCGCAGCTGATCGCCGGGCCGCACCTGACCCCACTGGTGCGGCGGGCGCATCAGGCTCATGCCGTCGCCGGTCGGCGCGGCGATCTTGGTCCAGGCCAGGAACAGCGTGCCGCCGGTGATCGCGAACACCCACGGCAGCACTTTCAGCTTGCCGGTGAAACCGAGGCGTTCGGCGGGCACGACCACGATCAGCATGGCCAGCAGCACGTAGGCGGGTTTGCTCAGCGGCAGCGCGATCGTCGCGGCCAGCAGGGCGGCGGTCTCGGGTTTGCTCAGCCGGTCGCCGATGAACAGCCCCTTCACCAGCAGCGCCGACACGAGAATGGCCAGCGCGTTGGTGAGCGTGTCGGCGGTGACGGTGCCCGCCTGGAACAGCGCGATCGGCAGCACGGCCACGGTGAACACCAGCCACTGGGTGCGCCGCTGCCGCAGGGCGTAGAGCCCGAACCCGACCACCGCGAGGTAGGCCGCCAACCCGGCCAGCCGGGTGAGCAGGTACATCCCGCCGATGTTCAGGCCGAGCGCCTCGCCTGTCCGGATGCCGACGGCGGCAGGCACATACGGCACGGGGGAGTAGGCGGCGGTGTTGGTGAACCACATCGGCCGGGTCGCCGAGGAGATGTCGGCACCGGCGAGGCGGTCGTAGGCGCCGGGGTCGGCGACCATCGCCCCGGGTTCCTCGGGGTTGTCGTTGTAGTCGCGGAAGGCGTAGCCCATGAGCTCGTCGATGCTCACCGGGATCTGTCCGCCGTAGGCGACGCCGCGATCGTCGTGGATGCGCTGCGGGAACACCCCGCCGTGCGCCACCTGGTAGGCACGGCCGAACTGGGTGATCTCGTCGTGGCCCCAGAACGCGGGGGTGAGCACGGCGAACAGCGCGCCGAACACCGTCGCGAGCACGGCGAACGCCACCGTCGCGGCACCGAACCGACCGGTCAGCGAGCGGACGGGGGCGGGCAGGCGATCTTTGCGTTCGGTCGCGGGTACCTGTTCGGCGGCGACGGTTTCCGGTTCGACGGTGCTGGTCACCGACGGTCTCCGGCCGCGATGTCCGCACGCTCGCCGACGGCCGAATACCGCAGGTACACCAGCCGCGCCGCTTCGTGACGCGACCGGCGGATGCCGTCCAGAATCAGCCCCGCGGTCCAGGCCAGGCAGCCGAGCAGCATCAGCGTGAACGCGAAGAACAGCGTCGGGAACCGCGCCACCTCGTGGGTGTTGTAGAACTCGATCACGATCGGCACCGTGAGGATCACCGAGAACAGCAGGGCCAGCGTGCCGAACAGGCCGTAGAAGGCGACCGGGCGTTCGTGCCTGGCCAGGCCGAGGATCAGCGCGAGGATCTTGGTGCCGTCGCGGTAGGTGCGCAGCTTGGATTCGCTGCCCGCGGGGCGGTCACGGAAACCCACCTGCACCGCGGTCTGCGGAACCCGCAGGTGCAGCGAATGCACGGTCAGTTCCGTCTCGATCTCGAACTCACGGGAGACGGCGGGGAAGCTCTTGACGAAGCGGCGCGAGAACACCCGGAAGCCGCTCAGCATGTCTTCGACGTTGTCGCCGAACACCTTGCCGACCACGCCGTTGAGCACCTTGTTGCCGGTCTCGTGCCCGGACCGGTAGGCGTTGGTGTCCTCGTCCTGCTTGCGCACACCGAGCACGTGATCGTAGGGGCCCTCGAGCAGGGTCTTGATCATCAGCGGTGCGGCCGACGCCTCGTAGGTGTCGTCGCCGTCGATCATCAGGTAGACGTCGGCCTCGATATCGGCGAAGGCGCGGCGAACCACATTGCCCTTGCCCTTGGTGTTCTCGTAGCGCACGATCGCCCCGGCCTCGCGGGCGCATTCGGCGGTGCGGTCGGTGCTCAGGTTGTCGTAGACGTAGACGACGATCCCCGGCACAGCGGCCTTCAGGTCGGCGACGACCTTGGCGACCGCGGCCTCTTCGTTGTGGCAGGGGACCACGGCGGCAATGCGAAGCTCGGTGGAGTCCACCCGGGTCAATCCTCAGATGTAGGCATTAAAAGGGTCACCGGGAGGGTACACAGCACAGGTCTTCGGCGCTCATCCGGTTCGCCGAGCGTAACTCGGGGACACGCGGGTCTTCGGTGTACCGTCGGCCCGTGTCCCACCCTGATCTATCCGAGCCCGCCCCCGCTTCGCTGCTGACGAAGGTGACGACGGCGTTGCGGCAGGGGGCGGCGTTCCTCGTCGTCGGCGCGGTCGGTTTCCTCGTCGACGCCGGTACGTACAACCTGCTGGTGTTCTGGGGCGGCGGGTTGTCGCTGTCCGAAGGTGTGCTCTATCACTCCCCGCTCACCGCGAAAGTCGTCGCGATCGTGGTGGCGACGGTGGTCACCTACTTCGGCAACAAGTGGTGGACCTTCGCGCACAAGAAGTCCGGCAGCGCGGGCCGCGAATACCTGTTGTACGCGCTGGTGAATGTCGTGGCGATCGGCCTGCAACTGGGCTGCCTCGGCTTTTCCCGCTATGTGCTCGATCTGTCGTCGCCGCTGTCGGACAACATTTCCGCGACCGTCATCGGCCAGACGCTTGCTGTCATATTCCGTTATTGGGCCTACGACAAATTCGTCTTCACCGGCGCCGAGGCAACCGGTGAGCAACACGCGCGGGGTGCTGTTACCCCTCACTGACGGCGCCCGGCCCGGCGGTGATTGATATCCTCACCCCGCCCGCCGCGCCGCCCTTTCCTTACGTGACTGCTTGCGTCGGCGCAGTCGATACCGAGAATTTCGAGGACTTCATGGAGCAGTCGGCTACTCGAGTCGTGACCGAATCGAACGAACGGCACGAGGCCGCACCCGCGTCACTGCGTGGTGAACACTCGGCACCCGAACGCTTGGTCCTGGCCAGGGGCATTTTCACCGGCCCGTCGGCCCGGGTGAGCGACGAGCTCTACGCCGTCGTCAAGGGCGGTGCTGCCATCCGCGAGCGCCTGTCGCTGCACCTGCCCAAGGGCGCGACCGCGCACACGAATACCTACTTCGGCCGCTTCGCCGCCAGCTACTGGCAGCGCTGGACCACCGTCACCGAGGTGACCGCCACCGCGAACCTGCGGGTGGGGCACAAGGCCAATGTGCGGCTGGTCGCCTCCGATATCGCCGGGCACCGCCGCATCGTCGCCTCGCTGGTGGCGACCAGCAGCGGGTTCGTGAGCCTGTCCGCGCCGCTCGACCAATACGTCGACGGCGGCGCGCTGTGGCTCGAGTTCGACGCGATCGGCGGCGAACTCGACATCACCGAGCTCACCTGGACCGCCAAGGCGCCCGAGGCGGTTCGCCCCGTCGCCATCGCGATCTGCACCTTCAACCGGGCCGAGGACTGCGCCCACACCGTCGCCGCGCTGGCCTCGGACCCCACGGTGCTCGCCGCCATCGACGCTGTCTACGTCGTGGACCAGGGCACCGACCTGGTCGAGAACCGGCCGCTGTTCCAGCAGGTCCGCCCCGATTTCGGCGACAAGCTGCGCTACATCCGCCAGCCGAATCTCGGTGGCGCGGGCGGCTTCACCCGTGGCCTGTACGAGGTGTCGGCGGCCAACGAGCACGCCGACGTCATCCTGATGGACGACGACATCCTCTGCGAGCCCGAGACCGTCCTGCGCCTGCAGGCCTTCGCGAACCTGACGGTGGAGCCGACCCTGGTGGGCGCGCAGATGCTGTTCCTGCTCAACCCCGACTACCTCAATGTCGGCGCCGAGGACGTGCGCCTGGGCGAGCTCAAGCACGGGCAGAAGGTGCCCAAGGCGCTGCGCAACACCTCAATGCTCAAGAAGAACCAGGAGCGCCGCGTCGATGCCGGCTACAACGCCTGGTGGACCTGCCTGATCCCGGCCGAGGTCGTGAAGAAGATCGGCCTTCCGGTCCCGATCTTCTTCCAGTGGGACGATGTCGAATACGGCATCCGGGCCCGCGAGAACGGTTTCGTCACCGTCACCCTGCCCAATGCCGCCGTCTGGCACGCCGACTTCTACTGGAAGGACTACGACGACTGGGCGCGCTACTTCTCCACGCGCAACTCGCTCATCGTCGGCGCCCTGCACACCGATCTCGACGGCAAGGCCATCACCAAGGACTTCTTCCGCTACATCGCCGAACATCTCGTCGGCATGCAGTACGGCCTGGTGCACACCACCCTGCAGGGCATCGAGGACTTCATGAAGGGTCCGAAGGTATTGCGCGACGGCGGAATCGAGGCGTTGTCCACGGCCCGCACCTCCCGCAACGACTACCCGGAGACCATCAAGCACCCCGCCGCGACCCCGCCGGTGAACTCCGCCGAAATCCAGGTGCGCCGGGCAAGCGGTGAGCCCAGCCGCATCACCCTCGTGCTCATCAAGCGCGCGATCATGCAGTGGACCGGGCGCACCCAGCACGGCCTGATCGGTGTCACCCGCGAGGACGCGCACTGGTGGCATGTGGGCCTGTTCGACCATGTGGTCGTCACCGACGCCTCCCAGTCCGGCGTCCGCGTGCGTCGCCGTGACAAGGCCCGCGCCCGTGCCCTGCTCATCCGCACCTACCGCACCCTGCGCAAACTCCGTCGCGAACTGCCCAGGCTCCAGGCCGAATACCGCGCGGCGGTCCCCGAACTCACCAGCCGCGAGAACTGGGCCCGCCTCTACGGCATCGACCCCAGCTGACCGAGATCACCACGCTCTGGTGGCGGGACGTCCGCCACCAGGCGTGGTGCTCGGCTCAGCAGGTCAGCGGTAGCCGCGTTCGCGGTACTGCTTGCGGTGTTGCTTGGCGATGGAGCGCCAGGCGCGTTCGCGTTCGGCGGCCAGGCGCTTGTCGGTGCGCGCGGCCATCCACTCGTTCTCCTTCGCCAGCTTGCGGTAGCTGGTGAGGCGACGCTCGGTGATGGTGCCGTCGGCGATGCCCGCCTGGACCGCGCAGCCCGGCTCGGTCTCGTGCGCGCAGTCGGCGAAACGGCAATCAGCGGCGAGGGATTCGATGTCGCTGAAGGTCTTGCCGATACCGTCGGCGGCGTCGTAGAGGCCGATGCCGCGTAGACCCGGTGTGTCGATGAGGGTGCCGCCGCCGGGGAGCGGTCGCAGTTCCCGGTGGACGGTGGTGTGGCGGCCCTTGCCGTCGACCGCGCGAACGGCGTTGGTGGCGAACACTTCCGCGCCGAGCAGGGCGTTGGCCAGGGTCGACTTGCCCGCGCCCGACGGCCCGATCAAGGCGACGGTGCCGTGCAGCACGGCCGTGAGCACATCCAGCCCTGTCTCGGCGGCGGCGCTCACCGCGAGCACCGTCGCCCCCGGCGCGACCGCACGCACCTCGTCGAGCGGAAGATGTTCCGCCGCATCGGCTTTGGTGAGCACAACCACGGGTTGGGCATTGCTCTCCCAGGCGAGGGCGAGCATGCGCTCGATCCGTCCCAGATCGACGTCACCGTCGGCGGCGCTGCAGATCAGCACGGTGTCGACATTGGTGGCGAGCACCTGGGCGACCGAGCGCCCGGACACCGACGATCGCATGATTGCCGAGCGGCGCGGAAGCAGCACGCGCACAGTGCCTTCCGCGTCGAGACCGACCCAGTCGCCGGTACACAAGCCGGTGATGTCACGCGGACAGGCGGCACGAGACGGGCCGCTCGGGGCGACCACATCGCATTCGCTGCGATCCATCCGGACGATGCGTGCGGGCACGAGATCGCCGAGCAGCGGGAGATATTCGGAAGCTACGGCTTCGGTCCAGCCGTAAGGGACGAGCAGGTCGTAGTCGACCATCGGTAGAAGTCCTTCGTCGGGCGCCGAGCCCGACGTCGGGGCTCAGCGAGTAGAGGTGATGTCCGGAGCTGTCGGGGCGCCATCGCGCACCCGGGGCACGGCAATCCACACGTCTGTACTCACGGACATCCACCTCCTCTCCAACGTTGCTCCTACTGTGCCGCATACCCGCGACACCGCACAACCGATTTATGCCGGCAAGCGCCCGATCAGCTTCCCGGCGGTATCGACGCAGGTCAGGGAACGACGACCTCGGTCGAGGCGGGCAGGCTCGGCCGGTCGGTACGCACGGTGAGCTGGAACCGGCCGGGACCGGTGGGGCGATCACCTGGAACGGGTAGGTGCCGTTGCCGAGCGTGGGTACCGAGGATTATTTCCGCGGGCCCTGGTCCGGCTTGCCGAAGTGCTCGTTGCGGCCTAGCGAGCGCAACCGGAACCACTCCTTGAGCCCAGCCGGATCGCGACGGGTCACCAGGAAGAACCAGGAGAACCTGATCCACTCCTGCGGCAACAACTTCCGCATACCGGGCTGTGACATCAGGTACCCGCGATTGCGGTAGGTGAAGTAGCGCTTCACCGGATCGTCGGGGTACTGGGTGTGCATGCGCCCGCCGAGGATCGGCTTGAACTCCTCGGCACCGTTGGGGTGCAGGTAGGCGGTCTGCAGGCAGGTGCCGAACGGCAGGCCCGACCGGACCAGGCGCCGATGCACCTCCACCTCGTCGCCACGCACGAACAGGCGCAGGTCGGGCACACCGATCAGGTCGACGGCCTTCGCCGAGATCAGCGCGCCGTTGAACAGCGACGCGATGCCGGGCAGGAGGTCGTCGTCGCCGAGCTCCGACCGCGTGCGCCGCCACACCACCCCGCGGCGCAGCGGGAAGGCGAGCCGGTCGGGTTCGTCGATATCGCACACCACCGGCGACACCTCGACCAGATTGTGCCTGCGCGCGCAATCGATCAGCGTGGCGAGGACTTCCGGGCCGTCGGGTCGGCCGTCGTCGTCGGCCAGCCACACCCAGTCCGCGCCCTGGGTGAGCGCGTGCAGCATGCCGAGCGCGAAACCGCCCGCGCCGCCGAGGTTGTGGCGTGAGCCGAGGTAGGTGGCCTCGATGGGCTGTTGGGCGACCAGCTCGGCCACCTCGTCCTCGTTGGCATTGTCGACGACGATCAAATGGTCGATCGGACGTGACTGCGAGGCAAGCACTTTCAGCGATTCGGCGAGCAGCTCGCGGCGCTTGTGGGTGACGACGACCGCGATGATCCGCGCGTTCGGTCCGGTCTCGGTGCTCAGGTCGGCCGGTTCGGCGCCTGCGGGCAGCTCGGGCTCCTCGGTCACGGGCAGCACGGCGGCGGGCTCCACGGGGGCAACCCCCGCCTCGAGCCGATCAGCCATGCTGAACCCACCGGGCACGGCGGCCGGGACAGCGTCCTCACTCTGACCGCTCATGCCTTGTTCTGCTCCAATTCTTTGTCGCCGGATTCGGCTTCCAGCTCGCGAAGCACCTGTGCCACGTGGTTACCCGCCTCGGGCCCTTCATACGCTCGCACAACGTCTTCGATGCCGCCCTGTTCGCGGATGCGACCGTGGTCGATCCACATCGCGGTATCGCACAGCTGGGCGAGGAATTCGTTGGAGTGGCTGGCGAAAACGAGGATGCCCGACCGCGCGACCAGTGACTGGAGCCGGGTACGCGCCTTCTTCATGAACTCGGCGTCGACGGCGCCGATGCCCTCGTCGAGCAGCAGGATCTCGGGGTCGATGGAGGTGACCACACCCATCGCCAGGCGCACGCGCATACCCGTGGAGTAGGTGCGCAACGGCATCGACAGGTACTCGCCGAGCTCGGTGAAGTCGGCGATCTCGTCGATTTTGGCCAGCATCTGCTTGCGGGTCTGCCCGAGGAACAGGCCGCGGATGATGATGTTCTCGTAGCCGGAGATCTCCGGATCCATGCCAACACCCAGGTCGAACACGGGTGCCACCCGGCCGCGGATGCGCGCACTGCCGCGCGAGGGTTCGTAGATGCCCGAGAGCAGGCGAAGCAGCGTCGACTTGCCCGCGCCGTTGTGCCCGACGAGCCCGATCCGGTCGCCTTCCTTGAGCGAGAGGTTGATCTCGCGCAACGCCTCGACCACCACCACGTCGGAACTGTTGCGTCCGATCGCGCCGCCCGCCTTACCGAGAAAGGCTTTCTTCAGCGACCGCGACTTGGCGTCGAAGATCGGGAACTCGACCCAGGCGTCATGGGTTTCGATACTCACACGGCTCACGACAGTCTCCTAAACCCAGTACGGGACGCGGGCACGGTACTGCTTGAGCGCCAGGATCGCGACCACCCAGCCGACCACCGTGATCGCGCCGACGATGACCCAGGAATGCCAGTCGGTCGGCTCGCCGAGCAGCGGGCCGCGCACGATCTCGAGGTAGTGGAAGGTGGGGATGATCTCGATCAGCTTGGCCCGGTCGCTCATGCCGCCGACCGAGTTCTCCAGCGCCTTCGTCGACCACATCACCGGGGTCAGCACGAACAGCATCAGCGTCATCGAGCCGAGGATCGGGGCGATGTCGCGGTAGCGGGTGGAGAAGATGCCGAACACGATCGACACCCACATGGCATTGAGGAACAGCAGGAGGATCGCCGGAACAACCAGCAACAACGTCCAGTCGAGATCGCGCCAGATGGAGAACGCGAGCAGCAGCACCGCGTAGATCGCCGCGTTGTGGATGAAGAACAGGAACTGGCGCCACACCAGGCGATACACGTGCACGCTCAGCGCCGAGGGCAACTGTTTGATCAGTCCCTCATTGGCGATGAACACATCCGAACCCTCGAGGATCGAAGCTTGGATCACGTTCCAGACGATCAAACCGACCGTCACATACGGCAGGTACTCGCTGATCGGCTGATTCAGCAGCGTCGAATACAGCAGGCCCATCGCCAGCGCCTGCAGACCGGTCGCGATGGTGATCCAGAACGGACCGAGCACCGACCGGCGATAGCGCTGCTTGATGTCCTGCCAGCCCAGCGACAACCACAGCTCACGCTGATGGAACCCGTCGCGCATGTCTTTGAACGCGCGCCGGAACGTCTGCGAATCCGACACCATCGGCGTCTTCACCAGCAGCGGGGCGTCGTCGGTCTGCTCGGCGGCGGCCGCAGCGGCCACCTCGGCTTCGGTCGGTGTCTCGTCGGTATGCACGGGGCTCTCTTCGGTACGCGCGTCACCCTGGTCGGAGACCGATTCGGAACGAGCGGCAGCAGCGGGCACGATCCCCGACCTTACAGGTACTGCCCGCCGCCGACATGGCCATGGCCTGCCTTCCCATCGGCCGCGTGCATGCCGGGCGGGAGGGCGCCCTGGCGCATCTGTTCGAGCTGGGCGCGGGCGGCCATCTGCTGGGCGAACAGGGCGGTCTGGATGCCGTGGAACAGGCCTTCGAGCCAGCCGACGAGCTGGGCCTGGGCGATGCGCAGTTCGGCATCCGAGGGCACGGACTCGTCGGTGAAGGGGAGGGTGAGGCGTTCGAGTTCCTCGCGCAGTTCGGGGGCGAGGCCCTGCTCGAGTTCGCGGACCGAGGACTTGTGGATGTCCTTGAGGCGCGAGCGGCTCGCGTCGTCGAGAGGAGCGGCGCGCACCTCCTCGAGCAGCTGTTTGATCATGGTCCCGATCCGCATCACCTTGGCGGGCTGCTCGACCATGTCGGCCAGCGACTCGGCCGACTCGTCGCGGTCGTCGTCGGCCTTCTTGTCCCCGTCGACCACCTGCGCGGTGTACTCGGCCGCGGCGTCGGAGTCGGCGGGCACGGTGACCGGCCGACCGTCGGGACCGATCACGACGATGGATTCAGGGGTGTCCTCCGAGTGCGTCATAGCCCCATCATTGCGCGTGTGTCGGCTTCGCGCTAAAACCCCCACGCGGTTACACCGTGACGCCCGCTGCCCTTAAAGTGGCCACCATGACTTATGACGTCGCGAGGGTTCGGGGCCTGATACCGTCCCTGGGCGACGGCTGGATCCATCTGGACCCGCAGGCGGGGATGCTGGTTCCCGATTCGGTATCGCGTGCCGTCTCAACGGGTTTCCGTACCTCCTCGTTTTCCCACATCGGCCGCCACGGTGCGGCGACCCGCAGCGGCGCGATCCTCGACGCCGCCCGGGAGGCGGTCGCCGACCTCGTCGGCGGAGATCCGGCCGGCGTCGTGCTCGGTCCCGATCGTGCGGTTCTGCTCGCCTGGCTTGCCGAGTCCCTGAGTTCGCGCCTGGGTCTCGGCACGGGCATCGTGCTCTCCCGTCTCGACGACGAGGCCAATGTCGCGCCGTGGCTGCGCATCGCCAACCGCTACGGCGCGCACGTGCGCTGGGCCGAGGTGGAGATCGAGACGTGCGAGATGCCGTCGTGGCAGTTCGAGGAGCTGATCGGGCCGACCGCGCGCCTGGTCGCACTCACCGCCGCGTCGCCGATCGTCGGTTCCGCGCCCGCCGTTCGGGTGGCCGCCGACCGGGTCCACGATGTGGGCGGTCTGCTTGTCGCCGACGCGTTCGGCGCCGCACCGTACGCGCTGATCGACATCGACGAACTCAATGCCGACGTGGTCGCCCTGAGCGCGCCGTCGTGGGGCGGTCCGCAGGTCGGCGCGCTGGTGTTCCGCGACCCAGCCTTCCTCGACCGCATCCCGTCGATGTCGCTCAACCCCTACGCCAAGGGGGCTGAACGCCTCGAGGTGGGCGGGCACCAGTACGCGCTGCTCGCCGGGCTCACCCAGTCGATCGACTTCCTCGCCGGACTCGACGAGCGCGCCACCGGCACCCGCCGCGAACGCCTCGAAATCTCGATCACCTCGCTGCAGGACTACCACGACCAGCTCTTCGACCACCTCATGCAGGTGCTGGAGCAGGTCGAGGGCCTGACCGTGATCGGGCGCGCCTCCACCCGCATCCCCACCGTCAGCTTCACGATGGCGGGCATGCAGGCCGAGAAGGTGGCGGCCAAGCTGGCCGACGCCCGTATCGGCACGGTCAGCGGGGTACACGGCGGCAGCCGGTTACTCGACGCCCTCGGGGTCAACGACGAGGGCGGGGCCGTCACCATCGGCCTGGCCCCGTACACCACGCGCTACGAAATCGACCAGCTCGGCCGGGCCCTCAGCTCCCTCGAGTAGCCCGCGCCTGTAGCTGTTCCGCTCTAGTTCTCAGTCGCGTACTCGAAGCACGACCTTGCCGAAAGTTTCGGGTGCGTCGAGCAATTCGTGGGCACGGCCCGCTTCGGTGATGGGCAGTTCCGCCGAGATCACCGGAAAGATCTCGCCCGCCGCCACATCCGGCCACAACTGCGTGCGCACCGCGGCGATCACCTCGGCCTTGCTGCCCTCGCCCGCCCGTGGTCGGGCGCGCAAGTTCGTGGCGTGCACCGAACCCCATTTGCGCAGCAGCCCACCGATATTCAGCGACCCGGTATTGCCCCCTTGTAGCCCGATCACCACCAACCGGCCGTGCGGGGCGAGCGCCTCCACATTGCGTTCGAGGTAGGCGGCGCCCATGTTGTCGAGAATGATGTCGGCGCCACCGGCGTCGGCGAGCTCGGTCACGAAATCCTGGGTGCGGTAGTTGACGAGGATTTCGGCGCCGAGGCCCGCGCATTTGGCCAGCTTCTCGTCCGACCCGGCCGTCACCGCCACGCGCGCGCCCCGCCTGCGCGCCACCTGGATGGCGTGCGTACCGATCCCACCCCCACCCCCGTGGATCAGCACCAGCTGCCCCGAGCGCATCCCCGCGGTCATCACCAGGTTCGACCACACCGTCGCCGCCACCTCGGGCAAGCCCGCGGCGGCAGCCAGGTCCATCTCCTCGGGCACCGGCAACAGCTGGGTGGTCGGCACAGCCGCCAGCTCGGCGTACCCGCCGCCCGCGAGCAGCGCGCACACCCGATCACCGACCTGCCAATCCGTGACCCCCGGGCCGAGCTCGACGATGGTTCCGGAGCACTCGAGACCGGGCACGGAACTGGCGTCCGGCGGCGGAGGATAGAAGCCGCGCCGCTGCATCACATCGGCCCGGTTCACCCCTGCGGCAACAACTTCGACCAACACCTCGCCCGGGCCGGGTTCTGGGTCGACCGTCACGGTCCACTCCATCACCTCGGGCCCACCGAACCCGTCCAGCTCGATAGCACGCATGCTGTTCCGCCTCTCCGCGTCTTTTGGCCAGACTAAGTGCGTGGTGCTGTGTGTTGGCGTCTTGCGGGTCGTGTGGGCGCGGGTCGGCCCGTGCCCGGGGAGTTACCCATGTTCGTGCGAGATCTGTTGTCGCGGTCGGGTCCGCTAGTATTTCTGCTCAGGGAGACGTGGCAGAGCGGCCGAATGCACTCGCCTTGAAAGCGAGCATGGGTAACACCATCGGGGGTTCAAATCCCTCCGTCTCCGCCACTGCTGGGCTTTTCGCCCGGTACCGGGTTGTTTCGAGGGGGCCGTTCTCGCAGTAACCACGCCTCCGTGCAGGTCTTCCCCGGTCATACCACCGAGGTGCACTACTCCGCGCCCGCCCAGATCTATCTGAAGGGTGCGCTGGGCGCGGAACGTCAGGCCACGCCCGGAGTGGCACTCAGTTACGTGGCGTTGGCGTTCTGTGTGCTCCTGATCGTGGCCTGGATCGCCCTGGCGATCTGACGCCGGACGCGCCTGAGCCCCGGTGCGACACCGGGGCTCAGGCCAGCATTTACGTCACGGCTTGTTCCGACGGCGATCGTCGTCGAAGCCTTCGGTTTCCACACGCTCCTTGCGGACGGTGTCGGAGACGGTCTGTTCGTCGGCGACCTCGTCCACCTCGAGACGGACGCGTTCCACCGGGACCGCTTCCTTCTGGACGTGCACCTGGTCGGCGTGCAGCGTCACCTCGCGCTCGTCGTCACCGATATCGGTGCGACCGGTGCGCTCGCCGGTGATGGGCTCACGGACGATATGCGCCTCTTCGTGGGTGGTCGGGACCTTGATGGTCTGCTCCTCGGTCACCACGTACTTGCGCAGCCGTGCGGTGCCGACCTCCTCGCTTTCGGTGTCGACGCGCAGCTGCTCCTCCGAACGGATCATCGAATCGTCGGTGGTGCCACGATTCATGGCCGCCGGATTGCCGTGGGTCATCGGCTCGTCGGTTCCGGGGCGAATCTGCTGACGCCCGTAGGTGTTCCAGCCGGCCGAGCGCGGGTCCACGTGGTAGTGACGGAACAGTTCCTGCTCGGACTGGGCGCTGATGCGGCCGCCGTCGTCGAGATGCGGGGCGGACTTCACCTGCTCCTTGTCGACGTGCAGACGCAACGTGTCCTCGTCGGCCTTGTGTTCGGCGCCCGCCAGCGGCACCAGCGAGTCGGCGCTGAACAGGCCGGTCGAGACCGCGGCCCAGGTCGGGGAGCCCGTGTTGTTGTCGATGTAGATCTGCTTGACCTTGCCGATCTTCTCGCCCCGCTCGTCATAGGCGGTGGCGCCGATCAGCGAATCCAATGTTGCCTTGCTCATTTTTCATCCCTCCTACCGGGAGCGGAGGCCGTCGATCCCGGATCCGGGTGACGGTCCGCGTGGGTTGTGGGTGACCAGTCGGGACGCAGTGATCGGGTTGACCAGATCAGCTACGTGGCGGCAAATACCCGGGGCCCAGGGGGCCAAACAACCCGAGGTGAGGGCGGGGATATGGAATCGGGCCCGCGAAGGACGCGACGTAATCGGTCAGCCGTCCATCTTTGGGCCCGAAACAGCAAGTGGCGCAGGGTTCAGCTGAACCGCGCCGCATTCTCCGGTGCGGTGGCGAAGGCGAGGAAACGCTCGTTCTCGTGCGGGTCACCGATGGTCACACGCACGCCGTCACCGGCGAAGGGGCGAACCAGCACACCCGCAGCAGCGCTCGCCTCGGCGAATTCCAGGCTGCGCGCACCGAGCGGCAGCCAGACGAAATTCGCCTCGCTCGGCGGCACCTCGTACCCGGCGGCCAGCAGCGCCTCGCGCACCTGCGCACGCTGGGTGATGAGCACGTCGGTGCGGTCGAGCAGCTCACCGTGCGCCTCCAACGACGCGATCGCGGCCGCCTGCGCCACCCGGTTCACGCTGAACGGGATGTGCACCTTCAGCAGCGCGGCGATCACCTCCGGATCGCCCACGGCGTAACCCACGCGCAACCCGGCCAGGCCGTACGCCTTCGAGAACGTCCGGAGCACAACGACATTGGGTCGGGTGCGGCCGATCTCGATACCGTCGGTCTCCGGCAGCCGCAGATACTCGAAATACGCCTCGTCGAGCACCACCAGCACGTGTGGGGGCACCCGATCGAGGAAACGCTCCAGCTCGGCGCGTGGGTGCGCCGTGCCCGTCGGGTTGTTCGGGTTGCAGACGAAGATCAGCTTGGTTCGTTCCGTGATCGCGTCGGCCATCGCGTCCAGGTCGTGGCGATGATCGGCGGTCAGCGGTACCGGCACCGCGGTGGCATTACCCACCTGGGTGACGATCGGATACGCCTCGAACGAGCGCCACGCGAACACCACCTCGTCGGTGGTGGCATCGCAGGTGATCTGCACGAGTTCCTGACACAGCGCCACGCTGCCGCAGCCCACTGCCACGTCGGCAACGCTCACACCGAGGAATTCGGCCAGCGCCGTCCGCAACTCGGTGACCTGGTTGTCGGGGTAACGGTTGGCCTGCTCGGCCGCCGCCGCGATCGCCTTCGCCGCGCTCGGTAGCGGGCCGAACGTCGTCTCGTTCGAGGCCAGCTTCACCGCGTCCGGGTGGGTGCGGCCGGGAACGTAGGCGGGAATGGTGGCCAGGTCGGGCCGGATACGCGCTGTCACCGCTCCACCCTACCCAAGACCAGTTCTGCCGCCTACGCTGGGAATATGCCGGGCACTTACAACGATGTCGCCCCACTGCGGCCGGTCGAGTCCGCCGGTGAGCCGGGTGGCGCCGAAACCAGCGCGCGCACCTCCGTGCCGATCACGGTCGTCGAGCCGGAACGAACGGCGCGCGGCGGCATCGTCGTCCTGCACGAATCGCGGGAGTTCCCGCCCCAGCTCGTCGAGCTCATGCGCTCGCTGGCGCTGGAAGGCTGGTTCGTCGTCGCCCCGCACCTGTTCGACCGTCTCCCGGACGACAACATCCACGAGGTGTTCGGCGACGAGCTGTTCGTCGACTTCGACGCGGGCTTCGACTGGCTCACCCGCCGCGGGGTCTTCCCCGACACCATCGGCGTACTCGGTTTCGACTCCGCGGGCACGGCCGCCTTCCTCGTGGCCACCAACCGACCCATCGGCGCGGCCGTGAGCGTGGCCGCCGCCGGCATCGTCGACCCGCTCCCCGACCAGCGCACCTCGCTGGTGGAGGTTGCCCCCAGCCTGCAAGCCCCTTGGCTCGGCCTGTTCGGCGCCGACGATCCCGCCACCCCACCCGAGGCCGTCGACCAGCTCCGCGACGCCACCGCTCGCGCGAATGTGGCCAGTCTCACCATCACCTATCCCGGCCTGCGCCACCGCGCCGACCGCCCCGACCCCGACGACGACGCGGCCACCGCCATCCGCATCGATTCCCAGACCCGCATCTTCGACTGGTTCGACAGCAATTTACGCTAGTTGACCAGGCGTTTTGGACTCCTACGACTGCTCGTGTAATCTTCATTCCCGGCGGTTCGACAAGGACCGGTGCCCTCGAAAGAGAAGGCTCCAGGAGGCGTGCCAGAGCGGCCGAATGGGACTCACTGCTAATGAGTTGTCCCTTCACGGGGACCGGAGGTTCAAATCCTCTCGCCTCCGCCACACCGGTTCGCCGGTACAACTGAAGACCATGCGCCCGTAGCTCAACGGATAGAGCACTTGACTACGGATCAAGAGGTTAGGGGTTCGAATCCCTTCGGGCGCACAACAATCCGCCTCCTATCGGTACTCCCGGTAGGAGGCGGATTTTTTTTGTGTGATTACTTCCAGGCGGGGAGTGGGGGCAGGGGGCCGGTGAGGTCGGTGCCGGGGGTTCGGCCGAGGAGCCAGGCCAGGAGGGAGGTGGCGGGGCCGAGGACGGTGTGGTGGGGGCGGTCGGGGCCGATGGTGGCGATGAAGTCGGTGTCGGTGGCTTGGATGTCGAAGGTCGGGGTGGCTTCGGGGTGGACCTTCGCGGACAGGTCGGCGACGGTTTCGGGGAGCAGGCGGGCGACGAATTCCTTCGGCCAGTCGGCGGGGGAGTAGCCGACGCCGAGGTCGACGTGGTGGATCTCGGTTTCGCGCAGACGCATCCACGGGACGATGTCGGCGGTGAGGGTGCCGCCCTGGCGGTTGCGGACCTCGGCCGCCCAGTCGGCGGCGGACATGGTGGTGGCCAAGGCCTGCCAGCGATGGGCCGACGCGGCGAAGTCGGCCCGCTGCACGTCGGGTGCGCGGCCCGCACCGGTTTCGATGTCGGCGTCGCGCACCGCCACGCTCGGATACTGCGGGATCTCGATGCCGGTGTGCGCCCACAGCAGCAGGTTCAGCAAGCTGTCCGCATTGCGGGACAAGTGGGCGACGACATGGCCGCGGGTCCAGCCGGGCAGCTGGGACGGCTCGGCCAGAGCCGATTCGCCGAGCGCGCCGATCGAGGCCTCGAGACGCGCGGTGGAGGCGGAGACCTGAGCCAACAGGTCGGTGGGCGTTGCCATTTCGCTGGTCACGAGATCGAGGGTAGTAGTTCGGCGTGCGCGGCACCGGCGTTCACGACGCCCTCGACCCCGCCTGTGGATAACTCGAAACCTGTGGATAACTGTGCACTTTTCGCCGTCGACGCCCAGGGTGCGAAGTGCCCGTGATGCGACGATCAGCCGGCGACGATCGCATCGGCTTCGATCTCCACCAGCAGCCCCGGCGCGATCAACGCGGTGACCTCGTACATCGACGCCGCGGGCCGGATATCGCCGAATACCTCGGCGTGCGCGGCCGCGACCTCCGGCCAACGGGAGATATCAGTGACGAACATCCTGGTCCGCACCACATCGCGCACACTCGCGCCCGCCTGGTCGAGTGCGGTGGCGATCCGCGCGAGGATCTCGCGGGTCTGGGCGCCGATATCGTCGCCACCGACGGCGCCCCCACCGGGCAGCGCCGCCGTGGTGCCGCTGACCAGCACATGGTCGCCCACCCGCACGGCACGCGAATACCCGACGACATCTTCGAAGTCGGACGCGGAGGAAATGTTGAACCGGGTTGTTGTCATAGTGGCCAGAATGGGGCACCGACTGCGGGAGGACAATTCATTTCCCGGTCGTCTGCTGGTCGGTTGCGCGCGGTACGCAAGGCGGATGAACGCACGACCAGCACTTCGTCTCTTCCCGCTCACGGCCGCGCTGTGTGCCGCGGCCGTCACTGCGGCCTGCTCGACACCCGGCTCCGATCCCGACTTCACCGCCACGAAGGACCAGTCGTTGGTGATCTCGCTGGACGAACTCGTGGCGAGCGTGGGTGGGGATGCGGTGCTCGGCGTGAGCATGGAGCCCGAGCACGGCAACATCACCCGCAAGACCGACGGGTCCTACATGTACACACCGAGCGCCGGTTACACCGGGCTCGACCAGTTCACCGTGACCACCAGCGACGCGGTCCGGCTGTACACCACCGACATCCCGGTGCTCGGCGAATTCGGCGGCACCACGGTGCAGGGCAGCGGTTTCGGGTCGGCGTGGACCCCGGTGCCGGGCACCACCGACGAGTTCTACGGCCTCACCGACCGTGGCCCCAATGTCGACGGTCCGGGAAAGAACGAGAAGCTCTCGCCCACACCGACGTTCGTTCCGAAGATCGGCAAGTTCAAGCTGGTCGGCAGCAAGGCCGTGCTGCAGTCGAGCATCGAGCTGCGCAACCGGGCGGGCGTCCCGTTCAACGGACAGGTCGACTCGGCGGCAAGTACCGGCGAGACGATCAAGGATCTGGCAGGCACGGTGCTGCAGGCCACCGACCACGGCCTCGACCCGGAAGGACTTGTCGCCCTTGCCGACGGCACGTTCTGGGTATCGGACGAGTACGGACCGTTCCTGGTGCACTTCGCCGCCGACGGCACCGAGATCGAACGGCTCGCACCCGGCAGCGGGCTGCCGAAGGAGATCGCGCTGCGCAGCCCCAACCAGGGCATGGAAGGGCTCACCGTCACCCCGGACGGCAGCACGCTGGTCGGCATGGTGCAGAGCGCGCTGAAGACGCCCGGCCTCGACGGCTCGGCCAAGGAAGTTCCGTTCGCGCGGATCGTCACCGTCGATCTGAAAACCAAGGCGCAGAAGGAATTCCTGTACCCGCTGGAGAACCCGAAGCAGAACAAGGTCGCCGTTTCCGAGATCACGGCGCTGAGCGCGACGACCTTCCTGGTCGCCGAACGTGACGGGAACCTGGCGCCCGAGGCGAACAAGAAGATCTGGACGATCGATATCGCCGGCGCCACCGACGTCGGTCCCCACTCCACCCTCGCGGGTGCTCGGTACGACGCCGAGCAGGGCGGCCTGCTGGTCGACGGCAAGCCGATCGAAACCCTGATCGGCACCGTCCCGACCACCGATGCGATTGCCGCACTGAAGAAATCGGGCATCACACCGGTGGAGAAGAAGAGCAACCTCGACCTGGCGGCCCTGGTCACCGCACTCGACGACAAGGGCAGGTTCTTCGGCCACGACAAGATCGAGGGCATCGCCTCGCTCGACGGCGGCAAGACCGTCTACATCGCCAATGACAGCGACTTCGGTCTCGCCGCGAGCACCGGCGAGCAACCGCCGTTCGGCTTGAAGCCCAAGACGCTGGCCAACGGATTACAGGACACCGGTGAGGTGCTGGTGGTCGACACGACGAAGCTGCCCGCGAAGGTGGGAGGTCATACGGTGAAGATCACCGTGAAGTAGGCGGGACGAACGGGGTGTGTGACCGGGTCACATGCGGTTTCATCACAGGGCGCACAGGTTGTTGTCAGGTTGGGCGGGCAAGCTGGGCGATGTCACCAACCGGAAGGTCTCAGATGAGCTACGTGATCGCACTGGCCGGCTTCGCCACGATCCTGGCGATGGTGGTATCCGGCTACGCCGCCGCCAACGCACCCCGTTCCCTGGTCCGCGTCCGCGCCGACCGCTCGCCCCGCCGCCGCTGACCAAGCGCGCCCGGTCACCGGGCATTCTCGGACGAGGGCCGAACCCCGGTCAGCCAGTTCCGCGAACCAACGCGACGATCTGCTGGGCGACGACCCGCGGGTCCTCGTGTTCCCACACCCGAACCACCTGCCAGCCCGCCTCGATCAACGCGGCATCGGTGGCGCGATCGCGTGCCACATTGCCCGCCAGTTTCTGCGCCCACCACTCGGCATTGTTCTTCGGATCGGTCGCGTGTTCGGGACACCGATGCCAGAAGCAGCCGTCGACATACACGGCGACGCGACGGCGTGGGAACACCACATCGGCGCGCCGGCGCTGGCCCTTGATCGGTGCCCGGTCGACGAAATAGCGCAGGCCCGCGCGGTGCAGCTCGCGTCGTAAGGCGAGTTCGGGAGCGGTGTGGGCACGGCGTTGGCGTGACATCCGCGCGCTGGTCGCCGCGTCGGTGAGGGGTGCCGACCGCGGCGCATCGTCTCCGTGGTCCCGCCTCCCGGTCATGCCGCCCAGCCACCCATGCGATCGAGATGGTCGCGCACGTCGTCGAGGAATCCGGGCGGAAAACGCAAGTTGCCCATGGACGTTCGTCGTAGAAACCCGGCCGTGGCCCGCGGGGAGAGCAGTCGCGGTTCGGTGAGGAAGTTCTTCAGATCCTCGTAGGGCTCGTGGACCGGCCACGTCGACAGCGGCACCTGATGCACCACGCCCGCATGCCCCCACGCCGCACTCGGCCACGGTGCGCCCGGCCGCAGCGGCGCACCGACGGTGAGCGGCTCCAGCGGCGCGGCCAGCCGCTCACCCACCCAGTTCGCCATCCGCACACTCACCGCGTTGCCGACCAGCTTCCACCGATGTCCCTGCCGCACACCCGGTACGTCCAGTGCGGGCGCGGTCCACTCGGCATCGAAACCCTGTAATCGTTCCCCATCGATGATGCCGGGGGTGACGATCTCGCCCGCCGGAAGCCGCACCGCGGGCGGGCTGGCGATGCCGAGCCCGGAACCGCCCTTCAAGGTCGGCACGGCGTTCACCGCCCAGCCGAGGCCGCGCACGCCCTCGGTCCAGTAGAAGCCGCACGGGTCGCGGTCGGGGTCGCCGTAGTCGCGCGGGCCCGCGTCGTCACCGAACAGCACCTGGCGCGGGTCCTCGGTGCGGGAGGCGAGCATCAGCACGCGCTGGCGCCGTTGCGGCAGGCCGAACGCGCGACCGTCGACCACCCGGTAGGCCCAGGTGTATCCGAGTTCCTCCAGGGCGGTGGTGATGTGGCGCATCGCCGCGCCACGACCCAGCTGGAGCATGAACGGCACGTTCTCGATCAGCAGCCAGCGCGGCCCACGCTGCCGCCGGACCAGCCGGAACACCTCGTCGACCAGCCCGGAACGGCGACCGGTGATACCCGCGGTGCGCCCGGCCTGCGAGAGGTCCTGGCACGGGAACCCCGCCGCGACCAGTTCGGTGCGCGCGGGCAGCGAACGCAGCCGGGTGATGTCGGCGTGCAGCGGTGTTTCGGGAAAACGCGCGGCGAGCACGCCCTGCGCACCCGGATCGATCTCACACAGCAACTCGGTGGACCATCCGTGTCTGCCGAGGCCGAGTTCGAGCCCGCCGATCCCGGCGAACAACCCGACCATCCGCGTCAACAGTCCTCCTGTGCTTGTCGGAACGCGCAAACACCCACTTCTCGCGCCTGCGGCATTGTATCGGGCCGCTGAACAGCGGCAGAGGGCGTAGCAGCCGGGGCTGTGCACACCTGTGGATGCTTTCGTCCGGCAGAAAATTCGGTGGCCGGGAACGGGGGTCCGGTGCGACTCTGGAAGGGCCTACTTGTCGGACCCCGATGCGAACATCGTCTGGGAGTCCGTTCCGGTAACCAACCCATCCAACCGGACCCGAGGGGGAGTCTTTGTCTGTCACATCAGAACTGGCGGTCACCGAATCGGAGGCCGACAGTTCGGGGCAGCCCACACAGCGAGCGCGCGGGGGTATGCGCTCGCTGCGCCGGTTCCTGCCCTACCTGAAGCCGTACCGGGTTCCGCTGATCCTGGCGAACCTGTTGGCCATCATGATGGCCGCGACCGCGGTGGTGACACCGCTGGTCATCGCCCGCATCATCGACGGACCGATCGCGCGCCGTGATTTCGCGGGTCTGCTCGTGCCCGTCGCGTTCGTGTTCCTGCTCGGCGCACTCGAATCGTTCGGCATGTGGGGCAGGCGCTGGTTGGTGTCCAAACCGGCGACGACATTCGAAATCACCATGCGGGCAAAGCTGTTCGCGAAGCTGCAGGCGTTGTCGATCGGCCGTCACGACGGGTGGCAGTCCGGTCAGCTGCTCTCGCGTGCGGTCGACGACATGTCGGCGCTGCGCCGGTTCGTCGCGTTCGCCGGGCCGTTCCTCATCGTCAACTCGGTGATCGCGCCCGTCGGGCTCATCGCCTTGTTTGTGCTGAATTGGCAAGTGGGGCTGATCTTCACGGTGACCTGCCTGCCGCTCACCGTGTACTGCACACGTTTCGTCCGCCGGTTCGAAGTGGCCTCGCGCCGCTCCCAGGACCAGGCGGGAGACCTGGCGACCATCGCCCAGGAATCCGCGCAGGGCGTGCGTGTGCTCAAGGCGCTCGGCCGTGGCCAGTTCTTCGGTGCCCGCTTCACCGCCCTGTCGCGTGAACTGCAACGCACCGAGCTGACGAAGGTGCATCTGGACGCCACGCTGTGGTCGGCGCTGGTCGCCCTGCCGACCATCGCGATCGCGCTGTCGCTCGGTGTCGGCGGATACGCGGTGGCCCAGGGCTCCATGACCATCGGCACCCTGGTCGCCGCCGTCACGCTGGAAACGTTCCTGCAGTGGCCGGTGATCTGGCTCGGCTTCCTGCTGTCGGAGCTGTTCGAGGCGCGTACCGCCGCCGACCGGTACTGGGAGATCATCGACACCCCGCTCGACATCGCCGACCCGCCGGACCCGGTCGGCCTACCCGTGCCGGTGCGCGGCGAACTGGTGATCGAGGGCGTCCGGTTCGGTTACCCGCGTGCCGACGGTGGTCCGGAAAACGCTGTGCTGGAAGATGTCTCGCTGCGGATCAGGCCGGGCGAGACGGTCGCGCTCGTCGGCGCGACCGGTAGCGGCAAAACCGCACTGCTCGAGCTGATCCCGCGCCTCTACGACGTGAACGCCGGCCGCATCACCATCGACGGTGTCGACATCGCCACGCTGCGACTGGCCGACCTGCGCCGGGTGGTGACGGTGGCCTTCGAGGAACCGGTGCTGTTCTCGGCGAGCGTGCGCGAGAACGTGGCCCTCGGCGACCCGAGCGCCACCGACGACGACGTGCGGCGCGCGCTCGACATCGCCCAGGCCACCGACTTCGTCGACGCGCTGCCCTGGGGTCTCGACACCAGGATCGGCGAGCAGGGCATGAGTCTGTCCGGCGGGCAGCGGCAACGGCTCGCGCTGGCCAGGGCGGTGCTCACCGGTGCGGCGGATGCCGCCGAGGGCCGGATCATGGTGCTCGACGACCCGCTCTCCGCGCTGGACGTGGAAACCGAGGAGCGCGTGCAGGATCGGCTGCGCGCGGTGCTCTCCGGTGCGACGACCCTGCTGGTGGCGCACCGCCCGTCCACCGCCGCACTGGCCGACCGGGTGGCGCTGCTCGCCGACGGACACATCGTCGCCGAGGGCACCCACGACAAACTGCTTCGCACCAGCCGCCACTACCGCGAACTGATGGGCGGTGCCTGATGACCACCGAAACGGTTGAACCACAACAGGATCAGGCGGCCGACTGGCGCGGTATCGCCAAGGAGGACGACGCCGTCACCGGCACCGGAAACGTGGTGCTCGCCGGCCGATCCCGCAGGCTGCTGCTCGATCTGGTCCGGCCCTACCGCAAGCTGGCCGTCCTCACCTTCGTCCTGATCGTGCTGGACAACGCGGCGAAGGTGTCGGTGCCGCTGTTCATCGCCTACGGGCTCGACCACGGAATCACGCAAGGGCGCCAAGGGAACTGGACGCCGTTGATCGCGACCGTCGCCGGGTTCGTCGCGGTGACGGTGCTGTCGGGTCTCACCACCTTCGCCTTCCTGCGCGCGGCCGGAACGCTGAGCCAGCGGGTGCTGTTCGACCTGCGGGTGCGCACCTTCGCGCACACCCAGCGGTTGAGTGTGTCGTTTCACGAGAAGTACACCTCGGGCAAGGTCGTCACCCGGCTCACCAGCGATATCGAGGCGCTGCAGGACCTCCTCGAGGGCGCGCTGAACCAGGCGGCGAGCGCGCTGCTCTCGGTGGTGACCATCGCCGTCCTGCTCGTCTGGCTCGACCCGATGCTCGCGGCCATCGTGCTGCTCGGGTTCGTGCCGCTGGTGTTCGTCACCCGGTGGGCGCAGCGGCGGCAGCGGGCTGGTTACCGGCGGACCCGTGGCGCGATCGCCAGGGTGATCGTGCAGTTCGTCGAATCGATGAGCGGCATGCGGGCGGTACAGGCGTTCCGGCGCGAACACCGCAACCAGGAAGTACTCGGCGTCGAGGACGCGGCGTACCAGAAGGCGACGACCACCGCGATGCGCGGCGTCGGCGACTACGTCGGCCTGTCGAACTTCATCGGCAAGGTGACAACCGTCGTCGTGCTGCTCGTCGGGTCCTGGCAGGTGATGGAGGGCAACCTGGCCATCGGTGTGCTCGCGGCCTACCTGCTCTACCTCGACCAGTTCTTCGGCCCGCTGGACGAGCTGGCCCAGGTGTTCAACTCCTACCAGTCGGCCGCGGCCGCACTGGAGAAGATCTCCGGTGTGCTCGAGGAGGAACCGGCGGTCGCGGAACCGGTCGAACCAGTGACGGTCGATCACCCCACCGGTGCGGTGCGGATGGACAAGGTGTGGTTCGGCTACGACGCGGCCTCGCCGGTGCTGCCCGAATTCGACCTCGACATTCCGGCCGGGCAGATCGTCGCACTGGTCGGTGCCACAGGGGCCGGCAAGTCGACGCTGGCCAAGCTGCTCACCCGGTTCTACGACCCGTCCGGCGGCACCATCACCCTCGACGGTGTCGACCTGCGCGAACTGGCCGACACCGAGCTGCGCAGGCACGTCGTGATGATCACGCAGGAGGCGTACCTGTTCTCCGGCACGATCGCCGACAACATCCGGCTCGGCAGGCCATCGGCCACCGATGCCGAGGTGCGGGCGGCGGCCCGCGCTGTCGGGCTCGACCAGTTCGTCGGGTCGCTGCCGGACGGATACGACACCGACGTGCGAACCAGGGGTGGGCGATTATCGGCCGGTCAGCGTCAGCTCGTCGCCTTCGCCAGGGTGTTCCTCGCCGATCCGGTGGTGATCGTGCTCGACGAGGCCACGTCGAGTCTCGACATCCCCGGTGAGCGCCTCGTGCAGCGTGCGCTGGAGACGCTGCTGCGGGACCGGACGGCCGTCATCATCGCGCATCGGCTGTCCACGGTCGCCATTGCCGACCGGGTGCTGGTGCTCGACGGCGGCCGTGTGGTGGAGGACGGCGCACCGGCCGAGCTGATCGCAGGCCAGGGCCGCTTCGCCGGACTGCACGCCGCCTGGCGGGATTCGCTGGTGTGATGCGCTCGTGTTGTACAGCGCCGGGGCCGGTGTCGCTTACCGTAGAGAGGTGACGACCCCAGCCCCGGGCCCGGCCGCAGGCCCCACCGAGAACAGACCGGCCTCTCGGTGGCCGGCGGTGCTCACCTGGCGAGCCCACGACAACTCCCGGATGGAATCGGTCCGGGTGACGGTGAACGGCAACCGGATCAGGGCCGCGGGCCGGATGATCGGCAGCGCAGGCAACGAGCACCCGGCGTTCAGCGCCTCCTACGATCTGGTCACCGACGAAGCGGGTGCGACCAGGCGTTTGTCGCTGCGCACCACGACCGCCGCCGGTGAACGCCACGCCTCGGTGTCGCGGGACGAGGAGAACTACTGGCTCGTCGACGCGGGCGGCACCCACGTGCGCTCGACCTTCGCCGGCGCCCTCGATGTGGACGTGGTGCTCAGCCCGTTCTTCAACACCCTGCCGATCCGCCGGTTCTGCCTGCAGAACGCCGTCGGCGACGTGCAGGTGCCGGTCGTCTACGTGCGTCTGCCCGACCTGCTGGTGCAGGAGGCCGAACTCACCTATTCGAGTGCCGCCGACGGCATCAACGTGCTCTCCCCGGTTTCGAGCGCCACATTGAAGGTGGATCCGGAAGGGTTCGTCCTCGACTATCCGGGGCTGGCCGAGCGGGTCTGAACCGCGGCACCGGCCGCCCTCGCAGGCGGCCACCTGTCGGCGCCGACCGCCCGATGCCCTGATCGACCGGGCACGGCGGCCGGAACGGTCGCGACCGACTACAGCGCCCGCAGCACCCCACCGCGCTGACCAGCACGCCGCAGCTCGTCGAGCCAGCCGTCGGCGCCGGGCGTCACCCCCGTGATCTCCCATTGTGCCCGGCTGTCGTACGCCGACCGCCCCCGGTAACCCGCCTCGACAACCTCGCCGAGCGTGCCGTCGGCGCGAAGAGCGTCACGCGCGGCGATCAGCGCCTCGATGGTTTCGTCGAGCACCAGTTCCAATGCACCGGCATTCGGTTCACAGATCGCGCGAACCAGGTCGGGCGCGGTACCGGCTACCCGGGTCCCGTCGCGGAACGAACCGGCCGCCAACCCGAGCGCCAGCTCACCCCCGCCCGCTCCGGCCGCGGCCAACGCCTCGGCCAGCACATGCGGCAGATGCGAGATCCGCGCGACGGCCTGGTCGTGTTCCTCGGCGCCGACCGGAACCACGAGAGAACCGCAGTCCAAAGCCAGCCGAACCACCCGCGACCACGGCTCCACCCGGGTGCCCTCATCCACGCCCACAGCCCACACCGCGCCGCGGAACAGCTCGGGATCGGTTGCCGCCCAGCCGGATTCAGATGTACCGGCCATCGGGTGACCGCCCACGTACCGAGCCTTGAGCCCCTGTTTGCGCACCGCGTCGGCCACCGGCCCCTTCACGCTGACCACATCGGTCAGCGCACATCCCGGCGCATAGGCGGCGACCTCCGCGAGCACCGGCGCGACGGCGGGCATCGGCACCGCGAGCACCACGAGCGCGTCGACGGCAGCGGCCCGGCCCAGCACCTCGGGCAGGTCACCCGACACGTCGAAACCGTCGAGGCGGGCGGCCTGCGCGCCGTCGGCCGACCGGTTGTACCCGAACGCCTCGTACCCGGCGTCCACCGCCGCGCGCAGCACGGAGCCGCCGATCAGACCCGTTCCGAGGACACATACGGCGCCACGCTCGTCGATACTCACGGGAACAGATTGGCACACGAGTTCATCATTACGGGCGGGACAGACTACCGTTTGGTCCATGGCAGCACAGCGCTCGGGCACGAACAGGGCGACGTCGGATGACGACTTCGACGTCGAAGGGTTCGCCGTGGCGGTGGTCCGCGAAGAAGGTACGTGGCGGTGCAGTCCTCTCAGCCACGACGCCCTCGTCGACCTCTCCACCGCCGAGACCGAATTGAAGGCATTGCGCAGCTCCGGTGCGGTGTTCGGGCTGCTCGACGTCGACGACGAGTTCTTCATCGTGCTGCGGCCCGCGCCGAGCGGCACCCGGCTGCTCGTCTCCGACGCGACCGCCGCGATCGACTACGACATCGCCGCCGACGTCCTCGACGCACTCAATGTCGAGATCCCCGACGTCGACCCCGACGAGCTCGACGACATCGAACCATGGGAAGAGGGCGACCTCGGCGTACTCGCCGACCTCGGCCTGCCCGAACCGGTACTCAGCGTGATCCTCGCCGACACCGACCTCTACCCGGACGAACAGCTGAAACTGATCGCCGAACGCCTCGGTTTCGCCGACGAATACGCGGCGGTGCTGGACAAACTGCACAAGTGACCGAAGAGGACATGCTGCGCGCCGCGCTCGCGGCCGCCGCTGACGCCGATCCGCGCGATGTGCCGGTCGGCGCCGTCGTCTTCGATGCGCAGGGCCGTGAGCTGGCCCGCGCGGCCAACGCCCGCGAAGCCCTCGGCGACCCGACCGCCCACGCGGAAGTCCTCGCCCTGCGGAAAGCCGCGGCCGTCCACGGCGACGGTTGGCGGCTCGAAGGCGCGACCCTCGCTGTCACCTTGGAACCGTGCACGATGTGTGCGGGCGCGCTGGTACTTGCCCGCGTGGAGAAGGTGATCTTCGGCGCCTGGGAACCCAAGACCGGGGCGATCGGTTCCCTGTGGGACGTGGTCCGCGACCGCCGCCTGAACCACCGCCCTCAGGTGCGCGCCGGAATCCTCGAATCCGAATGTGTCGCCCTCCTCGACACCTTCTTCCGCAACCAGCGCTGACCAGCCGATTTAGTGATCGAGCCCCCTATCCGGTACCGTAGTCGGCGGTGGCGTGTCCGAGCGGCCTAAGGAGCACGCCTCGAAAGCGTGTGACGGGTAACCCCCGTCCGAGGGTTCAAATCCCTCCGCCACCGCCAGCAAGCCCCTTACCTGTTCAGGCAGGTGAGGGGCTTTTGCTTTGCTCGGTTCGGAAGGTGTTGCGGTACGCCGAGGGGGAGGTGTGCAGGGCCTTCGCGAAGTGGTGGCGGAAGGTGACCGCGGTGGCGAAGCCGACGGCCGTGGCGATCTCCTCCACCGGGGCATCGCTGGTTTCGAGCATCGCGAGGGCGGCCTGGATGCGTTGAGTGGTGAGCCATTTGCTCGGGGTGGTGCCGGTGGATCGAACGAAATGGCGCAGGTAGGTGCGCTGGGACAGGCCCGCGACCCGGGCGAGGTCGGCGACGCCGATCGGCTCGTGGATGTGTTCGGCGGCCCAGGCCAGGCTGCGGCCGACCGGGTCGTCGAGGGGTTCGGGCGGCATCGGGGACTCGATGTACTGTGCCTGGCCGCCGGTGCGGTGCGGCTGGATCACCAGCCTGCGGGCGACCGCGTTCGCGACGGACGCGCCCATGTCGGTGCGCACCAGGTGCAGCGCCAGGTCGAGGCCCGCCGCGCAGCCCGCGCTGGTGAGGATGTCGCCGTCGTCGGTGTAGAGCGGTTCGGCGTCGACGACCACGGCGGGATACCGCTCGCGCAGCAGGTCGGCGTATCGCCAGTGCGTGGTGGCCCGGCGACCGTCCAACAGTCCGGCCGCCGCGAGTGCGAAAGCCCCCGAGCAGATCGACACGATGCGTGCCCCGTTGCGATGTGCCTGCCGCAGTGCCTCGATCAGCTCCGGTGAGGTGGCGGCGCGCGGATCGGCGACGCTCGGCACCACCACGGTGTCGGCGGCGGCGAAGTCGGCGAGACCATAGGGGCTGCTCATGGTCGCGCCGCCGATCACCCGGATGGGGTCGGGGGTCTCGGTGCAGATCCTCAGCTCGTACCAGGGCTGATCGATGTCGGGCCACACGAGGCCGAACACCTCGATGACGATGCCGGCCTCGAACGCCGTCATCCCGTCGTAGGCCAGCACCGACACGGTCGAACCCATGTCTGAATCTTAGCGATAGTCGTCATCTACGCCACTTCTCGTGGCCTTCGCGGCTCGCGACCATGGATTCATGTGGAAGAAATTGAAGGAATTCGCACTCGGCATTCACGCCGCGAACGCCATCAGGCACGGTGTGTGCCCGCCCGCCGCCGCCCGTCGCGAACCCGCGAAACCCACAACGCGCTGATCGAGAGCTGTCGACGGCTATTCACCTGCGTCCGACCTGCGGTGTAGTACTCGCGTAATAGACTGAGTTACACCGAAATCCGGGAAGGAACGATGATTATGCGCGGGCGTGTGCCGCCACCCGCGAAGTCCGGGATCGGGCTCGGGGGGAAGCTCTTGGTTCTGATCGTGCTCGGGTGGGTGGCCGTAGGGCTGCTCGCCGCAGGTCAGCGGCACTATTTCTCGAAACTCCCGAGGGAGTGCTCGGATTGGGCGACGATCGCCGTCACGGCGGCGGCGGGACCGGGGAACTACATCGGGCTGAACCCGCGGGTCACCGAATGCGAGGTTCCGCAGCCGAGCAAGTAGGCCGGGCACCCGAACGAGTGCCCGGCCCGGGTCTCACAGTTCCGCAGCCGCCATCTCGCGGTCGTTGCGGTGGATCTCGCGCAGCTTGGAACCCTCCACGTCGATATCCGGAACGATCTTGTCCAGCCAGGCGGGCATCCACCACGCCCATTTGCCCAGCAGCACAAGCAGAGCGGGGATGAGCACCATGCGCACGACGAACGCGTCGAGCGCGACACCCGCCGCCAGTGCGAAGCCCATCGACTTCGCGGTGACATCGGATTCGAGCAGGAACGAACCGAACACCGAGATCATGATGATCGCCGCCGAGGTGACCACGCGCGCGCCGTGGTGATAACCCTTCACCACCGCCTCGGTCGGCTCGGCGCCGTGCACGTACTCCTCGCGCATGCGGGTCACCAGGAACACCTGGTAGTCCATCGCGAGCCCGAATACCAAGCCGATCAACATGATCGGCAGGAAGCTCACCAGCGGATGCGGGTCCGAGATCAGCCCGAGCTTGCCCTCCTGGAAGACCAGCACCGTCGCACCGAACGTCGCCGCCATCGACAACAGGAACCCGAGCGCGGCCGTGAGCGGGACCAGGATCGAGCGGAACACCAGAATCAGCAGGATGAACGCGGCGCCCGCGACGATCGCCATGTACGGCACGATCTTGCTCAGCAACACGTGGTCGATATCGGCGTAGATCGCGGTGGTTCCCGTGATGCCGTAAGACATCTGGTACTGCTCGTGCAACGCGGCCTCGGCATCGCGGGCCGACTGCACCAGATCCTTGGTCGACTGATCGTTGGGACCGGCCTTGGGAATACCGTTGATGAGGGCGCCCGCACCGTCGGAGCTCATCTGCGGTTCGGTGACCAGATCCATGTCGGGATAGGACATGAGCTTGTCGCGCAACGCGTTCAGCGCGGCGGGCCGCTGGTCGGCGGGGGTGTCGGCCAGGTCGACGGCCACCTGCAACACACCGTTGCTGCCCTCACCGAAGCCCTCGGTGCGCAGGTCGTAGGCCTTACGCACGGTGGTCGACTTGGGCAGGCTGTCCTCGCCGGGCAGACCGAGGTTCAGGTTCAGCGCGGGCGCGGCGAGCAGACCGAGCACCACGATGGCCAGGATCATCGTCACCGCGGGGAACTTGGCGATCACCCGGGCGACACGGGTGCCGTTGGTGACGACACTGTCGTCCTCGGGATCGTGCTGGGCGATGAGCGGCAGCTTCGGCTTGAACAGGGCCTTGCCGAACGCACCGAGCAGCGCGGGCATGAGGGTGATCGCGGTGAGCACGGCGAACGCGGCCGCCACCGCACCACCCAGACCCATGAACGTCAGGAACCGGACACCGACGATGGCCAGCCCGGCCAGCGCGATGATGACGGTGAGACCGGCGAACACCACCGCCGAGCCGGCCGTGCCGAGCGCGGTACCGGCGGCTTCCTCGGCTGAATCCTGCACGGTCAGTTCGTGTTTGTAGCGGGAGACGATGAACAGCGCGTAGTCGATCGACAGCGCGATACCGATCATCGAGGCCAGGAACGTGGTGAAGCTCGGGATCTCGAGCACCGTGGTGGACAGGAAGATCAGCGAGGTCGCGGCACCGAGGCCGACGACGGCGGTGATGATCGGCACGAAGGCCGCGACGATCGCGCCGAACGCCACGATCATCACCACCAGCGCGACGGCCATACCGATCATCTCGGACTTGCCGCTCGGCATCTCCTGCTCCATGGGCAGGCTGCCGCTCATCTCCACCGTGAGCCCGGCGGCGCGGGCGTCGTCGCCGACGGCGTAGGCGGCCTCGCGGTCCTCGGGTTTCACGTCGGCGAACTCTTTGATGGTGAACGGCACGCTGAAGTAGGCGACGGTGTCGGGCGCCGATTCGTTCAGCACATTGAGCGGTGCGCCACTGCAGGTGGACGGATCAGGTTGCGCGGTAAGGCAACCCATTTCCTCGGTGGCCGTGATCGGGTCGACGATCGGTTCGGTGTGATCGACGATCGGCAACTGCTCGAGCCGTTCGATCATCGCCGCCACGGCCTGGCGATTGCCCGGGTCGGTGAGCTTCTGGCCGGCGGGCGCGCCGACGACGTAGGTGCCGGTGACCGCGTCGAACGCGAACGCCTCCGACATACCGGGGAAATGCTTGTCGAGGATTTCGGTCGCCCGCTCCGACGGCAGGTTCGGCATGCTGAAGTCGTCGGTCATCGGTTTCTGCAGCTGGGCACCGAGTCCGCCGAGCACCATGAAGCAGAGTAACCAGACGGGGAGCACGATCCATTTGCGGCGAAAGGCCAGCCTTCCCCACCGGTACAGATAGACGGACACGGGTTTCTCCTCGGTGATTCGATGCAGAGCGTGGAGTAGAGCCGGGTCGAACTAGTCCTGAGTCTGGTGCCGCGATACCGCGATATCAAGCAACCGGGCCCGCACATGCGACGACCCCGCGATCCATGGGGTGGATCGCGGGGTCGTGTGGGGAACCTGTGGTCAGCCGACGGCGACCGGGTGCTTCACCGTCTCGGTACCCGAGTTGCGCAGCTGCTCGAGCTTGGCGCCCTCGACGTCGATATCGGGGACGATGCGGTCGAGCCACTTCGGCATCCACCAGGCCCACTTGCCCATGATCACCAGCAGCGCGGGCACGATCACCATGCGGACCACGAAGGCGTCGATGGCGACACCGGCGGCCAGCGCGAAACCGAACGACTTCGCGGTGACGTCGGTTTCCATGATGAAGGAGCCGAACACCGAGATCATGATGATCGCGGCCGAGGTGACCACGCGGGCGCCGTGGTGGTAACCGGCGACCATGGCGTCCTTCGGCGAACGGCCGTGCACGAATTCCTCACGCATGCGGGTCACCAGGAACACCTGGTAGTCCATCGCGAGACCGAACACCAAGCCGATCAACATGATCGGCAGGAAGCTGACCAGCGGCTGTGGGTCCTCGATCAACCCGAAGGTGCCCTCCTGGAAGATCAGCACGGTGGCGCCGAAGGTGGCCGCCATCGACAGCAGGAACCCGAGGGCCGCGGTGAGCGGAACCAGGATCGAGCGGAACACCAGGATCAGCAGGATGAACGCGGCACCGGCGACGATCGCCAGGTACGGCACGATCTTGCTGAGCAGCGCGTGGTCGACATCGGCGTAGATCGCGGTGGTACCGGTGATGCCGTACTGCATGCCGTACTGCGCCTGCAGCTCCGCCTCGGCGCCGCGCGCCGACTGCACCAGATCCTTGGTTTCCTGGTTGTTCGGACCGGACACCGGGACGCCGTTGAGCATGGCGCCCTGCTTGTCCTCGCTCCACTGCGGCTCGGTGACGTAGTCCATGCCCTCGTAGGAGGCGAGCTTGTCGCGCAGCGCGCCGAGCGCCGCCTCACGCTGACCCTCGGGCGTGGCGCTCAGGTCGGCGACGACCATGAGCACACCGTTGCTGCCCTCACCGAAGCCCTCGGTGCGCAGGTCGTAGGCCTTACGCACGGTCGAGGTCTTGGGCAGGCTGTCCTCGCCGGGCAGGCCGAGGTTCAGGCCCGCGGCGGGTGCGGCGAGCGCACCGAGCACGACCACCGACAGGATCAGGGCGACCCACGGTGCCTTGCCGATCAGGCGGGCGAAACGCTGGCCGTTGGTGACCGAGTTTTCGTCCTCGGGATCGTGCTGGGCCACCAGCGGCAGCTTCGGCTTGAACAGCGACTTGCCGAAGGCGCCCATCAGCGCGGGCATCAGGGTGACGGCGGTGAGCACCGCGAACGCGGCGGCGATGGCGCCACCGAGACCCATGAAGGTCAGGAACTCCACGCCGACGATGCTCAGCGCGCCGAGCGCGATGATGACGGTGAGACCGGCGAACACCACGGCCGAACCGGCGGTGCCGAGCGCGGTACCGGCGGCTTCCTCGGCCGAATCACGCACGGACAGTTCGTGTTTGTAGCGCGAGACGATGAACAGCGCGTAGTCGATCGACAGCGCGATACCGATCATCGAGGCGAGGAAGGTGGTGAAGCCGGGCACTTCCATGAAGGAGGTGCCGAGCATGATCGTCGAGGTCGCGGCACCGAGGCCGACGATGGCGGTGACGATCGGGACGACCGCGGCGACGATGGCGCCGAAGGCGATCACCATGACGATCAGGGCGACGGCCATACCGATCAGCTCGGACTTGCCGCTCGGCTGTTCCTGCTTCATCGCGATGGAACCGCTGAGCTCGACGGTCAGGCCCGCATTGCGGGCGTCGGCGCCGACCTCGAAGGCGGCGTCGCGCTCGGCGTCGGTCACGTCGGTGACGTTCTTGATGGTGAACGGCACGGTGAGCGTGGCGACGGTCTTGGGTGCGGACTCGTTGAGCACGTTGAGCGGGGCACCCGAGCAGGTCGACGGGTCAGGGTTGCTCAGGCAGCCCATCTTGTCGGTCATCTCGATCGGGTTGGTCAGCGGCTTGGTCTTGTCGACGATCGGCAGTTCACCGAGCTTGCCGATGAACGCGTCGATCGCGGCACGGTTGGCCGGGTCGGTGAGCTGCTGGCCTGCCGGCGCGGCGATCACGTAGGTGCCTGCCACGGCGTCGAACTTGAACTGTTCGGACATGCCGGGGAAGTGCTTGTCGAGGATTTCGTTGGCGCGAGCCGAGGGCAGCTCGGGCATGCTGAAGTCGTTGCTCATCGGCTTGCTGAGGGTGGCGCCGAGCCCGCCGAGCAGCACGAACAGCAGTAGCCAGACCGGCAACACTATCCATTTACGGCGGAAAGCGAACTTTCCCCATCGGTACAGGTATACGGACACGTGTCCCCGCCTCCACATCGCGAATGATTTGTCTACCGTGCGGTAGGTAGACTACCGACGGCGTAAGCGGAGGGGCAACCTCAATTTTATGGGCGCCGGATAGATCACAACCGATTCATGGGAGGATTGCCACATGGCTGCCCGGGACACCGCCGACACCGTTACCGCAGGTGGAGGCACTAAACAGGCGATTCGTGATGCCGCGCTCCGGCTGTTCGCCGCGAAAGGCTTCGAACAGACGAGCCTGCGCGAAGTCGCCGATATGGTGGGAATCACAAAGGCGTCGCTGTACTACCACTACGCGTCGAAGCTCGATCTGCTGCTGGCGATCATCGACCCGATCATCGATCACATGCGCGACATCGTCACCGATATCGACGCCGTCCCCTACGACAGCGAGGGCATTCGCGCCGTCCTGCGCACCTATCTGCGCGGCATGATCCGCCACCGCGACGCGGGCGCGCTGTGCGTGCGCGACACCGCCGCCATCGTCAACGCCATCGCCGACCGCTACCCGGATCTCATGGAACCCACTCGCGAGCTGCGGACCTGGTTGTCCGGACCGAACCCGACTCCGGAGACGATGCTGCGCGCGGCCGGTGCCATCGAGGTGCTCGGGGTGGCGCTGCTGTCGACCGAACTGGCGCCGGGAGCCACCGACGCGCTCGTCGAGCAGACGCTGCTCGACGCGGCGACCGCCGTGCTGGCCGGCGGCGCGACCGCGTAGGTTCGAGACCGTGCATATCACCGCAAGGGTCGATTACGCGGTGCGAACGTTGCTCGAGCTCGCCGCGGCCGACGGGGTCGTGAAGGCCGAGGCCATCGCCGCCGCGGCGCAGATCCCGCCCAAGGTCCTCGAGACCGTGCTCGCCGAGCTGCGTCGCGCCGAACTGGTGCGCAGCAGGCGCGGACCGGACGGCGGGTACCGCCTCGGCAGGCCCGCCGAGGAGATCTCGGTGGCCGACGTGATCCGTGGCGTGGAATCGCCGCTGGCCTCGGTGCGCGGGCAGCGCCCCGAGGACGTGCGCTACCCCGGTGCGGCCGAGCCGTTGCAGCGGGTGTGGATCGCGCTGCGGGTGAACATCCGGGCCGTGCTCGAGAACGTGTCGATCGCCGATATCGCCGCCGACCGACTGCCCGGTTTCATCGATGAGTTGATCGCGGATCCTGGCGCCTGGGCCCGGCGCGAGCCACGTACTCCCGCCGACGCGTGATCTGTCCACAGGTTCGGGTTTATCCACAGGCCTGGTGAAACGCCTGGATAACCGGGGGACGCGGCCTCGCCGCACGCGGTAGCCTGCGTCCATCATGTTGATCACCCTGCTGCGGACCTACACGGCCCCGTACCGCGCCCAGCTGGCCGGGGTCCTCGTGCTCCAGCTGGTCTCGGTCATCGCGATGCTCTACCTGCCGAGCCTTAATGCCGACCTCATCGACAACGGCATCACCAGGGGTGATATCGGCTACATCTGGACCACCGGACTGTGGATGCTCGCGGTGAGCTGCGTGCAGATCATCGCCTCGTCGGCGTCGGTGTACTTCGGTGCGCAGGCGGCGATGGGCGCGGGCCGGGACATGCGCGGCGCGGTGCTGCACCGGGTCGAGACGTTCTCCGCGCGCGAGGTCGGCCTGTTCGGCGCGCCCTCGCTCATCACCCGCTCCACCAACGACATCCAGCAGGTACAGCTGCTCATCGTGATGTCGGTGACGATTCTGGTGATGGCACCGATCATGTGCGTCGGCGGCATCATCATGGCGGTGCGCGAAGACGTCGGGCTCTCGTGGCTGCTGCTCATCGCGGTGCCCGCGCTGGCGCTGAGCATGGGCCTGGTCGTGGCGAAGATGGTGCCCGGCTTCCGGCAGATGCAGGAACGCATCGACGGGGTCAACCGGGTGCTGCGCGAGCAGATCACCGGCATCCGGGTGATCCGCGCGTTCGTGCGGGAACGTCAGGAGATCTGGCGCTTCGGGATGGCCAACACCTCGCTCACCGATGCCTCGCTGCGCGTGGGCAAGCTGATGGCGCTGATGTTCCCGATCGTCATGCTCATCTCCAATGTCACCGCCGTCGGGGTGATCTGGTTCGGCGGGCATCACGTCGACGACGGCACCATGCAGATCGGCTCGCTCACCGCGATGCTGTCCTACATCATGCAGATCCTGATGGCCGTGATGATGGCCTCGTTCCTGGCGATGATGGCCCCGCGCGCGGCGGTCTCGGCCGACCGGATCGGCGCGGTGCTCGAGACCGAGTCCTCGGTGCGCCCGCCGCGCCTGCCGCAGCCCTTCGCAGGCGATCCGGCGACCGTCGACCTGCAGTTCGCCGAATTCGCCTTCCCCGGTGCGGAGAAGCCGGTGCTGCGCGCCATCCGCTTCCAGGTGGCGCCCGGAACGACAACGGCCGTGGTCGGCTCCACCGGTGCGGGCAAGACCACGCTCGTCAATCTGATCCCGCGCCTGATCGATGTCACCGACGGCGCGGTGTACGTGGGCGGCACCGACGTACGGCACCTCGACCTCGAAACACTGCGCGGCGGAATCGGATTGGTGCCGCAGAAGGCGTACCTGTTCTCCGGAACCGTCGCCAGCAACCTGCGCTACGGCAAACCCGACGCCACCGACGACGAGCTCTGGCACGCGCTCGAGGTCGCCCAGGCGGCCGACTTCGTGCGCGAGATGCCGCAGGGCCTCGACACCCCGGTCGCCCAGGGCGGCACGACGGTGTCGGGCGGTCAGCGTCAGCGCCTGTGCATCGCCCGCGCGCTGGTGCGTAAGCCGCGCATCTACCTGTTCGACGATTCGTTCTCCGCGCTCGACGTGGCGACCGACGCCCGGTTGCGCGCGGCGCTGAAACCCGAGACCGCCGACGCGTCGGTGATCATCGTGGCCCAGCGGATCCAGACCATTCGCGACGCCGACCAGATCGTCGTCCTCGAGGACGGCGCGATGGCAGGCCTCGGCACCCATGACGAGCTGATGCAGCGGTGCCCGGAGTACCGCGGGATCGTCGAGTCCCAGCTCAGTGTGGAGGAGGCTCGATGAGGCCGGGTGGACCCGTCCCCGGCGCCCCGGGTACGAAACCGAAATCGTTCGTTCCGTCGCTGAAGCGGCTGCTGCGCAGACTCGCGCCGGAGAAGTTCTCCGTCGCGGTCATCATCGCGCTCGTCGTCACCTCGGTGGTGCTCAACACGCTCGGCCCGTGGTTGCTCGGCAAGGCGACCAACCTGGTGTTCGACGGGTTCGTCGGCAAGCAACTACCGGCGGGGCTGAGCAAGGACGAAACCGTCGAGATGCTGCGTCAGCGCGGGGAGAACACCCGCGCCGACATGCTCTCGGCCATGAACGTGATCCCCGGCACCGGTATCGATTTCGGTGCTGTCGGCCGGGTGCTCACGCTGGTCCTCGTGCTGTACGTGGTCGCGGCGGTGTTCGGCTGGCTGCAGGGCTATCTTCTCAACGTCGTCATCAACCGCACGGTCAAACGCCTGCGCGACGACGTGGAGAACAAGCTGCACCGCCTACCGCTGCGCTACTTCGACACCGCACCGCGCGGCGACGTGCTCAGCCGCGTCACCAACGACGTCGACAATGTCTCCCAGAGCCTGCAGCAGACCATGAGCCAGCTGCTCGTCTCGCTGTTCACCGTGGTCGGCATCCTGATCATGATGTTCTGGATCTCGCCGCTGCTGGCGCTGATCGCATTGCTCACGGTGCCCGCGGCCATCGTCGTCACCGCGCAGATCGCCAAACGGTCCAAGCCGCACTTCGTGAACCAGTGGAAATACACCGGTGAGGTGAACTCCTCGGTGGAAGAGGCCTACACCGGCCACGAGATCATCACCGCGTTCGGCCGCAGCCGCGAAGTGGGCCGGGAGTTCGACGAGCGCAACGACAAGCTCTACAACGCCAGCTTCAAGGCGCAGTTCATCTCCGGCCTGATCATGCCCGCGATCATGTTCCTCGGAAACGTGAACTTCGTGTTCATCGCGCTGGTCGGCGGCCTGCGGGTGGCCACCGGCAACCTCTCGCTCGGTGAGGTGCAGGCCTTCATCCAGTACTCGCGCCAGTTCAGCCAGCCGCTCACCCAGATCGGCGCCATGGCCAACCTGCTGCAGTCCGGGGTGGCCTCGGCCGAGCGGATCTTCGAGATCCTCGACGCCGAGGAACAGAGCCCCGACCCGCTGGTGGAGAACTCGCGCCCGGTCGACCGCGGCCGGGTGGAGTTCGACGCGGTGTCCTTCGGCTACGACCCGGAAACCCCGGTGATCGAACGGCTTTCGCTGGTGGCCGACCCGGGTCATGTGATCGCCATCGTCGGCCCGACCGGTGCGGGCAAGACCACGCTGGTGAACCTGCTGATGCGTTTCTACGAGATCGACGCGGGCACCATCTCCATCGACGACGTCGACATCACCACCATCACCCGCGACCACCTGCGTTCGCGCATCGGCATGGTGTTGCAGGACACCTGGCTGTTCCAGGGCACCATCCGCGAGAACATCGCCTACGGCAATCCGAACGCCTCGGAGCACGACATCATCGCCGCCGCCCGCGCCGCCTATGTCGACCGGTTCGTGCACTCGCTGCCCGACGGCTACGACACGGTGATCGACGAGGAAGGCGGCGGGGTGAGCGCCGGTGAGAAGCAGCTCATCACCATCGCCCGCGCGTTCCTGGCCAAGCCGTCGATCCTGATCCTCGACGAGGCGACCAGCTCGGTCGACACCCGCACCGAACTGCTCGTGCAGCACGCCACCGCCGCGCTGCGCCGCGACCGCACGAGTTTCGTCATCGCCCACCGGCTTTCGACGATTCGCGACGCCGACCTGATCGTGGTGATGGAGAAGGGCCGCATCGTCGAACACGGCAACCACGAACGCCTGCTCGAGGAACGCGGCGCCTACTACCGCCTCTACAACGCCCAGTTCGCGGCTGTGTTGGATTGAGCGCTGGCGCGCTCGAGTCGGCGATCCCTCCTCGAGGTCGGGATGTGCGTGGCTGGCACCATGGGCGGGTGGCCGACAGCAGCGAATTCTCCTTCACGGTAGGCACCCGTCTCGACGGGGGCCGGCATGGGCGTACCGGAGTGATCGGTACCCCGCACGGGGAGATCGCGACGCCTGCCTTCATTCCGGTGGGGACCAAGGCGTCGGTGAAGGCGGTGCTGCCGGAGACGATGAAGGAGCTGGGGGCGCAGGCGTTGCTCGCCAACGCCTACCACCTGTATCTGCAGCCGGGGTCCGACATCGTCGACGAGGCGGGTGGGCTCGGTAAGTTCATGAACTGGGCCGGGCCGACCTTCACCGACAGCGGTGGCTTCCAGGTGATGTCGCTGGGTGTCGGCTTCAAGAAGGTGCTCGCGATGGAGGCCGTCGGGGTGCGCTCCGATCAGGTGATCGCGGCGGGCAAGGAGCGCCTCGCCACTGTCGACGACGACGGCGTCACCTTCCGGTCCCACCTCGACGGCTCGAAGCACCGGTTCACCCCCGAGGTGTCGATGGGTATCCAGCACCAGCTCGGCGCCGACATCATGTTCGCCTTCGACGAACTCACCACCCTGATGAATACCCGTGGCTACCAGGAGAAGTCGCTGCAGCGCACGCACGAGTGGGCGCAACGCTGCATCGATGAGCACGAACGGCTCACCGCCGCCCGCACGCACCGGCCGTACCAGGCGCTGTTCGCGGTGATCCAGGGCGCGCAGTACGAAGACCTGCGCCGCAAGGCCTGTCGTGAACTCGAATCGATCCGGGGCAGTGGCGGAACAGAATTCGACGGGTACGGCATCGGCGGTGCGCTGGAGAAACACAATCTCGGCACCATCGTCGGCTGGTGCTGCGACGAGCTGCCCGAGGCCAAGCCGAGGCACATGCTCGGCATCAGCGAGCCCGAGGACATGTTCGTCGCCATCGAGAACGGCGCCGACACCTTCGACTGCGTGAACCCCTCGCGAGTGGCGCGCAATGCGGCGATCTACGTCGACGAAGGCCGGTTCAACATCAACACCAGCCGCTTCCGCCGCGATTTCACCCCCATCGACGAGAACTGCGACTGCTACACCTGCGCGAACTACACCCGCGCCTACCTGCATCACCTGTTCAAGGCCAAGGAGATGCTCTCGGCGACGCTGTGCACCATCCACAACGAGCGGTTCACCGTCCGCCTGGTCGACCGGATCCGGGCGAGCATCGAAGGCGGCTACTTCGACGAGTTCAAAAAGGAATTCCTCGGCCAGTGGCAAGGCCGCATCAAAGCGCCGGGGGAGTAGACCTGGACCACGCGCTGATGGCGGCATCGGCCGAGAGACGAACGCCACCAGAGCGTGGTGATCAAGTGCCCAGCTGTCAGCGTGCGGCCTAGTCGTGGAGGGCGTCGACCTGCGCCGGGGCGTAGGTCGGCTCCTTCTTCTTGAGGATCGCGATGACGCGGTACGTGATGGGGAGGACGAGCACCTCGCACACCGTCTTCCAGATGAAGCCGACGATCACGAAGTTGACGAACGACTGCCAGGTGTCGATGCCGATCGCCGGGGCGGCGATCGAGCAGAAGATCAGGGTGTCGGCGAACTCGCCGACCACGGTCGACCCGATCAGCCGGGCCCACAGGTGCTTCTCCTTGGTGCGTTCCTTGATGAACACCAGCGTCGCCGAGTTCAGCAACTGGCCTACGAAGTACCCGGCGAGCCCGGCGAGCACCAGCTGCGGGGTGGTGCCGAGGACGGTGCGGAACGCTTCCTGGTTCTCGTAGAAACCGGCGGCAGGCAGCCGGACGGCGACGAAGAAGCAGCCGACGGTGAGCAGCAGCGCCGCGAAACCGGTGTAGATGGCGTGGCGAGTGGCGCGGAAGCCGTAGACCTCGCTGAGCACGTCACCCAGGATGTAGGCCAGGGGGAACAGGAAGAAGGCGCCGTCGGTGGCGATCGGCAGGATCTGCAGCGGGCCGAGCACGACCGAACTGCCGGAGAAGAACTCCACGCCCTTGGTGGCGCAGATGTTGGAAATGATCAGCGTCGCGGTGAACACGGCGACGATTACCGGATAGAACCCCCGCGCTACCTGGGCGAATGCCGCATGCTCCGGCGCGGGGTGCCCAGATTCGGCGGGTTTGTCGAGCGAGTTTGCATCAGTCACGGGTTACATCCTCCCTCAGGCGCCCGAAGGGCCCCGCTCGAGCGCGCCAGCGCTCCAACCACGCATGCCATAGTCTGTAGCAATGACGAATCCCGGCGATTCCGACGAGTGGTGGAAGCAGTACGGCGGTTCCGGCGTGTCACCGGAGTCCGGCGCGCCGGGTTCGGTGCCGCAGTACCCGACCGCCCCGCCGTCGCAGCCTTCGAGCTACCCGTCCAATCCGCAGCAGTCCGCGCCGCAATACCCGCAGCAGCAGCCGCCGTCGCAGCCGCAGTACCCGAACTATCAGCAGCCTGCCGCTCCGCAGTATCCGCAGCAGCCGCAGTACGGCGGGTACCCGGCGGCCGGGGCCTACAACCCGTACGGTGCGTACCCGCAGCCGCAGGGCACGAACGGTCTTGCCATCGGTGCCCTGGTGTCGTCGCTGATCGGCCTGTGCAGCTGCGGTGTCGGTTCGGTGGTCGGCATCATTCTCGGTGTGATGGCGATCAACCAGATCAAGGAACGCGGGGGTGAAGGCAAGGGGATGGCGCAGGCCGGCATCTGGATCGGTGCCATCTCCCTGGTGCTCTGGCTGCTCTACATCGTTTTCGTGGTGGTCCTCGGTGTGGTCGGCGGGATGGATTCTTCGTCCACCTATTGACTTTCGCGGACAAACACAAGGGGCGCTTCCGGAATCCGGAAGCGCCCCTTGGTGTTTTCGCAGGTCGGAGCTGAATCAGCCCTTGACGACCTGGGTTCCGCCCGCGAGCTTGTCGTGCCAGCCTTGCTTGTTCGGGTCGTTGTTGATGGTGACCGCGATGTAGATGGAAAGGCCGGTGGTGACCAGGCCACCGAGGCAGTAGATGGCCAGGGGCGCAAGGAAGATATTGCGCTTGAGCGAGGCCTCCGGGGTGAGCTTCGGCGCGCCACCGGGGGCGACGACCCGCAGGCCGAGCAGCTTCTTGCCGAGGGTGGTGCCCTGCGTCACTTCGAAGCCCACGTTGTAGCCCACGTAAGCGATGCCCATGATCACCCACAGGATGATGCCTGCGAGGAACGGGCTGTCCATCAGTGCCATACCGAGGACGAAGTTCAGGATTCCCAGCGGAATACCGATGATGAAACCGTCGATGACCCTCGCGCCGAGGCGGGTACCGAGGTCACCTGCCTGTGCGCCACCGAAACCCTGCTGGTTGTACGGGTCGGCACCGTAACCGGGCTGCGGCTGCCCGTACGGCTGCTGGCCGTAGGCGGGCTGCTGCTGACCGTAGGGGTCGGCCTGCCCGTAACCGGGCACCGGCTGGCCGTATCCGGGAGTCGGCTGACCGTAAGGCTGCTGCTGCTGTCCGTATCCCGGCTGCTGCTGGCCGTAGGGGTCCTGGCCGTAGCCGCCGGGCTGACCGCCCTGCGGGTACTGATTGGGGTCGTAACCACCGCTGGTCATAAATTCGTCCTCGTCGTGATCAGTAGATCGGTCGTTGCGTACGTTACGGACATCGGTCTGGTTGGAACAACCCGATAGGCTCGAGTATCCATGGTTTCTCCGGGATGCGCGCCGGGTCGAAAACCGCGCGGAGCTCTGCCGTTGTGCGAGCGGCATATCCGAGTGAATCGGCGATCGCCGCCAGCACGTCGCCGGGCGTGTTGCCGAGCGCGATCTGGTCGGAAAGGCTCACCGCCCCATCGCGTTTGGCGAGTCTTCTGCCTTCGGTATTGAGTACCAACGGAACATGGGCGTAGGTGGGCAGTGGCAGGCCGAGCAGGTCGGCGAGATAGGCCTGGCGGGGGGTTGACGGCAGCAGGTCGTCGCCGCGCACCACTTGATCCACCCACTGGGCGGCGTCGTCGACCACGACGGTGAGGTTGTAGGCGGGGATGCCGTCACCCCGGCGCAGCACCAGATCGTCGACGGCGCCTCGGTAGCGGCCGTGGCGCAGGTCGGTGATCTCGTAGTCGGTCACGTCGGCACGCAATCGCACTGCGGGCGAACGGCCTTCGGCCCGGCGAGCGGCACGCTGTGCGTCGGTGAGGGTGCGGCAGGTGCCGGGGTAGGCCCCCATCGGCCCGTGCGGTGCGGCGGCGGCCTGCTGGATTTCACGTCTGGTGCAGAAACATTCGTAGGTGCGCCCGGCCGCGGTGAGTTCCTCGATCGTCGACTCGTAGACCGCGAGCCGGTCGGATTGCCGCAGGACAGGGCCGTCCCAGTCGAGTCCGATGGCGGCGAGGTCGTCGAGCTGGCGTTGTGCCGCGCCCGGGCGGACGCGGTCGAGGTCGTCGATGCGCATCCGGAACGCGCGCCCGGTGGTGCGGGCGTAGAGCCAGGCCAGGATGGCGGTGCGCAGATTGCCCAGGTGGAGCTCGCCCGAGGGGCTCGGGGCGTAGCGGCCTGCACCTGGTGAACTGGACACCTGTCCGATCCTAGTCGGTCGTGCGGCGCAGCCTCGGCCGCAGCTGTTCGTCGGTGAGCTGGGCGCCGCCTTCGACGGCGTCGAGCAGCTGTTCGGCGTAGGAGATCAGGCCCGCACGGTCGACATCGTGCTGCTGGGCATTCGCCGGGTAGGCGCCGAGCCGCTCGCAGGCGCGCCGCAGCAGCGTGGTCGCACCCTTGGCGTTGCCACGCTGGATGTGGGTCAGGCCGACGGCATATTGGGCAAGACCTTGCCAGAGCATCCGCTCGGCAACCGGCCCGTTCTTCCAGGCCGCCTCCAAAACCTCGTGTGCGTTGAATGCCAATCCGTCGTCCAGCAGTTGCTGGGCGAAGGTCAGAGTTTGCTGGGGGGTCAACTCGAGATCGTCGGGAATTCGGGCGACTCCGGCACTGCCGGGCGGCAGTGGTCGGCCCAGTCGGTCGCGTGGGCGGTCGTTACGGGCACGACCTGCGGCGTCGCGGTCACGGGAGATCATTCCCCCATGATCCACGTCCACTTCGGATGGTGCTGATGTGGCCTGTGAGGCGAGCAGGAATGTGACGTATCACGAACCAATCACATGGAAGTAAATCCGCATGTGTCAAGCCCGTGGTGAATGGGTAGGAGGGCCTGGCAATGCCGCCGCAAACGCAAACCTTCGCAAGCTTGGCAAACGGATATGAGAAAGCAAATTCTCATCCGCAAACTTGCGGAAGACCTGCTACTGTTTCTTCCGCGGGGGCAGCCCCCGGAGGCGGAAACGCCTCATGCGCTGGTTCGTGCCGATCGGTTGCGCGTTCCGGGTGGCAGTGCTGTGGGTGCCACGAAGTAACTCGTCGGTCGCGCCGGAAATCGGAAATGCTGAACCGATTCGGCGGTGTTATCCCGTTCTCACTGATGCAAAGGAGCAAGTGCTGTGGAGGTTGATGTGACGGGCGCTGTGTGGCGCAAGAGCACCTACAGCGGTCCCGATGGAAACTGCGTGGAAGTCGCCTTTCTCACCGGCGGCGAGATCGCGGTCCGCGACACCAAGGATCACGGGCGTGGCCCCGTGCTGGCCTTCGGACCAGGAGCGTGGCGAGCGTTTCTCGCCGACGTCACCGCAGGACAGTTCGCGCGCGGCTGAACCGCCGATGCGCCTGAACCGGGCAGTTCGGGCCCCGGGTCGATAGGACTCGGGGCCTTCTCTCGGCGTGGCCTATCGTGGCCGGGTGACCAGAATGGCCCCGCGCGACGCGACGATGTTCTGGCTGTCGCGCCGCACCGCCAATGATGTGTTCTTGCTCTACTGTTTCGCCGAAACCCCCACTCCTACTGAGGAACTGCGCGCCGCGGTTGCCGAACGCGTAGCGCTCATTCCCGATCTGTGCCGCCGGTTGCGCGAGACCGCGCGCGACCTCGACTATCCGCACTGGATTCCGGCCGAATTCATTCCCCAGCAATTCATTGCCCACCGGCCCGACGGCCTGCCGTGGCCCACTCTGCTCGACCGGCTCGGCGAACTTCTGGGTACCGGTGTCGACGCCACCGAACGGCCCTGGCGGCTGCATGTTTTTCGTGGTGTCCGTGATGCGCCGATGTCGACCGGGCCGTCGCTGGTGGCGGTGGTTCAGATCTCCCATGCTCTCGCCGACGGCACCCGTGCGGCCGCACTCACCAGATCCCTGTTTGTCCACAGGCTTCCTGATGCGCCTGTGGATAACTCGGTGAAACACCGAGTAGATCCTGTGAAAACGCCGGTGAGGCCTGTGGATTACTGGGGACAACTCTGTGGATGGATGGATCCGAGTGTGCCTGGGGTACTACGTTTTCCCCAGCAGCTGATCGCGACGTTCCGCCGTGGTCTGGCGGCGGGCCGTGCCCAACGGGAACTCGCCGAGCGCACCGCCGTCGGCGAAGTGCCCGCGCCCACAACCGGCTTCACGCCCGGTGCGCTCAACACGATGCGGCCCGTCGCGGCGCTCGATCATCAGGTCCGCATGCTCGTCGTCCCCGCGGACGCGCTGCGCCGCGCGCACGTCACAGTGACAGTGCTTGCGCTGACAGCGATTTCGCGCGCACTCACCACCTACCTCACCGAGCACGGTCGAGCACCGGAACGCCTCGGTGCCGCGCTGCCGATGGCCGTGCCCGCATCGAGCAACGCGCACAACAACTACCGAGGTCTTTCCATCGACCTGCACATCGAGGAACCAGACCTGCGCGTCCGTGCCGAACTGATCGCCGACGAACTGCGAACCCGTCGTGAACGCGCGCTGAATCCGCTTCTCGCCGTGCAGGATCAAGTCGGTGAAACCGTTCCCGCGCTGTTCGCGGTGCGTGACGTCGCCCGCGCCGACCTCGACACGCCCCCGCGGACGATCGACGGCAACACCGTCGTCTCCAGCGTGAACCGTGGCGCCGCCGACCTCACCTTCGCGGGCGCACCGGTCCTGTTCACCGGCGGATTTCCGGCGCTCGGCACCGTCATGCACCTGACCCACGGCATCCACGGACTCGGCGAAACCATCACGCTCTCCGTGCATTCCGACAAAGCGGCCGTGCCGGATCCCGATCGGTACCTGGCCCTGCTCGCGGAAGCGGTGGACGCCGTGCGTGGCTAACGCTTGCCGGCCCGCCCCAGTTCGTCGCCGATCGCCCGCAGCGCCGAACGCAGCGCGGTGGTCGCATCGGTGCCCGCAGCCTCGCCCTCGATCAACCCGTCGATCCGGAACGGGCAGAAGTACCCCGAATCACCCTGGTGCGGGCGGCCGATCTCGATGAGGGGGCGGCCGGTCCGCTGCGCGATGGCGGTGGCGAGTGCCGCGTCGGCCGCACGCGGATCGCGCCGCACGCGGGGGAGGGCGGGCACCGCCTGGGCGTGCACCCGCTCGTACCAGTCGATCACCTCGGAAGGCGCGGCGCGCGTGCCGGTTTCGTAGTGGCCGAGCGCGGCCCGGCTGTACGGAACGCGGGTGGCCAACCCCGCCAAGGACAATCCGGCTTCTTCCCGCAGCCGCCGCAACCGCGCGCCTACGAGTCTCCCCTGCTCGCCCCGACTGGACATGCAGCCGTCGTAGAGAACTGTAGACGTTTGTAGACGATTTTTGCTGTCCAAAAGGTCTTGACAGTGACCATACTTTCCCCTGGCGGCTTCACCAGAACCATACCGCGCCACCCGTGCAGCACTGACACGTTCGGAGGGGAAAGCATGGACGTCTACCTGTGGATTGCCGTCGGCCTCTTGGGATTCGGGGCACTCACCCGGTACCTGCTGTTACTACCGCCCGCCGAGACCGTCACCGGCCGTCCGACCGTCGCCGACATCCGCCGCAGGATTCAGTCCGAGCGGGCACCCGGCCACGATTCGACGACACCGTCGCCGCGCAACATCTCCAGCAGGAGCTTCTCGGCGTCGGACTTCTCCCTGGCCAGCGCGCTCCAGCCGCGCACCACACCGTCGGGGCCGGACTTCGTCGTCCACGAGCCCACCGCATGAGCGCCCTGGGGGTGCAGCGAGTAGTAGATGGTGCCGACCGGGAAGGCGACATCCATGCCACGCACCCAGCCGGTGATCGCGTCGCCGTCCCATACCCGCATCTCACCACGCACGCCGGGCCCCGGATCGTCCTCGGCCGCAGCGGTTTCGGCGGTGTCGAGCAGCAGGTGGTCGCCTTCGTGCCGGATCGTCACCTCCGCTACCTCGACCTCGTCGCCGTGTTTCGCCGCCTTCTGCCAGGCTGCCCACCAGCGGCCCGCCAGGTCGACCCGGTTGTCGACGATCCCGGCCAGTTCCGCCAGCGAGATGCGCAACGCGTCGGCCAACCGGATCGCGACCGGAAGGGTCGGCGACTGCTCCTCGGATTCGTACCGGGTGATCTGCCGCGAACTCACCCCGATGGCGGTGGCGAGCGCGGGCTGCGACAGCCCGAGCAACCGCCGCCGCTCCTGAATCACCTTCCCCGTCCCGGTGTTCATACAGTCATCGCCTCCATTGCCGGCCCCTACCGTCACACCCTGCCCGACACATCCGCGCCGGACCCGCCGCCACGGGTCGTCACCGGCGATATCGAACATCACTGGCGCACCGCACATGCCGACTGCGTGGCCGATTCTCCCATCTCTTCGCTCCAGCAGGCCCGTTTCGTGCTGACCGAGCACGACGGGTGCGGACCACGCTGCTTGCAGCACCTGGCGGCCACCGCGTACAGCACGGGTCTGATCGACGACATCTGAGCAGGTCGCGGGGAGTTACGAACGACACGTTGACGAACTCGTGACGAGGCGGCGAACCGGCACGAAACGCCGTTACGGTCGAAGTATGACAGCGGAGCACACGGCGGACGGCGACGATTCGTCCCTCGGACGCCTCGGTTCGCGCCCGCGTCTGCGCCTGCGCCGCCCGTTCTGGCGTCCGCTCGAACGCGCGACCGCGGACAACATCGTCGCCGCGCCCACTCCGCTGCGGCCGATCGACCTCACCGACGACGCCGAGGTGTCGCAGGTGCTCGATCTGGCGGTACGGGTGGGTGAGGTGGTGCTCGCCGCCGGTACCGGTGTCGGCGACACCTCCGCGCAGGTGCGCTTCATCGCCTCCACCTACGGTCTGGACAAATGCGATATCGACGTCACCTTCGACGCCATCCGCATCTGGGCCGACCGCGGCCCGTACCTGCCGCCGGCCAGCGATATGCGGGTGGTGAAGTACCGCTCGCTCGACTTCACCCGCCTCGCCGCCGTCGACCGGTTGACCCGGCGCATCCGCACCCAGGTGGTTCCGGTGGAGAACGCGCACGCCGCGCTCGACGAGATCGTCTCCGCTCGGCACCCGTATCCGCGCTGGGTGTCGACGGCGGGCTGGTCGCTGCTCGCCGCGGCCATCGCGGTGCTGCTCGGCGGTGGCGTGATACTCGCGGTGATCAGTTTCGCGACGACCGCCGTCATCGACCTGGTGAACCGGGCGCTGCATCAGCTCGGTTTGCCGTTGTTCTTCCAGAACATGATCGGTGGCGTCATCGCCTCGACGCCGGCGATAGCGCTTGCCGCGTTCAGTGACCAATGGCGAGCCGATGCGGCGCTCATCGTGGCGGCGGGTATCACCGTGCTGCTCTCCGGATTGCAACTGGTCGGTTCGGTGCAGGACGCCATCACCGGTGCGCCGGTCACCGCCGCGGCCCGCATGCTCGAAGTGGTGATGATGACCGGCGGCATCGTCGCGGGCATCGGTCTGGCACTGCGGATTTCGACCATTCTCGGGATCGAGGTGCCCGAGATCGCGGCGAACGCCGGTCGCGATACCGAGTTCCTCGCGCTCAAACTCAGCGCCGGTGCGGTTGCGGCTGTCGCGTTCGCGATGGCCTGTTATGCCGAGCGGCGGGCCTTGTTCGCGGCAGCTCTCAGCGGCGCGGGCGGCACCGTGGCCTACCTCGTGGTCCAGGACATCGGGTTCGGACCGGTCGTCGCCTCGGGTGCCGCGGCCACGCTGATCGGCATGGCCGGTGGTCTGATGGCGCGGCGCGCGCTCACTCCGCCGCTGGTCGTCGCGGCCGCGGGCATCACGCCGCTGCTGCCGGGTCTGAAGGTGTACCGAGGGCTGTACGCCCTGCTCGAGGACGAAACGCTGCTCGGATTCGGGCAGATCCTCGGTGCCTTCGGTGTCGGTTGCGCGCTCGCGGCGGGCGTCATTCTCGGTGAATGGTTCGACCGGTTGCTCAGCCGCCGCGGCACACCGCGCGACTTCGACCCGACCTACACCAGCGACCGCTGACTCAGATCGCGCCCATCAGCGTGCGCGGTCCGTCGGCGGCGGTGTCAGCCGGGGCCGGGTCCTGGATCCGTGGCTTGCCCGCGGCCCAGCGCATCTGGCTGCGCGCGGCGGCCGCCTCGGTGGAGGCGGGGATGACGAGCAGCGCGAGGCTCGCGCCGTTGCTGCCGACCAGGTGCATGATGCGCGCGGCCTCGTCGGCGCCGGGTTCGTCGGCGGTCCAGTCGAATCCGAGCTGGGCCAGCTTGCCGATCTGCGGTCCGACCGCGGTGACCAGCTGGTGCATCTCGGTCATCGGCGTGTCGGTGCGCGGCCACCAGGCGCCGTCGATCGGGCCGGGTGCCGTCTTGCGGTCGCGCAGCATCAGCCGGATCGGGCCCGCCGTGTCGCGACCGATAGTCGTGTCAGGTGTACTCACGAAAGTTTCCTCTTGGTGTGTTCGGTCGGCGCTCTCGGCGCCGGCCGGTGTGCGCCGTCGGTTTCGACGGGCACGAAGCCTTTAATACCCAGTTCCGCTGTGTCTGCACGCGCGATTTATCGCGGCGACGACGGCGGTCGGGTGCGGTGGGGGTCTCCCGCACCATCGGGGGTCACTCTACGGATACCCACCGACAGATCCACCGGATCAAAACGAACAGGGCCCTGACCGGCGAACCGATCAGGGCCCTGCTGTGGCGGAGGATAGGGGATTTGAACCCCTGAGGGCGTTAACCCAACCCGCGTTCCAGGCGAGCGCCATAGGCCACTAGGCGAATCCTCCGTGGAGCAGCATAGCGGGTCGACGGGGGCCGATGCCAAACCGGCCCCCATCTCACCGCGTTGACCTGCTATTTCTTCAGTGCGGTCAGGACCTTGCGGACCTGGGTTTCGGCGGCCGAGCGCAGGGTCGACTTGTCGACACTGCCCATCTTGTCCACCTCGATCTCCACCTTCACCGAGATATTGCTGTCGTGCGCGGCGACCACGTAGATGTAGTCGTTCGGGATGGAACCGTAGATGCGCTGCTCGTAGGCGTAGTACGCCTCCGTGCCCAGGCCGCTGAGCGGGCCGTGGTCGTAGTCCTTGCCGGTGGTCTTGGTGTCGTAGCCCTTCCAGCGCGAGTAGTCCGATTCGGTCTCGTAGCTGGACTTGAACGCCACCTCGAGCGAGATCTTCGCGCCGGTGCCGCTGCGGCCGGAGTCCTGGTTCTTGGCATCGCAGTTGTAGGAGCCGCCACCGCCGTACTCCGAGGGCTCACGCTCGGTGTGCGTGGTCGTCTCCCTGGTCGAGGACCACTGGTTGAGCACCGTGAGGTCGATCAGGTCGCAGGCGTTCTTGCCCTTCTGGAAGGCGTAGTCGCCTTCCCATTCGGACGGGTTGGGACCGAACGGGTTGGTCTCGTCGGCCTTGTTCGCGGCGAAGGCGATGAGGCCGATCACGAGCACGCCGACCAGCAGCACCGCGCCGCCGACGATCCACCACACGGCCTTGTTGCCCGACGACGGCGGGCGCGGCGGCGTGCCCCACTGCTGGGCCGGGTACTGCGGCGGCGCCGCGAACGGCTGTGCGGTGGCGCCTGCCTGGTACGGCATGCCGGTGTAGGGCTGCGGGTTGGCACCGCTCTGATACGGCGTCGCCGCCGGGGGAGCGGTGTAGGGGTTGGCGCCGCTGTGCTGCGGTGCGGGCGGCGCGGTGTAGGGGCCGGGCGTGCCGATGTCGCCGCGCAGGATGGTCGGATCGGCCTGCTGTGGTGGCTGACCCGACTCGGGGCCTGGGCGTTCCCACCACTGCACAGTCGGGTCGGACGGCGGTACGTCGCCGCCGGGCGGTTGCTGGTTCGGGCCGGTCACGCGCGGAACCCCCTCGTAGTCATGGGGAACCGGGACCCCCCTTGCCGATGTCGCACTGATCGTAGCCAGCTTCGGCAGGGGATGACGTATCTATACGCCTACGTACACTGGTTGTTCCGTCGTCGGGCGAGCAGAAACGGAGCACACGTGGGCGTCGCGCGAACACCACGCGAACGGTGGATCGAAGAGGGGCTGCACGTGCTCGCCGGCTCGGGTGTCGACGCGGTGCGGGTGGAAGCGCTCGCCAAACGCATCGGCGTCACCAAGGGCGGTTTCTACGGTTACTTCGCCGACCGCGAGGCCCTGCTGACCGCGATGCTGGAAGCGTGGGAGCGCGAGGCGGTCGACGAGGTGCTCGCCAAGGTCGACCACGCCGGCCTCGACCCCAAGAACCGGGCGCGCATGGCCGGTGTCCTCACCCTCTCCGATCACCGGCTGCTGCCCATCGATCTGGCCGTCCGCGACTGGGCCCGCCGCGACGACGACGTCGCCGCTCGCCTGCGTCGCGTCGACAACGCGCGAATGGCATTGCTGCGCGAGACGATCGGCGAATTCTGCGATGATCCCGACGAAGTGGAAGCCCGCGCCCTGCTCGCCTTCTGCGCCGTGATCGGCGGGCACTTCCTCGCCGCCGATCACGAGGGCCGCACCCGCGTCGAGGTGCTCATCCGGGCCGCCGACCTGCTGTTCGAACCCCGAAATCGCTAGTACGCGCGATTGCGGCTACACTGGCCGACGGATCCCGCGCGGCGCGCATCCTGTGAACTCCCCCAGGGCCGGAAGGCAGCAAGGGTCAACGGGCTCTGCCGGGTGCGCGGGGTCCCCTTAAATTTCCGGACTCCGCTGCACACCTTCGCAGCGTGCGAGCCCATCCTCCCTGGATACCCTGCCGATTCCCGGCAACCGCCGGGTAACGTTGCGGGTACACCCACCTTGCTGCTTCGAAAGGCTGCCCAGGATGCCCCGGCAAACGCAGATCGGTTTGATGAGCCACGCGGAACTCGTGTCCGAGCACGAGTCCCAGACCGCGAACTACGCGACGCTCAAGACCGAGAAGCTCACGCTGGATCTCACCCGAGGTAAGCCGTCACCGGAACAACTAGACCTCTCCTCGCCGCTGCTGGCCCTACCCGGCGACGGCGACTTCCGCGACGGCACCGGCACCGACTGCCGCAACTACGGTGGCCTCACCGGCCTGCCCGAACTGCGCGCGATCTTCGGTGAACTGCTCGGCATCCCCGTCGACCAATTGGTGGCGGGCAACAACGCCAGCCTCGAGATGATGCACGACATCATCGTCTTCTCGATGCTCTACGGCACCCCCGACTCCCCGCGCCGCTGGGCCTCCGACGAGCCGATCAAGTGGCTGTGTCCCGCCCCCGGCTACGACCGGCACTTCGCCATCACCGAGGCGCTCGGCATCGAGATGATCACCATCCCGATGCGTCACGACGGCCCCGACACCCATGCCATCGCGCGGTTGCTGGCAAACGACCCGCAGATCAAGGGTCTGTGGGCGGTGCCGAACTACTCCAACCCCACCGGTGTGGTCTTCTCCGAAGAGATTGTGCGCGAACTGGTTTCGATGCCGGCCGCCGCACCGGACTTCCGCCTTTTCTGGGACAACGCCTACGCCGTACACCCGCTCACCGACACCGCCGCACCGGTGCTCGATGTGCTCGGCATGGCGGCGGCCGCCGGTCACCCGAACCGGCCGCTGGTCTTCGCCTCGACCTCCAAGATCACCTTCGCCGGTGCTGGCGTGAGCTTCTTCGGTGCGTCCAAGGCCAATATCGACTGGTACCTCGACCACGCGGGCAAGAAGAGCATCGGCCCCGACAAGCTCAACCAGCTGCGGCACCTGCGGTTCTTCACCGACGCCGAAGGCGTGCGTGAGCACATGCAGAAGCATCGGCGGTTGCTCGAGCCGAAGTTCGCGCTGGTGCGCCGGATTCTCGAGGATCGGCTCGGGGCGTCGAAGGTCGCTTCGTGGACCGAACCCAAGGGCGGGTATTTCATCAGTCTCGATGTGCTCGAGGGGACTGCGGCACGGGTGATCGCGTTGGCCAAGGACGCGGGGATCGCGCTGACGGCCGCCGGGTCGGCGTTCCCGTACCGCAACGATCCCGAGGACAAGAACATCCGGATCGCGCCGAGTTTCCCGCAGCTGCCGGAGCTGGAGAAGGCGATGGACGGGCTGGCGACGTGTGTGTTGCTCGCCGCGACGGAGAAGCTGCTCGAAGCCTGATCACGAACGAGGCCCCGCGTACCCCGCCTGCCGGGATACGCGGGGTTTCGCTTATTTCTTGTGGGCCAGGGTGGCGAAGACGGTCACCGAGATGTGGGTGTGGCCCTTGGGTGCGGCCTCTTTGAGGTCGGTGAGGAGTTGGTCCCGGGCTTCGGGGGTGACGGTTCCCCGCAGCACCGCGAGGTCGGCTATGCGGTTGACCAGGGCGCCCGCGCCGATGGTTCGGTCCTGGACCAGCGCGTGGGAGCCGATCTCGTCGACGGTCAGGCCTGCGTCGGTGAGGAGGCCGGCCAGTCTGCGGCCGGAGAGGGGGTTGGTGGTGGAGGAGATCAGGGTGTCGATCACCGCGCGTGCCACCTCGGGGACGCCGGGATGGATGATGGCGGTCGCCCAGTCGACGTCGACGACTACCGCGCGGCCGCCGGGGCGAAGGACGCGCGCGATTTCGGTCGCGGCGCGGGCGGGGGCGGTCAGGTGCTGGAAGACGCGTTCGCACAGAACGGCGTCGAAAGTGTTGTCGCCGAAAGGCAATCCGTAGGCGTCGCCGGAGACGAAGGTGGCAGTGGAGCCGCGTTCGGTCGCGCGCCGGGTGGCGGCGGCGAGTAGATCCGGGTCGGGTTCCACGCCGACGGCGGTGCCACGGGGACCGACCGCGTCGGCGAAGGTGAACACTTCCGAGCCGGTGCCCGAACCGATGTCGAGCGCGCTGTCGCCGGGCTGCAAAGAGAGTCGTTCATGGGTCCAGGCGCCGAGGGCGCGCACGCCGGGCTGAGTCACCTCCAGGTCATGGGCATCGATCAGCTGGGGTTGTCCCGCCTGATCGAAACGGTCCGGGCGTGGGGTGTAATCCGTCATTCGTACCGCCGATGTGGGTGCAGTGAAATGTGTCACGATGAATATATGACCCGAACGCTGTGCCTTGCCCAGGACGCCGAGGCCGATCAACTACTCAGCACCGACGATTTCGCCTTGCTGCTCGGCATGCTCCTGGATCAGCAGTACCCGATGGAACACGCCTTTCGGGGGCCGCAGAAACTGGCCGGGCGAATGGGCGGATTCGATCTGCGCCGTATCGCCGAGGCCGACCCGGCCGAATTCGAGGAACTCGCCGCCACCCCACCCGCCATCCACCGGTACGGCCGCTCGATGGCCCGGCGCGCGCAGGCGCTCGCCAACTACATCATCGAGCACTACGACGGCGTACCAGCGAAGATCTGGACCGAGGGCGACCCCGACGGCAAGGAAGTGCTGCGCCGGTTGCAGGACTTGCCGGGCTTCGGCGCGCAGAAGGCGAAGATCTTCCTCGCCCTGCTCGGCAAACAACGCGGTGTGCAACCGGCGGGCTGGCGAAAAGCGGCGGGTGCCTACGGCGACGAGGGTTCGCGCCGTTCGGTCGCCGACGTCGTGGATGCCGAAACCCTCGCCGAAGTAAGGGAATTCAAGAAACAAGCGAAAGCCGCGGCCAAAGCGGCCGAGTGAATTCGGCGATTGCGATCTCGGTGCGTTTATTCCTCGTCAGGCAAACGCGTTTACCGGAAGCTTTCCGGCATGAAGATGAGGAAGTTCGCCGTGGTTGCGGCACTGTTGACCGTGGCGACCGGGGTCACCGCGGGCACCGTCAACGCGGCGCCCGAGCAAGCAGCACCGATCAACTACACCGCCGAGGTCGTCGACGAGTCGAGGGCCGTCGTCACCACCGATGCCGGATCGCTGGTCACCGAGGACGGCGCGTTCAAGATCAAAGCGGCCGATGGAACCACCGTCGCGGCCACCCCGCTGACGTTCCGGCTCGACGAGTTCGAGTTGCCGATCGCCGCCGAGATCTCGGGTAACACCGCCACCCTCACCCCGCAGCTCGACCCGGCCAAGGCCGTGTACAAGCCGGTCGCCCTGCCGTACGAGGACAAGGCGCCCTGGAAGACGGAGTACGAGCGTGAGCAGGCCGCCTGGCAGCGCCTGACCTCGACGATCTCGATGGGTGCGACCATCGGCACCCTGGTCGGCGGGCTCGGCGGGGCCGCCGCCGGTTGCATCGCGGGCGCGGCACTCGGCCTCGTCGCCACCGGTGCGCTGCTCACCCTGTTCGGCCTCGGTCCGCTCGGCGGGTGCGTCGCGGGTGCGGCCGCCGTCGGCTTCCTCGGCGTGATCGCCGGGCAGCTGTTCGTCACCGGCCCGGTAGCCGTCGCCGCCGCGATCCAGTACTTCACCACCATCAACCAGCCCTTCACGCCACCGGCCAAGTAGGCCGTCCGCGCGCGAACCCCTCCCGGCGTCCTCGGGAGGGGTTCGTGCTGTGTCACAGCATCATTACGCCTTGCACTGCACCGCGCTGACCTGGTGATTTGCTGTGTGTCACCACACAATTCGCCGGTCGGTCTTGGATGGGGGCCGATTCGGTGTTAATTTGATTGTTATGTCCGGCAACCATCACTCCGCCCTGCGGGTCACCTACGTGACCGCCGCGCTGGGTCTGCGGTTGCCGTTGACGCGCGAACTGTGTCGTTCCTGCCGCTGCAGCTGAGCCCCTCGGGTTCGCGAGCTGCCACACCCCTCGTGTAGGCAAACCCGTTGTTGAAACGGGATTTTCGGCAAGGAACTGCATATGTCTGCCCCCATTCTCGACCGCCCCATTTCGCGGGTGGTCACCGGTCGTCCCCGAGTTTCGCGTCCCGTCGTCGCCCCCGAGCTGCGGCGCAGCGACAACCCCGCCGCCGCCGTGCTGCGTACCGCAGTCGGCGGCCCCATCTCCCGCGACAATGCCGCCCGCGCAACGGGTTTGAGCATCGCGACGGTGAACCGCCAAGTGGCCGCGCTGCTTTCGGCCGGTCTGCTGCGTGAGCGCGCAGATCTCACCGCCGCCGGTGCGGTCGGACGGCCACGGGTGCCCTTCGAGATCGACCACGACGCCTACCTCACCATCGGCATCCACATCGGCGCCGCGGCGACGAAGATCGTGGCCGCCGACCTGCGTGGCCGCATCCTCGGTGGGCTGGCCATCGCGACACCGCAGACCGGGCAGGACTTCGCCGTCACCACGGTCGCCCGCAGCGCCAAGGCGTTCCTGCAGCGCTGGCACCGGCGCACCCCGCTGTGGGCAGGCGTCGCCATCGGCGGACGGGTCGACACGCACACCGGTGTGGTCGACCATCCGAAACTGGCGTGGCAGGGCGCACCGCTCGGCCAGGTCCTCGGCGATGTGCTCGAGCTCCCGGTTTCCGTCGCACCCCACGTGGAAGCGATGGCCGCCTCGGAACTGCTGCTGCCGACCTTCGACGCGCGCGGCCCGGAACAGCCCGCCGACCAGCCCGGCAGCAGCCTGTACTTCTACGTCCGCGAGACGGCGGGCATCGCCGTCACCCTCGACGGGCGGGTGCACACCCCGAGCAACGGCCCGGGTTCCATCGCGCACCTGCCCACCGGTTCGGACGTGCAGTGCACCTGCGGCAGGCGTGGCTGCTTGGAAGTGACCGTCGGCGATCGGGCGCTGCAAGCGCGTGCGGTCGGGCGCGGAATCATCCCGGCGCACAACGGAACCGCGGGCACCACCATCGCCGACCTGTACCGGGCCGCCGAGTCCGGTTCCGAGGGCGCCCGCGAGCTGCTCGCCGAACGCGCGACCATGCTCGGCCAGACCGTCGCCCTGGTCCGCGACATGCTCAACCCGGACCGGGTGGTCCTCGGCGGGCAGGCCTTCACCGGCTACCGCCCGGCCCTCGGGCACGTGGCCCGCGCGTTCACCCAGAGCACCCAGTTGCCCCCGACCGACATCCGGGTCAGCGGATTCGGCGGCAAGGTCCAGGAATTCGCCGCCGTCGTCACCTCGCTCAGCGCGTTGTACGCCGACCCGCTGGCCGCCCTGCGCCGGGTGTAGCTACTTGCACGCGCCTTCCAAAGCGGTGATGAAGAACGGGAACTGGGAGGCGAAGCGGTGTAGGTTGCGGTCGCGGTCGTAGCCGGCGAACCAGTACAGGCCGGGCTGGGAATCGGCGGACGGATCCATATCGCGGAAGGTGCGGATCCAGTTGTCGGCGCGACCGCTGATCACCGTGTAGGGCAGGGCGCGGGAGAAGATCGTCTCCTGATCGATCGGCGGGATGCGGTCGCGTGACACCGAATCGAGTCCGCGCCCCATCGCCTTGATCCGGCCGACCACGGTGTCACCCAGCGTGGTTCGGGTCGGCAGGTAGTTCGGCAGCACGACCGTGGCCACCCCGGCCAGCAGGATCGCCACGCCGACCAGGGCGTGCCCGGCGGTCAACGCCAGGGCGACGGTGGTCGCGGCGCCGACGGCGATCAGCGCGGCGCCGATCCAGCGCGGCAGCATCCGCTGCTTCGGATCGGCCAGCGCGCCGGTCGACACCGCGTCGCGGCGCATGGCCTCGCGGATCGGGTCCAGTTGCAGGCGCCCGGGTGCGCGCAGCTCGCGCACGGCGACGGTGTCGGTGCCCTCGGGCAGCAACATGTCGTAGACGACCCTCTCGTACTCGCGCAGTTGGTCGTCGGGCGCGTTCACGCGGCTGATCCGCCAGTCGTCCTCGCCGCGCGCGTTCACCGGGGCGATCCACAGGTAACGGCGCACCGCCAGGTCGACGACGGTGGCGGCGATGTCGACCGGGTCGACGTGCTCGTCGAGCAGCAGACCGGCCTCGCCGGGCAGGACACCGTCGGGGGAGGTGAATTCCATCCGGTCACCGGTGGTGACGAGCGGGTCGAACGTGTCGCTGGTGGCGCGGGCCGTCGCACCGCGCTTGCGGGCGGTGAGCACGTAGGCGATCATCCCGGCCAGGGCCAGCAGCAGGGCGCCGAAGGCGGCGAGGACCGGGGTGGTGAAGGCGAAGAAGTTGTTCGAATCGCCGTCGCGCACATCGGCATTGGCGGGCACCGTGCCGGGCGGCATCTGCAGGGTGAGGTCGATCGCGTCGCCCTTGCGCAGGTCGGTCTGGCTCAGATACAGCACACCGTCGGGTTCGACGTGCACCTCGGCGCACGGGCGCGCGCTGCCCGCGGGGCCCAATTTGCAGTCGACGATGCCCATTTGGAAGCTGGGGCTGATCACCGACACATCGAGGGAGGCGATGTCGGCATTGAGCACGCCGAGCCAGTGGAACATCTGCGTGCCCGGCGCGTCGGCGACGGTGTTGTGCACCGTATACGTGAACTTGGATTCACCGGGCTTGGCCTCGACGACGAACTGGTCGTCGACGGTGGTCGCGGTGCCCGCCCCGGTCGCGGACACATCGGTGACCTTGAACACCCGCTCCACACCGTCGCCCAGGCCCAGGCGCAACGGCAGCGACATCGTGAAGTTCCCGTCGGCGGGCACCGCGACGGTTTCGACGACCCGCAGCACGCCTGTCTCGGTCAAGGTGAGATCGGCGGTGATCGACACCCCCGCGGGCTGCGTGTGGGCTACCGGAGCGGCCGCGAGCAGGCCCGCCGAAGCGAGCAGCAGCGCGCCTGCGGCGCCCCCCCGAAAAGTCAGCATGGCTGCCTACTCTAGACAGCTTGCTATCCTGCGTCAGCGGCTGTCGGCGACGAACTAGACGAGGGGGTACGGGGGACGTGAACCAACCACCGTACGGCTACGGCCCATACGGGCCTGGTGGACGACCGGTTCCGCCACCCCCCGGCTATGGTCGTGCCCCGGGTTATCGCCCGCAGCAGGGCTACGGTCCGCCCGGATACCCACCGCCGCAAGGGTATCCACAGCAGCGTCCGGCCTACGGACCGCCGCCGGGCTACCGTCCGCCGCCGATGCCCTACGGTCCGCCGGGCAGGCCGACTCCGCCGCCACGCAAGCGACGCGGCGGTTTCACCTCGCTGATGTTGGTGGTGATTTTCCTCGTCGTCGGTGGTCTGGTGAAGTTCGCCGTGAACAAGGGCGTCGATCTCGGCATCGACGCGTTCGGCCCGAGGCCGACCACCACCTACACGCCGCAACCCGGGAGCGCGCCCGCCAAGACCGGTGACAACCCGCTGGTCACCGATGCGGACGGCTCGCTGGTGCCCGCCTCCTGCGACTACGCGCCGTGGGGCACCCAGGTGGACAAGGCGCGCAAGTTCTTCGAGTCCGCCGCGGGCTGCCTGGAAGCGGCGTGGAAGCCGCTGATGGCCGCCAACGGGCTGCCCTTCGAGTCGCCGACGCTGAGCATCACCGCGACCACCGACGGCATCACCACCCCGTGCACCGGCTCCACCAGCAACTTCGCCGCCTTCTACTGCGCGGCGAACAAGACCATCTACATGCCGATCAGCCAGTTGCAGACCGATCAGTTCCGCGACAACTGGGTGGTGTACCTGTCGGTGTTCGCGCACGAATACGGGCACCACATCCAGGCGCAGTCCGGAATTCTGCGCAAGGCCAACAGCGAACGGGTCGACGCGGGAGCGCGCTCGACCAAGGGACTCGAGCTGTCACGCCGAGTCGAGTTGCAGGCCAACTGTTTCGACGCCATGTTCATCGCCGCGTCCAAGGGCGGCGGTTCGCTGTCGTCGGACCAGGTCACCCTCGCCACCCGCGATTCCTACGGGCGCGGCGACCGGCCGGGCGACATGCGCGACCACGGCACCGCCGACAACGGCGGCAAGTGGTTCGAAGCCGGCCTGGAAAACCTGACGCCCCAATGCAATACCTTCATCGCGGCGGCCGGCGACGTGAGCTGAGTCAGCCGCGAGCGTCCTTGGCCAGCGCGCGCAGGCCGCGTTTGCCCGGGGCTGGCAGGTCGTCGCCCGTGTCGGCGAGCCATTCGGCGGTGACCAGCCAGCGGCGCTGGGCGTGCGCGTCGGCCACATCGAAGAACACGCGGCGGCCGCGGTCGTCACGCAGATCGCGCGACAGTGCCGCCCAGCTCGGGGCCCGGCCCTTGTCTACGGTGTGCTCGGCGACGAAACCCGCGACCATCTTCCCGATCATGTTCACCGGTTTCTGCGACACCCGGTTGCCGTATTTCGTTGTGTGCCAACGGCGGGCGGGGCACAGCGAACCCGGGTTCGCGTTGGAGGCGATCCAGCCGGCGCGCTGAGCGCGTTCGATGAGCCACAGGTGTTTCACTGCGGTCGGCGCGATCTCACCGACCCGATCGGCGATGAGTTCGGTGATCTGGGGGTCGGCGAGGATGTCGCGGCGGGTGGGGCCGATGCCGTGCTCGGTCCAGTGCGCGGCCGCGAGCCTGGCCAGAATCCGGCCGAACTCGTCGATGCTGCGTTGTGCCCGCCTGCCGAGCCGTTCGATCCGTTCGGCCTCGCGGCGCATCTCGTTCTGCGCGGTGAGGGTGCGGATCGCGGCCATCGTCGGCACCTGCCCGCGCTCGAGCAGCTGCAGGATGGCGGCGGCGGTGGCCGGGTCGGCGGCCGCCGCGACGGGTAAGGAGTCGCGCTTGATGTCGAAGTCCTGCGGGCTGATCGCCCGGCTCAGCAGTCCGACCGCGGCGTGGTCGCCCGCGAACTCGGTGTGGGCCAGCCAGGCGGCTGCGATGTCATCACACGACAGCACGATGAAACGTTCCTCCGGTCGATGCGGTGGGGGAGCGATCGGTGCGCGAAGGTTGTGCCCCGGTCGGGATGAGGGACCGGCCGGGGTCACCAACCTGATGAAGGTTTGGCCACCGAAGTTGCCGATAACCACGGTAGCCAGCCGCTTGCGCCGCTGTCACGACGGTTCACGGTTTCGTTACATCTGGAAACGGGTCGATATTCGGGGAGCTGGTATGGAATTAGGCGACAACCAGGATCGACGAACTCGTCCTGTCTCGAGTCGCCGAATCGATAACACTCGATAACCGGTCAGTTGCACCCACCGTGCCCGCTATGTGGCCATGAGTTGAACCTTTAACCACCATGTGATCTACAACACATGTAACCCGCTGTACCGCTATGCCTTTCGGCTCCACCTCTGCGGCGCCAGTCGGGATGTCACACCACACCGGTAGCCTTTGGGCCGTGGCTCTGTACCGGAAATATCGACCGGCGACATTCGCTGAGGTAGTGGGTCAGGAGCACGTCACCGACCCGCTGAGTACAGCGCTGGACACCGGCCGCATCAGCCATGCGTACCTGTTCTCCGGGCCGCGTGGCTGCGGCAAGACGTCCTCGGCGCGCATCCTCGCCCGCTCGCTCAACTGCGTGGAAGGACCGACCTCGCGGCCGTGTGGCGCCTGCGGGTCGTGTGTGGCGCTCGGGCCGGGTGGATCGGGGAACCTCGACGTCATCGAGCTCGACGCGGCAAGTCACGGTGGTGTCGACGACACCCGTGAGCTGCGCGACCGTGCCTTCTACGCGCCCGCCGAGTCGCGCTATCGCGTGTTCATCGTCGACGAGGCGCACATGGTCACCACGGCCGGTTTCAACGCGCTGCTCAAGATCGTCGAGGAACCGCCCGCCCATCTGATCTTCATCTTCGCCACCACCGAACCCGACAAGGTGCTGCCGACCATCCGGTCGCGCACCCACCACTACCCGTTCCGGTTGCTGCCGCCCGCGACCATGCGCGGACTGCTCGGCAAGATCTGCGAGCAGGAGCACGTGCCGGTGGAGGAGGCGGTGTATCCGCTGGTCATCCGGGCCGGTGGGGGTTCCCCGCGCGACAGCCTGAGCGTGCTCGACCAATTGCTCGCCGGTGCCGGGCCCGAGGGTGTCACCTACCCGCGGGCGGTTTCGCTGCTCGGCGTCACCGATGTGGCGCTGATCGACCACGCTGTCGACGCCCTGGCCACAGACGACGGCGCCGCCCTGTTCGGCACGATCGACCAGGTGATGGAGGCGGGGCACGATCCGCGCCGCTTCGCCGTCGACCTGCTCGAGCGTCTGCGCGACCTGATCTTGCTGCGCGCGGTCCCCGATGCCGCCGAGCGAGGCCTCGTCGCGGGCCCCGGCGACGTGCTCGAGCGCATGCGCGACCAGGCCACCCGCATCGGCCCCGCCACCCTCACCCGCTACGCCGAACTCCTCCACGAGGGCCTCGGCGAGATGCGCGGCGCCACCGCCCCCCGCCTCCTGCTCGAGGTCATCTGCGCCCGCATGCTCCTCCCGTCGGTCTCCGACACCGAATCCGCCACTCTCCAACGCCTCGAACGCCTGGAACGCGGATTCGCCGGTGGGGCAATCCCTTCCGCTCGCCCGACCGGCGAAATCCCCGCCCGCCCCGCCGCCGAAGCGCCCGCCTCGTCGAGTGCGCAAGGTTCGAGCGCCGAGGGCCGCCGCCGAGGCGCGGAAATCCTCGCCGCCGCCCTGGCGGAAAAGGAAGCCGCCGCGCGCAAGTCGGGAGCTTCCGGCGCTGAGGAAGCCGGTGCGCGCCAGTCCGATGCTCCCGCCGCCGATGATCGCGCACCACAGCCGCACGTCCCCGCCGCTCACGAGGCCACGACCGACAACTCGGCCACCACGCAATCGCCGGTCGACCGTTCGGCCACATCGCCACCGGCCGCGGGCTCGGCCGCATCGGCACCGGTCGCGGGCTCGGCTGCATCGGCACCGGGCTCGGCTGCATCGGCACCGGCCGCGGGCTCGGCTGCACCGGCCGCCGACCCGGCTGCATCGGCACCGGGGGCCGACTCGGCTGCATCGCCACCGGCCGCCGACTCGGCCGCGACGGCGCCGAACGCGCTCGCGGGACAGGATCCGGCTTCGGAACGTTCGCAGCGGGCGAGTGAGAGCGCCATCGGTATGCGAGGTACCGAGCGCGATGCGGTTTCACGACCGCAGGCTTCGGCGGCGCAAGAGCCTGTCGGCGCTGATCGGGCTGAGCAGGCCTCGTCTGCGCCGCAGCATCCGTCCGTCGCGCACCCGACGCCCGCCGTGCCGCCGCCGAGTGCCACCGAAACGGCCGCATCGTCGGCGCGCGACGAACAAGATCGTGCTGCTCGGTCGTCCGGTGCCTCCCAACCGGTCGTCGACACGCAGGGCGTCGATCCGGCTCCGCCGTCCTCGGTCGACTCGGCTTCCGCCGCCTCCGTATCGGCACCGGCCGTGTCGGACGCCCGCGGTGAGGGCCCGGAAGTTGCGTCGCCGCAGCGTGATTCGCGCGCTGGTACGGCAGAGGACCCTGTGGCCGGGTCTCGGCGAGACGACGCGACCTCGACGCCCGCGCAGGCCGGCGCGTCCTCGGCTGCGACCGGTAACCCCGAGGCACCGCAGGGGCAGGCACCTGCGGAGGATCTGCTCGGCCTCGTCGATGCGGCGTGGGCCGACATCAAGACGAAGGTGCGCGAGTTCGGGCTCACGTTGCATGCGTTGATGTCGGGGGCTGCGGTGTCGCGGGTGGAGGGGCAGACGATCGTTTTCGCGCATCAGAGTGCTCCGTTGGCACAGCGGTTGTCCGATCCGCGCAATATCGAGTCGGTGCGGGCGGCCGTGCGGGCGGTGCTCGGGCGGGAACTGGATGTGCGCTGGGAGACCGGTGCGCCCGCGGCACGCCCGGCGCCGCAGGCCAAGAACACGGCGGGTCCGGCGGAGAGCAAGCCCGCCGCGCGGCCGCAGTTCTCGCGGCCGAGCCAGGCCAAGGGTGGGCGGGCGCGCACCAGCAAGCCTGACGACGACATTCCGCCGCCCGACTTCCCCGACTTACCCGACGACCCGGGTCCGCAGGACAGTTATGCCGTCGATCCGGCGCGTTCCGGCGGCGAGTCGGCAGGCGCCCCGCGTCCCGCGCCCGGCATTCCCGCGCCGCCGACCCCGGAGGAGGAGCAGGAGATGCTGGCCGCCGCCGCGGTTCCGGTGGCTCCGGGCGACCGGCAGGACCCGGACGAGGTCGCCCTGGCGTTGCTGCGCAGCGAGCTCGGCGCAAAGTCTCTGGACGGTTGACAGCCACCGTCCATACCGCGTTAAGTTAACCGGAGTTCGCACACCACGGTAGTATGAACGGGTGGCCGGGAACTCCGGATGGGCATGGTCCTATGCTCCGCTGGTGCTTGCCGGATTTGTACGGCGTCGAAGACGATTGGTCGTGGCGTTCGTGCGGCCACCGCACCCCAAGGAAGGAAACACTCCGATATGACCACAGAGGCCTACATCTACGAGGCCATCCGCACTCCGCGCGGCCGCGGCAAGAAGAACGGCTCGCTGCACTCGGTCAAGCCGATCGATCTGACTGTTGGTCTGATCCAGGAGCTGCGTGGCCGCTTCCCGAACCTCGACGAGGATCGGATCTCCGACATCATCCTCGGCGTGGTCACCCCCGTCGGTGACCAGGGCATGGACATCGCCCGCACCGCGGTCACCATCGCCGGCCTGCCCGACACCGTCGGTGGCTTCCAGCTGAACCGTTTCTGTGCCTCCGGTCTCGAGGCCGTGAACCTGGCCGCGCAGAAGGTGCGCTCGGGCTTCGACGAGCTCGTGATCGCCGGTGGTGTCGAGTCGATGTCGCGCGTGCCGATGGGCTCCGACGGCGGCGCCTGGGCCCTGGACCCGGCCACCAACTACGACGGCTACTTCGTGCCCCAGGGCATCTCGGCCGACCTGATCGCCACCATCGAGGGCTTCACCCGCGATGACGTCGACGCCTACGCCGTGCGCTCGCAGGACCTGGCGGCCAAGGCCACCACCGGCGGCTACTTCGCCAAGTCGATCGTCCCGGTCAAGGACATCAACGGCCTGGTCGTGCTCGACAACGACGAGCACATGCGCCCCGGCACCACCGCCGAGGACCTGGCCAAGCTGAACCCGGCCTTCGCCGGCATCGGCGAGATGGGTGGCTTCGACGCGGTCGCGCTGCAGAAGTTCACCTACGTGGAGAAGATCAACCACGTCCACCACGGTGGCAACAGCTCGGGCATCGTCGACGGCGCCGCCCTGCTGCTGATCGGTTCCGAGGACGCTGGCAAGAACTCGGGTATGACCCCGCGCGCCCGCGTCGTGGCCACCGCCACCTCCGGTGCCGACTCCACCATCATGCTCACCGGCCCCACTCCGGCCGCCAAGAAGGCGCTGGCCCTGGCCGGTCTGACGATCGAGGACATGGACCTCGTCGAGATCAACGAGGCCTTCGCCTCCGTGGTGCTGAAGTTCCAGAAGGACCTGAACGTCCCGGACGAGAAGCTGAACGTCAACGGTGGCGCGATCGCGATGGGTCACCCGCTGGGTGCCACCGGCGCGATGATCACCGGCACCGTGCTCGACGAGCTGGAGCGCCGCAACGCTCGCTACGGCCTGATCACGCTGTGCATCGGTGGCGGCATGGGCGTTGCCACCATCATCGAGCGGGTCTGACCTTCCAACCGGAACTTCTCATAGGAGAGAACGAAAAACTATGACTGACAACATCATCGGTTGGGAGAAGGACGCCGACGGCGTGGTCGTCCTGACCATCGACGACCCGAGCCAGGGCGCCAACACCATGAACGACGCGTACATCACCTCGATGGCCGCGACCGTTGACCGCCTCGAGGCCGAGAAGGACGACATCACCGGTGTCGTCATCACCTCCGGCAAGAAGACCTTCTTCGCCGGTGGCGACCTGAAGAACATGATGCAGGTCGGCCCGGACAACGCCGCCGACGTCGCGAAGATGCTCGACGGTGTCAAGGCCCCGCTGCGTCGCCTCGAGCAGCTCGGCAAGCCGGTCGTCGCCGCCATCAACGGTGCCGCCCTCGGTGGCGGCCTCGAGATCGCGCTGGCCACCCACCACCGCATCGCGGCCGACGTCAAGGGTTCGGCCATCGGCCTGCCCGAGGTCTCCCTCGGCCTGCTGCCCGGCGGCGGCGGTGTGACTCGCACCGTGCGCATGCTCGGTCTGCAGAACGCGCTGATGCAGGTGCTGCTGCAGGGCCAGCGTCACCGCGTTACCAAGGCCAAGGAAATCGGCCTGATCGACGAGGTCGTCTCCTCTGTCGAGGAGCTGCTGCCCGCCGCCAAGGCGTGGATCGCGGCCAACCCCGAGGCTGCCCAGCCGTGGGACAAGAAGGGCTACAAGATCCCCGGCGGCACCCCGTCGACCCCGGCGCTCGCGGCGAACCTGCCCGCGTTCCCGGCCAACCTGCGCAAGCAGATCAAGGGCACCAACATGCCCGCCCCGCGCGCCATCATGGCCGCGGCGGTCGAGGGTGCGCAGGTCGACATCGACAACGCGCTCGCCATCGAGGGCCGTTACTTCATCAGCCTGCTGACCGGCCCGGTCGCGAAGAACATGATCCAGGCGTTCTTCTTCGACCTGAACCACATCAACGGTGGCGGTTCGCGGCCCAAGGATGTGCCCAAGCGCGAGATCAAGAAGATCGGCGTCATCGGCGCGGGCATGATGGGCGCGGGCATCGCCTACGTCTCGGCCAAGGCCGGCTACGAGGTCGTCCTCAAGGATGTCGAGCTCGCCAACGCCGAGAAGGGCAAGGCGTACTCGGAGGCCATCGAGAAGAAGGCCCTCTCCCGCGGCAAGACCACCCAGGAGAAGTCCGACGCGCTGCTGGCCCGCATCACCCCGACCGCGGACGCCGCCGACTTCAAGGGCGTCGACTTCGTGATCGAGGCCGTGTTCGAGAACCCCGATCTCAAGAACAAGGTGTTCCAGGAGATCGAGGACATCGTCGATCCCGACGCGCTGCTCGGCTCCAACACCTCCACCCTGCCGATCACCCTGCTCTCGGAGGGTGTGAAGCGGTCCGAGGACTTCATCGGTATCCACTTCTTCTCCCCCGTGGACAAGATGCCGCTGGTGGAGATCATCAAGGGCGAGAACACCTCCGACGAGGCGCTGGCCCGGGTGTACGACTACACCCTCGCCATCAAGAAGACCCCGATCGTCGTCAACGACAGCCGTGGCTTCTTCACCTCGCGCGTGATCGGCACCTTCATCAACGAGGCCATCTCCATGGTCGCCGAGGGCGTCGACCCCTCGACGGTCGAGCAGGCCGGTCTGCAGGCGGGCTACCCGGCCGCGCCGCTGAAGCTCAGCGACGAGCTGAACTTCACCACCATGCAGAAGATCTACAAGGAGACCGCCGACGCCATCAAGGCCGCCGGTGGCGAGCTGAACGCTGCCGCGGAGACCACCGCCGCGGTGCTCGACAAGCTGGTCGGCGAGTTCGACCGCAAGGGCAAGGCGGGCGGCGCCGGTTTCTACGACTACGTCGACGGCAAGGCTGTCGGCCTGTGGAGCGAGCTGCGTTCGCTGTACAACTCCCAGCGTGAGCTCCCGGAGGGTGTCACCTTCCAGGACCTCAAGGACCGGATGATGTTCGCCGAGGCCATCGAGACCCAGAAGTGCTTCGACGAAGGCGTGCTCACCAGCACCGCCGACGCGAACATCGGCTCGATCTTCGGCATCGGCTTCCCGGCCTGGTCGGGTGGCTCGCACCAGTTCATCGTCGGCTACCCCGGTGGCCAGGAGGCCTTCGTGGCACGCGCCGACGAACTGGCCAAGAAGTTCGGCCCCCGCTTCGAGGTCCCGGCCTCGCTGCGCAAGTAGTAACCACCAGCGCCCCACCCCGGCGCTGCTGACCCGACAGCCCCGCCTCGCCACCGCGAGCCGGGGCTGTCGGCGTATCAGTGGGGCTTGGCGTAGTCGGCGTAGCCCTGCCAGTCGAGCATGACGCAGGGTTCGTCGCCGACGACCCAGGCGTCGTGGCCCGGGGGGATGACCATGACGTCGCCGGGGCCGAATTCCTGCTGTTCGCCGTCGTCCATGGCGACGACGATGCGGCCCGAGAGGCAGTAGCCGATGTGGGGTGCTTGGCAGCTGTCGGTGCCCGCGATCGGCTTCACGTGGTCGCTCCAGCGCCAGCCGGGTTCGAAGACGGCCCGCCCGACCGGGCCTGCTTCGGTGTTGACCAGGTCGAGTCGACCCTTATTCTGTTCGAACGGCCGGGTTTCCTCGGGCGCGTCGAAGTTCATGCGGATGAGCGTGGACATGACATCTCACTTCTGCTCGGGTGATGAGCGGTCATGTCGTGGTCCACCGTGTAGGAGCCTGGCACGGCCCACGGCCGAGCCCACCGAGAAATCTCATCCTTCGCCTCTGCGCCGAGGTGCGCAAGGGTAGGGCCGCTATCGGAACAGGATCGCGGTGATGATGTCGGTGTGGCGGTAGCGGAGGTATTTCTCGACGGTGGCCGCGTCGACGGCGGAGGTGGCGGTGGCCAGCGTGATCACCACGAACTCGGCTTGTGAACCCGCGCGCCATTTGCCGGTCGCGAAATCCTTGATGTAGCTGCCGGGGCGAAGTTCGAAGTCTTTGTCCTCGATCTTGTCGGCGGCGGCCGCGGCGGTGGCTTTGTCCGGCATCGCCAGGATGAACTGGGTGAACTTCAAGCCGCCACCCTCGGCCGACAACACCAGCTCGGCGGCGTACTGACAACCGAGTTCGGTGAGTTTCCCGGCGTGCTCGATGGGGGCGCAACTGGTGTGATCGCGGCCGTCCACCCAATCCGCGTGCAATTCGACATTGTCGAACTTGAAATCCCACTGGCCTTCGTAGTCGGTATAACTCAGGCGCTCACCGGATTTCGACGGTGGTTTCCCCGTGGTGCTGGTCGTGGTGGGCTTGCGGGTCGACGGCACATCCGTCGCCGACGCCGCGACCGCCGAACCGGCCACCCCGCTGTTGCCCGCCCACACCAGCAAACTCGTGCCGCCGACGAGCCCCGCGACCACCACCAGCGCGATGACGATCCATGCACCGCCGGAGTTGCGCGGTGGCGGTGCGAGCGGCGGAACTTCCTGCGCGAACGGTGGATACGCCGTCTCCTTCGACGGTTGCCCCCACGGGGCGGGATCCTGTGGTGGATAAGTCATCTCAGCTCCCCCTTCCACGGACGGCAATCGCGCCCGTGCCTGCCCCGAGTTTACCGATCGGCTCCGCCCGGCCGGATCGGCGGAAGTATTCGAACGGCGTTCACCCGACGGCACTCCGGGGTGGCTAGCGTGCCGGTCATGGGACGTCGGCTGGGTGCGGTGGTGTTCGGTGCGGTACTGACCGGGGTGTGGGCGCCGGTCGGTGCGGCCGAACCGATGGTGCGGGTGCTCGGGGAGCAGGTGATCGAGCACGACCTGGACTTTCAGGGCACGGTGGTCGGTGGGTTGTCGGGCATCGACTACCGGCCCGGCAGCGGCGATTTCGTGCTGATCAGCGACGATCGCTCCGAGAAGAGCCCGGCCCGGGTGTACACGGCGCGGGTCCCGCTCGGAGACACCGGTGTCGGGGCGGTGGAATTCACCGGAACCGTGCCGTTGCGTCGCGGCGATGGTTCGATGTATCCGCCGAAGTCGGTCGACCCGGAGGACATTCGGGTCGACCCGCTGACCGGTGACTATTTCTGGACGCAGGAGGGCGAGCGGGCCGGAGTGCTTGCCGATCCCTCGGTGCGCGTCGCCCGATCCGACGGAAGTTTCATCTCCGAATTGCCGATCCCGGAAAACGAACGCATGCTGTCGGATTCGGGCCCTCGCCAGAACCAGGCACTCGAAGCGGCGACCTTCGCGGCGGGCGGCGCGTTGTTCGTCACCGCGCTGGAAGGACCGCTGCTCGGCGACGGTCCCGAGGCGACGCCGACGAGCGGCGCGATCACCCGGATCACCGTGCAGGCCAGGTTCGGTCCGCTTCTCGCCCAGTACCCGTATCCACTCGAACCGGTCTTCACCGATTCGCGTCCGGAGCCCGGCCGGGCGAGCAACGGCGTCACCGCGATCCTGGCCGTCGATCCCGTCGACCCGACCCGATTCCTGGTGCTCGAGCGCGCGTTCGCCGAGGGTGCGGGCAACCGGGTCCGCGTTTTCGAGATCGGCACGGCAGACGCGACGAATATCCTCGACGCACCCGTCGCGGGTGCGCGTCCGGTGACCAAACGTCTCGTCGCCGACCTCACCGACCTCGGCGTCGCGGCCGTCGACAACATCGAGGCGATGACGTGGGGACCTCGGCTGTCCTCCGGCGAACGGACCTTGGTGCTGGTCGCGGACAACAACTTCAGCGCGCGCCAGCGCAGCCAGGTGATCGTTCTCGCCGTTCGCTGACCGTCGGGCCATCCGTTGCCGCCACAGCATCGAATCTCCACCCGTTGGATGCCGGATCGCGCTAGCTTGGATATGTAAGACCGGTGACGCCATTTCGAATCGAGAGGTGGTCACATGGAACCGGAGCCGACGCGCATCCAGGATGGGCGACCCGGATCGTCGCCGGTCGGGACCGATACGCAACGGACCGCCGCGCCGGGCGAGACCGACGAGGCCGTGGTCGCCGAACTCGACGCGATGGGATTGACCGACGCCACCGAGATCGGGCGCGGCGGGTTCGGCGTGGTGTACCGGGCGGTGCAGCCCGCGCTGGATCGCGTCGTCGCGGTGAAGGTGCTGTCTTCGGAGATCGATCAGGAGAGCCGCGAGCGGTTCCTGCGCGAGGAACAGGCCATGGGCAGGCTGTCGGGACACCCGAATATCGTCGATATCCTGCAGGTCGACGTCACGGGCACCGGTCTGCCGCTGATCGTGATGCCGTACTGCCCGCGCGGCTCGCTGGAGCGTCTCATCCACGACCGCGGCCCGCTCACCTGGGAAGACACCCTGCGTGCCGGCGTGAAGCTGGCGGCGGCGATCGAGTCGGCGCACCGGGCGGGCATCCTGCATCGCGACGTGAAGCCCGCCAACGTGCTCATCAGTGGCTACGGCGAACCGCAGCTCACCGACTTCGGTATCGCCCGCATTCCCGGCGGGTTCCAGACCTCGAGCAGCCTCATCACGGGTTCGCCCGCGTTCACCGCCCCCGAGGTACTCCGAGGCCATGAACCGACCGTTCAGTCCGATATCTATGGGCTCGGTGCCACTTTGTTCGCGCTGCTCACCGGCCATGCCGCATTCGAGCGGCAGGCGGGGGAGAAGGTCGTCGCCCAGTTCCTGCGCATCACCACGCAGGCCGTCCCGGACCTGCGCGCCAAGGACTTCCCCGCCGACGTGGCCGCCGCCATCGAAAAGGCCATGTCCCAGGATCCGGCCGATCGCCCGGCCTCGGCCTACGAATTCGGCGAACTCCTGCGCGACGTGCAGCGTGCCCACGGTCAGATGCCCGACGAGATGGCGCTGCTGGTCACCGGCGACGAGCTCGCCGAGCCGCCTCCGGAAGCCCTCAAAGTGGTCACCGCGCGCCGCAGCTGGCCGCTCACCCTGCAACCGGCGGGAGCGTCGGTGCCGGTACACAAGCCGACCACCGGCACCCTGCCGCCCACCGCCGCGACCAAGTTCCGTCCGCCGACCCCGGCGCGCGATCCGTTCCCCCGCCCACGACTGCTCGACACCTTGCGTTCGGGTGGTCTGCGCAGGCTCGCGCTGATCCACGCGCCCGCCGGATTCGGCAAGAGCACCGTCGCCACCCAGTGGCGCGCCGACCTCGCCGCCCGCGATATTCCGGTGGCCTGGCTCGGTATCGACTCCGACGACGACAGCGAGATCTGGTTCCTCGCGCACCTGATCCAGGCGATCCGGCGGGTGCGTCCCGATGCCGGCGCCGGCCTCGAGCAGGTGTTGGAGGAACGCCCGTCCGATGCGGTGGCGTTCGTGATCGCCACGCTGATCGACGAGATCCATGCCAGTGACCGGCCGGTGGTCGTCATCGTCGACGACTGGCACCGCGTGCACGACCCCGGTGTGCACCGGGCGATGGCGACGCTGCTCGACAATGGTTGCCACCATGTGCGTTTCGTCGTGACCAGCCGAGACCAGGCCGGATTGCCGATCAGCAGGCTGCGGGTGCGCGACGAGTTGGTCGAGCTCGACGCGGCGGCGTTGCGGCTCACCGAGTCGGAAACCCGCCAGATCCTGGTGGAGCGCAACGGTTTCGCGCTCACCGACGAACAGGTCGAGCAGATCCACGCCGCGACCGACGGTTGGCCCGCCGCCATCCAGCTGGTGAGCCTGACGCTGCGCGGCACCGCCGATCCCGGTCAGCTGCTGGTGCAGCTCGCCGAAGGCGGGCACGGGATGCGGGAGTACCTGGCCGAGAACGTGCTCGGCACGCTGGAACCGGACCTGCTGGAATTCCTGATGGCGATCTCGGTGGTGGAGCGGGTGAACGGCTCTCTGGCCACGCTGCTCGCCGACGTGCCCGACGGTGCCGCCCTGCTGGAGCAGGCCGAGCAGCGCGAGCTGTTCCTGCATCGGCTCCCGCACGATCCGGAGTGGTATCGCATGCAGCCGCTGTTCGCCGAGCATCTGCGCGCGCGTCTCGAACGCGCTCATCCCGGGCGCTCGAAAGTGCTGCACCGCAAGGCCGCTCGCTGGTACGCGGAGCATCAGTTGCTGCGCAAGTCGGTGGATCACGCGCTGGCCGCGACCGATCTCAAACTTGCCGCCGACCTGCTGGAAAGCGGCGGCATGGACCTCATCGACGGTTCACGGCTCGCGACGTTGCTCGGCAGTGTGTCGAAACTGCCGATGCAGCAGGTGAGTTCGCGGTCGAAGCTGTTGATGGCGGTGGCGCGGGCCAATATGAACCTGCAGCAGTCGGGCACTGCTCGCACCGCCCTCGGCAGGTTGTCCAACCTGCTGGCCCGAGGCGCCACCGGCGGTCCCGAGCTGGCGGAACAGCGATGCGCGGCAACGGTTCTCGAAGCTGCGGATCGGGTGGCGCACGACGACACCGACGGCGTGGCCGATCAGCTCGCCACCTGCCTGGAAGCGCCGGACGGGCTGCCGGACTGGATCGTCTCGACGGCGGCCAACCTGATGTCGTTCGTGCGTCTGTGCGAGTTCGATTTCGCCGAGGCCACCGCCACCCAGGACTGGGCGGCCGAGTATCACGCTCGTTCCAAAGACCCCCTCGGCCCGGTCTTCGGGCTCTGCGCCCGCGCCGCCGCGGCCTACGAACAACTCGATATCGCCACGGCAACCGCCTGTCTCGAGCAGGCCTACGAGACGGCGCGTACCAAGGCGGGTCCGCGTTCGGATGCCGCGCGCGTCGCGGCGACCATGCTGGGTGAGGTGGCCTACCGGCGCGGTGACCTGGCCACGGCCGACCGGCTGCTCGACGAGAGCCACCAATTGCTCACCCGCGTGGGTCCCGTCGACTTTCTCGTCGCGACCTTCGTCATCGGAGCACGCGTGAAAGCCGCCCTCGGCGACCAGTACACCGCCGCGGCCCGGCTCGAGGAGGGCGCGCGCGTGGCCGCGGCCAACAGCCTGGCCAGGCTCGACGCCAACGTGCGGGCGGAACGTTCCCGCCTCGGCCTGCCGCCGGGCAACGGCGCCAACGGGATCGTCATCGACCCGTCGGGCAATGGCGGACGGCGCAAGACGGGCGCCGCCGCTCTCATCGCCGAGGCGAGGCAGGTGGCCGAAATCCGCACCCTGCTCACCGAACAGCGCCTGCGCGCCGACGACCGCGCCGCCCGCCACGCCCGTGTGCTCTATTCCCGCGTCCTCGAACAGTCCCGCCCCCGTGCGGAATTGGACGCCACCCTGCTGCTCGCCGAATGCCTCGCGGCGGCAGGCTGGATCGGCGAGGCGACCAACCTGGTCCTGCCGGTCCTGCGCACCTGCGCCGACCTCGGCTGGACCCGCCCCCTCCTCGACGCGGGCCCCGGCATAGTCGGCCTCCTACACGTCCTACGCACCCAGTCCCACGAAACCGCCCAACACCCCATCCTCGACGGAATGCCCGGCCACTTCCTCGACGAACTCCTGTCGGACTGATCAATCGTCGGTGAGCGCGATCAACGCTACCCGCGCTCGTTCCCTCGAAATCACGACCAGTTCGTGAAATTCGATGTGCAGATCGCCATAGTCATTCTTAGTAACGGGGCCCAGGTCGCGTAATTCGAAAACCGCCTCGCCTGCTCGAATCGGCTCGATAACCTCGGTTGCGACGGTGGCGTGCAGCTCTTCGGGTATGCCCCGGCAATTTGCCAGCCAGGCGTTGACAACGGCGATGGCATCGTCAGCGTTGATCGGGTCGAAGGATTGCGGCCCGATGGCTGAGAGCCAGTAAGGACCATGGCGGGTCCCAGCGGGATCCACCCCGCCGCCGACGTAGTCGTCCTTGTACTCGACCGATTCGACCAGTGCACGAAGAATCAGCCTGTCAGTCGGCAGATGATCTGTGATCGCAAAATTCTTGATATCGATCCATTGAAATTTGTGGCCGGTGTCGCTGTCGAACTTGTAGTCGCGAAAATTCACAAACCGACTGTCGAGATATTTCATCAGATATGCCATTTCTTGATGATCACCGCCGTCGATTGGACGATTTCTACGGTGATCGCGGTTCCACCAGCACCGGCTGCAGCAGCACCGACTCCGGCGGTGAGAAAGGCGGCGACACCGACGACCACGGCGGTCAAGGCGATGGCGGCGTCGAGCTCTACCGCGGCGGCCGCGACTTGTTTGCCGATATCCTCGCGCATGGTGCTCAGCGCGTCGTTGTGTTCGGTCAGCGGCGTGGTGATGCCTTTGGCTGCTTCGGCGAGGAGCTTCGCTGCTTGTTCGAGGGTGGCGAGCTTTTCATCGATAGCGATGATGTTCGGATCGCTGTTGCCTTCGAATTTCGCGCTGACCCCGTTGATCCGGGTCGCTGCGCCGGTGACCGTGGCGTGTTCGGCGAAGGTCTTCCACGCGTCACGTGCGAGGACGAGTTTGGTGGTGTCCCCGTTGGGGATCCGACCAACACGTTCCAGTAGGCCGACCACAACGCCTTCGTCCAACCCCGGCCCGTTGTCTCCACGGGAACTGACGGGCAAGGCCATGCCGGAGTCGTACAGCGGCTCCGATTCGGTCGGGCGAACGGGTGCCTCGCCGGTAGCGGTTGTCCGGTTGTAAAACCACCAGTTGTAGCCATTGGCTTTGAGGACGTCGCCGTAGCGTTGCAGCGCGTTGGCCAATATTGCAGCGAGAGTGACGATATCGGCGGCGTGGGTATCGTAGGTGGTGATCCAGCTATTGCACGAGTCGTGGTTGCCCGCCATGCCGCCGCATTCGTTTTGCAGGGCTGCAAGTAGTGGGCCGAGGGCTAGGCGGCTGCGGTGCTCATGTCGCGTAACCCGTCCACGAACTCTCTTGCCCCGGTTACCCATTGGGTATGAGCTACCTGGTAGGCGTCAGCGGCTATGCCTTCCCAGGTACTACCTCTGAGGGTGGCCACCTTGTCATCGATGTCATCGAGATGGTCGGAAACATAGCCTGCGAGTCCGGCTATTCGTGCGACGATTTGATCGAGCTGGTCCATGTTTACCGAAAACTCCGACCCCATGTCACACCGCCGGCAGGTCGAGGCTGGACATGTTCAACGTATAGGCGTGGTCGGTGTCTTGCTGTTGGTAGTTCTCGGCGGTGATGCCGAGCTTCTCGGCCATCGTTGTGAGTGCGGCGATGATCGTGGCGCCGCCGTCATGAGTTTCGGTCCAGCCGGTACCGAACTGGGTGGCGAGATCGCCCTTCCACCCGCTGGACAGGAGGGAGTCGACTTCGGTGTTGGCAGATGTGAGGCAGTGCGTAGTGCTTCGGCGATGCCGTACCCCGATCCTGACCGGTACCGACTCGGACTGGTCCGAGTCGGTACCGGTGCGCACTACGGCTGCCACCAGGGACGAAGGGGGACGTCCCACTTTCCGTTCTTGTCCAGTTTCACGCCGAGGACGTGGTGGAGTTGGACGACGTTGCGTTGGAAGCCGAGGCGGCAGCCTGCCATGTAGAGGCCCCAGACCTTTGCGGTGCCCTCGCCTACCTCGTCGACGCAGGCGTCCCAGTTGTCGACCAGGTTCTTGCACCATTCGTGCAGGGTGAGGGCGTAGTGCTCGCGCAGGTTCTCCTCGTGCAGGACTTCGAGGCCGAGGTTCTGGATCTCGGAGATGATGCGGCCCGAGCCGATGAGTTCGCCGTCGGGGAAGACGTAGCGGTCGATGAAATCGCCCGCCTTGGTGGTTCGGGTGTTGTCGGGGCGGGTGATGCAGTGGTTGAGGAACAGGCCGCCGTCGCGGAGTTTGTCCTTGATGAAACCGAAGTAGAAGGGGTAGTTGTGCACCCCGATGTGTTCGGTGAGACCGATCGAGGAGACGGCGTCGAACTCGCCCTCGACGATGTCGCGGTAGTCGCTGTGACGGACTTCGGCCAGGTCGGCGAGGCCTTCCTCGACGATCTTCTGCTGCGCCCACGCCGCCTGCTCGGCCGAGAGCGTGGCACCGATGACGCGCACGCCACGCTTGGCGGCGTAGCGGACCATGCCGCCCCAGCCGCACCCGATGTCGAGCAGCCGGTCGCCTTCCTTCAGGCGCAGCTTGTCGAAGATCAGCCGGTACTTGTTCTCCTGTGCCTGCTCGAGCGTCCAGTCGCGGTCGCCGTACACCGCGCAGGTGTAGGTCATCGACGGGCCCAGCACGTATTCGTAGAACTTGTTGGAGACGTCGTAGTGGTGGTGGATCGCCTCGGCGTCGCGGGTCTTGGAGTGGCGTAAGCCCTCCAGGGCGATACGGCGCCAGCGCGGCAGGGTCTCCTGCGGCGGCGGGGCGATCGGCTTGAGCCGCTCCCAGCCCAGCGAGCGGGCGATGGTCACCAGCGACAAGGCCGACGGACGATGGAACTTCATGTCCTGCATGGCCTTCAAGATGTCGTACGGGTCACCGGGGTGCACCCCCTCGGCCACCATGTCACCTGCGATGTAGGCGCGGGCCATGCCCAGGTCACCGGGGGCGGTGGCCAGGTAGTTGATGCCGCGCGGGTTCTTGATGTCGAGGGTGTAGGGCGAATCGGCGGGCCCGGTCGCGCTGCCGTCGTAGGCCGTCAGCCGGACAGGGATGTCACCGTCGATGAGGCTTTCGAACACCTCCGCGATGCTGAGCCGGGTCCCCAGCTCGGCGAGGATCTCGGATCTGTCCTTGAATGTCGTCACTTGCGTTGCACCGCCTTCGAATACAGATTCAGCAGTCGTTGGTCCGGGTCGTAACGGTTCTTCAGTGCGGTATAGGTCTCGCCGCCGTAGAGCTGCGCGAATTCTGCCTCGTCGTAGTAGGAGTCCGAGTACAGGGACTTGTGGCCGTCGAATTCGGAGACGATCTTCTCGATGGCGCGGTTGGCCGCCCCCTCCGGCTGGCCGGGCACGGTGGGCACCGCCGACCAGAAACCGAAGTTGACGTAGGTGTGGCGCGGTTCGAGGGGGTACAGCGGCCACGGGCGCGCACCGTCGGCGGCGCCGGTCTCGCGCAAACGCAAGGGGCACAGCCAGATCGGTTCGATCGGGATCTCGCGCAGGAACCACTCGGCGAAGTCGGCGGTGCGGTGGACCGGCACCTCGATGTCCTGCACCACCCGCTCCTGCGGCGCGAGTCCCTTGCGGGCCCGGCGCCGGTCGTCGAAGTGGTACTTGCGGTCGAGCGCGACGAGTTTCCAGTAGAAGCTGCTGCGGCGCAACGACTTCGGCCAGAACCGGCGGATCTTCGGGTTCTGGGTGCCGAAGGCGCGCGAGCACCAGAACCAGTCGGTGTCCCAGCGCCACAGGTAGTCGGCGATGGTGAGCCGGTCGGTCTTCACGCCGTCGTCGTGCTGCAGGGAGCGGTAGTAGATGTCCATGCCGGTGTAGTCGCTGACCGGGCCGGGTTCGTCGGTCTGCCTGCCCAGGGTCAGATAGCTCTCGGCGGCACTGAACACGACGCCGTCCAGGTAGTCGACCTGTTCGCCCTGGTAGGAGCGCTCGGTGACGATGCGTTCCAGCTCGGTTTCCAGGGTGCGCAGGTCGTGGAACCGCACGTGCCGCAGCGCGACATAGGGCTTGACAGCTTCGAGCTCGATTTTCAGGCGAACGGAGTAGCCGAGGGTGCCGTAGGAGTTGGGGAAACCGTGGAAGAGGTCGGCGTGCTCGCCGGTCGGCGTCGCGGTGAGGATCTCGCCCGACCCGGTCAGGATGTCCATTTCCAGCACGGATTCGTGCGGAAGACCGTTGCGGAACGAGGTCGACTCGATGCCGAGCCCGGTGACGGCGCCACCGAGGGTGATGGTCTTGAGCTGCGGAACCACCAGCGGGGCGAGCCCGTAGGGGAGGGTGGCCGCCACCAGGTCCTCGTAGGTGGTCATGCCTGCCACGTCGGCGGTTCGGGCCTGCGGGTCGACGGCGATCACCTGCCCCAGCCCCGACACGTCGAGCCCGGGCGCGGTCGTCGCCGCCCTCGCACGGAAAAGGTTCGATGTCTTCTTCGCCAACCGGACGACGGCACCCGGTGGGATGGCGCGATAGCTTGCCAGCAGTCGCTCCACACCCGCGCGGTGCGCGGCGTATCCAGACTCGCGTGCGGCCGGTTCGTGGCCGGCCCTACCCAAAAGACTCACTGCCACTGTGTCGACGCTAGTACGCGCCCGCCCGCGCGGCTACCAGATAGATGCACGCCACGGTGAAATGTCACTCAGCTGTTTCTTCCCGGCCCACCTGACCGGGCAACGCAGTGGGGCGCAAGGCAAGATGTAACCCAGCCCCGCCCATCGTCGGGACCGGTGGGGCCGCGAACTCGAGCGCGCCAGCGCTCCAAAAAACACAGGAGTCAACGGTGGGTCAGGTCAGTGCCAGCAGTTCGATCGTCGTAGCGGCGGATCCGCAGCGCACCCTCGAGGCGATCGGCGACTACGAGACGGTTCGTCCGCGCATCCTCTCCTCGCACTACCGCGACTACAAGGTGATCGAGGGCGGTAAGGGCGCGGGCACCGTGGTGGAGTGGACCCTGCAGGCCACCGAGAAGCGGGTGCGCAATGTGCGCGCGAGCGTGACGGTCGCCGACTCGATCCTCACCGAGCGCGACGCCAACTCCACCATGGTCAACACCTGGACCGTCACGCCCGAGGGCACCGGTTCACGCGTCACCGTGCGCACCACCTGGAAGGGTGCGGGCGGCATCGCGGGCATCTTCGAGGGCATCTTCGCGCCGCTCGGCCTGAAGAAGATCCAGGCCGAGCTGCTGGAGAACCTGAAGCGCGAACTGGCCTGAGTCAGTATTTGCCGATGTCGAAGAGGTTGCCCTCGGGATCGGCAACGGTCACCCACTGCACGCCGTACTGGTCGAAGTCGCCGATGTGCTTGCCGCCCAGGCTGATCGCGCGTTCGAGGGCATCGGCCCACTGCGTCGAGTGGAAGTCCAGGTGCACGGCGTTCTTGCCCGGAGTCCGGTCGGGCACCTGGATGAACATCAGCACCGGCGACATGCCTGCCGACCGGCCGACCTCGGCGAAGAACGGCGAGGCCGCCGGTTCGACGGGCAGGTCGAGCAGCTGGGCGTAGAACTCGGCGAGGGCGGCCGCGTTGTGGCAGTCGACGACGACATTGGCGATGGCGAGGGTCATCGGGTTTCTCCTTCGGTGATGGGCCAGCACACTTCGGTGCGGTATTCGGCCGGGTTGTCGGTGTGCTGCGGTCCCACGAGGTAGCGCTCGCGGATCGGTTCGTCTGGCAGGGCTTCGTCGTGTTCGGCGACATAGCTGCCGAGGGCGCCGTAGGTGCGGTCGAAGTCGTCGAACGCGCCGGTGTGCACGGCCACGGCGTAGCGGCTGGCGGGCATGTCGGTGAGTTCGAGGCCGGGTGGCGGGGTGAGTTTCGTGCCCGTGGGAAGTGGCAGGTAGGCGCTCACCTCGCCCGACTCGTCGGTGAAGAATTCGGTCGAGTAGGTGGCGCCCGCGATTCCGCCCGGTGTCACGCCCGCGGTGAGGACCGTCTGGAAAAGCTGCTCGAAGGCGAGCCCGCACCATTCGCCGATGGCGTCGCGGGCGACCCGATCGGTGCGGGTGAGCGCGGTGCACGCCGGCTCGATCCGGTATTCCACCCGCAGCATCGGCGCGGGCACGGTGAGCAGCGCGCGCAACGAGGTGACCACGTCCCTGGTGCGCTGCAGTTCGGCTTCCATCGCACTCAGGTGTGCGCGCAGAGTCTCGTCACGCGTGGTCGGGTCGGGGGCGGCGAGCACCTCACGGATCCGTGGCAACGGCATGGCCAGATCGCGCAGCCTGCGGATGAGGTGCGCCTGCTCGACCTGGTCGACGGAGTAGCGGCGATACCCGGAACCGGGCGCCACCGCGACCGGCTCGAGCAACTCGATCTCGTGGTAGTAGCGCAGCGTCTTGACGCTCAGAAGCGTGAGGCGGGCGAACTCGCCGATCGTCACGGTGGCTGTCATGCAGACAAGCCAACACCCTCCAGTAGCGGGAAGGTCAACGATCAGGCCGGGGCCAGCACGAATGCCGCGATCAGGCCGCCGCCGCGCCACCAGGAATAGCCGAGCCAGACGCCGGGCGTCACCTCTCGGATCTCGTCGTAGACCGGCGAGGGGTAGTTCAGGGCCCAGGCCGGGGCGGCGTCGAGGATCGAGGGTGCCCGGTAGACGTCGGCCGGGAAGGCCTCGAGTCCGGCACCGGTGACCCGGTTCGTGAGCGTGCCGCCGTCGGGTCCGGTGCGGAACACCTTGCCGATCCACACCGACTGCGCGATGCCGTCCAGCCGTTCCGGACGAACCACCCAGCCGTTCGTGACGCCCATCGGCACCGCGCCCGCGCTCGCGTCGCGGTAGATCTGGTCCTGTTGGCCGACGCTGCAGCGGAACCGCAGCGCGTCGATGGTCGCGGCACGATTGCCGGGGTCGAGCACGCATCCGGCGCCGTAATCGGCGACGGGTGTGGGTGGATCGGCGGCGGCGCCGACCGGGGTGAGAACGAGCAGACTCGCACACAGAGCCGATGTGGTCACCAGACGAGCACGCATGGCATTCATCCGATCTCCTAGGGTTGCTGACCCGTAGCCCGACCTGTCTCGATCCTAGGCCGGGCGCAACGCCGAAGGCCAGGCACCACCCTCCGAGCACCCCGACTAGGCTGGTACGTGGACAAGGCCCGAGCCCCCACCCGATGCACCATCCGGTCGTCGGCCGCGGCTCACGGGGCCGAAAACCCGCGGCGCCAGCCGCCAACAACACAGGAGCCTTCGTGCAACCCGGTGATGGTCAGTTCGACATGCAAGCGCTGCTTGCCCAGGCCCAGCAGATGCAGCAGGCCGTGATGCAGGCCCAGGCCGAGCTCGCCGAATCGGAGGTGCAGGGTCAGGCCGGTGGCGGTCTCGTGCAGGCGACTATCAAAGTGAGCGGCGAGATCACCGCGCTCACCATCGACCCCAAGGTCGTGGACCCGTCCGATGTCGACGGTCTGCAGGATCTGGTGATCGGCGCGATCAACGACGCGATGGCCAACGCGCAGCAGTTGGCCGCCGAACGGCTCGGCCCGCTGTCGCAGGGCCTCGGCGGTTCGATGCCCGGACTGCCTGATTTCTGATGTATGAGGGGCCGGTACAGGATCTGATCGACGAGCTGGGCAAGCTGCCCGGTGTCGGTCCGAAAAGCGCGCAGCGCATCGCTTTTCATCTGCTGCAGGTGGAGCCGCCGGAGATCGACCGGTTGCAGGCCGTGCTGCAGAAGGTGCGCGACGGCGTGCAGTTCTGCGTGTCGTGCGGCACCGTCGCCGATGGTGAGCTGTGCCGGATCTGCGCCGACCCCCGCCGCGACCGCACCATGATCTGTGTGGTCGAGGAACCCAAGGATGTGCAGGCGATCGAGCGCACCCGCGAGTTCCGTGGTCGCTACCACGTGCTCGGTGGTGCGCTCGATCCGCTCAGCGGCGTCGGGCCCGACCAGTTGCGGATCCGGGAGCTGTTGACCCGCATCGGCAATCAGGACGACGGTGTCGACGTGAGCGAGGTCATCATCGCGACCGACCCGAACACCGAGGGCGAGGCGACCGCCACCTACCTGGTGCGCATGCTGCGCGATTTCCCCGGACTAACGGTGACCCGGCTGGCGTCGGGTCTGCCGATGGGTGGCGACCTGGAGTTCGCCGACGAGCTGACGCTCGGTCGCGCGCTGTCGGGTCGACGGGCGCTCTAGAGCTCGACCCGGGCCCAGTCCGCTTCGTCGGCAACGGGTTTGCCGTTGGTCCAGTCCCAGATGATGCGGGCGACCTCGGCATCGTCGCCGAGTTTCGTCCCGAAGTGCCGGTCGGCCGAGCCGTCCCGGTATTCGAGGGTGTAGGTGCCGTCGGGGTCGCGGTAGGTCTGGATGTAGCTCTGTTCGCCGCGTTCGACGATCAGGTACGGGTTCGGCGCGGCCAGGTCCGCTACCCAGCGGTGGGCCAATTCCTCGGTGAGGTAAGGGAATTCGCCCGCGCCGCCGTGGGTGACCGCGATCGGGATGTGCCCGTCGGGGTCGATCAGCCACGACAGCTGCGGGTCGTAGACGGCGTAGCCGCGCGGGGTGGCCAGCTCGAACAGCAGATTGCGGACGAAGCCGATCGCGTCGTACGGCGACGGGACGAACAGGGTGTCGCCGGTCGGGCCGCTGACGGGACTGCTGAGGAAGCCGTCCTCCTCGGGCAGCGCGCTGTCGCGGGCGTTGAGTTCGGCCGCGATCTCGGCGATGGCGTCGGTCTCGGGCAGACCTTCCTGCGCGGTCAGATAGGCGTCGACCTCGTCGAGGGAGGAGGCCGCGCCCGACGGCAGAAGGATGTGGTCGTAGCTCACCTGGTCAACCCTACGTAGGTGCTCGGACAGAACTCACCGAGGGCGGGAACACTCCGCGCGGGGCGGCGGCGGGGGAGAATCGGGGCCGATGTGCGTGGTGTCGACCGGCGACGATACGGAGGGCCCGTGACCGAGCTCGATGAGGCGCGACTCGCGCCGGGCGTGCGGGCGCAGGTGGCCGAGCAGTTCGCCCGGTACCGGTCCGCGAGCCGGGCCGACGCGCCGTTCGACGAATGCGGCGGACCGACCCACGGCTACTACGACGAACTGGTCGACGGCCAGGACCGGGTTCGCCCGATGTGGGCCGAACTGTCGGCGGCCTTCGCCGAGCACGGTGTGGCCGGATTGGCCGATATCGATCACCGGGTGCGCAGGCGGATCGAGGATGACGGCGTCACCTACACCGGCCCCGACGGTAGTGCTCGACCGTGGCGGCTCGATCCCATCCCGCTGCTGGTCTCCGCCGACGACTGGACTCGCCTGGAAGCGGGTCTCGTGCAGCGTTCCCGCGTGCTCGACGAGGTGCTCACCGATGTGTACGGGCCGCGCAGGCTGCTCACCTCCGGTGTACTGCCGCCGCAGGTGGTTTTCGGCAGCGCCGGGTATGTGCGCGCCGCGCACGGCATCACCGTGCCCGGCACGCATCAGCTGTTCCTGCACGGCTGCGACATCAGCCGGTTCGGTGACGGTGACTTCCGGGTGCTCGCCGACTGGGCGCAGGCGCCGTCGGGGGCGGGGTACGCGCTGGCCGACCGCCGCGTTGTCGCCTCGGCGATTCCGGAGTCGTTCGAACACGCCGGGCCGCGTCCGCTGAGTCCGTTCGCACGGGCGATGCGGTTGATGCTCGCCGAGGCGGCCCCCGAATCGGCCGACGGCGCGGAACCCGTTGTGGTCGTGCTGAGTCCGGGCGCGCAGTCCGAAACCGCCTTCGATCAGGCCTATCTGGCGCAGACCCTCGGTTTCCCCCTGGTGGAGAGCGCGGATCTGGTCGTGCGCGACGGTGCGCTGTGGATGCGGTCGCTCGGCAGTCTCGAACGGGTCGATGTGGTGTTGCGACGCGTCGACGCGGAGTTCGCCGATCCGCTCGACCTGCGTCCCGATTCGCGGCTCGGGGTGGTGGGGTTGGTCGAGGTGTTGCGGCGCGGAGCGGTGACGGTGGTCAACACCCTCGGTAGCGGGTTGCTCGAATCACCCGCGTTGAGCGTCTGCCTGCCACGGATCGCGCGCACGGTACTCGGTGAGGAGCTGCTGCTCGACGGTGTGCAGTCGTACTGGGGCGAGGTGGAAACTGAACGCGCCCATCTGGTTTCACATGTCGGTGAACTGGTGATTCGTTCGGCCGTCGACGGGACGACCATCTTCGGGCCGAATCTCGCCGCCGCCGAACGCGCGGAACTCGCGGCACGGATCGAGGCCGAGACGTGGCGGTGGGTGGGTCAGGAACCCGCCGAATTCTCCGTCGCGCCGTCGGTGCAGGAGCGGTCGGGGCTGGCGCCCGCCCCGGTGGGGATGCGGTTGTTCTCGCTGGCGCGGCGCGGTGGGTACACGGCGATGGCCGGTGGTCTCGGTCAGCAGTGGTTGCGGCGCGAACCGGGGCACGTCGCGATCAAGGTGGCGGCCAAGGATGTCTGGGTGCGGGCGGCCCCGGCTGCCGCACCCGCCGCCGCCGATCTCCCGCACGAGGACCGCACGCGCCGCTCTGCGCCGGTGGTGGAGGCGGTGAGTTCCCCGCGCGTCCTCAACGACCTGTTCTGGATGGGTCGCTACGGCGAACGAGCCGAATCGGTGGTCCGGCTGCTCGCCGCGACCCACGATGTCTACCAGGACTATCGCTACCGCCCGTGGATGGAAGGCGGTGCGGCCCTGCCGGTTCTGCTCCGGGCATTGGCAACGACAACGGGCACCGACCACCCCGTGCTCGCGGAGGTAGACGGGTCCGCCGAGCCATCGGCTGAGGCGTCCGCCGATGGTGCGGACTCGCGGGAGGCGGCGGCCGGTGAGAACTCGGAGGCCGGGGCAGCTGCCGATGGAGTCGGTGTGCGCTTGCCGGATGCGGGTGGGCGCGTGGTCGGCGCGTCGGCGGAGGGGTTCGGGTATCTGGCGGCATTGACCGGGGACCGGCAGTGGGCGGGATCGTTGGCGTATGCGATCGAGCACTACGGGGCGGCGGCCAGGGCTGTGCGCGACCAGGTTTCGGGGGATACCTGGATGATTCTCGGTGCCGTGGATCGGGCGCTGGCCGAGTTCCGCGGCGCGGAGGGCGAGACGGCGATGTCGGCGGTGCATTCGTCGACGCTCGCGGGTCTGCTCGCGCTGTCGGGGATCGGGGCGGAATCCCTTGTGCGCGACACGGGTTGGCAGGTGATGGAGATCGGCAAGCGGATCGAGCGTGGTCTCGGGCTGGTGTCGCTGCTCGAATCGACTCTCGCGCGGGAACATTCATCGGAAGCGGAGCAGGTGCTATTCGACGCGGTGCTCGCCGCCACGGAGTCGGCGGTGATGTACCGGCGCAGGCATCGCGGGGCACCGCAGATCGCCGCGCTGGCGGGACTGCTGCTGTTCGACGCGGCCAACCCCCGCTCGCTGGTGTACCAACTCGACCGGCTCGAAGCCGGGTTCCAGGCGCTGCCGGGCAGTTCCGGGACGTCTCGGTCACAACGACTGCTCGCCGACGCGCAACGCATGGTGCGCCGGGTGGATCCAGCCGATCTCGAGCAGGCCGACGACGGTGTGCGCACCGAGCTGGTGGAACTCCTGGAAGGGGTGCACCTGCGGTTGCGCAAGCTGTCCGAATCCTTCGAGACAACCAAACTCACTGTCCCGCAGGGTTTCCAACCGTTGTGGGGCATCACGAGGACTGTCGGATGAGCACCTACCGCGTGCTGCACCGCACCACCTACGCCTACTCCGGTGAGGTGAGCAGCTCCTACGGACGCGCCTACCTCACGCCGCGCGAGTTTCCCGGCCAGCGGTTGCTCGCCCACGACATCCACATCGATCCCGGCCCATCGGACCGATCGGCAGGCCCTGACGTCTACGGCAACGCGACCACGTATTTCCATGTGACACAGGAACACCGCCAGCTCGTGGTGACCGCCGAATCGCTCGTCGAAGTCGATCAACCCCCGCCGCCGGACGCCGATCTCCCCTGGGAACAGGCCCGTCCGACCGCGAACACCGGCCCCCTCGCCGTCGAATTCACCCTCGACCTGACCCCACCCGAAATCACGCCCGACGTCAAAGCCTATGCCGCGCAGAGCTTCACCCCGGGCCGCCCACTCCTGGACGCGATTACCGAACTCAACGCCCGCATCCACCACGACTTCCACTACCGCACCGGCTCGACAACGGTGAGTACCAGCGTCGCCGACGTCTTCTCCGCCCGCGAAGGCGTCTGCCAGGACTTCGCCCGCCTCGCCGCCGCCTGCCTACGCTCTCACGGCCTGGCCGCCCGCTACGTCTCGGGCTACCTGGCCACCGAGCCACCCCCCGGCCGCGAACGCATGATCGGCGCCGACGCCACCCACGCCTGGACCGCCGTCTGGCTCCCCACCCCCACCACCTGGCTGCCCTTCGACCCCACCAACAACCAACTCCCCGACGACCGCTACACCACCCTCGCCTGGGGCCGCGACTACCAAGACGTGGCCCCCCTCCGCGGAATCATCTACACCGAAGCCGCCACCTCGACCATCGACGTCTCCGTAGACGTCGCCCCGGTCGGCTGACGGTAGTGCAGTACGAGGTGTCCGCGCTGCGGTGTTGATTCAGGCGCGGAGGCGTTCGCGGCGGAGGCGGTCAACTACCGGGAGGTCGAGGGGGGTGAGGTCGGTGGGGGAGATGCCGAGGGCTCGGGCGATGAGGTAGTCGGCGAGTTCGGGGTTGCGGGCCAGGGCGGGGCCGTGCAGGTAGGTGCCGAGGACCGAGCCCTGGACGACGCCTTCGGTGCTGTCGCCGACGCCGTTGCCGACACCGCGGGTGACGCGGGCGAGGGGTTTCGCGTCGGGGCCGAGAGTTGTTCCGCCGCGATGGTTTTCGAATCCGGTGAGCGGAGCGGAGAGGCCGTCGAGCAGAGGCGTGGTTGTCACCTCGCCGATGGCGCGGGTGTCCTGAGGTGAGGTGGTGACGTCGAAAAGGCTCACGCCGTCGACCTTTTCGCCCGCCGACGTCTCGTACCAGTTGCCGAGCACCTGAATGGCGGCGCAAATGGCGAGTACGGGAGCACCTTTGGCGGCTGCCTGCTGCAGGCCGGGGTAGCGCTGGAGGTGACGGGTCGCCAGGCGCTGGGCGGAATCCTCCGCACCACCGAGGGTGTAGATGTCGAACGAATCGGGGACCGGGTCGGCGAGGGTGATCTCCACGATCTCGGCGTCGTACCCGCGCATCCGCAACCGCTGACGCAGTACGAGCGCGTTGCCGCCGTCGCCGTAGGTACCCATCACATCGGGCAGCACCAGCCCGATACGCACAGTGGACTCGCTCATGCTGTTTCCTCTCGGCATGCTCGGGCGCCCTGCGTGGTTACGCAAGCTGCCTCCTCCGGGCGCTGACCGATCATGCCCTGGCCTCCAGATCACGATTCAGATCGCGGAACGCGGTGTAGTTGGCCAGCACCTCGACATGCCCGGCGGGGCACGACGCGATGGCGCGCACCGGATCGGGCACCAGCGTGTGCTCCACACCGGCATAGGTCAGGCGGACGGCCAGGTCGGTGGCCCGCTCACCGGCGGCGACCACCTGCACCCCTTCGAAGTGCTCGAACCGCACATCCCACAGCCACGACAGATCCTCGCCGTCGGGCACCTGCCCGTTCACGGCGATCACCAGCCCGGCCGAGGACGGCTCGATCATCGACAGCGCCTCCTGCCAGCCCGCCGGGTTCTTGGCGAGCAGCAGCCGCGCGTCGTGTTCGCCGACGGTGACGGTGCGGTAGCGGCCGGCGATCTCACGCACGGTGCCGGTGGCATCGGTGGCCTTGGTCGCGTCGGCGCCGAGCGCGACGGCAGCGGCAACGGCCTGGGCCGCGTTGCCGCGGTTGGCCCGGCCGGGCAGGGCCAGGTGCAGGGGCGCACGGAAACCGTCGGGACCGCACAGCTGTTCGCCGTCGAGCCACCAATCCGGTTGCGGGCGATGGAAATCGGTGCCGGTGGAACGCCAGTTCTCACCCTCCCAGACGATGGGTTCACCGCTGCGCGGGCAACTGGTCGCGTCGACGGCCCAGCCGCTGCCCGCGGCGACCCACACCACATTGGGATGGTCGTAGGCGATCGACGCGACGAGCACGTCGTCGCAGTTGGCGATCACCACGGCATCGGGATGACGTTGCAGCCCGGCGCGCAGTTTGCGTTCGATCATGTTGATCTCGCCGACCCGGTCCAGCTGGTCGCGGCTGAGGTTCAGCAGCACGACGGCGGCGGGGTCGAGCGCGTCGCACACGTGCGGCAGATGCAACTCGTCGACCTCGATCGCGGCGAGCGCCACCCCGGGGTGCTGGCTGAGCGCCGCGACGATGCCGGCGTCCATATTGGCGCCGTCGGCCTGGGTGGCGACCTGACCGAGGCTGCCGAGCGCGGCGGTCGTCATCCTGGTTGTCGTCGATTTGCCGTTGGTGCCGGTGATGAGCACCGTCCGGCGGTCGCGACCCAGCTGAGTCATGATCGTCGGATCGATTTTCAGCGCGATCAGGCCGCCGATCATCGAACCCTTGCCGCGGCCCGCCTTCTGCGAAGCCCACGACGCTGCCGCCGCCGCTCGCAAGGCCAGGCGCCCACGCACCGAGATGTCTGCCACGACGCGAGTCTATGTGCGCGGTGTTACGGCTGACTTTCGGGAGCGGTGTGAGCTGCGTCCAGTCGCGTTCACAGGGGCACGTCGAACAGGTTGGGCAGGCCCTTGGCGTAGCGGTCGGCGTCGATCACGCGCAGCGGTTCGAGGCCGGGGGTGCGGCGCAGGTGGAACACCTCGCAGCGCGGCGCCGCCGAACCGGCCACGTCGAGCAGGGCGTTCACCGCCGCGCGGGCGGACTCGTTGGCGCCCTCCATCGTCGCCAGGTCCACATCGGTGCGGACGTAATCGCCTGCGAGGAACAGATTTTCGATGGGACCGTGCGGTTCGGGGCGGTGGTCCCAGGAGCCGGCGGTGTTGATGAGCAGCGGGTCGGCATTGGCATTGCGGCCGCCCTGCCAGGAGATTCCCGGGTCGAGGAACCACGAATGCACCTCGGCGGGGCGCAACAGCTGTTCGCGATCGTTGAGGTGTTCGCTCAGCTGCGCGCACACCTCGCGGAAGATCTCCTCGTGCGTGCACTCGGTGGCCGGTTTGCCGTAGAGGGTGCCGGGGGTGTGCCAATCGGAGATGTCGACCGACAGGCAGTCGGCCACCGAACCGTCGCCGAAGGTGGGCAGCTTGCGTGTCCACAACTGGTTCTGGCTGATCGAGGTGAGCGACCACGGCGAATCCACGTACGCCGCGTGACCACGCGAAATGCGCAGCGGCGCGCGGAAATAGATCTGTATGCCGTTCATCCAGTCGACGTGCAGCCGGTCCATCGCCGCGTACTGCGGCGCCAGCTCCAGCACCTCGGCCGACCACAGGGTCCGTGCGTGTTCGACGGGCAGCGCGACAACGAAGTAGTCGGCATCGACCTCGCCGACCCCCGCCACCCGCGCCGCGGCGATGCGCCGATCGCGCACGACGAGCTCTTCCACTCGCGCGTTCAGCTCGAAACGCACACCCAGCTCGCGCAGATGCGCCACCCACGGGTCGATCCAGGCGGTATTGGTCGCATTGTTGAGCACCCGGTCGAGCCCGCCGTCGTTGCCGATGCCCAACGGGTTGCCGAGGAACTGCTCACCCATGCTGCCGATGGTTCTCGTGCTGGCCAGGTCTTCCTTGGCGGCCACCATGATGCTGGTGAGCGTGCGGGCCACGATGGCGCGGAACTCGCGCGAGCGCGTGTGCCCCTGCACGAAATCACGCCACGAGGTGTGCTCCCACTGCCCGAATCGGCGGGCCTGGCAGCTGCTGTTGAACACCAGCAGCCGGTTGGCGAAATAGGCGGCCTCGTCGGCGGGCATTTTCGAGGTGGTGGTGATCGTCGCGGTGAGCGTTTCGCGGACCGCGTCGGCGGTGGTCACGGGCAGGCCAGTGCCGGGTAGGGCGAGCGAGATGTCGTCGCCGCCGCGCCGGGAGAACCGCGCCTCGGGCACGGCGATCAGGTTGTTCCACACTCCATCGGCATTGCCGCGCACCGGGATTCGGCGCATCGTGTCGGGCAGGTTCCGGTAGAAGCCGGGGAAGAAACGGAAGCCGTGCTCACCGGGCAGGTCGGGGCGGCCGTCGCGCCCGGTGCCGGGAACAGCGATGCTGCGCGCCTTGCCGCCGAGTGCCCGTGCCTCGTAGACCGTCACCTCGAAACCGCGCTCGGCGAGTTCGTGCGCCGCCGTCAACCCGGCTACACCGCCGCCGAGCACCGCGACACGGCGTCCGGGTGGAGCGGCCTTCGCGGGCACTCCTGTCACGGCCCCCGCCGCTACCACCCCCGCTGCGACCGTGCCGTGCAGGAAATTCCTGCGCGATACGGGCCACCGCTGTTCCGCCATACGCTGTTCAGCTGCCTTGCTCGAGTATTGCCTGCTATTTGCCACCACTCTAGAGCGCGGCGAAGACCTGGCTATATCGACCTGTGCGCAGTTCGCCGAGCTCGAAACCGACCGGTCACATGCTAGCGACCACCGGCCGGTCGCGGCGGCGATTCGGCAATCGGGTCCGGCCGTTCACCGGCGAACCGGGTGGGTGGCGGATGTGCGACAATGCCGCAGTGCGTGGGAATTGGTGGGGGCGCCGGCGGGCGCACAACGTAGTAACACGGGTTGTTCTCGTCGCGGGGATCGTCGGCTGTTCGGTGAGTATCGGCACGCCGACCGCCGCCGCGGCCCGGCCGCCTGCCATCGACGCCTCGGCCCTGCCGGGCGACGGGGCGCCCAAGCCGTATACCGAGGTGGAAGCGGCGAACCCTTGCACGAGCACGCGGACCAGCCCGTCGACCTCCACCCCACCGGCCCAGAAATTCCTCGGTCTCGAACCGGCCTGGCAGTTCAGCCGTGGCGCGGGACAGACCGTCGCGGTGATCGACACCGGCGTCGCCCGCCATCCGCGGTTGCCGAACATCATCGGCGGCGGTGACTATGTCGCCGACAGCGACGGCACCGTCGACTGCGATGCTCACGGCACCTTCGTGGCGGGCATCATCGCCGGTCAACCGTCCTCGACGGACGGCTTCTCCGGTGTCGCACCGGAGGCGCAGATCATCGGGATCAGGCAGTCGTCGAGCGCGTACCGGCCCAAGGGCCGCGAGGTCGACCCGAACGACCCCAAGAACGGCGGCGGCGTCGGCAATGTGTCGAGCCTGTCGGAGGCCGTGGTGCACGCGGCCAATATGGGCGCCACCGTCATCAACATCTCCGAAGTCGCGTGCGGCTCACCGACGATGAACGACCGCAAGCTCGGTGCGGCCGTCGCTTACGCGGCGACGGTGAAAGACGCGGTCATCATCGCCTCGGCAGGCAACAGCGACAACAAGGCCTGCACCGGCAATCCGGGGATCAACCCGCTCAAACCCGGCGCGGACCCGTGGGATTCGCTGGCCACCGCCGTGACCCCCGCCTGGTACGACGAATACGTGCTGTCGGTCGGTTCGGTCGACCTCAACGGGCAGCCCTCGTCGTTCACCGTGCCCGGCCCGTGGGTCGGGGTGTCGGCGCCCGGTGAGCAGATCGTGTCGCTGGATCCCAACAGCGGTGGGCTCGCGTACGCGACCGTCACCAACCAGGGCGACAGCAATATCGCGGGTACCTCGTTCGCCGCACCGTATGTCGCCGGGGTGGCCGCGCTGGTGCGGGCCCGGTTCCCGCACCTGACCGCCGCCCAGGTGATTCATCGCATCCAAGCGACCACCCACTCCACCCCGGAGGGCTGGAACCCCTACGGCGGGTTCGGCACCATCGACCCCGTCGCCGCGCTCACCCACGATGTCGACACCACGACGCCGCTGGTGAAGAAGCCGTCGAGCGCGGAGGGACGCCAGGTGCAGCTGGCCGTGCCACCGACCCCGGCCGCCCCCGACAACACCGCGCGGAATGTGGCGTTGATCGGGCTGGGCGTCGTGGTGGTGCTGTGTGTGCTCGGCTATCTCGCCTCGTTCCCGATCGTGCGTGCGCTCGGCGGGCGCAGGGACTGACCCACCGCGGCATCCACCGGGAGCGGTTGCGGACTGCTGATCGGCGCCGGAAGGGCCTTGGCGGTGGTCGCCGCGAAGGCTCCCGCGATGACGATCACACCACCGAAAAGTGCTGCGGCCGTAGGTTGTTCGTCCAGCACGTGCCACGCCGCGGCGATGCCGACGACCGGGACGAGCAGCGACAGCGGGGCCACGGTACCGGCCGGATAGCGGCTCATCAGGTACGTCCACAGTCCGGAACCGCAGACGGTGGCCAGGATCGCGATGTAGGCCACCGCGACCAGCGCGGGCGGGCCGGTTTCGGTGGCGAAGGCCGAGCCGAGCGCCGCGAAACCGGTCGTCGGGCCCTCGACGGCCATCGACAGGGCGAGCAGCGGCAGCACCGGCACCACCGACATCCACAGGGTCAGATGCAGCGGGTCGAAGCCGGGGGAGTCGGCACCTGCCTTACGGGCGCCGATATTGCCGAACGCCCAGCCGAGACCGCCCGCGAGGGTGAGCAGGACCGGGAGCAGGGTGGCATGGGCCATGCGGTCGGCGCCGATGACCGTCATCCCGAGCACGGCCACCACCAGGCCCGCGATCTGCACCGGCCGCAACCGTTCGCGCAGCAGTACCGCGCCGAGCACGACGGTGAACGGCGCCGAGGACTGCAGGACCAGTGAGGCCAGGCCGGTCGGCATGCCGAGGTGCATGGCGGTGAACAGGAACGCGAACTGCGCGATACCGAAACCGGCGCCGTAGAGCAGCAGCCAGCGTGTCGGCACGGTCGGGCGGGGGATGAACACGAGCACCGGCAGCGCGATGACAGCGAAGCGCAGGGCGGCGAAGAAGAACGGCGGGAAGTGGTCGAGGCCGATGCGGATGGCCAGGAAGTTCAGGCCCCACAGGACGACGACGGTCAGGCCGAGCAGGCGGTCACGGGTGGTCACGTGGTCTATCGTGCGGTCGGCTAATCATCAGGACAATCGAATTAAAGTGCATGAATGAAGTAGATTTACTTCATGTTTTCGGTCGACCGGTTGCGGATTCTGCGGGAACTCGCCGAGCGCGGCACCGTCGCCGCGGTGGCCGAGGCGTTGTCGATGACACCCTCGGCGGTGTCGCAGCAATTGAAGGTGCTCGCCCGGGAAGCGGGCGTCGCCCTGCTCGAGCCGGACGGCAGGCGGGTGCGGCTCACCGACGCCGGGCAGGCTCTCGTGCTCCGCGCGGACGACGTGCTCGCCGCCATGGACCGGGCCGTGGCGGAGATGGCCCACTATCGCGGGTCGCCGCGTGGTCAGGTGCGGGTGGCGTCGTTCCCGTCCGGTGCCGCCCTGCTGCTGCCGCCGGTGCTCACCGCACTCGCCGGCAGCGGTGTGGAACTCGTCGCGGGCGACGAGGATCTGCCGCCGAGCGAAGCGTGGAAGCTGCTCGCCGACTACGACATCGTGCTCACCCACCGCGACGAACGCGCACCCTCGCTGGCCGGGCCACGACTCGCCGCGCGGGTACTCATGCGCGAACCGATCGATGTGGTCGTCGCGGCGGATCACCCTCTGGCGAACCGTGATTCGGTGCGGCCCGAGGAACTGGCCGACGAGACCTGGGTGAGCGTGCGTGGTGGGTTCCCGGTCGACGACGTGCTCAACTCCATCGCCACCGTCACCGGGGTGCGGCCACGGATCGCCCAGCGGCTCAACGAGTTCCGGGTGATCGAGACCGTGGTCGCCTCGGGCTACGGCGTCGCGCTGATGCCACGATTCGCCGTCGCCCACCCGGACCTGACGGTGCTGCGGCTCGACGGGGTGCGGGCGGCGCGGGTGTACGAGATCGTCACCCGGCCGCAGGCGCATCGCCGTCCGGCGATCGCCACGGTGCTCGCGGCTTTCGAGGCAGCCGCAGCGGACGTGCTGACTCGCTGAGGCCGGTCGACTCGACAGGCGCGCATCGAACCGGCCTGTGCGGTGCGACGGCCGACGTGGCGAGGCCACGCCGGCCGACTACGTCAGAACTGACCGTGCTGGTACTGGCCCGGCTGGAACTGCCCGGTCTGGAACTGGGCCTGCATACCCGGCTGGAACTGCTGCTGACCGTGGTAGCCGAAATCGTCGGCGACCATCGCGGCCAGCTCCAGCAGGGCGCGCCGGGTCGGCTTGCTCACCAGTTCGAGGTCGATCTCGGCGCCCTCGGCCAGGTGGTCGTCGAACGGGACGACCTGCACCGCGCGGGTGCGGTCGAGGAACAGCTTGCGCAGCTGGTCCAGGTCGACCGTCGAGGCGCCGCGCCGCGACGCGTTCACCACCACGACCGTGCGTTCGACCAGCTTGGAGTAACCGTGGTGGTCGAGCCAGTCCAGCGTCGCCGACGCGCTGCGCGCACCGTCGATCGCGGGCGAGGTGACCAGCACCAGCGAGCTCGCCATGTCCAGCACACCGGCCATCGCCGAGTGCATCAGACCGGTGCCGCAGTCGGTGAGGATGATGTTGTAGAACGACTGCAGGATGCCGATCGCCTTGCGGTAATCGGCCTCGCTGAACGCCTCCGACACGGCCGGGTCCTGCTCGGACGCAAGCACTTCCAGCCGGCTCGGCGCCTGCGAGGTGTGCGCACGCACATCCGAGTAGCGGGTGATGCTCTGGTCCTCGAGCAGGTTGCGCACCGTCGAACGGGTCTGGCGCGGCACCCGGTGGGCGAGGGTGCCGAGGTCGGGGTTGGCGTCGATGGCGATCACGCGGTCACCACGCTGGGACGCGAAGGTGGAACCGAGGCCGACGGTGGTCGTCGTCTTGCCGACACCACCCTTGAGCGAGAGGATCGCGATCCGGTAGTCGCCGCGTACCGGCTGATTCACGCGCTCGACGAGATCGCGATGCACCACGTCGGCCGCCGACTCACCCGGATTGATGACACCGCCGGACACCTTGTGCACGGCCTTGCGCCACCCGCTGCGCGGCGACTTACGCGCCCGCTTAAGCAGATTCAGATCGTTGACCGAATGCCCCGGCTGCCCGGGCTGCGTCATGTGCTGCGGCTGGAACGGCTGCTGCTGCGGTGCACCCCACTGCTGCCCCGGCGCTCCCATCGGCGCGCCACCGGGGAACTGCCCCTGCGGCTGCATCGGCTGCCCACCGAATTCACCCGGCGGCGGTTGGCCCGGCTGACCGAACTCGCCAGGTTGCGGTTGACCCGGCATCTGGCCCGGCTGCCCGAATTCACCGGACGGCATCTGGCCCGGCTGGCCGAACTCACCCGGCGGCGGACCCGGCGGCATCCCACCCTGCATGGGCGGCTGGTACATCGGCGGGGGCGGCGGGGCCCAGCTGTAGATCGGCTCCGACTGCGGGCCCTGCGGCGCGACCGGTTCCTGTCCCGGGAACTGCGGCTGCTCCTGGCCCGGGAACTGCTGCCCCGGGAACTGCGGCTGCTCGAACCCGGCCTGCGGTTCCTGGCCCGGATGCTGCGGCGGCGCACCGGGATACGGCTGCTCACCCGTCGGGTACTGACCCGGCTGACCTGGCCACGGCTGCTGCTCCGGCCCGTTCGCCACCGGATGCGCGCCACCGCTCTGATACGGGTCGGGCACCGAAAACGTGTTCTGCGCAAAAGGTCCGGGCACGAACCCGCCCGGTTGGAAAACAGTCTGCTCGGAGATCCCGACCTCCGCCTCGGCAGGCGGCTGCTCATCGGGCTTGTCGGTGCTCTCGGCCGCCGGCTCGGCAGCGGCCTCGACGGCATCGTTGTCGTCGTCGCGCACCGTCTGCACCCCGGAGGGACCGGACGCAGCGTCGGCCGTATCAGCCGACGGACTCTGCAGCCAGGGCGGAGAAGTCGGATTATGGTCGTTGTCGGTCACAGTTCCCCCACTTGCTCGATCTGTTCGAGCAGGAAGCTCGGTGCTGAATGTGCACCAAAACGCTAGCACGCGGCTAATCTTCGCGCGCTAGTGGCAGCAGGCCGACGGGCAGTAGTGAGGGTGCATGAGCCCAGCTCAGCGAAGGTTCCGCACGGCCTGCAGTGCGCTAGGCAGCTCCAGCGCCAAAACACCAAAGGCCGGGCAACGCGTACGCTGCCCGGCCCCGATGGTGTTCTCAGCGGTTGGCAGCCCGGTTCACAGCCGAGACGACCGCGCGCAGCGACGCAGTCGTAATAGAGGTAGCAATACCCACACCCCACACAACCTTGTCACCCACAGCCACCTCGACATACGCAGCAGCCTGAGCATCGTCACCAGCCGACATCGCATGCTCGCTGTAATCCAGCACCCGCACGTCGTAACCAACAGTCGCCAGAGCATCGACGAAGGCAGCCAACGGCCCGTTACCCGACCCGCTGATCTCCTGCTCGACCCCATCGACCTTCACCGTCGCGACGATGGAGTCCACCCCACCATCGGTCTCGGCCGCAGTAACCGTCTGTTTGATGCGTTCCAGCGGCAGAATCGGATTCAGGTACTCCGTGGCGAAGACGTCCCACATCTCCTTGGGCGTCACCTCGCCGCCCTCACCGTCGGTGATCGCCTGGATGGCCTGCGAGAACTCGATCTGCAGGCGGCGCGGCAGCACCAGCCCGTGATCGGTCTTCATGATGTAGGCAACGCCGCCCTTGCCGGACTGCGAGTTCACCCGGATCACGGCCTCGTAGGTGCGGCCGACGTCCTTCGGGTCGATCGGCAGGTACGGGACCTCCCAGACGATGTCGGCCACGTCGGCGTTCTGCGCGTCGGCGGTGGCCTTCATCGCGTCCAGGCCCTTGTTGATGGCGTCCTGGTGGCTGCCGGAGAACGCGGTGTAGACCAGGTCGCCGCCGTAGGGGTGGCGCTCGGCGACGGCCAGCTGGTTGCAGTACTCCACCGTGCGACGGATCTCGTCGATGTCGGAGAAGTTGATCTGCGGGTCGATGCCACGGGAGAACATGTTCATGCCCAGGGTCACCAGGCAGACGTTGCCGGTGCGCTCACCGTTGCCGAACAGGCAGCCCTCGATGCGGTCGGCACCGGCCTGGTAGCCCAGCTCGGCGGCCGCGACGGCGGTGCCGCGGTCGTTGTGCGGGTGCAGCGACAGCACGATGGAGTCGCGGCGGGCCAGGTTGCGGTGCATCCACTCGATCGAGTCGGCGTACACATTCGGTGTGGCCATCTCGACGGTCGCGGGCAGGTTGATGATCAGCGGCTTGGTGGGGGTGGGCGCGATGATCTCGGAGACCGCGTCGCACACCTCGCGCGCGTAGTCCAGCTCGGTGCCGGTGTAGGACTCCGGGCTGTACTCGTAGCGCCATTCGGTGTCGGGGTAGCGCTTCTCGATCTCCAGGCACAGCGCGGCGGCGTCGGTGGCGATCTTCTTCACCGCGTCGCGGTCGGCGCGGAACACGACCCGGCGCTGCAGGATCGAAGTGGAGTTGTAGAAGTGCACGATCACGTTCGGTGCGCCGTTGCACGCCTCGAAGGTGCGCTCGATCAGCTCGGGGCGGCACTGGGTGAGCACCTGGATGGTGACGTCGGCGGGGATGGCGCCGTCTTCGATGATCTCGCGGACGAAATCGAAATCGGTCTGGCTGGCGGCCGGGAAGCCGACCTCGATCTCCTTGTAACCCATCCGGACCAGCAGGTCGAACATGCGACGCTTGCGGGCGGGGCTCATCGGGTCGATGAGGGCCTGGTTGCCGTCGCGCAGGTCGACGGCGCACCACGCGGGCGCGCGGTCGATGATCTTGTCCGGCCAGGTGCGGTCGGGCAGCGTGATCGGCTCGACCTCCTCGGCGTACGGGCGGTACCGGAAGGCCGGCATCGAGGAGTTCTTCTGGTTGTTCCAACCGGGCTGGTCGGCCGGGGCAGGTTTGCTGGGGGCCGTGATGGTGCGCGAAGCGGATACGAATGCGTCAGCCGAGGACATGCAAGTTTCTCCGTGGGTGTGGTGGATTCCCTGATGGGAGCGGGTCGACCGGCGCGTTGGAACCCCGCGACGGGAGCCGGTCCGTATCAGAACCCGTCGCGGCGGCCGAGAAGAAGTGCCCGCTGCATGATGCCCCGAGCTTACCGTGCGCCCGCCCCCGCTGGTAAGCGGCCTGCGGAAATAGGTGTGCGGATCCGCACCGCACCGGCCGACCGGTACGGTTCGAGGGATCCCAGCGCTTGTACGTGCCTTCGCGCACGACGAGACGTCACAAAGGAATTCGTATGACTTGGTTACAGCAATTGGCCGTTTTCGCGGCCGGAATCGCGGCGGGTGGCATCAACACCATCGTCGGGTCCGGCACGCTCATCACCTTCCCCGCACTGTTGGCGTTCGGTTTGCCACCGGTCACCGCCAACGTCTCGAACACCATCGGCCTCGTCCCCGGCTCGGTGAGCGGGGTGATCGGGTACCGGCGGGAACTGGTCGGGCAGCGGTCGCGACTGCTGCAGCTCGGCACCGCATCGCTGTTCGGCGGTATCACCGGCGCGGTGCTGCTGCTGACCATGCCCGAATCGGCGTTCAAGGCCGTCGTTCCGGTGCTCATCATCGCCGCGTTGGTCCTGGTGATCGTGCAGCCGCGGCTGGCGGCCTGGGTGAAACGCCGTCGTGGGGAGGGCGCGCCCGCACCCGCGCACGGCGGCCCGATCCTGTTGGTCGCGGTGTTCGGCACGGGCATCTACGGCGGCTACTTCGGCGCGGCGCAGGGCGTGCTGCTGCTCGGCCTGCTCGGTGTGTTCGTGCACGAGGACATCCAGCGGCTCAACGCGGTGAAGAACGTGCTCGCGCTGATCGTGAACGCGGTGTCGGCGGTGATCTTCATCGTGATCGCCGATGTGAATTGGCAGGCGGTGGCGCTGATCGCGGTCGGCTCGATCATCGGCGGTCAGCTCGGCGCGAAGGTCGGCCGCAAGTTGCCGCCGAATGTGCTGCGCGCGGTGATCGTCGTCGTCGGTTCCATCGCCGTGATCCGCCTGTTGACGACCTGACATGGGCGCCTCCTGGTGATCGGTGACAAATCCGGCCACTAGCGGGGTCGATTCGGAAGTTGCGCGGTATTCTGCGCTCGGCCATGCGTGATGAGGGAGGTGGCCTGGTGCACAGACGTGCCTTCTTCAAGGCGGCGGGACTGGCGACGCTCGCCGGGACTGTCGGATCGACCCTGACGGGCACGTCCGCGCACGCCGACCCGCGTTCGGCGATGTTCGAATCATGGGTTCCCGAGATCTTCGCCCCGGTTCCGGACGCGCCCGCGCACACGAGCGCCATCGTCATCGGCTCCGGTTTCGGCGCGGCCGTCACCGCGTTGCGCCTGGCCGAGGCCGGCATCGACAACACCGTGCTCGAGCGTGGTTCGCGCTGGCCCAACGACCCGTGGCGCGAGATCTTCACCGGCGACGACCTGCCCGACGGGCGCGGGTTCTGGCATCGCACCAGCTTCACCGGCGTCACCAAGGTGCCGATGAGTTTCGGCGCCTTCGGCGGTGTCCTCGATGTCACCGAGTACGCGGGTATCGACGTGTGGCGGGCGGCGGCCGTCGGCGGCGGTTCGGTGATCTTCACCGGCGCGATGGTCGCTCCCGAGCGCAGGCTCTTCGACCAGGTCTTCGGCGGTGTCGTCGACTACGGGGAACTGGAGCGGGTGTACTTCCCGAGGGTCCGCCAGATGCTGCGCCTGGACCCCATGCCCGGTGACATCTACCAGTCCCAGCCGTTCACGCACTCCCGCGCCTGGGACGATCAGGTACGCGCGGCGGGGTACCAGCCGGTGCCCAACGACTCGATCTTCACCTGGGACGTGCTGCGCGCCGAGCTGGCAGGCGGCTCGCGTCCGTCGGCCACCGTCGCCCGGTCCAACCTGGGCAATTCCAACGGCGCCAAATTCGACCTGAACCAGAACTACCTGCGCTACGCCGAGCAGACCGGCCGTTCACGGGTGTACCCCGGTCACCGGGTCGACAGCATCGCCCAGGAAGCCGGCGGCAAGTTCGTGGTCACCGTGACGAAACTGGCCCCGTCCGGCGCGCAGCTCGGCACCCGCACCTTGACCTGTGACAAGTTGTTCCTCGGCGCCGGTTCCGTCGGCACCTCCGAACTGCTGGTGCGCGCCCAGGCCACCGGCGCGCTGCCCAATCTCAACGAGCACATCGGCGACGGCTGGGGCACCAACGGTGACGTGGTCCTGGCCCGCGGTGCCAGCGGTCTGGCCGGTTTCGGTCAGGGTGTGCCGAGCGCGAGCCGCATCTACGACGAGTCGACGATGCCGTTGACACTCGAGAACTGGTACATCCCCGGCATCCCCTTCGAGACCGGCGCGCTCGCCTCGCTCGGCATGGTGCTCGACCCGACCCGCGCCCGTTTCGGCTACCACCCGGCTACCGGCGGTGTCGGCCTCACCTGGCCCACCGCCACCCAGGATGCCGTGGTCCACGCGGCACGCACCGTCGACCGCCGGATCGCCGACCGGGCCGGCGCGCTGGCCGAATACGGTGCCCTCGGCTACGACGCCAACGCCGAGTTCACCGCGCACCCGCTGGGCGGCGCCGTGCTCGGCAAGGCCACCGACGCCTACGGCCGGGTACACGGACACCCTGGGCTGTACGTGATGGACGGTGCCGCGATTCCCGGCAGCACCGCCACCGTCAACCCGTCACTGACCATCACGGCGCTGGCCGAACGCAATATCGAGGCGATCCTGCGCGGCTGACACGCGCCGAAGCCCACTCGGACGGCGCCGCAACCAATTAGCGTGGGCAAAGTACTTGCCGCCGATCGGGCGGGCCGAGTAGCGGCGTCAGCCGCCGGAACCACAGGAGCGGTCGAGTTGGCGTCACCGGGGATCGAACCGGTCGAGGTACAGGACGTGCGAACCACAACGCCGTCGCTGCGCCTGGACATCTTCATGCTCGTCCTGGCGATCGTGTCGGTGGTGCTGGTCGCCTGGATCACCTTCTTCCCGGTGTCGGGCAAGACCTATCACGCGATCGTGGTGGCCGACTGGACCATCTGCGGCATCTTCGCGATCGAGTTCCTGTGGCGCTGGCGGCGAGCGGGCTGGCCGTGGACGTTCCCGTTCGTCTACTGGTACGAAGTGCTCGGCATGATCCCGGTGACCAGCCCGATCTTCCGTGGCTTCCGGTTGCTGCGGATCGTGGTGATCCTGATCCGGCTCGGCCGGGTGGCCGACCGGGCGTTCGGTGAGCGGGTGACGGCCAAGATCGTCAACCGGTTCGTCGGCACCATCGTCGACGTGATCCGCCGCCCGATGACCGTCGCGATCCTCGACGAGGTCTCCAATGTGCTGCGCGCGGGCCACTACACCAAGAACATCGCCGCCGCGCTCGAGGAGAACCACGCCGAGATCGACCAGCTCATCGTCGATCTCATCAAGAACGACCCGCAGACCGGCAAGCTGCGCTACGTGCCGTTCCACGACGACATCATCCGGCTCGTCGCCGACACGGTGTACCGCATGCTCAACCAGTTGCTCGACGATCCGCGCACCGACGAACTGGTCGCCGACATGCTGCGCGAGAACCTCGACCAGATCAACGAGGCCGTGCGCGCCGGCGTGCGGGTGCCGCCCTCACAGCGCGGCGCCACACCCACCGAACACGGTGTGCGCCATCATCTCTCGCAGATCAAGCGTGCCTGATCTCGTCGCGCCTGCGCGCATAGTGCACCGTCTCCCAGATCACCGGCGCGGCGAGGATCGCGCACAGCAGGCCGAGGGAGACGAGCGCGGGCAGTTGCGCGGCGACCGGGATCAGCGCGAACAGTAGGGCTGCCACCAGCACTCGGGCGGTCGAGAACTGCCGCACCGCAGCGTATTTCGCGCCGACGACCGCCAGCAGGAACACCGCTGGCCCGGCGTAGAGCGCGCCGAGCGGAATGCCGTAGAGCGGATCGGTGAGTTGATGGTGCGAGGAGTCGCCCACGTAGTACAGCACCTTCTTCAGCCCCAGCGAGAGCGCGATGACACCGGCGATCATCGGGAAGTGCCCGTAGGTGTAGCTGAACTGGGCGATCTTGATCTGCGCCGAGCCCTTCGCGTTCGCCAGCCCCTCTTCCATCGAGATGGCGGCCACGTCGAAGTACAGCCACCACAGCAGACCCGACACCGTCAGCCCGAGCATGGAGGCCACCGTGATCGGCCACGAGATCGGCAACCCGGCCACGCCGATGCCGATGGACACGATCGACTCACCCAGCGCGACGATGACGATCAGCCCGTACCGTTCGGCGAAATGCTTGGCCGAGTTGATCCGCCAATCCGTGCCCGCCACCGCCGTCCAGACCATGTCGCCGACGATCGCGGCGAGCCAGAGCAGAATCTGCGCGAGACCGGAGGTGGTCGCGGCGATCACCAGCAGTGCGGTGCCGACCGTGATCGACCCGAGCGCCCAGCGCAGCAACTGCCCGCGCAGCTTGGGATCGTCGCGGCTAACCGTCCAGAAGATGACGACATGCACCAACCGCACGACCAGGTATGCGATGGCGAAGACGAGCGGCCCGTACCAGCCGCCGGGCAGGTCGACGAACGCCTCGGGGATGGTGAGTGCCGCCAGGAACGCACCGCCCATGGCGACGAACATGCCCACTCGGGCGATGCCCTCGTCGGCGCGCACCACATTGCCCAGCCACGAATAGGCGATCCACAACCACCACATGAGCGCGAGCACCAGCAGGGCGCGCAGCATGTTCACGGCCGAGGTGTTGTCGGCGGCCAGGTCGGTGACCATCGTGAACGCGAAGACGATCACCAGGTCGAAGAACAGTTCGAGCTGGGTGACCGAGCTGCCCTCGGTCACGGGCTGGAATCTGGCCCGTGGTTTTCCGATCATTGGCCTATCGTGTCACCTCGGAGCCGAGGCGGCGCGCTACTCAGCCGACGGCGTAGCCCTCGTTCTCGGGAAAACGCTCGGCGAAGTCGATGAAATTCGCGACCGCTTCCTCGTTCTCCTTGCGCAAGGTGCGGTTGAACAGGATGCCGGGGATGGGCAGCGGGTAGCGCAGTTCCACGTGCAGATCGACCTCGGTGACTTCGCCCGCCTCGAACAGCTCGAACGAGCCGCCGCCCTTGGACCCGCGACTGCTGTCGACGACCTCCCAGGACACCCGGTTCGGTTCCCAGTGATATTCCAGGACCTGGGTGTCGATGTCTCCCATGATGCGGGCGGCGACGAAGACCCGTCGTGGCCTGCCGTCGGCGTCGGGCGGCCCCATCCGGACATCGCTGTAGGACGGCGACCATTCCGCCATGCGGTCGACGGCAAGTAGTGCATCCATGACTTGGTCGATATGAGCCTCAACGGTGAAACGGATGTCGATCTTCGAGCGCATCTTGCCTGTCCTCCGAACCCCCGCTGTCTCTCGCGCCCGATTGTGCACAGTTGTACCAGTGATCGTCAACACGTCTATGGTCTGGACAAACGACCGGGTCAGCCGCGAATTGCCCGCTCGACGGCGATTTCGATCAGCTGCGAACTCTGTTGCTCGGTGAACACCCCTGGGAGGGTTAGGTGTTCGAGGATCAGCCAGTTCAGCGCCAGGTACAGCAGTAGTACGGAGGCTTCGTCGCCCGGCTGACCCGACGCCAGGTGATTGCGGACATTGAATTCCAGATCCGCGCCGACCCGTTCGGTGAGCACCTTGCGCAGCTCCGGACGACGGGTCGCTTCGAGGCGTAATTCGAGCAGCGCGAGGTAGGCGGTGCGGTGCGATTCGAGCCTGCCGACGACCTCTTTCATCAGCGCGGTGATGTTCTCGACCGTTTTGGGGCCCTCGCTGACCAGGGCGAGTGTCTCCTCGGTCGGCTGGACCACCTCGTAGAAGCGGCTGCCCGCCTGGGTGAGCAGTTCGTCGCGGTTGGCGAAGTAGTTGGAGGCGGTTCCGGCGGGCACGCTCGCCTGTTTGTCGACGGCGCGGAAGGTGAGGCCGCGGGCGCCTTCGGCGGCGAGGACCTCGATGGCGGCGTCGAGCAGGGCTTGTCGACGTTCGGGATTACTTCGCACTTGACACCACTCCGTCTGTAGTACTACGTTTTAACCACTTCACTCATAGTACAACGACTGAGGCGGTACCCATGCGAAAGCTCGTCTACTACATCGGCGTCACCCTCGACGGCTACATCGCAGGTCCCGGCGGTGAAGTCGACTTCTACCCGGTCACCCCGGAGTACGAGGCCGCCCTCGGAGCGGAATTCCCCGATTCCATTCCCACCCATCTGCGCGCCCACGTCGGCATGGACGTCGATGCGCCGAACAAGCGCTGGGACACGGTGCTGATGGGCCGCGGCACCTATGAACCGGGGCTGCTCCTCGGTGCGGTCGACCCCTTCGCGCACCTGAAGCAGTACGTCTTCTCCTCGACGCTCGAGGTCGACCACCCGAACGTCGAGGTCGTCTCCGGCGACGCGGCGGAATTCGTGCGCGGACTCAAGCAACAGGAAGGCCTGGACATCTGGTTGTGCGGCGGCGGGAAACTGGCGAGTCAACTCCTCGAAGAGATCGACGAGATGATCGTCAAGAGCTATCCGGTGGTCGCGGGCGACGGCATTCCGGCCTTCGGCGGCGTCTTCCAACCGACAAGTTTCACCGCCGTGCGGCGCGAGGTCTACGGGAACGGCGCCCAGGTCACCTGGTTCGAGCGGGCCTGATCGCCGAGATTGTGCACAGGTGACGAGCCTGTGTCGTTTTGCACAGGTCAGGGAGGTAGCGGCAGATCACGGGACCGGCGGCCGGTACTCTAGGTCCCTGATACCGAACTGATACCCGATCGCGAAGGACCTTGCTGTGGCTCTCGTTGTTCAGAAGTACGGAGGATCCTCGGTGGCTACCGCCGAGCGGATCCGGCGCGTCGCTGAACGGATCGTGGAGACCAAGAAGCAGGGCCACGACGTGGTCGTGGTCTGCTCGGCGATGGGTGACACCACCGACGAACTCCTCGATCTCGCCGAGCAGGTGGCCCCCGCGCCACCTGCTCGCGAGATGGACATGCTGCTCACCTCCGGCGAGCGCATCTCGAACGCGTTGGTGGCCATGGCCATCCACACCCTCGGCGCCGAGGCGCGCTCGTTCACCGGCTCGCAGGCCGGTGTCATCACCACGGGCGCGCACGGCAACGCCAAGATCATCGACGTCACCCCCGGCCGCCTGCAGGAAGCCCTCGACGAAGGCCAGATCGTGCTGGTCGCCGGCTTCCAGGGCGTGAGCCAGGACAGCAAAGACGTCACCACGCTGGGCCGGGGCGGTTCCGACACCACCGCCGTCGCCCTGGCCGCGGCGCTGAAGGCCGATGTCTGCGAGATCTACACCGACGTCGACGGCATCTTCAGCGCCGACCCGCGCATCGTGAAAGACGCGCAGAAGCTCGACAACATCTCCTACGAGGAAATGCTCGAGATGGCGGCCTGCGGCTCGAAGGTGCTCATGTTGCGCTGCGTCGAGTACGCGCGCCGCTACAACGTGCCCGTTCATGTCCGGTCGTCCTACACCGACAAGATCGGCACAACTGTTTTCGGATCGATGGAGGACATTCCCGTGGAGCAGGCAATCCTGACCGGCGTCGCGCACGACCGCAGCGAAGCCAAGGTGACCGTCGTGGCACTGCCCGACGAGCCGGGCTACGCGGCCAAGGTGTTCCGCGCGGTCGCCGACGCCGAGATCAACATCGACATGGTGCTGCAGAACATCTCCAAGGTCGACACGGGCAAGACCGACATCACCTTCACCCTGCCCAAGACCGACGGCGCCCGCGCGGTGGAGATGCTCACCAAGCGCCAGGACGAGATCGGTTTCGCACAGGTCCTCTACGACGACCACATCGGCAAGGTGTCCCTGGTCGGTGCGGGCATGAAGTCGCATCCCGGCGTCACCGCCACCTTCTGTGAGGCGCTGGCCAACGCGGGCGTCAACATCGATCTGATCTCCACCTCGGAGATCCGGATCTCGGTGCTCGTGCGCGACACCGAACTCGACGAGGCCGTGCAGGTGCTGCACAAGGCCTTCGATCTCGGCGGCGACGAAGACGCTGTCGTCCACGGCGGAACGGGGCGCTGATCATGGGTGTACGTGTAGGTGTTGTCGGCGCGACCGGTCAGGTCGGCGCCGTCATGCGCAAGCTACTCGAGGAGCGCAACTTCCCGGCCGACGAAGTGCGCTTCTTCGCCTCCGCCCGCTCGGCCGGTAAGACGCTGCCGTGGCGCGGCGGCGAGATCGTCGTCGAAGACACCGAGACCGCCGATCCGTCGGGTCTCGACATCGCGCTGTTCTCCGCGGGCGCGACCATGTCGCGGGTGCAGGCACCGCGGTTCGCGGCCGCCGGTGTCACCGTCATCGACAACTCGTCGGCCTGGCGCAAGGATCCCGATGTGCCGCTGGTGGTCTCGGAGGTCAACCCCGAAGCCACCCGCTCGCTGCCCAAGGGCATCATCGCCAACCCGAACTGCACCACCATGGCCGCGATGCCGGTGCTCAAGCCGCTGCACGACGTGGCAGGCCTGCAGCGTCTGATCGTGTCGTCGTACCAGGCGGTGTCGGGTTCCGGGCTGGCCGGTGTCGAGGAGCTCGCCTCGCAGGTGCGCGCGGTGGCCGCCGACGCCGAGAAGCTGGTGCACGACGGTTCGGCCGTCGACTTCCCCGCCCCGAACAAGTACGTGGCGCCCATCGCCTTCGACGTGATCCCGCTCGCGGGCGCGCTCGTGGACGACGGCTCGGGCGAGACCGACGAAGATCAGAAGCTGCGCAACGAGAGCCGCAAGATCCTCGGCCTACCCGACTTGCTGGTGAGCGGCACCTGTGTGCGCGTACCGGTGTTCACCGGTCACTCGCTGTCGATCAATGCCGAATTCGCCGAACCGATTTCGGTGCAGCAGGCGCAGGAGTTGCTGGCCAAGGCGCCGGGCGTGCGGTTGGTCGATGTGCCGACTCCGCTGGCTGCCGCGGGCCAGGACGATTCGCTCGTCGGGCGTATCCGTCAGGATCCGGGTGTGCCGAACGGCCGGGGTCTCGCCCTGTTCATCTCGGGCGACAACCTGCGAAAGGGCGCTGCCCTCAACACGATTCAGATCGCGGAAGTTCTGCTGAACAACCGCTGACGGGTACTTTCCGAAGCCGGGTCACCTCGAAGGTGGCCCGGCTTTGTCAGCGGATGCCGGGGGTTCGGGGATCGTTGCCCACGCAGGCGAGAATGGCGCAGCCCGGTGGGATGCTGGCGAAGGGCGCGGCCAGGGGCTGGTTGAGGCAGTTGAAGACGGTGCAGCCGGGGTAGGCACCGGGGCCGATGCCGAATACGGCCAACAGAATTTCGGCGTCTACCAGGGATTTCGGGTCGAAGTTCAGGGGCGGTTCGACGTACGGCGCGGGGGTGGGCACGGGGGCGTCGGTGATGGCGGCGAAGAGGCGGCGGAAGAATTCGTGGGGGAGTTCTTCGGCGTGGGCCAGGATGCCGCTCGGGCCGTAGGCGGTGATGTTGCCGAAGGCACCGGTCCACATCACCATCATGTCCAGTTCGGGCAGGAAGAAGACGTTCTGCAGGGCCAGACCGGACATGAAAAAGGTGTTGTCCGGCAGGAATTCGGGTGACTCGTTGCAGCCGGCGCCCACCCAGAACAGGTAGCCGTAGCAGGGGTTCTGCTTCGACGGTGTGCGCGCTTTGCGCAGATAGTCGGCCGAGACCACCTGCTCGGCGCCCCAGCGGCCGTCGTTGGCGACGAGCAGGCCGATCTTGGCGAGGTCGTCGGGCGGCAGCATCAGGTGGGCGTATCCGTAGGTGTGGCCGGATCGATCACGCGCCCAGTAGTAGTCGGTGGCGGGGATGCCGAGCGGGTCGAACAGCTCGCGCTGTGCGAACTGCTGCAGCGGTTCGCCGACCGCCAATTCGATGACGTAGGACAGCAAGTCGACATTGCGCTGGCTGTAGCTGAACGCCGCGCCGGGCGGGTTGGCCAGCGGGACGGCCAGCGCCTGCACGGCGCTGTTCGGGTCGACCGGCACCACGGCGGTGATGCCCTCGCTGAGCACGCCGACCTTCATGCCCGAGGTCTCGGTGAGCAGGTGCTCGACGGTGATGGATCGATGCGTCGCATCGCCGAGGCCGGGCGGCAGGTAGCGGTCGATGGGTGCGTCGATGGCGAGTTTGCCTTCGTCCGAGGCGATTCCGGCGAGCATGGATGTCACCGATTTGGTGACGCTCCAGATGTTCCACGCCACCTTGCCCGTCTCGTGATTGCGCAGGCCCTCGCCGACGAGGCAGTTGTGCCGGAACACCTGCACATTGAGCCGGTTGCGGGTGGCCGCGAACTGTAGTGCCTCCGTAAGTTTCGCCGAATCGAGGCCGACCGCTTCGGGTTCGGCGCGTTCCAGGTCGCGGGCAGAGGTCACCTCGCAACTCGCCTGCGGTGCGCTCTGGGCCGGGGCGGCGAACAGCGTCGCCGATACCAGTGTCGAAACGAATACCCCTGCGAGAACACCCCTGATTCGCATAGTTCGAGGGTAGATGGCCTGCGGCACCGTAACCCGTATAGCGAGGCCCCTAACCCGCGGGTATGTTCCGCCGCACCGCGTACACGGCCGCACCGAGCGCGAGCACCGCGAGGCCCGCGAGCACCGATCCGAGCGGCAGCGAGAACCCGACGATCACACAGCCGAGCGCACCGACCACCGGAACCCACCGTGCCGGACGGATTTCGGCGGTGCTCAGCGTCGCGGCCGAGAGGTTGGCGACGAGGTAGTAGGCCAGGACCGCGAACGAGGAGAATCCGATGGCGGCGCGCAGATCGACGGTCGCCGCGAGCACGGCGACCACCACACCGACGGCGAGTTCGGCGTGGTGCGGCACCGAATAGCGCGGATGGACGGCGGCCAAGGTGGCGGGCAGGTGCCCGTCACGCGCCATCGCCAGTGTCGTTCGCGAGACGCCGAGGATCAGCGCCATCAGCGATCCGGCCGCCGCGAGCACCGCCCCGACCCGAACCACCGGGGCCAGCCACCCGGCACCCGCGGCCTCGACGACGCGGGCGAGCGGGTCGTGCGCGGCGGCCAGTCCGCCGGAGCCGAGCGTCAGCAGGGCGGCCACCGCCACCAGCGTGTACACCGCGAGGGCGCCGGCCAGCGCCAGCATGATCGCGCGCGGAATGGTGCGTTGCGGGTCGCGCACCTCCTCGCCGAGCGTCGCGATGCGCGCGTACCCGGCGAAGGCGAAGAACAGCAGCCCGGCCGCCTGCAGCACGCCGTACGGGCCGATCTCGTCATCGAGAACAATTGCCGCCGAATGATTTCCACTGACCCCGGCCACCACGACAGCCGCGAGCACGACGAGTACCGACCCCACGATCACCCGCGTGGCCAGTGCCGACTTCTGCACCCCCACATAGTTGATGCCCGTGATGACGACCACCGCCGCCACCGCGACCACGTGCGCGTGGTCGGGCCACGCGTAGCTGCCGACCGTCAATGCCATCGCCGCACACGATGCCGTCTTCCCGACCACGAACCCCCAGCCGGCCAGATACCCCCAGAACGGCCCGAGCCGCTCCCGTCCGTACACATACGTCCCGCCCGACACGGGATAGAGCGCGGCCAGCCGGGCCGAGGACTGGGCATTGCAATAGGCGACGACGGCGGCGATGCCCAAGGCGAGCAGCATCCACGACCCGGCCGCACCGGCGGCGGGGCCGAGCGCGGCGAACACCCCGGCACCGATCATGGCGCCGAGCCCGATCACCACACAGTCGCGCAGACCGAGACCCCGCGTCAGCTCCATGGACACCATCGTCGGGCATCGCGGTCACCGGCGCGACCCGGGAAACGACGAACGCCGCCAGGTCGATGAGGGTGACCTGGCGGCGTTCGCGAGTCGAACGGATCGCGTGGGGCGATCCGGTCAGGGTGTCGACGCCCCACAAGCGCCTCTCGGCGAGTGGTCGCTCGTAGCGACAAAGGGGTGAGGCCCGGGGCTGTTCGGACGCCGACAGTGGTGTTCAACCGGTGAGCCCCGCGAACTATTCCGGTATCCGGGTGGTGACGCTGCTCACTGCCCGAGCAGGTCGGGGCGCGGAGCTGTTCGGCTCCGCGCCGTTGTGCGGTGTCAGAAGTTGCTGAACCAGTACAGCAGGCTCGCCAGCAACCAGACGATCATCGTCTCCATCGTCGTACTCCATCTCTTCGGTCCTTCCATTCTCGCCGAGAACCGACAAGTTGTTCTTAAGAACCTCTAGAGACCCAGGTCGCATTCTTTTCTCGGGCACCGGGAGCAACCGGGTCCGGCAGGTCTCGAGGGGTGATCAGCCGGACCCGGCGGTGTAGCCGGAGGGTGGCTCTTCCAGACGCTGAAGACGAACTGCCGACGGTAACCACACCGAGAGACTACGACCGAAGCCGCTTCCGATGGGGTGTCACAGGAGGATATCGGCCGGGCCGGTCGACGAGGGGTGAGCGGCCCGGTCGTTTGCGTTACGTGGACAGTGCGGTAAGGGTTGAGGAGTGGTCGACATAACCGAGCACTCCGATGCCCTTGATCGTGCCGAAGAACGGTTGCGAGAAGAGTTCGCGACAATGTTCGATCCGGCGACGATCCACCAGTTCCTCCACAGTTCCTACGAGGACTTCGCGGCGCGAGCGACGGTGACCTTGTATCTGCCGTTGCTGGCCGAGCGGTTCGCCGCCCAGCGCCTGAACGCCGTCGCCAAGATCGAAGGCAAGGTGGCCAAGCCGCGGCCGACCGTGCTGTTCCTGTGCACCCACAATGCGGGCCGTTCCCAGATGGCGCTCGGCTACTTCGAGGCGCTCGCCCTGAACCGCGCCGTGGCCTGGTCGGGCGGTTCGGTGCCCGGCGGGCAGCTCAATCCGGCGGCGGTCGCCGCGATGGCCGAGGTGGGGATCGACATCTCCCGCGAATACCCCAAGCCGTGGACCGACGAGATCATCCGCGCCGCCGACGTGATCGTCACCATGGGCTGCGGTGACACCTGCCCGCTGGTTCCCGGCGTGCGCTACGAGGAATGGATCATCGAGGACCCCGCCGGTCTCGAGGTGGAGCAGGTGCGACCCATCCGTGACGATATCGGCCGTCGCGTGACGGGTCTGCTCGCCGAACTCGGGATCAGTGTTCCCGCAGATACCGTGGCCAAGATCCATAGCGCGTGATGTCGGTGGCGGCCACGGCCGCGTCGTAGGTGCAGGCGAAGCCCACAACTGTTGTGCCGTCGGACAACTCGATGCTCGTCAAGGCCATGGGTGCGGGTAGGTCGGCGAGGAAGCGGCCGAGTGCGCCCGGGGAGAGCAGGAACAGTTCGCCTGCGATGGGGGCACCGAGGCCGTCGCCGTGGCGGACCAGGCCCGGTTTCGGCGGGGTGGTGTCCAGGGCGGTGAGGCGGTAGGCGTCGCTGGTGGTGATCTCGCCTGCGAAGCGGGCGCCGAGTTCCTCGAGTTGCCAGTGCAGGGGTTGGCCGCGCAGGTGTGCGCCGAAAACCGCTAGGGGGACACCGGTTTTCGCCAGGAGGGGTGCTGTGGTGCCGGTGACGAGGGCGGCGAGGTCGACGGCGATCTGATCGGCGAAGGTGGGGACCACCACCATCACGCCGAACGGGAGGCCGGCGGTCGTCGTGGCGCCGGGGACGGCGACGGCGGCGAGGTCGAGGAGGTTGCAGAAGTTGGTGTAGGTGCCGAGGCGGCGGTTGATCGTCAGCGGATCGGCTTGTACTGCCGCGATGGTGGGGTGTTCGGTGGTTGTCGGCAGGAGTAGGCCGTCGTAGTCGGCGAGTAGGGCTTTGGCCTGTGCGCGGGCGTTCGCGAGGGTGTCGAGGTCTGTGGCGAAAGCATGGGCATCCAGATGCTTTGCCGCGCTGATGATTCCGGCGACAGTCTTGTCGAGGCCCTTAGCGCCCTTGTCGATGAACTCGCCCACCGCCGCATAGCGTTCGGCGACGATGGCGCCGTCGTAGAGAAGGCGGGCGGCGTCGAGTAGTGGGGTGATGTCAACCTCGGTTGCCTGGACGCCCTGATTGCGCAGGGCCGCAACTGTTTCAGCGAATGCGGCACGGTATTCGGTGCTCAGCGGGCTGAGGTCGTGGGGAATGGCAAGTTTTCGGGTGCCCGCCAGGGGGACATCCGCGGGCCAGGTGCGGCTGCGTGGGTCGCGCGCGTCCGGGCCTGCCATGATCGCGGCGGCCGTGACGGCGAGGTCGAGCGTGCTTGCGAAGACGGTGACGGCGTCGTAGTCGGCGCAGGCCGGGACCACGCCGTGGGCCGGGATGATGCCGAGACTCGCTTTGATCCCGACGATGCCGTGGAAGGCGGCCGGGACACGGCCCGAACCGGCCGTATCGGTGCCGATCGCGATATCGGCGATGCCGAGGGCCACCGCGACGGCGGAACCGGAACTCGAACCGCCGGAGACCAATTCGGGATGCCGGGCATGGCGGACCGCGCCGTACGGGCTGCGGGTGCCGACCAGGCCGGTGGCGAACTGATCGAGGTTGGTCTTGCCGAGGATCAGTGCGCCCGCGTCCGCCAGTCGCCGCACGGCCGAGGCGGTTTCGGTCGGCATGTAGACGAACTCGGGGCACGCGGCGGTGGTCGGCAGGCCCGCGACATCGACGTTGTCCTTCACCGCGAGGAGCAGGCCCGCCAACGGGAGCTCGGCGCCGTCGGCGAGCCTTCGCTCCAATTCCCGTGCCTCGGCGTCGAGTTCGCTATGCGGGCGCAATGTGATCCAGACTTCCGGCCTGTCGACCTCGGCGATCCGCTGATAAGCGGCGGCGACCCGGGTGGTGGGGGATTCGGGCATCGGTTCCTCTATTCGCTCATGGACATGGCGGCGATCGCCCGCGAGATCCGCTCGAGCACGACATCGAGCGAATCACCGATGTGGGTGTGCAGCAGCCGATGTGCGCGGGGGAGGTCCCGCGCGAACACGGCGTCGAGAATGCCCAGATGCTCGCTGATCGTCGTCTCGATCCGGTTGTTGATCATGAAGTCGTACATCCGCACATGCCGGATCCGGGAGTTCACCGCCACCAGCGCGCGCACGAGTTCCGCATTGCCCGCCGCCGTCAGTAGGGCGACGTGGAACTCCTCGTCGACCACCACGAACCCCGGCTCCTTGGCGGGCGGGTCGGCCCGCAGGGCCAGCCAGCGCTGCTGTTCGGCCCGCAAGCCCTCCTCGTCGTGGGTGAGGTCCGGGTTGTCGATGATCCGGGTCATCCCGCCGAGTTCGAGGGTGAGCCGCAGCTCGTACAGATCCCGAATCCGCGCGACACTCGGCCGCACCGGACTGAACCCGAACTCCTCGCGCTGGAGCAACCCGTCCGAGCAGAGCATCGTCAACGCTTCCCGCACAGGCGTCCGCGACATCCCGAACCGCGCGGAAAGCTTCGGCTCGGTCAGCCGCTCCCCGAACCGGATATCCCCGTTCATCAACTCCCCACGCAAGGTGGAATACACCACGTCACGCAGCGATTCCCCCGCAGTACCCACCCTTGTCGACATGCCTGTATACGCTAGGCACCCCGAATTTCTATCAAGTGACAGAAAGTAAGCACCACGTTATCCCTTCCTCACACCTCACCACCCGCCCCACCCCACCGAGAGCACTTCTCAACCACCCCTCAACACCCACAGACCCCCACCGACACACACCGAGCGCAACCTTCTCGACAGAGGAGGGCCCATGAACAACTCGACCGCGATCCTGGCACTCATCCTGACCCTGATAGCAATCACCGCCATCACCATCTGGTGGCCCACCCCCGCCGACCGCCAAGGCCGCACTGCCGTCGACGCGAAGGCACCGACAAATAGCCGGGTATTCAGCAGGGGTGCCGGACGGCGATCATCTCAAACGCCGAGCTCATCACAGAGATCTTCGTAACGATCCAGGTAGTCCGGCCTCGATCGGTGGGCTGCCAGACGGACCGTGTCGAACTCGTCCAGACCCGCCGCCGCCCTAACACCCAGCACGCGCAGCGCATCGTTGATGCTCGCCATCTGCTGGATCGAACCGCCCCCAACGCAGACGACCGCCCCCTGCTCTCCCATCCCTGCGAAGTAGTCGGTGGCCACTACTGCGAAGGTCGGATCCGGTCGCGCAGCAAGGTCGGCCGCCACCAACCGGACAACGTTCTCCGTGGGAAACAGCTGCCCGTTCCTCGACTCGAACTCGAAATGCCCAGTGACACCGAGCAACTCCTGCCAGTAGGCCGTGTAGTAGTGCGTCACATGAAACAACGTCAGCTCACCCGCCAAACCAACCGGCACCAGATCCCACCTGCCCGCCGCCTCAACGCTGTACGAACCCCGCAGCACCAGCGCGGTAATGCTATGTGACACACCGACACCCTATCGCCCCAGAGCCGATGACCGGGTCGGTCGGATTCGCATGACGCCCTGAACGTAGGTGGCCCCGTCACACGACACGGACATGCTGACAAGCTACTGGAATGGGTATCTGGACGGACCAATTCCTCGCGCCGTACGAGGCATACCTGCCGGAGGCGGCGGACTTCGCGGAGTTGGCGGCGAGCATGATTCGGTATCAGGTGGCGCGTGCCCCGTGGGCGCTGGTCGCCGGAGATTTGTCTGCCAATGCCGAACTGCCCTATATCGGGATTCTCGGTGAAATCCGACGGAGAGTCCGCGACGGTTCGCTATCTGTGGGTGGCGTGTGTGCTACGGAACCCGATGAATCGGACGGCAGCCAGATACCGCCGTGGGGGCAGGCTTCGGAATCGGGCCGGGTGCTGGCTACCGGGACCGAACCTGCGGAAATCGCGATCGCGCTCAGCGACGCGCCGTATGGGCGGGAGGACATCGCCATCGTCTTCGACCAGCTCGACTTCGGCAATGATGAAGTGCTGAACCACTTCCGTGTGGAGGACAACCGAATCCAGCTGACTTGTTTCGCGCTTGCTCGCCCGCAACACCGCCCGTTGTTCGCCAACAGTCTTGCTGATCCGGGCGGTGGGCCCGTGCATCCGGTGCAGGCATTCGTGTCGGTCGGTTACAAACTGGGCGGCGGTCGCCACCCTTGCCCGGCGATTGCAGCTGCCGTCGTACGCGTCTTGGGTCCAGGATTGGTCGTCGGGGAGACGATCGGGTGAATGCCCCGAGCTGATCGGCCCCAGGTGCAGACATGCAAAAAGCCTCTGACCGGGAAAACCTGGTCAGAGGCTTTTTGGTGTCTCAACCAACACGTCGGGGTGACAGGATTTGAACCTGCGACCTCTTCGTCCCGAACGAAGCGCGCTACCAAGCTGCGCCACACCCCGTGAGGCGAACCTGAAGTAGCTTACAACGTGGGGGTGGGAAACGTTAAATTGGCTGGTCAGGTGGGGTTAGAGGGCGCGGATGGAGCTGAAGATGCGTTTGGCGGTCGCGGGGTCTACGGCGTCGGGGACGCCGGTGTCGGCGATTATCACCATGACGAAGCTGCCGTCTTTGGTGCCTTCGAAGGCGTAGGTGTAGATGGAGAACGTGGGGGCGCAGCCGGGTTTTGGGGCGGGGACGGTGCCGGTGGTTTCGGTGAACATGCCGGTGGTGGTGCCGTCGATGGAGGTGAAGGGTTCGGCGGGGCGGGGTGTGCCGGTGGCTCCGCCGTAGGCGAGGCGGGCTGCTTTGGTGCCGAGTTCGGCGCCTGCGGCGGCGTGGTCGGTCTGTTTGGAGCCGGTAAGCAGGGACATGGTTCGGGTGGAGCCGGGGCAGTAGTCGCGGCCGTCGGTGGCGTAGCCCTTGCCGATCACTGTGTCGCCGGGTGGTTCGCCGACGCCGCCGATGGTCGTTTCGGTCGCGACCTTCCAGCCGGGTGGGACGTCGTAGGCGGCGCCGCGGTCGGGGGCGGCGACAACCTGGTAGCCCTCGATGAGCGGGGTCTTCCCGGCTGCCGCACCCGTCGGCGAGGGGGTGGTGGTTTTCGCCTTGGCCGACGACGAAGCCGGCGAGGTGGTGAGGGCGCTGACCATCGATGGGGTGCTCGTGCCTGCCGTCGAGGACGCCTCGTCACCGGACAAGGCGACGGCCGTGATCGCGACTCCGCCCAGCAGCAGCGCCGCCACGCCCACCGCAGCCCAAACCCACGCCTTACCACCGGATTTCGGCCCGCCTGGAAGGGGCTGCCCATAGGGCTGCACTCCGTAATGCTCGAGCGGCGGAACCTCACCGTACTTCTGCACGGGCTGACCCCATGAGCCAGCCTGTCCCGCACCGTGATTCCACTGCACATTCGGCTGCGCCCCGAAACCCGGTGCGCCCCATTGCGACTGCGCGGGTGGCTGCCCGGCGCCCCAATGCTGCCCGCCGGGCGCTGCCCATGGATTCGGTTGCCCGCCCGGCCCCACCTGGTTCGGAAGCGGTTGTCCTGCGCCGCCGCCGGGCACACCCCATTGCCCTTGATGAGGTTCCCCACCAGGCCCTACCTGGTTCGCAGCCGGTTGTCCGGGAACGTTCGTCTGTCCGGGGTTCCCGATCGGTGGCCCCCATGGGTTCGGAAACTGTCCGGCAACAGGTTGACCACCTGGCACGGAGGACGCCACCCTTGGATGACCCACCGGATTCACATCCGCGGAACGCACCTGAGTCGCGTCATGTGCACCAGGATCCTGCCAAACCTGCGGCCCAGCAGGATTCCACGGCGTCGGATCCGGCAGCCCGGGCGGTGGCCCGGACCCGTCCCACCGCAGGGTCGGCGGAAGACCCGTGCCTCCCGGCGCCCACACCGCCGTGGGATCGGCCGGTTGCGCGCCGGGATCACCGGACAGGTTCGGATCGTCGGATGCACTCACGGCCGCCCCCTCGAGACAAGAATCTTTCGGGGGACGACCTTAGCGGGCGACGGCCTGCGAGGTGGAGATGCCGTGTCCCGCATCGGCGGCCGGCCGCTTCGGGGGCGCGCCGACCAGCGTGAGCAGGGTGGCTTCGGGGCGGCAGCAGAAGCGGTAGGGCGCCCAGGGGGAGGTGCCGATGCCGGCGGAGACGTGCAGCTGGGTGTGCGCACCCCACTGCGACGGACCCTTCACCCGGGACTTGTCGATACCGCAGTTGGTGACCAGCGCGCCGTAACCGGGCACGACCAGCTGACCGCCGTGGGTGTGACCGGCGAGCACGAGGTCGTAGCCGTCCTCGGCGAAACGGTCGAGCACACGCGGCTCGGGGGAGTGGGTGAGGCCGATGCTCAACTGCGCCAGCTGGTTCGGCGCTCCGGCCACGGTGTCGTAGCGGTCGCGCTGCAGGTGCGGGTCGTCGACGCCCGCGGTGGCGATGCGGATGCCGGCCACCTCGAGGTCGCGGCGGGTGTGGGTGAGGTCGAGCCAGCCGCGCTCGGTGAACGCGGCGCGCAGATCCTGCCAGGGCAGCGGGTCGCCGTAGACGCGGCGATGATCCTTGTCGAAATACTTCAGCGGATTCTTCGGAACCGGCGCGAAATAGTCGTTGGAACCGAACACGAACAAGCCGGGACGGGCCAGCAGCGCACCGAGGGATTGCACAACGGCGGGCACGGCCTTGGGGTGGGAAAGATTGTCACCGGTATTCACGACCAGGTCGGGTTCGAGGCGGTCGAGTTCGCGCAGCCACTGCTGTTTGAGTTGCTGACCCGGCATCATGTGCAGGTCGCTGAGGTGCAGAATGCGCAGCGTGGGCGACCCGGGTGCGAGCACCGGCATCGTGGCCTCACGCAGGACGAACGCGTTCCGTTCGATCAGAGTGGCGTAACCGATGCCTGCGACGGCGGCCCCGGCGGCTCCCAACGCGGTTCGGCGGACAGCGGTCGTCGAGATAACGGGCATTTGCCCAGCATAGGCGACCCCCTGCCGGAACCGCGCGTGTGTTTCCGCACAAGAGTCGGGAATTTCACCCGGATGTTTCTGTGTGCGTCGAAATGTGATGGGAGTTTTCGGGCGATCGGGCTACCGTGAGCCCATGTCGGAACTGAAAGCACAGCTGCGCGCGGATATGACTTCCGCGATGAAAGCCAAGGACAAACTGCGTCTGTCGACCCTGCGGATGCTGCTCGCCGCGATCCAGAACGCCGAGGTCTCCGGAACGCAGGCGCGCGAACTGTCCGATACCGATGTGGTTGCCGTCCTGCAGAAGGAAGCCAAGAAGCGCAACGAGTCGGCGACGGTCTACGAGCAGAACGGGCGCGGTGAGCTGGCCGCGAACGAGCGCGCCGAGGAAGCGATCATCGAGGAGTACCTGCCGACGCAGCTGACGGAGGCGGAGCTGGCCGAAGTGGCCGATACCGCCATCGCCCAGGTCGCCGAGGAACTCGGTGAGCGGCCCGGAATGCGGCAGATGGGTCAGGTCATGAAGGCCGCGACGGTACTGGCGAACGGCCGGGCCGACGGCTCGCGCCTGTCGGCGGCGGTCAAGTCGCGCCTGTAGAACTCGACGACAAGGGCCGCCGTCCGGATTGGACGGCGGCCCTTGTCGTGTTCTAACGCGGCACCGGGATCGGGATCGGTGGCAGACGCGGAATCTGCGGCAGACCCGGAATAGCCGGCGGCGGTGCGGCGGGCGGCGGCGTGGTCGGCACCGGCACCCGGACCGACCCGTCACTGATGTAGATCGTGACGACCGAACCCGGAATGGCCGAACCGTTCGGCGAGCTACCCATCACCGTGCCCTTGGGCTGCGAGCCGGGGCTGGTCACCGCCGACACCTGGAAACCGGCGCCGACCAGGATCGAGGTGGCCTCGCCCTGCGACTTGCCCGCCACGTCCGGCACCTGGGAGTTGTTCGCGCCACGCACGTATTTGTCGTCCAGCGGCGGCAGGGCGGGCGGCGGGAACCGGTCCATCACCGGCTTGATCGCGCCGAACCAGGTGCGGGCGGGTTCGTTACCACCGAACAGGCCGTTGGCGTCGCTCGCGCCGCAGTTGCGCAGCGGGAACGAGCAGATCTCGCCGGGGGTCGGGCTGTCGCCGTACACGTAGACCGACGAGGCGAGCGAGTTGGTGAAACCGAGGAAGGCCGAGGAGCGGTGGCTTTCGGTGGTTCCGGTCTTGCCCGACATCGGCGCGTTCCAGCCGTTGGCCCGGGCCGCCGCGGCGGCGGTACCGGAGGTGTCGTCCTTGCTCATGGCGTTGGCGAGGGTGTTGGCCAGACCGGGGTCGACCACCTGCTCGCAGGCCTGCTGGGTGAGCGGCACGGTCTTGCCCTGCCGGTCGATCACCTCGCGGATCGGCGACGGCGGGCACCACTTGCCGCCCGAGGCGAGCGTGGCGGCCACGTTCGACAGCTCGAGCGGGTTGATCGCGAACGGGCCGAGGGTGAACGAACCCATGTTGTTGTTCTTGATGTGGTCGGCCAGGCTCGTGTTGCCGTGCCCGGAAGTGCCGGGCTGGGTGTAGGCGCGCATGCCGAGGCGCACGGCCATGTCGACCGCGGCGGAGACGCCGACGTCCTGGATCATCTTGACGAACGTGGTGTTCGGCGAGGTGGCCAGCGCGTCGGTGACCGACATCGAACCCGGGTAGTTGCCCGCGTTCTTCACACACCAGGAGTCGGCGGGGCAGCCGGGCGAGTTGCTGTAACCCATGCCCTTGGCCGCGTACACGCTCGGCACGTCGACCTGGGCGTTGATGCCGAGGCCCTTCTCCATGGCGGCGGCGGTGGTGAACAACTTGAAGATCGAGCCCGCGCCGTCACCGGCCAGCGAGTACGGCTGGCCGAGCAGCGTCTCGTTGGCGTCGCGGTTGAGGCCGTAGGTGCGGCTCGACGCCATCGCCATCACATGGTGGGCGTCCTGACCGGGGGAGACCACCGACATGACCTCGGCGATGTTCTCGAGATCCGGCGGTGCGTGCTCGCTGACCGACCGCTTCACCGATTCCTGCAGTACCGGGTCGAGAGTGGTTCTGATCAGGTAGCCGCCCTTGTCGATCTGTTCGCGGCTGATGCCCGACTCGGCCAGGTACTGCAGGGCGTAATCGCAGAAGAAGCCCTTGTCCTGGGCGGCGATACAGCCGCGCGGCAGACCCTTCGGCTCGGGCAGCACGCCGAGTGGTTCGGTCTTGGCCTTGCGGAACTCCTCGGCCCGGCTCGGGATGTTCTGGATGAGCGTGTCGAGCACGGTGTTGCGGCGGTCGGTGACGCCCTGGACGTTGGTGTAGGGGTTCAGCTTGGAGCTGGACTGCACCATGCCCGCCAGCATCGCCGACTGGGTGATGTTCAGGTCGGCCGCGTCGACACCGAAGTAGGTCTGGGCGGCGTCCTGGATGCCGTAGGAACCGTTGCCGAAGGGCACCAGGTTCAGGTAGCGGGTGAGGATCTCGTCCTTGGACAGCTCGCGGTCGAGGGTGAGCGCCATCCGGATCTCGCGCAGCTTGCGCGCGGGGGTGGTCTCGATGGCGGCGCGCCGTTCGGCGTCGGTCTTGGCGACGACGAGCAGGTTGAAGTTCTTCACGTACTGCTGATCCAGCGTCGAGGCGCCTTGCTGCACCTCGCCGGAGGACGTGTTGGTCAGGAACGCGCGCAGCGTGCCCTGCCAGTCGACACCCTTGTGGTCGGCGAAGCGCTTGTCCTCGATGGACACGATCGCCAGCTTCATGTTGTTCGAGATCCGATCGCTCGGCACCTCGAACCGTCTCTGCTCGTAGAGCCAGGCGATGGGTGTCCCGTTGGCGTCGACCATCGTCGACACAGCCGGGACGGTGCCCTCCACCAGCTCGGCTGACACGTTGTCGACGGCATCGGCGGCTCGGTTGGAGATGAACCCGAACCCACCGGCCAAGGGGAACAACAGCCCGGCGACTAGCACGGCGGCCAGCGCGCAGCTGCCGGCCAGCCTCGCAAGCGTTTGAGTGATCGGCACCGGTCCAGACTAAAGGGTGGCGTGTCGAGGGACACGGTCTGCTGGCCGACGTCAGTTGTCCGCCCGGTGCCAGGGGGGTTGCTCGGGCGTGTCAACAAAATGATCACATCGGCGTGTCGCGGCCGGGCACGCCGGTGAACAGCGCCGCTGCCGCGTCGACACGCGATTTGAATGGACGCCCGTACCAAAAAATCGGCGGCCGGTCTTGCGTAACGGCCATACCTTTACCTAGATTGAGAACCCAGTGTGATAGAGCTAACACTCAAAGTGGAATGTGGTGCGGAACGCAGCGGTAGTTGGGTTGCTGTGATCCGCGCTCGCGATTCTGGAGCGCCGCACAACGGTGTTCGGACTGCAAAGGGGCACATCAAATGCACATCACAACCCCCATCGCTCGACTGGATGTAGAGCAGGCCGAGGCAAGGATCGCTTGGGTTGCCCAGGCGCGATGCAAGGAAGTGGACCCGGATCAGCTCTTCGTGCGCGGTGCGGCGCAGCGTAAGGCGGCCACGATCTGCCGTCATTGCCCGGTATTGATGCAGTGTGGCGCCGATGCTCTCGACAATCGGGTGGAGTTCGGCGTGTGGGGCGGCATGACCGAACGCCAGCGGCGAGCGTTGCTCAAGCAGCACCCCGATGTGACCTCCTGGGCCGACTTCTTCCAGGCTCAGCGCCAGCACCAAGTGGCCATCTGACAGAGCGAAACCGCCCGTTACCACAACGGCGCCGAGACCGCTGGGTTTGCGGGATCGGCGCCGTTGGCGGGTACTACCGCCGAAGCAAGCGATAGCCGATATGTCTGATTAGGAAGCGGACTTGCCGGTCAGCTGATCGCCGACCGCACGCAAAGCGGTGAGGTCGGAGACCTCGAACGGCAGCGCGGTCACGGACACGATCCGGACCTTGGGATGCGCCCCGGTGAACCGGTGCAGCAGCCGTTGCTCCCGTTTGTCGGTAGCCACCCGCTCGGCATGGATGCGCAACACCGACGCGGTGAGCGGGTCGGTGTCGGCGAGCTGATCGGCGGCGGTGAGCGCGTGATCGCCGGACAGGCTCGTCAGCACGGGGTGCGTGCGGTTGAGCACCAGACCGGCCAGCGGCATCTGCTCGGTCGACAACCGGTCGACGAAGAACGACGCCTCCCGCAGCGCGTCCGGTTCGGCCGCGGCGACGACGAGGAAGTGGGTGCCCGGCTTGGCCAGCATCGCGAAGGTGCGTTCGGCGCGGTCCTGGAAACCGCCGAACAGCGACTCCAGCGACTGCAGGAACGTCGAGGCGTCCTTGAGCATCTGCCCGCCGACGATCGTCGACACCCCGCGCATGGCCAGGCTCATCGCCCCGGTGACGAACCGGCCGACACCGCGACCCGGCGCCATGATGAGCCGGATCATCTTCCCGTTGAGGAACGTGCCGAGCCGTTTGGGCGCGTCGAGGAAGTCGAGCGCGTTGCGCGAGGGTGGGGTGTCGACCACGATCAGGTCCCACTCCTTGCGCGCGGCCAGCTGCCCCAGCTTCTCCATCGCCATGTATTCCTGCGTGCCACCGAACGACGACGCCACCGTCTGATAGATCGGATTGGCGAAGATCTGCTCGGCCTTCTCGGGACTGGTGTGCTCGAGCACCATGTCGTCGAAGGTGCGGCGCATGTTCAGCATCATCGCGTGCAGTTCGCCGGGCACCTCGGGGCCGAGCTCCACGCGCTGCGGTGAGTTGTCGAGTTCGGCGACGCCCAGCGACTGGGCGAGCCTGCGCGCCGGGTCGATGGTGAGCACCACGACCTTGCGGCCAGACTCCGCCGCGCGCAACGCGATCGACGCGGCCGTCGTCGTCTTGCCGACTCCGCCGGAACCGCAGCACACGATGACCTTGGCCTGCGGGTCGGCGATGATCTCGGCGACATCGAGGGGAGGCGGGGTGGTCACACGGTCGTTCATCGCACTCCCTGCGCGGATAGCTGTTCGGCCAGTTCGTAGAGCCCGCCGAGATCCATGCCGTCGCTCAGCGCGGGCAGGTGCAGCTGGGGGACATCGACCTCGGCCAGTTCGGCGGCACTCGCGTCCTGGGCGGTGAGCATCGTCGCGTGGTCGGCCGTTTCGGTGATCAGCCCGGCGAAATCGTTGTCGGACAAGGTGATTCCGGCCTTGGTGAGACCGGCGGCGATCGCGGCGGTGTCGAGTTCGCCGCGCACGGCGGCGACCCGATCGGCGGGCGCGAGCTGACCGGCGGCCGCCCGGTTGACGATCACCGTGCCGATGCGCAGATCGTTCGCGGTGAGTTCGGCGACCGCGTCGGCGGTCTCCTGCACCGGCAGCGCCTCGAGCAACGTCACCAGGTGGATCATCGTCTGATCCGAATGCAGCAGCTTGGAGACGCCCTCGGCCTGCGAGGCGATCGGGCCGCCCTTGGCGATCTCGGCCATGGCCTGGGTGACGTCGAGGAACGACGCGATCCGACCGGTCGGCGGCGAATCGACGACGATGTCGTCGTAGGCGGGCTTGCCGTCCTTGCCGACGCGCACCGCGCATTCCTTGATCTTGCCGGTGAGGATCACATCGCGCAGACCGGGCGCGATGGTGGTGACGAACTCGATGGCACCCATCCGGCGCATCGCCCGGCCCGCGAAGCCGAGGTTGTAGAACATGTCGAGGTATTCGAGGAACGCGTACTCGGTGTCCAGCGCCAGCGCCACCACCTCGCCGCCACCGTCGGCGGTGGCGATCTGGGTTTCGGTGGGCGGCAGCGGCGGCCGGTCGAACAGCTGCGCGATGGACTGGCGGTTCTCGACCTCCACCAGCAGCACCTTGCGTCCCCCCGCGGCCAGGGCGAGGGCGAGCGCGGCCGAAACCGTCGACTTACCGGTGCCGCCCTTGCCTGTCACGTAATGCAATCGGGCCTTGACCGCGCGCTCTGGCCACCCGGTCGTCGGCTCCGGAACCGAGGAAACCGGCTCTGCTGTTGGTGCTCCCACGTCGCCGAGCCTATAACCCGTTTCGCGGGGATGGTCGGGGTGAGCCCTAAACTCACACCATGAGTGAAGTCACCCTGTGGGAGTACGCGACCGTGCCGCTGTTGACGCACGCGACCAAGCAGATCCTCGATCAGTGGGGCGCCGACGGCTGGGAGCTGGTCACGGTGCTGCCCGGACCGACCGGCGAACAGCACGTCGCCTACCTGAAGCGGCGGAAGTAGTCGTGGCCACCGCGTGGAAGGACGCGCTCGACCGGCTCGGGGTCACCCTGCCGCCGGTCGCCGCTCCCGTCGCGGCCTACATTCCGGCGATCCGCACCGGTTCGCTGGTGTACACCTCCGGTCAGCTGCCCTTCGTCGACGGTGAACTGTCGGCGGTCGGCAAGGTCGGCGCCGAGGTCGATGTGGAGCAGGCCAAGGAGGCCGCGCGGTTGTGCGCGCTCAACGCGCTCGCCGCGGTGCACGATCTGGTCGGGCTCGACCAGGTGGTGCGCATCGTGAAGGTCGTCGGATTCGTCGCCTCGGCGCCCGGATTCACCGATCAGCCGATCGTCATCAACGGTGCCTCGGAGTTCCTCGGTGAGGTGTTCGGCGAGGCGGGCGTGCACGCGCGTTCGGCCGTCGGCGTCTCGGAGTTGCCCAAGAACACACCCGTCGAGGTGGAACTGATCGTCGAGGTCGGATAGGTAGCCGTCATGGCACTGGAACATCCCGCGTACGGCCAGGTCAGGCCGGTCACGCCGACCGCGTCGGTGCTGCTGGCCGACAATCCGTCCCAGATGACGCTCGACGGGACGAACACCTGGCTGCTGCGCGGACCCGGCAGCGACGACTATGTGGTCGTCGATCCTGGCCCGAAGGACAAGAAGCACACCGCCGACATCGTCGCGGCCACCGGTGGGCGCATCGCGCTCACCCTCATCACCCATCACCATCCCGACCACACCGGCGGCATCGATCACCTGGTGAAAGCCACCGGGACGCCGGTGCGGGCGGTGGATCCGAAGTACCTGCGCGGCGTCGTGACTCCGCTCGCCGACGGTGAGGTCATCGAGGCGGCGGGGTTGCGGATCACCGTGCTCGCAACGCCGGGCCACACCGGCGACTCGGTGAGTTTCCTGCTCGACGACGCGGTCGTCACCGGCGACACGGTGCTCGGTCAGGGCACGACGGTGCTCGAATCCTCGGGCGGTGCGCTCGCCGCGTTCCTGTCGTCGCTGGAGTTGCTGCTCGAGCGCGGCGCGGGCAAGGCGCTGCTGCCCGCCCACGGTCCCGATCACCCCGATGCCGAGCCGGTGGTGCGGTACTACCTGAACCACCGCCGCGAACGGCTCGATCAGGTCCGGGCGGCGCTGGTCGAGCTGGGCTCCGACGCGGGCGCTCTCGCGGTAGTTCGCAAGGTGTACGCCGACGTGGACAAACGCCTGTGGCCCGCGGCGCGTAGCTCGGTGCGGGCCCAGCTGGAATACCTGCGGGCCGAGAAGGGCTGACCGCTTCCTGATCGCCGGCACAGCACGTGTCGGCGATCAGGCGTGCCCGGAAACGCCGACGTCCCGGCATGACGGAACCGCCGTGGTGTGGACGAGGCCCTCATCCTCATGAGCCACACGCAGCGGACCGCCGTACCGGGACGGCAGACGAATCTCCGGACGTCAGCGCGCGCGACGCGCGAGGCGCTCCGAATCCGAGATCAGCACGCTCTTGCCCTCGAGCCGCAGCCACCCGCGATGCGCGAAGTCGGCGAGCGCCTTGTTCACGGTTTCACGAGAAGCACCGACCAGCTGGGCGATCTCTTCCTGGGTCAGGTCGTGCGTCACGCGCAGCGCACCGGCCTCCTGCGTGCCGAAACGCTGTGCGAGCTGCAGCAGCGCCTTGGCCACACGGCCGGGCACGTCGGTGAAGATGAGGTCGGCGAGGTTGTTGTTGGTGCGGCGAAGGCGTCGGGCAAGCACGCGCAGCAGCTGCTCAGCGATCTCGGGGCGCTGATCGATCCACGACTTGAGTGCGTCGCGGTCCATCGTGACGGCGCGGACCTCGGTGACCGTGGTTGCGGTCGAGGTACGCGGACCCGGGTCGAAGATCGACAGTTCACCGAACATGTCGGACGGACCCATGATGGTCAGCAGGTTTTCCCGGCCGTCGGGGGAGCGACGACCGATCTTCACCTTGCCCGTCGTGATGATGTACAGCCGATCGCCGGGTTCGCCCTCGTTGAAGATGACGTGGCCGCGCGGAAAATCTACGGGCTGCAGCTGCTTGGCGAGCGCGGCCACCGCGGTGGGCTCGACGCCTTGGAAGATGCCTGCTCTGGCGAGGGCCTCGTCCACGAATGTGCTCCTTATGGGATATGGCTTGCGAACCTGGTCGAGCGAATCGACCAACAGCGCAGTCTACGCGGCATTACGGCAGCACAGTGACAGACACCACGTAAAGAGTGGATTGCGCGAGCCGCGACACTGTGGCTGAGGGGATCGGGAGATGGTTCAGCTGGCCCGGGCGACATCCATGTCCGGGGTCCGTGCGCGGCGCTTGCGCACCCGCGCGACCGCGGCGGGAAGCCCGAGCTTGGTCAGTTCTTTCACTTCGGCGTTGCTGGCGTTGTCCAGGTACTGCTGAACCTCTTCATCGGGTTCGAGAAGTTTGCGGAGCCGATTCTCGACCCGCTCCATCCCCAGCGCGAACAGCATCAACAGCACTGGGAAGAGCACCACAGCGAGTCCTTGCATGACAGGCAGTAAACACGGTCCAGGTCTCAGATGGAACACAGGTGCCCAACTCGGTCGCGCAATGTTGTCGGACCGGTTCCGTATGGTGGTGCGGTGCCCGTTTCCCCCGCAACCGCCGCCGCAGGCGACGCCGTTCCGGTGCCGGTGACCTCCGGGATCACGGCGGCCCGCAAACGCAAGAATCGCGCTATAGCTGCGGAAACGCGGATCGGAACGGTCCGTCGTGCCCGCCGGATGAACCGCACGCTCGCCGAGGCTTTCCCGGACGCGCACTGCGAGCTCGACTTCACGACTCCACTGGAATTGGCGGTCGCGACGATCCTGTCGGCCCAGTGCACCGACGTCCGGGTGAACCTCACCACTCCCGCGCTGTTCGCCAAGTACCGCACGGCCCGCGACTATGCCGAGGCCAACCGCGTGGAGCTGGAGGAATTCATCCGGCCCACCGGCTTCTACCGCAACAAGACCAGTGCGCTGATGGGTCTGGGCCAGGCGCTGGTCGAGCAATACGACGGTGAATTGCCTCACACCCTCGACCAACTTGTGAAGTTGCCCGGCATCGGGCGCAAGACGGCCAACGTCATCCTCGGCAATGCCTTCGATGTGCCGGGTATCACGGTCGACACCCATTTCGGCAGGTTGGTGCGCCGCTGGGGGTGGACCGCGGAGGAAGACCCGGTGAAGGTCGAACACGCGGTCGGCGAGCTGTTCGAGCGCAAGGACTGGACGATGCTCTCGCACCGGGTGATCTTCCACGGCCGCCGCGTGTGCCATGCGCGCAAACCGGCCTGTGGCGCGTGCGTGCTGTCCAACGACTGCCCGTCCTTCGGTGCCGGGCCGACCGATCCCGCCGTGGCCGCCGAGTTGGTGAAGGGGCCCGAGCGCGATCACCTGCTGGAAATGGCCGGGCTGTGAGCGAGGCGTCCCCGCTCGCCCGTCCCGGAGTTCGCTGGGTGCTCGCCGCGCTGATTCTCGTCGTCGCGGCGACGGTCGCGCTGTGGCCGCGCGAGGATTCCGGCTCCACCGAAACTCGCAAAACTTCGCAACAGGAGTCGGGCGTGTCGGCCGCCGAACGTGCCGCCGCCGGTTTGACAGCCTGTCCGGCCGCCGCCCCCGGTACTTCGGGTTCGGGACCGCTGGCCGGACTCACCGTCGGCTGCCTCGCCGACGGGACCCGAGCCGACCTGGCCGCCGCCCTCGCGGGCAAGCCCGCACTCCTCAATCTCTGGGCCTACTGGTGTGGTCCCTGTGCCACCGAGCTTCCTCACCTGCAGGAATTCGCGCAGCGGGCGGGTTCGGCGCTCACCGTCCTCACCGTGCACAGTGATCCCGACGAGGCGAAGGCGCTGGCCCGGCTCGCCGGTCTCGGCATCACCTTGCCCGGCGTCTCCGACCCGGCGGCCGCGGTGCGTGGTGCGGTCGGCGCGCCGCCGGTACTCCCGGTTTCGGTGTTGCTGCGGGCCGACGGCAGCGTGGCGAGTGTGGAGGTGCGAACCTTCGCCGACGTGACCGACATCGCCGATACGGTCGCCGCGAAGCTCGGTATCACGGTATGACAGACAGCGTTGTGTGGTGGCAGGCGAAGAGGATGACAGCGTGAACGGTGTGGCGAGACTGGACGACTCCGGGATTCCGGCCTGGCTCCACCCGGCGACGAGGCACGGCGGCCCCGACGCCGACGACACCCTCGCCACCTCCCGCGCCCTGCGCCGGGCCATGTCGATCACCGGCAAACCGAGGCGAGCTGCGGTACTCGTGCTGTTCGGCGGCTCCGCCGACGGCGGCCCCGGCGCGCCACCCGCCGATGCCGAGGTGCTGCTCACCCAGCGCGCCTCGACCATGCGTCAGCACCGCGGCCAGGTCGCCTTCCCCGGCGGCGCCGAGGATCCCGGCGACGACGGCCCGGTCGGCACCGCGCTGCGCGAAGCCGTGGAGGAGACCGGTCTCGACCCGGCGGGTGTGCAGCCCTTCGCGACCCTGCCCACCCTGTTCGTTCCACCGTCGAAGTTCGACGTCACCCCCGTGCTGGCCTGGTGGCGGGAGCCGAGCGACGTGCGGGTCGTCGACCAGGGCGAAACCGAACGGGTGGTCCGGGTGCCGCTGAGCGAATTGCTCGATCCCGCACACAGATTCATGGTGCGTGGCAGTCTCGGCTACCAGAGTCCCGCCTTCCAGGTCGACGGCATGCTGGTGTGGGGGCTCACCGGCGGTATCCTCGCCGGCGTCATCAAAACTGCTGGGTGGGAACGAGACTGGGATCGGGGCGACGTGCGTGATCTGGAGAGCTCGCTGGCTGCGGTCGGAATGACCCTGTGAGCGCGCGGCACATCGGCACAGCTGCCATCGCGGTCGGGTCGGAGCCGAGCGGCTGCGAGGCGCAAGCATGAGCGCCTCGGTTTGGCTCGATATCGCGGTGGTGTTGATCGCGCTGGTCGCGGCGTCCACGGGGTGGCGGCAAGGGGCGGTGGCCTCGGCGCTGGCGTTCTTCGGCGTCGCACTCGGTGCCGTCGCGGGCATTCTGATCGCACCGCACATCCTCAAGCACCTCAGTGAGGGCCGCAGCCGGGTACTCGGCGGCATCCTGCTGATCGTGCTGCTGGTGATCGTCGGTGAGGTCGCGGGCATGGTCCTCGGCCGGGCCGCCCGCTCCGGTATCCGGCATCCGTTCGCGCGCAGCGTCGACAGCGGTGTCGGGGCGGTGCTGCAGGCGCTCACGGTGCTCGTCGCCGCCTGGTTGATGGCATTGCCCTTGGCCACCGCCTCCCAACCGGGTGTGGCTGCCGCCATCAACGGTTCGCGGGTGCTCGCCGATGTGAATGCGGTTGCCCCCGCCTGGCTGCGCAAACTGCCCAACGAGTTCTCCAAACTGCTCAACACCTCCGGACTTCCGGACGTCATCGGACCGTTCGGCCGCGCGCCCATCGCCGCTGTGGAACCGCCCGACCCGAGCGTTCTGGCCAGCCCCGTCGCCGCGTCGTTGCAGCCGAGCGTGCTGCGCATTCGTGGTGTCGCCCCGAGCTGCCAGCGGGCACTGGAAGGTTCCGGCTTCGTCGTAGCGCCGGAGCGCGTGATGACGAATGCCCACGTCGTCGCCGGCACCACGAGCGTGTCGGTCGACACCGCACGTGGACCCCTCGATGCCGACGTTGTGCTGTTCGACCCGTCCAAGGACATCGCGGTCCTCGCCGTTCCCGGCCTGACTTCGCCGGTGATTCCGCTGGCTCCCACACCCGCGACGTCCGGCGAGAGTGCGATTGTGCTCGGTTACCCCGGCGGTGGGCCGTACACCGCCAGCGCGGCCCGCGTCCGCGAGACCTTGGACCTGACCGGCCCGACGATCCATCGCGACGGAACTGTCGAACGCGAGGTCTACACAGTTCGCGGCCAGGTCCGCGCCGGCAACTCGGGCGGCCCCCTGGTCGACACCGATGGCCAGGTCCTGGGCGTCGTCTTCGGCGCCGCCGTGACCGACGACGACACAGGCTACGTGCTGACCCTCGACGAGGTCGCCTCGGAGCTGGCAGCCGCCCGCGTCAGCAACGCTTCGGTCGACACAGGAGCCTGCGTATTGAGCTGACGCGAACACCGGAAACCCGCCAAGTGGAGGCCATGAGTGAGGCGCGCCCCTGGTGGGATTCCCAACAGTCCGCCATGACCGCACTCCCAGCCCCGCACGACCCGACCTCGAGGAGGGTCCGCCGCGAAGCGGCGCAGCGGCCCGGCCGCGCGAACAGCGCTCGAAGCGCATGCGCCGCAGGCGCG
>NZ_JBFAAN010000002.1:0-869863 GCF_040639775.1 Nocardia sp. NPDC023733 | reverse complement strand
CGCGAACAGCGCTCGAAGCGCATGCGCCGCAGGCGCGAGTCTCGAGCGCTGTTCGCGCGGCCCTCCAGGGGCCGCGCTCGAGCGCGCCAGCGCTCCAAAAATACAGCCCAACACCTCCGTGGGCGCAATACCCCAAGACCCTGGCGCGACAGCCCGACAGTGCCGGTCAGTTCCGGCGACGATGCCCACCCGACCGACGCGCCCGCCGAGCGAACCACCGCCCGTCAACCCGGTCGAGCGCGATGGCCTGGCTGAACGCCTTGCTCAGATTGTCGGCCGTGAGCACATCCTCGAGCAGCCCCTGCCCGACCACCTCACCCTCCTTGAGCAGCAGCGCATGAGTGAACCCAGGCGGGATCTCCTCCACGTGATGGGTCACCAGAACCATGGCCGGCGCGTCGGGATCCGCAGCCAAATCGCCGAGGCGTTCGACGAGTTCCTCGCGCCCGCCGAGGTCCAGACCCGCGGCCGGTTCGTCGAGCAGGAGCAGTTCCGGGTCGGTCATCAGGGCACGCGCGATGAGCACCCGCTTGCGTTCCCCCTCGGAGAGGGTGCCGTAGGTGCGGTCGGAAAGGTGTTCGGCGCCAAGAGTTTCCAGCATGTCGACGGCGCGTTCGGTGTCGATGTCGTCGTAGCGTTCGCGCCAGCGGCCGAGCACCGCGTACCCGGCCGACACCACCAGGTCGCTGACCTTCTCGTCGACGGGGATGCGGCTGGCCACCGCCGCCGAGGACAGGCCGATGCGTGGGCGTAATTCGGTGACGTCGACGCGACCGAGGGTCTCGCCCAACAGGTTCGCCGTCCCGGAGGTCGGATGGACCTCGGCGGCAGCCATTCTCAGCAGTGAGGTCTTACCGGCACCGTTGGGGCCGAGGACCACCCAGCGTTCGTCGAGTTCGACCTGCCAGGTGACCGGGCCGACGAGCGTTCGGCCCGAGCGGCGGATGGTGACGTCGGAGAAGTCGATGAGCAGATCTGGATCGGGTTGCGACACGCGCTCCATCTTGGCCCACGGGAGCCCTCAGCGGAACGACCGGCCCGGGTGGGATTCGTCGGTTCGGTGCCGCACCGCTTCGCGCGACGCGCCGAGGTCGCTGCGCAGCATCCGGGCGGCGAGGAACGACACCGGCACCGCGAGTGCGACCCATACGATCAGGATCACGGCGATTGTCGTCATCATGGCGGAACCTCCGTGTGTCTCTCGCTGCGGACGGGTATCCGATAGGTCTTACCCACACGATGCCGCCGGTACACCCGAACATCGCGACGACGCGCGCGAACCGCAACGACAGCCGACCGATTCGCTCGCGCGTGTCGGCCGTCTCACGGCACGGCGATCACCGTCATCGAGCCCGGGGCCACCTCGGTGAAGCCTGCGTCCCGTACGGCGACAGCGCGTCCCGCCGATACCTGCGCGACGAGTTCGGACCACTGTCGCGGGTCGGCATCGCGCACCGCGCAACGGAATTCGCGTTCGGCCCAGGCGGCGGCCGCTTCGACCGGCATGGCGCCGGCCAGCAGCATGCTCGCGTGCCCCACCTGCGCGGCCGCCTTGCCCACCGACATCTCCAGTCCGCTGTTCACCCACAGCACCGGTAGGTCGGGGTCGGGCGGGCCCGGTTCGTCGTGTTCGAGGTCGGTTCCGCCGATCTGGAGTTTGCGGATGCGCGGGTCGATTCCGCCGACCGGGCCGGGGACGAAGGCCCGCGCCTGCGCACCGTCGATGTCGACGGTCACCCCCTCGACGTCGTTGGCCGCCAACCACTGCGCACCGCGCGCCCGGCGGGCCACCTTCCTGATCCGTGAGCGCTTCCACGCCAGATACCGCGCTTCCCATTCGCCGCCGGGCCCGGAACGCGGGTCGAGGCACACCGCGACCGCGGCGGCGGCCGCAGCGGCCAGTAGCGCGCTGCGCGCGGGTGGTTCGGCCTTCGGGATGTGCAGCACCATCTGCATCGCCTGCACCATGGCCGGGTCGTCGGGATCGCCGTTGCCGCCGTAGCCGTGCGCCAATTCGGCGTGCCGCACAGCGAATTCGGCCGCTTCGTCGCGGACCTCGACCTCGGTTTCCCCACCGCTCAGTTCCGCGCTACCCACACCACACCCGATTCGATCGACACCACACGTGCGAACCAGCGTAGCGAGCCGTGCGCGCTAGGAGACCTCGACCGTCACCAGGAAGGTGCCCTCGGGTCGGACCGGCGGTTCCTCGAGCTGCCGGTGGGTGAACTCGACTGTCGTCGTCCCCTTGGCGACCGCGCGCAACGGCCACACCGTCGTCTGACCCTCGGCCACGGGTTCCTCCGCGACCAGGATGCCCTCGTCGATATTCACCGGCTCCCATTCCCGGTCCGAGTCGGCCGACTGGGGCAGCCGCACCCGCAGTTCCTGACCCACATCGAGGGTCACCGTGCGACCGGCGGCCGACTGGTCGACGGTGACCGCGGGTTTCGCGACCGCCGGAGCGGTGCTCGGCAGGGTGAGCGTCGTCGATCCGATGCTGTCGGGGATCGGTTCGTCGTCACCGCAGCCTGCGAGCAGACCGGCCACGACGAGCGGAACGAGCAGGAATTTGCGCACGGACTCTCCCAACGCCGAAGGTCTTTCTGCGCTGGGATTACCCGCCGTGCCCGGAACTAACGGCCGAGCAGCGGAACTCGACGGACCCCGCCGTCGCGGGCGTCGGCCGCCTCCACCTCGTCACGCGTCACACCGAGGATGAACAGCACCGCGTCCAGGTAGGGGTGCGACAGGGCCGTATCGGCCACCTCACGCAGCGCGGGCTTGGCGTTGAACGCCACACCGAGCCCGGCCGCGTTGAGCATGTCGATGTCGTTGGCGCCGTCGCCCACGGCGACGGTCTGCTCCATCGGCACGCCTGCGTCGGCGGCGAACTTGCGCAGCGCGGTCGCCTTGAACGCGCGGTCGACGATCTCGCCGGTGACCCGTCCGGTGAGTTTGCCGTCGATGATCTCAAGGGTGTTGGCCTGCACGAAGTCGAGTTCCAGCTCGTGTGCGAGCGGTTCGATGACCTGCCGGAACCCGCCGGAGACCACGCCACAGCGGAACCCGAGCCTGCGCAGCGTGCGGATCGTGGTGCGCGCGCCCGGGGTGAGTTCGATGCGGTCGGCGACCTCCTCGATCACCGATTCGTCGAGTCCCTCGAGCGTGGCCACGCGCTGGCGCAGCGACTCGGCGAAGTCGAGTTCACCGCGCATCGCGGCCTCGGTGACCTCGCGGACCTGCTCCTCGACGCCCGCGTGCGCGGCGAGCATCTCGATGACCTCACCCTGGATGAGGGTGGAGTCCACGTCGAACACGATGAGTCGCTTGGCACGCCGCGCCAGGCCGGCGCGTTCCACCGCGATGTCGACCTGTTCGGCGACGGCCACATCGGCCAGCGCGGTGCGCAGTCGCGCGTCGGTGTCGGCACCGGAGTCGGCCGCCGACACCATGAGCTCCATGCCGGTCACCGGGTAGTCGGCGATGCCGCGGATGGTGTCGATATTGGCGCCGAGCCCGGCGAGCAGCCGCGAGATCGCACTGAAGGCGTGCGCGGTGACCGGCGAGCCGAGCACGACCACGGCGTGGGTCGACATCGGCGGCTTGCCGATCTGCGCGTCGACCGACACGTCGACCTGCATGCCGACGGTGTTCATCGCCTCTTCGAGCTCGTCCTGCAGCGCCTCGGGGTCGTTCGGGCACGAGACCAGCACACCGAGGGTGAGCCTGCCCCGGATGACCACCTGCTCCACGTCCAGCAGGCTCACCTGATGCCGCGACAACGCCGCCAGCAGCACCGAGGTGACGCCGGGTCGGTCGGGGCCGGTGACGGTCACGAGAACTGTGGTGTCGGCCAAGTCGATCTGCTCCGTTCGTTTACCCACAAAAAGAGTGTGCACCCGCTGGTCACCCAGCAGGTGCACACCCTGGTCGTTCGGTGGTTCCTTGCTACTTCGTCAGCACGGGTTCGTCGGCGTGGGCGTTGTGCTTGCCCGAGCCCCAACCCACGTGCGCCTCGCGCTTCATGCGCTCGATCATGTGCGGGTAGTGCAGCTCGAACGCCGGACGCTCCGAGCGGATGCGCGGCAGCTCGTAGAAGTTGTGGCGCGGCGGCGGGCAGGTGGTGGCCCACTCGAGCGAGTTGCCGTAACCCCACGGGTCGTCCACGGTGACGACCTCACCGTAGCGGTAGCTCTTGAAGGTGTTCCACACGAACGGCAGCATCGAGGCGCCGAGGATGAACGCGCCGATGGTGGAGATGGTGTTCAGCGTGGTGAAGCCGTCGCTGGGCAGGTAGTCGGCGTAGCGACGCGGCATGCCCTCGGCGCCCAGCCAGTGCTGCACCAGGAAGGTGGTGTGGAAGCCGATGAAGGTGGCCCAGAAGTGCCACTTGGCCAGACGCTCGTCCATCATGCGGCCGGTCATCTTCGGGAACCAGAAGTAGATACCGGCGAAGGTGGCGAACACGATGGTGCCGAAGAGCACGTAGTGGAAGTGCGCGACGACGAAGTACGAGTCGGTGACGTGGAAGTCCAGCGGCGGCGAGGCCAGGATGACACCCGAGAGACCACCGAAGAGGAAGGTCACCAGGAAGCCGATCGACCACAGCATCGGTGATTCGAACGTCAGCTGACCACGCCACATGGTGCCGATCCAGTTGAAGAACTTCACACCGGTCGGGACCGCGATGAGGAAGGTCATGAACGAGAAGTACGGCAGCAGCACGGCGCCGGTGGCGTACATGTGGTGCGCCCACACGGCGATGGACAGCGCGGCGATACCGAGGGTCGCGTAGACCAGCGTGGTGTAACCGAAGATCGGCTTACGGCTGAACACCGGGAAGATCTCGGAGACGATGCCGAAGAACGGCAGCGCGATGATGTACACCTCGGGGTGGCCGAAGAACCAGAACAGGTGCTGGTAGAGCAGGATGCCGCCGGTGGCCGGGTCGTAGATGTGGCCGCCGAGGTGGCGGTCGTAGGCCAGGCCGAACAGGGCCGCGGTGAGCAGCGGGAACGCGAGCAGCACGAGGACCGAGGTGACCGCGATGTTCCAGGTGAAGATCGGCATGCGGAACATGGTCATACCGGGTGCGCGCAGGCAGACCACGGTGGTGAGCATGTTGACGCCACCGAGGATGGTGCCCAGACCGGACACGGCAAGACCAAGGATCCACAGGTCGGTGCCGACACCGGGCGAGTGCAGGATGTCGGTGAGCGGCACGTACGCCGTCCAGCCGAAGTCCGCGGCGCCACCGGGGGTCACGAAGCCCGCGGTCGCCATCGAGGCGCCGAACAGGTACAGCCAGTAGCTGAACGCGTTCAGACGCGGGAAGGCGACGTCGGGGGCGCCGATCTGCAGCGGCAGGATGATGTTGGCGAAGCCGAACACGATCGCGGTCGCGTAGAACAGCAGCATGATCGTGCCGTGCATGGTGAACAGCTGGTTGAACTGCTCCGGCGACAGGAACTGCAGACCCGGACGGGCGAGCTCGCCACGCATGAGCAGCGCCATGAGGCCGCCGATCATGAAGAAGCTGATCGCCGTCACCAGGTACATGGTGCCGAGCACCTTGGGGTCGGTGGTGGTGACCGCCTTGTAGAGGAACGAGCCCTTCGGCCCGGTCCGAGCCGGATACGGTCGAGTCGCTTCCAACTGAGGGACTGGCCTGGGCTCTACCGCAGTCACTGATCCTCCTGAAGATGCCTGTACGTCACTCGCAGAGCCGACCGCGCCTCGTACAAGGGCAGCAGACATGCGTTGAAGTGAATCGTAAACCGTGCGGCCGCAGCATTCCGCGCGGGTCCTACTCTGTGTCGTATTCGGCGCGCCGTAGACGCCGATCGCCATCTTCCTCCGCAGGTCGCGCGGGTGCAACGGTTGGCGGGGACAACCTTTCGGGTTCCGGCGCGTCTGCTCCGCGGTCGATCCGGTTCACCCACCTTGGGGTGGTATTCGGTCCCCCTCGGAGTGCGTGCCCCACCGCTGGGGTCGCTGTCGGCGAGGCCCCTGGGCGACGAGATTAGAGGTGTACCGAAAACACCGCTGACAAGCCCTCGAGGGGAACACGATGAGCACCCTGGTCACCGCACCCGCCGACAACGTCATCCAGCTGCCGCGCCGCTCGGGCGCACCGATCGCCGACGGCCGGCTCGCCGACGCCGACCTGGACCGCTGGGCGAACCGCCTGGCCCGGCTGCTGCTCGGCCGTGGCGCGGGCGCGGGCGACCTGATCGCCCTCGCGGTCGATCCCCGGGTGGAGGCCGTCGTCGCCGAGGCCGCGGTGCGCAAGATCGGCGCCGTCCCGGTGAGTGCCGAGGAGCAGCCCGGCACCCGTTTCGGGATCACCACGAGGTCTCGGCGCGGCGAACTCTGCGACACCGTCGACTGGCTGGTCCTCGACGATCGGTCGACCCTGCGGCGCTATCTGGTGAGCTCGGACGCCCCGCTGTCCGGCATCGATCTGCGCGCGGTCTCCTGAACCCATTCCGGTCTGCTCCCCACAGGTCCAGAATGGAGCCTGAGCGCAGTACCAAGCGGTCGGGGACACCGGGCTCCAGAAATGAAAACGCAGGTCAGCTCATGATCCAGCCTTCTTCGCGAGCGTCCGACACCGCGCCCGAAGATCCTTTCCCCCTGTCCGCCGCCCAGCGGGGCATCTGGTTCGCCCAGCACATCGCGGGCGATACTCCCCTGTCCATCGCCCAGTACGTCGAACTCAGCGGCGCGATCGACCACGCGCTGCTGACCGCGGCCGTGCGGCGCACCGGTCGCGAGTTCGGCACCGGATTCGTGCGCCTGGTCGATATCGACGGGCAACCGCATCAACTCGTCGACCCGACCCTGGACGCCGACATCGCCGAGCTTGATCTGCGCGGCGAACCCGATCCGGAAGTGGCCGCGCACGCCTGGATGCGCGCCGAGTACTCCGCGCCGCTGGACATGACGCGTGACCGTCTGGTCCGCCTGGCGATGCTGCGGATCGCCGAGGATCGCTGGTTCTGGTATTCGCGGATGCATCACATCGTGCTCGACGGGATGGGCGCGCTGGCGCTGGTCCAGCGCACCGGCGAGCTGTACAACGCCGCCTTCGAGGGCCGCGAGCCCCCACCGGCCAAGGCCGAGCCGTTGCAGCGCATCGTCGAGGCCGACCTGGCCTACCGCAGCTCGGACCGTTTCGCGGCCGACCGTGAGTACTGGCGCACCCATCTGGCCGACCTGCCCGACCCGGTCACCCTCGCCGGTCGTGCCGCCGAGGTCGACAGTCATCCCACCCGGGTGGCAGGCGCGCTGCCCGCCGAGACGAGCGCACTGCTGGATTCGGTTGCCGCCGAGATCAATTCGGGGGTCGCACCGACCGTGGTGGCCGCCTTCGGCGCCTATCTCGCCGCGATGACCGGTGCGCCCGAAGTCGTGCTGAGCCTGCCGGTGTCGGCGCGGACCTCCGCGACGCTGCGCCGCTCGGGCGGCATGCTGGCCAATGTCGTCCCGCTGCGGGTCCGTCTCGAACCGACCACCACGGTGGGTGCGGCGATCCTCGCCGTGCAGAGCGAGCTCACGGGGGCGCTGCGACGGCAGCGGTACCGCCAGGAGGACATCATCCGCGATCTGGGCTGGTCGATGGACGAGGCGGTGTCGTTCGGGCCGGCGGTGAACCTGATGATGGTGGACACCAAGATCGCGCTCGGCCCGGTCGTCGGCCGCCTGCATGTGCTCACCTCCGGCCTGATCGACGATCTGTTCGTCAACCTGTATCCGGGGATGGGTGGCGAGAGCACCCACATCGATCTCCAGGGCAACGGCAACCTCTACAGTCCGGCGGAGCTGGCCGCGCATCACGACCGTTTCCTGCGGTTCCTGCATCGTTTCCTCGCCGCGGGCCCCGAGGCGCCGCTGTCGTCGGTCCACGTGCTCGCCGACGCCGAGCAGGCCGTCTCGGTGCCCGCGCGCGGCGCGGCCGGCGTCGCGCAGCGCACCCTGCCCGAGATCCTCGCCGCGGGCGCCGCGATCGATCCCGACGCGGTGGCCCTGCGCTGGGGCGTGGACGACACGATGACCTACCGCGAGGTCGACGAATACACGAATCGGCTGGCTCGCACGCTCATCGCGGCCGGCGCGGGTCCGGAACACGCTGTGGCGCTCTCGATTCCGCGCTCGGCCGAGTCGGTGCTCGCCACGATCGCGGTCGCCAAGTCGGGTGCGCCCTTCGTCCCGATCGATCCGACCTATCCGGACGACCGGATCGAGCACATGATCGACGACAGCGCGGTGGTCACCGGCCTGACGGTGACCCAGGCACGGAAATCGTTGTCCGACAAAGTCGACTGGCTCTGCCTCGACGACGAAGCCACCGTCGGCCGCGTCGCCGCGCAGCAGGCCACGCCGATCACCGACGCCGACCGGACCGCCTCGATCCACCCCGATCAGGTCGCCTACGTCATCTACACCTCCGGCTCGACCGGATTGCCCAAGGGCGTGCTCGTGTCGCATCGCGGACTGGCGAATCTCGCCGCCGGTTCGGGTGCGGGTTTCGGTGTCGATCCGGGTTCTGTTGTCGCGCACGCTGTTTCCCCGAGCTTCGACATCTCCGTGGAGGAAATCCTGGTGACGCTGGCGGCCGGGGCCACCCTCGCTGTCGTGCCGCCGTCGGCCTACGCGGGCGAGGACATGGCGCAGGTCTTGCGCGCGCACCGCGTGACCCATCTGAACGTGCCCCCGGCAGTCGTCGGCTCCCTCGATCCGGCGACCCTGCCCGACCTGTCAACCATCGTGGTCGGTGGCGACGCCTGCCCACCCGAGCTCGTGTCGAAGTGGGCCGGGCGCAGGCTGCTCAACGGGTACGGCCCCACCGAGACCACGGTCACCGCCACGCTGAGCGAACCGCTGACTCCGGGCGGCCCGGTCACCATCGGTGGTCTCGCCCGTGGGGTGAACGGGCTGGTGCTCGATCCGTGGTTGCGGCCGGTCGCACCCGGCACGGTGGGTGAGCTGTACCTGTCGGGCCCCGGAGTGGCGCGTGGTTACCACCGGCGCGGCGGTCTGACCGCGAGCCGTTTCGTCGCCGACCCGTACGCGCCGGGAGCACGCATGTACCGCACGGGCGACCTGGTGCGCTGGACCGCCGACGACGGCCGGTTCACGCTGGAATACCAGGGCCGCAGCGACTTCCAGGTGAAGGTGCGCGGGTACCGGATCGAACTCGGTGAGATCGATGCCGCGCTGCAACGGCTGCCCGCCGTCGACTTCGCCATCACCCTCGGTGTCGAGACACCGTCCGGCGCGACCGCTCTCGCCGCCTACATCACCGTCGAGCCGGGTGCCGATGCACATCCGGAGGCGGTGAAAGCCGCTGTGGGCGAGACCCTTCCCGCGTATATGGTGCCCGCCTCGGTGATCGTGCTCGACCGGGTTCCGCTGACCCCGCTCGGCAAGGTGGACCGCAAGGCCCTGCCCGCACCGGATTTCGGTGCCCGAACCGTGGCGAGCAGAGCGCCGTCCACACCGCGCGAGGAAGCCCTCGCCGCCCTGTTCGCCGAGGTGCTCGGGGTGGACACGGTGGGGGTGGACGACAGCTTCTTCGCCCTCGGCGGTGACAGCATCGTGTCCATTCAGCTGGTCTCGCGGGCGAAGGCGGCGGGGATCGCGTTCAGCGCCCGCGACGTGTTCGAACGCAAGACCGTGGCCGCGCTGGCCGCGATCGCGGGCGACGCCGAGGCCACCGTGGTGCACGAGTTGCCCGGCGGCGGTGTCGGCGCGGTGGAACTCACGCCCATCGTGCACGCCATGATCGAGCACGGTGAGCCGTGGGGTCGCTACGGTCAGGCCGTCCTGATCGGGCTGCCCGACGGCACCCGCCGCGAGACCCTCGCCGCGGCGCTCGGAGTGCTGCTCGATCATCACGATCTGCTGCGCAGCTCGCTGCGCGACACCGGGGAATGGGTTGTCGCCGAACCCGGTTCGATCGACGCCGACAGTCTCGTCGAGGTGATGCGGTCGGATTCCGACGACGATGTCGACCGCGCGTTGCAGGACGCGGCGGACCTGCTCGATCCCGCCGCAGGCGTCGTGGTGCGATGCGTGCTGATCGAACGCACGGATGCCGCTCCGCTGTGCTGGCTCGTGCTGCACCACCTCGTCACCGACGGTGTGTCCTGGCGAATCCTGCTGCCCGACTTGGCCATTGCCGCCTTCGGTGGTACGCCCGCTCCGGTCGGGACCTCGTTCCGGCGGTGGGCACACGCTCAGGCGGAACAGGCAGCGCTGCGTGCCGGCGAGCTGCCCGTCTGGCAGCGGATCGCGGCCACCCCCGACCCGGCGTTCGGCCGCGACACCTTCGATCCGTCCCGCGATGTGGTCGCCACCATGGCGCAGCTGCGATCGACCGTCCCCACCGAGGTCGCGCATGCGGTGCTCATCGCCGTTCCCGAGCGATTCCATTGCGGCGCGGACGATGTACTGCTCGCCGCGCTCACCATGGCGGTGTGCCGCTGGCGCGCGCGCACGGGCACCCTGCTGACCCTGGAAGGTCACGGCCGCAGCGAATCCCTGCTGCCCGGTGCCGATATCGGCCGCACCGTCGGCTGGTTCACCACCGTCTACCCCGTCGCGATCGACCTGGCGGGCATCGACTTGGACGACGCGTTCGCAGGCGGCGACTCGGCGGGCTCGGTCGTCAAGGCAACCAAGGAGCAGTTGCGCGCCGTCCCCGATCGGGGCGTCGGCTACGGACTGTTGCGGTACCTGAACAGCGAGACGGCACCGGCCCTGGCGGACGCGCCGATGCCTCAGCTCAGCTTCAACTATCTGGGCCGGGCGGTCACCGGCGAGGACCCCTGGCTGCCGCGCCGCTTCGCCGCGACCAACGACAACCGCGCGCCCCTGGCCGCCGTTGTCGACGTCAACGCCGTGCTCACCGAGGCTGGTCTGGAGGTCACCTGGGCGTACGCGGGCAGGCTGCTCGGCGAAGCCGACGTGCGAGAGCTGAGCGAGCTGTGGTCACAGGCACTCGACGCGCTGGCCGACCATGCGCGCACCGACGGGGCAGGTGGGCGCACACCCTCGGACTTCGCTCTCGTCACGGTCGATCAGTCCCAGATCGACAACTGGGAGTCGACCTATCCGAATCTCGCCGATGTGTGGCCGCTCTCGCCGCTGCAGTACGGGCTGCTGTTCCACGCGCTCTACGACTCCGACACCGCCGACGGCTACACCGTCCAGTCCCTGCTCACCCTGGCGGGCACCGTCGACAGCGCCAGCCTGCGCCGCGCCGCCCAGGCCCTGGTCGACCGGCACGAGAACCTGCGGGCGGCGTTCGTCGAAACCGCCGACGGACCACGCCAACTCGTCCTCGCCGAGGCCGAGATCCAGTGGAACGAGATCGATCTCACCGATATCGCCGAGGAACACCGGGAGCGCGAGCTCGACCGCGTTGTCGAACTGGACGCGCTCACCCGCTTCGACCTCACCCGTCCCCCGCTGCTGCGGTTCACCCTGATCACGACGGCGCCCGACACGTACCGCCTCGTGATGACCAACCACCACCTGGTCCTCGACGGCTGGTCGACGCCGCTGCTGGTCCGTGAACTGCTCGCCCTCTACGTCACCGCGGGCGACACCGCACCGCTGCCGCCGCCTCGGTCCTACCGCGAATTCCTGTCCTGGCTCGCGGAGCAGGACGCCCAGGAATCGCTGGACGCGTGGACGCGGTCGCTGGCCGGGATCGACACCCCGACCCGCGCGGTCCCCACCCTGGCCGGGATCGAGTCGACCGAGACCGCGATGATCTCGCGCGATCTGCCACGCACCACCGTCGCCACTCTCGAATCCGCCGCCCGCGCCGCCGGTGCCACAGTGAACACCCTCGTGCAGGCGGGTTGGGCGCTGGTGCTCACCATGCTCACCGGCCGCACCGATGTGGTGTTCGGCAGCACCGTGTCGGGTCGGCCGCCGGAGCTGCCCGGCGTCGAGGAGATGGTCGGGCTGTTCATCAACACGCTGCCCGTGCGGGTGACGCTCGACCCCGGCGAGCGGGTCACCGACCTGCTGGCCCGGGTCCAGGCCGAGCAGGCGCGGCTGATGGACCACCAGCATGTAGGGCTTGCGGCGATCCATCACGCTGTCGGGCTGGCCGAATTGTTCGACACACTCACCGTTTTCGAGTCCTATCCGATCGACCGGGCGGCGCTGTCACAGGCCCTCGACATCGCCGGGATGCGCGTACTGGACGTGGAGGGCACCGACGCCACGCCCTATCCGTTGAACCTCATGGTGATTCCGCTGCGCGGCGAGGACGAGGCGGGCGACACCTTGCGCATCACCGTCAAATTCATGGCCGATCAGCTCGAACACACTGCGGCACAGTCCCTTCTGGACCGGTTCGTCCGGCTCCTCGGTGAGCTCGCCGAGAATCCGGACATCCCGGTGGCCCGTCTGCAACATTGCGCCGACGACGAAAGGGCCGCGCTGGCACCGGTATACGGTGCCCCGGCGCTGCCGATGCGCACCCTGCCCGATGTACTGACGGCGGGCGCCCGCATCGACCCCACCGCGATCGCGGTCAGTTCGGGCGACCTGCGCATGACCTACGGCGAACTCGACGCCTGGTCGAACCGGTTCGCGCGGGTCCTGCTGGGCCGGGGCATCGGGCCCGAGGTGTTCGTCGTGCTCGCCCTGACCAGATCCCTGGAGTCGGTGGTGGCGGTGTGGGCGCTGGCCAAGACGGGCGCGGCGTTCGTCCCGCTGGATCCCAGCTACCCGGTGGAGCGGATCGAGCACATGCTCGCCGATTCCAAGGCGCCCATCGGTGTCACCGTCACCGAGACCGGCGAGACACTGCCCGGATCCATCGACTGGCTGCTGCTGGACGACCTGAACACTCTGCGCCGGGTCATGCTGGTGTCGGACGCGCCGATCACCGATGCCGAACGCGGCGGACCCCTCGACATCGACCACACCGCCTACCTGATCTACACCTCCGGATCGACCGGCAAACCGAAGGCGGTCCTGCTCAGTCATCGCGGTCTCGCCAATCTCGTTGCCGCCCAGCGCGAAACGCTCGCTCTCGATCCGTCGGCGAGTGCGTTGCAGGTGGCTTCTCCCAGCTTCGACGCGTCGGTCTTCGAAATGCTCACCGCACATGCGGCGGGTGGACGGCTCGTGGTGTCCCCACCGGAGGTGTACGGCGGCAGCGAGCTGGAGACGTTGCTGCGCACCGAACGCGTCACCCACGCGGTCATCACGCCGTCGGCTCTGGCCACGATGGAACCCACCGACCTCACCGACCTGCGGGTACTCGCGGTGGCGGGCGAGGCGGCCACCCCCGAGCTCATCGAGAAGTGGGCCGCGGGCAGGCGCATGGTGAACCTGTACGGGCCGACCGAGTTCAGTATCTGGGCGACCGGTCCCGCCGAACTCGTGGCCGGTGCGCCGGTCACCATCGGTGGGCCGATTCGCGGTGCGGCGGTGGTGGTGCTCGACAGCTGGTTGCGACCGGTCCCGGTCGGTATCGCCGGTGAGCTGTACCTGTCGGGTCCCGCGCTGGCCCGCGGCTACTTCAACCGCTTCGAGATGACCGCAGGTCGCTTCGTCGCCGATCCGTTCGGCGCACCCGGCGAGCGCATGTACCGGACCGGCGACATGGTGCGCTGGGTGACCGACGCGGATGGTCAGCTCACCTTGGAGTACCTGGGCCGCAGCGACTTCCAGGTGAAGATCCGCGGCCTGCGCATCGAGCTCGGTGAGATCGATGCGGTGCTCTCGCGCGACGAGGAGATCGACTACGCGGTCACCATCGGGCGCGAAGGACCGGCGGGCGCGACCGTGCTCGTGTCCTATGTGCTGCCGGTCCCGCACGTCGAACTCGACACCGAGCGGTTGCGGGCGCGGGTCGCGGCCGAACTGCCCGGTTACATGGTTCCCGCGTATGTCGTCGTGCTCGACGACATCCCGCTCACACCGGTCGGCAAGCTGGACCGCAAAGCCCTTCCGGTACCGGACTTCTCGGCGGCCCGGCAGGCGTATCTGGCACCGCGCACGCCCGTCGAACAATCCGTTGCCGACGTCTTCGCCGAGGTGCTCGGCAGCGAGCGGGTGAGCGTCGACCAGTCGTTCTTCGAACTGGGCGGCAATTCGCTGAGCGCGACCAAAGTGGTGGCGCGGGTCAATGCGGCGCTCGGCTCGACCATCGCCCTGCGCGACCTGTTCGACGCGCCGACGGTGGCGCAACTGTCGGCACGGGTGGTACCCGCCGCAGAGGGCACTCCCGGACGGCCCGCGCTCGCGCCCCGGGTGCGCCCGGATCGTATCCCGCTGTCCCCCGCGCAGCAGCGCATGTGGGTGCTCAACCAGCTGGATCCCGCCTCGTCGGCCTACAACATCGCGATCGCGCTGCGCCTCACCGGAACCCTGGATATCGAGGCCATGCGCGGGGCGCTCATCGACGTGATCGACCGTCAGGAAAGCCTGCGCACCCGCTACCCCGCCGACGCCGAGGGCCCACGTCAGGTCGTCGTCGGTATCGACACCGCCACGCCGGTGATGCCGCTGATCGAAACCGAAGACGGTGCCGCACTGCGTGCTCGGATCAACGAGCTTGCGGCCACCGGGTTCGACCTCACCCGCGAGGCACCCCTGCGCATCGGACTGTTCGCGGTTCGTCCCGCCGCCGTGAGCCGAGATCGGGACACCGAACCAGTCGACAGGGCGCTGTCGGACTCGTCTCCGACCATGACACAGCGCCCTTCTGCGCACACGCAGCGCGCTGGAGCCGACCGGTCTGCCCGGGCATCGGGCAACGAAACCGCTGATGGTGTGACCGAGCACGTCCTGGTTCTCGTGGTGCACCACATCAGCGCCGACGGTGCGTCGATGGCGCCCTTGGCCGCCGATCTGGTCGCCGCGTATTCGGCGCGGGTCGCGGGCGAGGCACCCTCGCGGCCACCGCTCGCAGTGCAGTACGCGGACTTCGCGCTGTGGCATCGCGAACTGCTCGGCTCCCCCTCGGAGCCGGAATCTCTCGCCGCCCAGCAGGTTGAGTACTGGCGTGAAACGCTCGCCGGCGCGCCGGACGCACTGGAACTTCCCTCGGACCGGCCACGACCCGCCGTGCAGACGATGCGCAGCGACGACGTGGACTTCGGCATCGACGAGCAGACACACCGGGCGCTGATCGACTTCGCCGCCTCCAACCAGGTGAGCGTCTTCATGGTGGTGCACGCGGCGCTGGCGGTCCTGCTGGCCCGGCTCGGCGGCACCGACGACGTCGTCATCGGCACCCCGATCGCCGGCCGGGGCGATGCGGCCCTCGACGACCTGGTCGGAATGTTCGTGAACACCCTCGCCCTGCGCACCGAGGTCGACCCCGGCACCGATGTCCGGCAGCTGCTCGCCGCCGTCCGCGCCACCGACCTCGACGCGTTCGCCCATGCCGACGTGCCGTTCGAACAACTCGTCCAAGCCCTCGACCCCACCCGGTCCACCGCGCATCACCCGCTGTTCCAGGTGTCGTTGTCGCTGCAGAACTTCGTCGAACCGGTCCTCGAGCTAGCCGGGCTGCGTTTCGAGGTCGAGGATTTCGACCGGCGCTCCTCGGCCTTCGACCTCACCCTCGACCTGCGCGAACGCTTCACCGATTCCGGTGCGGCAGGTATCGACGGCGTCCTCACCTACGCGACGGACCTGTTCGACCCGGCCACCGTCGTCTCTTTCGCCGACCGCTGGAAGCAGGTACTCACCACCGTCCTCACCGCCCCCGACACCCGGCTGTCCGACATCGACATCCTCGCGGAAGCCGAACGCGCCGAACTGGTTCCGGTGCGCGGGCCCGCCACCGCCGGAACAACCACCCTTGCCCAGCTGCTCACCACCACAGCGACCACCTACCCCGACCGTCCCGCCTTGGTCGCCGGCACCATCGGCACGACGACCTACCGCGCCCTCGATGCCCGCTCCAACCAGCTGGCCCGGCTGCTCATCGCGGCGGGCGCGCGCACGGAAACCGTTGTCGCCCTGGGCCTTCCTCGTTGCCCCGAGCTGCACCTCGGCCTCTGGGCCGCGGCGAAGGCAGGCGCGGCGTTCCTGCCGGTCGATCCGAAGCATCCAGCCGACCGCATCGAGCACATGCTCACCGATTCCGGTGCGCGCGTAGGGATCACCCTCGCCGAATACCGACCCGCGCTGTCGGACGCCACCCGCTGGCTGATCCTCGACGACCCGGACTTCGCCGCGCGCCTGGACGCCGCCGACGACAGCGCGCTCGAAGACCTCCCGGCACCGATCAGGGTCGAGAACCCGGCCTGGATGATCTACACCTCCGGGTCGACCGGTACCCCGAAGGGCGTCACCGTCACCCACCGTGGCCTGGCCGATCTGGTCGCCGCCCAGCGCGCCGATCTGCGTTCGGACGTGCACGCCCGCGTCTTGCAGGTCGCCTCACCGAGTTTCGACGCCTCGATCTTCGAGGCCCTGATGGCCTTCGGCTGCGGCGCCGCCTCCGTCATCGCTCCGCCGGACGTGTTCGGTGGGGCACCCCTGGCCGAACTCATCGCGGCCGAGGGGGTGACCCACATGGTGATCACCCCTTCGGCACTGTCCACCATCGATCCCGCCGAGGTGTCGAGTGTGCGGGTTCTCGCGGTGGCAGGCGAAGCGGTCGGTCCCGACCTGGTCGCGCGGTGGTGCGGTGGCACCGACGGGCGGACGATGGTCAACCTGTACGGCCCCACCGAATACACCATCTGGGCAACAGGTTCCGGGCCGCTGTCCGCGACGGAGCCGGTCACGATCGGCACTCCGGTGCGTGGTGCCGCGGCACTCGTGCTCGACGACCGGCTGAGCCCGGTACCGGCCGGCGTCGCGGGTGAGCTCTACCTCGCGGGCACCGCCTTGGCGCGTGGCTACCACGCCCGGCCGGGGCTCACGGCGGCCAGGTTCGTGGCCGACCCGTTCGGCGCCCCCGGTGACCTGCTCTATCGCACCGGCGATCTGGTGCGCTGGTCCCGTGGTGTGTCCGGGCTCGCCCTGGAATATCTGGGCCGCACCGATTTCCAGGTGAAGGTGCGTGGTCAGCGCATCGAGCTCGGCGAGATCGACGCGGTCCTCAGCGGCATCGATGGAGTGGAAGTGGCTGTGACACTTGGTGTTCCCGGCCCGACCGGAGCCACCGCGCTCGCCGCCTACCTGGTGCGCGTGCCCGGGGCCGAACTGGATATCGACCGCGTCCGCGCCCTGGCGGCCGACAGCCTGCCCGCGTACATGGTGCCCGCGGCCTTCGTCGTCCTGGACGAGATCCCGGTGAACGCGGTCGGCAAACTGGACCGAAAGGCGCTGCCCGCACCGGTATTCGTCACCGACGAGGCGCCTTATCGAGCACCGCAGACTCCGACCGAGAAGGTGCTGGCCGAGGTGTACGCCGAGCTGCTCGGCCGCGATCAGGTGGGCATCGATGATTCCTTCTTCGCGCTCGGCGGCGACAGCATCCTCGCCATCCAGCTGGTGACCCAGGCCAAGCTGCGCGGTGTGCACTGCACGCCCCTGCAGGTGTTCGAACACCGCACCGTGGCCGCGCTCGGCGCCGCGATCGACGCCGCCGACACCGTCGAAGCGCTCGCCGAACTGCCCGGCGGTGGCACCGGAGACCTCCAGCTGACCCCGATCGTGCGGTACATGGTCGAACGCGGCGGGAACTTCGACCGGTTCGCCCAGACGGCAATCCTCGAACTGCCCGTCGGCATCGACCGGGCCGCGCTCGTCGCCACGCTCACGGCCGTGATCGACCGGCACGACATGCTCCGATCGCGGCTGTGGGCGAGCGCGGACGGCTGGCGGCTGCGGGTCGCCGAGCCGGGGTCGGTGAACGTCGACGCCCTGGTGCACCGCACCGCGTTCGACTCCGCCGCCGACCCGGTCGACCTGCGGGAATTCGCGCAGACCGAACTCGACACCGCGATGAACCGGCTGCGTCCCGCCGATGGTGTCGTGCTGCAATTCGTGTGGCTCGACCCGGTCGGTGACGCCGGTTCGCACACCCGGCCCGGTCGGCTGATCGTGGTGGCCCACCATCTCGCGATCGACAGCGTGTCGTGGCGAATCCTGGTGCAGGACTTGATCGCCGCCTGGGCTCAGGTCGCCGCGGGCACCACACCGGTGCTGCCCGAGATCGGCACCTCGATGCGGCGCTGGTCGCACGCCCTCACCGAACAGGCGAACTCCGAACGGCGCGAATCCGAACTCGGCTACTGGCAGCAGGTGGTGAACGGTCCCGACCCGCTGCTCGGCACACGGCACCTCGATCCGGCGATCGATCAGGCACACACGGTGCGCCGTTTCGGCATCGAGGTCGACGAGGACACCACTGCGGCGCTGCTCACCACCCTGCCCCGGCTGTTCCAGGGGACGGTCACCGACGCGCTGCTGGCCACCCTCGCCCTGGCCCTGGTCCGATGGCGGCTGCGCCGCGGCGTCAGCGAGCATTCGGCGCTGCTGCGGCTGGAAGGCCACGGCAGGCAGGAGGAGATCGTGCCGGGCGCCGACCTGTCACGAACCATCGGCTGGTTCACCACCCTGTACCCGGTCCGGCTCGATCTCGACGGCGTCGATGTCGACGAGGCGTTCACGGGCGGGACCGCGATGGGTGCGGCCATCCGGGCGGTGAAGCACGACCTGCTGTCGGTGCCGGACAAGGGCATCGGCTTCGGAATGTTGCGATACCTGAATCACACGACCGCACAACCGCTTCCGGCTCGGCTACCCGGCCAGATCTGCCTGAACTACCTCGGCAGGCACACCTCCGTGGAGACCCCCGTCGGCCTCGAAGGGCTCGGCTGGCTGCCCACCGACGCGCTCGGTGAACTGGACGCCCTCGAGCACCAGGATGTGCCGATCATGTCGGCCGTCGACATCAACGCGATGGTCACGGGCGAACGTCTGCACGCCGAATTCGGCTACGCCGCAGAACTACTGGCCGAGGAAGACGTCACCGAGCTCGCCGCCCTGTGGACTGACGCGATGCACGCGGCAGCCCGCTTCGCCGAAACACCCGCCGCTCGAACCGCTTCGGCCGACGAAGCCGCCGCAATGACAGCCCGCACCGCCGTCCCGGTCAAGGCCGGACCGACAGGCCTCGGTCTCGACGTGCTGCTGCCGATCCGACCGGGCGGCGAGCGCCCCGCCCTGTTCTGCGTCCACTCCTCCTCCGGAATGTCCTGGAGCTACCTGGGATTGGCCGAGCAACTACGCCCGGGGCGACCGATCTACGGGCTGCAAGCGCCCGATCTCAGCGGCCGGGAACCATCGGCTCGGTCCATCGAGGAATTCGCCCACCGCTACGTGCGCGAGATCCGCGCCGTCCAGCCGACCGGCCCGTATCACCTGCTCGGCTGGTCCTTCGGCGGCCTGATCGCCCACGCCATGGCGGTCGAATTGGCCACGGCGGGTGAGCGAGTCGGGGTGGTCGCGCTCCTGGACACCGACACCGCCGACATCGACGGTGACACCATCGAACGCCTCTCGCCCGGTGCGTTCATCAACACCTTCGGGGCGATCTTCGGCATCGACGACGTGCCCGCCACCTCGACGGCCGAGGAGGCGGCCGACCTCATCACCGCCCGGCTCGGCGGCGTCGAACTCATCGATGCCGCGACCATCGAGCGGATGGCGGGCTCCTACAACGCCTCCGCGGGGACCAGAACCGGCTACCGGCGCCCCGTCTACCAGGGCGATGTCCTCTACTTCAGCGCCACCGTCGACCCCGACGAATGGATGGGACCCGACGGCTGGCGGCCCTACGTGACCGGCGACATCGTCGACCACGACGTCGACGTGTCCCACGACGACCTGACCAACCCCTACGCACTGTCGGTGATCTCGCCGGTGCTCGACGACCACATGGAAGCAGGAGACCGGATATGAGTGTCGAACACACTGCCGTACACAGCCCTGCGCGCACCGGCACCGGTGGCGTCGTCGTCGAGGGGATCGAGAAATCCTTCGGGGAGGTGCGCGCCCTGCGCGGCATCGACTTCGAGGCCGCGCCCGGCGAGGTGCTCGGCATCCTCGGCCCCAACGGCGCGGGCAAGACGACCATGGTGAACGTCCTGTCCACCCTCGTCATGCCCGACCGTGGCCGGGCGACGGTCGCCGGCCACGATGTCGTCGCCGACCCGGCCGCGGTGCGCAAACGGATCATGCTCACCGGCCAGTACGCCGCGCTCGACGACATGCTCAGCGGCTACGAGAACCTGGTGATGTTCGGCAGGCTGATGGGTCTGCGCAAAACGGACGCCCGCGCCCGGGCCAGTGAGCTCATCGCCGAATTCGACCTCGACCAGGCCGCCGATCGACGCGTCGGCACCTACTCCGGCGGTATGCGGCGCCGCATCGATATCGCCTGCGGCCTGGTGGTTCGGCCCGACGTGGCGTTCCTCGACGAGCCGACCACCGGTCTCGACCCGCGCAGCAGGCAGGGCGTGTGGGATCTGGTGCGCAGCTTCAAGAGCGCGGGCATCACCACCCTGCTCACCACCCAGTACCTGGAGGAGGCCGACGCCCTCAGCGACCGGATCATCGTGATCGACCACGGTGTGGTGATCGCCTCGGGCACCGCCGACGAGCTCAAGCACCGCACCGGCGGCAGCTACTGCGAGATCGTACCGCTGGATCTGCAGGAGCTGCCCGCGATCGTGGCGGCGCTCGGCACCTTGCTCCCCGCCGAGCACCTGGCGGCCCTCACCCCGGAATCGGACCGCATCACCATCCCCGCCCCCGACGGTGCGAAAACGCTCGCCGAAGCCCTGCGGCGGCTCGACAACGCCGGGCTCGAACTCGTCGACATCGCCCTGCGACGGCCCTCGCTCGACGACGTGTTCCTCCAGCTCACCGGTCACCTCGCCTCGACCGAATCCGCACCGCAGGCCATCTCATGACCGCCGCCACCTGGCAGACGCACTGGCGCGCCGCCCCGAACACGCTGCAGCAGTGGTGGGTACTGACCACCCGGCTGATCGTGCCGTCGGTCAAATCCGGTGAGGTGCTGGCCTCGCTGCTGGCACCGGCGGCCTTCACCGCCAGCTTCTACATTCCGTTGAAGACGGTGATGTCGTTCTCCGGCAACGGTTTCAGCAGTTACGCCCAGTACATGATGCCGCTGGTCATCTTGCAGGCGGCGGCGTTCACGGCCATCTCGGCCGCGTTCCGATCGGCCACCGATTCCGTCGCCGGGATCGACCGGCGGTTCGCCTCGATGCCACTGCGGCCCCTGGTCCCGGTGGCCGCACGGATGTCGGGCAACCTGTTCCGGCTGCTGCTGGCGCTGGCGGCGGCGATCGCGTCCGGTTACGTGATCGGGTTCCGGTTCCGGCTCGACGCCGCGCACACCCTCGGGTTCCTGGCGCTGTCCCTGCTCATCGGTATCGCGTTCACCCTGGGCGCCGACGTGATCGGCACGCTGTCCAAAAGCCCGGAGACCACCTCGCAGGCGCTGATGCTGCCGCCGTTGATCTTCGGCATGCTCTCGACAGGTCTGGCGCCGGCCGACCAGTTCCCCACCTGGGTCCAGTGGTTCGTGCGCAACCAGCCCGTCTCGCAGTTCGCGACCGGACTACGCGCGCTCGCCGGTGACACCAAGGCCGACACCGGCGCGGTGACCTGGTCGCTGATGGGCCCGTCGCTGCTGTGGCTGGCCGCGATCCTGCTGATCTGCACCCCGGCGGCGATCCGGCTGAGTTCGAGGAGGGCGTGATGACAACGCAGTCGGAAACCTCACCGGTGGCGCTGGTCCGGCAGACGACGATCCAGACCCAGCGCCTGCTGCTGCGCTGGGCCCGCAATCCGATCACGGTGCTCGAGGCGTTGTTCATCCCGTGTCTGCTGCTCGTGATGCTCGACATCGTGGTCGGCGGCCAGATCGAGCGGTTCACCGGGGAGAACGCGCTGTCCAGCTCGGTCCCGATGGTCGCGATCGTCGGCGCCCTTTCCGGTGCCGTGGCGAGCGGAGTACTGCTCGGCCGCGAACGCGACGCCGGACTGCTCGCCCGCTTCTGGGTGCTGCCCGTGCACCGCGCCTCCGGCCTGGCCTCCCGCATCCTCGCCGAGGGATGCCGCATCCTGCTCGGCACCGTCACCGTCGTGATCGTCGGTCTGCTGCTCGGCTTCCGATTCCAGCAGGGACCGCTGGCGGCGCTCGTCTTCCTGCTGGTCCCGGTGGTTTTCGGGCTGGCCTTCGCCACCATCGTCACCGCCGTGGCCGTCTACACGGCGAAGTCCTCGCTGGTGGAGGGGATCACCATCCTCACCTCGCTGATGATGTTCTTCAGCACCGGATTCGTTCCGCTGGTCGCCTTCCCCACCTGGATCCAGCCGCTCGTCCGCAATCAACCGATGTCGGTCGCCGTCGATGCCATGCGCGGTCTCGCCGACCACGGGCCGGTCGCCCGTCCCCTGTTGCTCACCCTCGCCTGGTCGGCCGGTGCGATCCTGCTGTTCGCCGTGCCCGCCGCCATCGGCTTCCGACGGGCCAGCCGCCGCTGAGGTGCCCGGACGCTCCTCCGCATGGCGGGCCGGTCGACGGCGATGACTTTTCACGCTCCGGCGCGTCTTCATTGCAGACGGTGTGCTCGCCTGCGACCGTCTGCGAAGTCCCTTCAGCCGAGGAGTCAGCATGCAGTTCACCCCGCAACCCGGCGATCCCACCTGGATCGACCTCTACACCTCCGATCTCGACCACGCCATCGCCTTCTACGGCGAACTGTTCGGCTGGACCGCCGAACGCGGCGGGCCGGAGTTCGGTGGGTACACCACGTTCAGCAAGAACGGCGTCGCCGTCGCCGGCGCCATGAGCCGGATCGAGGACGAGGGCGATCCCTACCCCGACCGCTGGACCGTCTACCTGCACTCCGACGACGCGGCCGCCACCGAACAGAAGGCCGCCGAAGCGGGTGGCAACGTGTTCGTGAAGGCGATGGAGATCCCCGGTATCGGCACGATGGCCGTGCTGGCCGATGTGGGCGGCGTGGGTGTCGGCGTGTGGCAGCCGGGACCGTTCCCCGGTTTCGGCGAAATCGGCCGGGTCGCCGACGGCGTCTGGCAGGACGCGGCAGGCCTGCCGTCCTGGTTCGAACTCATGACACGCTCCTACCCCCAGTCGCTCGACTTCTACCGCGAGGTGTTCGGCTGGCACGACACCTTCACCGTCGCCGACACCGACGAATTCCGCTACACCACCCTGCACGCCACCTCCCCGATGCTGGGTGGGGTGATGGACGGGCAAGGCCATCTGCCCGAAGGAGTACCCGGCGCGTGGGCGGTGTATTTCGGCAGCGACGACACCGACAAGACGGCCGAGCTCGCCGTGTCCCTCGGCGCGAAGCTGGTCTTCGAGCCGATGACCACGCCCTACGGCAGGACCGTCGGTCTCACCGATCCCACCGGCGCCCACTTCAGCATCGGCAGCACCGCCCGCTGACCGAGGCGGTGACGTTTCCGCGTCGCCACCCCCGGCGCTAGTCTCGACGCGACGCCCGAGCGGGCGGTAGCGAACGAGTTCTTGTGTGGGGGAAGATGTCCGAGGATCAGCCGACCGAACGCGCACGGGCACTGCGGTCGATACCGATACTCGCCGGTCTGGTCGGTGCCGTACTCCTCGCCGGGGGTGTGGCGCTCGCGCTCTACAGCCAGTTCGTCGCGGCGCCGATTCCGGTGCCGTTCAACGGCGACTTCAGCGAGACCGCCGATTTCCCGTTCCGTCTGATCCGGGGAACCCTGGTCGTCGCGGGCGCCGCGGCGCTGACCGGTGCGGTGGTGCTCGTTCTCGGGCGTCGCGGTGACGAGCGTGCCGCGAGTGTCGGCGCGGGCGGTGTACTGGCGATACTGTTCGTCCTCGGTGGGGGCCTGTGGTTCGCGGTTGCGGCGGACATTCCGTCGACCTATCAGCGGCTGACCTCGGACTTCGTCGTGACACCCCGGGCATCGTCCGCGATCGCATCGCTCGCCCTCGCCATCTCGGGCGCATTGCTGATCTTCGTGTTCGTGGTGAAGCCGACCGGCCCGGTGCCGCGTTGGTGGGCGCTGGTGGCGGCGCTCGTCGTCGGCGTGATCCCGGTGCTCGGCGCCGCGGGCGGCGCGGTCCGCTTCGGGGACGACAGCGTCGCCGGCGATCACGTCACCGCCGCAGCGGCACCCGAGGCTGCCGCGCCTGCGGTGCTCGGGTCCGAGAAGTTCCGGCTCCAGATCCCTGCCGATCCTGAGCTGGGTCACCGAATTCTCGTCACCCGAAGCGGATTCGTCGTCGCGACGCCTGCGGGCCTCACGCAGTACGACGGTGCGACGGGAACCGAACGGTGGCACTATCGGCGCAGCGATATCAGCACCGACAGGGTGTGGAACCGGCTCGACGACACGACCTACCTGCGTGCCGAGGACGTGGTGCTGACCAAGTGGCGGAATATCGGCTGGATGGCATTCGACGCGGCCACCGGCGAACTGCTCTGGACCGGAGGAGATTTCGCCAGTGACCCTCGCTCCACGGCCGGCGGGCACCTGCTGGTCACCGCCTCTTCCGAGACCGGAAGCGTCACCCGCTACGACGCCAGGACCGGGCGTGAAATGTGGCGTATCGCAGGCGAATCAGCCAAGTGCACCGCAGCACCATCGCAGGTCGTGACCACCAAGACAGCGATCTACCGTGTGGCGCGTTGTGGTGACGGAGCGGCCGCGACGGTGGTCGTCACGGCGTTCGATCCGATGTCCGGGGAGGTTCGCGATACGCGCAGCTTTTCCACGCCCGGAGCGGTGCGAGCCATGAGTGCCGGCGCCCGCGTGTTCGACAGCGGCTTCGTCTGGGTGAAGTGGGATCGGGAGGGGGCAGTAGACACCGAGATCTTCCTGCCACCGAACCTGCCGCTGTCGTCGGCCATCGTGGATTCGAGCCGCAAGTACAGCGACGTGGAAGAGGCGGACAGCACAGCTGTGCTGGTCAGCTCCGAAAACTCGGCACTATTGGGCGACCGCTGGGAGGTCTTGTCCGCCGTCGGCGAAACCAGGTGGACCGAGCTCGAAATGACCGCGCCCGCGACCGGGACGATGTCTGTCGAGGACCGCACCGAACTGCTCACCGACCAGGCCGTCATGGTCACCTACGATGATGGATACAAGCTGCGGACCTGGGACCGATCGACCGGACGCGAGGGCCGAGCCGTGCCCGTCGCCCTCGGTCCACACGGGGATCCGCGCGTGGCAACCACCTCGGGATCCGTGCTGATGATCGCAACCGATCGCAAGGGTCACAGATCCGAGATCATCGGCTTCGGCTGACCCCGCGATCCGCACCGGGCCGCACAGAGGCGCGGTTCGGGACTGTCAATAGATGGATGCTGATCGCCGCCGTACAACACGGCCTCGGGCTGCTCCACCTGCAGCGGTCGATGGTCTGCGCGATCCGGCTGCCACCGGACCTGCGCGCGTGCCCACCACCTTGTTGCTGATCGCTCAGCGGTGACGATGTCTCCGCATCGGCAAACGACAAGTCCCCACACCGACGACCCTCGGCCCCCGACATTCGCGCCGACTCCAACCCAGTACCCTCGTGCGCATGCCGGTGAGCGCCCGAGAACGCACCCGATTCCGTCGCACCGCCACGCAGGGTCGTCGTGACCGCTCGCGGGGCGCGCTCGTCGTCGCCGCGTTGCTGTGCGTCGCCGTGGCGAGCGCGGGTTGCGCGGACAAGCACGACGACGCGAGCACGATCATCCGCACCACGACCAATATCGCCGGTGCCGGTGTGGTCGGTGCCGACCGCGATACGGCGACCGCGTGTCCGACGCCGAGCGCGCCCGACGCGGGGTCGGGTACCCGCTCGGTCACGCATTCGGCCGGGGTCACGGAGGTGCCTGCCGACCCGCAGCGCATCGTCGTGCTCACCAGTTCCGCTCTCGACGCGGCGTGTGCGCTCGGTCTGTGGGAGCGGGTCGCGGGCGCGGTGACGCTCGACGGTGAACGTCCGCAACCGATGTACCTCGGGTACGGCGTGCTGAAGGTGCCGAGTGTCGGCCCGATCGGCGCGCCCGACCCGGCGCGCATCGCGGAGCTGAAGCCCGACCTCATCCTCGGCGATGTCCCCCCTGCCGCAGGCGGTTACGAGGCGCTGCGTGCGATCGCCCCGACCGTGCTGGTCGGCAGCGGCGGCAGCTGGCAGTCCGATTTCGTCGCCTATGCCGCCGGTATGGGTCGCACCGCCGCCGCCGACAGTGCCCTGCAGTCCTATCTCACCGAGGCCGAGGACGTCGGCACCGCGCTGCACGCGAACCAGTCCCAGGCCTCGGTGCTGCGTTTCACCGCCGACACGATCCAGGTGCAGGGATCGGAAACCTTTGCCGCCCAGGTCCTTTCGGATGTCGGTGTACAGCGTCCGCAGGCGCAGCGCGGCACCTCGTTCGACATCACCCCCGACGACTTCTCGACCAAGGCCGAGGGCGACATCATCTACGTGATGTTCGACGGCCCCGACGGCGAGGAGCATGGCAAGAAGGTGCTGCGCTCGAAGGAATTCGAGAATCTGGGCGCCGCGACGGATCGCCGGGTCTTCGCCGTGGACGACAAGATCTGGCACACCACCGGCCTCACCGCCGCGCGCGCCGTGCTCACAGATTTGCGCAACAGCCTCAACGGCTACGTCACCGACTGATCGGCGCACAGCAAACGTCCACCGAGTTTCCAGGGTGGTGGTCGTCCGCCTCGCCGGAGGTCATTCCGGCGCGTCGGCGCGCACGCTGCGGCGCAGCTTCAATTTGTTGAACACACCGATGGCGACGACGCCTGCCAGCAGCACGTACAGCGTGATCGTGATCGGGGTGCTCACCAGCGTCAGGGGGTCGTTGCCCGAGTTGTTCATCGCGGCCCGCAACGAGGTCTCGGCCAGCGGACCCAGGATCACCGCGATGAGCACCGGGGCGATCGGCACGTCGTAGCGGCGCATCGCGAAACCGATCGCGCCGAGCACCAGCATGAACACCACGTCGACGATCGATGCCGCCGCGGCGTACACACCGAAACACGCGAACACGGCGATCCCCGCGTACAGGTATTCGCGCGGGATCTTCAGCAGATTCGCCCAGAGCCGGGCGAAGGGCATGTTCAGGATCAGCAGCACGATCATGCCGATGAACAGGCTCGCCATCAGCGCCCACACCAGGTCGCCGTTGCGGCTGAAAAGCAGTGGGCCCGGCTGCATTCCGTACTGCTGGAACGCGGCGAGCAGCATCGCCGCCGTCGCCGAGGTCGGCAGGCCGAGCGCGAGCAGCGCGCCCATCGCGGTGCCCGCGGTGGCGTTGCCCGCCGCTTCCGGTGCGGCCACACCGCGGATCGCGCCCGTACCGAACTTCGGCTTGCGGCTGCGGCGGTCCAATCGTTGCTCGGCACCGTAGGCGAGGAAGGTCGGCACCTCCGCGCCGCCTGCGGGAATCACACCGAACGGCACACCGAAGGCCGTGCCACGGGCCATCGCCGGCACCATTTCCCGGAACTCCGAGCGCGTCAGGTAGGGCCGTCCCTGCGGGGCGATGAGCGTGCGGTCGTCGGGTCGCCCGATCCGGGACGCGACGTACAGGACTTCACCGATGGCGAGCATGGACACCGTGATCACCACGACGCTCACCCCGTCGAACAGTTCCACACTGCCGAAGGTGAACCGCTGCGCACCGCTCACCTGATCGGTGCCGATCACAGACAGCGCCAAGCCGATGAGCAGCGCGGCAATGCCTTTGAGCACCGAATCCGACACCACCACCGAGATCGCGACGAACGCGAAGACCGCCAGCGCGAAATACTCTCCCGGCCCGAACCTGGTCGCCAGATTCGCCAGGTGCGGCGCGAAGAACACCACGAGCACGGTCGCGATCAGCCCACCGAAGAACGCTCCGACCGCCGCGGCCGCCAAGGCCTGTGGGGCGCGGCCGTTGAGCGCCATCCGGTGGCCCTCGATGGACGTCGCTATCGCGGTGGAGTTGCCGGGTGTGTTCATCAGGATGCCGGAGATCGAGTCACCGAACAGACCACCGAAGTAGATGGCGGCCATCATCACCAGCGCGGCCAGCGGGTCGAGCGTGAACGTCACCGGCAGCAACAGCGCCACCGCCATCGCCGAACCTAGCCCAGGCAGCACGCCGACAGCGGTGCCGATCACGCAGCCGAGCACCACGTAGAGCAGGTTCACCGGGGTCAGGACGCTGCCGAAACCCTCCAACAGGTTCGCGATCTCGTTCATCTAGAACAGTCCCATCACGCCGGGCGGCAAGCTGATACCGAGCAGACCGCCGAAAACCAACTGGATGGTCGAGGACAAGCCGAGGCCGACAAGGATATTGAGCCCGTACCGCCTGCTGCCGAGGCCGATGGTGACACCCCAGAACGTCACCGCGCCCGCGATGATCCACCCGGCCGGGAGGAGCAGCACCGCGAACATGACCAGCGACGCGAAGGTGATGCCGGTGCCACGCCAATTGCTGGACAGGCCGATGATCGGGCGGCCGTTCTCGTCGAGCGGGACCTCGGGCCTGCGGATCACGCTCACCGCCAACAGCACGGCGAAGACCAGGCACAGCACCGCGGCAAGCAGCGGCACCGTTTTCGGGCCGAACAGTTCGCTTTCGTCCGCCACCTCCATGTCGGCGATGCCGGCGAACAGGAACGCCGCCAGTGCGACGAGCAGCAGCGGCATGATGAGCGCGCTCCAGCCGGGCCGCCACCACGAGCGTGACACCGATGCCGGTTCGGGTTCGGTGGTACTCACGACAGCCCCAGGTCTTCGACGATCTCGGTGATCCGCGTCTGTTCCTCGGCGAGGAACTGGCGGAACGCCTCGCCTGCCAGGAACGTCTCCTGCCACCGGTTGCGGGCGACGGCGTCGCGCCAGCTCTCGGTGCGGGTCATCTCGGTGACGATGTCGATCAGCTCCTTCTGCTCCTGCTCGCTCAACCCCGGTGGGGCCACGAACCCGCGCCAGTTCACGAGGTCCACCTGCGGGTATCCGGCCTCGGCCATGGTCGGGGTCGCTTCGAGTCCGGGCAGCCGGCCGGGCGCGACCACGGCCAGCGGTCGCAACCTGCCGTCTTCGATCAGGTCGCGGAAGTCGTTGAAACCGCTGATCCCGATGCCAGGGGTGCCCGGGGCGGTCGAGAGCAGGTTGATCGTCAGCTCGCCGCCACCGGCGTACGCGGCGTAGCGCACCTGGGCGGCGGGGATGCCCGCGGCCTCGGCCAGCTGGGCGGCGAGCATGTGGTCGATCCCGCCGGCCGATCCGCCGCCGACCGGTGTGGTGGCGGGGTTGGCTCGCCAGTCGCGGATCAGGTCGTCGAGGGTGCGATAGGGCGAGTCGGCGGGGACGACGATCACTTCGAAGTCCTCGGCGAGCCGGGCGATCGGCGTCATATCGGCGAGTTCCACGGGCGAGCCGTTACGTGCGATGCCACCCATCATCACGGTGCCCGTGACCATGATCGTCGTCGCCACCCCGGTCTGCGTGGACAACTGACCGAGCCCGATCGTGCCGCCCGCACCGGGCACGTTCACCACCTGCACGTTGTTGACGATCCCGTCGCCGCGCAGCGCCTGCTGGGCTTCGCGGGCCACCAGGTCCCAGCCACCGCCCGCGGCGGCGGGCGCGATGACCGTCAGCTTGGCCCGCGCATCGGCACCGTGCCCTGACCGGTTGGCATCCATCCCCGCCGCGACCACCAGGACCACGACTCCGAGGACACCGAGGAGCCAGCGAACTGAGCGGGGAACACGGTTCATCGGGGTCCTCTCACCAAACGTCTGCCGAAAGTTTGCCCGAGTCGGGTCGCCGCTGTGCACAGAACGCGCAACAATTCGCCGACGGATCCGGCCGCGCGCCCCCACGGTTACCCTCGTGCTCATGCCCGTGCAGCGCGACAGTTCCGTCATCCATTTCACCGACACCGGCAGCGGCGAGCCGATCGTGCTGTCGCACGGATTCCTCATGGACGCAACGATGTTCGACCGCACCACCGCGCGACTCACCGCCGCGGGACTGCGGGTGATCGCCGTCGACGCGCGCGGTTTCGGCGAGACCGTCAGCGACCCCGACGAACCGTTCACCTACTGGGACCTGGCCGACGACATCGCCTCGGTACTCGACCATTTGGGCATCACGGGCCCCGTCATCCTCGGCGGCATGAGCCAGGGCGGCTACACGGCCCTGCGTTTCGCCCTGCGCTACCCCGACCGCACCAGGGCCCTGGTCCTCGCCTCGACCACAGCCCGCGCCAACACAGTCGAGGAATCCGCCCAGTACCGCGCCATGGCCACCGCCTGGACCGACCCCGCCGTCCCCCTCGAACCCCAGGCCCGCGCCCTCGCACCCCTGCTCATCGGCGGCACCGACGCCGACCAGGAACACTGGATCCGCCGCTGGCTCACCGACCCCGACCGCCCCCGCACCACAGCGGCCTGGACAAACCTCGCCACCCGCGACGAAATCACCCCCCGCCTCCCCGCAATCCCCTGCCCCGCCCTGGTCCTCCGCGGCCACGCCGACCAAGCAGGCGGCACCGCCGACGACGCCTCAACCCTCACCACCACCCTCCCCGGCACCCACGGCCTCTCCACCGTCATAGCCGGCCCCACCGCAGGCCACGCAGTCTGGTGGACCCACCCCCACCCCGTATCCACCGCCATCACAACGTTCGTAGACCAGATCCGCCGCTCCGAACAGGCTTCCTACCGATAGCGCAATCCGGCCTGCCCTGGGAAAACCGCTGGTAGCGGGGCCATTGCTACCATGACAAGCGCTGATCCATGACCCGTGAGTGTCAAGGAGAGATCTATGTCGAAGCGTGAGGTTCCGCCCGAATCCGACAATGCCGCCGATGTCGATATGCCGCGGGCGCCGCGGGATCATGAGTGGACCGGGCACCGGGCCGAGCATGATGCACTGGAGTGGGCGAAGGGTGATCCGAAGAAGCTCGCCAGTATCTATCTGTATCGCGATCCGGAGGGGGATCCGGCGCTCGAGAAGGATTACAAGTTTCCGGTTGCCGACATCATCGACGGCAAGCCGACCAGGGTGTTCCGGGCGGTGGCGAATGCGGCGGCGCGGCTGGATCAGGCCGATATCTCCGGCGCCGACCGCGACAAGGTGAAGCAGCGCATCAGCGAGCTCTACCGGGACGCGGCCGACGCCTTCGACGATCCGGAACTGCGGGCACCGTGGGATCGGTGAACTAGAACTCCCAGTCCTCGTCCTCGGTGTTGACGGCCTTGCCGATCACGTAGCTGGAACCCGAACCGGAGAAGAAGTCGTGGTTCTCGTCGGCGTTGGGCGACAGCGCCGACAGGATCGCCGGGTTCACCTCGCACTCGTCCTTGGGGAACAGGCCCTCGTAGCCGAGGTTCATCAGCGCTTTGTTGGCGTTGTAGCGCAGGAACTTCTTGACGTCCTCGGTGAGGCCGACCTCGTCGTAGAGGTCCTGGGTGTAGTCGACCTCGTTGTCGTAGAGCTCGAAGAGCAGCTCGAAGGTGTAGTTCTTGAGCTCGTCGCGCTCGGCCTGCGAGACCAGCTCGAGGCCCTTCTGGTACTTGTAGCCGATGTAGTACCCGTGCACCGCCTCGTCGCGGATGATCAGGCGGATCATGTCGGCGGTGTTGGTGAGCTTGGCCCGCGAGGACCAGTGCATCGGCAGGTAGAAGCCGGAGTAGAACAGGAAGCTCTCCAGCAGGGTGGAGGCGACCTTGCGCTTGAGCGGGTCGTCACCGTTGTAGTACGACAGGACGATCTCGGCCTTGCGCTGCAGGTTGCGGTTCTCCTCCGACCAGCGGAACGCCTCGTCGATCTCCTTGGTGGAGCACAGGGTGGAGAAGATGGAGCTGTAGCTCTTGGCGTGCACCGACTCCATGAACGCGATGTTGGTGTACACCGCCTCCTCATGTGGGGTGAGCGCGTCGGGGATCAGCGAGACCGCGCCGACGGTGCCCTGGATGGTGTCGAGCAGCGTCAGGCCGGTGAAGACCCGCATGGTGAGCTGCTTCTCCTCGGTGGTCAGCGTGTTCCAGGAGGGGATGTCGTTGGACACCGGCACCTTCTCCGGCAGCCAGAAGTTGCCGGTGAGCCGGTCCCAGACCTCGGCATCCTTCTCATCGGGTACCCGATTCCAGTTGATGGCCGACACCCGATCGATGAGCTTCATTCCGCCTCCACACCTTTCCGCCAGACCTGTGACCCGCACCCGCCGCCGTGTGCGAGGCCGTTCCCCACGAACACTACTCGTAGTGGGTGACAACCTCGCGGAGCACAACAGCTTGTGTTGCGATGCGGGCGATCCGACCTCACCAGCCGACCATCCGCACCACACACGCGGCCCCCATTGTGCGTCACGCACCCGCGCGGACCACCATCGCATCGCCAGCGTTTTCCTCACACGCGCCGACCACCCCGCCCCGTCGGTGAGCACGACCACCCGCCGCCCGATCCGGAACCGCCCCGTCGACCCACGATCACCGTGCGGGAAGATCGTCGGGAGAGAGTGAACCGATCCGAAGGGACATCGACTGTGCGACGGATGTTTCTGTTGACCCTCGCCGCGATGACCTCGGTCGCGTGCGGTCCCGACCCCGCACCGGATGCGATGCCCAGCGACGGATTCTGGTCCAGGGCAGCGGTTTCCGATGAGGAGAAGGTGACCGTCCTGCGCAAGGTGCGCGCGATCGACGTGTGCGCCCTGCTGCCGCGCGCCACGCTCGAGCCGTTCGGAACGGTGAGCACGGTCGAGGACGTCCGCCCTGATCAGTGCCGCGCCGCAATCGCCGTCGACGGCCATCTGACCGGTATCGACGCGACCTGGAGTACGGGGGTGATGTTCTCCGGCGAGCCCGCGATGGACGGCCCGGTGCGCGAGGAGTCGATGGGCGATGTGCGCGTGTTGTTCGACGACGAGCCCGCCACGTCGTCGGATCCGCAGTCGCGGGCGGCGTGTCAGGCATGGGCGCTGTTCGTGTCGGGCGCCGATCTGTCGCTGAGCGTCCGCGCGCCGGGCGATGCCTGCGCAACCGCGGCGGACCTGTTGCGGATCGCGCTGGTCGAGTTCCGCAAGGAACCGCCGCACGGCACCTCACCCGATTCGGACCGCACGGTGGTGACCGGAGCCGACCCGTGCGCGGTCGCGCCTTTGCTCGGGTATCTCGTTCCGGTCGCCGACCAGCGGCTCACCACCTGCAAACTCGCCGTCGACGGCCATGAGGCGATCGTGACCTACGACTACGGCTCCGAACGGTCGGTCACCGACGACACCCCTGTCTTCACGGTCGGGAACCGTCAGGTGTTCCGGTTCGAACCGGAAACCGCGTCCTCGTCCATCACCTCCCTTTCCGCCGTCGTCGGCCCGGCGCTGACTCCGGGCCCGACCGACGCGCTGCTCGGACCGCGTGTGCCGAAGGTGTCGGTCACCGCCGACTCGTCGGTCGCCGAGAAGGTGATGCGCGAGGCGCTGCCGCTGCTGCCGTGACGCGCACCGATCAGCGACCGCCGAACAGCGCCACGGTGTCGGTATCGGCGAACCGCGGCGCTTCCGCTTCGGCGACCATGAGCGCCGCGACACCCGCACGGGGCGCGGCCGGCGGCAGCATACGCGGGCGGTACTCGTCGGCCCGGATGAGCCGCCCGCTGCCGTCGTAGGGTTTGCCGGTGAGCGGACCGGCGTAGACGGTGGTTCCACCCGCATTGCGAATGGCTTGACCCGCAATGTTTTTGGCTTCCCATTCGTGACGGAGCAACCGCTTCAGCAACGCACCGTTGACGGTGCCGAGCGCCCCTTCGGTAGCACCCATGCCGAGCGAGGTGAGCCAGACGACCCGCGGCGCGGCCGCGGCGATCTGCAACGCCCCGTCGACCAGGATCGCGGGGTCCTGCTTCTTGGTGACGCCGAGGCCGCTGAGGATGGCGTCGGCACCCCGCACCGCGGCGGGGACACTCCCCGGTTCGGCGACATCGGCCCGCACCACCCGCAATCCGGGGCGGGCTTCGATCTGGTCGGGCCTGCGCGCAAGGGCGACGACCTCGTGACCGCGCTCCAGTGCGCACGTGACGAGCAACCGACCGGTCTGTCCGGTGGCGCCGAGTACTGCGATCTTCATGATGTGTTCTCCGCTTCGCAGCTCAGTTGAGGACGTCGACGACCTGCGCGTGCAGACCGGGAGCCGAAGCAAGGAAGTCGGCGGAGGCCGGACTCCACGGCCGACCGGCAGTGTCGGTGACCGCACCACCCGCCTCGGCGACCAGCAGCGCCCCCGGCAGCAGACCCGAAAGCACATCGGAGAACTGCCAGAACGCGTCCATCCGACCGGCCGCCACGTGGACGAGTTGCGTGGTCGCGGGCACCGAAACCCGTACGACCAGGGCACTGGTGAGCATGGCTGTCACCGACGCACCCATCCGGCGCAGCGCCTCGGGCGCCTCTCCCGGCTTGGCCTGGCCGGTGCCGACCAGCGCGGCCGTGAGCTCGGTTTTGGCCGACACCCGGATCGGCTCGCCGTTGAGCCGGGCGCCGCCACCGCGCACAGCGGTGTAGACATCACCGCTCAGCGGCACGTAGACCACGGTCAGGACCGGCTCGTTGTCGCTCACGAGCGCGGCCGTCACGGCCCATTCGCTCATGCCGTGGATGTGGTTGACATTGCCCTCGGCGGTATCGACCACCCACCATTCACCGCGCGGAAGGGCACCGCCCGCCAGCTCGTCCTCGGCCAGCCGGGATCCTGGGCGCGCCGCGAGCAGATGTTCCCGGAGGATCGGCAGAATCGCCTCGTCGTTGGCGTAGATGGCGCGCACCAGGGTGTCGAGATCGGCCGGACGGGCGGCCGGGTCGAAGCGTTCACGCAAGGCATCGCCCGCGATCGTGACGGCGCCGACAACAGCGCCGAGAACGGCTTCGAGTTCCGTCGTGGTGACGACAGCATTCATGACGACTCCTGAAAAGGTAATGGGGAGAAGAGAATTCGAGACTCGCAATACGGCGGCTCGGCTTTTACGTTAATCCGGCGCATTATTGACGACAAGTGCAAGCTACTTACGTCTGGATTAACCCACATGCAATTGGACCTGAACCTGCTGATCGCTCTCGACGCCCTGCTCGAGGAAGGCAGCGTGACAGCGGCCGCCGCCCGTCTTCATGTGTCCGCACCGGCGATGAGTCGCACCCTCGGCCGCATCCGCCGGGCCACCGGCGACCAGATCCTCGTACGCACCGGCCGCACCATGACTCCCACACCCCGAGCAATCGCCCTGCGCGCACGGGTGCACGAACTGGTCCACCAAGCCGCCGAACTACTCACCCCCGACACCGGAGTGGACCTGGCAGGCTTGGCACGCACGTTCATCCTGAAATGGCACGATGCCCTCGCCGCCGTCGCCGGACCGCCACTCCTGGGGGCTCTGCGCGCCGAGGCACCCGGTGTCCGCCTGCGTTTCCTCGCCGAAGCCGCGACCGATGCGCGCGATCCACGCCGAGGCGACATCGACCTCGAGGCCGGGGCGGGCGCGCCGTCGTCGCCGGAGTTCCGGCACCGGATCGTCGGCCACGACCGGCTCGTGCTCGCGGTGCGGCCCGACCACCCGCTCGCCGACGGCCCGTTCACCGTGGCGGATTACGCGGCGGCCGAACATCTCACGGTGTCGCGCCGGGGACGGCTGCGCGACCCCATCGACGACGCCCTGGAAACCGACGGACTCACCCGCCGGGTCGTCGCGGCAACCCCCACCGTCGCGACCGCGCTGCGATTCGTGTCCGGCTACGACTACGTGGTCGCCGTGCCCGAACTCACCAGCCGGCCACTGCTGCGCGACCTGGGCCTACGCACCCGGCCGCTACCGGTCGCCATGCCCGAGATCCCCCTGTATCTGTCCTGGCATCGCCGCTACGACAACGATCCCGCCCACGCCTGGCTCCGGGAACACGCGGCTACGGCCTTGCGCGCAGCGACCACCTGACAACGTTCTGGGTACGACTCACGGCAACGTTTGCCCCACGATTGCCACCACGGGCAGACTCGATGACCAGGCACCGGTTTCGGCTCGCGTTCGAGAACAGGGGTGACGATGTTGCGCAGCTTCACACTCGCCGCGCTCGCGCTGTTGGTCCTCACGAGTTGCGGCGACGACGCACCGGACCGCGCCGACACCCCGCCACCGCCGCCCGCCATCCCGGCACCGCCACCGGAGTTCTGGTCGGCACCCGCCGACACCGAGGCCCAGCGCGCCACCGTCGCACAGGCGACCAGGCAGATCGACGTGTGCGCCCTGCTCCCCCGCGACACCCTCGCCGCGTTGGCGCAGGTACAGAGCGTGACCGTCGGCCTCGACTCGTGCCGGGCGATCCTCGGCACCGACACTCCGGGCGAAGGCACCACGCTGACCTGGCATGCGACGCTGCTGCCGCCGCTCACACCGGGACGAGGCGTGAGCAAACAGCTCGGCGATGTGGCGGTTCGCCTGGTCCCCGACCGCGATAACGCCATGCCGCGTTCGTGCGGGGCAACCGCCCGCTTCCCGGCCGGCGCCGCCTTCTATCTCGGCCTCACCACCCCGCCGGGACAGGATCCGTGCGCCGTCGCCGACGGTTTGCTGCCGGATATGGTGCGGCGCTGGCGCGAGGCACCACCGCAGGGCACCTCGCCCGACACCGTGTCGACCGTGCTGCTCGGCGCCGACCCCTGCGCGGTGCGCGCACGGCTGGCCGGAACGGTCCAGATCGGTCAGCAGCGGCTCACCCAGTGCCAGTTCCGCTATCGAGACGAAAACATCACCGTCAGTTACGAATACCGGGTCCCCGCCTATCTCGCCGCACGCAGCACTGAGGAGAAGATCGGCGACCGGACCGTGCACCGATCCGTATCGGTCTACGACAGCAGCATTCCCATGTACACCGCCGCCGTGGGACCCGAATTACCTTCCGAGAGCACGGCTTTCGGCACGCGACTGCCGATCGTCGAGGTCACGGCCGCCTCCGACGACGTGGCCCGCGACGTGATGGGTCACATCCTTGCCCTCTTCCCTCCGCACTGAAACTCAGATGCCGAGAACGAGTTTCGCGGTGGTGAAGTAGATGATCAGCCCGGTGGCGTCGACGAGTGTGGTCACCATCGGCGCCGACACGACGGCCGGGTCGATGCGGAACTTCTTGGCCAGCAAAGGCATTGTGCCGCCGATGGTCGCGGCCCAGCCGCAGATGAGCACCAGGGTGACGGCCACGACGATGGCGATCTTGGGACCGACGAACACGGTGCCGATCAGCAGGCCCGCCGCGGCCAGCATGCTTCCGAGGACCAGGCCGACCCGGCATTCGCGCCAGATCACCTTGAAGAGATCCGACACCCGCACCTCGCCGACGGCCAGGGCACGCACACACGCCGTGGCCGCCTGCGCGCCTGCGTTGCCGCCCGCCCCGATGAGCAGCGGAATGAACAGCGCCAGGCTGGCCGCCTGCTCGAGGGTGGTGGCGAAAATGTCGGTGACGCTCACCGTGAGCGTGGCCGCGAACAGCAGCAGCATCAGCCACAGTGCCCGGTAGCGCGCCAGCTGGAACACCTTGGCGGCCATGTAGTGGCCCTCCCACGGCGCCGAACCGGCCTGCTTGGCCACGTCCTCGCTGTCGGCGGCCTCGAGCACCTCCATCGCGTCGTCGATGGTGAGCAGCCCGACCACCCGGTCCTCGCTGTCGACGACGACCAGGTTGATGTCGTTGGTCGAGCTCATCAACCGCGCCGCCTTCTCGGCTGAATCGGTGGCCCGCACGAACGGTGGCTCGGTGACCACCAGTTCCGACACCATCGCCTCCGGGGCGTGCAGTACCAGCTCGCGCAGTTCGACGATGCCGGTGAGCCTGCGCCCCCGGTCGACCACGGGCAGGGTGTACACGGTTTCGGCGTTGGCACCCTTGGCACGCACCCACGCCAGCGCCTGGGCGACGGTCAGATTGCCCGGGAGCGCAACGACTTCCGGCGTCATGTAGTGCCCGACCGACCCCTCCGGGTAGCCGAGCAGGGCGGCGGTCATCCGGCGCTCGCGCGGGCTCAGCCCTTCGAGCACCTTCTTGGCGACCTTGGCGGGCGCCTCGTGCAGCATGCGGGCGCGGTCGTCGGGGTCCATCGCCTCGACCAGATCGCGAAAGCTCTTCTCGCGCAGTCCCTGCAGGATCTGCTGCTGGTCGACCGGCTCGAGTTCCTCGAAAACGGTGATGGCGCGGTCCTTGTCGAGCAGCCGGAACACCACCCCGGCCTGCACGGCGTCCATGCGGGCCAGCGCGTCGGCGATCACGTGCGGCGGACGGTTGTCGAGCCAGTCCATCGCGCTGTTCACGCGGTGGGTCTCGACGATGTCGCGCACCGACTCGGACAGGATCGCCAAGGCCTCGGTCACCGAATAGTCCTCGGCCACAACAGGATTCGGTTCGTGCGCGACGGCTTCGACGGGTACGTGACGTGCTTCGACGAGATCGATCTGCGACATGGGACAGTCCTCTGGCGCGACAACGCGCATGCCTACGGCAGAGGTAGGTACATGCGCCGAGATGGTTTCGGGAGACGGCGAGGATTACCGCGGGCGTCCGCCACCACGACCATCACGCACCACCGCCGAGAGAGCCGGCCGGTTTCAGTGCGAGAGCGAAGGGGCGACGCCGCGCGGCCTTCGACTAGGGGGTTCGCTGCGCATTGCAACACCACCTCCTCGTCGTCACCGCGGGCCCTGTGCCCACACTTCTCCCCGAAGGATACATGCGAGGACTGGTCGTTTCATCTTTACGCTGTCGTACCACTGGTCACAGTGGCCTCTGTCACACCACGGGCAGGCAATCCCGCGATGACGGTGTCGACCGCCTGTTCGGCGAACTGCCAGACCTTCGCGCCGTCGACGTGGCGCAGCGGTCCACGCAGGGCCAGTTCGGCGAAGCCGTGCACCGTCGACCAGCAGCTCCACGTGGCGGCCTCGCGGGCCGACGGGGCGAGGTCGCCGATGTGGACCATCATGTCGAGTGCCTCGGCGAGTGCCAGATAGGCGGGCGAGTCGGCGATCACGGCGGGCGAGGTGTCTCCCGCACCGAAGAACGCGACGGCGAACCAGCCCGGCTCGGCGAGCGCGAACGCGATGTAGCCGAGCCCGACGGCGCGCAGGCTTTCCCGTGGCCCGGCGGGTACGCGGTCGGTCGCCATGCGCGCCGCCATGTCGGCCTGGATAGCCGACGACACCGCGTCGAGCAGTGCCTTGCGGTCGGGAAAGTGCCGGTAGGCGGCATTGGGCGTGACTCCGACGCGACGGGTGACTTCCCGGATGGTCAAGGCCTCGGGCCCGCCGGACCTGGTGAGTTCCAAGCCGGCCGCGAGCAGCGCGGCCGCGAGATCGCCGTGGTGATACGCCAACCCTTGTACACCCTTTCCGCGAAGTATATGGTGTGAACATATCAAATGTGCACGCCGTACACATCGGAGGCCGAACCCATGACCGCACTCCCGAACGTCGTCGACCACGACACCTGGCAAGCCGAGCTCGACGCCCTTCGCGTCCGCGAGAAGGCCGCCACCCGCGAACTCGACGCCATCGCCGCCCAGCGGCGCAGGCTGCCCGCCGTCCGCCTGCCCGACTACACGCTCAAAGCCGAAGACGGCAGCGATGTTTCGCTGGCCGAAGTGTTCGACGGGCGTACCCAGCTCATCACCTATCACCACATGTGGACGCCGGGAAACACCTGGCAGTGCCCCGGCTGTACCGGGCTCACCTCCCAGTACGCGCGGCTCGATTTCCTCGACGCCTACGACGCGCGGTTCGTCATCGTCACCCAGGGCCCGATCGATGAGGTACTCGCCTACAAGCGCCGCGTCGGCAACACCATGACCTGGTACTCCACCGCCGACAGCCCCTTCGGCGCCGATATGGGCGCGGCCCCGGGGGCGGGCTTCGCGGTGAACACCTTTCTGCGCGACGGCGACACCGTCTACCGCAGCTGGCACACCGACGGTCGCGGCACCGAACAGCTCGCCTACACCTTCGGTCTGATCGACGCCCTCCCCTACGGGCGCCAGGAGGAGTGGCAGGACAGCCCCGAAGGCTGGCCGCAGTCACCCACCTACAGCCGCTGGCCCAGCTCCAAGGACATCGCCGCTTCCTACGGCGACCCGAACGCCTGATGGGGCGATCGCAGGCGAAAACCGCCGGTCGGGGATTCGGCGCGGCGCGCGCACAATAGTTGCCGGAGTGGGCGGCAGTGGGAACAGTGGAGACCGAAAGCCGCGGTGCGTGGCGCGGCGACATCGGTTGTCAACACACTGAGGAGAAACCTGTGCGCTTCGGCATCTTCGTCCCCCAGGGCTGGCGGCTCGACCTGGTCGACATCGAACCGGCCGACCAGTGGGCGGTGATGCGCGAACTGGCCGAGCGGTTCGACAGCGGCGGCGTGTGGGAGTCGATCTGGGTGTACGACCACTTCCACACCACCCCGGTGCCCACCGACGAGGCGACCCACGAGGCGTGGTCGCTGATGTCGGCCTTCGCCGCCTCGACCAGCCGGGTGCGGCTGGGGCAGATGTGTACGGCCATGAGCTACCGCAACCCCGCCTATCTGGCCAAGGTCGCGGCCACGGTCGATCTGATCTCGGGTGGCCGGGTGGAGATGGGTATCGGCGCCGGCTGGTACGAACACGAATGGCGCGCTTACGGTTACGGCTTCCCACCCGCCGGTGAACGCCTGGGCAGGCTCGACGAGGGCGTGCAGATCTTCCGTCAGGCCTGGCGGACCGGGCGCGCCACCCTCGACGGCAGGTACTACCAGGTCGACGGCGCCATCGTGCACCCACGCCCGTTGCAGGAGAACGGGATTCCCATCTGGGTCGCCGGTGGTGGGGAGAAGAAGACGCTGCGCATCGCCGCGAAGTACGCGAACTACACCAACTTCAGCGCCGTCCCCGACGAGTTCATCCGCAAGTCCGAAATCCTGCGCGAACACTGCGCCGAGGTGGGCACCGACTTCGCCGCCATCACCCGCAGCTCCAACTTCAACGCCGTGGTGGGAACCACGGAAACCGAAGTGCAGGAACGACTCTCGCTCATCATCGACCGCTACACGCCCTTCCTCGGCGCCGACGCGGCCAAGACCTACGTCACCGACAACTTCGCGAGCAGCGCCGCCACCGGCACGCCCGAGCAGATCGCCGAACGGTTGGGCGCCGTCAAGGATCTCGGCCTCGGCTACGCCATCCTCAACTTCCCCGAGGCCGCCTACGACACCTCCGGTATCGAACTGTTCGAGCGCGAGGTGATTCCCGCGCTAGGCGGGTAGGGCGGGGACGATCGCCTCTCCCATCCGGGTCAGTGTCGCGCAGGCATCCGGCGCGGGCTGGCCCGGGTTGGTCACCACGATCATGCGCACCACCCCCTGTTCGGCGCCGAAGACGACATCGCACACCGTGGTCAGCGAGGCCGAGTCGACCAGCTTGCGTCCCGCACGTCCGGCGACCGTGATGTCGTAGAAGTTGCCCGGACCGGCCTCGGCCTCGAACTCCTCGAGCGAACGCTCCGCCGAGTACACCCGCAACGAAGCGGTCGCACCGTCCCACGCGCACGTCTGCCACCCCACCTCCGCCGACCCGGCGGGGACTCGCGACGCCGGGTCGACCCCCGCCTGGGTCAGCGCCTGCTCCCCCACCCCCGCGCACGGCTCGAACAGCGCCTTCGCCGCCGGGTCGTCCCCGGAACATCCGGCGACCGTGCCCGCCACCACGATCCCCAGGCCAATCGTCGACAACCGGCGCATCCCAGGTCCCTTCCACTGCCCGACAAAACGCGCCCAAGCTACCAAGCAATTGTCCTGATCCGGCCCCGCGTCGCCCGATACTGTCGCGGTCACCACTGCCGACCGTCCGGGTTGTGGCAGACCCGTACGGTCCACCGTCGTTCGGATCCTCTCGGCACCGCGCGGCTTCTGCTGAATCTTCCTTCCGCGGCGGGCTTTCCGACTCCGGACATCCGCTGGGTGGCGACGTAGGATCGCTGCCGGGCCTGCCCCTCGGCAGGTCGGGAAGGGGAATCCGACGATGAGTGCCACTGTGCCCGTCGAACTACTGGCGGCGAGCTCGACCACTTTGGGCGCCGCCTACGCGGCCGCGCTCCAACTCCTCGACGCGCGACGCTCACGCGTTCGCGTCCAGCAGCTCAGCAAGACGATCACCGAGGACGCCGGCGCGGAACCGAAGGCCGACTGGCTCGAGGCCGCCGCCCGCGAGCGCTCGGCCCTCGACATCGAGCATCATCACAGCGCGCTCCAGCAGCAGCGTCTGGCGACCATCGCCTCGCTGGTGTGCGGCGTGATCGCGATCGGCGTGGTGATGTACGGCCTGATCGGCGACGACCCGGGCGATCCCCAGGGGCTCGCTACTGTGGCAGCGGGTCTGCTGCCCGGCGCGGCCAGTGCCCTGCTGTTCTGGCAGTCCCGCGGAGCGAGCACCCGCGCCGACAAGTTCGCCGAGCGCATCGCCACCACCGCCGCCCGCGCCGAAGCCCTCCGTCACGCGGGCTCCATCCTCGACACCCGCGCCCGAGACCGCTTCGCCACCGCCGTGCTGCTCAGCACCGCGTTCCCGGAGCTCACCGGGCGGGAGATATGGCGGATGGCCGAGAGCAAAGCCCCTGCGCACGACGGTGATTCGCAGCCGACCGCCGAAGTCGAGGCCGACTGAGGGCCCGTCCTGGTCTGGCAACAGTATTGGCACGATCAACGGTTCCCGTTAAGCGCACCCACCTACGTTGCCGATATGAGCGACTCGGTGGACATGCGGAAAGAGACCAAGCTTCTCAGCGCCAGATACGAGCGGGACAGCGACGGTCGGCTGGTGTTCGTCCCGGCGGTGCCCGCCGAACCGGACCGCGACGCGGAATGGCCGCTGCTGGCGAAGGATTCGACCGGCAGCACCACCCGAATGTGGTTCGCGTTCCCCTTGGACATGTCGCTGCACCTCGCGATCGGCGCCGCCACATGGTTCGCCGTCCCCGGCTCGATATCGCTGCTCTACGGTGTACTCGCCTGGCTCACCGCATCGTTCCTGCACCGCACCGTCATCCAACGCCTCACCCGAGCGACGCTCGGCAAGGCCGTCTTCGGCCTCCGCATGCGCTACACCGACGGCACCTACCCCACCCTCGGACGACTGATCAAGGAGTGGTTCCGTGGCCTCGGCGCCGCACTCGAGATGCTCGCCTTACTCGGCTAGAGCCCGGCAAACAACCGCGACCGCCCTGGCATTCACCCTCCTCAGGTTTCAACGCTTCTCCGGGAGGGGGTCGGTGAAAGACCAGCCCTCGGCGAGGAGTTGGTCGACGGCGGCTACGGCGGTGGTGAGGCGTTGACGATGGGAGCCCGTCAGGATGGTGAATCGTCGGGCGGTTCGGGTGAGTTCGGTGTGGAATCGTTCGGTCATCCAAGGGCGTAGGTGTTCGCCGTCGCGGAGGCCGTCGTCTTCGAAGGGGACGTCGGCGTGGTCGGTGAGCAGCCAGAGGTGCTGGCGTGGGGGTGCGTGCAGGGTGGGGTGGGTGTAGCCGAGGTAGCGCTCGTGCCAGATTTCGGTGGCGAAAGCGTCGGTGTCGCAGATGAGTACGGGGCCTGACTCGCGGGCGGCGAGGTCTTCGCGTTCCTGCTGGCGGGCGGCGATCAGGGGGAACTCGTCGGAGGTGAATTCCACCTGGGACCAGTGGGCGGAGGGGCCGAGGGTGGCGAGTTTCCGCTCGCTGTATTCGCGGCCGTATTCGGGAACCCAAGGGGCGCCGTAATGTTCGGCGAGGGCCTTGGCCATGGTTGTCGTGCCTGTGGACTCGGCACCGAGCACGACAACCCGCCTGGTGAGCGCGGCGCGCACCGGTGGCGCGAGGAACTCCCAGTGCGCCATCGGATCCCGCCGAATCGCTGTCGCCGATATCGGGTAACGGCGGCGCTGCGGGTCGACGCTGATCGACTGGGCACCGAAGCGGCGGGCCAGCTCGTCGCCGTAGGTCTCCGAAGTGAACACCGCGTCGACCGGTTCGGGGACGGCGGCGCGGAACACCGCCATGTGCGCATCCCAAACCTGCGGATCGGTGAGGTCCATGGGTATGTCGTCGACGGCACCCACCACGGAAATGCCAGGCTGCGAGTGTATTTCACGCATCCATGCCACTCGGTCGGCGAGCGGGACCGACTCCACCGACGCGGCGCAGACCAGCACCGTCAGCCGGTCACAGCGCGCGGCGGCGGTGCGCACCAGATGATGGTGGCCCGCATGCGGCGGATAGAACTTGCCCAACACCAGACCGTGCGTGAACCTGCGCGCGGATTCTTGTTGGCCGACGGCGGCATTCATGGTGCTCATACCGCGACAACCGCCGGTTCCGCCCGCACATCCCGCCGCCAGGCAATCAGCCCGCGCACACACAGCGCGAGGAACCCGCAGTACAGGATCGCGGTGAGATAGAGGTCTTTGTAGGCGTAGAGGGGGATGTAGACGACATCTGCCGCGATCCACAACCACCACGACTCGAGGCGTTTACGGCACTGCCCGTAAGTGGCCATCAACGACAGCGCGGTGGTGAGCGCGTCCCAGAACGGCACCGTCGATTCGGTTGCGGTATCGAGCAATACGGTGATCGCCGCGGTTCCGAGCACACCGCACACGCCGAGCACGAGCCATTCGGTGCGAGTGGTCCTGAGAACGGGCAGCCGCTCACTCCGAGGCGCCCCGTTGGCCCAGGTCCACCACCCGTAGACGGCCAGCGCGATGAACACCACCTGCAACCCGGCATCGGCGAATAACCCGGCCTGCGTGAACAGCAGGATGAAGAACACATTGTTGGCGATGCCGATCGGCCAGTTCGCGATGTGCTGGCGAGCCACCAGCCAGACACACAGCGCACCGCTACCGAATCCGAGCACCTCGGTCCAGCTCACCGGCGTGCCGAGCAGCGTGAACAGCGGTTCCTGCAAGGCAGCTATCAGATCGAACACGGTCATCCCCCGCATCAGTATTAGTCATCACGACAATAACCTGATCGAGGGTGCGGCACAAGGGATCATCGCCAAGGTCGTCACACGGTTGTTGTTAAGCGGAGTCGAGCAATCTGTGGCGCATGACCAACGCAGCACCGCCCCGGCACGCGACGAGGAACGGCAGCTACGAGCGCGACGGACGATCGACCTACGTCCCGGAGACGACGACCGCGCAGAACGAATTCCCGCTCACCGGACGCACATCCACCGGTTCCGAGACCGGCGTGATCCCCGCGTTCCTCATCGACATGGCCCTGCACGCCGCGATCGGCCTCACCACCTGGCACGTCGTCCAAGGCCCGACCGCCGTTCTGTACGGCCTGCTCGCCTGGCTCGGAGCCTCGTTCACGCACCGCACGATCGTCCAGCACCTGGCGGGCACCACCATCGGCAAATGCTCGTTCGGCCTCAGCCTGCGCCACGCCGACGGCACCCGCCCCTCACTCGGGCAGCTGATAATCCAGTGGGTCCGTGGCGGCTGGGCCTGCTTCGACTTCTTCGACTGAGTGCCGGATCACGACGAACGACCTCGGCGCGGATCACCCGTACCGAGGTCGTTCGGCAAGCTCACAACATGCAGCTGACGCAGTTCTCCACTTCGGTCCCCTCGAGGGCCATCTGCCGCAGGCGGATGTAGTAGAGGGTCTTGATTCCCTTGCGCCAGGCGTAGATCTGGGCCTTGTTCAGGTCGCGGGTGGTTGCGGTGTCCTTGAAGAACAGCGTCAGCGACAGGCCCTGGTCCACGTGTTGGGTGGCCGCGGCGTAGGTGTCGATGATCTTCTCGTAACCGATCTCGTACGCGTCCTGGTAGTACTCCAGGTTGTCGTTGGTGAGATACGGGGCCGGGTAGTAGACGCGGCCAATCTTGCCTTCCTTGCGGATCTCGATCTTCGACGCCACCGGGTGGATCGAGCTGGTGGAGTGGTTGATGTAGGAGATCGAGCCGGTCGGCGGCACCGCCTGCAGGTTCTGGTTGTAGATGCCGAATTCCTGCACCGAGGCCTTCAGCTCACGCCAGTCGTCCTGGGTGGGGATGCGCACGCCCGCGTCGGCGAACAGCTGTGCGACCTTGTCGGTCTTGGGCTCCCACACCTGATCGGTGTACTTGTCGAAGTATTCACCGCTGGCGTACTTCGATTCGGCGAAGCCACCGAACGCGGTACCGCGCTCCTTGGCGATCAGGTTCGAGGCCCGGATCGCGTGGTAGACCACGGTGTAGAAGTACATGTTGGTGAAGTCGATGCCCTCTTCGGACCCGTAGTGCACCCGCTCGCGCGCCAGGTACCCGTGCAGGTTCATCTGGCCGAGGCCGATGGCGTGCGACTCGTTGTTGCCCTGCTCGATCGAGGGCACCGAGTAGATGTGGGTCTGATCCGACACCGCGGTGAGCGCGCGGATCGAGGTTTCGATGGTCTGGCCGAAGTCCGGGGAGTCCATCGCCCTGGCGATGTTGAGCGAACCGAGGTTGCAGGAGATGTCCTTGCCGACCTTGGAGTACGAGAGGTCGTCGTTGAACTCCGAGGGGGTGGAGACCTGCAGGATCTCCGAGCACAGGTTCGAGTGGGTGATCTTGCCCTTGATCGGGTTGGCCCGGTTCACCGTGTCCTCGAACATGATGTACGGGTAGCCCGACTCGAACTGCAGCTCGGCGATGGTCTGGAAGAACTCGCGCGCCTTGATCTTCGACTTGCGGATGCGCTTGTCGTCGACCATCTCGTAGTACTTCTCGGTGACGTCGATATCGGCGAACGGCTTGCCGTAGATGCGCTCGACGTCGTACGGCGAGAACAGGTACATGTCCTCGTTCTTCTTCGCCAGCTCGAAGGTGATGTCGGGGATCACCACGCCGAGCGAGAGGGTCTTGATGCGGATCTTCTCGTCGGCGTTCTCGCGCTTGGTGTCGAGGAAGCGGTAGATGTCGGGGTGGTGCGCGTGCAGGTACACCGCGCCCGCACCCTGTCGCGCGCCCAGCTGGTTGGCGTAGGAGAACGAGTCCTCGAGCAGCTTCATGATCGGGATGACACCCGAGCTCTGGTTCTCGATCTTCTTGATCGGCGCGCCGTGCTCACGAATGTTGCTCAGCAGCAAGGCGACACCGCCACCGCGCTTGGACAGCTGCAGCGCGGAGTTGATGGAGCGCCCGATGGACTCCATGTTGTCCTCGATGCGCAGCAGGAAGCAGGACACGGGCTCGCCGCGCTGCTTCTTGCCGGAGTTGAGGAAGGTGGGGGTGGCCGGCTGGAAACGGCCGTCGATGATCTCGTCGACCAGCTTACTCGCCAGCGTCTCGTCACCGGCGGCCAGGGTCAGCGCGACCATGCAAACACGGTCCTCGAACCGCTCGAGGTAGCGCTTACCGTCGAAGGTCTTGAGGGTGTAGGAGGTGTAGTACTTGAACGCGCCGAGGAAGGTGGGGAACCGGAACTTCTTGGCGTAGGCCTGCTGGAACAGCTGCTTGACGAACCCGCGGCTGTACTGGTCGAGCACCTCGGGCTCGTAGTAGTTCTCCTTGACCAGATAGTCCAGCTTCTCGTCCAGGTTGTGGAAGAAGACGGTGTTCTGGTTGACGTGCTGCAAGAAGTACTGGTGCGCGGCCTCGCGGTCCTTGTCGAACTGGATCTCGCCGTCGGGGCCGTACAGGTTCAGCATGGCGTTGAGGGCGTGGTAGTCCATCACCTCGCCCGCGGCGTCGGGTCGCACCGCCGACCGCTCTAGACGGGCTGACTTGCCTGCCGGTGCTGTGGTTGCTGTTGCCAAAACAATCCCAATCCCTCTCGGACGCGCGCGACGTCCTCAGCGGTTCCCATAAGTTCGAAGCGATACAGGTACGGCACCCCGCATTTACGCGAGATGACATCGCCTGCAGCACAGTAGGTTTCGCCGAAGTTCGTGTTACCGGCCGCGATCACACCGCGCAGCAGGGCACGGTTGTGCGGGTCGTTGAGGAACTTGGCGACCTGCCGCGGTACGAGGTCCTTGTCGGACCGTTGCTCACCCATGACGTGCCGACCACCACCGTAGGTGGGGGTGATCAGCACGTAGGGTTCGTCGACGCGCAGCGATTCAGCGGTGTGCAGTGGTAGCCGAGTGGCCGGGAGACCCAGCTTCTCGACGAAACGGTGGGTGTTCTCCGAAGCGCTGGAGAAGTAGACCAGCCCGCCCGGAGTCGTCCGTTCGGGCATCGCGGCTCCTTCCGAGCGAAGTCCTAGGCGGCCGCGACGGCGAGCGACTTGATGCGGTCGGGACGGAAGCCCGACCAGTGATCCTCACCCGCGACGACGACGGGCGCCTGCAGGTAACCGAGCGCCATGACGTAGTCGCGCGCCTCGGCGTTCTCCGAGATGTCGATGACGTCGTACTCCACCCCGACCTTGTCGAGCGCCTTGTAGGTGGCATTGCACTGAACGCAAGCGGGCTTGGTGTACACGGTGACGGTCATTAGAGTCCCTCTCTCCTATGCCTGATCCACAGCCTGTGATCCGTATGCAGTGCACGAACGGTGATGCTGCGCAAACTCCTGGATCTGGCGAAGAAAGCCCTGCTCGTAACCCCTTCCCTTGGGCCCGATCAGTAGTAGCTTCACACCGTGTTCCAGTACCGAAGACACTACACCTAGTGGCCGACAGATGGGAACAACACAAGGGGTTGCGAGTCGCACAGATGTAATTTCCACCGGGTAAGTCCCAGGACGCACCGGCGGCGAGCAGCCGAAACAGTGGCTCAGATCACGATTTCGTCTACCGGCGAGTCTTCAGCAAACCGGCTCGACAACGAAAGGGCGCCGCATCGACCGTGTCGATGCGGCGCCCGTCGGGAGCGTTGTCAGCTTACGCGTTCACGAGCGTGCCGTTCGCGGCGGCGACCAGTTCGTGCACGGCCGCGCCGAGCTGGGTCAGCGCCTCGGCGTCCTCGCTCGGGTGCACCTGCGCGAACCGCTCACCGATGGTCCCGAACCGCACGGTGGCCGACTCCACGACCACACCGCCTGCGACGCCGACGGACTTCACCGCGTCGCCGTGCGCCCACTCGGCGGCGCGCGCGCTGATCGAGGCACTCACCACGGCGACCGGCTTGCCCTTGATCGAACCGGCACCATAGGGACGCGAGGCCCAGTCGATGGCGTTCTTCAGCACGGCAGGCAGGGTGCCGTTGTACTCGGGCGTCACCAGCAGGACGGCGTCGGCGGCGGCTACGGCGTCGCGCAGCGCCTGCGCGGCGGCGGGCACGGAATCGGGGACGTCGAGGTCCTCGTTGTAGAACGGGATCTCGGCGAGACCCTCGTAGATGGCGATGTCGACGCCCTCGGGCGCGGTCTGCGCGGCGGCCTCGGCGAGGCGGCGGTTGATCGACCCGGCGCGCAGGCTGCCGACCAGAGTAAGGATGCGGGTCTCGCTCATGACGACTCCTGGTGTACTCAGTGGAAAGATCCAAGTTTCATCCGACAATAACCGGACCACGGTCCGAATACTTCCCCGGAGGGGCGTGTGAGCAGCGTGAGCTACAGCACACCGAGGTCGGACGAGCCCGATGTGCTGCGGATCGGGCAACCGTCGTCCCTCAATGCCGAACCGGCCGAGCGCGCCGACGCGGCCCGTAACCGAGCCCTGCTGCTCGACGCGGCCCAGCAGCTGGTGCGCGAGCACGGCGTCGCGGGACTCACCATGGACGCGCTCGCCAAGCGCGCGGGCGTGGGCAAGGGCACGGTGTTCCGCCGCTTCGGCAATCGTTCCGGGCTGATGCTGGCCCTGCTCGACCATTCCGAGCAGAAGTTCCAGACGGCGTTCATGTTCGGACCGGGCCCGCTCGGGCCCGAGGCCGAGCCGATCGACCGGTTGATCGCCTTCGGCCGAACCCGGCTGCTCGATATCGAACTCGAGGGCGATCTGCACCGCGCCGCCGAGGAGAAGGGCCGCTTCGGCGACGGCCCCTACGCGCTGCACCGCGCCCACATCGTGCTGCTACTGCGCGCGGCCGGGGTGCGTGGCGAGCTCGCTCTGATCGCCGACGGCCTGCTCGCCACGCTCTCGGCGGCGCTGGTCCTGCATCAGATGGAGGTGCTCGGCTACACCCGCGCACAGATCGGCGACAACTGGGAATGGCTCGTTCGCCGGGTTGTTTCGCCTGTCGCCCAAGTAGAGTGAGACGGCATGGGGACACTGCGTGAACAGATCATTGCCGAATTGGGTGTACAGCCCGAGATCGAACCGAAGCAGGAGGTCCGCAGGCGCGTCGACTTCCTCAAGGAGTACCTGAGCACCACCCCTGCGAAGGGTTTCGTGCTCGGTATCAGCGGCGGGCAGGACAGCACCCTCGCCGGTCGGCTGTGCCAGCTGGCTGCGGAGGAACTGCGTGCCGAGGACAAGGACGCCACCTTCCTCGCGGTGCGGCTGCCCTACGGCGTGCAGGCCGACGAGCACGACGCGCAGGTCGCCCTGAACTTCATCGACCCCGACCGCTGCGTCGTGGTGAACGTGCGCCCCGGTGTCGACGCGGTGTCGGCCGAGGTGGCCGGGTCCATCGACCACGAGCGGCTACGCGACTTCGTGCGCGGCAATATCAAGGCACGCGAGCGAATGGTCGCCCAGTACGCGCTGGCCGGGCAGGAGAACCTGCTGGTGGTCGGCACCGACCACGCCGCCGAGGCGGTCACCGGTTTCTTCACCAAGTACGGCGACGGCGGTGTCGACCTGACCCCCCTCACCGGCCTCACCAAGCGCCAGGGTGCCGCGCTGCTGCAGGAACTCGGGGCGCCGCCGAGCACCTGGTCGAAAGTGCCGACCGCCGACCTCGAGGACGACCGCCCCGCCCTGCCCGACGAGGACGCGCTCGGTGTGCGCTACAGCGAGATCGACGACTACCTCGAGGGCAAGGAGGTGAGCGAGCAGGTCGCCGAGCGCGTCGAATCGCTGTTCACCGCCACCCGCCACAAGCGCACTGTGCCGGTGAGTCCCCTCGACACCTGGTGGCGCTAGGCCGATATCGAGATCGTCTTCGGCCAGAACGCCGTCTCGTTGGAGGCGGTGGCCGATCGACTGGCGATGAGGGCGCACTGCGACGGGCGCGTTCGGCGGCGGCAGGGGCTGTCCCCCTTGGCGGTTCGCGACGGGCTCGTCGCGAGCTGACCCGCGCGCGGGCTCGAGACGCGCGGCTGTCGCGTTCGGCCCGGATCATGGCGCATCGGGTCCGTGGGTGGGTCGGCGAGCTCATCGAGGTGAGCGGCGGCAGCCCACGACTTCCGGAGAAACTTTCGCGAATCGGGAATCAACTCGAATCTCCTAACCTTTCAACTACTGATTGACGGTTAGAAAGCCGGCTGTCGCTGCAAGCGTATGAGTCTTTTCCCGTGAAAGGGTTTTCCGTGATCGAGATTCCTGTGATCGCACATCGATTCGTCGAGGTCGACGGCGTGCGCGTCTTCTACCGTGAGACCGGTCCGCGCGACGCGCCGACACTGGTACTGCTGCACGGTTTCCCCTCTGCCTCGCACCAGTTCCGCCGGTTGATGGATGCCCTCGGCGGGCGGTACCACCTCATCGCCCCGGACTATCCCGGCTTCGGGCACACCTCGGCTCCCGAGGATTTCGCCTATTCGTTCGACCGCCTGGCGGACATCACCGAAGGCTTCCTCGAAGCTCTCGGCCTGCACCGATTCATCATGTACGTCTTCGATTTCGGCGGACCGGTGGGTTTCCGGATCGCCGAGCGTCATCCGGACTGGATCGCCGGACTGATCGTGCAGAACGCCAACGCCTACACCGAGGGCCTGTCCGACGGCGCCCGCGATTTCATCGCGCTGACCCCGGAAACCCCCGGATCACGCGACGTGATCGGCGACCTGCTGACCTTGGACGGCACCCGCGGTCAGTACGAAACCGGTGTCTCCGACCAGCATGTGCTCGACCCCGACGCCTGGACCCTGGACCAGCACTTCCTCGACGCGCCCGGACGGAAGCAGGCGCAACTGACGCTGGCCTTCGACTACCACAGCAATCTCGAGCGCTATCCCGCCTGGCAGCTCTGGTTGCGGACGCACACACCACCCACCCTGATCCTCTGGGGCCGGCACGACCCGTTCTTCCCCGAGCCCGGCGCCCACGCGTATCTCGCAGACGTACCGCAGGCCGAACTGCACCTGTTCGACACCGGCCATTTCGCCCTGGAGACCCACCTGCCGGAAATCGCCCCACGCATCGCGGATTTCGCCGAGCGAGTCCGGGACACCGGCCGGACCGATCGCTGAGACCGGTCGTGCGTCGCCGCGACCTTGCAGACGGTCGGTGGTACTGCGCTGGACCGGGTTCAGCCGCCGGCGAAAGGTGGGAGAACGTCTACCCGGTCGCGGAGCATGGCCGCGGGGTCGCGGGTGAGTTCGTCGCCGATCAGAAAGGCGCAGACCCGGACCAGGGTGTCCACCTCGGCACCGTAGGTGGTGGCGAGGGTGGTGCGTAGGTCGGCGACGGTGGCGCCGTCGGGGAGGTCGAGTGTTTCGGTGTTCTTGCCGACCGCGTCGGCGATGGCGGCGAAATAGCGGACCTCAACCACCGATGGCTCCCATCGTGCGTTCCGGGGGGACGAAACCTGCGGCGTCGATGCCGTGACCTGCCCACTTCTGCCACATCGCGCCGCGCCACAGCTCGGCGACCTCGGCGTCGTCGGCGCCGGCCCGCAGGGCGGTGCGCACGTCGAACTCCTGGTCGCTGAACAGGCACGAGCGCAGCATGCCGTCGGCGGTGAGCCGGGTGCGGTCGCAGGCGTCGCAGAACTTGCGGGTCACCGTCGCGATGATGCCGACGGTCGCGGGCCCGCCGTCGACCAGCCACTTCTCCGCGGGCGCCGAGGGGTCGGCGCGGCCGGCGGGCGTGAGGGTGAAGCGGGTGCCGAGCACGTCGAGCAGGTCGGCGGCGGTCACCATCTGTTCGCGCGCCCACTCGTGGTCGGCGTCGAGCGGCATTTCCTCGATGAAGCGCAGTTCACATTCCTCGGCGAGGCACCAGGCGAGCAAGTCGGCGGCACCGGCGAGGTTGTCGCGCATGAGCACGGCGTTCACCTTCACCGGTGCCAGGCCGGCGTCGCGGGCGGCGCGGATGCCGTTGAGGACCGATTCGAGGCGGTCGCGGCGGGTCAGGCGGGCGAAGTCGAGCCGGTCGACGGTGTCCAGGGAGACGTTCACCCTGGTCAGGCCGGCATCGGCGAGGGCACGCACCCGATGTTCGAGGCCGACACCATTGGTGGTCATCGCCAGCGGAGTGTCGGGAACGGCGGCGTGGCAGCCCGCGATGATCTGCTCGAGTTCACGACGCATCAGCGGTTCGCCGCCCGTGAAACGCACCTCGCGCACCCCGAGTTCCTTCACGGCGAGGGAGACCAGCCGGACGATCTCGTCGGCGGTGAGCAGTTCCTCGCGCGGGATCGGCGGCAGGCCCTCCTCGGGCATGCAGTACGTGCACCGCAGCGAACACTTCTCGGTGATGGAAACACGCAGGTCACGGGCGACGCGGCCGAATCGGTCGACCAGCAGCGGCGTCTCGGGCCTGCCGTCGAGAGACGGCCGCTCCGAGCGCACAGCGGGGATCCCCATCTCGACCAGCGTCATTCCTCCAGTATGACCCGTCGGGGCCGTCACATCGGGTCCGGTGCGGCGATTCGTTGCTCACCGCGGGCACCGGGAAAGAGTGAGCAACACGATCGAACCGGGTACCGCGACGACGATTAGGCTGGGCACATGACTCACCGGCCCGCCACCGCGTCGGCGCGCAGCGTGGACGAGTACCGCGACACCGTTGCCGCGCTGCTGGCCCGCCTCGCCGACCGCACCCCCGAACAGGTGCCGGTCCCCGACGCACTCGGGCGCGTGCTCGCCGCCGATGTGCACTCCCCGATCGATCTGCCGGTCTTCCGCAATTCCGCGATGGACGGGTACGCGGTGCGGGCCGCCGATGTCGCCGTCACGCCGGTGACACTGCCGGTCGCGGGGGTGGTGGCCGCCGGTAGGCCCGGCACCGAGGCGCTGCCCGAGGGCGCGGCGATGAAGGTGATGACGGGCGCGCCGCTGCCGCCGGGCGCGGACTGCGTCGTCCCGGTGGAAGACGTGCAAGCGGGCGACGACCGCATCGTTGTCGAACGTGGCCGGGCGCGTGGGGAATTCGTGCGCGAGGCCGGTACCGATGTGCGAGTGGGTGAGCTGGTCACCCGGGCGGGCACGGTGCTCGCGCCGCGTCATATCGCCGCGCTGGCCGCCGTCGGGCTGCCGAGTGTGCCAGTGCTGTCGCGATTGCGTGCGGTGTGCCTGACCACCGGGGACGAGTTGCGCCCGGCCGGTTCGGTGCTGGCCCCCGGCCAGATCTACAACTCGAACGGGATCGGGCTGGCCGCCGCCCTGCGCGCCGACGGCGTCGACGTGCTCGAGATCGCCCACAGCACCGACGACGCGACCGTCTTCGCCCAGGTGCTGCGGTCGGCGGTCGCGAAGGCAGACGTGGTGTTCACCTCCGGTGGGGTCTCCAAGGGCGACTTCGAGGTGGTCAAAGAGGTGCTGGCACCGCTGGGCGGGACGTTCGGTTCCGTCGCAGTGCAGCCGGGTGGACCGCAGGGGTTCACGGTGGTCGACGGTGTGCCCGTGCTGAGCTTCCCGGGCAATCCGGTGAGCACGATGGTTTCCTACACGGTCTTCGCGCGGCCGGTGATCCGGGCGCTCGCCGGGCTGCCCGCGCCCGCGAGCCGGGAGCTGCCTCTGCTCACCCCGGTCCGCTCCCCCGCGGGCAAGCGCCAGTTCCTGCGCGGCCTGACCAGCGACGACGGCGTGGAGGTCGTGTCCGGACCCGGCTCGCATCTCATCGCGGGTATGGCCTGGGCCGATGCGCTGGTCGACATTCCCGCCGAGGTCACCACGCTCGCCGCCGGTGCCACTGTGCGAATCTTGATGCTATGAGCGAGTTGTCGCACGTCGACCGTGAAGGTCGCGCCCGCATGGTCGATGTGAGTGCCAAGCCCGACACCACCCGGATCGCCGTCGCCGCAGGCGAATTGCAGACCACGGCCGACGTCGTGCGCCTGGTCCGTGCCGACGGCATGCCCAAGGCCGACGTGCTGTCCACGGCCCGGCTCGCCGGAATCGCCGGTGCCAAAAAGACTTCCGAGCTGATCCCGCTGTGTCATCAGCTGGCGCTGTCGTCGGTGAAGGTGGAGTTCGGGTTCACCGAGACGACCATCACCATCGAGGCGAGCGCCAAGACCACCGGGCCCACCGGGGTGGAGATGGAGGCGCTCACCGCCGTCGCCGTGGCGGGGCTCACCTTGCACGACATGGTGAAGGCGGTCGATCCGGCGGCGGTGCTGAACGGGGTGCGGCTGGTCACCAAAGAGGGTGGCAAGCACGGACATTGGGTGCGGCCTGAGGCGCGGCCGGCGTCGACCGAGGCCGCGGATGCTCCGGCCGTCGCCGGATCAGGCGGCACTGCGGGCATCTCGCAGGCAGCTGGCTCCGTCGCCCCTGCCGCTGATGCTGCGGTCGGCGTCTGGGAATCGCCGCATGCTGCCGAATCACATTCGGCCGTCGCTGATTCTCGGCACGCCATGAACAGCGCCCCCGCCGGGTCTCGTAGTGCCGCTGTCGTGGTCGCGTCTACTGGCGCGGCGTCCGGGTCACGTGTCGACACCACCGGCCCGGTGCTCACCGAATGGCTTGCCGCACAAGGGTTTTCCGTGCGTGGTCCGCTCGTTTACGCGGACGCCGACATCGCGGCAGGCTTGGCCGACGCACTGACCGGGGCGCCGTCGCTGGTCGTCACGACCGGCGGCACCGGCGCCTCGCCCACCGACGCCACCCCCGAAGCGACACGGGCCGTGCTCGATCGGGAGCTACCCGGGGTGGCCGACGCCATCCGGCAGCGTGGGACGGCGAAATTCCCGCTCGCGGCGCTGAGCCGCGGGGTCGCGGGCCTGGTCGGGAGCACCGTTGTGGTGAACCTGCCCGGTTCGCCCGGCGGGGTGAAGGACGGCATCGCCGTGCTGGAGCCGCTGCTGGATCATCTGCTCGCGCAAGTAGCCGGAGGCGGCAATCATGAATGACAAGGGCACGGTCGCGCTGGCCGCGATCAGTGACCGCGATCTCGATCCCGCCGCCGTCGAAAAGGCCGTGGACGGACCGGAATTCGGCGCCGTGGTGGTGTTCACCGGCAAGGTCCGCAATCACGATGGTGGCCAGGCGGTTTCGTCGCTCGAGTACTCCGCGCACCCGCAGGCCGAGCGGTTCCTCCACGCGGTGTGCGCCGAAGTCGCAACGGCCAGTGGACTTCCCGTCGCCGCTGCCCATCGGGTCGGTGCGCTCGACATCGGTGGCCTGGCGATCGTGGTCGCCGTCGCCGCACCGCATCGGGCCGAGGCGTTCACCGTCTGCCATGAGCTCGTCGACCGGATCAAGCACGAAGTGCCCATCTGGAAGCGGCAGCTGTTCGCCGACGGACTCTCGGAATGGGTCAACGCCTGCGGTTAGACCATGCTCGGGGTGTAGCGCCAGATGCCGAGCAACGCTTGGTCGTCCAGTGGTGAGTCTCCCTCGAAGACGGTGGCGCGCAAGCGTTCCAGGGCCGCGTCCGCGTCGAGCCCCGCGCCGATGAGCACCAGGCTCGAGACCCGCTGCTCACCCCGCGCCCAGGTGCCGGGGGTGAACGTCACGTGGCGACCGACCAGATGCATCTCGAACTTGCGCCGCTCCCCCTCGACCGCGAAGGCCACACACCCTTTGGCGCGGAACAGCCCTCGCGGCGGGTTTTCCAGGAAGTCCACCAGGGCACGAGGATTCAGCGGTCGCTCGCTGGTGAACGACACCGAGACGTAGTCGTCGTGGAAGTGGCGGTGGTCGGGATCGTCGTGGTCGTGGTCGTCGAGCAGGGCGTCGAAACTCAACTGCTGGGCCACTTTCGGCTCTTCGCGGGTGCGCTCGTCGAACAGCAGACCCGGGTCGACCCGGCCGTGCGTGGTCGCGTACACGGGGACCTGGCCGACCCACTCGGTGATTTGTTCCCGCAGGGCGGTGAGGGCGTCGGGCGTGACGCGGTCGGCCTTGTTCACCAGCACCAGGTCGGCCAGTTTCAGGTGCGAGATCAACTCCGGGTGACGGGTGCTCGTTGCACCGAATTGTTCGGCATCGACCACCTCGACCAGTCCGCCGTATCCGATGCGCGGATTCGGATTCGCCACGACCATCCGGATCAGATTGCGCGGTTCGGCCAGCCCGCTGGCCTCGACCACGATCACGTCCACCGCGCTGCGCGGCTGCGCCAACTGCGCGAACAGATCGTCGAGCTCGGACACGTCCACCGCGCAGCACACACACCCGTTCCCCAGCGACACCATGGCATCGACCTGCCCCGCGACCAGCATCGCGTCGATGTTCACCGCCCCGAAGTCGTTGACCACGACTCCGATCCGGGTTCCCCGGTTGTTGCGCAACAGATAGTTCAGCAGAGTCGTCTTCCCCGACCCCAGAAACCCAGCAACGATCACCACAGGAATCACGGCACCCATGGTGCCATCCCACCGCTGCCGTCCACTCCCGCCGCCCCTCCACCTTCGCCGAACCCCGCCCTGGTCCTGGACGCGCGATCACCACGCCCCGGTGGCGGCATCGACCGAGAGCCGACCGCCACCAGAGCGTGGTGATCTTGAAACGAAGGGTTCGGTGGACTACTTCGTCGGGCCGAAGACGACGCCGGCGAGGGTGTAGGCCAGGTTGATGAGCTGATTGGTGATGACGCTGTTGTCCATGCCGAGGGACTGGGCCATGGGCATCAGCATGTTCATCACCGTGAGGACCGGGCCGCCGAGGGAACTGCTCAGCGACGTGATGTCGGGAACCGATTCCTCCTGGTACGGCTGCGCCTTCGGGGCGGCACCGCCGCGTTCCCTCGGGGTGGGAGCCGGTGCGGCGGGCGGGCGGCCGTTGGCACCGGGTGCGGTGCGGGCCGGGGCGTACGGCAGCGGCGCCGGGTCGGCGATCGGGGCCCGAGCCGGTGCGCGCGCCGGGGCGGGCGCTGCCGGGGTGGTGGAATCGCTGGACGGCTCCTCGACGGGCGCCGGATCCTGGCCGGATTCGTCACCGGCCGCACCGTTCTCCGGCGACCCCTGCGCGGGTGCGCCTGCCGGGCCCGATTCGGGCGCGGACCCCTGCCCGCCGGCCCCGGATTCCGGGCCGGCACCGTTTCCGGTCGCGTCCGATTCAGGTGCCGACCCCTCGCCGACACCTCCGGACTCGGGCCCCGACGCCACACCGGGCGCGGACCCCTCACCAACTCCACCTGACTCGGGTTCCGACGCCGCACCGGGCGCGGACCCTTCACCGGTTCCACCGGATTCGGGCGCGGACCCCTGGCCGACTCCACCGGACTCGGGCGCCGACCCTTGCCCGGTCCCGTCGGACTCCGGCACCGATCCCTGACCCGACTCACCTGTGGCACCGGGCGCGGACTTGCTGGTAGACGGCGCACCACGACGCGGTGAGGTCGTATCGGACCGACCCGGCTTCTCGCTCGTCGAGTCCGTCGCCGCACCCGGTTCGGGCTCCTGCCCGGGCGTGGGAACCGGGGTCGCCACCGGCGCCCGACCCGGAATCGGCTTGGGTGCCAACGCCAAGGCAGGCGCGGGCCCGATCGGCTTGTTCAGCAGATAACCGACCAATCCGGTCGTGATGGCCACCGCGTGCTGCAGCCGTCCCTCGCGCGATTCGAGCAGCGCCGCGTCCTCGGCATTGGCGCCGTTGCCCATTTCCACGAAAACGAGCGGTACCCGGGTCAACGCGGGCCCGGCCACATCAGCGCGGGTCTGCAGCCCGTTGTTCGCACCGCCGTAGGTCGCCGGCGGGATCCCGGCTGCGACATAGGCGTCGCGCACCGCGCTCGACGCGGCGAGCCCGGCTCGCGATTGGGCCTGCTCGACGGCCGGATCGGGCACGGGGAGCTGCGGCAGGATGAGGTGGAAGCCGCGCTGGTCGGCGGGTGCGCTGTCGGCGTGGATGCTCACCGCCACCTCGGCACCGGATTCGTTCGCGGCGCGGGCGCGTTCGTCCACGCAGCCGCCCCACCCGGCGTCGTCGGCGCGGCTGAGCACCACCTCGGCGCCGAGCGCCTGCAGCGAGGTCTTCACCAGCTGGGCCACTTCCCAGTTGATGGTGTGTTCGGGGACGCCGCCCAGTGATGTCATGCCGGTGGTCTGGCAGTCCTTGGTTCCGCCTCGGCCGTTGTCGACCTGACGGGCGAGATCTTCCGCATGGGCCGGACCCTGATGACCCGGGTCGAGGAAGATCGTCTTCCCGGCGAGCTGATCGCCCTGCGCTGGTTCAGGGTCGGCGTGGGCGGTCACGGGCAGCAGCCCGGACAGCGACACCACGACCGCGGCGGAGACTGTGGAGCAGAGACCGGCCTTGATGATGTCTGGTTTCATGTTCGGTCGGCGCTCCGGAACGGAGCACCCCTCCCTTCCCATTGGTAACACCAAACCCAGTAGTTAACTCTTGCCACGTGTACAACGACAGGGCAAGCACCGTTACCGAACTGCAATAGGCCGATAATCGCTGGTCAGGTGCCCAGATGGGCGATTTTTCAAGTGCGTCAGGCAACCTCCGGCAACTGCCGCAACGAGCGGAGCGCGTAGTGCACGCGGGTCTTCACCGTGCCGACGGGAACCCCGAAATCCTCGGCCACTTCCCGATATCCGCGATCACGCAGAATCACTTCGACCACGGCCGCACGCTGAGGTTCGGGCAACCGGGCGAGCAGCTCGTCGACGAGCAAGCCGTCGACGAGCCCGTCGGCGAAATCCGGCCTGCCGCAGGGCACCAGCTCGGCGAGGTCGTCGAAACCCACATCGATCGGGCGCACGGCCCGAGCCCGCACGATGTCGACGACCACATTGCGTTCGATCGCCAGCAGCCACGTGCGCACGCTGCCCTTGCGCGCGTCGAAGTCGGCGCACGCGCGCCACGCGCGCAACAAGGTCTCCTGGACGGCATGCTCGGCCAGCCCGCGATCACCGAGGCTGCGCATGGCCCGCCAGTGCAGCAGGCCGCGATCGGCGGCCAGCACGTCGGCCAGCCCGTCCCTGGTACACAGTCGCGCGCAGTGCGCGTTACAGAAGTTGTCCGCCATACCGGGTTATCGCGGCCGGACCGCCCGATGACAACGCCTTAAGCGACTCTTCAGGATCCTGCTGGTGCCGTGCTGGAAAGTAGTTCCTGCGAGCCCGGCCGGGCCTGCTCCAGGAGGGGGGAGCAGGGCTGCCGGGCTCGCTCCGTTCCCGGGTGACGAAGGAATTGCATACATAGCGATTCGTGCATATGATTGCGCCGTTCGGTTCACCGGAGAGGGGAAATCGCATGGGCGCAGGACACGGGCACGACCACGGGGTGTCGGCCGACAGTGACAAACGCTGGCTGGCAGGCGCACTGGCCCTGATCGTCACGTTCCTGATCGGCGAGGTCATCGTCGGTATCGTCGCCGATTCGCTGGCACTGCTGTCCGACGCCGCGCATATGACCACCGACGCCGCGTCCATCGCGCTGGCGCTGTGGGCGATCCGGTTGGCCGCGCGCCCGCCGAAAGGACGGATGACCTTCGGCTGGAAGCGGGTGGAGATCCTGTCCGCCCAGGCCAACGGGCTCACCCTGCTCCTGCTCGCACTGTGGCTCGGTTACGAGGCGATCCGCAGGCTGTTCGAGCCGCCGGAAGTGCACGGCGGCCTCGTGCTCGTCACCGCGCTGGTCGGTGTGGCCGTGAATGTGCTCGCCACCTGGATGATCAGTCGCGCCGATCGGACGAGCCTCAATATCGAGGGCGCCTACCAGCACATCCTCAACGACCTGTTCGCGTTCATCGCCACCGCTGTCGCGGGTGTGGTCATCATCCTGACGGGCTGGGCACGCGCCGATATCGTCGCCACCCTGATCGTGGTTGCGTTGATGATCAAGGCGGGCGTCGGACTGATCCGCGCGTCGAGCCGCATCTTCCTCGAGGCCGCCCCCGACTACCTCGACCCCGCGCAGATCGACACCGATATCCGCGCCCGCGACGGCGTGGTCGGCGTGCACGATCTGCACATCTGGGAGATCACCTCCGGCTCCCCCGCCCTGTCGGCGCACATCCTGGTGCAGCCGGGCCGCGATTGCCACGCGGTGCGCGAAGACGTGGCGCACATGCTCGACCACGACCATCACATCAGCCACGTCACCCTGCAGGTCGACCACGCCACCCCGGAGGTGCTCGCGATCGGCAACCGGCAGAGCAGCGCCTGCGGCGACACCCACACTGCCGAAGCGCCGCACACGCACTGACCCCGAACGCGAGAATGCCCCACACCGGAAGGTGCGGGGCATTCTCGTGGGCCGACGTTCCCGTCGACCCGGCCGTCACCGGCCGAAAGCGCTGACGAATCAGCCGCCGAAGGAGCCGGTCCACAGGGTGTCGACCAGACCGTGCAGAGCAGCACCCAGGGTGTCGAAAAGACCGTTCAGGGCGGCGCTACCGGTGTCGATGATAACGGGGATCATAAATACTCCTCTGTTTCTCATGCTCCAGCCGAGGCTGGCTTACGAATGGCATATCGACCCCCGAACGCCGCGAGTTACGCAAATTACGGATTAGTGACAGCCGTTACAGTAACCTAGTTTCACCTATCACCACCTGCGGTTATAGGTGCGACATCGTGTTACTTAAAATTGTATGAGAAGTTTCTGAGAGTTATTTAATCAGCCTTTTATGTTTAGGTCCCGGCGACCGTGGGAATTGTGCCGAGAATTAGCTGATGCGTAATATTTCCCTTTCTTGCGGTACCAGCGGCGAGGACTGCGCAGCCGATGTCGACGGAGCCTCGGCCACACCGATCGACCGGCCGGCAGCCATGGTCAGCACGACCTGCAGGAACTCCAGGTGCTTGCGCATCGCCCGCACGGAACGGGCCACCGAGGTCACCGTCTCCGTCCCGGTCTCGGCCTGCCTGCCCGCGAAACGGTCGGCGAGCCAGTCGAGGACGACCGGGACGACGAGGAACTCCAGCGGCAGATGGGAACCGTTGCGGATGCGCAGGTACCGCACGGCCGCACCGGCCCGCTCGTAGCGCCGGACATGCGCGTCGATGTCGGCGACCGCGATCACCTCGTCGCGCACGCCTTGCACCACCAGCAGCGGGGCGGCCGGGGCCTTGCCGCCGGGCTCGACGTCGGTGAGAACGCGGCGCAGCACCGGTTCGGCGAGCAGTTCGGCGATGCCGCCGCGCAGGTGGCGGGCGACATCGCGGCGGGCGAACCGCAGCAACAGCGCGAAGGTACTGCGTTGTTCGGCCTCGCCGAGCAGGGCGCGGAACCGTGTGTCGAAGTGGTCTTCCAGCACGGGGACCAGCTCCGGGTAGGCGCGGCGCAGACCGGCGACGAAGACGGCGGGGAACCCGGCGAACCAGCCGCCGTTGAGCCGGAGGAACGCCGCCGCCGGGTCACCCACGGGCGACCCGGCGGCGGCGCCGACGATATCCAGCTCGGGGGCGTACTCGGCGGCCAGCTCGGCCGCCCAGGCTGTGGCCAGCCCGCCACCCGAATAACCCCACAGCGCAACCTGATTCGACGGCGACAACCCGAGCGCACCGAAACTCAGCGCCGCACGAATGCCGTCGAGCGCCCGGTAACCGGGTTCCCTCGCGGCGCCGAACCGCCCGTCGATCCCCTCGTGGTCGGGGACCGAGACCGCCCACCCCTGCCGCAGCGCCATCGCGATGATCGGCAGTTCCAGCGGGGCGATCGAACCGATGGTCTGCGCGCCCCGGCGCAAGGCGTAGGACGGAAAGCACTGCGGGGCAACGGCATCGATCGCGCACTGGAACGAGACGAGCGGGCGGGACTCGCGCGGGTCGGCGCCCCAGGGCAAGAGCACTGTCGTCACCGTCACCTCGGCATTGCCGTCGAGATCGCAGGTGCGATAGAGCAATTGCCACGCGGCGATACGTTGCGGCACCAGACCGAACAGTGCCAGCTCCACCGAGCGCGACCGCACCACCGTGCCGGGGGCGAGCGTCTCGAGATCGGGTGGGGCGCTGTAGAAGGGATCGTCGGACGGCAGCGGCGGTGCTCCCCGCAGGGTGGCCGCCCGATCGAGCAGACTGGTCATAGGCTGCCGCCGCCGCCGAAGAACCACGGGTTGAACGTGCAGGCCAGCTCGGGTGCACGTGCCGGATCGAGAGCACGCAGCGCGATGGAGGCCGCGCGCGGGGAGTACATCATCGTCAGGTGGTCGGAGACGTCCTGTTCGCAGCCGGCCTGCAGGGTGATGTTGTCGACGGTCGCGTCCGGCCCGGCGACCAGGAAGCCCAGGTCGAGGGGGTTCATCACTTCGTCGTAGCGGGAGCCGACCACGGTGTAACGCACGCCGGGCACGGTGTCGCCGCCGGCGTTGAGGGTGGTGTAGAACGGCGAACCGATGGCCTGTTCCACATTGGCGGCGCCGATGATCGGCCGGTAGAAGCCGAGGATGTCGATGCCCGCGTTGTTGATCATGCGGCCGAGCGAGGCGATGCCGAGCAGCGAGGTGCCGTGGTGGGTGCCGCCGAAGCTCACGAGGGTGGCGACCTTGCCCTGTCCCCCGTCGAACTTGAGGTAATGGTTGGCGATGGTCGCGCCCTGGGAGTGGCCGACGATATCGACCTGTTCGGCGCCGGTCGCGGCCAGCACCCGCTCGATGAACGCGGCCACCTGGCCCGAGGATTCGACCATCGGGCCCACCCCGTTGCGGCCGGGCAGGATCGCGCCGAGCCCACCGGCCTCCAGCAGGGTCGACTTGCCGAAGTTCAGGGTGAACACGCAGTGCCCGGCATCGGCCAGCCGCGGTGACAGATAGGAGAAGGTGTCGTAGGCGTTGAGCCAGGTGCCGTGCAGCAAAATCACCGGTCGGGGATGGGCCGCGGTGGGTTTGCAGTCCCAGCGGTTGGCCTTGGGCGGCGCGGCGTCCGGGTGCAGCAGCCCGTAGGCGAAGGCGGGCAGGTAGGCCGACATCGAGGGGCCCTCACCGACGGTGTCGGAGGCACGGCTCGACGAGCCCGAACCGCTGCCCGAGGCGCTGCCGGTATCGGCGATGGCAGTGGGGCGGCCCTCGGGGGTGGTCGGCGCGGTGGCGTTCAGATATTCGGCCAGCGAGGCGACGGTCGGTTCGAGCGTGGGAGTCGCGGCGGCCGAGTGGGTGCCGAGCGCGAGGAGCGCGGCGGCGATGCCGAACGCGGACAGGGTTCGGCGAAGAGGATGCGTCGTTGCAATCAAGGTTTCACTTCCGTAGAACAGCGTCGTCGGGCAGGCGGCCCGATGCGCGTTCTGCGAATCTATGACCGGCGCCACAGGGTGTCACTGCACCGTGCGCCCAGAAAACGCCACCGCTCTTGTCTCGTGAACCAAGTTCTCGTCGTAGCCGACTGGAGCGCCCACTTTCGCCCTGTCTTGGGACACAATTCGTGGCATGCTCGCCGAACAAGCCACGTCCGCCGCACCCGATCTGACGACTCGCCTGTTGAGTCGCTGGCCCCAGATCGCCGAGCGCATGCTCGCCGATGGACTCGCCGCCAAAGCCCCCGCCGAACTGCCCGCGGGCCACTTCACCGCCGAGGTGCTGCCGACAATCTATGCCTGCGGACGGGCGGTGCTCGACGCGATCGCCTCGAATCGGGAGTTCACCAAGTCGGAAGTGGCCATGTTCGTCGCCCCGGTCGCCGAGCGGCATGCCGAGGACCGGTTGCCGTTGCCGCTGCTCATCGACGCCATTCACGCATCGGCGCAGTCGTTGCTCGCGGCGGCCTCGGCGGAGGCCGAGCCCAGCGAGATGTTCGAGTTCATCCACGTGTTCAGCCGGCTGCTCGACCTGCTCCGCCACATCAACATGACCGTGGTCGAGACCTACACCGAGGTGGAGCAGTCGATCTACCACGCCGAACGCGAGGCACGGCGCGAGTTGTGCTCGGCGCTGGTGCGCGGGCTACCGGCCGAGGAACTCGCGGCGCGGGCCGACACGACGCTGGCCGAGCAGTACACGGTCCTCGCGATCCACCTCGACGAGCAGCCGCGCACCGGCAGCGCGGCCAACCTGCTGACGCGCCGCCGCATCCGGGTGTTGCAACGCGACCTCGACGCGCTGACCGGAACGACCACCCCCGCCACCTTCGACGGCACCAGCGGCATCGCCCTGCTGAGCCGCTCCGAGGCCGATGTCCTCGACGCCGCGCGTTTCGACCAGCTCGCCACGCGGTTGGCCGAACAATTCGGGGTTCCGGTGTTTCTCGCGGAGTTCTCGGAGGTGGCCCGCGACGACATTCCCACCGCCGCCAAAGACGCGAGCGAACTGACCGAGCTGGCTCGGCTCCGGGGTAAACCCGGCGGGTGTTACCGCCTCGACGATCTGCTGCTCGAGTATCAGCTCACCCGGCCGGGCCCGGCGCGAGAGCGGTTGGCGCAGCGCGTGATTCCACTGTTGTCGAGCCCGCATCTCGTCGAGGCACTCGAAGCGCATCTGCAGTACGGTGCCGACCGGAAGACCGCCTCGCGACGGATTCATGTCCACCCCAATACCTTCACCTACCGGTTGCGCCGCATTGCCGATCTGACCGGCCTCGACCCGGCCGATCCGAAGGATTCACGAATGCTGGCGGCCGCGCTCACGGTATATCGGCTGGATTCGGCATAAACGAAAAAACCCGCTATTCGACGTGTGCTTCGAATAGCGGGTATTCCGTTTCCCGACAAGGAAAGTCTTTATTGCGCGGCGTACCTTACAGGTAGGCGCTGCAGGTCGGCCAGGCGCCGGGGCCCTGGGCCGCGAGCACGTTCTCGGCGACGCGGATCTGCTCCTCACGGCTGGCGTTGTCGGCCGTGCCGGTGCCGCCGTAGGCCTCCCAGGTGCTCTGCGAGAACTGCAGACCGCCGTAGTAGCCGTTACCGGTGTTGATACCCCAGTTACCGCTGCTCTCGCACTGCGCCACGGCGTCCCAGTTGTTCGCCGAAGCGGTGGCAGTGGTCAGACCGGCCGGAACGGCGATCATGGCACCGGCGACAGCGGCGAAACCGAGGGCACGGGTGGTGAACTTGCGATTGAAAGACATAAGCATTTCCTGCCTGCGCCCACCGACTCGGTATTCGAACTACCGCGTCCCTGCCCCACAGGTATGTCGGGGATCCTCGAATCGCGGGGCAGGCTTTGCGGCGTTCTGCGATTCGATTCGGCTCGGGTTGTTGTTCAAGCCGTGATCGAATGTAGCTGTTTCGCAACAGAAGATCACGCACCGATCACGGACGCTTATGTAGCAAAGTTTGTCCAAACGTACGCTGTTCACCGCTGGTCGTTCGTGATAAATCCGTAATCACAGAACTGTGCTTCAGGCGGCTATTTGTGAGCGGCCTCACAGGTATTTAGTGGGCCCGATCACGTTTCTTACAGGCAATTCGGGCAACCCTTTGTATGAGTAGTGGCCGCAAGCCCCTCAGGCGAGGAGCCGCTTCTCCGATGCCACGGCCACCGCGGCGGCCCGGGTATCCACGCCGAGCTTGTCGTAGATGCGCCCGAGATGCGTTTTCACCGTCGCCTCGCTGATGTGCAGCGCGCGGGCGATCTCCCGGTTTCCGAGGCCTTCGGCCAGCTTGCCGAGGATGTCGCGCTCGCGAGCGGTGAGGGTGGGCCCAGGGTTGCGCATCTTGGCCATGACCTTGGCCGCGACCGGCGCCGACAACGCGGTCTGCCCGCTCGCGGCCGCCCGGATGGCGGCGAACAGTTCCTCGGGGCGTTCGGCCTTGAGCAAGTATCCGGTGGCGCCCGCCTCGATCGCGCGGGTGATGTCGGCGTCGGTGTCGTAGGTGGTCAGCACGAGGACGTGCGGTGTCGGCGCCGGCTGGGCGGTGATGAGCCTGGTCGCGGCCACCCCGTCCATCTCGCCGCCGAGCTGCAGATCCATCAGCACCACGTCGGGGTGCAGGCGCCCGGCCAGCGCCACCGCCGCCGGACCGTCGGCGGCCTCCCCGATCACCTCGATCCCGGGTGCGCTCGACAGCAGGGCGTGCAGGCCTGCGCGCACCACCGCGTGATCGTCACAGATCAGCAGGCGCACGGTGGTGGTCATAACGGCCGATGCTAGCGGGCATCGCCCGGTGCGACCTGGGCCAAGGGGATCGACACCGACAGCACCGTCTCCTCCCCCGGCGCCGATTCGATCGCGCAGGTACCGCCCAGCTGACGCACGCGCGCCCGGATCGCAGGTAGACCGTGACCCCGATGCTCGGCCGGGTCGCCGACGTCGCCGGGATCGAAACCGCGTCCGTTGTCGGCCACATCGAGGACGATCTGGTCGTCGAGGCTGGTCAGCGTGAGTGTCGCCGTGCTCGCTCGCGCGTGTTCGCGCACATTGGCCAGCGCGCCCTGGGCGATGCGGAGCAGGGTGGCTTCTACGCGCTGCGGCAGCGGCACCGGCGCACCTTCGATATGGCATCGCACAGTGAGGGTGTCGGTGGATTCGCGGTCGGCGAGCGCGGTCAGGGCGGCGGCCAGTGACCCGCCCGCGGCGAGATCGGCGGGGGCGAGATCGTGGACGAAGCGGCGCGCTTCGGTGAGGTCGCGTTCGGCGATCTCGGCGGCCGAGCGCAGATGCGTGCGTGCCAGCCCCCGGTCGGTATCCCAGACCAGGTCGGCGGCCTGCAACAGCATGCGCTGGCTGGACAGACCCTGGGCGAGGGTGTCGTGGATCTCCATGGCGAGCCGTTCACGTTCGGCGAGGGTGCCTTCGCGTCGTTCGGTGTCGGCCAGTTCCTGGCGGGTTCGCACGAGGTCGTCGATGAGTGCCGCCTGCCGGGTCGCCTGCCTGCGCATACCGACGAACAACGCGGTGGTCACGGCGGCCACCGCGGGCGGTGCGAGCACCAGGTTCGGATCGAGCCAGCCCGCGATGCGCACCTGACTGGCCACCACCAGCGCGGTCAACACCACCACCAGCGTCACCGCGGTGCGTTCGGACAGGATCCGCAGGCCCGTGTACACCAGTGGAACCGCGCACCAGGCGAAGCTCGGCGCGAGCACCACCAGCACCGACCAGGTGAGCACCAACCCCGCGAACCACACGAGCCGGTGCGACGCCCGCAACTCGCTGAGCCCGTAGAGCACCGCGAGCGCCACCGCGAGGACGACGATGAGCGGCGTCGACCGGGTCTCGCTGTGCCGGATCAGCCAGCGCAGCAGCGACGCGGCGAGCAGCACATAGAACGCGCTGTGCACGATGATCGCGAGCAGACGGGTGTCCTCGCGCTGGTCACCGAGGTCCATGCGGCCTCCTCCCTCTCCTCGGCATTCTCCCCCGGCGCCGGGGCGCGGCGGGTCATCCGATCGGTTGACCCGGGTGTCGTCCGATCCGGCCGCGTACTCCAGCCACACCGTCGATTCGCCGGAGCCGCCGGGCGAACAGGATGGATATCACCAGGCCGCGCCGCAGATCCGACGGCCGAGAAATGCTCAGGAGCAGCAATGACCAGCAAGTTCAGCACCCGTAACCGTCTCATCGTCGCCGGTGCCACCGCCGCCGTCGTCGGCGCGGGCGTCGTCGGTGTCGTCACCGTGCAGGCCGCCGATCCCGACCCGGCCACCCGCACCCCCGTGGTCGTCGAGGCGGCCGACAACAATCTGGCCACCAGCACGCATCTGTCGGTCGCCGCCGCGACCAAGGCCGCCCAGACCGCGCTCGACGCGGCCGCCAAGGAGAACCAGCGGGTGAGCGTGGCCGTGGTCGACCGCAACGGCAATGTGATCGTCACCCTGCGTGGTGACGGCGCGGGCCCGCAGTCCTACGACGCCGCCCAGCAGAAGGCGTTCACCTCCGTCTCGTGGAACGCCCCGACCAGCGAGCTCACCAAGCGACTCGAGTCCGCACCCCACCTCGCAGACATCGACGGCACCCTCTTCCTCGGTGGCGGTGCCCCGGTGAAGTCGAAGGGCGCGCCCATCGCGGGCATCGGCGTGGCAGGCGCGCCGAGCGGCGATCTGGACGAGAAGTTCGCGCAGGCCGGCGTGGCCGCGCTCGGTAACTGATCGAAGGCTGCGCCCGGCGGGCGGACGGAGAATGATGGACCTCGAAGGAGGCATCATGTCCGCACGCCGGGTTCTGTTCAGTGTCCTCACCATCGGCCTGGTCACAGTCGTGGCGGTCGGGCTGTATCTGTTCCAGCCGTGGCGGTTGTTTACCACGGTCACCGTCGACGAGGCGCCGGTGGTCGCCGCCGACGGCGCTCCGCCGCCACTGCTCGCTCAGGGCACGTTCCTCTCCCACGAACACGACACCTCGGGCACCGTCGCGTTGCAACGAGCCGCCGACGGCACGCTGGTGGTGCGAATCGCCGACCTGCGCACATCCGACGGTCCCGCCCTGCGGGTCTGGCTCACAGACCAACCGGTGGTCCCTGACGATTGGCACAATTTCGACGACGGCGCCCACATCGATCTCGGCGCGTTGAAGGGCAACGAGGGCAACCAGAACTACGAGGTGCCCGCCGGGACCGATCTGTCCTCGGTGCGGTCGGTCAGCATCTGGTGCGAGCGGTTCCACGTGTCCTTCGGTGCGGCGACGCTCACTCCGGTCTGATTCTCATTCCGCGCGACGGGCGCGGGCGCGTCGTTTGCCCTCGTGCATGGCCTGCACCCGGGCGACCGGGATGGTGTGGCCCTCGGCGATCAAGTCGTCCGGGAGTTGTTGTGGTTCCGGCATTTCCGTCGACCACGGGTCGGCGTCGGCGAGCAGGTCCGGCACGGTGCGCAGCGTGAAATCCGCGGGTGTCACGTCGTCGAGGTCGGACCAGTTCAGCGGGAACGACACGGTGACGCCAGGACGGATGCGCGGGCTGTAGGCCGCCGCGACGGTGGCGCCGCCCGCACGCGTGGCGTCGAGGAACACCTTCCCGTGGCGGTCCTCACGGATGAAAGCCGTTGTCCCGACGGCAGGATCGATGCGCTCGGCCCGCGCGGCCACCGCCCGCGTCGCCGCGGCCGCGTCCTCCACGTCGATGCCGTCGACGACCGGTACGAAGACATGCAACCCCTTGGACCCGCTCGTCTTCACCGCCCCCGCCAGTCTGTCGGCCGCCAGCGCCTCCCGGATCAACCGTGCCCCCGCCACCGCGTCGGCGAACGTCTGCCCCGGTGATGGATCGAGATCGAGCACCAGATGCGTTGGCGCGGGTGCTGATTCGGCCAGGAACAATGTTGCGTGATACTCGACTGCCCGCTGATTCCCGAACCACAGCAGAGTCCGCAGGTCGTCACACAGCGCGTAGGTGATCTCCCGCCGCGAACTCTCCGCCCACACGGTCGTGCGCCCCACCCACTCCGGCGTGTACTTGGGCAAATTCTTCTGCATGAACGGCTCCTGCCCCGGCCGCACCCGCACCACCGACAGGGGACGCCCCCGCAGCACCCGCACCAGCCGCTCCCCCACCGCCTCGAAGTACCCCACCAGGTCCCGCTTGGTCGCCTCGGCACCGTCGAACAGCGGCTGATCGAGATTCGACATCTCGACCCCGCCCCACACCTCTTTACCGGCCATCGCTCCACCCTCCACCCCACCACTGACCAGGTCAACCACCGCGCTCATCGAAAAAGACGTTGCCGCCGACGTATCGGCACCGGCACGCTCACTCCTGTGCGCGCCGAGAATTCCGGATACGACATCTACGCATCAGGCCTCGGCCCACCGCGAGCCTTTCTCGATCTCGATTGGCCGCTGGACCCCGCGGTGTCGCCGGTCGACCGAGAGCGGATGGCAGCCCACCATGCGGTGGCGGCCATCATCGAGCTGTCCCGCGGTTTGTTCATTCCGCTGCGGTTCGAGGCATCCCGATGTGTGACGAACGATGTCGACGGCGTGTGGATGGTCGCCGACCGGTCGGAACCCGACGACCACGTGCGCGTGAACGCCGCGGGCAGCGTCCTGGTGCCCGCATCGTCCGCTCCGGTCGGCGTCGATGGACATGCCATGACGACAATGCTCGACGACCTGCTGACGACGCCCGGTGAAGCGTCCGAGCTGCGATGGCGCGGATGGAGCGAGATCCGCGTCGACGACACACTGGCCGCGCTGCCCACCGCCCTGGTGCCGACCGGTGACGAATTCATCCTCGACGACCTCGACAACAGGGTTCGCGACCTCCGAATCCCTGTGCGACGACGATCCGACGGAGTGTGGGTCGGCAGGTACGACCTCGGATTCTGGACCCCGATCTCGGTCACCGTATTGCGGGAGGCCCACGTCTCCGGCATCTCCGACGCCGACGGGCACCACACCCTCCTGATGCTGTCGATCGACGTCCACTGGTCAGTCTGGTGGCGAGACGGTTCCCCCGGCCGCGCCATGCTCGATGCCGCCCTCCACCGCCTCCATGACCTCGGCTGGCACCACAACTACTGACAGAGCCGTCAGTGCTTCGATTTCGAGTCCCTGTGCTTTATGAATAAGGGGCACGCACAGCTCGATCGGAACGGAACGACCTCGCCATGCCTGACCCAAGCCCCGAAGCCGGCCCAGCGCCGGTGGTCCGCACGACTCTTCTCGACCAGGTGCTGCCATCACCGCAAGCCGTGCACCGCGTCGAGATCAGGCGCATCACGCTCGCCCCTGACTTCTCCGGTGGCCTCCACGTCCACAACGGACCGGTCTTCGGCAGCATCGAATCCGGCTCCGCCGTATATCAAGTCGAAGGAAAAGAACCCACGATCCTGCGCCCCGGCGACGTGTTCTACGAACCTGCGCACACTCGCATCGCCCGCTTCGACGCCCGCCACGACGGTGTCACATTCCTCGGCTATTTCCTGCTCGAGGCCGACCAGGAAGCCGAGCTCGAGTTCCCGGACTGACCGTGGACGCAATAAGAGGCCCCACGGCGATGAGCGGGCCTTCTGCCGCCCGTTTTGGTCGATCGCCCGGTCGTCGGCTAAGGTATGTTCCGCGCGGTTCACGCTGGTGAATTGCTGTTCTGGCCCCGTCGTCTAGCGGCCTAGGACGCCGCCCTCTCAAGGCGGTAGCGCGGGTTCGAATCCCGTCGGGGCTACAGATGAGCTCCCCGGTCTACCGACCGGGGAGCTTTTTCGTGTCCGGAGACAAGGCTTTCCGTTCGCGTTGACATCGGCCCAGGCGCCATTCGTACACTGTAGGAATGAAGCGCACCCTCTACACCGAGGACCATGAGGCCTTCCGTGCCTCGGTAGCCGAATTCGTCAAGCGGTCGATCGAACCGAAGGCCGAGAAGTTCATCGAACAGCGCGCGATCGATCGCGAAACCTGGTTGGCCGCAGGCGAACTGGGCTATCTCGGGCTCGGGGTTCCGGAGGAATTCGGCGGCAGCGATGCCGGTGACTACCGGTTCAACGCGGTGCTCGGCGAGGAACTGGCCAAGGCCGGTGCGGCGATCTCGTCGTCGTTCGGCATCCACTTCGACGTGTGCGCCCCCTACCTGGTCGAACTGACCACCGACGAGCAGAAGCGGCGTTGGCTCCCGAAGTTCTGCACCGGCGAGCTGATCACGGCCATCGGCATGACCGAACCGTCGGGCGGTTCCGACCTGGCCGCGCTGAAGACCACCGCCGTGCGCGACGGCGACGACTGGATCATCAACGGCTCCAAGACCTTCATTACCAACGGGTTCAACGCCGACCTGGTGATCGTGGCCGCCCGGACCAGCCCGGAGAAGAAAGCCAAGGGCATCACCCTGTTCGTCGTGGAGAACGGCATGGACGGCTTCACCCGCGGCCGCAAACTCGACAAGGTCGGCCAGCCCGAATCCGACACGGCCGAGCTGTTCTTCGACAATGTGCGCGTCCCGGACGCCAATCGCCTGGGCGAGCTCGACCGCGGCTTCATCACCATGATGCAGATGCTGCCCCAGGAACGCATCGGCGCCGCCGCCTCCAATATCGCCCACGCGGCGGCGATCCTGGACGAGACGCTGGCATATGCCAAGGAGCGCAAGGCTTTCGGGCAGCAGATCGGCAGCTTCCAGTACAACAAATTCCTGTTCGCCGAGCTGGTCACCAAGGTGGAGGTCACGCAGGCGTTCATCGATCAGTGCCTCGCCGCGCACACCGCCGGTGAGCTGTCGGCCGTCGACGCCGCCAAGGCCAAATGGTGGTCGGCGCAGGTGCAGAACGATGTGCTCGACGCCTGTGTGCAGCTGCACGGCGGCTACGGCTACATGCGTGAATACCGGGTGGCGCGGGCCTGGATGGACGCCAGGGTCACCAAGATCTGGGCGGGTTCGAACGAGATCATGAAGGAACTGATCGGCCGCGATCTGGGTCTGTGAAGCAGAGCGTCGCGCCCGGTGAAACGATCCACCGGGCGCGACGCGACGCCGGTCAGTTCAGGGTGATCGGCAGCGCGGCCAGATCGTTCTGGGTCAGCACCGGCAGGTTGCCGAGCTCGCTGTCGGGCACGGCCAGGCGCAGGTTCGGGAAGCGGGCGAACAGCGCGGGCAGCGCGATCGCGGCCTCGAGCCGCGACAGTGCCGCACCGGGGCAGATGTGCGGGCCGTAGCCGAAGGCCAGGTGGCGGTTGGCGGTCGAGCGGGTCACGTCGAATTCGTCGGCGGTCTCACCGTGCACGGCGAAGTCGCGGCCGACGGCGCGGTAGGACATCACCACACCCTCGCCCTTCTCGATCACGGTGTCGCCCACGGTGATGTCCTCGGTGGCGAAGCGCATCAGCAGGTGCGAGACGGGTCCGTCCCAGCGCAGCGACTCCTCGATAACCTGCTTCCAGTCCACTTCGCCTGCAAGGACTTTCGCCAACTGCTCGGGTTCGTTGAGCAGCGCGCGCACGGTGTTGACGATGAGGCTCACGGTGGTCTCGTGCCCGGCGGCGACGAGGGCCTTGATATTGCCGATCGCCTCCTCCTCGGTGAGCGCCTCGCCGCCCTCGTCGGCGACGACGAACGCCGAGGTGAGATCGTCGCCCGGGTCGGCGATCTTCTTGCGCACCTGGTCGGTGAAGTACACGTCGAGCTCGCCGATCACGCGCAGCCGCTCGTCCTGCGGGGTCATCACGGAGAAGAACTTCTTGTACCAGTCGAGCAGCTGGGCGTGGTCTTCGCGCGCGACACCCATCAGGTCGCCGACCACGCGCATGGGCAGCGGGTAGGCGAACACCTGCTTGAGGTCCACCGGGGTGCCGTCGGCACCGGCCGCGGCAAGGTCGTCGAGGAGTTCGGCGGTGAGTGCTTCGATCCGCGGGCGCAGTTCCTCGAGCCGGCGCGGGGCAAGCGCCTGGGCGGTCTTGAGCCGCAGCCTGCGGTGTTCGGCGCCGTCGACACTGAACATCGAGCGGTCGACGTCGACCATCCCGATCAGCGGCCATTGGTTGCCGACGACGCCGTCGGCGAACAGTTTCCAGGTGTTGATGTCCTTCACCAGGCGGGTGTCGGTGGTCAACTGGCGGGCCAGGGCGTGGTCGGTGACGGTCCACACCGTCACACCCATCAGGTCGATCCGGGTGATCGGCCCCGCGTCACGAAGTCGGGCGGTCTCCCCCGCGAGATCACCGACCATGGGGTCGATGGCGATAGGGCATTGCGAACTCACGAGAAACCTCCGACGGGTCGAACAGGGGTGAAACGAACGGGCAGTGCTTGCATGCCCCGAAGGAAAGCCGAAGGTCGCCGGGTGAGCTGGTCGGCCGGAACCGCCAGGTCGACATCGGGGAGCCGGTCGAGCAGCACCTCGATCCCGGTTCGCGCGATGATCTCGGCGATCTGCTGCGCCGGGTACGGGCAGCGGTATTCGCCGTAGCTGAACGCGAAGTGCGCGTTGTTGCCGGTGGGTACGGTGTCGCCGTCGGAAAACGACTGGCGCACATGTGGATCGAGGTTTGCAGCGGCCAGGCCGAGCAGCAGCATGTCCCCGGCGCGGATGGTGCGGTCGCCCAGGCGCGTGTCGCGGGCGGCCCAGCGACCGGCCAGGATGGAGGTCGGCCCCTCTTCCCAGAGCACCTCGTTCATGGCCTGGCCGACGCTGCGCCTGCCGCCACCGAGTGCGGCGGCGAAGCGTTCGTCGGTGAGCATCAGCCGCATCGAGCTGCCGAGCCAGTCGGCGGTGGTGAGGTGACCCGCGGCGGCGATCGCCATCAGGTCGTTCATGTACTCCTCGTCGGTGAACGGCTCGGGGTCGGCCAGCATCAACGAGGTGAGGTCGCCGCCGGGGCGGGCCTTCTTGGCGGCGACGAGGCGGGCCATGTGCTCAGCGAAACGTATATGCCCGGCCTGGGCGTCGGCGCCGCCGTCGGCGAGGGTCTTCATGGTCAGCGCCAGGTCGGCGGCATCGGCGTCGGGCAGGCCGAGGATGCGTCCGAGCGCGAGCACCGGTAGCGGTTCGGCGAATTCGGCGACCAGGTCGGCGGTGCCGCGCCCACAGAACCGGTCGACCAGCTGATCGGCGAGTTCCTCACAGGCACGGCGCAATTCGAAGTGGTCGACCGCGTCGAGCGCGGGTTCGACCATGGCCAGGTGGCGGCGGTGTTCGGCACCGGCGGTGAAGTAGATCGACGGCATCGGCCGCCCGACCATCGGCAGCAGCGGCCAGTCCTCGGGCACGCGACCCCACTGGTTCCACAGCGACACATCGCGCGGGAACAGCACCGGATCGCTGGTCACCTGGTGCAGTTCGCGGTATCCGATCACCAGCCAGGCGGGAAAGCCGCCGGGCAGTTCGACGGCGACGACCGGGCCGTGTTCGCGGCGCATCCGCCGGTACACCTCGTGCGGTTCGATATGGAACTCGGGGCCGCTCAGCGGGACGGCGCCGGTGACCGGGCAGGCGCCTGTCGGTGTGCTCATGAGACGGTCTCCCCCTGTGGGACAACAGAATACAGGTGCTCGATCAGGGCGATGAGTACCTGTTTGCTCGATTCACGCGAGCGGGCGTCACACATCAGCAGCGGGACCGCCGGGTCCAGGTCCAGCGCGTCGCGCACCGCCTCGGGGGCATGTGATTCACCGAAGTCGTTGCAGGCGACCACGAATGGCGTGCCCTGGTGTTCGAGGCGGTCGATGGCATACCAGGAATCGGCGATGCGCCGCTGATCGACGAGCACGATCGCACCGAGCGCACCGGCGAACAACCGGTCCCAGAGGAACCAGAACCGTTGCTGCCCAGGGGCGCCGAACAGATACAGGACGTGCTCGTCGTCGATGCTGATTCGGCCGAAGTCGAAGGCGACGGTGGTGGTCGACTTGCCCGGTACGCCGCTCGCGTCGTCGACGCCGACACCCACATCGGTCATCGTCGCCTCGGTATCGAGGGGGCGGATCTCGCTCACCGAACGGACCAATGTCGTTTTGCCGACACCGAATCCGCCGATGATGACGATTTTCAACCCGTGCCGCGCCGTGCTGTGCAGCGGCGCCCGTGACCGCTCGGGTACGTCTTCAGAGCCTGCGAAGTCCAACGAGCACCTTCTCGAGGGTGGAAAGATCCAGATTCATCGCCGCCGACAGCGGTGGCCTGATGGTGATCTTGCCCGCGGCGAGCAGATCCGACAGCACAACCGTCGCCACGCCCACCGGCAGCCGCAGTTCGGCCGCGATCTCCACCACGGCGGTCGGCGCCACGCACAGCTCGAGGATCGCGACCTGTTCGGAGGTCATGCCCGCGTTCGGCGCCGACTCGCTGACCACGAGGGTGACCAGGTCGAAGTCGTCGTCGGCGGGCATCCGGCCGCCGGTGAGGGTGTAGAACCGGTCGGGATCGTCGTCGCGGCCGAGCATTACGGCGTTCCTCGGCGCGGCTGGGCGGCGAGGTGTTCGCCGAGCTGCTCGACCAGTTCGTGCATGGTGTGCCCGACCAGGCCCGCGTCGGCGTCCTCGGCGGCGATCACCGCTAAGTGCGCGCCGAGTCCGGCCTCGACCACGAACAGGATGCCGCCGTAGAACTCGGTCATCGACTGGCGGACTCCGCCTCGCCCGTCACCGAATTCGACGGAGGCCCCGTGCGCGAGGCTCTGGAAACCGGCGGCGATCGCGGCGAGTTGGTCGGCGCGGTCGGTGTCGAGTTCCGGGGTGTGGCAGATCTTGAGGCCGTCACCCGAGAGCAGCAGGGCGTGGCGGGTGCGTGGGGTGCGGGCGAGCAGCTTCTCGAGCAACCAGCCGAGATTGGTCGCGGCGGTGGTGGTCATCGGTCCTCCTGAGGGTCTGGGGCAGAGGCGGCGCTGCCTGTGCGCGGCTCGGTGCGGGCAGAACGTTGGAAGGCGCCGAGTGCCGAGGGTTTCGCCGGCGCCACCTGGGTGGGTGCGGGCGGGGTGAGACCTTCGGGATGGACCTGCGCGAGAGTGCTGCCGCGACGACGCTTGGGCAGCGCCGGGGTGGTCGCCGTAGGCAAGTGGGCGGCCTCACCGGCGGGTGGTGACACCTGGCGGGCGATGGCGTCGGCCCAGCCGAGGTCGCCGTTCTCGGTGTGCGGTGTCGGCCGCGGGGTCGGTGCGTCGAACTGGCCGAGGTTGGTGAGCTGGATGCCGCCGGTGTCGGCACGCTGGGTGGCGGGCGCGGCGTGGCGGCCCGTGTCGCGGCCCCGGCGTTCGGCGCGGGCGGTGAGTTCGCGCGGGACGACGACGACCACGGCCGTGCCACCGATGGCCGAGGGCCGGTACGACACGGTGAGATCGTGTTTGCGCGCGAGGTTTCCGACCACGGCGAGCCCGAGCCGAGTGCCCGAGAGGGAGGCCAGGTCGGCGCCCTTGCCCTTGTGGTCGCGGCCGCTCACAGCGGCCTCGGCGCGGCGCAGGGCCGATTCGCTCATCACCAGGCCGCTGTCCTCGATCGTGATGACAACGCCCGCAGGCACTTCCGCCGCGTAGACATGCACCTCGGTGGTGGGCGGGGAGAAGTTGCAGGCGTTGTCGAGCAGTTCGGCCAGCGCGTGCATCACACCTTCGGCGGCGTGCCCGGCGATACCGACCTCGGCCACCGCGCGCAAGCGCACGCGCTGATACCCGGCCACGCGGCCCATCGCGCCACGCAGAATCGACTCCATCGCGATCGGTTTGGCCCAGCGGCGACCGGTGCGGGCACCGCTCAGGACCGCGATGCTGTCGGCGAGGCGGCCGGTCTGGGCGGTGCGGTGGTCGATGTGGAGCAGGTCGGTGAGTACGCGGGGGTCGGCGTGACGGTGTTCCATCTCGCGCAGTTCGGCGAGCATGCTGGTGGTCATGGCCTGGATACGGCTGGCGGCACCGGCGAAGGCCGCGAGCGCGGCGGCACCGCGACGCGAGTTCTCCTGCGCCTCCCAGGCGTAGGCGGAGCTGTGTTCCTCGGCCTTCGCGATGCGCTGCGTCGCCTCGGCGACGGTGGCCGCCAACTGCTGTTCGGCGCGCTGAGCGGCGGCGGCGGAGATGTCGGCCCTGGCGGTCTGGCGCAGTGCTACGAAAACCGCCGGGCAGGCGATCAGCGCCGTGACCAGCGCGCCGACCAACACGGGAACGCCGATGCCAGGGGGTGCGAAAACCACGGTTAGCGCGGCGATCACCACGATGACCACTGCGGCGCTCAGCACCACGTACCCCGCCGGTCCCGCTGTCGTGCGGTCCCCCGTCGCGTGCGTCACCGGCCCGACTTCCGCAGTAACCACAGGCCCCCAACCACCAATCCTCGAGCCAAACATGCAGCAAGGCAGCCCGTTTCGATAACGGGGCGAGCATATCGAGCCCTCGCCCCGACTGCCACTCGAGCAGTCAGGGTTCACCGGTTGTTGACCCGGTGGTCTCTTCCGGCGCTGGTGACAGCCTCGCCGCTGTCGAGCATCACAGCACACCCGCGTCGGCTATGGCCGTCGCCATAGCACCGTAGCCGAGGTCGTTGGGGTGCAGGTGATCTCCGCTGTCGAACTGTTGCGCCAGTCTGCTCCGGTCGTCCGGTGCGGCCAGGGCACGGTCCAGATCCACCACCGCGTCGAAGGCGTTGCCGGTGCGGATCCAGGAATTCACCTGAGCTCGCAGGTCGTCCTTGCCGGGTGAGTAGTACACCGAACCACCGAAAGGCAGCAGGGTCGCGCCGATCACGCGCACACCGGCCGCGCGGGCTTCGCCGATCAGCTCGCGATAACCCGCGATGAGCTGGTCGGCCGAAACATTCGGGGACAAGACGCCATCGGGGCCGGTGGTCCCGGCCAGGCCGATGTCGTTGATGCCGACGAGCACGATCACCGTGTCGACGCCGGGTTGTTCGAGGACGTCGCGACGGAAGCGGAGGCGGGCACTGTCCCCGAGCACGGTCGAGTCGGTGAGCAGCCGGTTGCCGCTGATACCCGCGTTGACGACCGCGTGCGGTCCGGTTCCCGGGTGGCGGGCGAGCTGGTCCGGGTAGCGCTGGTCGGTGTCGACGCTCGAGCGGTAGCCATCGGTGATGGAATCGCCGAAGGCGACGGTGACCTCCCGTTCCGCGCCGATCGCGTCGATGCCCGTCAGGTAGTACCAGGAGCGGGAGGTCTCGGTGAAGGGCGTCGCGGTCGGTTCGGCCGCGTGGTCGCCTGCGGCACGGAAGCTGGTCGTGGCAGCTTGCGCGTGCTGGGTCGCCGGGCCGGTCGCGCGAGCGAAGTAGAGGGTGACGGTGACCGCCTCCCCGGCGGCGACCGGGAGGGGAATCGGGTCGCTCGCCGCCTCGGCGCCGGGGGCGAGATCGAAGGTGGTCGAGCCGGCCACTGTCAGCGGGTGCATCGACTCGGGTACCACCGCGGCGCCGCCCGCACTACGAGCCACCGTGGCACCCGCGACGGCCAGCGGTTCGGTGCCATAGCGATTCGACAGCCGGACCCGGACCTGCGGGCCGCCGCCCGTCAGACGGACGACCTGGCGGACGGTCTCGTCGGCAAAGCCGTCGGCCGACCAGTTCTGGCTCGCTGGATGCTGGGCGGCCGCCGCCCACACGCTCGACCACTCGGGTGCCGGCTCACGCGTGCCGCAGGCGACCAGCACCAGGGCGGTCACCGTCGCGAGGAAGGCGACCGCCCGGCGTGCGGGTTTGTTCATCCGAGCGACCAGGTCATGCCGAATTCGCCCAGTGTGTCGAGGAATTCGACCGGGTCGAAGAGTTCGGCCGGTGACTGCGCGCCCGGTTTCGCGCCCGCGCCGATGCGGGTCGCTACCGTCACCGCGAGCTGGGCACTGTTGCGGTACGTGTCGGGCCCGCTTCCGATGCCGCGCAGTGTTTTTCCGTCGCGGTGGATGTCGACCACCATCGAGTACGGAGCCGGGGCGGAGGGTGTTTCGGGCGCGCGTTCCAGGTCGGCCTCGGTGACGGTGCCGACCATCGCGAAGATCTCCTCGGCCAGCACACCTTCCACCGAAGCGGCCGCGGTATGGCGCGGGATCGTCACCACGGCCGGCTGTGGGAACTTCAGCACCGCGACAGGGTCGGTGGCGCCGGGCAGGAGCAGGGTGTCCCGGCGCGGCTGGGGACCGGTGCGGAATTCGCCGTCGGACCAGGAAAGACCACCACTGGTGAAGACGTCCAGATTGCGCAGCACCGTGCGCATACTGCCACGTGAACCCTCACCACCGGGTGCGACCACATGGCTGAGCACGATCTCGTCGGCACCGCCGAGCCGCCGCGCACCGAGGTGGGCGAGCAGGTCACCGAACACGCCCGCCTCCGTGACGGCCGTGACCAGGGTGACGCCCGCGGCCTCGGCGAGCGGCCCGTATTCGTCGAACACCTTGCGGACGAACAATTGTTCGCCCGCGACGTCCACATAGCTCGCGCCCGCGGCGACGGCGGCGCGCAGCACGCCCTCGCCGGTTCCGGTGTAGTCGGGCAGGGTGCTGATGACCACGTCGACTCCGGTTAAGGCGGCGACCAGCGCGGAGTGATCGTCGGCTGCGGCGACCCGGGCAGGTACGCCGAAGTCCGTCAGCCGCTGGGCGTTACGTCCCACGACGATGGTGTCGATTCCACGGTGAACCAGTTCCGCCACCACGAAACGGCCGACGTGTCCACTGGCCCCGTACACGGCGATCTTCATGTCCTACTCCTTGCTCATTCGGTTGATCAACTCAGCGTATGAGCAGATGTCAGGACGCGGAATCATCCAGGATCCACACAAGATATCCATGCGTCTTCGGAGGTATCGTCATCGGTTATGGATCTGCTCAGTGATGTGTTGGCCACCGCGCGAACCGGCGACCCGGCGTCAGGGATGTTCGTGCGGCACGCGCCGTGGGGCCGCAGGTATCCGCTGATGGAAGGTGCCGGTTTCCATGTCGTCCTGCAAGGTTCGTGCTGGCTCACCAGGCAGGGGGCCGAACCGATCGCGCTCGGTACGGGGGACGCGGTACTGATGCCGCGCGGGGTCGCCCATGGTCTGGTCGATCAGCTCACCAGCTCGTTCACCGAGACCGCGGGACCCGACGACGTCCGAGTGGTCGACGGCCCCGGCGCCCCCGCCACCCTCCTGTGCGGGTCGTATCACCTCGCCGCCGACCGCACCCATCCATTGCTCGCGGAATTGCCCGAGGTGGTGCACATTCCGGCCCGGCTCGGCACGCACGCGTCGTTGCGCGCCGCCGTGGACCTGCTCGCCGCCGAACTCAGTGACGCCCGCCCCGGCGCCGACGCGGCCGTCCCACCGCTACTCGACCTGCTCCTGCTCTATCTGTTGCGCGCCTGGCTTGCCGAGAGCGCCACCCATGACACCGCACGGTGGTCGGTGGCGTTCACCGATCCCGAACTATCGCGCGCGCTGCGGGCCGTGCACGACGACCCGGGCCACAACTGGACCGTCGAATCACTGGGCGCCCGTGCGGGTTTGAGCCGAGCCGCGTTCGCCAAGCGCTTCACCACCCTGCTCGGCGAACCGCCCCTGGCCTATCTCACCCGCTGGCGGATGCTCACCGCCGCCCGGCTTCTGCGCGAGACCGACCACCCGTTGGCCACCATCGCCGGGCGCACCGGTTACAGCTCCGAATACGCCTTCGGCAAAGCCTTCAAACGTGAATACGGTGTGGCCCCCGGCCGGTACCGCGCAGGGTGATCAGTCGAGCACCGCGGTCGCCTCGACCTCGACGAGCAGGTCGGGTTCGCCCAGCGCCGCCACGCCGATCAGGGTGATCGGTTTGACCGGGTCGACACCCATTTTCGCGGCCGCGCGACTCACTCCTTCGCCCAGCAGCGGATATTTGTCGGCGTTCCAGTCGACGACGTAGATCGTCAGCTTCGCGACGTCGTCGAAGGATCCGCCGATCGCGGTCATCGCGGTGCCGACATTCAGGTAGGCCTGTTCCACCTGGGCGGCGAAATCGCCTGCACCGACCGGGTTTCCGTCGGCGTCGCGTGCCACTTGCCCGGCCAGGAAGACCAGGCGTGAGCCGGTCGCGATCGACAGCTGTCGGTACACCTCGGGCTTGGGCAGCCCGTCCGGATTGATCAGTTCCACGGTCATGTTCGCTCCCATCGTCGGCCATAACCATAACGCTGTTATGTAATGTGGCGCCATGGGTAGAACGCGGAATCCGGCGGTGCGGTCGATGTTGATCGAGCGGGCGGCACAGATGGTCGCGGCGCGTGAACCGGTGACGCTGCGCGGGCTCGTCGCCGGGACCGAGGTGTCGACGATGGCCGTGTACACCTATTTCGACGGCATCGACGGGTTGTGGCGGGCGGTGCGGCAGGAGGGGTTCACCCGATTGGCCGCGCGCCTCGCCCATGTGCCCGACACCGGCGATCCCGTGCGCGACCTTGCCGCCCTCGGCAGCGCCTACCTCGCCAACGCGCTGGCCGAACCCGATCTGTACCGGGTGATGTTCGACGCCGGTTTCGAACTCGAGGACGCGCCGGCCGCCGATGCGACATTGGAGCGCCTGGTGGCCGCCGTTGCGCGCGCCCGCGACCTCGGCCGCTTCCGGGCCGAGGTCGACCCCCTCGAACTGGCGACGCAGAGCTGGGTGATCGGGCACGGGCTGGCCGCACTGGTGGCGACCGGACCGTTGCCCGCCGAGGCACTCGATCACGGCGTCCCGATGCTCACCGCGTTGTTCGTCGGAGCAGGAGACGACCCGCAGCTGTGCGCCTCTTCCGTGCGAGCGGGGTGGCGGGTCAATTGAGTTGGGCGACCGCTACTTTCGTCGCCTCGGCGAGGAGTTCGTTGGACGGTTCGGCGTCCTGCTCGGACTTCGTCGACAGGACCGCGAGCACCAGGGGCGGGCGGTTCGGCGGCCAGGCGATGGCCACGTCGAGGGCTGAACCGTAGGCGGGGGTGCCGGTCTTGTCGCCGACAGTCCAGTCGGCGGGTAGACCCGCCTTGATGCGTTTGCCGCCGGTGGTGTTGGCCTTCAGCCAGTCGGCGAGCTGGGTGCGTTCGGGCGCGGCGAGGGCATCGCCGAGGACGAGGGCGCGGTAGTCGGCGGCCAAGGCGGCCGGGGTGGTCGTGTCGCGTTCGTCGCCGGGGATGGCGGTGTTGAGTTCGGTTTCCCAGCGGTCCAGGCGCGTCACGTTGTCACCGAGGGTGCGCAGGAACGCGGTGAAACCCGCTGGGCCGCCGAGCAATCGGAGCACCAGGTTACCCGCCGTGTTGTCGGAGAGCGTGATGGTGGCATGGCAGAGGGCCGCTACGGTCATGCCGGTGTCGACGTGCTTCTCGGTTTCGGGTGAGAACTCCACCAGGTCTGCGGCGGTGTAGTGGATGACCTGGTCGAAGTAGCCGGTCGAGAGTGGGTGCGCCTGCAGGAGGGCACCGCAGGCCAGGCCCTTGAAGGTGGAGGCGATGGGGAAACGTTCGTCGGCCCGGTAGGCGACGGTGGCGCCGGTTCCGGTATCGGTGACCGAGAGACCGAGTCGCGCACCGTATTTCGATTCCAGACCGGCGAACTGGGTGGTGTCGGCGGACGAGGTGTCCGGCGCGGCCGAGGTTTCGCTCGGGGCTGCGGGTTCGGAGGAGCACGCGGTGAAGGTCAGTGTGGCGAGCGCGAGTGCGGCGGCCGCGAGGCGTCTGCGGATCGGGTGCTCGGTAGCGGAGGAAGTCACCGGTGCACCACACCATCGCGGGCGGGTCGTGGCCAATATCGGATGCCGTCCGCGTCGAGTCGTGATCGATATCGCCGCAGTTGAGGTGCGGTATCCGAGGCGATTCGCCGGGCACTTCGTCCGGTTCGGGCGAGTCGTTTCGTGGCCGCTGGTTCAATGGCCCCATGGACCTGCTGCGCCACCTCCGGTTCTTCGTCGCCGTCGCGGACGAGGGCCATTTCGGGCGGGCGGCGGCGGCACTCGACATGACCCAACCACCGCTGTCCCAGGGTCTGCGGCGTCTCGAACAGCACCTCGACATCGAGCTCGTGCACCGGACCACCCAGGGTGCCGTGCTCACCCCGGCGGGCAGGCAGTTGCTCCCGCGCGCCCGGCTGCTCGTCGACGACGCCGATCGACTGCTCGCCGAATCGCGGCGCATCGCCCAGCTCAGCGGCACCGTCCGCTTCGCCGCGACCACCGCCCTGCCGGACCGCGTGGTCACCGCGTGTGTCACCGCGCTGCGTCCCGCCGGCGGGACGGTGTCGACCACGATCGGCACCACCGTAGACCTCGTCGCCGACGTGCGGTCGGGCATCTGTGATGTCGCGGTGATCGAACATCCCGCGCTGGTCGACGGCGTCGAAGCGGGCCCCGTCGTGAAACTCCCCCGCTGGCTGGTCGTTCCCGCCGGTCACCGCACCACCACCACCGAACGCCCCACCTTCCCCATGCTCACCGGCCTGCACTTCGCCCATGCACCGCGCCCAGCCAACCCGCCTGCCCACGACGCGCTCCTCGATCTCCTGCGTGAACGCGGCCTCGACGCTGCACCCCTCCCCGCGCCCGACGACCGCGCTGTGCTGGCAGCGGTAGCCGCCGGAACCAGCTTCGGGCTCACCACCACCCCACCCACTCCCACGCCGGGCGTCGCGTGGTTGACCTTGGCGCCGCAGTCGGTCGCGTTGCGGGTCAGGGTGATTCGGCGGACTGATACGCGCGGGCAGGCGGACGTGCTCGACCGCGTGCTGTACCGGGAGCGGTTGCGGTGACGGTGCGAATCACCCGTCTGTGCGCGATGAGGTGTAGGCGAGCAAGTGCTGTGTGTGCTGATCGATTTGGCACGACCGGCGCACAGGCCGCGTGCACGCCGGTCGAGAGGCGGAACGCGCAGATCGAGTCCCCGTCGCCTCGGTTGCGAGGGGTGCGTGCGGAGCACGGCGCCGGGACGGCCACGGCCGGGCGAGGCCACCGAAGCGCGGACGATTCTCGCGGCGGAAGATGGCTGCACATGGTGCGTCGCGTGACTGTTCGGAGCGTGCGGTGAGCCGGTCGTTCGACATGCTGCGTGCGGGGTCGGGGTTCGTGGCTGCCGATCAGGCTGCTCCGACGGCCGCGGACAGGATTCGGGCGGTGTTCGCGGATGCCGGGTGCAGTGGGTGGCTGCATGCGCGGCGGTGTGACGGTTCGGCGGCGGAGATCTCGGTCGGTGGGCGGGATCGGGTGGTGATGGCGTCGGTGTACAAGTTGCTGTTGTGCGTGGCGTTCTATCGCGAGGTGGACCGCGGGCGCATCGATCCGGCTGGCAGGCTCACGATCGATCCCGCCGACTGCACCCCGGGCCCGACTGGTATTGCCGCACTGCACGATCCGATCACGCTGAGCCGTCGCGACCTGGTGACCTCGATGATGACGGTGTCCGACAACGCGGCCGCCGACGTTCTCCTCGGTGAGCTCGGGCTGGCCGCCGTCACCGACCTGGCCGCCGAACTCGGCCTCACCGAAACCCGGGTCGTCGGCGGCACCGCCGATCAGCACCGAAGCCTGGTGCGCGACACCGACACCCACAGCACCGCCGAGGCGTTCGCGGCGCTGGCCGACAACGACGAGGCTTGGACGGTGTCGGCCTACGATCCCGCCTACGCCAGCGCGACCACTCCCGAGGAGATGACACGCCTGCTGTGGCGGCTCTGGTCAGGCCGCGTGTTGTCCACGGAGAGCGGCGAATTCGTGCGCGCGATCATGCGCAACCAGATCTGGCCGCACCGGGTCGCCGCCGGCTTCCCACATCGCGGTGTCGTGGTGGCGGGCAAGACCGGCACCGTCGGCATCATCCGCAACGAGGTCGCTGTCGTCAAATTCCCCGGCGAAATCCCGGTCGCCGTCGCGGTCTTCACCCGCGCGGCCCGCGCCGACCCCGCCCTCCCCGTCGTCGACGCCGCCATCGGCGAGGCCGCCCGCATCGCGGTCACCGAGCTACGCCGCCCCGCCCCCTGAACCCTCTCTGGACAAACGATCACCACGCTCTGGTGGTGTTCGGCTCTCGGGCGATGCCGCCCATCAGAGCCTGGTGATCTTGAAGTGACTGGGTGTGAGCCGGTTCGACGGCCTAGCATCGTCTTTCGTGGGTGGAGATTCCGGCTTCGGCCGAGCGAAAATTGGTGGGATCGTGGCGGGGGCGCTCGGTTTGTTGCTGGCGGTTCTCGTGCCGCTGCTTCCCGTGCAGCAACAGCGAGCAAGCCTGGATTGGCCGCAGGACAAGTCGTTACAGGTCAGCGCACCGCTCGTCGACTACGTGCCGCTGAGCCTCGATCTACGCATCCCCTGCACCGCCCTGCAAGGTTTCACCGGCGGGACCGTCCTGTCCACCGTCCCACCCCAAGCTCCCCGGGCAGGCTCCAAGGGCCTGGTCGCTCGCATCGAGGACCGCCCCGACCAGGGCCGCACCCTGTCAATGGTGTTGCGCGACCGCCTATTGCTGGCCGTCCCACTCACCAGTCTCCCAAGCGATTCCGCAGCACCTGGAGTAGGTGGCGCACCCTTGTCCTCGGCGCCCGGTGCACCTTCGGGAGCGCCTTCGAGCAGCGCACCATCGGCAGTGCCGCAGAGTGAGGTGGCGCCGGGTAATGGTTGTGCCCTGGTGGTTTTCTCCGATGCGGGGAGCACTACTGCTGAGATCGTCGGAGTGGCGGCGCGCGACGGCGCGGTGACGCGGACGGCTGTGCAGGGGGATGTGCGACCGCAGGTTGTCGGTGTGTTCACCGAACTCGATCGGGGGCGGCTCGGTGACGCGCGGTTGCATGCCGAGATCGATGCGCGGTTCTCGTCGAGTCCGAGTGGGTGGAAGCTGGCGGCGATCATCGGTGCGGTGCTGTGCACGCTGGTGGCGCTGATCTGCCTGCACCGCAGCGACCTTCGGGACGGCAGGCGGACCCGCCGGCTACTTCCGATGCGCTGGTGGCGGTTCCGCGCGGTCGACGCAGCCGTGGCGGGCGTGCTGGTCGTGTGGCATGTGATCGGAGCGAACAGTTCCGACGACGGGTACATCCTCACGATGGCCCGGTCCGCGCGCGAGGCCGGGTACACGGCCAACTACTACCGATGGTTCCAGGTGGCGGAGGCGCCGTTCGGCTGGCCCTACGAGGTGCTCGCCTGGATGAGCAGGGTCAGCGAGGCGGGGGTGTGGATGCGGTTGCCCGCGTTGCTCGCCGGGCTCGTGTGCTGGCTGGTGCTCAGCCGGGAAGTACTGCCCCGCTTGGGTGTTGCCGTGAACCGCTGGGCGGTGTGGACCGGCGCCCTGGTGTTCCTCTCGATCTGGCTGCCGTACAACAATGGTCTGCGCCCGGAACCCTTGGTCGCCGTCGGGGTGCTGGTCACCTGGTGCTCGATGGAGCGCGCGGTGGCGACCCGGCGTCTACTACCAGCAGCCATCGCCGTGCTCGTCGCGGCATTCGCACTGGCCGCCGGACCCACCGGCTTGATCTGCACCGCAGCGCTTCTCGCCGCATCGCGCCCGGCTCTACGCACCATCGTCGCCCGCTCCGGGTCCACACCGAGCGGATACGCGACCCTGCTCGCACCGATCGCCGCCGCAGGAACGCTCGTTCTGGTTGTGGTGTTCGCCGACCAGACCCTGGCGACCGTTCTCGAAGCCACCCGCGTCCGTCAGCTCGTCGGCCCCGACATGTCCTGGTTCGAGGAACGCACCCGCTGGGACACCCTGCTGTCGGTGAACCCCGACGGTTCCCTCGCCCGCCGCTTCGGCATCCTCGCCATGCTGCTGTGCCTGATCATCGGCGTCCTCACCACCCTGCGTCACGGGCGCGTACCCCGCACCGCCCGCGGACCGGTCACCCGTCTGCTCGCAGTGGTTTTCATGGCTCTGCTGCTGATGATGTTCACACCCACCAAGTGGACCCATCACTTCGGCGTGTACGCGGGCCTAGCCGCCGCACTGGCCGCTGTCACCGCAGTCGCTCTGAGCCGCAAGATTATTCACGCCGCCTATGTCCGAACACTCTTCACCGCAGCGGTCCTGTTCCTCCTCGCGGTGAGCCTCACCGGCTCCAACGGCTGGTGGTACGTCTCCGGCTACGGCGTCCCCTGGCCCGACCGCGCCCCCACCCTCGACAACATAAGCCTGTCCACCCTCGCCCTCACCGCCACCGCAGCAACACTCCTCTTCGCGCTCTACCAGTACTATCGCGAACCCCGCCCACGCGAACGCGGCACGCAGACACCCACTGGCGACCACAACAGTCAATCGCGCACCTCGGAGTGCGAGGCCCGGCGAGGCTCCGCCGAGCACGACAGCGTCCCTGCCGATTCCCAGTACGACGACCATTCACCGTCAACCGAGCATGACGGCCGGTCGGCGGCGGACTACCCGAGCACATCCGAGCGCGGCAATCCAGTCGTCGACACGCATGGGGCATCACTTCTCGACACCGAAAACGACGGTGAGCCTCGAGCATCGGAGGCCGACGGGAGGGTGCCGTCTGCTGGGAAGCGTTCTGCAACCGGCCGTTTCAAACTTGCGCCGATTGCTCCGCTGACCCTCGTAGCGGCAGCGCTGGTGCTCTTCGAGGTGGGTTCGCTTGCCTCGGCGGCGATCTCGCAGTACCCCGCCTACTCGGTCGGTCTGTCCAACCTGCGCGCCCTCACCGGCAACCCCTGCGCCATGGCCGACGACGTCCTGGTCGAAACCAACACCGCCGACTCCCTCCTCACCCCGTACACCGGCACCATTGCCGACAGCCTCGCCGCCGAGAACACCGGCTTCACCCCGAACGGCATCGGCAGCCTCACCCCGGACCCCGGCCCCGGCCAGTCGTCCGCACCACCCTCCGGCTCCGGTCCCGGCGGTGGAGGGCCAGGTAGCGGGCCCGGCGGCGCCCCCAGCGGCCCGAATGGTGCGGCGACCGGTCCAGCGCCAGGTGGTTCGGCGCCCGGTGCCGGCGCAGGGCCCAGCAGCGGCGGCCCGAGTGGCAGCGCGCCCGCCGGGCCGAATGGAGCCACGGCCGGTCCTCCGCAAGGAAGCCCCAACGGAGGAGGACCCGGTGGCGGTCCCAGCGGCCCAGCACCTGGAAGTCCAGCACCCAGCAGCGCACCTGGTGGCGGCGCAGGGCCCAGCAGCCCTGGCGCAACCGGCGCCGCACCCGGCGGACAGAATGGCGCCATCCCCGGTGGGCAGCCGAGTGGCAACGAAGCACCGCGCGGGGCGAACGGCAGCCCGGCGGGCCCTCCCGGCGGGCCGAGCACTGCCGCAGGACCTGGCAATGGCGCACCAGCCGGAGTCCCAGGACCAGGCAATGGCGCACCGACTGGAGCCGCAGGACCAAACGGGACAGGAATTGCCGGTGTCAACGGGAGTACCGTGGCGCTTCCGTTCGGGCTCGCTCCGGAGCGGACGCCGGTGCTCGGTAGTTACGCCGTGGGAGAGCCTCGGGCCAGCAAGTTGGTCACCCAGTGGTTCCGGATGGATCTCGCAGCGGTGCAGCGTGATCCGGCTTACCGGGTGTTGATCCTCACGGTGGCCGGACGCATCGAAGGAGTAGGGCCTGATGGGGCGCCGATGCCGGGACAGCGGCTCCGCGTGGAGTTCGGACGGGAGGCCGGGGGAACGTTCTCGCTGTTGGGCGAGGCGACCCCGCCGAGTGTGGGCGGCGCACCCGGGTGGCGGAATCTTCCGGTCGCCCTGGACCGGATTCCGCTGGGCACCAATGCTGTTCGCCTCGTCACCGAGGGCGAACCCGATCCTATGCAGTGGGTGGCACTCACCCCGCCACGCCTCCCGAAACTGACAACGCTCAACACGATGGTCGGCGAAGAGAACCCGGTACTCGCGGATTGGCATGTGGGACTGGCTTTCCCCTGCCAGCGCCCTTTCGATCATCGCGCCGGCGTGGCGGAGATGCCGATCTGGCGCATCCTCCCCGACAAACTCAACGCCCAGGTCTCCGAAACCTGGCAGGGCGACACCGGCGGCGGCCCCCTCGGCTGGACCGGCATGCTCATGCGATCGCAATCCATCCCGTCCTACCTGGCCGACGACTGGACCCGAGACTGGGGCGAACTCCAACGCCTGACCCGCCTGATCACCGCACCCCCCGCCGAGATCACCACCGACACCGAAACAACCTGGGGCTGGTCGACCGACGCGCCGATCAGAACCAGCTGACCACTTGAACGAAAGAGTCACGCCCCCAACCGCAACCGATCGACCATCACCATCCAGTGGCCCGAAGGCAAGGCCGGCTCGGAGGGTACGAACCTAGCCGAAACACGAACCGCCGCTGCCCACGTGGGGCAGCGGCGGTTGGTTTGCGGGACGACCTACTTCGGTGGTGCACCACCGGCCGGCGGCTCCGCACCGGGAGCACCCGGAGGCGCGGCAGCGGCGGGTGGCTTGGCGCCGGCGGGCAGGGGCTTGCCGATGTGGGGTGCCATGTCCGGCATCAACCGGATCGCCACCTGCTCCCAGGTGCCCCAGTTGTGGATGCCGATGTCGGGGAAGTCGTAGCTCACGTTGGTGTAACCCAGTGCGGTGAGGCGCTTTTCGAACGAACGGGTGTTGGCGAGGGCGATCGCTTCCAGCGGCATGCCCTGGGTGATCGCGTCGATGGACGACAGGTCCTGATCGGCGGGCTTGGCGCTACCGGCCGAGATATAGAGGCGGGTGTTGTTCGCGATCAGCTTCTCGGCGAAGCCGTAGGGGTCCATCCGCCGCCACTTCTCGCTGCCCGCGGGCGCCATCGCCTCGATGTTGTATCCGCCGCTGGCGATCATGGCCGCACCGAGCGCCTCCCGCATGCCGGGCATCGACATGTGCAGGTATCCCGACAGCGATCCCGCGTAGCTGAACTGCTCGGGGTGATACGCCGCCATCAGCAGCGCCGCGCTGCCACCGCTGGACAGCCCGACTACACCGTTGCGCGTGGAACTGAACCCCAACCGCGCCTTCAAAGCCTCGGGCAGCGTCTCGGTGATGAAGGTTTCCCACTGGTAGGCAGTGGTCTTGCCCTGGGTGTCCTCCCAGCCACCGATAGCCGAACCGGAGTCGGCACTCGGCAGCATCGACCCGTCGGGGTTCACCCCGTTGAAGCTGCTCGGCTGCTCCCAGTCGGCGTAGAAGCTGGACTGCCCGCCGACCGGCATCACCACATTGATGTTGAACTTCGCCATCTGCGCCGGGATGGAGGTGTGCTTCTCCCAACCGTTGAGGTCGTTTTCGGCGCGTTCACCGTCGAGCAGGTACACCACCCGGTCGGTGTTGCCGTCGGCCGCGCGCACGATGCGCGTGTTGACGGTGCCCATCGACGATTCGACCGCGAAGTCGATCGCGTTCGGATCGGCGTCGGCACCCGCCGGAACTGCCGTCCCGAACGGCAGCAACACCGCCGCTGTGACCCCGATCAGGGTCCGCCGGACCCGCCTGGATCGGCGCGCAGGCGCCCCTCCCCCGTTTACGCCACGCATGATCGACCTTTCGCTGACGCGGCCACGCCGCTCCCCACACGACCCGCCCCCACGGCGATGTCCTGTCGCGCAGCATAGCGCGCCCGGCTGCCACCGGCACATACCGAATTACGGTGCGACGCAGCCACCTTCACCGGCCTGGGCTTTCACCACGGCACCGGCGGCGATCCGGGCGCTACGCTGGTGGGGAAATTCGTGCCGCGACCCCGGCGGCCCCTGCAGAACGGGACCCCGTGAAGCTCGCTGTACGCCTGATGTTCGTGCTGATCCCAGCCTTGCTGCTGGCCCTGCCCTGGTGGACCCTGGTCTGGGCACCCACCGGCGGCACCGGAACGCTGTTCTGGCTCGGGACCGCCGTCGCCGTGGCCCTGCTCGCCTGCCTGCCCGTGGCGATGTTCCTCGGGCACGGCCCGGCCCAATCCGACCCGGCGGTGGTCGTCGGCGACGCCCTGCTCGGGGTGTCCTGGGTGTTCTTCGCCTGGTCGGTCATCGGCGTGTTCGCCCGCGGCGCGCTGACGGTGATCGGTGTCGACGACCCCGCCCGCCCGGTCGCGGCCGGGGTGGCGATCACCGCGCTCGCCCTCACCGGCTGGGGTGTGTACGAGGCGCGCCGGGTGCCGCGTGTGCGCACGGTCGACGTGGCCATCCGCGGCCTGGCCCCCGGCCTCGACGGTCTGCGGATGGTTGTCGTCACCGACACCCACTACGCCGCGTTGAACCGCGTGCGCTGGTCGGAGAAGGTGGTCGACGTGGTGAACGGCCTCGAGCCCGATATCGCCTGCCACGCCGGTGATCTCGCCGACGGCTCGGTCGCGAAACGCCAGACCCAGGTCGACCCGCTCGGCAAGGTGGTCGCGCCGCTCGGCCGCTTCTACATCACCGGCAATCACGAGTACTTCGGCGACGCACAGGGCTGGATCGACTACATGGCCGCCCTGGGCTGGCAGCCACTGCACAACGAACACCGCACCCTCACCCGCGACGGCGACCGCCTGGTCATCGCCGGAATCGACGACCCGACCGGACGCGGACTCCCCGGTCACGGCCCCGATCTGCCCGCCGCCCTGGCCGGTGCCGACCCCGACCTGCCGGTGGTGCTGCTGGCCCACCAGCCCAAGCAGATCGCCGACGCCGTCGCGGCCGGGGTGGCGCTGCAGATCTCCGGCCACACCCACGGCGGTCAGATCTGGCCGTTCCACTACCTGGTCCGACTGGATCAGCCGGTCGTGGCCGGGCTGAGCAGGCACGCGAACAACACCCAGCTCTACACCAGCCGTGGCACCGGGTTCTGGGGCCCGCCGCTGCGGGTGTTCGCACCCAGCGAGATCACCGTTCTGGTGCTCCACCCGGAGCCCGCCTGAGCTGTCAGCGGTGCGGCTGGGTGACCTCGCTCGGCAACGGACCACTCATCGCCACACCGGACCCGGTCCAGCTGTAGGTGATCGCCGCCGGGCCACCCTGCGGCGCCGCGAACGGTTCGTCACCGACCAGCCACTTGTAATTCACGGTCACCGAGTCGCCACTCGACCCGGCGACATAGGTGAAGGCGTACGCCTCGGAAGTCGCTGTGCCCAGGTACTTTCCGTCGTGGAAGAACATGATGTGGATCGGTGCGCCCGCCGAATTCCCACCGACCGCGCGCACCCACAGCAGCCGGCCGCAGCTGCCCGGCCGGTCCTGCGAGGCCTGCGAGGCGGCCCAGCCGTCACCGAGGCCGGCCAGGGCATTGCGCACACCGGTCGAGCCCGGGTCGACACACCGATCCGGCCCGCTGATGTCATCGGCGGGCGGGGTGACCACCGGCGGCTCCGTCTCCGACGGCACCGGTGTGTCGAGCACCGGCGGCACCCCAGCCGACGGACTCCCCGGCGACGGCGAGCCCGGTGACGGCGAAACCGTCTGCTCCACCGGAGATTCGGTCGGAACCGACGACGTGGCGGTGGCCGAGGTCGTCGGGCGGACAGTGACCCCGTCGTCCCCGGTGCAGCCCGCGACCATCCCCGCCGCCACCGCGATCAGCGCACTCATCCGAACTGTGTTCTTCATGATTTCCTCGATTCCGAGTCCCCCGCACGCTGTCGGCGCGGACAACGACTCCATCGAGACTCTCACCGGGCCCGTTAGGCGAAAAACACGAATCCCAGCCCTAGGGTGCGAAATCCACACCCTCCGTCCCACCGGCTGTGACGTGCCGATTCGACATCCGCGCCGTACAGCTCCCGGCGAGTGGTACCGAATGAAAGCATCGGCGCGCGATCGGTGGCACTGTTACCGTGAAACGGGGGCATTCGTACCGAAAAGGGTTGCCCCGCAAGCAGTGTGATGTGCGAGCGATGAGGAGACCTGAATGGACGACGTGGCACTGGTACTTGACCCCGCAGGCGCGGATATCCAGGGAGAATCCGCGCGGATTCGGGCACGGGGGCCGGTGACGCTCGTCGAGCTGCCGGGCGCGGTGCGGGCGTGGTCGGTCACCGACGCCGCCACCCTGAAGAAGCTGCTGGCCGACCCACGGGTGTCCAAGTCCGCCACCAAGCACTGGCCCGCGTTCGCCGCGGGTGAGGTGCCGCCGGACTGGCCGCTGTTCCTCTGGGTGGCCGTGAACAACATGTTCACCGCCTACGGCGCCGACCACACGCGCCTGCGCAAGTTGGTCGCACCCGCGTTCACCCACCGGCGCACGGTGGCGATGCGCCCGATGATCGAGAAGATCACCGCGGGCCTGCTCGACGAACTCGCCGCCGTCCCGGCAGGTGAGGTGATCGACCTGCGCGAGCGCTTCGCCTACCCGCTGCCCATCCAGGTGATCTCCGAGCTGATGGGTGTCCCGGATTCGCTGCACGCGGGCCTGCGCAAGTGCGTCGACGGCATCTTCGACACCTCCCTGAGCCCGGAGGAGTCGCAGGCCAACTACATGAACATGTACGGCATCCTCGGCGAGTTGGTCGCCTACCGCCGCACCAATCCCGGCGACGACATGACCAGCCTGCTCATCACCCACCGCGACGAGGACGACGGCACTCAGCTCACCGAGCAGGAACTCGTCGACACCTTGCTGCTGGTGATCAGCGCGGGCCACGAAACCACCGTCAACCTGCTCGATCAGGCGGTGCACGCCCTGCTCACCCATCCCGAGCAGCTGGCGGCGGTCGGCGAGGGCAACGCCACCTGGGCCGATGTGGTCGAGGAATCGCTGCGCTTCGAGGCGCCGGTCGCGCATCTGCCGCTGCGGTTCGCCGTCGAGGAGATCCAGCTCGACGGGGTGACCATCGCGGCGGGCGACCCGATCCTGGCCTCCTACGCGGGGGCGAGCCGTGACCCGAACCTGCACGGCGACACCGCCGACGACTTCGACGTCACCCGGGTGAACAAGGAACACCTGGCCTTCGGCTACGGCGTGCACCGCTGCCTCGGCGCGCCGCTGGCCCGGCTCGAGGCCGAGATCGCCCTGCCCGCTCTGTTCGCACGCTTTCCCGGAATCCGATTGGCCGGTGCCACGGAGGAATTCGGTTCGGTGGCCAGTTTCATCTCCAACGGCCACGCGACACTGCCGGTGCACCTGAGCTGAGGTTCCCCGTCTCCCATACCTAGATCTGCTAGGGTAATACCTAACGGTTCTAGGTATGGGAGTGCTGTGCGCATCGACAAAGACCTGGTAGCGGCTTCGGCCACGCCGCTCGTGCTCGGGATACTCGCCGACGGCGAGTCCTACGGCTACGCCATCCTCGAGCAGGTGAACACGCTGTCCAACGGCCGCATGCAGTGGACCGACGGCATGCTCTATCCCCTGCTGCACCGATTGGAACGGCTCGGCTACGTGTCCTCGGCCTGGCGCGTGTCCGACAGCGGCCGCCGCCGCAAGCACTACCTCATCACCGACGCGGGCCGCGCCGCCTTGGCCGAACGCCAGGCGCAGTGGACCGTCGTGGCCGAAGCCCTCGACCAGGTCTGGCGCAGCATCAATCAGCCGCCGGCCGCAACGCAGGGGTGGGCGTGATGGATGCCGAACTCGACGCCGCCGTCGACCTGTGGCGCGGTTATGTCCAACGGCACCGGGTGATCTCGGTGGCCGATGTGGACGAGATGGAAGACCATCTGCGCGAACAGGTCTCGACACTGCAGGACGCCGGTCTCAGCAGCGAGGAGGCGTTTCTCGTCGCGGTCAAGCGGATGGGTAATGTGGACTCGATCTCGCGCGAGTTCGCCCGTGAGCATTCCGACCGGTTGTGGAAACAGCTGGTCCTGATGCCCGAAGACGGTGGGCGCCAGAGCAATCGGGAACTGCTGATGGTGATCGCCATCGCGCTCGCCGCGGGCCTGGCGGTGAAGACCGGCATCACGTTCCTGCACGAGGAGACACTCGCCCTCAACGTGAGCCTTCTCGTCCTGCCTTTCCTCACCGGGTATTTCGCCTGGAAGCGGCAGGTAACCGCGCCCGTCGCCCTCGCCTTGATCGTGCCGTTCGTGCTGGTCGCGCTCGTCCTGAATCTGTACCCGTTCGAGGACGGCGGGTCGACCGTGGTGCTGGCGGGCATCCACGCCCCGATCGCGCTGTGGCTGGTGGTCGGACTCGCGTACGCAGGCGGTGACTGGCGCTCGGACCGCCCGCGCATGGATTTCATCCGGTTCACCGGCGAATGGTTCGTCTACCTCACGCTGCTCGCCCTCGGTGGTGGCGTGCTGATGGCCCTCACCGCCGCCGCGTTCGGAACCCTCGATTTCGATATCGAACCGGTCATCACCCGCTGGATCATGCCGTTCGGCGCGGCCGGTGCGGTGATCGTCGCGGCGTGGCTGGTCGAGGCCAAACAGAACGTGATCGAGAACATCGCCCCCGTGCTCACCAGGGTGTTCACACCGCTCACCATTCTGATGCTGCTCGCCCTGCTCGGTGCCTTCGCCACCACCCGCAGCTTCACCGGCATCGATCGGGACCTGCTGATCCAGATGGACCTCATCCTGGTCCTGGTGCTCGGCCTGCTGCTCTACACGATCTCGGCCCGCGACCCGCTGGCACCACCGGCGTTCTTCGACCGTGTGCAACTGGTGCTGGTGCTGAGCGCCCTGATCGTCGATGTGATGATGCTGGCGGTGATGGCCACCCGGATCGCCGAATTCGGTTCCAGCCCCAACAAGATCGTGGCACTCGGCATGAATGTGGTGCTGCTGGTGAACCTGGCCTGGTCGGCCAACCTGAGTCTGCGATTCCTGCGCGGCCGAATCCCTTTCACCGCACTGGAACACTGGCAGACCCGCTACCTCCCGGTCTACGGCGCCTGGGCCGCGGCGGTCGTGGTCGTGATCGGGCCGCTGTTCGCCTTCGCCTGAAGGTTTTCGCAAGAAAATAGCTGGACCGACCGTGACAGGATCGGTCTGTGCTGTTGACGATCTCCACGACCCACTCTCCGGCGACCGATCTCGGGTACCTGCTGGTCAAACACCCCGACCGGGTGCAGTCGTTCGCGACGACCGGCGGCACGGCGCATGTGTTCTACCCCCGCGCCGACGCCGAACGGTGCACGGTGGCGCTGCTGCTCGAGATCGACCCCGTGGAATTGGCCAGGCCCGCGAAGGGGCAGCACAGCTCGGCGCTGGGACGCTACGTCAACGACCGGCCGTATGTGGCGTCGAGCCTGCTGTCGGTGGCGCTGGGGAAGGTGTTCCGGTCGGCGCTCAACGGCACCAGCCGGGACCGGGCCGAGCTGGCGGGCACGGCGATCCCGCTGGAGATCGAGGTGCCCGCCGTGCCGTGCCGGGGTGGGAGCGAGATCGTCGAGCGGCTGTTCGCGCCGCTGGGCTGGCAGGTATCGACCACCACCGAACCGCTCGACCCGCAGTTCCCGGAGTGGGGTGACTCGCCCTACACCCGGCTGCGGCTCACCGGGACCGTGCGCCTGGCCGAGGCGCTGAACCACCTCTATGTGCTGCTGCCGGTGCTCGACGACGCCAAGCACTACTGGGTCGACGCCGACGAGGTCGACAAGCTGCTGCGCGCCGGTTCCGGATGGCTCGGCACCCACCCCGACCGCGAACTCATCGCCCGGCGCTACCTGGCCGGTCGGCACTCGCTCACCCAGTCCGCGCTCGAACGACTGCGCGCCGCCGACGACCAGCTCGAGCCCGAAACCGCCGAGGACCCGGTCGAACTCGTGGAGGCCAGCGAGCGCAGGACACCGCTGGTGAAGCTGCGCCGCGACGCGGTGCTCGCCGCACTCGCCGAAACCGGTGCCACCCGCGTCCTCGACCTCGGTTGCGGGCCGGGCACTCTCCTGCTCGCACTGCACGCCGACCAGCGATTCACCGAGATCGTCGGCGCCGACGTGTCCAGCGGTGCGCTCGCCATCGCGGAGCGGCGCTTGAAGTTCCACCGCATGCCCGACCGGCAGCGGGCCAGGATCACCCTCGTCCAGTCGGCGCTGACCTACCACGACGACCGGCTGCGCGGCTTCGACGCGGCCGTGCTGATGGAGGTGATCGAACACGTCGACGAGAGCCGGTTGCCCGCCCTCGAACGCGCCGTCTTCGGGCACGCCGCGCCCGGCGCGGTCATCGTGACCACACCGAACGTCGAATACAACGTGCACTACGAGACTCTCGACGGGCACCGTCACGACGATCACCGATTCGAATGGACCCGTGCGCAGTTCGCCGACTGGGCCGCGCGCGTGACCGATACCTTCGGCTACACCGTCGACATCCGTCCCGTCGGCGAGCACGACCCGCGCACCGGCTCCCCCACCCAGCTCGCTCTCTTCCGTAAGGCCGCCTGATGAACATCGACCTTCCCGAGCTGTCGCTCGTCGCCCTCGTCGGCATCTCCGGCTCCGGCAAGTCCACCTTCGCCCGCGAACACTTCAAGCCGACCGAGGTGCTGTCCTCGGACTACTTCCGCGGCCTGGTGGCCGACGACGAAAATGACCAGACCGCAACGAAAGACGCCTTCGACGCGCTGGGGCACGTCGCCGGGATCCGCTTGCGCGCCGGTCGACGGGTGGTCGTCGACGCCACCAACGTGCAGAAGCACGCCCGCGCCGAATTGGTCACGCTGGCACGCTCTTTCGATGTGCTTCCGGTCGCGATCGTGCTCGACACACCCGAAGCGGTTGCGTGGGAACGGACTCGAACCCGCACGGATCGCACCTTCGAGCGGCATGTCCTGCGGCGGCAGAGCCAGGAGCTGCGGCGGTCGCTGCGGCAGCTCGGGCGCGAGGGGTTCCGCAAGGTCTATGTGGTGAGCGACCCCGCCGACGTCACGATCTCCTACGAACGAGCCTGGAACGACCGGCGCGAACTCACCGGACCGTTCGACATCATCGGCGACGTGCACGGATGCCGCGCCGAATTGGAGTCCCTGCTCACCGAACTCGGCTGGGTGCTGGTGCGCGACGAGGCCGGACGCCTGGTCGATGCCACGCACCCGGACGGGCGCCAGGCCGTCTTCGTCGGCGATCTCGTGGATCGTGGACCGGATTCGCCGGGGGTGCTGCGGCTGGTGATGGGCATGACCGACAACGGTAACGCGCTGTGCGTGCCGGGTAATCACGAGCAGAAGCTGCTGCGCAAGTTGCGCGGCAAGCAGGTGACGGTGTCGCACGGGCTGGCCGAGACGCTCGAGCAGTTGGAGTCGGAGACACCGGAGTTCGTCGACGATGCGGCGCGGTGGATCGACAAGCTGGTCAGCCACCTGCGGCTCGACGGTGGGCGGCTCGTCGTCGCCCACGCCGGACTCAAGGAGGAATACCACGGACGCGCCTCCGGCCGGGTACGCGACTTCTGCCTCTACGGCGAATCCACCGGCGAGACAGACGAATACGGTCTTCCGGTGCGTTATCCGTGGGCGCGCGACTATCGCGGCTCGGCGATGGTGGTGTACGGGCACGTGCCCACACCGAAGGTGGAGTGGGTCAACAACACCGTCTGCCTCGACACCGGTGCCGTCTTCGGTGGTGAGCTGACCGCGCTGCGCTACCCGGAGAAGACGTTCGTCGCGGTGCCCGCCGAACGGATGTACTACGAACCTGTGAAACCGCTTGTGGCCGAATCGGTTCGTGACAACGAGACGCTGAATCTCGCCGATGTCACCGGGCGCAGGCACGTGCGTACCGACGACGGCACCGTCATCGTCGACGCCGAGAGTTCGGCGGCCGCGCTAGAGGTGATGAGCCGGTTCGCCATCGATCCGCGCCTGCTGCTGTGGTTGCCGCCGACCATGTCGCCGCCGTCCACGTCGTCGGTGGACGGGTATCTCGAATACCCGACCGAGGCGTTCGCCGACTACCGGGCGGCCGGCGTGGACACGGTGGTGTGCGAGGAGAAGCACATGGGTTCGCGTGCCGTCGTGCTCGTCTGCCGCGACCAGGACTTTGCCACAACACGTTTCGGCGTCTCCGACGGCAACTCCGGTGCCGTCTACACCCGCACCGGCCGGTCCTTCTTCAGCGACGCCGCCCTCACCGAAACACTGCTCGCTCGGGTACGGGCCGCCGCCGGGACGCTGTTCGACGAACTCGGCACCGACTGGCTACTGCTCGACTGCGAACTGCTGCCATGGTCGGCCAAGGCGGGCGGGTTGATCCGCACCCAGTACGCCGCGGCCGGTGCGGCCGCACGCTCCGCCCTCCCCTCGGCGCTGGCCGCATTGGAAGCGGGCGTCGACCGCGGTCTCGACCTCACCGCCCTGCGTGATCGCACGGCCGCCCGCGCCGCGAACGCCGACGACTTCACCACCGCCTACCGTCGCTACTGCTGGCCCACCGACGATCTCGACGGCGTGGCGCTCGCACCGTTCGCCCTGCTCGCCGCCGAAGGCACCACCTTCGCCGACCGCGATCACGGCTGGCACCTCGACATCTGCGACCGCCTGGTCGCCGCCGACCCCACCACGTTCCGATCCACCGACCGCCGCGTGGTCGACCTGTCGGACCCGTCCGCCGAAGCCGAGGCCACCACCTGGTGGCTCGACCTCACGGGCGCGGGCGGCGAAGGAATGGTCATCAAGCCCTACGCAGGCCTGTCCACCCGCACCAAGGGCAAACTCGTCCAGCCCGGCATCAAATGCCGAGGCCGCGAATACCTCCGCATCATCTACGGCCCGGACTACACAGCCCCCGAACACCTCTCCCGCCTACGAGACCGCAACCTCAACCGCAAACGCGGCCTGGCCCTCCGCGAACACACCCTCGGCCTGACCGCCCTCAACGCCCTCGCCTCCGGCGAACCGTTGTGGCGGGTCCACGAACTCGTGTTCGCGGTCCTCGCCATGGAATCCACCCCTACCGACCCACGTCTGTGAACCACACAGAGGCCGCCTTTACCCAAGCCGACAGCAGCTAAACGCTGAAATCCTGTTAGCCGCGTAACATCCCGGCCTGCGGTGGAGATCTCCTACCGACTGGCAGTAACCCTGGAGATCTCGCTGGAGAGGAACCCACTTGACCAACCCGCCGTATCCACAGCAGCCTTACCCACAGCAGCCCTACGGCGGGCGCCCCGGGTATCCCCACCCTCCTCGGCCGCCCAAGAGCAATGCGAACACGATCATTCTGGCCGTCGTGGGTGGCTTTCTCGCACTCTGCGGGTTCGGCGGATGCGTGGCCGTGTTGTCCGACGACAGCGACAACAGCAAGACCGCCGCGACGTTCACTACTGCCGTGGGCAAACCCACCGCCCCGGCCAAACCGGCTGCGCCTGCCCCTACCGAGGAAGGGCCGGCGCCGGCCGGTACGCCCGTTCGCGACGGCAAGTTCGAGTTCACGGTGACTGCGGTAGACCCACCGGTGAAGGTCATCGGGGACAATCCCTATCTGCAGAAGACTGCGCAGGGTGAGTACATCGCGGTACACCTCACCGTCACCAATATCGGAGGTAAGCCTCAGTCCTACTTCGCGAGCAACCAGAAGCTCTTCGATGATCAGGGCAGAGAGTTCGAAAACGACACGATGGCCGGAATCAACGTCAACGACGACAGCGCCATGATGTCGGACATCAATCCGGGAAATTCGGTCGACGTGGTCGTCGTCTTCGATGTGCCGGCGGGTACCGTTCCCACCTCGCTCGAACTCCACGACTCCATGTTCTCGGGCGGCGCCCAGGTCGCACTTCGCTGAACACTCGGGCCCATGCGTCGCCTCACGCCGTCGCATGGGCCTCGGATCGGCCAACGGGGATGGGTCGGGAGGCAGTTCTGTGGCAGGGTCGCAGGTGCATCTGCGGAGCCGCCGTGGGTGCGGCAGAACTGTTGAGAGATCAGAGAATTGACTGAGTTGGATCTGTTTCCGTTGCCCTTTCGTGCCGCCCATGTGGCGTGTGTCGCGCCTGTTCGGACGGTGCGGGAGCTCGAGATGATGCGGTTGAGTGCGAGTATCCGGGATAAGGCGGAGTGGTATCGCAAGCGCGAGGATGCCGAGATCGTGGCGCGGTGGTCGCGGGAGGCGGCCGAGCAGGGGATGACGCAGGCGCAGATCCGTTATGTGCTCGATGAATTGGGGTATTACGCCGAGCTTCGTGATGCGGAGCGCGGGATCGAGGTGTCGGCTGTCGACGGGGTGTGGCAGTCGGACTCGGTGGTCGACGAGGATCTGCGCAAACGGTTGGCCGAGGCGGTGCGGGTGCTGGAGGAAGTGCCTGCGGCGGAGCTGGATTGGCATCCGGGATCCGACGGGCAGGTGCTCGATCTGGTGCATCCCTCGATGTACTGCCTGGTGCGCGGTGTGAGCCTGCCCGAGGACGCACCGTGGCCCACTCCGGAGAAGAACGCCGAGTCGGCCTCGCATTCGAAGAATTTCCAGTGGTTGCCCACCGATGTCGAGGTCGGCGACGACGGTTCCGTGGCGTTCCTTTCCTCTGTGAACAATGTCGACCCGGACCGCCATCAGGAGCTCGCCGCCGTCCTCCCCGAGCTCTTCGGCCGGACGCTGCCCCTGCTGGAGAACGTGCTCACCGATCTGCGTGCACCGAAACGAGTGCGCATTGTCGCCGACCCGTTCGGCTGGTACGAGGACACCGAACCACAACCCCCGGAAGACGACGACGAGGCGGCCGAGGAAGCCTACGAGGAAGCCATGGAGAAGTGGTGGGAGGAACGACGCCCCGCCATCCCCGACGCGCCCGAATTCCAGCCGCCCGAGCGGGACGACACCCACACCGTCACACTCAGCGGCCGCCGCCTGCAGGTGATCGTCAAACTCGCCAACATCCACCTCACCCCGGACAAGCCCGAATATCCCGGTGGTTCATGGCATGTCGAGGCCATGCTGAACGAACGCATCGTCGCCACCGCCATCTACTACTGGGACAGCGACAACATCACCGACAGCCTGCTCGGCTTCCGCACCGCCATCGACGAGCCGTACTACGAGCAGAACGACCGCACCGGGGTCCGCGAGGTCTACGGTCTCGACGACGAGGACGCGCTCAACCAGGAACTGGGCTCGGTCCGCACCGAAACCGGCCGCTGCGTGGCCTTTCCGAACATCTACCAGCACCGTGTCGCCCCGTTCCGGCTCGACGACCCGACCCGCAACGGTCACCGAAAGATCGTGGCCTTCTTCCTGGTGGACCCGTCGGTCACCATCACCTCGACCGCCGACGTCCCACCGCAGCAGCCGTGGTCACCCACCTCGACCATGACCAGGGCTCAGGCCGAGGAATTCCGCGAACAACTGATGCACGAACGCAAGTTCTTCGTCGACGAACACAACGAGGAATACTTCGAGCGGGAGTTCTACCTCTGCGAGCACTGACCTACTTCGCGTGGCGGCCGACCTCGTCCAGGTGGGTCAGCGCTTGCCGGTAGGACTCGAAAAGACCTGTCTCGCAGTACGGCACGCCGATCTCGTCGCAGAAGCCCGCGACGATCGGCTGCGCGTGGCGCAGATTGGCACGCGGCATCGACGGGAACAGGTGATGTTCGATCTGGTAGTTCAAGCCGCCCATCGCCAGGTCGACGAGGAAGCTGCCGCGCACATTCCGCGAGGTGAGGACCTGACGACGCAGGAAGTCGGTGTTGTCGCCCTCGGGCAGGACTTCCATGCCCTTATGGTTGGGCGCGAACGTCGAACCCATGTACAGCCCGAACAGGCCCTGCTGCACGGCGATGAACACCAGCGCTTTGCCCGGCGACAGCACCAGGAACGCCGCCGACAGCAGACCGACGAAGTGGGCGGCGAGAAGCGCACCCTCCCAGACGCGGTTCGCGATCGGCCAGCGGAAAACCGCCACGATGCTCTTCCAGTGCAGGCTGCCGCCTTCGAGCAGCAGCAGCGGGAAGAACAACCACCCCTGGAATCGGAAGATGAAACGGCGCCAACCCTTGCCGGTCCGCGCCCGCTCGCCGGAGAACGCCAGCACGCCCATCGCGTCCGGGTCCATGCCCTCGGTATTGGGGTGGGCGTGATGGCGGGCGTGGTTACTGGTCCACCAGCCGATGCTCAACCCGATCGCGAGATTGCCCGCGATCAAGCCGTACAGGTAGTTGGCCTTCCGGCCCGCGAAGATCTGCTTGTGCCCGGCGTCGTGGCCGAGGAAGGCGATCTGCGAGAACACCATCGCTAGGAACGCCGCGACGAGCAGCGTCCACCACGAGTCCCCGATGACGAAAAACGCCGCCCAACCAGCGACGAAAGCCGCCGCGGTGAGCGCACTCTTCCACCCGTAATACCGCAACCGCCGGTCCAAGAGGTTCGCCTCCCGGACACGACGCAACAGGACCGAGAACTCACTGCCACGCACGGGGACGACATCAGACGCTATAACCACCGCACAAGCATGGCGTATGGAGGCCACGGCCGGGTGAACGGGTTGCAGATCGATGGCGACCGAATTCCTCCGCGCGTGCCGATGCGTCAGACGGACTCGTCGACGAGGTGGGCGTTCCACACGGCCGCGGCCTGCTCGTGGGAGTCGACACCGGTGAAGAAGGCGTCGGCGATGGACACTGGCGCGCGCCCAGGCGCGAACGGCACCGCAGACAACGCCGCACGACGGCCGACTATCGCCAGACCACAACCAATAAGATCTCCTCCCCGCTTCCCATGACCGCCAGACGTGGCTCCGGTAGGTTCCGAGTGTCGATGATCAAACCTGGAGAAGGACGAGAAATCTTGATGCAGAAGAAAATTGGCTGGAAGACTGCCGCCGCAGGATTAGTCACGGGGGCGATGGTGATGTCCGGTGCGGGGGCGGCGACTGCGGCCCCCAGCAGCTGGGAGGTGACGATCTGTCGCGGTGTCAGCCCGAATATCGTCGACCAGCCCTACAGCGGTCAGGTCATCGGGGCGCAGCCGTACGGCGCCCCGGGCGTTCCGTACTTCACCATCCACGCGGGCGGCAGCGTGTGGGGTGGCTACACAACGACGGTCACCCTGAACTGGACGAACCTCACCACCGGCGCTTCCGGTTCGGAAACTCAAAGCGGCAACGTGGGATTCATCATCGGCAACGGCAGCACCCTCTACTTCCGTCCCCCCACCGGCACCGGCATCGTCCGCACCGACTTCACCGTGCACAACAGCGGCTTCGTCCCCCAGGTGGTCAACTGCTCGGGAACCTCGGAAATCGTCTAGGACTGGGCGGAACATCCCCGCCTCACCGTTCGGTACCAAGAACTTCCCTGCTCAACGCCCATCCAGAGTGGGCCTTCAGTAGCAACAGCAAACCCCCAGGTCCGGAGACCTGGGGGTTTACCTACGGTTGAGGACTGTGCCTGCGGGTTCGCACTGCACGGCAGCAGGCGAGATCTTCGGGCGCCATCGCGACTACAGGCGTCCGCGGACTCGGTTTCGACGCCGCAGACGTGGTCCGGGCGGCCAGATTGCATCATTGCTCATTTCGGCGGTCGGGTGCTGGGTCGGACTACAACGCACAGCACGGCGTTGTGTCGGATACGACCAAACATTTTGTGCCCCAGTAAAATTCGATGCAATTGCGGTCGGCGACGGCCGTCGCGGCCAATACAAGGGGGAACACAGCGAACGCGAAAGGCTGACCGTGGTTTTCTCGACGATCGCCATTCGTGGTTGACACCGGCGCCGATGGTGTTTCACGGCGCGGCGGAGTCCCCCGGGACAGCGACGACATGGGCGATATGACCGAGCTTTGCGGGGTTGAACACCCAGTAGAGCCGGTCGATCGTCTCGTCGTCGGCCGCACCGACCGCGAGCCAGGCGATGGCGACTCCGTCGCGGCTGATCACCACCGACGCGCGACCGTTGGCGTCGACCCAGTCGATGTCGACCCCCGTCCAGAAGTGTGAGGCGAACGCGGCCACGTACTTCGCCACGCGCGTGCGTCCGAATACCGGGATGCGCGAAGCATTGCGCACCGCGCCGCCGCCGTCGGAGTAGCTGGCGACATCGGTGGCGAAAAGCGCCTCGAGCTCATCGAATTCACCCGCGCGCGCGGCATTCAGGAAGGCAGCGAGCAGACGTCGCTGATGCACGGTGTCGACGGATACCTGCCGGTCGGACTCGATGGCCTGGCGTGCCCGGCTCACCAGTTTCCGGGCGGCCGGTTCTTTGATTTCGAGGACTTCGGCGATCCGGCCGTAGGGGTAGTCGAAAGCTTCCCGCAGGACGAACGCCGCCCGCTCGGTCGGCGTCATCTTCTCCAGGACCACCAGGACCGCGGTCTCCAATACCTCCGCGCGCTCCGCACCGAGCGAGGGATCAGCACTGGTGTCCACTGGCTCGGGCAGCCACGGGCCGATATAGGTTTCCCGGCGGACCCGCGCCGTCTGCGTGGCGTTGATCGCCTGCCGGGTGGTCACGGTGACGAGGAAGGCCTCCACATCACGCACGGAATCGCGGTCGGCGTAGGACTGCCACTTCACCCAGACATCCTGGACGACGTCCTCGGCGTCGGCGACAGTGCCGAGCATTCGGTAGGCGATGCCGAACAGCCGTCCCTTGTGCGCGGAGAAGTCCTCGACGGCTTTGCCCAGGTCGGTGCCCGCAGGTCCGCTCATCGCGCGGTCGTTCCGGCGCCACCGGCAATCGCGTGATTCATATCCCTCGCCTCGATTCGGCCACCGACTCCCACGACCTTACTCGCGCCGGCCGTACGCGAGCAGCCCCGGCGAGTGCGCCCACACGACGCCGTCATTCGACCAATTTGCCTTCCGTCGATACATCTCGCATGAGCCGGGCGATATCGTCGGGGACGGCGGGGATCTCCTCGCGTTCGAGCTTGCCGGGACCCGACCACACCAGGTTCACCCGCAGCGCCGGATCCAGGTCGGGGTAATCGGACCGGTTGTGGCAGCCACGGGTTTCGCGGCGCTCCAGCGCGGCTTCCAGGGTGGCGCGTGCGGCGAGCACCGAGGACTTCAGATCGAAGGCGTGCGCCAGGTCCTGGAACCCGGCGGCGTCGGGGTGCACGCCGATATTCGTCATCCGCTCCTCGACTTCGTCGAGCTCGGCCAGGCCCGCCCGAATTCCGGGCTCGTCGCGCACCACGCCGGCGTGCTCGGTCATGGTGTCGCGCACGGCACGTTGCAGGGCCCGCACGTTCTCCTGCCCGTCGACCGCCAGCAGCTCATCGATCTCGGCGCGGGCCTCGACGAGCGCACCCCGGGAGCGACGCTGCGCTTCTTGCTCGGCCGAGTACCGCGCTGCCGCCTCGCCGACGATCCGGCCGTAGACGAGCAGTTCGATCAGCGAGTTGCCGCCGAGCCGGTTGGCACCGTGCAGACCGCTCGACGCCTCGCCGATCGCGTAGAGGCCGTCGACGCCGGTGCCGTGATCTTCGGAGCGAACCCACACTCCGCCCATGGAATAGTGTGCCGTGGGCGCGATTTCGATCGGATCGCGCGTGATGTCGAGCATTTGCAGCTCCAGCATCGTCTGGTAGACGCGCGGTAGCCGCCGCATGATCGTTTCGCGAGGCAGGTGCGAAACATCCAGCCAGACAGCACCGTTCGGGGTCCCTCGCCCCTCTTTGATCTCGGTGTAGGCGGCCAGTGCAACTCGATCGCGGGTCGAGAGCTCCATGCGTTCCGCGTCGTAGCGCCGCATGAAGCGTTCTCCAGCGGCGTTGCGCAGGATGCCACCTTCTCCCCGTGCGGCCTCCGATACCAGTGTGCCTGCCGCGTTCTCGGGTTCGATGAGCCCGGACGGGTGAAACTGCACGAGCTCGGGGTCACGAATCCGGCCGCCCGCGAGGACGGCGAGCCGGAAAGAATCACCGGTGTTCTCGTCACGTCGCGAAGAGGTGCGGCGCCAGATGCGGGTGTGCCCACCGGCAGCGAGGATCACCGCGTCGGCTCGGAACACATAGCGCTCGCCGCTGTCGAGATCGAAACCGTAGGCGCCGAAAACCACGTTGTCACGCACCAGGATTCGGGTCACATAGCAGGTATCGATGATCTGGATGCCGAGCTGCGCGGCCCGGTTCACCAGGGTTCGCTGGATCTCGAGGCCGGTGTAGTCACCGGCGAACGCGGTGCGTCGGTAGGTGTGCGCGCCGAAGAATCGCAGCGAGATCCGTCCGTCGGATTCGCGAGCGAAGGGCATGCCCCAGCGCTCGAGATCCTCGATTCCGCGCGCGGCATTCTCGGCCACGATCCGAGCGGTATCAGGCCGCGCCAGCAGGTAGCTTTCGGTGATCGTGTCGGCCGCGTGCTGCTGCCAGCTGTCTTCGACGTCCATGGTCGACAGCGCGGCGTTGATACCGCCCGCGGCGAGGGTGGTGTGCGCGTCCGCCTTCGGCCGCTTTCCCACCACCAGGACGTCGATGCCGCGCTCGGCCAGTTCGATCGCCGCACGCAGGCCGGATCCGCCGGTACCGACGACGAGCACCGACGTCGCGATCTGACGTTCCTCGGGTGTGAGCATTCGCTTCGTTCCCTTCCGAAGGGGACAGTTCGCGCGGGCGGGCCGATCCCGCCCGCGCGAACAGGTCAGTTGCTGGTGAGCCACTCCGACAGCCGCGTCTGCGCCAGTTGCGCGTGGCTTCCGGGCAGCAGCTCGCGCTGCGGCACCGCCCCGAAATACCGGGCCTCGGGATCGGTGACCACCGTGCGCGCATCCGAGCGCGCGCTCAGCACGGTGCGGATCCATTCGTCGAGAGCGATGACCTCGGGGCCCCCGACCTCGATGGTGCCGTTCTTCGGCTCGCCCGCCGCGGTACGACCGACAGCCGCAGCCACATCGTCCGCGGCCATCGGCTGCATACTGGAAGCCGGCAGCCGCACCTGACCGTCGCTGGTCGCGGAATCCGCTATCCCACCGGCGAATTCGAAGAACTGCGTGGCGCGCACGATGGAATACGGCAGGCCCGATCCCTCGATCAGCTCCTCCTGCGCCACCTTCGCCCGCAGGTACCCGGAATCCGGCAGCCGTTCCGAACCCACCACCGACAGTGCCACGTAATGCCCGACACCGGCCGCGGCGGCGGCCTCGAGCAGGTTCGTCGTGGAGGTCCGGAAGAACTCCAGCACGTCGTCGTCGGCGAACGACGGCGAATTGGAAACATCGATCACCACGTTCGCGTCCTGCAGTACTTCTTTGACGCCCTCACCGGTGAGCGAGTTCACACCGGTGTTGGGTGCGGCCGGAACCGCCTGGTGGCCGTGCTCACCGAGTCGTGCGACGAGCTTGGAGCCGATCAGGCCGGTACCGCCGATGACGACGATCTTCATGCTCATTCCTTTCGTCCGGACATTGCCGCGGGGCCGGCGAGACTCCGCTACATCAAGGACAGGGCAGGCGGTGATTTTGTGACGGCGCGCGTGCCGAGGCCCTGTGACTACGCTCGGTCCTGCGGCGCGACGTATTCGAAGGTCGGCCCAGCGGTGGTGCGGCCGTCGCCGCTCGGCATCTTCATGAGAGCTTGGGCCTGGGACTTCAACGCGTACATCGTCCCCACCGCGTCCCGCATCTGCGACGGGCTGCCGTTGAAGGTGTCCTCGAGCAGATACAGCAGCAGGCAGTAGGTGTTGTTGAACTCCTCCTGCGCGAGGCGGACCGCGCTGCCCTCCGGATAGTCGGCGGTGCGCGGGGTGGGGCGCATCGGCAGCACTTTGTCGGGGTCGAACACGATCGGCTCACCGGTGGGCCCGGACTGCGGGGTGTCACCGAGTTGGAATCGCCTACCTTCCTTCAATTCCAGGAAGCGATAGAAGTGAGCGACCTCATCTCGATCGGGATGGAAGACGTCCTTCTCGCCGTCCCACACCTCGGTCCGCGCCGCGCCTTCGCCCTGCTCGACGATCTCGGCCAGCGCCGTCAGCGCCGACTTCAGGTCGTGCACCGGAACGACCTGTCCGCCACCGCTGTTGAAGTGCATCTCGTGGAGCTGGCGACCGGGGTCGCCGCAGAACACGACCTCCTCGCCGAGGGTGTCGACCAGCGTGACGAGACCGAGTTCGACGGCCGCGTAGAACTGCCCGATCGTGTGATAACCGTCGGACTCGGGTAGCGCGTCCGCCGAGGCGGGCCGTTCGATGTTCAAGAACAATTCGAGGGCTTCGGAGCCGAACGGCGCGAGCTGTATCTGTACGGATCGATCGCCGTGCGGCAGCGGATGCGGGTACGCGGGCAGCAATTCGGGCGCGTCGAGCTTGGGCTCACCGCCCACCGCATTGAGCAGATTCGCCGCCAGCGCCAGGTGCAGCATCTCCTCTACGAAGACGCTGCTGATGACCTGTGCCGCTTCGGCATTGGCGCCCGGCTCCAGCGAATACAACGCGCACATGTACGGCGGGATGGTCGCGTGCTCGAGCTCGATCGCCCACTGCAGATGGCGACGCAGATCGTCCATTGTCTCGATGGCGTGCCCCGTGCTGATGTCCATGACCGAACCTCGTCTCGACAGGTGTTCCTGTGGTGTCGACAACAAGGACAGTGCGCCCGGGGAAACTGTGACAAGAACGTATGACGCGCCGTCGACGGGCTCGGGTCAAACGGACTCGTCGAGAAGGTGGGCGTTCCACACGGCCGCGGCCTGCTCATGGGAGTCGACGCCGGAGAAGAAAGCCTCCGCGATCGCGTCGTAGTCGGGATCGTCGAAACCACTGGTGCCGAGGAATTTCGGGCGGTACACGGCGAAACCTTCGGCAGTCGTGTGCGGGCGATAAGGAATGGCCATCTTTATCGACCGCCGCTGCGGGGCGTAGTCGGTCGCCTCGATGACGAGTGCATCCTGCCGCCCGGCCGGCAAGCGCAAGAAAGCGTCGACGACGAGCGCGGCATGGACCCAGCCCGGCCGCCCCGTCCGCAGTCGTTCGGCCCCCAGCCGCGCCCCGTCCGCGACATCGTCTACAAGAAACCGCTCCAACCCCTGCGACCCGTCGGCATCGACGTATCCGATCAGCGGTATCAGTAAATCCGAGTCGCTCACACTCCACACTGCGTGCGCCCCAGCAAATCCCGCATTCTTCGCGATGTCGTACACATCGAGGAGCCTAGCGGTGGGCCACAATCTCGGCAGTCGATCGTTGCCACGGCCGCACCCACCCACTCGCGCGGAACGACAAAAGGCCCGGCTGAAAAGCCGGACCTTTTGTTTCGGGTGGAGCTAAGGGGACTCGAACCCCTGACCCCCACACTGCCAGTGTGGTGCGCTACCAGCTGCGCCATAGCCCCGTGTTCTGTTGTTTCAGCTGCTCTCGCTGCTGCCTGAATGAAGTTACACCATGGTTCTCCGGGAGAACAAATCGGCTGGTAGATGGCGAAAACGGGGCGATTCAGGAGAGGGCTCGGGGGTTGGGATCATGAGCGGGCGGCGCGGAGGGGGTCTAGGATGTGCGCAACCTCACGTGGGTCAGGGGGCGAGGGTGGTGACCCAGTTTTCGTCGCGCCAGTCGACGGTGGTTGTGCCGTCGTAGATGGTGGGGGTGGCGGATTTGTTGCCCGTGCGGGCGTCGAGGTCGGCGAGGGCCGATTTCGCGGCGGTCGCGGCGGCGTCGCGCTGGGTGGCGTGGGTGATGCAGGCGGCCACGGATTCGGGGGCACCGGATTCGGTGGCGAGGGTGGCCAGGGCGGGGTTGCTCAGGTCCTCGGCGCCTTCGTCGGGCTGGCGGTCGACGAACAGGGCCTTGTGGAACTTGCCGTAGGTGGGGCCCGAACCTGTTTGGGCGACACAGAGATTAGCCGCGATGGCGCGAGTGGAGTAGTCCTTGCTCTTGGACTGGTCGTCGAGGAACGCGACGAGGTGGTAGTTCACGGCTAGCTTGCCCTCGTCGATCTTCTGGGCGAGTTCCTGGCCGTAGCTGGTCTCCATCACCCCGCACGCGGGGCACAGCGGGTCTTCGAAGATATCGATGGTTTTCGCGGCGTCTGGGCGGCCGAGCCGGATCACCCCTTCCGGCGTGGTGCTGACCTGCACCGCCGCCTCGCGCACAGCGCCGTAGCCGTCGTTGCGGACGGCTGGTGGTTCGGCGCTCCACTTGTAGACGGCGAACACGATCAGCCCGATCACGACGAGAGCCACCGCGCCCAGCGCGTAGGTGGTGTTGCTCGACACGGGACGTGGATTGTGCGAAGAACCGGCTGTGCCCACCCGTCCACTCTGCCTCGAGCCGATATCGGCGTGCCGCCCGGGCACGCCGATATCAGCTCTACCAGCTATTTCTCTATTTCTCCATGTCGACCGGGCGACGGGCTGCGGGAACCATGCCGTCACGCACGACGGGTGACCCGTCGGGACCGTCGCAGGTGCATTGCGGGTCGAGGCCGTCGCCCGCATGGTCGGGGTGCTGTGGGTCCTCGGGGTGCACGATCCGCGACGGCTCAGGAGTGAACACCCACACCGTCGCCGACACCGCGAGCACCGCCCCGGTCACCGCCATGCCGACCCCGAACGACGTGCGGTCGGCGACCTCACCGATGACGATCGGGCCGAGGACCGCGCCCAGGTCGGCCGCCATCTGGAACGCCGCGAGGACCGGGCCGCCGCGTGCCCGGCTGCCGAGCACATCGGCGAGCGCCGCCTGCTGCACCGGGCTGAACATGCCGGAACCGATGCCCGCCACGAACGAGGCGAGCAGGAACCACGGCAGCGACTGCGCGAAACCGAGCGCGCCGGTGCCGACCGCGCAGATCACCGAGCCGAGGATCAGGAACGGTTTGCGACCGAGCCGGTCGGATAATCGACCCGAGGCGAACAGCACCGCACCGTTGCCCGCCGCGAACACGGTGAGCGCGACACCGGCCATGCCGGGTTCCTGCCGCAGGGTCTCCACCACCAGCAACGGGACGAACGCCATCCGCACACCGAACACCGCGACACCGCCGGCGAAACTCGACAGCAGCACCGCGCGATACGCGGGCTCCGACCAGCCCTGCCGGAAGGTCAGTTCCGGTGTGGTCGTCGCACTGTCGTCCTTCAGGACCGGTGATTCGCGCAAACCGGCGAACACGATCACGCACACGACGAGCAGGGCGAGCGCGTAGATGACGAACGGGGCGCGCAAACCGAGCCCGGCCAGCGCACCGCCGACCAGCGGACCGACCAGCGAACCGATCAGGAAGCTGGTCGAATACACACCGGAGACCCGGCCGCGCGCGGCAGGCGGCGACACCCGGATGATCAACGCCATCGACGACACCGTGAACATCGTCGACCCGATCCCGCCGAGCGACCGCAACACCAGCAGTTGCCAATACGTCTGTGCCAGCGCGCACGCACCGGTCGACACCGCGACGATGAGGATGCCCGCCAGATACACCCGCCGCTCGCCGAGCTTCTGCACCAGCCGCCCGCTGGCGGGGGCGAACAGCAAGCGCATCAACGCGAAGGCGCTCACGATCGCCGACGCGGCCGCGATACCGACCCCGAATTCGCGGGCGTACTGCGGCAGCACCGGCGCCACCAGCCCGAAGCCGAGCGCGATCACGAACGCCGCCGCGATCAGCACCCAGATCTCGGCGGGTAGCCGAACCTTTGTCGCGGTACTCACTCGATCAGCGCCTGATTCACCATCTCCTCGGCGGCGGCCTGCACCTGGGTCAGATGCTCGGAACCGAGGAAGGATTCGGCGTAGATCTTGTACTTGTCCTCGGTGCCCGACGGGCGGGCGGCGAACCAGGCGTTCTCGGTGATCACCTTCAGCCCGCCGAGGGGGGCTCCGTTGCCGCGTGCGGTGGTGAGGATGCCGGTGATCTCCTCGCCGGCGATCTCGGTACCGGTGATGGCGTCGGCGCTGAGCCGCGCGAGCTTGGCCTTCTGCTCGCTGGTAGCGACGGCGTCGATGCGCGCGTAAGCGGGGCTACCGTGCTGACGTTCGAGCTCGCCGTAGCGAGCCGAGGGGGTCTGACCGGTGACGGCCGCGATTTCGGCGGCCAGCAGCGCCAGCAGAATGCCGTCCTTGTCGGTGGTCCACACGGTGCCGTCCATCCGCAGGAACGACGCGCCCGCGCTCTCCTCACCACCGAAAGCCAAACTGCCACTGAACAATCCGGGCACGAACCACTTGAACCCGACCGGCACCTCGTACACATCGCGGCCGAGCACACCGACCACCCGGTCCACCATCGAGGACGTGACAACCGTCTTGCCGACCTTGGTGAGCGCGTCCCACCACATCCGGTTGGCGATGAGGTATTCGATCGCGACCGCGAGGAAGTGGTTGGGGTTCATCAGGCCGCCGTCGGGGGTGACGATGCCGTGACGGTCGGCGTCGGCGTCGTTGCCGGTGGAGATGTCGTAGTCGTCCTTGATGCCGACCAGTCCGGCCATGGCGTGGCGCGAGGACGGATCCATCCTGATCTTGCCGTCGCTGTCGAGGGTCATGAAACGCCAGGTGGGGTCGACGAACGGGTTGACCACCTCGAGTTCGAGATCGAAGCGCTGCCCGATCTCCTCCCAGTAGTCCACGCTCGCCCCGCCCATCGGGTCGGCGCCCATGCGGATGCCCGCGCCGCGAATCGCGTCCAGGTTCAGCGCGTTCGGCAGGTCGGCGACGTAGTGGTCGAGGTAGTCGTAGCGCTGCACATGGGTCTTCATCGCCTGTTCCAGCGACACCCGCTTCACCTCGGCCAGGCCGCCGCGCAGCAGTTCGTTGGCGCGCGCGGCGATGGCGTCGGTGGCCTTGGTATCGGCGGGACCGCCGTGCGGCGGGTTGTATTTGAAGCCGCCGTCGCGCGGCGGATTGTGCGAGGGGGTCACCACGATGCCGTCGGCCTGGTGCTTGGTTCCGCCCTGATTGTGGCGCAGCACAGCATGACTCAGCGCGGGCGTGGGGGTGTAGCGGCCGCGGGCGTCGATCACGGCGGTGACGTCGTTGCCCGCGAGGACCTCGAGCGCGGTGGTCCAGGCGGGCTCGGACAGGGCATGGGTGTCGCGCGCCAGGTACACCGGACCGGTGATGTCGCGGGTGGCGCGGTACTCGACGATCGCCTGGGTGATGGCCATGATGTGCGCCTCGTTGAACGCGCTGTCCTCGCTGGACCCGCGATGACCCGAGGTGCCGAAGACCACCTGCTGGCTCGGTTCGGCCGGATCGGGCACGCGGCTGTAGTACGCGGTGACCAGGTGAGCGATATCCACCAGGTCGGTCGGGCGGGCGGGCCGTCCGGCGCGATCGTGGGCCATGGTGGGTGTTCCCTTCCGTGTCGGCTGGGCGCGGCTGGTCATGAGGATCATGCGCACAACCAGTTGGTCAGGGACGCGGCGGCGTACACCGAGGCCAAGCTCGCCGCGACACTGATCGCGACGTTGCCCAGGGCATACACGTAGGCGCCCTCGGTCACCAGACGTATGGTCTCGTAACCGAATGTGCTGAACGTGGTCAGCGCACCACAGAAACCGATTCCCGCGAACGCCAGCAGAGTACTGCCCGCGCTCGCGCCGATCAGGCCCCCGAGCAACGCCGAACCGACAATGTTAACCGTCAACGTCCCCCACGGCAGCCCGGCCGGGAACCGCGCCGAGACCGCCCGATCGACGAGGTAACGCGCGGGGGCACCGAGCATTCCGCCCGCGAACACGAGTGCCGCGGTCATCGCCGGCCTCCCGCCGTGGGAGCCCACATCGCGACCATCGGATGGCCCCCTTCCGTCGTCGGATTCACGTGCTCTGCCCCACGCTGCCTGCCGCCCAGCGGGTCCCGATCATGGCGAGCGCCATCGCGCCGAGGCCCGCGAGGACCGAGAGAGCGAGATAGGCCACGGCCGTGCCCGGCGAACCGGTGTCGATCAGTGTACGAAGCTCGAGGCCGAAGGTGGAGAAAGTAGTGAACCCGCCGAGCACCCCGATCCCGAGGAACGGGCGAACCAGCATCGGCGCCGACCAGAACTCCGTGACCACGACCATCAGCACCCCGAGGGCGAAGCAGCCGACCACATTGACAGTCAGCGTCGACCACGGAAATTGCCCAGGACGCACCGGCCACCACTGGCCCACACCGTATCTGGCCGTGGCCCCGAGACCACCGCCCACCGAGATCGCCGCGAGGACGGCCGGGTCGAGCGCCGGGGCCCGCGATGCCATGCACTGCCCTCCCCTGCTAGTCCGACGGTGGTCGTTGCTCATGGTATCGAGTACCCCCGACAAACTAGCGCGCGGTGCGCGTCCGGCAAACCCCCAGCAGCCACCCCGCGCGAACGCCGATGGCCCGGACCGAGTCTCGGTCCGGGCCATCGGTTTACGACAGGTCGATCAGTGCGCGAGCACCATCTCGCCCTCGGCGGGGGCGGGCACCTTGTTCGGCATGAGCACACCGATCACGATCGCACCGAGCACGAAAGTGGCCGCCGCCCACCAGAAGCTGGTGGTGTAGCTCTCGATCGCGCCCTGGGCCATGGTCAGCGGACCCGGCTCGTGCGCGGACACGTAATCGGTCATCGCCGAGGCCGCGATCGTGCTGAGCAGCGCGGTGCCGATGGAACCACCGACCTGCTGGCTGGTGTTCACCATCGCCGAGGCGACACCGGCGTCGTCGTGCTGCACGCCTGCGGTCGAGCCCTGGAACGCCACCGACATGGCGCCACCGAGGCCCAGGCCGAGCAGGACGAGCGCGGGCAGGATGTGGGTGACATAGCTGCTGTCCAGACCGATGAAGGTGAGCCACACCATGCCCGCCGCGGCGACCAGGAAGCCGCCACTGATGACGACCTTCGGCCCGACCTTGGGCAGCAGGAACGAGGGCGCGGTGGTGGACGAGGCAACCATGCCGAACACCATCGGCATGAACGCCACGCCGGTCATGATCGGCGAGTACTGCAGCGACAGCTGCATGTAGAACGTCAGGAACAGGAAGATCGCGAACATGCCGATGCCCATGATGAACACGGTCAGGTAGGAACCGGCACGGGTGCGGTCGGTGACGATGCGCAACGGCAGCAGCGGGTGCGCGACGCGGGTCTCGATCCAGACGAACACCGCGAGCAGCACGGCGCCGCCGATCAGGAACGCCAACGTGGTCGGGTCGCTCCAGCCGTGGGATTCGGCGTGGGAGAAGCCGTAGACGATGCCGAACAGCGCCGCGGTGACGGTGATGGTGCCGGGCCAGTCGAGCTTGGGCCGCGAGCTGGCGTTGACGTGCTTGGCCAGCAACAGCACCGCACCCACCAGCGCGACGGCGGCGAAGATCAGGTTCACATACATCGCCCAGCGCCACGACGCCCACTCGGTGAGCGCGCCGCCGAGCAGCAGGCCGATGGCGCCACCGGCACCGGCGACGGCACCGAAGATGCCGAAGGCCTTCGCGCGTTCACCGGGTTCGGTGAAGGTGACGGTCAGCAGCGAGAGGGCGGCGGGCGCGAGCAGCGCGCCGAACACGCCCTGGCCGACGCGGGCGGCGACCAGCATCTCGAAGCTGTTGGCCGCGCCGCCGATGGCGGAGGCGACCGCGAAGCCGACCAGGCCGACGATGAAGGTGTTTCGGCGCCCGAACAGGTCGCTGAGGCGGCCGCCGAGCAGCAGCAGGCTGCCGAAGGCGAGCGCGTAGCCGGTGATGACCCATTGGCGGTCGGCGTCACCGAAGCCGAGGTCGGCCTGGGCGGCCGGCAGCGCGATGTTCACGATCGTCGCATCGAGCACGACCATCAGCTGCGCGATACCGAGGACGGCGAGCACCCACCAGCGCAACGCGTGTGAGCCTCGCCGGTTCCCGGTGTCCGCACCGGACGCGGGACTCGTCCCCTTGTCGAGTGTGGTGGTCATGACTCCCCTTGCAGGTCTAGGTCGGTGATTTCGGTGGCATAATCGGAGATATAGCCTCCGCTTCAATCGAAGCTACCAGAGTAACGGAGAAACCACCTCCACTTAATCCGGCAATGAGTAGGATGCACCTGTGAATCACGCCACGACGACTGCCGCAGCGCCCCGCAGGCTGCGCGCCGATGCCGCCCGCAATCAGCAACGCATCGTGGTCGCAGCCAGGGAACTCTTCGCCGAACACGGCCTGGAAATCACCCTCGACGACGTGGCCGAGCGCGCGGGTGTCGGCGTCGGCACGGTCTACCGGCGCTTCGCCAACAAGCGGGCCCTCATTGTCGAGGTGTTCGAGCAGAACATGGTCGACTTCGCCGACGCGGCCGACGCCGCGAACCGCAATCCGGACCCATGGCTGGCACTTGTCGAGTTCTTCGAACACGCCTGCAATCACCTGGCGACCAACCGCGGCTTCGGCGAGGTGGTGCTCGAACTCGAAGAGGACCCGACCCGGTTCGCCGAGATGCGTGAGCGGATCCGGCCGTCGGTGGCGGCCATCGTCGACCGGGCGCGCGACGCGGGCGCGGTGCACTCCGACATCACCACCACCGACTTCTTCGCGCTGATCCACATGGTCAACTCGTTCATGGAGTTCGCCGCACCGGTCAATCCCGACGTGTGGCAGCGGTACATGGCCGTGGCGCTGAACGGCGTGCGCACCGACGCCGTGCCGCGCAGGCCGCTGTTGGTCCCGCCGCTCACCGACGCCGAGGTGGAGCAGGCCAAATCGGCCGCCTGCCTGGGTCGTCGCCGCTGATTTTCGTTCGCTCAGTAGCGCGGGTCACACTTGGTCCTCTACAGTTGGACACATGACCAAGAACACCTGGGTGAACTGGGCTGGCGAGCAGCGCTGCGCACCCGCCGTCGTCGCGACGCCGCGTGACGTCGATGAGCTCGCCGGGATCGTCACCGAATCCGCGGCGCGGGGCCGGACGGTGCGCGTCGCCGGTTCGGGCCACTCGTTCACCGACGCCGTGCTCACCGACGGCACCCTCGTCGACCTCGGCGCCATGAACAAGGTGCTCGACGTCGACACCTCGACCGGCCGCGCGCGCGTGCAGGCGGGGCTGACGCTGAACGCGGCGAGCCCCCTTTTGCACGAGCACGGACTGGCTTTCCCCAATCTGGGCGACATCGATACCCAGACCGTCGCGGGCGCCACCGCCACCGCCACCCACGGAACCGGCGCGCGGCTGCGCAACATCTCGGCGGCGCTGCACTCGGTGCAGGTGCTGTGCGCCGACGGCAACGTGGTGGAGCTGAACGAGGAGACCGATCCCGAGGGCTGGCGCGCGGCACGGGTGAGCATCGGCGCGCTCGGCATCGTCACCGAGGCGACCCTGCAGCTCGAGCCGTCGTTCGTGCTCGAAGGCGTGGAACGGCCGGTGCCGCTGGCCGACGTCCTCGCCGATCTGGACGAATTCGTCGACGGGAACGACCATTTCGAGTTCTTCGCCTTCGCGCACAGCTCCGTCGTGATGACCAAGGCACTCAATCGCACCGCCGAGCCGGAACAGCCACGCGGCGCGATCAGCGAGTGGGTCAACGACATCCTGCTGTCCAACTATCTCTACGACGGCTTGTGCCGGGTGGGTCGCCTTGTTCCCGCGACCGTTCCGCTGATCCATCGCGTGGCCACCGTCGCGGGCAGCAACAACCGTCAGCGCGACCGCTCCTACCGCGTGTTCGCCACCCCGCGCCTGGTGCGTTTCAACGAGATGGAATACGCGGTCCCGCGCGCGCACGCGGCCGAGGCGGTTCGCGAGATGATCACGCTCGCAAAGAAATTCGGTACGCCCATGCCGATCGAGGTGCGCTGGGTCGCACCCGACGACGCCTTCCTCTCCCCCGCGAGCGGACGCGACACCTGCTACATCGCGGTGCACCAGTACCGGGGCATGGAATGGGAACCGTACCTGCGCGCCTGCGAAGCGGTCTTCGACCGGTTCGACGGTCGTCCGCACTGGGGCAAACATCATTTCCAGACCGCCGAGACGCTGCGCGGACGCTATCCCGACTGGGATCGGTTCGCGGCCGTGCGCAAGCGCCTCGACCCCACCGGGGTGTTCGCCAACGACTACGTGAACCGGGTTCTCGGTTCGCTCGACTGAGGCGGACACCCCAGGACAACACCGTAGCCGCGCCCACACACGCGCGGGTTGATGCGATGATGGCGGTGATATCCGAAGCGCCACAAGCACTTCGCCCCTGCACCGAAAGGGCGACCATGGCCCACACACCCTGCGTGTTGTTCGTCTGCGTCCACAATGCGGGCCGATCACAGATGGCGGCGGGCTTCCTGCGCGCCATGGCCGGCGATCGCATCGAGGTCCGCACCGCGGGCAGCGAGCCCGCCGACGAACTGAATCCCGTCGCGGTGGCGGCGATGGCCGAGATCGGTATCGACATCTCCGGTGAACGACCCAAGCCGCTCACCGACGATGTCGTCGGGCTCTCCGACGTGGTGGTGACCATGGGTTGTGGCGAGGTGTGCCCGTATTTCCCGGGCATCAGCTATCGCGACTGGGTGCTGTCCGACCCGGCCGGGCAACCGATCGAGGTCGTGCGCGGGATCCGCGATCATCTGCAGATCCTGATCGGCAACCTCATCGCCGAATTGGTGCCCGTGCCCGCGCGTTGATGTCCGATTCGTTCAAGACGACCGGCCTTCGCGCCGAATACGCTGCCGGACATGACTCCTCAGCTCGACGCCATCTCGATCATCGTGTCCGACATGGCCGTTTCGGTGGCCTTCTATCGTGCGCTCGGCCTGGACTTTCCCGAGGGATGCGAGACCGAGGGGCACGCCGAGGCTCCCCTGTCCGGTGGGATGCGGCTGCTGCTGGACACCGAGGCGACGGTCGCCTCGTTCTCCCCCGGTTGGCAACCGCCCAGCGGCCCCGACCGGAGCAGCCTCGCGTTCCGCTGCGCCGATCCGGCCGAGGTCGACTCGGTGTACAAAGACCTGGTCGGCGCCGGTTACCACGGTGAACTCGCGCCGTGGGACGCCTTCTGGGGCCAGCGCTACGCGACGCTCGCCGACCCCGACGGGCACGGTGTCGACCTCTACGCGCCGTTGCCCAGCGGATAGGTCGACCAGCCGTGCGGGTCGCGCAGACGCCGCCGGTACCGGCCGAGCACCTCGCGGACCTCGTCGCTGACCGGCGGTTCGCCGTCCAGCTTGGTCCACAGGTGAGCGTCGTGCTCGGTGAGTTGCACGGGTCCGGTGGTGGCGACGTCGACGACGAAGGTGAACTGCCTGGTGCGCGCGCCGTTGCCGGACAGATAGTCGAAGTCGCCCAGGTAGTCGGTGATCCCGGTGACCTCGAGGCCCGTCTCCTCGGCTACCTCACGGGCCAGGGCGTCGTCGAGCGACTCGCCGTGCTCGACGACACCGCTGGGCAACTCCCACCGTCCGCTGAGGAAGTCTGATCGTCGGCGGCGCAGGATGAGGACCCGGTCGTGGCGCACGACGACGGCGCCGACGACAAGTCGGCGTACTTCGTCTCGTTCGGCCTCGATACGCAGCGTGGTGAACACGGATTCGTCGATCATCGGGTCACATCCTCTCGTCGTGGTTCGGACTGGGCCTGGCACATGCGACGGGGCGTGCACAGTGAGCATAACTTCGTATCGCAGCTGAGCCGAATGAGACTTTCCGGGCACCCTCACCCGGGTTGCAGGCTGCGCACCGTGCATCCGCCCAGGTCACGGACGTCGCGGGACAGATGTGCCTGGTCGGCGTAGCCGTGCATGGCCGCTGCCTCGGCGGCCGGAGTGCCCGCGCGGATGGTTTCCAGTGTGCGTTGAAATCGGAGAATTCGCGCCAACATCTTGGGCCCGTAACCGAATGCCGCGAGTGAGCGGCGGTGCAGCATGCGTGCCGACAATCCCGCGCGGGCAGCGGTGTGGGCGACCGATTCGCCCGCGGCCAGGGCGTCGACGATGCCGGTGAGGATCGGGTCCGGTGACGGCGCGGCGGCCGCGAGTTCGACGGCGACGGATTCGAGAGCCACAACGCGGTCGGGCGAGTTGTCGACCCGATCGAGCAGTGCGCGGGCCGTGGCGGCGGGCACGATCCTGTCCAGTTCGACGCGCTGGTCGAGCAGCTCCACGGCGGGCACGCCGAGCACAGCCGGTGCGGCACCCGGGGCGAACCGGATACCGACGAAATCGGCGACACCGGCACGCACCCGTGCGGCACGGCTGTCCGGGCCCGCAACCAGCAAGGTGCCCTCGGTCCAGATCAAGTCCATGCAGCCGTCGGGAAACACGCTGACCTGGCCCGCACCGCCGCCAGTGCGTTGCCAGACCACCGCGCGATCGACCCGTGACCGACGTTCCCGGTAGCCCATCCCCCGACGGTAGTACCGCCCACCGACACACTCGGTTCCGCCGAAGGCCGCCCGTCCGTAAGATCTGGCAGCACAACGTTCGGCTCGGCGGAGGGGTGGCTGGATGCAATCGGCAGGCTCAGTGCACGGGCGACCGCGCGTGGCGGGGTTTCCCGGCGCGGATATCGACCCCGAACCCGATGTGTGGTCGGGCGCGGCGCTCGACGACGACCGGATCAGGGCGCTGGCCGTCGGCGCCTACTACGGGCGCAGCTGGGGCGCCTACTGCGACAGTGTCGCCTTCCTGCCGGAGGAGCCCGGCAGTTCCGCCACGCGCCGCGAGACCGCGATCGAGGGCCTGCACGAATCGTGGGGCGTCGACCACGCCGAGGACGCGCGCGACACCATCCGACGGCTACTGGCGGGCATGCACGCGCCGCTGTTCGAGCTCGTCCACCCGCTCGCCGTCGCCGCGGCCACCGACACCGGGCGGGTCGACCGGTCGGGGCTGGCCGACGAGCACCGTGAATTCCTGCACACGCTGTCGGGTTTTCGTGGCTACCGAGGTCCGGCCGGTATCGACCGGGACTACGACGCCTGGCTGCAGGCCATCAAACTCGGCATCACCGACAACTTGCCCGCGCCGCTGCAGAACGACGCCACCGCCTGGGATCTGGCGCGGCTGGTGTTCATCGCCCGCGCCTCCTGCACCGCCGGCTACCTCACCGAGGACGAGGCCTTCGACCACATGCTCACCGGGCTCGACCGGGCACGTCAGCACTATCGCAACTGGCGTCAGTTCGGCGACGGATTCCTCACCGGGGCCATCTTCTGGGCCGCCACCCAGGATCTGTCGGCCGCGAAAAGCCAAGTGGCGGAACGTCGCCGGATGATCGCGGGGCTGCATCTCCGGCCGTCGAGTCCTTGGCGGCGGGTGGCGTTGCACGCGGGGGCGCCGGTGTTCAGCCCGGCATGGTCAGCATGATGCCGACGGCCTGACGCCGGAACGGTTCGTCGGCGACCATCCCGAGTTTGCGCCGCTCCACCAGCAGTTGCCACTCGCCGAACAGGTCGGCCGAGGACGGCAGCGACGGCGCGATCGATCCGTCGACGTGCTCGATCTCGCAGGCCAGGCGGATCGCCTCGGCCATCCGATCGAAGTCGGTGGCGGTCCAGTCGTGGAAGTCCAGATCGGTACCCGCACCCGAAATCCGCAGCGTCACCATGTTTTCCGCGCCCGACCGCACCGAGGCGCCGGTGAGTACGGACACCGGGAACTCGTACATCGCCCACGCGGAAACGAACAGCAACCGCAGGGTGGTGATCACGAGCAGGCCCGGCGCGCCCTCGTGCCCGGCCTGCGCCAGCTCGAGGACGTACTCGTCCGGGCGGGCGGCGGCGTGCAGGGTATCGATCTCGCGAGCGCAGTTGCCCGCGTGCCGCATACGGGCCGCGGCCGCCCCGACATCGGGTCGTCGCGGGCCGTTCGGGCCGAGAAGCGGGCGTGGCGGAACAAGACTCGGACGTGGCGGGAACACCCGGCGCAGACCGACGAGATCGCGTTCGACCGCACGAACCAGCACCTGGGCCTGCTCACGCAACCCCGTCTCCAGGAACACCGGAACCGGATGCCGTTGCGTCGCTTCACCACCGACCACGAATTCCGCCGACCGGAAGAACAGCAGCAACGCCATCTGCCCGTCCTCGGTGGTCGCCAGGGCGATCCGCGCGAGTTCGGCCACCCCGACGTCGAGGGCGATCTCGTTGTCGGCCCGCAGCGGCGTCGTCACCAAGCGCCCGTCCGCGTACCGCACCGCGACCCGCGCACCCCATACCTCGATCACGCCCGCGTCCCTCCTGCCCGGCCCCCGCCTGGCTGGATCGTACCGAGCTGGTAACGGCGCCCTCACACAGATGGCAGGCTTACCCCTATGTCCGAAGACGAAAACCCGACCGAGTCACCCACCGAGGCGACCAAACGCAAGTTCCGCGAAGCCCTGGAACGCAAGAACGGCAACGCCTCCGTGGCCGGCGCCGCCCAGAACGAAGCCAAGCTGCACGGTACGTCCGCGGCCGCGGGTGGAAAGCGCACGTTCCGCCGTCGCGCGGGCGGCTGATCCCTTGATCGGGCCCTCACCGCGACCTGCGGTGGGGGCACCTGGCTACACCGTTCTGCACGCACCCGGCCAATTCGATTCATCCGCATGCGTGCAGCCCAAGGAAGTCGCGGCTCGAGTGGCTCGACCGAGGACATGAGAGTCGAGGTCCGCGCTACCCATCCTGTGCGGCATCGACTTGGAGTACCTCGTGACCTCTGATCGAATCATTCGCGTCACCACTGCGGACCACATCTCGTACCGAACACCGGCAGCGCCCTCCTCGACCTGCTGAGTATCTTCCGCGACGGCATCGCCTGCTCAATCGGTCGCGATACACGTGCGACTGCCGTCCGGCCTTCGCGACAGCGATCATCAACACTGCGCCCCGCAGCTTTGTACACCATCCCGAATCGTCCGATCTGCAGCAATTAGCCGAGCTCGACGCGCCCTCAAACCTGTTGTCCAACACTCACTTTGCCTCCTGAGAGTGTGGCCGAAACGGTAGTCTCGTTCGGTAACGACACTCGTGAGGGGGCTCCACGTGATCGATTCACGGCGGATGGCGGTGCTGCTTCGCCAAGGCCACGGTCGTTACGTGGACCGGACCAATGACATCGAGGTCTTCGAGCCTGGCCGAACCCACGTGACAGTGAAGTTCCGGGGCACGTCGACACGGTTCGAATACCGCCACGACCGGGTCGCTGTCCTGACAACGGCGACAAGCACCACACTCGACGAGCACACCAAGCTGCTGATCAACGGTGAGCTGCGGCCCTCAGCCCGTTATGCGTTGCGGTTCAGCGGATTCGGCGAAACCTGGTGGCATGTCTTCGAGGACACAGAATCGGCCGGTGCGGTCTTCCCCGGGCACGTGGTCGAGGTTGTTCGCGACCACGCCGATCAGGTCCGCGCCTCGGCGATCCTCGGATATTGGCGGTCGGTTGCCGAACACCTGTCCGAAGCCGGCGCCACACTCCGCGCTGCACATTTGTCCCGCCTCTCTGTGCACCCGGAAAGCGTCCTCCACCGTTACCTGCAGGGGACACCGATCGACACCGTGACAGGACCGGATGCACCCCCGCTCTACCCTTTCCACACCAATCTCAGCCAGCGGGCTGCTGTCGCCAATGCGTTGCAATACCCGATCTCGGTTATCGACGGACCGCCCGGAACCGGGAAGACCCAGACCATCCTGAACCTTGTCGCCACCCTGGTGGCAGATGAATCCCTCACGGTCGCCGTTGTTTCCACCAACAACACCGCCGTGGACAACGTGCATGCCAAATTGATGGCGGCCGGTTTCGGCTTCTTCACTGCGAACCTCGGACGGAGGGCGAAGCGGGAGCAGTTTCTAGCAGACCAGGACCGCAGGAATACAGAGGTTCGGGAACTCCTCGGGCGACCGCCGGTCGCCGTGCCGTCTGCGGCGGAGATGGTCCAGCGCGATCATCGCCTACTGAGGTTGCGCGAGATCGAACGCGAACTGGCCGAACTGCGCGCCGAGCGCACGGCATACCGATTGGAACAGACTCACTTCGAGGGCTACCTCGCGCGGCACGAACTTCCCGATGACGAGTACCTGCCGGTGTTGCGATGGAGTTCGGACAAGATCCTCGGCTTCATCGCCGATACAGATCCGGAGCTCGCCCGATCGCAGGGACTCGGCAGCGTGATCGACCGAATCACCAACTACTTCAAGTATCGATCGCTGCGATTCGCAGACGCCGACGATGTAGACCTTGTCCTGCAGCTACATCAGCGCTTCTACCGCGCGAAGCTGGCGGAGCTGGACCAGCAGATCACGACGACCGAGGACCTACTCCAGGGCAAAGGATTCGAGGCCGCAGCCGAGGAACAACGGCAAGCCTCGGAAGCCTGGCTGGTCGAATCGCTACGCCGCCGCTACACCGGCCGACGCCCACCGCGATATGGCAACAACTACACAGAGCGATGGGCACAGTTCAGCCGCGACTATCCGCTGATTCTGAGCACCTGCCACTCCCTGCAGAGCAGCATCGGCAGAGGCCGCCTCGTCGACTACCTCGTGATCGACGAGGCCTCGCAAGTGGATCTGCTTGCGGCAGCAGTCGCTCTCGCATGCTGCCGCAACGTCATCGTCGGCGGCGACCTACGGCAGCTGGCACCGGTCGACAACAATATCGACCCCGCGCTCTGTGGCCCGGCGCCGAGCGCGCCGTACGACTACCACAGCCACAGCATCCTGTCGTCGTTGACTGCCGTGTATGGAATGGGATTGCCCCGGACGATGCTGCGCGAACATTACCGTTGCGATCCGGCGATCATAGGCTTCTGCAACCAGAAGTTCTACGAGGACGACCTGATCCCCTTCACCCGGAACAACCCCGGTTTTCCGTCGATGGTGGTCGCGCGCACGGTTGCCGGCAATCACATGCGACAGCTGCGTAATGGAGGTGGCCGGTTCAACCAGCGGGAGATCGACGTCATCCGGCAGGAGGTGCTCCCGCAATTCTGTGCGGAGTTCGAGCACGACGAAATCGGGATAACAACGCCCTATCGAAAGCAATCCGGCCGAGTCGCCGAACTGATTGCCGACATCGAAGCCGATACGGTGCACAGCTTCCAAGGGCGGGAGAAGGACGCCATCGTGATGACCACAGTTCTCGACGAGAAGAAGAGCAGCCAGGGCGGTGTCGGGGGCCTGGAGTTCGCCGATGACCCGCGGTTGGTCAATGTCGCTGTGTCGCGAGCCAAGAAGCGGTTCGTCCTGGTCACCAACAACGACCTGCTGCCCAAGAGTCGTAACCTGCGCGACCTCATCGGATACATCCGCTATCAGAATCCGGGTGACGAGGTGTTCGATAGCAAGGTCGTCTCGGTCTTCGACCTGCTCTACAAGCAGTACTCCAAGAAGCTCGACAAACTCGCCACGCGCGTTGCCCGAAGCCCGGGCCACAAGTCCGAGCGAATAATGCGTGCTGTGCTCGGGCAGATGCTACCCGCCGAGTTCCCTGGCCTGAGCTTCGCCGAGCAGGTGCCGTTGAAACACCTGCTCCCCGACACCGACAGTCTCTCCGACGAACAGCTCCAGTTCGCCCGGAACAGACACTCGTCGGTCGACTTCGAGATCTACAACCGAGTGACCAAACAGCGGGTCTGCGTCATCGAGGTCGACGGCTTCGAATTCCATGAGAACAACCGGAACCAGCAGCGCCGAGATGCGCTCAAAGACGCGATCTGCGCGCTGTACGGCATTGCCCTGTTGCGGTTCCGCACCACCGATAGCGGCGAGCCCGAACGACTTCGGCGAGAGCTCGCCGAGCTTCTCGCGAGGTTTGGGGAAGCGCGATGAAACCGTCCGTCACCATCAGCGCCCACGGCGACGATTGGTCGGTGTCGTTCGAGTGGTACGACAAGGATCTGCTCGCGCTGCTCAAATCCATGGTTCCAGCAGACGCACGACGGTGGGTGAAAGCCGACAGCGCCTGGTTGATCTCGACCGATGTGACCGAACTGCGGGTCGCCCTGCAGCGGCTGGGTGTCGAGGTCTCAGGTGATGCCCCACCGCCGCCTGCTGACATGCAACCCACAGGCGACGCCGAGCATTGGCGGCGAAAGCACGACGACATGGCCGCCGCCGCGCGGCACCTGCAGCAGCAAGTAATCCAACTCCGGGAGGAGCTGGCGCAGCTCACAAGCTCAGCGCCCACCGCGCCACCGCCGAACACGGATTGGGCGCATTCTCTGTTCGCCGCAGTGGGGAGCGACCTCGCACAATCGGTGTACAAGTCTTTGAGCACTGCCCTGCATCCGGATACGGGCGGACGAACAGATCTGATGCAGCAGCTGAACGCCGCGAGACCGCCTCGGCGATGACCGCGCGGCCCAGGTCCGGCGCATGAAAAAGCCCCTCACCTGTGTGTCAGGTGAGGGGCTCTGAGTGGAGCTGCCGGGAATCGAACCCGGGTCCTCCGCCGCGTCTTCAGGGCTTCTCCGTGTGCAGTTCGCTATGTCTCTACTCGGATCTCCGGGTCTCGCGAACAAGCTCGGATGACGATCCCAGTCGCTGTTCGATGTCCCGCCCAGATCCGCGACCGACCTGGACGGTGATTCCCTCTAGCTGATGCCAGTACCCGGGTCGAGGGACGAACCCGGACTGACAGACACGCTTCGCTACTTAGGCAGCGAGAGCGTAGTCGCGCTGATTGGAATCGGCGCTTAATTGGTTGCAACGACGCTTACGGTGGTCTCTTGCCTGCACCGACACGCTTCCCCTGAATCAACGTACGCAGTCGAAACCGTTCAGCCCCGTACGTGCCCACACCTTGCGGGCTAGTCATATTAACACCCGTGCTTCCCGGTTTCTTCCCCTTATTTCTGCCAGCGCGGGGTGGCGTCGTGGTGACCGGGTAGCGAACCGGCCGATTGGTCCGGCACAGTCGGTGGGGGCGAGTATCGTTCTCGATCGGTCGAACCGGGAGAAGCGAGATCGCCTGGGCGGCTGGACCAAGGAGTTGATTGATGGCATTCCCCCGTCGGCGTGGGCTGCGCCGGGTCGCGGTGATTCCGGCTGTTGCCGGGCTGGTGCTCGCCGCGGCGTGTTCGGCAGGTGAGTCCGAGCAAGCTCCCGGCGTGAGCAGTCAACCCTGCCCCGGGTCCACGCACCCCGATCGCGGCTGCCTGTACCTGGGAGTGCTCTCGGACCTGGCCGACGGCCCGTTCTCGGCGCTCGGCTCGTCGATGAACGAGGGTCAGCTCGCGTTCTGGAACCAGGTCAACGAATCGGGTGGGATCGGTGGCTACGACATCGACATCACCACCCACAGCCGCAATACGTCCCTCGACCCGGGCAGGCATCGTGCCGGCTACGCCGAGATCGAACCGAATGTGCTCGCCCTCGCGATGAGTTTCGGCACTTCACAAACCATCGCGATGCTCAACCAGATGGACGCCGACAACATGGTGAGCACCGCCGCCACCCAGTGGTCGGGTTGGAACTACCGCAGCGCCGACCGCAACCTGGTGCTCAGCGCGGGCTATTCCTACTGCACCGAAGCGGTGATGGGCCTGGACTGGTTCGCCGAGAACCACTACGCGCCGACGAATATCGCGGTGGTGTCCTACCGGGGCAACTACGGCGGCGACTACGCCAGCGGCGCGCTCAAGTGGGCGCTCGCGAACGGCGCGACCATCGCCGACCGCATCGACACCGGGCCCAACGGCGAGGTGGGCAATCAGGACGGGCCGGTGCAGGAAGTGCTCGCCGCCAGCCCGGATCTGGTGATGCTGGCCACCGGCCCCGCCGAAACGGCCGAAATCGTGGGCAAACTCGTGCGCGCCGGGTTCACCGGCCGGTTCCTCGGTTCGCTGCCCACCTGGAACGCCGCACTGCACCAGACCGCCGCCGCGCCGGCGCTCGCCGCCCGCTACAACTACATGACTCCCGTCGACAGCTGGGCCGGCGACAGTGTCGGCGCGCAGAAGGCACGTGAGGCGACCGATCACGAACCGTCCAACTTCGGTTATTCGCTGGGTTGGGCCATCTCCTACCCGCTCAGGGCATTGCTCACCGAGGCGGCGGAGCGGGGCGAGCTCACCCGGGAGGGGTTGCGGCGGGCCGCCGAGGGGCTTGAGCCCGACGGGGAAGGCATCGTCGCCATCCATCCGGTCGGTGCGGACGCGCCCGACCTGAGCAAGGAGTGGACCGTGGTGTTCCAGCCCGACGACAGCGCGCCGATGGGTGCGCGGGCGGTCGCGGTCGGCTACCAGGGTTCGACGCTGGCCAGGCTCGGGCTGCACGAACCCTGCACCCGGTTGTAGATCTCAGCCCGCGGCGATCATCGCGACCGCCGCGAGCGCGAGTACCAGCCCGAATTTCTGGGTGCGGCTGATTCGTTCACCGAGCAGCACCATCGCCAGCAGCACGGTGGCGGCCGGGTACAGCGAACCGATCACGCTCACCACCGACAGCATCGCCCCGTGGAAGGCGTAGAGCAGGGCGGCGTTGGCGATCACGTCGAGCACGCCGACCCACAACGCCAACCGCAGCGGTTCACCGTGCAGGCCGGCGAACTGACCGGCGGCCAGAGCGCAGATCCACACCACCGCCGTCGCCGCTCCGCGCTGGCCGAGCAGCGGCCACAGCCCGGCGGCCGGGTCGGTCTCGTGCAGGAAGAAGAAGGCGAAACCGAACGCGGCGCCGGACCCGACGGTCAGCAGGGCGACACGACGGGAGAAGCGCAGTTGCCGTCCGCCGATGATCTCCTCGGTGGTCTCGTCCGGTGCCTCGCGACTCACCAGCACCACCGCGACGAGCGCGAGCGCGATACCGGCGATCGCGGCCGGGCCCGGACGCTCACCGAGGAAGAACCCCGCGATCACCGGAATACCGGCCACCAGTACCGCCGTGACCGGGGAAACCACCGCCATCGGCCCGTCGGCGAGCGCGGCGTAGAACCACCACACCGCGAGCCCGCTCGCCACACCGGCGGCCAGGCCCCACAGCATCGACGCGGTGTCGGGATGCCCGCCGACCAGCGGTGCGATCAGCAGGACCAGCAGCACCGACCATGGATACGAGACGACGACGACCCGCAGAGCGGTGACTCTGCGGGCCGCGATGCCGCCGAAGAAGTCGCTGACTCCGTAACCCGCCGCCGCGATGAGGGCGAGGACGACGGAGATCAACGCATGCCTTTGACCCGCCGACCGATCTCGCGGGTGACCTCACGCTCGGCCTGACGGCGAGCCAGGTCCTGGCGCTTGTCGTAGTCCTGCTTACCCTTGGCCAGGGCCAGCTCCACCTTCACCTTGCCGTCGGAGAAGTACATCGACAGCGGCACCAGCGTCTGGTTGCCCTCGCGGGACTTGCCGACCAGGTGCTCGATCTCACGCTTGTGTAGTAGCAGCTTGCGGTTGCGCCGGGGCGCGTGGTTGGTCCAGGTGCCGTGGCTGAACTCGGGGATGTGCAGGCCACGCAGCCACACCTCGCCGTGGTCGACCGTCGCGAAGGCGTCGACGAGCGAGGCCTTGCCCTCACGCAGGCTCTTCACCTCGGTGCCGACCAGCGCGATCCCCGCCTCGTAGGTGTCGAGGATCGTGTAGTTGTGCCGGGCCTTGCGGTTGGTCGCGATGACCTTCCGGCCTTTCTCCTTCATAACGGTCAACTGTAAGTGACGGCGCCAGCGGTTTATTCCATGGCCGGATCAGGCGCGGGCGGCGGCCCGGGCCAGCGCGCGGTCGCGTTGTTCCTCGAAGCGGGCGGCCTTGACCTCGAGATCGGTGAGATAGGCGTGCAGTTCGTCGCGGGCGCGTTCGCCCTCGGGGCCGAAATCGGAGCGTTCGAAGATCCGCCAGGTGCGCAGGACCGGCTTCAGCACGGTGTCGAGGTGCTGGCGCAGGTCGTAGACGCCGTGCTTGGCGAGCAGGACCGCGTTGCGGCGGAAGTTGGGCTGGTTGAGGCCGGGCATCTGGAAACGCAGGATCACATCGGTGATCGCGGCCATGGCCGCGTCGGGGGTGAGGTCGAGGGCGGCGCCGCACAGTTTGCGGTAGAAGATCATGTGCAGGTTCTCGTCGGCGGCGATGCGCGCGAGCATCCGGTCGGCGATCGGATCGCCGCACAGGGTGCCGGTATTGCGGTGGCTGATGCGGGTGGCCAGTTCCTGGAAGGTGACATAAGCGACGCCGCGCAGGAACTGGGACCCCTTCTCCGGCTTGGCGATACCGGCGGTCATATGCGCCATCCGCGCCTGTTCCAGGGCGACCGGGTCGACCGCGCGGGTCACCACGAGGTAGTCGCGCATGACGATGCCGTGCCGGTTCTCCTCGGCCGTCCAGCGCCCGACCCAGGTGCCCCAGGCATTGTCGAGGCCGAAGGTGTCGGCCAGTTCACGGTGGTAGGAGGGCAGGTTGTCCTCGGTGAGCAGGTTGGTGATCATGGCCGCCCGCGCCACTTCGCTGAGCCTGGACTGCCCCGGTTCCCAATCGATTCCACCCATGGCGGCGAAGTTGCGACCCTCGTCCCACGGCACGTAGTCGTGCGGGTTCCAGTCCTTGGCCTTGGCCAGGTGGTCGTTGAGGTTGTCCTCGGCCGTCGATTCGAGCTCGGCGAGGATGTCGCGGTCGGACAGGTGGAGCTGCATCTGGTGTCACCTCGAAGTTGCGGGGGAGGACTCGGAGTCCGTGCCCCTACGATCGGCCCAGGTCGTGACGGGCGTCGGCACAGTCGCGGAATACTGTGTGCGATCACAGTCGCCCGCACCGTCGGCTAGTCCGCGGGCAGCATGGGGCCGAACTGGTCGATGCTCAGCGGTAGGTGGGGCCAGGGGGCGGTGTCGGGCGTCAGTTCGCCGACCACGGTGACCCCGGCCGCGTCGAAGGCGGCGCGCGCCCGGGTGACGTGGTCGGCGGAGGTGACGAGGACGGCCGAGGTCAGGTTGTGTTCGGTCATCAGGGCGGCGGTGTGGTCGGCGTTGCCGATGGTGGAGTCGGCGTGGGGCTCACGCAGGATGCGGGCGGGGTCGATACCCGCGTCCTCGAGCCAGCTCGCCATCGCGTCGGCCTCGCTGCGACCCGCCTGTGGGTTGCCGCCGGTGACGATGATCGGCGACCACGGCGCGAACACCGCCTGCACATAGCCGGTCCGCAACCGGCGAAGCAGTTCTTCGCGCATGGTGCCCTCCGGGGTGAGTCCGTAGCCGAGGATGACCACCGCTGTGTCGCCGCCGTAGGTACCGGGCACGGTGGGCGCGACGATCCGGCGCAGATCCTGGATCACAGTGACCACCGACGGTTCCGCCGACACCGTTTGTGCTGCGGCACAGACGAATCCGGTCGCGGTGAGAGCCGTGCACACCCCTCGGATCGCCCACTTGGTCCAGACCATGGCCGTCGCCTCCTTGCGCGGACCGATCACCGTTCGATCGGTCGAGGAGGCCAACGGTGCGCCGTGGAAGGCGGCGCAGGAAGTGCTATGACGTGCGGCTACCGGAATTCACAAGGGTGTGGTGGGCGGTGCTGGTCCGCGCCATCACAAACATTACGGTCTCCGCCGGGTCAGCCGCCCGGACGCAACAGCAGATAGAGGGCGAGCGCGGAGGCGAAGACGAGGACGAGTGCCACCGTCGACCAGCGCGGCCTGCCCCGGTGCACCGGGCGGTGGCCACCGAGCAAGGACGGTGCGACCGCCGGGTCGATATGCCGATGCGGCATCGGCGCGAGGGCATCCGCGCCACCCGAGCTCGACCCACCCGACGTCTCCGACTCGGAGCCTTCACCATTGGCCATGAATCGACACTAACGCGGCACCCCCTGATCCGTCGCGAGTTCCCTTCCCGCTAGTCGCCCGCCAGCGTGGCCAGCACCCCCTCCCCGTACCGGGCCAGCTTGTTCTCGCCGACCCCGGCGACGGTGCCGAGAGCGGCGAGGTCGCCGGGTTTGCGGGCCGCGATCTCGCGCAGGGTCGCGTCGTGGAACACCACGTAGGCGGGCACACCCTGTTCCTTGGCGGTGGCCGCGCGCCAGGCCCGAAGGCGTTCGAACAGTGGCACATCGGCGGCGGGCAGGTCGGCCGCGGCCTTCGCCGCCTTGGGTGCGCGTGCGGGCCGGGTGGGGCGTTCGGGTTCGCGACGCAACGCCACCTTGCGGCCCTCGAAGAGCACTTCGTTGCCCGCGTCGGTGAGGGCGAGGACGCCGTATTCCCCCTGTACCGCAAGGAAACCGCCGGCCAGCAGCTGACGGACCACCCCGCGCCACTCGGTGTCGCGCAGGTCGGTGCCGACACCGAAGACGGTGAGTTCGTGGTGGCGGTGCTGGGTGATCTTCGGGTTGGTCTTGCCGAGCAGGATGTCGACGAGGTGACCGGCGCCGAAGGCTTGTCCGCGTTCACGTTTGAGCCGCAGCACCGTGGAGAGCAGTTTCTGCGCGGGGACGGTGCCGTCCCAGGTTTCGGGTGGGTTCAGGCACACATCGCAGTTGCCGCAGCCCTGTCCGGTCGGCTGCTGACCGAAATAGTTCAGCAGTTGCGCGCGTCGGCAATTGACCGTCTCGCACAGGGCGAGCATCGCGTCCAGGTGCAGTTGCAGTTGCCTGCGGTGGGCGGCGTCGCCTTCGCTCGAGTCGATCATCTTGCGCTGCTGCACCACATCGGCCAGCCCGTAGACCATCCACGCCGTCGACGGCAGACCGTCGCGGCCCGCGCGGCCCGTCTCCTGGTAGTAGCCCTCCACCGACTTCGGCAGATCGAGGTGGGCGACGAACCGCACGTCGGGTTTGTCGATACCCATGCCGAAGGCGATGGTCGCCACCACGACCAGCCCGTCCTCACGCAGGAACCGAGCCTGGTTCTCCGCGCGCACACGGTTGTCCAGACCCGCGTGGTACGGCACCGCCCGCACACCGTTCTCGTTGAGCATGGCGGCGGTCTTCTCCACCGAGTTGCGCGAGAGGCAGTAGACGATGCCCGCGTCGCCGGGATGCTCGGTGCGGATGAACTCGAGCAGCTGCCGGTCGGGCCGGTTCTTACCCTCGATCCGATACTGGATGTTGGGCCGGTCGAAGCTCGCGACGAACTGCTTCGCCTCACCCAGATCGAGTCGTTCGACGATCTCGGCGGCGGTTTTCGCGGTGGCGGTGGCGGTGAGCGCGATGCGGGGCACATCGGGCCAGCGTTCGTGCAGAAGCGACAGCGCGAGATAGTCCGGCCGGAAATCGTGGCCCCACTGCGACACGCAGTGCGCCTCGTCGATGGCGAACAACGCGACCGTGCCGCGATCGAGCAGCCGCAGCGTGGATTCCAGGCGCAGGCGTTCCGGCGCCAGATACAGCAGGTCCAGTTCGCCCGTCACGAACTGTGCCTCCACCATGCGGCGCTGATCGGGCGACTGGGTGGAGTTGAGGAACCCGGCCCGCACCCCGAGGGCACTCAGCGCGTCGACCTGGTCCTGCATGAGCGCGATCAGCGGTGAGACGACGACACCGACACCAGGGCGGACCAGCGAGGGCACCTGATAACACAGGGATTTGCCGCCGCCGGTAGGCATCAGGACGAGCGCATCACCGCCGCCGATGACCTGCTCGACGATGGCAGCCTGGTCGCCGCGGAAGCTGTCGTAGCCGAAGACCCGGCGTAAGACCTCGTCGGCCGTCTCACCGCGTGCGGGAGCCGCCGCCCGGCCCGGGGTGGCGGGGGCAAGATCGTCGAAGTGGAAGCCGCCGGTGTCGTCGAAATCGTGTTCGGAGACGTAACCGCCGCCCGACGAGTAGGGATCGTCGGGCGGGAAGTCTTCCGGAGGGAAGTCGTCGGCATCGGGGGCTGTGGCGCCGGAATTGCTCACCGGGCCATCCTACGATCGAGCGCCGGGACCGCAGCCCCTCCACCGACCCCGATCATGGCCACGACCGGGATCTGCTCACATGTGGATAACTCGCTTCTCACGCCCGCAAACGGGCAAGGACCTCGGAGTGCAGGGAGCCATTGGTCGCCACCGCGTCGCCGCCGTGCGGACCGGGGCGCCCGTCCAGGGAGGTGAACGTGCCGCCCGCCTCGCGGACCAGGATGTCGAGGGCCGCCAGGTCCCACAGCGAGACCTCCGGTTCGGCGGCGATATCCACCGCCCCCTCGGCGACCAAGCAATAGTTGAAGAAGTCGCCGTACCCCCGCACCCGCCACACCTCGTCGGTGAGGTCGATGAACTTCTCCCGCAGACCGCGCTCGTGCCAGCCCGACAGCGAGGAGAACGCCAGGCTCGCCGAATCCAGCTCGGCCACCGCCGACACCGTGACGGGTTTCGGGGCACCAGGATGAACCTGAGCCCACGCGCCCGACCCCGCCGCCGCCCACCAGCGCCGACCGAGTGCGGGTGCGCTGACCACACCGACCACCGGGACACCGTCCTCGAGCAGGGCGATCAGACTGGCCCACACAGGAACGCCACGAACGAAGTTCTTGGTCCCGTCGATCGGGTCGACCACCCACTGCCTCCCGGTGAACTCGGCATCGCCGCCGAACTCCTCGCCGAGGACGGCATCGTCCGGGCGTTCGGTACTCAGCACCCGGCGGATCACCTGCTCCACCGCGAGGTCGGCATCCGAGACAGGTGTGAGATCCGGTTTCGAGTCGACCTTCAGGTCCACGGCGCCGAAGCGCTCCTTGGAAATGGCGTCGGCCTCGTCGGCCAATCGAAGAGCAAGGTCCAGGTCAGCGGAGTAGGCAGCCACGAGGGGAGTTTATGGCGAGCCACACCAGCAACTCGAATGGGATTCCCCCAGTCCGCCATGACCGCACTCCCAACCCCGCACGACCCGACCTCGAGGAGGGTCCGCCGCGTAGCGGCGTAGCGGCCCGGCCGCGCGAACAGCGTTCGAAGCGCATGCGCCGCAGGCGCGAGTCTCGAGCGCTGTTCGCGCGGCCCTCCAGGGGCCGCGCTCGAGCGCGCCAGCGCTCCAACAAACACAGCCCAATACCTCCGTGGTGCACAAAACACCGCAGTGGTTCCGCACGGCGGGGAGTGCGGCAGGTAGCGGACTCGAGAGTAGCGCCATGCAGCTGAGCACCCGTCAAACGCCCCCACAGATCAAGCAGAAACCGCCACGGATCGCGCACCCGCCAATGCCGTCGCCCACCAAAACAGTTGATCGAGCATCGCTTTCGCCGCAGCCTCGAACCCCTCGGGCTCACGCAACCGACCATCCTCGTCGAACAGCAGGTAATAACGAGGGAACGACACATAATCCCGAACAGTATGTGCGTTGAGTTCGTTGAAAACCTGACGCAGATGTTCGATGGCGAGCACACCACCGGTCCCCCCGCTGTACCCGACGAACCCGATCGTCTTGCGATCCCACTGAGTGAAGTGCCAGTCGATAGCAGTCTTCAGCGCCGACGGATAACTCCGGTTGTACTCGGGCGTCAGAACAACATAAGCGTCGGCAGCAGCAAGCCGATCGGACAACGCCACCATCCCTGACGGCCGCTCGGGATCAGGATCCATCGCAGGCGGAACCGCAGGCAGTTCAGCAGGAAGGTCGAATTCGGCCAGATCGATCACATCGACATCGAACCGATCATCGACCTGCGCGGCGAACCACTCGGCGACCACAGGCCCGAACCGCCCGTCGCGGACGCTGCCGATGATGATCGCGAGTTTCAATGCGGACACGGTGTGCTCCTCGAATTCGTCGGTGCCGGCCCGATCGGCCGGTGCAACCCAATGTCGTCGCTCGCCGGCCTGTCAGGGAGACCACGCTGAGAGTGGTAGTGGCACGGCCACTCTCGGCGGCGCGAGGCTCGGTACCGTCGGTGCGATGAGCGACAACGAACTCGGTCTGTTCCTGCGCACCAAACGTGAGTCGGTCTCCCCCGCGGAGGTCGGCCTGCCGACAGGTGCGCGCAGGCGGACCCCCGGTCTGCGCCGCGCCGAGGTGGCGATGCTGTCGGGTGTGAGCGTGGAGTACCTGATCCGGCTCGAACAGGGACGCGACCGGCACCCCTCGCCGCCGGTGCTGTCGGCGCTGGCCGACACACTGCGGTTGACCCCGCGCGAACGGGTGCATCTGCATCAGCTCACCAAGGGCATGTCCGGTTTCAGTTGCGGAGCGACCGAGAACGGACCCAACCGCACGGTGCGCCCCACTGTCCGCGCGATCCTCGACCAGCTCGAACCCGCACCCGCCGCGATCACCAACCGCTTCACCGAGGTCCTCGCCTGCACCGAGGGCTACCGCAGGCTGATGGGTCCGAGCGGCCTGTTCGACCAGGGCGAACCAGCCAATATCGCGCGATTCGTCTTCACCCACCCGGGTGCGCGCGACCTCTACCCGGATTGGGACCAGGCGGCCGACAAGCTGGTGGCGTCGCTGAAACAGGGCCCGTTCCGCGCCGATCCCATGGTCGCCGCACTGGTCGACGAACTCACCGTCACCGCGGGCTCCGCCTTCACCGACCGGCTCGCGCGCCTGCCCGGCCTGCCGCCCTCGGGCGGGATCAACCGGATCAGCCATCCCGAGACCGGTGAGCTGCGGCTGGCGTACGAATCGCTCGATCTGTCCATCGACGACGATCAGCAGCTCTACGTTCTGCTGCCCGCCGACGCGGCGAGCGCCGCCGCCCTGGACGACCTCGTCGGCCGCCGCCCGGGTGGTCTGCGCGCCGTCGCGGGCTGACGTGGTGGTACGCGTGTTTCGCCGTGTCGGTGCCGACCGGTAACCTTGGACATCGTGCATCCTGACGTTATCGCCGACCTCGCCGAACTCGACACCACGCTCAAGACGGTCGAGTCGGTCCTCGATGTCGAGGAGCTGCGCCGCCGCATCGATGAACTCGAGCACCAGGCCGCCGATCCCGAACTGTGGAACAACCAGGAGCACGCCCAGCAGGTGACCAGCGAGCTGTCGCATGCCCAGAGCGAACTGCGCCGGGTGGAAGACCTGCGCCAGCGGCTCGAGGACATGCCGGTGCTCTACGAACTCGCCGAGGCCGAAGAGGGCGCAGCCGCCACCGAGGCCCTCGCCGACGCCGACGCCGAACGGGCGTCGCTGCGCGAGGACATCGAGGCGATGGAAGTGCGCACCCTGCTCTCGGGCGAGTACGACAAGCGCGACGCACTGGTCAACATCCGTTCCGGTGCGGGCGGTGTGGACGCCGCCGACTGGGCGATGATGCTGATGCGGATGTACATCCGCTGGGCGGAGCGGCACAAGTACAGCGTGGAGGTCTACGACACCTCCTACGCCGAGGAAGCCGGCATCAAGAGCGCCACCTTCGCGGTGAAGTCGCCCTACGCCTACGGCACACTCTCGGTCGAGATGGGCACCCACCGGCTGGTGCGGATCAGCCCGTTCGACAACCAGGGCCGCCGCCAGACCTCCTTCGCCGAGGTCGAGGTGCTGCCCGTGGTGGAGACCACCGACCACATCGAGATCCCCGACGGCGACATCCGGGTGGACGTGTACCGCTCCTCGGGTCCCGGTGGACAGAGCGTCAACACCACCGACTCGGCGGTTCGCCTGACCCACATCCCCACCGGCATCGTGGTGACCTGCCAGAACGAGAAGTCGCAGCTGCAGAACAAGATCTCGGCCATGCGCGTGCTGCAGGCCAAGCTGCTCGAGCGCAAGCGCCAGGAGGAGCGGGCCCAGATGGACGCGCTCAAGACCAACGAGGGCGCTTCGTGGGGCAACCAGATGCGCTCCTACGTGCTGCATCCGTACCAGATGGTCAAGGATCTGCGCACCAACTACGAGGTCAACAACCCCTCGGCGGTGCTCGACGGTGACATCGACGGCTTCATCGAATCCGGAATCCGTTGGCGCATGCGCGAACAGGCCGACGCATAGCCAGCGGTTCGCTCGCCGATGGTGTCGTTGTTCACGTTTGACGACGCGCCGTGACCGGCCTGTAACCTTTCTGGTGTGTGTTCGAACGGACCGGAACTGTGCCTGCGCGCGCCCCACGGGGCGACGCGATGAACGCTGTGCTCGCGATGAACGGCGGTACGGAGATCACCGCCTGGCTGCGTTCCAGCGGCCTGGAGATCGTCCTATTAGTCGTCGGCGCGATGCTGTTCGGTCGGTTCGCGGCGTTCGTGCGCGACCGGGTGACCACCAAGATCGATGCCTCGTTCCACTCGAGCGACGCCCTTGTCCGCACCGAGGCGGCCAAGCACCGGCACGCGCTCGCCCAGGTCATCACCTGGGTGGTGCTGACCATCGTGTATGTGCTGGTCGGCATGGAAGTGCTTCGGCGGCTGGGCTTTTCGGTGACCGGGCTCGTCGCGCCCGCGGCGGTGCTCGGCGCGGCGCTCGGTTTCGGTGCCCAGCGCATCGTGCAGGACATCCTCGCCGGGTTCTTCCTCATCACCGAACGCCAATACGGCTTCGGTGACGTGGTGCAGATCGCGGTCACCGGCTCGGCCGACCCCGCCGAGGGCACCGTCGAGGACGTGACCCTGCGCATCACCACGCTGCGCAATGCCGACGGCGAGGTGATCACCATTCCCAACGGCCAGATCGTGAAGGTGACCAACCTGTCCAAGGACTGGGCGCGCGCCGCGATCGATGTGCCGGTGTCGGCCCAAGCCGACATCAACAAGATCAACGAGGTGCTGCACGAGGTGTGCACCAAGGCCTATCAGGACGCCCGCCTGAAACCGCTTTTGCTCGACGAGCCTTCGGTGATGGGCGTGGAGGATCTGTCGCTCGACGAGATGAACATTCGGATGGTTGCCCGCACATTGCCAGGCAAACAATTCGAGGTGGGGCGTGAGCTGCGCGTGCGTGTGGCCGCCGCCCTGCGTAAGGAAGGAATCAGTGAAACCGCGTAAGTCCACGGCGATCTTGATCGCCACCTGGGTATCGACCTTCGTCGTCTACCTGTTCGTGAAGCCCGCCGACGGCACGACCACCGAACCGGTGACCCTGATCAATTCCGTCCCGTCCTGGGTGAATCCCACCCAGTAGCGCCCCGCCGACGTCGTCGGGGCATCCGTCACGAGCAGCCCGCTGGCTACACTGGCTCCTCGTGATCACCATGCGCAACGTTTCCAAGTCGTACAAAACGTCGACGCGGCCGGCGCTGGACAACGTCTCCGTCGAGGTGGACAAGGGCGAGTTCGTTTTCATCATCGGCCCGTCCGGTTCCGGCAAGTCGACGTTCATGCGACTGCTGCTCAAGGAGGAGGCGCCGACCTCCGGGGAGATCCGGGTGGCCGATTTCCGGGTCGACCGGTTACCCGGCCGCAAGGTGCCGAAGTTGCGCCAGCGCATCGGGTGCGTGTTCCAGGATTTCCGGCTGTTGCAGCAGAAGACCGTGGAACAGAACGTGGCGTTCGCGCTGGAGGTGATCGGCAAGCGCCGTCAGTTCATCGAGCGGACCGTGCCGGAGGTGCTCGACATGGTCGGGCTCGGCGGCAAGGGCAATCGGTTGCCCTCGGAGCTGTCCGGTGGTGAGCAGCAGCGTGTGGCGATCGCGCGCGCGTTCGTCAACCGGCCGCTGGTGCTGCTCGCCGACGAGCCGACCGGCAACCTCGACCCCGAGACCAGCGCCGACATCATGGCGTTGCTGGAGCGGATCAACCGGGTGGGCACCACGGTGCTGATGGCCACCCACGACAATCACATCGTCGACGCGATGCGCAGGCGGGTGGTGGAACTCGACCACGGCAGACTCGTGCGCGACGAGGCGACCGGTGTCTACGGGGTGGGGCGATAATGCGACTGAGTTTCCTGTTCACCGAGGTCGCCGACGGTCTGCGCCGCAACCTGACGATGACCGTCGCGATGATCCTGACCACCGCGGTGTCGCTGATGATGCTCGGCGGCGGCATGCTGTCGGTGCGGATGGCCGACAAGACCGAGAACTTCTTCATCGGCCGCCTCGAGGTGCGCTTCTATCTCGACGACTCGGTGTCGGAGACCGATCCCGACTGCGCCGCCGAGCCGTGCAAGTCCCTGCTGGCCGACATGAAGCAGACCTCGGGCGTGGAGAGCGTGCAGTTCCTCAACCGCGCCGACGCGCTCGAGGAGGCCAAGAAGCTGTTCGAGGACCAGCCGGAGATGGTGCAGTACATCGCCGACTCTCCCCTGCCCGCCTCGCTGCGGGTGAAGATGACCGACGCCGACCAGTACCAGCACATCTACGACGCGTTCGCGACGCGGGAGGGCGTGCGGATCGTCGCCAACGACAAGGAGTTCGTCGACCGGCTGGTGAGCTTGTTCGACGGCTTGCGCAATGCCGCGTTCGGGCTGGCGCTCGTGATGGCGTTGGCCGCGATGCTGCTGGTGCTCAACATGGTGCAGATCGCGGCGTTCACCCGGCGCACAGAAGTCGGCATCATGCGCCTGGTCGGTGCGACGCGCTGGTATACGCAGCTACCGTTCCTGCTCGAGGCGGTCGCGGCCGCCTTCGTGGGTTCGGTGCTGGCGGTCCTCGGCCTGGTGATCGCGCGTCCGCTGGTGATCGACCGGGCGCTCGGCCCGCTGTTCGACAGCAATGTGTTCCCGCGCATCACCGGTGACGACATCGCGGTGGTCGCCCTGACCATCGCGCCCGTCGGCATCGTCTTCGCCGCCGTCACCGCCTATCTCACGCTGCGGTTCTACGTGCGCGAATGAGTTCGAAACCGCTCTCGACGGGGCGCCGGTCGGCTCGACGTAGTGACCGCTCCCGGTGGTGACGGCGGCGGCGCCTCGATCTACCGGCTCACACCGGGGATCGGTGCGCCGCTGCCTGCGAGACTCGCGTCGAGCTGGGCGGCGAGGTGTGCACGCTGACGGTCGAGGTCGGCGATGCGGCGGTCCAGCTCGGCCGTCCGATCGGCCATGATGCGCACCGACTTCTCGCAGGCCTGGACCGGCCCGTCGTGCTCGGCGCACGGGAGCAGGTCGGCGATCTCGTCGGTATTCAGGCCCGCCGCCAGCAGGTCCCGGATACGGGCGACCCTGGCGACCGCTGCCTCGGGATAGCTGCGATAGCCGTTGCTGTCGCGGCGCGGATGCAGCAGACCCTGTTCCTCGTAGTAGCGCAGCAGCCGGGTGGCGACCCCGGTGCGCTGCGCGAGTTCGCCGATCAGCATGTGATCACCGGCACGTTCGGCTTGACCTTCACACCCATGTCAACCCCTAACGTCGCCGTCATGACGACAATTCCGCTGCACACCACCGTTCACGGCTCCGGCCCCGGCATCGTGCTCGCCCACGGCGCGGGCGGCGGCATCGAGAGCAATTTCGGCCCCGTGATCCCCGCCCTCGCCGCCGGTCACACCGTGGTCGCCTCGGACTATCCGGGCGACGACACCCCGTTGACCCTCGACGCCCTCGCCGACGCGCTCGTCGCGGCCGCCGTAGACGCGGGGGTCGAGACGTTCACCATCGTCGGGTTCTCCCTCGGCACCGCGGTGGCCGTGCGCGCCGCAACCCGCCATCCCGACCGGGTCACCGGGCTGCTGCTCACCGCGGGGTTGGCCACACCCGACCACCGCGCGCGTCTGGCCGTGCAGGCCTGGCAGGATCTGCTCGACCGGGACGCTCGCGAGGCCTTCGCACGCTTGGTCCTGCTCACCGGGTTTTCCACCGATTTCGTGAACGGTCTACCGACCGGCACGGTCGACGATGTCGTCCGCCAGACCGCCGCCGCGATCCCCGGCGGGACCCGCGCACAGGCCGCCCTCGTCGAAACCGTCGATACGACAGCAGATCTCGCCGCCATCGCAGTGCCGACCCTCGTCGTCGCGACCACCGCCGACCTGCTCGTCGATCCGGCCGGCTCACGAGCCCTTGCCGCCGCGATCCCCGGCGCCGAGTACGCGGAGATCGCGGCCGGGCATGTGGTGATGGTCGAGCGACCCGAGGAGTGGCAGAAGGTGCTGACCGACTTCCTCGACCGGCACGGGCTCTGAAGGTCCCTGCGGCAGCGGAGTCGGCACGACCGCCAGATGACGTGGGCGCCGACGCCTGCCCGCGACAGCGAGATCGGGTCAGCCGAGAGTCCGCAACTCCGGCCAGACCTGCGACCAGGGTCGAATCGGGTTGCGGCAGAGGAACAATGGTTCACCCTGTTCGTCGTTGTCGATTCCGAGGCCGTTGTCGAGGACGCCTCGGGGTTCGATGCTCGCACAGAGCCCGGCGAGCCGCTCGCGGTCGATACCCACGGTGAGGACCACCGTGATCGAATCGGGTGGCGGTCCCCACCACCAGTAGGCGTTGTGACCGGAATACGGTGTGGGCAGGCCATATTCGTGACCGAAGTGCTCGATAGCGCCTGCTCCGCCGTAGTTGGCGGTGAGGATCGAAGCACCCGGCGGACGGGCGGCGGCGATCTGTTCGACGTATCGAGGCCAGCCGATGGTTTCGCCCGCGTCGTAGTTGACGGCGAGAACAGGTGACGACGGGATCGCCTCGATCGGCAGCACCGGTAGGAACAGCGACGCGGACATGACAGCGTTGAGCGCGATCACGGAAGCTGCTGCGAGCCAGCGCTTCCCGGCCCCCCTGAGCCACCGGGCAAGGCCGACCGATCCGGCCGCGAGCAACACCGGATACATCCCACCGAGGTAGTACGCCTTGCCACCGGTCACGAGGAAGAGCACGAACAACACCGCGTAGGTCAGCGGAAACGCGCGGTAGCGCGAATGCCACAACCGCCACAACCCGTAGACCCACAGCGGAACCAGCAGCGGACCGAACAACCCGAACTGCAAGAGCACGAACATGATCGGCGAATCCGAGGTCCCCGACGAACCGCCCGCGATGGCCCGGCTCAGCTCCCATTGCGGCCAGCCGTTGCGCGCCTGCCACCACAGATAGGGCAGCGCCGTCACCACCGCGATGCCGACGGCGCACGGAAAGTACTTCGTGGTGAACACCTTTCGCTGCCCAGTCAGCAGCAACGCCAGTACCAGCACCGCCACCGGTGCGATCAACAGCACCTTGTTCAACAATCCGACGCCGACGAGCACGCCGATCAGCAACCACCAGCGCGGATCGCCAGTCCACGTCGTCTCGCGGTCGACCGGTGCGCTCGACACCACCATCGGCGACGCGCCCTCCGGTGCCCGCAGCAGTTTCAGCACGAGCAGGCACACCAGCGACCACGCGGCGAGGTCGAACACGGTCGTGGTGAGCAAATGCCCGACGCCCTGCACCAGCGCCGCGCTCGCTACCGCCGCGGCCGCCAGCGCCCGCGCGCCACGCCCACCACCCAACTCCCCCGCCATCCAGCCCGCGCAGACGACAACCACCGCCGCGGCGACGACCGAAGGCAGCCGCAGCACCCACAGCGCGTCGGGGTCGACCACCGACATCACCCGCGCGAGAAACGGCACGAGCGGTGGCTGGTCCGGATAGCCCCAGGCCAACCGCCTGCCCGCCGCGAGGAAGTACAGCTCGTCGCGGTGATAGCCGTAGCGGCCCGAGGTCACCAGCAGGACGAGCGCGAACACCGATACCAGGACGCGCACCTGTGCAGCGTGACAGAATCCGGCGATTTCCCGGTTCTTCCTTGCGCTTCTTACTCCGGAGTAAGATAGTCTTACCGGAGAGTAAGATAGTGGGGCCACGGAGCGTCCCGACAGCCGAGGAAATCAGGTGATGATGAGCACTCGAGACAGCGCGACGAAGCGACGTCCGAACGACACGTCCGCGGTCGGCCTCAACCAGCCCAAACGGGACTGGATGGGCGCTGCGATGCGCGCGTTGACGACGGTGACCGGGTCGGAGTTCGCCGGCAAGTACAAGCTGCGCAAGCCCATCGAACGCATCACCTATGAGGGCACCAAGACCGGGTTCCGGACCCTTGGCGCGGCGACCCGCACCTTCGGCAAGGTCACCGGCGGCGGCGAGCCCAAGCGGCTACCCGACAACGAGGCCAAGACCAAGGACTACTTCGACCTCACCCCCACCGACGACCAGAAGATGATCGTCGAGACGGTGAAGGATTTCGCCGGTGAGATCCTGCGCCCGGCTGCCTACGAGGCCGATGCGGCCGCCAAGGCGCCGCGCGATCTGCTCGATCGCGCCGCCGAACTCGGCATCACCCTGATCAATGTGCCCGAGGAGCTCGAGGGCGCGGCCGCCGAGCGCGGCGCGGTCACCAATTCGCTGGTGGCCGAGGCCCTCGCCTACGGCGACATGGGTCTCGCGCTGCCGATTCTCGCGCCGAGCGGCGTGGCGGTCGCGCTGTCGCAGTGGGGCACCGACGCCCAGCAGCGCACCTACCTGCCCGCCTTCACCGGCGAGAACGTGCCGCAGGCCTCGGTGGTCATCAGCGAGCCGCGCGCCCTGTTCGACCCGTTCGCCCTGCAGACCAAGGCCACCCGCTCCCCCAGCGGCTACCGCCTCAACGGCGTGAAGAGCCTGGTCCCGGCGGCCGCCGACGCCGAATTGTTCCTGGTGGCGGCCGAGCTCGACGGGCGCCCGGCGCTGTTCATCGTCGAGTCCGACGCGGCGGGCCTGGTGGTGGAGGCCGACCCGAGCATGGGCCTGCGCGCCGCCGGTCTGGGTCGGCTGATCCTGGACAACGTCGCGGTCGGTACCGACGCGATCCTCGGCGACGGTGACGCCGCCGCCCGCGCCGCCGAGTACGCCGACGCCGTGCAGCTGGCCCGCCTCGGCTGGGCCTCGCTCGCGGTCGGCACCGGTCAGGCCGTGCTCGACTATGTGATCCCCTACGTCAACGAGCGTGAGGCGTTCGGCGAGCCGATCTCGCACCGCCAGGCGGTGGCGTTCATGGTCGCCAATATCGCGATCGAGCTCGACGGTCTGCGCCTGGTCACCCTGCGCGGTGCCTCGCGCGCGGAGCAGGGCCTGTCGTTCGCCCGTGAGGCGGCGCTGGCGCGCAAGCTCGCCACCGACAAGGGCATGCAGATCGGCCTCGACGGTGTGCAGTTGCTCGGCGGCCACGGCTTCACCAAGGAGCACCCGGTCGAGCGCTGGTATCGCGATCTTCGTGCCATCGGCGTCGCCGAGGGCATCGTGCTGGTGTAGCGGCCGCTTTTCTTACCTTCCAGGAGACTTCCCATGATCAATCTCGAACTCCCCAAGAAGCTGAAGGCGAGCGCCAACCAGGCCCACCAGGTCGCCGCCCAGATCTTCCGTCCGATCTCACGCAAGTACGACCTCGCCGAGCATGCGTACCCGGTCGAACTCGACACCATGTCGGCCATGGTCGAAGGCCTCGCCGACTCGGGCACCCAGCAGATCGGCGGCGCCTCCGGCGGTCGTGGCGACACCGCGACCGACCTGCTGACGGCCAACGCCAACGGCGGCAACATGTCGTCGCTGATGAACACCCTCGAAACCGCGTGGGGCGATGTCGGCCTGCTGCTGACCATCCCCTACCAGGGCCTTGGCAACGCGGCGATCGCGGCCGTGGCCACCGATGAGCAGCTTGAACGCTTCGGCAAGGTGTGGGCCTCGATGGCCATCACCGAGCCGGCGTTCGGTTCCGACTCGGCCGCCGTATCGACCACCGCCGTCCTCGACGGTGACGAGTGGGTCCTCAACGGTGAGAAGATCTTCGTCACCGCAGGCGAGCGGTCCACTCACATCGTGGTGTGGGCGACGGTCGACAAGAGCCTCGGCCGGGCGGCGATCAAGTCGTTCGTCGTCCCGCGTGACGCTCCGGGTCTTTCGGTGGCGCGGCTCGAGCACAAGCTGGGCATCAAGGCCTCCGACACCGCGGTGCTGCTGCTGCAGGACTGCCGCATTCCGAAGGACAACATCCTCGGTTCGCCGGAAGTGAACGTGGAGAAGGGTTTTGCCGGGGTCATGCAGACCTTCGACAACACCCGCCCGCTGGTGGCCGCCATGGCCATCGGTGTCGCCCGCGCCGCGCTCGAGGAGCTGCGCACCATCCTCACCGAGGCAGGTGTCGACATCTCCTACGACACCCCCGCGATGAACCAGCACGCCGCGGCGGCCGAATTCCTGCGGATGGAAGCCGATTACGAGGCGGCCTACCTGCTCGCCCTGCGCGCGGCGTGGATGGCCGACAACAAGAAGCCGAACTCGCTCGAGGCCTCCATGTCGAAGGCCAAGGCGGGTCGCACCGGCACCGACGTCACCCTCAAGGCCGTGGAACTCGCAGGCGCCGTCGGCTATTCGCAGCGACTGCTCCTGGAGAAGTGGGGCCGCGACTCGAAGATCCTCGACATCTTCGAAGGCACCCAGCAGATCCAGCAGCTCATCGTCGCCCGGCGCATCCTCGGCAAGACCAGCGCCGAACTGAAGTGATCGGTTAGCGAAACCGGTGCGGATCATACAGATCCGCACCGGTTTCGTATTCGTAGCTCACCTCGACGAACCCGGAGACTCCCAGTTCAAGCCGGCAGCTTCGGCCGCTTCGCCCAGGCGCTTGTCGAAGGTCACCAATGCCGTCAGATCGGCGGCGAGCTCCAGCGCGGTCGCGAGATGGATCGCATCGAGGCTGCGGATCGACGGCGGTGACACCGCAGCGGCATTCGCCCGCACAATCGGATCGATCTCCACGCGGTCCACCCGTGCCAGCACGGCGGGCACATTGATCAAATCCGCGGGAGCGGCCACCCGGACCGCACGGACGAGTTCCACCTCGGCCAGCGCTGAAGTCAGCCACGCCATCTCGGTTCGCTCGCCGAGCCAATCGAGCAGCGCATCGGTCTCTGCCTCCCGGTGGACCAGCTTCACCAACGCGCTCGTGTCGAAGTACAGCATCAGTAGCGTTCGCCGTCCCTGAGGTCCTGCAAGGCGGCGCTGACAGCGTTGTCGCTATCGGTGTCGGTCGAGCCACGGCGCAGCTGCGCCAGCAACTCAGCACGTCCTTGTGTAGCCGGACGCGCCCGGCGTTGCGCGATGAGTCTGGAGCGCACATCGCCATCCGGGTCGACCGGAACGATGCGTCCGATAACACGTCCACGCTCGGTGATGTCCACCGATTCCCCCGACTTCACCAGCGCGAGACACCGAGCCGTGTGGTGCGAGAGTTCACGAACTGGAACAGTAGCCATAGCTTAAGTGTGACACTTTTTTGTAAAACATGCATGAAGCGGTCGGTCGGCTAAGCTGGCCGACCGGTGGCGAGAAGAAGCAGGTCGATGGCGGGGGCTTTGATGTCTTCGGGGCCTTCGCCGTAGGTCCAGTCGGTGTCGGTGGCGGTCAATCGGGTTGCGCGGAAACGTTTCTTGGCGCCGTAGAAGCGGCTGGCGATGGTGTAGTCGAGAGCGGGGACGACGCGGTCGACGGGGGTTTCGTAGGGGCGGGCGAGGGGGCGGGCGATGTCTTGGCCGTGGACGATGATGTCGACCAGGGGGTCGAGGACGCCGGCGCCGGGTGCGCGGCGGGTCGAGTCGGCGAAGGCGCGGAGTTCGGTGAGCAGTTCGGCGGGGGTGTGGCGGGCGGCGCGGGTGGTGGCCATGTCGGCGTTCATCCGGTTCCAGTTGCCCTTGGCGCGCACGACGGCAACGAGGGTCTCGCGCAGCGTATCGGTGGTGCTGACGTGAGCGAGGACGTCGTGGATCGTCCAGCCGGGGCACAGCGACGGCGTTGCCCATTCGCCGGGGGTGAGGTCTTCGAGAAAGTCGGCGAGGGCGAGCCGTTCGGCTCGCACCCAGTTCTGCACCTGCGCGTCGTCCATGACCACGTCTCCCATTCGTCGCTCGCTACAGGTACCGACGACGCGACCGCCCGAAACTCATCGACGTGCGATGATTCGCACCGTGGGGAAGAACTCGAAGCCGAATGCCGTGATGATCCTGGGCGTGGCCGGTGGCGTGGCGATCGGTTTGCTCGCCGCGAACTGGAGTGCGATGCGAGCGGCCGTCTACGCGGTGATCTGGCTGGTCGCGGCGGGAATCCTGCTCTACCGGCAGCGCCGGGAAGCAGCGGAGAAGACCGCCGAACGGGAGTGATCTCAGATGGTTGTCGTGTCGTCGGCGTGGAGGCGGCGGTCCAGGCGGTGCGGGTTCACGTCGAGCAGCACCCGATCCCAGTCGGCAAGGTCGGCAGCGGCGGCGTAGGTCGTATCGAGGAAGTGCAGGAGGGTGGCGTCGGGGTCGTCCGACTCACGAACCACCTCGTACGGCAGGACGAACTCGCCGAGTGCCGCGTCCCAGTGCGCGCCGTCGGGTCCCACGGGCCGCGACGAGTACCCGTCGGGGGCCGGATAGCTGTAGGCGTAGAACATGCCTTCGGTTCCGCCGGGCCAGAAACCCGCGCTGGCGCATTCACGCGAATACGCCTCCTCCATCACCCAGTTCGCGCAGTTGGGTGCCCCGCCGGGATGCGTGGGCGCGCTACGCCCGGAGAAGCGGGTGCAGGCCAGGTCGAGCGAACCCCAGAACAGATGCACCGGGCTGGACTTTCCGGCGAAGCCGGCTCGCCACAGCTGGAACACCCGGTTCGCCTGCACGAGTTGCTGCCAGTAGATGCCGACCGCATCGGCGTCGTAGGACTGATGAACGGTGTCCTCGGCGAACGGGATCGCGGGGTCGACCTCGTTCGGTGAGGCCTCGATATCGACCGTGATGTCCAAGCGTCCGAGCACCGCGACGAGCTCGGCGTAGAAATCGGCGACGGTGCGTGGTCGCAGCGCGAGCGTGGCCCGGCGTCCGTCGCTGGTGCGCAGCACGAGTTCGTGTGCGGCGAAATCGAATTCGATGTCGAGAATGCGGCCGTCGACCGGGATGGCGCCGGTGGCCAGCCCCCGCGCGCTCACCGTGAACGTGACGTTCCACCAGTGGTTGATCAGCGGCGTGCCCGCCATCTTCAGCTTGCCGACGATCTGCGACCACATGTGCAGGGTGTCGCGGGTATCGGCCCAGGTGTCGACCTTCAGGGCAGGCCAACGGGCCTTCTCCGGTGTCAGTCGAGGCATCGGGTTCTCACTCCTTCGGTGCGCGGCGGGGCGATCGGATTCCGTGGAGCAGCCTCATCCTACGGCGAGTCGACACTTGTCTGAGACCCCGGGTCTCATATAACGTGCGAGCTGCGCCACACGAAGGAGACACCGCTGATGCTGTCGACAGCCAAGAACACCGCGACCGATCCCGAGTACCACGAGATCCTGCGCAACCTGTCCGAAGGCTCGGTGAACCGGCACTTCGATCCCTATGTCGACATCGATTGGGATTCGCCCGAGTTCGCCGTGCACAGCGACGACCCGCGCTGGATCATGCCCGACGAGGACCCGCTCGGCCGTCACCCCTGGTACAAGGCGCAACCGATCGAGAAGCAGATCGCCATCGGGATGTGGCGCCAGGCCGGTATCGCCAAGGTCGGCCTGGATTTCGAGCAGCTGCTCATCCGCGGGCTGATGCAGTACCTGATCTCGGTACCCAACGGTGATCCGGAATTCCGGTACGTCACGCACGAGGCTGCCGAAGAGTGCAACCACACGATGATGTTCCAGGAGATGATCAACCGCATCGGCTACCGCGATGTGATCGGCATGGGCACGATCGACCGCAAGCTCACGATGATCATCTGGCCCGCGGTCAAGTACTTCCCCGAGCTGTTCTTCACGATGATCCTCGGCGGCGAGGAACCGATCGATCACCTGCAGAAGTCGCTGCTGCGCGGCGGTGTGGACCTGCATCCGATGGTGCACCGGGTGATGCAGATCCACGTGGCCGAAGAGGCCCGCCACATCTCCTTCGCCCACGAATACCTGCGCCGCAATGTGCCGGGCATGAACGTGGTCACCAAATCCCTGCTGTCGGTGCTGTTCCCGGTCGCGATGCGGATCATGCTCGACATGATCATGACGCCGCCCAAGGAATTCGTCGAGAAGTTCGACATCCCCGCCGAGGTGATGCGCGAGGCCTACTGGTCGAATCCGGAATCGCAGACCATGATGCGCAACATCTTCGGCGATGTGCGCGCGCTGGCCACCAACAGCGGGCTGATGAACCCGGTTTCGCGCCTGGCGTGGCGGCTGCTCGGCATCGACGGACCCGTCACCCGGTACCGCAGCGAACCGGCCCGCAAGGCCGCCTGAGCCGAAATTCGCCGTATCCCACTGTACACAGCGATGTACAGTGGGATATGGCCGATTACGACAGTGTTCCGCTGACCGAATTACGGGGTCAGCTCGGTAGTGTTTTCGACGGGGTGTCCGCGAGCGGACGACCGGTGATCGTCACCAGGGAGGGGAAAGAATTGGTCGCAGTGGTACCGGCGGAAGTCTTGCGGCACGCGGCATTGCCGCCCGCCTATTTCAACGACGACCTGCGCGAACAGATCCTCGGCAGACTCGACGACCGGATCAAACAGCATTCCGCCGAAGACATCGCCGAGGCGGAGGCGAAACTGAGCAAGGTGATGGGCGCGCTCGACGGCACGAGCGCGAGCCGCCGGTGAGCGTCGCCGACCACACCGCCCTCACCTCGCTCGCCCTGTCCCCGCTGTTCGGGCAGGTCATCATGCGCCAGTTCACCCAGCAGCGCCGCATCATGGTGGTGCCGACGGTGAGCCTGATGGCCGCCATGCGCGCGGTCGACAATGTCGACGAACTCGGCCGCCTGCTCGACAACCGGGTCGCGGTGCGCTGGGCCGATCTCGACGCGGCGGGCGCCATTCGCACGGGAACCACCGTTCCCATCGCCGACAATCACACCGATTGGCCGCTCATCGCACCGGTTGTCTTCACCGCGCAGAATCTCGACATGCCGGTGCTCACCGCGAAACCCGAGTTGTATCGCGGATACAAGGTGCACGTAGCCCCCATGCCCTGAACTGTATTTTCGCAGGGGCGGGCGATAAACGTGATCCAGGTCTCCGTTACGGTGCCAGCGACAGGAAAAGCTGTACCAGGAACACTCTAGGAGAGCTGGTTATGCAGAGTTTCATGCGTCGTTTCACCACCGCGGTAGCCGCCACCTCGGCCGCCGCCGCCATTGTTTTCGCCGGCCCCGCGGCCGCCGAGCCGACCGAAACCAAGACCGTCGACGTGGCCGCCGCCGTTTCCCAGTTGCGTACCTCGGTCGCGGGCAACCCGGGTGCCCTCGCCGCGCTGGACCAACTCGTGGCCGACGGCACGGTCGATGTCGCCCTGCCCGCCCAGCCGTTCCAGATCCCCGCCACCTCGGATATCGGCCAGAACGGTGGCGGTCCCGGCGTGTACGGCTCGGGTATCGCCCTCGATGTCGACGGTTTCCGCTTCGGCTTCTTCGGCGGACCGGGCACCATCTCGCCGAATCAGAACGGCGCCAAGCTCGAGGTGATGTGGCTGAACCTGTCGAACGGGCAGAGCGGTACCGCTGTGCTCACCGAGCACATGGACGTCCCCGTCGACACCACCATCCGCACCGCACCGCTGAACACCGGCGGCGGCCTGATCGTCGCCGCGGTGTACGGCAGCCTGTGGCACCGCTGGCCCGACGCAGGCCAGCCGGACGGTTACGCCTACCGGCTGGGCCACATCCAGCAGCCGTCGTTCGGCGCCGTCACGCGCTGATTCGCACCGACCACGACACCCCGGGCCCGCACGGTCCCGGGGTGTTCGCGTCGGGGCAACGGCGGGCCCGGCGGTGGCGTAGGTTGACCGCGTGGATCTGGACGAGCGACTCGAGGCATTGGAGCGGCGGGTCGCCGCCCTCGAAGGCACCGCGCACACCGACGAGCGGCTGCCCTGGGCGGTGGCGCGGTTGCGCGCGGAATTCGACGACGCGGGCGACCGCAACGGCGGCGTCCTGCTGGCAGGCGCGCTGAAGCTGCCGACGGGTGAGCGGGTGGACTGGCAGGCGCAGTACGCCACCGACGCCATCGTCGGCGACATCTGGACCATCGAAGCCGCCAATTGCCTTGCCGCCCTTGCCGATCCCGTACGCCTGCGACTGCTCCGCGAGATCGTGTACGGTCGCCGCACCGCCGCGGACCTGGCAGCCATCGCCGAATTGGGCACCTCGGCCGAGATCTATCAGCATCTGCGTCAACTGGCCGCGGTCGGCTGGTTGCAGACCGCGGGTCTCGGCCGCTTCGAGGTGCCCGAGGGCAGGTTGGTTCCGCTGCTCGCCGCGCTGGCCAGCGCGCAGCGATGATTGGGAATTGTCCCAATTGCCCTGATTTGCCACTGTGACGCAGGCCACCACACTGCTACCGTGAGCATCGAGACAAACGATGTGTGGAGGTAGTCGAGTGAACGTGGCCCATCTTCTCGAAACGGTGAAAGCCCTCGGTGTTCTGCGTTCGCGTGGCGTCTCCGATCCCACCAAGCCGCTCGAGACCCTGCGGACGATGAAAGAGTCCAAGATCTACGGCCCGCAGGCCACCCTGGTCCGGCACTCCGCCCGCGTCGCCCCCGAGCAGGTCGCCCTGGCCGACGAACGCGGCGAACTCACCTACCGCGAACTCGACGACCAGTCCACGGCGGTGGCCCGTGGTCTACAGGCGGCCGGGATCAGCGAGGGCATGGTGATCGCGGTCCTGGCGCGCGACCATCGCGGTCTGATCATGTCGATGATCGCCGCGGGCAAGCTCGGAGCGCGCATCGCGCTGATGAACACCGGGTTCGCCAAACCGCAGTTCGCCGAGGTGTGCGAGCGCGAGAAGGTGCGCGCGGTCCTGCACGACAGCGAGTTCCTCGGCCTGCTCGACGCACTACCCGCGGACCTGCCGCGCTACCTCACCTGGGTCGACGAGGGCGCCGAGATCCCGGCGGGCGCAACCACTTTCGACGACCTGATCGCCGCCGACTCCGCCGAGCCGCTGCCCGCGCCGAGCAAGCCGGGCGGTTTCATCATCCTCACCAGCGGCACCACCGGCCTGCCCAAGGGCGCGCCGCGCACCAAGGTGACGCCGATGGCCACCGCGCAGTTCGTCGACCGGGTGCCCTTCCCCAAGCGCGGCGTGATGATGATCGTCTCGCCGATCTTCCACAGCACGGGTCTGGGTACCTGGCTGGTCGGCACCATCCTGTCGAACAAGATCGTGATGCGGCGCCGCTTCGACGCCGAGGCCACGCTGGCCTCGATCGCCGAGCACAAGGTGGAGATGCTGGTCTGCGTGCCGACGATGCTGCACCGGATGACCGAGCTGCCCGCCGAGGTCCGCGCGAAATACGACCTGTCGTCGCTGAAGGTCATCCTGTTCGCCGGGTCGGCGCTCACCCCGGAGCTGTGCATCCGGGCCACCGAGGTGTTCGGGCCGGTGCTCTACAACCTCTACGGCTCCACCGAGGTGGCCATCGCCTCCATCGCCAACCCCGCCGAGCTGGCGGAGGCGCCGGGCACGGTCGGCCGCTCCCCCATCACCTGCGAGGTCCGCCTCTACGACGAGCACGACCAGCCGGTCCGCGAACCCGGCGCCAAGGGCCGGATCTTCGTGCGCAGCGGTGCCCCGTTCGAGGGCTACACCGACGGCAGGCACAAGCAGATCATCGACGGTTTCATGTCCAGCGGCGACATGGGCCATTTCACCGAGTCCGGCCTGCTCATGGTCGACGGCCGCGACGACGACATGATCGTCTCCGGCGGCGAGAACGTCTACCCGCAGGAGGTGGAGAACCTGCTGATCGAGCACCCGCAGGTTTTCGATGTGGCGGTGGTCGGCGTCGACGACCCCGAGTTCGGAAAACGCCTGCGCGCCTTCGTCGTTCCCGAGTCCGGCCACACGCCCGACGCCGCCGCGCTGCAGGCCCACGTGAAGGAGAACCTGGCCCGCTTCAAGGTGCCGCGCGAGGTGGTGTTCGTCGAGGAACTGCCCCGTAATGCCACCGGCAAGATCCTGCGCCGGGTGCTCATCGACTATGAGGTGTCACAGTGATGGCTCAGCGCTGAGACGGGCGACACAGTAAGAGCGTCGTGCTTGCTATTGTTAGCACCAGCACTGGATCTCGAAGACGCGGTCCGGCCCCGCGGTGACGCGGGCTCGGTCTGCCGAAAGGCTGTTCGATGTCTCTGTCTCTGCCCGCGCTAGGCGGCACGGCTCGACGCGCGGGCGATTTCGCCCTCGGTGTCAAGGTCATGGTCGACCGCAAGCTGTTCAACCCGCTGCGTCTCGACCATGCCGCGCGCTCGTTCCGCAATGTGTCGAAATTCGGCCCGTTCGCCGGTGTGGTCATGCACGCCGCCCAGACGCGACCCGGTGCGGGCGCGATCGTCGACGAACGCGGTGAGCTCACCTTCGGGCTGCTCGACGAGCAGTCGAGCGCCCTGGCTCGTGGGCTGCGCGCCAGTGGCATCAGCGAGGGCGATGTGATCGCCGTGCTGGCGCGTGACCACCGTGGCATGGTGCTGAGCCTGCTCGCGGCGGGCAAGCTCGGCGTGCGCGCGGTCCTGATGAACACCGGCTTCGCCAAACCGCAGTTCGCCGACGTGGCCACCCGCGAGAAGGTCAAGGCGGTGCTGCACGACAGCGAGTTCATGGATCTCATGAGCGCCATTCCCGCCGAGATTCCGCGCATCCTGACCTGGGTCGACGAGGCGCACGGTGTCGACCCGTCGATCCCGACGGTCGAGTCGCTGATCTCGGGGCGCTCGGTGGAACCGCTGACCCCGCCGAGCAAGCCGGGCGGCATGGTCATCCTGACCAGCGGCACCACCGGCACCCCCAAGGGTGCCCCGCGCGACAAGGTGAGCCCGTTCGCGTCGGCCCAGTTCGTCGACCGCGTGCCGCTGCCCTACAACGGCACGATGATCATGGCGGCCCCGATCTTCCACGGCACCGGTCTGTCGCAGTTCACCCTCGGTCTGGCGCTGGGCAACCGGGTGATCTTCCAGCAGCGCAAGTTCGACCCCGAACAGACCCTGGTCAATATCGTGAAGTACCAGGCGGATTCGCTGGTCGTGGTCCCGACGATGCTGCAGCGCATCCTCGACCTGGACGAGAAGATCCTGGCGAAGTACGACCCGTCCACGATCAAGGTGATCTTCGCGGCGGGCTCGGCCATCGCACCCGATGTGGTGACCCGCTGCCTGGACTACTTCGGCGACAGCCTCTACAACCTCTACGGTTCCACCGAATGCGCGGTGATGACCGTGGCTACCCCGGAGGATCTGCGCAAGTCGCCGACCACCGCGGGCAAGCCGCCGGTCGGTATCCGCATCGTGCTGCTCGACGAGAACCGCAAGCCCATCACCGAGCCGAACGTCACCGGCACGATCTTCGTGGACAACGGTTTCGCCTTCACCGGTTACACCGACGGCCGGACCAAGGAGATGGTCGACGGCATGATGTCCAGCGGTGACGTCGGCCATTTCGACGCCGACGGCCTGCTCTACATCGACGGTCGCGACGACGACATGATCGTGTCCGGCGGTGAGAACGTCTTCCCGCTCGAGGTGGAGAACCTCATCGCGGGCCGCCACGACGTGTTCGAAGCGGCCGTGGTCGGTGTCGACGACCGCGACTACGGCAAGCGTCTGCGCGCCTTCGTCGTGCCCGGGCCCGACTCCGCTCGGGATGCCGACGAGATCAAGGACTTCGTGCGCCAGAACCTGGCCCGCTACAAGGTGCCGCGCGAAGTGATCTTCCTCGACGAACTCCCCCGCAACGCGACCGGCAAGCTGCTGCGTAAGCCGCTGATCGAGATGGACATCGACGGGCAGTGATCCCGTCGCACCGTCGGGACCCGTCTCGGCGGTGCTTTATCATCGGCCGGTGATCATCGAGTTCCGGCAGGCGTCCGCGCCGTCGCGTGCCCTCGGCGCGCGCGTGCGCGGTGCCTGTGCGGGCTCGATGTCGGGTGCGTTGTCGCTGGCCGCCCACGGGCTGGCCGCCGGGAGCGCGATGCCGGGCAGCACCACGGTCGTGCTGCTGGCGGCGGTGTCGGCCGTGGTCGGTGCGCTGGTGGCCGGGCCGGTGCGTCACGGTGCGCTCGGGCTCGCGGCGGTGCTGCTGGGTGGTCAACTCGTGGGTCACACCACGATGAGCTGGTCCGGTCACGGACACCACGTGGAGGATTCGCTCGGCCTCGGCATGCTCACGGCGCACACTGTCGCGGCGGTGCTCGCCGCGGCGGTCGTCATCGGCGCCGAAGCCGCTTACCGCGCCGTGGGCGCCCTGCTGGCCCGTGCCCTCCCCCAGCGCTACCGCGCCCCGCGCATTCCCGGTCGCGCACCTCTGCGCCTGACCCACCGCGATCGCGTCATTCTGCGCGTTCTCACAGCGCGATCGCTGCGCACCCGAGCCCCGCCTCTCGCCTTCGCCTTCTGACCTTTTCCCCGGTGCGCGCATTCTCGTGCACTGGTCACCAATGCATGCCCCCGTACTCGGCGGCTGTGAGTCTCGTCGGCCGACTGGCTTCGTGCGCGACCGCTCGTCTTGTTCGCGGAGGTCGGTGCGCTCGCACAGCTCCGCTCTGGCGGCTCATCGTGGTCGGCGGCTGGAAGCTCCCCTCACGGCGTCGGCCACTGTGGCTCGCACAGCGGCGGCCGAGGCATGCCGCGCGAAGTCGTTCGGTGGGCTCGTGCCGGACAACTCCGACTTCGTGTCGGCGGAGCGCCCGGGCCGGCGAAAGCCGCGGTGGCTCGTGTCTTCCAGCGCGGATGTCGATTCTGCGCGAGCTGCCGAGGCCTACCTCGGCGAGAGCGCTCGAACATGCGGTGGCTGCTGCTCGCGATGGTGAACACCGGGCTTCACTACTTCAGAAACGAATGATGATGAGTATTACCGATATTCGTCCGGCCGAGAGTTCGGTCGCGGACGGTGAGCGGACTCCTCGCGCACGGCGCGGGATGCGGGTCGCTCCGTTGGCCATGCGGCTGCATTTCTACGCGGGGTTCTTCGTCGCCCCGTTCATCCTGATCGCGGCGCTCACCGGCGCGCTGTATGCGATCGCGCCGACGATCGAAGGGTTCGTGTCGCGGGATCTGCTTCAGGTGCAGACCTCCGGGCCGGATCAGGCATTGTCGGCGCAGGTGGGCGCGGCGGTCGCCGGCAAGCCCGACCTGGCCTTGGTGGCTGTCGCCCCGGCCGCGACCGACGGTGAAACCACGCGGGTGTTGTTCAACGATCCTTCGCTGGGTGATTCCGAACGTCTCTCGGTGTTCGTCGACCCGCACACCGCCCAGCCGGTGGGCGAGGCCGTCGTCTACGGCAGTGGTGGCGCGCTGCCGTTGCGTGCCTGGCTCAGCGAGTTCCACCGGAGCCTGCACCTGGGTGAACCCGGTCGGCTCTACAGCGAACTCGCGGCCTCCTGGCTGTGGGTGATCGCCCTGTTCGGGCTGGTGCTGTGGGTGAACCGGGTGCGCAAGCGTCGCGCGCGCAACGGTGCCCGGTGGCTGGTGGCGCCGGATCTCTCGCAGCCGAGACGCCGGAAGATGAACTGGCACGGCGCGATCGGTGTGTGGACGCTCCCGGTGGTCCTGTTGCTCTCGGCGACGGGTCTGACCTGGTCGGTCTATGCCGGTGAGAACGTGACGAAGCTGCGTGAGGAAATGAGCTGGACCACCCCGGCTGTCAGCGTCGCGCTCCCGGGCGCGCAGGCACCGGCCACCGCCGGCGGCGACCACCACAGCGGCGGCACCACCACACCGGCCCCAGCCGACCAGAGCGCCCGCATCGTCCAACTCGATCGGGTTTACGAGGCCGCGCGTGCCAACGGCATCACCCAGGCCGCCGAGATCACTGTTCCGGCGGAATCGGACGCCGCTTTCGGAGTCAAGGAGTTGCGCCAGCCGGGCACCTACACAATCGACTCCGTCGCGGTCGACGGCGACGGGACGGTCACCGATCGGCTCGCCTACGCCGACTGGCCGCTGATGGCAAAGCTCACCAACTGGGGTATCGCCTTCCACATGGGGCTGCTGTTCGGCGTGGTCAACCAGCTGTTGCTGCTGGCGATCATGCTCGGTCTCGTGGTCATGATCGTCCTGGGTTACCGGATGTGGTGGCAGCGGCGGCCCACCCGCGCGGGCTCGTTGCCGATGCCCCCGCGGCGCGGAGTGCTGCGCAAGACGTCGCTGTGGATCACGGTTCCGCTCGTCGCGGCGGCCGTGGTGATCGGGTGGTTCGTGCCCCTGCTCGGGTTGAGCCTGCTGGGGTTCTTCCTGATCGACGTGGCGCTCGGCCTGGCCGCCCGCGCCTACCCGAACAGCTGAGTGCGCTGTCGGCGAGGTGGAACCGCCTCGCCGACAGCCGCTTTCGGCCCGGCGACCAGCTCTTTCCCCGCGTGCACGGTCTGCCCGGCGCGGGATGCTTAGGATCGGGGCATGGCGATCGACCGGCGGCAATTCCTCCGATACGGCGCGACCGGGTCGATCGTGGCGGCGGTCGGGGTGTCGGCGGCGAGCAGCGCACCGTTTCCCGCGCGACGCTTCCTGGGCGAACCGTTCTCCCTCGGCGTGGCATCCGGCGAACCGACACCCGACGGCGTGGTGCTGTGGACCCGGCTCGCCCCCGACCCGCTGGCCCCCGACGGGTACGGCGGCATGCCGGTCGACCCGGTGACGGTCGACTACGAGGTCGCCGAGGACGAACGATTCAGCAAGGTCGTCGTCCGGGGTTCGGCGGTGGCCACCCGTGCGCTCGGGCACAGCGTGCATCCCGAGGTGACCGGTCTGGCGCCGGATCGCTGGTACTACTACCGCTTCCGCGCGGGCTCGGCCATCTCACCGGTCGGACGCACCCGCACCGCGCCGCCGCCGGACCGGTCGACGCAGCGGATGCGATTCGCGTTCGCCTCGTGCCAGTCGTGGAGCTCGGGTTACTACACCGCTTATGAACACATGGCCGCCGAGGACCTCGATCTCGTCGTCCACCTGGGCGACTACATCTACGAGTCCTCGTGGGTGGTCGCCCGGCGCGGTGTGAAGCTGCCGCCGCAGCTCGAGGGCGAAGCGGTCGACCTCGCCGGATACCGGCTGCGCTATGCCCAGGCCAAGGCCGAAACGCCCCTGCAAGCCGCCCACGCCGCGTTCCCCTGGCTGGTCACCTTCGACGACCACGAACTCGACAACAACTGGGCCGGTGAGCATCCCGGCCTCGGCAACGACGTGCACCGCCTGCCGTTCCTGTTCCGGCGCCGCAAAGCCGCCGCGTTCCAGGCGATGTACGAGCATCAGCCGATGCGTCTGGCCCAGCTCCCGTCGGGTTCGTCGATCCGACTGCATCGCCGCTACCGCTTCGGTGACCTGGCCGAATTCACCATGATCGACACCAGGCAGTACCGCGACGAGCAAGCCTGCGGCGACGGCAAAGCGGTGCTCGACTGCGCCGACCGGTACTCCACCGGGCGCTCGATTCTCGGTGCGGCCCAGCGTGACTGGCTCGTCGACGGTTTCGCCGCGTCCACCGCACGCTGGCAGATCCTCGGCAACCAGGTCGCCATGGCCGAATCCGACTACGATCCCGGCCCGGATCTGCTGCTCGGCACCGACGCCTGGGACGGCTATATCGCCGACCGCAATGCGGTGCTCGGCGCCGCCGTCGACCACGACGTGGCCAACCTGGTGGTGATCACCGGTGACCGGCACGAGAACTACGTCGCCGACCTGCACCGCGACTACACCGATCCCGAATCACCGGTGGTGGCCACCGAATTCACGGGCACCTCGATCAGTACGGGCGGCGACGGCGAGGACTTCCCCGACGCCGGCCGTGCCCTGCTGGCCGCCAACCCGCACATGCGGTTCTACAACAAGCAACGCGGCTATGTGCGGGTGGAGCTGGACCATCAGCTGTGGCGCAACGACTTCCGGGTCGTGCCGTACGTGCGTTCGCCGGGCGCGCCCATCAGCACCCGCGCCAGTTTCGTCGTGCAGGACGGCATTCCCGGCACGATCGAGGCCTAGTGGGTGAAGTCCTCCAGCGTCTGCTCGGGCACCTCGGGCACCTGCACGGGACGCAGCAGCGCCCAGCCGACGAATACCACTGCCACCCCGGCCATTCCGAGACCGGCCCACAGATTCACGTCGACCCCACCGGTTTTCGCCTCCTGAGCGGCGGAGTCCTGCAGCAGCGAGGTGACCACGAGCACGACACCGTAGAGGCCGAGCAGGGCACCGATGATGGTGCGGATATCGAAAAGCATTGCGACGACCCCTTATCCGATGACGATATTGAGCGCGATCACCAGCACGAGCGCGATCCCGGCGAGCAGGACCGGGCGCTGATACCAGGGCAGCGAGTCGGCGTCGGCGTCGGTGCGCAGCGCCTTGGGGGTCTCCGAATACACCAGGCCCACCAGTTCGGCGGCCGGCTTCGGCCGGGTCACCATCGTCACCGCCACGCTGACGACGATATCGACGACGAAGGCCACCCCCGCGGCGACGAAACTGGCGCCCTGCCCCGACAGCGAGGTCACCCCCGTCTCGTTGAGCACGAATACCACGATGGCGGCCAGCGTGCCGCTGACCAGGCCGATCCAGCCCGCGGCCGCGGTCATCCGCTTCCACAGCATGCCGAGGATGAAGGTGGCGAACAGCGGCGCGTTGAAGAAGCTGAACAGCGTCTGCAGGTAGTCCATCATGTTGCTGAACCCGCCCGCGATGAACGCGGTGAAGATCGCCGCCACCGTCGCACCGACCGTGGCCAGCCGGCCGACCCGCAGGTAATAGCCGTCGGACCGGTCCTTGCGCACGTACTGCTGCCACAGATCGAAACTGAACACGGTGTTGAACGCGGAGATATTGGCCGCCATGCCCGCCATGAATGCCGCGAGCAGACCGGCCAGCCCCACGCCGAGCAACCCGTTGGGCAGCACCTCTTTCATCAGGAACAGCAGCGCCTGGTTGTAGGTGACATCGCCCTCGAAGTCCGGGTTCGCGGCGACCTGCTGCTTGTACTCGATCATCTGCGGGACGAGGACCGCGCTGATCATGCCGGGGATCACCACGATCAGCGGGATGAACATCTTCGGGTAGGCGCCGATGATCGGCGTGCGCTGCGCGGCCGCGATCGAATGTGTGGCGAGGGCTCGCTGCACCTCCACGAAATTGGTCGTCCAGTAACCGAACGACAGCACGAAGCCGAGGCCGAACACGATGCCCATGATCGAGGCGAAGTTGTCGGTGAACCCGCTCATCGCGTTGCCCGGCCAGGTCTGCAACTGGTCGGCGCCGCCCGGTGACGCACTCACCTTGTCCTGCAACCCGTCCCAGCCGCCGACCCGATGCAGCCCGACGAGGGTGAGCGGCAGCAGCGCGGCGACGATGACGAAGAACTGCAGTACCTCGTTGTAGATCGCGGCCGAGAGCCCACCGAGGGTGACATACGACAGCACGATCACCGCGGCGACCGCCACCGAGATCCACAGTGGCCAGCCGAGCAGCACATTCAGGATGGTGCCGAGCAGATAGAGGTTCACCCCGGCGATCAGCACCTGCGCCACGGCGAAACTCAGCGCGTTCACCAGATGCGCGCCGGTGCCGAAGCGCCGGCGCATGAACTCCGGCACCGAACGCACCTTGGATCCGTAGTAGAACGGCATCATCACCACGCCCAGGAACAGCATGGCGGGCACGGCGCCGATCCAGAAGTAGTTGAACGTGGGGAAGCCGTACTGAGCGCCGTTGGCCGACATGCCCATGATCTCCACCGCGCCCAAGTTGGCGGAGATGAAGGCGAGGCCCGTCACCCAGGCGGGCAGCGACCGGCCGGACAGGAAGAAGTCGACGCTGGAGGACACCCGACTGCGCGCGATCAGGCCGATGCCGAGGACGAAGACGAAATACAGGGCGACCAGCGCGTAATCGACCGGAGCCGCGTCCAGTCGAAGCGAATTAGCAAGCGGCACAGTGGATCCCTCCTGAACTGGGAACCGGGCGGCGTAGAGCGTCGTTCACACGGCGCGGGCTGCGACGCCCGCCGAACTGTTTTCGGTTGGTACCACTGTGCGTGATCGTGCCCCGCGTCACACCCGAAACGGGGTGAACAATTGGGCAACCGTTCAATCCAGTTTGCGGGCGCCCGCCCCTGGTTCGGCCGTGATCACCCGGGGCGCGGCCAGGCCGGCGGCCGCGAAGCGCCGCCCGATCGCGGCGCCGATCCGGTCGGCGTCGGTGCGTTCGACCAGGGCGAGCACGCTGCCGCCGAAACCGCCGCCGACCATCCGCGCACCGTAGGCGCCCGCGTCGAGTGCCGCGTCGACGGCGAGGTCGAGCGCCGGTGTCGAGACTTCGAAATCGTCGCGCAGTGACCGGTGGGAGGCGGTGAGCAGGGGACCGATGGCGCGCGGGTCGGCGCCGGAACGTAAGCGGGTGACCACATCGAGGACGCGATCGTTCTCGGTGACGACGTGGGTAGCCCTGCGGCGCAGCACCGGATCGTGCAGGCGGGCCATGTTCAGCTCGGTGGCGTCACGCAGGGCGTGCACGCCGAGGACGGCGGCGGCCGCCGCGCATTCGTTTCGCCGCTCGGCGTAGCCGCCGTCGGCCAGGTCGTGTGGGTGACCGGTGTCGGCGACGATCAGCGCCAGCCCCGCGGCCCGCAGGTCGAACGGGATCTGTTCCACCGCACCGGCTTCGCCGTTCAGGTAGGCACGCACATCGAGGAACAGGGCGTGGCCCTCGGTGCACAGGATGGCGGCGGACTGGTCGAGGATGCCGGTCGGCACACCGGCGAAACCGTTCTCGGCCGCACGCGCGATCCGCACCATCGCCCGGTCGTCGAGGCCGGGCGCGAACAGGTCGCGCAGGGCGACGGTCACCGCGCAACACAACGCCGCCGAACTCGACAGACCCGCACCGATCGGCACCGCGCCGTCGATTTCGAGATCGACCCCGGGGATCGGGCGTCCACCCGCGACGAACTCGCACACCACACCGAGCGGGTAGCGCGCCCAGCCGGGCAGCTGATCGCGTTGCCCGGCAAGATCATCCAGGGCCAGTTCGACGGCCTCACCCGGCCGCTGTGCCGACTCGACCCGCACCCGGCCGTCCGTACGCGTCCCGGCCGCACACACCACCCCGAGCGACAACGCGATCGGCAGCACGAACCCGTCGTTGTAGTCGGTGTGCTCGCCGATGATGTTGACCCGGCCCGGCGCGATCCACCTGTCCACCCACACTCCCTTCTCACCGCCCCCGCTCACCACCCCTGCGGACCATCAAACACCGTCTACCCGCGCGGCAGCCGAATCCCCATCGCGACGGCGCGGGACGTGTCATGATCGACTCAGTTGTAAAGGTTTTTCAGCGTCGGCGCGCCCGCCGGCCGGGAATTCCACTCGGACAACGACACTCGGTGCTCCTCGGCCGACACCCCGAACCGAATTCCCCGGCTCCACGTTTTCTCGGCGCGTCGCGGCGGATCGAGGGGGATCTGATGAAGGTCGGCACAGCACATCGGGGTGGTACGCGCTGGTGGACGCCCTCGCTCGGCGCGGTGGGTGTCATCGCGATCGCGCCGCTGCTCGGTGGGCGCCCCCTGTCGTTCCTGCTGCTCCTGATCGTGGCCCCGGGCAGTCTGACGATGATCGGCATCGGTCTGCGCCGGTTCCGGCCCGCCAACCGGCTGCCGTGGTGTCTGCTCGCCACGTCCATCCCCCTTTTCGCCGCAGGAACCACGATTCGCGAACTGGAAACGCACGCCACCTGGCATCCGGCCGACGATCTGAGCACCCTGGCCGCCTACGTGTGCCTCGCGCTGGCCGCCGTCGGCTGGTTGCAGCCGCGCAGGCTCTCCGGCGCATGCGACTCCTGGCTCGACTCGACCCTTATCGGGATCAGCGCGCTGCTCACCTCGTGGACGTTCCTGATCTCGCCGATTCTGCGCCACAACAGCGGTGTCGACGCGGTGATCGCCACCAGCTACCCGGTGATCGACGCACTGCTGCTCACAGCACTGGCGCACTCGCTCGTGACCGTCGCCCGGTCGGACATCGCCTTGCGGCTGTTGCACGCGGCACTGCTCGCGGTGCTGGTCTCGGGTGTGGTCGAAAGCTTCTCGGCCGCAGGCTTTCTCGCGCCTCAGAGCGCATTCGGCCTGGTGCCGCACCAGCTGGCCTATCTGCTGGCGGGACTGGCCGCGCTGCACCCGACGATGGACGTGAGCCGCGACGGCGCCGAAGCCCATCCGCACCGCTCCCGCAGGCGGGCGGGCGTGATCGCGGTGGCCCTGGTCGGCGCCTCGCTGATGAGCGTGGTCGGCACCGACCTCGGCACGGGCGACCGGATGGTGATCTGCCTGCTGCTCACCTCGCTGCTGGTCGGGGTGCTCGTACGCAGCGAACGCGCCATCGCCCGCAGCCAATTCAGCGAACGCCGCGCCCAGTACCGGGCCGACCACGACGTGCTCACCGGACTGCTCAACCGGGCCGCACTGCTGCGCGCACCGCAGCGGCTGCGCACGCAATGGGCGGGAAAACCGTTGTGCCTGCTGTTCATCGACCTCGACGGCTTCAAGATGGTCAACGACAGTTACGGCCACGCGATCGGCGACGAGCTGATCGCGCGGGCCGCGTCCCGCATCCGTCGCACGGCGCGGCGCACCGACGTGACCGCACGCTACGGCGGCGACGAATTCGTCGTCCTCTCCCCGCGCACTCGCGCCGAGGCCGCGGTCCTCGCCGAACATCTGCTCGGCGCGTTCGTGCGCCCCTTCGAGCTGAGCTGCGGGGAAATCCCCATCACCGCCAGTATCGGGGTGGCGTGCGTGCGCACCCGGCCCAGCGACACCACCGTCTACGACCTGATCCGCGAAGCGGACGCGGCCATGTACCACGCCAAGGAGCACCGCCTCGGCCTGACCTTTCACGACGACATGCACCGGCCGGGCTTCCGGCGGGCGCTGCGCCGCGCCGCCGACCCGACGAGTACAGCGGTGTGAGGTGTCAGTCCCCTAGTTCGGCGAGCAGCCTTTTGGCCGCCTCCAGTTCGGCCTGCAGCTGAGCCACCTTGGCCTGCTGCACCTCCCGCGCGGCTTCCAGGATCCCGGCGACCACTTCCTCGACCTCCGGGTGCAGGATCTTGGCCGCCTGGGCGACCGCGCCGCTGTTCACGGCGAGCCCCTTGACGCTGCGCTTCTTGCCGTTGACGACGTCGACGGTCCATTCGCCGTCGGCGGTGCCGGTGAGCGTGACGGTGACCTCGGGTGCCTTGGGCTTGCGCGCCGCCGTGGCCTTGGCCGGACGCGGCGCCGCCGGTTTCGCTGCGGCGGTGGCCTCGTCGGGCACGGGCGCGAGCGAACGCGGCGCGGCGGGCTTCGGCGCGGCACTCGGCGGAGACGAGGGCTGGGTCACGGGGGTGTCCTTTCGGTTGCTCGGCTCGGGAACGTGGTGCGTGGCGGGCTTGGCGCCGCCGGGCGCAACGGTAGTCCCGCGGGCCGGCTTGGTCAGCGTCACCTCGCTCGGGCCGAACGAGAGCACATCTTTGGAACCGGTCGGGCGCACCTGCAGGAAGTCGCCGTCGGCCGGGTCACCGAGCGCGACGATCTTGCCGGACTTGCCCTCCTCGATGCCGACGGCCGCAGAGGTGAACCACACCATCGGCGGTTTGCCCTCGGCCAGCTCGCCTGCGATGCGCGCGAGCTCGGCCTCGGACAGGACCGGAGGAGCTGATCGACGGGATGCGGACTTGGTGCTCGGCGAGGACATCGTGGACTCCGGGAGGTTGGTGCGTGCTAGAGCGTGGTGTGCCCCTGATGATGCCGCACCCCACCGACAAGTTCCGGTCGAGGCCGTTGCCCTGCCCCCAAAACCCGCCCCGGGAGCGGATTCTGGGGGCCGAGGACCTCAGCGGCGGGTGGCGTTGCCGTGGATGCTCGGGCGGATGTTCGCGCGCACGGCGGCCACATCGGGGTAGCCGTTGACGGCCAGCAGCAGGTCGGCTTCGGCGGCGTAGGCCCGCAGCAGATGCACCAGACCGCGTACCCCGCCCAGGGCCAGCGCGTAGACGTAGGGCCTGCCGATACCGACCATCGTCGCACCGAGTCCGAGCGCCTTCACCACGTCGGCGCCCGAGCGGACACCGGAGTCGAACAGCACCGGCACCCGGCCGTCACACGCGGCGGCGACCTCGGGCAGGGTTTCCAGCGCGCTCAGCCCGCCGTTGGCCTGGCGCCCACCGTGATTGGAGCAGTAGATACCGTCGGCGCCGAGGTCGATGGCGCGGCGCGCGTCGTCGGGATGCGAGATGCCCTTGAGGATCAGTGGCAGGTCGGTGAGCGAGCGCAGCCAGGTCAGGTCTTCCCAGGTCAGCGAGTGACCGAAGGTCGAAACCCAGTGCAGCACAATCATCTTCGGGTCGTCGGAACCGACCATCGCCTGGAATACCGGGTCGCTGGTGTAGTTCTTCAGCACATGCCCACGCAGCTGCGGGAAGTTGCCGCTGGACAGGTCGCGGGGACGCCAGCCGGGCACCCAGGTGTCGAGGGTGACGGTGATGCCCGCGTAACCCGCGGCTTCGGCGCGGTGCACGAGGCTTTCCGCGAGTTCGCGGTTCTTGGGGGTGTAGAGCTGGAAGAACGAGGGGGTGTCGCCCGCATGCGGGCGGACCTCTTCCAGGGGGTCTTCCATCAGCGTCGAATACATGGCGGGCACACCGGTTTTCGCCGATGCCTGGGCGACCGCGATGTCACCGTGCCCCTGCTCGCCGACCAGACCGATCACACCGACCGGCGCCAGGAACAATGGGCTGGCGAAGGTGTGCCCGAACGCGCTGACGGTGAGGTCGCGTTCGGTCGCGCCGACCAGCATGCGCGGCAGCAGCCCCCAGTCGGCGAAGGCTTCGGCATTGCGGCGCTGGGTGAGCTCGTCACCGGCGCCCCCGGCGATGTAATGCAGCAGCGTATCGGGCAGGGCGGCGGTGGCCTTACGCTCGAGAGTGGCGTAGTCCATGGGGAATTCGGGCAGAACGCCCCCGAGCGCGGTGAGATAGATCTCGTTCTGATAGTCGGCGAACTGACTCATCGCTGAACTTTCGCACGCGACCCGCCCTCGCGCGCCGCCGGGGCCATGTAAGGTGCGTCATACTCCAACGTAGGCAGCACCTACCCCCAGCAGCGCGTTCCGAGATTGTGAGTGCCCCTGTCGTGACCGTCGTCGAACACTCGGCCGCTCCCGCCGATCCGGATGCAGCACTGGCCAAGCGCATCAACTGCGACCGCGTGCGCCACCTGACCCGGCTCGCCCTCGGCCTGTCGCAGGATTCGATGGATCTGCTCACCTCGGTCACCGATCGACTACGCGCCGCCGAAGGTGCGTTACGCGATCCACTCACCAGCGACCTCGGCTTCGACTGACCCTCCCTCTGGATCCGAGCCCTCGACGCTCGACCATTCCGGCTCCCGCGCCGTAGCGCGCGCAGCCATGCGCAGGCCCCATCGTGCGGCCCACCTCGGGCCCCTGATCGTGCGGCCGCCTCGTGTTCTGCCCGCGTGATGCGGATGTATCTCTCGCCCCGGCTGCGGCGGCATCGTCATGCCCGTCGGCAACGATTGTGACTCGGCTCACCAAAAGTCGTTGACAAAGCCACATAACTGGGCATAAAACAACATGAGTACACATTCACGAACCGGAGGAACCATGTACGCCGAGGAACGGCAGCAGGCCATCGCGACCCTCATCGGGCAGCACGGTCGCGTCTCCGTCGCCGAACTCGCCGACAAATACGGGGTGACCACCGAAACCGTCCGCCGCGACCTGGCCGTACTCGACCGGCTCGGCCTGATCCGGCGAGTACACGGCGGAGCCGTCGGAGCGGGCGCGCTCACCACCATCGAGCTGGGCACCGTCGAACGCGACAGCACCCGCGCCGCCGAGAAGGACCGCATCGCCGAACTGGCCCAGCGCTACCTGCCCGCGTCCGGTGGCAGCGTGCTGTTCGACGCGGGCACGACGACCTCGCGGGTAGCGGCCGCCCTGCCGGTCGATCTGGATCTGGTCGCCGTCACCAACTCGCTGCCCGTCGCCACGCGCCTCACCGGGTACGCCGGGGTGCGGACGCATCTGCTCGGTGGGCGCGTGCGCGGTGTCACCCAGGCCGCAGTCGGGGCCGAAACCCTGCGCGTACTCGGCGAATTGCGCGTCGATATCGCGTTTCTCGGCACCAACGCGCTCACCGTTCGGCACGGGCTGTCCACCCCCGACCCGGAGGAGGCCGCCGTGAAGCGGGCCATGATCGCGGCCGCCGACCGTGTGGTCGTCGTCGCCGACGCCTCCAAGATCGGGCGGGAGGACTTGGTGAGCTTCGGTACCACCGCTGATATCGACGTGCTTGTCACCGACACCGACATTCCGTCCGCCGCACACGACAAACTGATCGCCGAGGGAATCGAAGTGGTGCTCGCATGATCGTCACACTGACCGCGAACCCGAGTGTCGACCGGACGGTGACACTCACCGAACCGCTGCGCCGAGGGCAGGTGCACCGCGCGGCGAACGTCAATTCCCAGCCCGGGGGCAAGGGCGTCAACGTGGCACGCGTGCTCACCTCGGGCGGGGTGTCCGCGCTGGCCGTACTGCCGGGCACCGAGGACGACCCGGTGGTGAGCGGATTGCGCGGCGCGGGCATCGCGTTCCGTGCCGTGCCGACCGGTGGCGCCCCACGGACCAATCTCACGATCGCCGAAATCGACGGCACCACAACGAAAATCAACGAACCCGGGCATCCGCTGCGAGCACCGGAACTCGACGCACTCGCCGGCGCGCTGGCAGAAGCAGCCGCAGGCGCTTCGTGGGTTGTGCTGTCCGGTTCGTTGCCGCCCGGCGTGCCCGTGGATTGGTACGCGCGGCTCGTGGGCGAGCTGTCGGCCACCGGATCGGCCAGGATCGCGGTCGACACGTCCGAGGCGCCCTTGCTCGCCCTGTTCGACGAACCAGGCTCTGCCGTACCGGATCTCATCAAACCGAACAGCGAGGAGCTGGCCCAGCTCACGGGGCTCGACGCCGTCGACCTCGAGAATCCCACGGCAGCGGCGCAGGCCGCCACGTCACTGATCGAGCACGGCGTCGGTGCCGTGCTCGCCACCCTCGGCGCGGCGGGAGCGGTGCTGGTCACCGCCGAGGGCGCCTGGTTCGCCGGTGCGCCGCCGATCGTCGCGCGCAGCACGGTCGGTGCGGGCGATTCCGCACTGGCCGGGTACCTGCTCGCCGACCTGGCGGGCCTCGACCCGGCCGATCGGCTGCGCGCCGCCGTCGCCTACGGCAGCGCCGCCACCGCGCTGCCCGGTACGGAACTGCCGGGGCCAGCCGACATCCTGCTCGAAGCCGTCATGGCCCACCCGCTCCCGGACGTGCTGCCGAAGGCACTGGGCGACACCGCGACCAGCTGACCTCCCGTTCGATCCCGCTCCACCCGACACCGGAAAGACACGACGATGGCCGATTCGATCATCACCCAAGACCTGGTCACCCTCGGCGCCGACTTCGGCGCCGACAAGCAATCGGTCATCACCGCACTGGCAGGCAAGCTGGCCGAGCAGGGCCGGGCCACCGACGCGGCCGCCGTGAGCGAGGCCGCGCTGAACCGGGAGGCCCAATCGGCGACCGGGTTACCCGGCGGCATCGCCATCCCGCACTGCCGGGCGAGCGCGGTCACCGCACCCTCGCTCGCCTTCGCCCGCCTCGCCCCCGGCGTCGACTTCGGTGCGCCCGACGGACCGGCCGACCTGGTGTTCCTCATCGCCGCCCCCGAAGGCGCGGGTGCGGACCACATGAAGCTCCTGTCGTCCCTGGCCCGGGCGCTGGTCCGCCCTGCCTTCGTCAACGACCTTCGCTCGGCCGCCACGCCCGCCGAGGTTGTCGCATTGGTCGACGGGGTGATCAATCCCCCGCCTGCGTCCAGCGCCCCCACGGCCACGGGTGCGGGCGTTTCGACAGCGGGCGCGACCAGTGCCACTGGTGCGGCATCAACGGCAGCCGACACGACCGATGCTGTCGGTGCGGGTGGGGCCACTGCCTCATCGTCCGGCGCGGGCGCGACCGATACGGGAGGGACTGCCGCATCCGGTGAAGATGCTGCTGACTCATCCGATGCCGCCGGTCATGCGGAATCGAGCGGTGACGCGGGTACCCCTGCTGACGCGACCGACCTGAACAAGTCGGCGACACCGACGAAGATCGTGGCGGTCACGGCGTGCCCGACCGGCATCGCCCACACCTATATGGCCGCCGATTCCCTCGCCGCCGCCGCCGAGCGGGCAGGTGTCGACCTCGCGGTGGAGACGCAGGGATCCAGCGGTGGGGCCAAGCTCGATCCGGGAACCATCACCGGCGCCGACGCGGTCATCTTCGCCACCGATGTGGGAGTGAAGGATCGGAGCCGGTTCGCGGGGAAACCGGTCATCGAATCCGGTGTGAAGCGGGCTATCAACGAACCGGACACAATGATCGCCGAGGCGGTCGCGGCCGCACGGACCCCCGGCGCCGCCACGGTCGGCGGGGCAGCAGCACCCACGACGGGTGAGCCGGCGGCCAAGGGCATCGGCTGGGGTACGCGGCTGCGGCAGATCCTGCTGACCGGCGTGAGCTACATGATCCCGTTCGTCGCGGCGGGCGGTCTGCTGATCGCGTTGAGTTTCCTGCTCGGCGGTTACGAGATCTCCGACAGCGCCAAAGACATCGTGCTGAACAACTCGCTCACCGACCTGCCCGACGGCGGTCTGGCCACCTATTTCGCCGCCGTGCTCAACCAGATCGGTGTGCTCGCGTTCGGCTTCCTCGTTCCGGCGCTGGCCGGGTATATCGCCTTCGCCATCGCCGACCGGCCCGGTCTGGCACCGGGCTTCACGGCGGGCGCGATCGCTCTTGTCGTCGGCGCGGGCTTCCTCGGCGGCCTCGTCGGTGGTCTGATCGGTGGTTTCGCGGCGCTGTGGGTGAGCAAGCTGCCCGTTCCGACGTGGGCGCGTGGATTGATGCCCGTGGTGGTGATTCCGTTGCTGGCGTCGCTGATCGTCGGTGTGCTGATGTTCGTGTTGCTCGGCAAGCCGCTGGCGGCGGTCACCGACGCGCTCACCGACTGGCTCGGCGGTCTTTCGGGTAGTTCGGCGATCGCGCTCGGGGTGATCCTCGGCGTGATGATGTGCTTCGATCTCGGCGGGCCGGTGAACAAGGCGGCCTACTCGTTCGCCGCCGCGGGCCTGTCGGTCACCGACAACACCACCTTGCGGATCATGGCCGCGGTGATGGCGGCGGGCATGGTTCCGCCGCTGGCGATGGCGCTGTCGACAACGCTGCGGCCCCGCCTCTACACCGCGGCCGAGCGGGAGAACGGCAAGGCGGCCTGGCTGCTCGGCGCCTCGTTCATCTCCGAGGGCGCCATCCCGTTCGCCGCGGCCGACCCGCTGCGGGTGCTGCCGTCGATGATGGTCGGCGGCGCGGTGACCGGCGGCATGGTCATGGCCACCGAGGTCACCTTGAGCGCACCGCACGGCGGGATCTTCGTGTTCTTCGCCATCGGTCACGTGCTGTGGTTCATCGTGTCGGTGCTGGCGGGCACGGTCGTCGGCGCCGCCTGCGTCACCCTCGCCAAGGAGCTCACCGGCAAGAAGTCCCCTGCTCTCACCACCGCGTAAGAACGTCACCTCGCACAACAAGGAGAAACCCATGCCAAGCACCACCGTCACCGTCGGCTCCTCGGTCGGCCTGCACGCGCGCCCCGCCGCCCTGATCGCGGAGGCGGTCGGTGCGGCGGGCGTGCCCGTCACCATCGCGCTCACGGGTGGCGATCCGGTCGATGCCGGGTCGGCGCTGATGATCATGACCCTCGGCGCGGGTCAGGGCGCGGAGGTCGTCATCAGCTCCGACGATCAGCCGACCCTCGACAAGATCGCGGAACTGGTGGCCAGCGACCTCGACGCCTGACCACACGCTCTACCGCCGACGGCGCCGACTCCCACCAGGGGCGGCGCCGTCGGCTTTGTCGCGGCCACGGTCAGGGGCACTCCCGCGGCGCTGGTGTCCCGGCCAGCCGGGCATCCATCCACTCCATCGCACCGGACCAACCGGCCATCATCCCGAGACTGTGTTCAGTGGGCAACGACCGGAAGACCACTTGCGTATCGCCTGCGCAGTGCCGCCTGGCGACGGCGAGACCCTGCTCCGGTGGTACGCCGAAATCGAATTGCCCGTGATAGATGTACAGCGGCGCGTCGGCGGTGCGGCCGCTCAGGTCGGTGCGCGTGAAGATCTCCCGGATCGCGTCGGAGGCGAGCGGGTTCGGTGGTGACATCCCGACGTCCACCGGCAGGCCGAGCAGACCGAGCGGGCCGTTGCTGTCACCGCAGAGGTCGCGGATCGGTGAGGTCGCCACCCACTGACCGAGATGGTTCAGCTGGGCGAGCAGGGTGGGGTGCTCGCGGGCTACGGCGAAGCCCGCGGCCATCAGGATTCCGGAGGCGAAGCTGCCGTTGAAGCGGGCGGCGATGGCGGGATAGTCGCTGATCAGCCCGCCCATGGCGACGCCGGCGAGCGCGTCGCCGAGTTCGGGTGCGTATTCGGGTTGCAGCACGGCGGTGCCGTAGGCGGCGATCGCGCCGCCGGAGTACCCGCCGACGGCGAACCGGCTGTCGCCGAATACCTCGGGGCGCACCGCACGCACCGCGCGGATCGCGTCGAGCACCGCGTGCCCGGCGACCGTCGGCTCCGCGTACGCCATCAACGGTCCCTCGTGATCGGGCACGAGCACCGCATGGCCGCGGTTCAGCGCCCAGGCCATCGTCGGTGGGAAGAGGTCGCCCATGTTGAATTTCGGGTGGGCACCGTGTGCGAGCCCGTATCCCGGCGTGCAGGTCGCGCCGAGCGAGTTGATCGGCAGGGCGTTGACCACCACCTGCCTGGTCATTCCGGACGGGGGCGCGGCAGCGGGAACGAGAAGCGTCGCGGTCGCGAAGGACGGCGCGCCCCGCGAGTCGGTTGTGCGGAATTTCAGCAGCAAGGCCTGCTGGATCGGCACGACCGCGAACGGCGCCGCCGTGGCTGTCACATCGCGCTGTTCGATGATCTCGCCCGGGCGCCGGTCCGCGAGGTCGGCGGGCCAGGCGTCGAACAGGGGGTCGCCGGTGGGGGTGGCGCGGGTGGCTTGCCACAGGGCGGCGACGTCGGCGGGCAGGTCCTTGACCAGTTGTGTGGACGCCGCGGGCAGCGAGGGGGCGGGCAGGACGTCGTCGACCAGCGACGGGCCTGCCCAAGCCGGGGCTGCCGTGAGCGCCGCCGCGACGGCGAGCGCGGCGATCGCGCAGGTTCGCAAACTACCGGGCCGCGACATGTGGTCCCTCCCCAGGAGCATCAGCCGAAGCGTGGGGCGGTCGACCTCACGCGGCCATCGAGGCCGTCTCGAACCTATGCCGGGGAATCCCTGGGGAACACGGTGTCGGCTACGTCCTTGTACATGTCACCGACGGTGAACAGCGGAAACGGTGACGGTCAACAGGGTCGGGAGACTCAGCCGCACGGCGCCTGGACATAAAAGAAGACGGTCCTGACCTTGTGGTCAGGACCGTCTTCGTTTGTAGCGGGGACAGGATTTGAACCTGCGACCTCTGGGTTATGAGCCCAGCGAGCTACCGAGCTGCTCCACCCCGCGTCGGTGAATACAACATTACACACGGGTTAGCGTAGATGCCAAATCGTCAGGTCAGGCCGGGTTTTTCGCGGTTGCGGAGCGATCTTCACGAACATGGGGACGCCGACGAAGCGTTCGATTGTGATGACCATCACCTGATTCTGGCCAAACCGGATCGCGCATCTGAACCAGTGACCGGGGTCACTATTTCGCCGTGATCTCGGGCACATAACGGTGCAATCACAAACCGCTCGGCGCTTATGTATTCCCGCCGGATACACCGCATAAACCTCGAAAAGGCGACTGTTCCAATCACACAATGAGTCCGTTATCAAGATGTGATCGGCGCGCAATTCTTGGTTAGCGTCTCCCCCATGACTGAAACCCGGAAATTCCGCACCCGTGCCCTCGGCGTCGCCGCCGTCACCGGCGCCCTGGTTGCCGTTCCGTTCAGCCTCGCCACCGGCACCGCCTCCGCCGCCGCCCACAACTGGGACGGCGTCGCCCAGTGCGAGAGCGGTGGCAACTGGGGCATCAACACCGGCAACGGTTACTACGGTGGCCTGCAGTTCTCGCAGAGCACCTGGGCTGCCAACGGCGGACAGGGCTCGGCCCACACCGCGAGCAAGGAAGAGCAGATCCGCGTCGCGGAGAACGTGCTCGCCACCCAGGGTGTCGGCGCGTGGCCGCACTGCGGCCGGTACCTGCAGGCCGCCGAGCCCGAGCCCATCCCGGCCCCCGTCGAGGAGCCTGCCGTCGAGCTCCCGGTCGAGCTGCCCGCCGAGGCCCCCAGCGAGGTGCGCGCCGCCGTCGACCAGGCCACCGCCGCGGGCCGTGCCCTGGCCGAGCAGTACGGTGTCGCAGGTCAGTACCAGGACCTGCTCAACGCCAACGCCCCGCTGATCGCGCAGATCGCCGGCTGATCCACTTTTCCCCCTGCAGCAAGAAGGCCCCGCCGATTCCGGCGGGGCCTTCTTGTGTCGCGAACCGTTACCGGCCGCCGGCGTCCTGGTAGGCCTGCACGGCCTTGTCCAGTTCCTCGAGCGCCTTACCGAAATCGGCGAAGTTGCCCGTGCGCATCGCGGTGCGCACCGCCTCGATCTTGCGGCTCAGCTCGGCCGCGGCGGCTTCCTGAGTCGGCGTCGACGGGGTGCCCGTCGCGGGCGGCGGCGGAACGACGCCACCGGCGGGCGGGGTCGAGCCCTGGTCGACCGGCGGGGTCGCCCCCGGTTTCGGCTTCACCGACGGGTCGCCGCCGAACGGTGTCGCCAGCGAACCGGCGCCCGGGATCACCTGATTGAGCGCGTCGGCGAGGGTCGCCGCGTAACCGACCTTCACACCGCCACCGGAGTCGCGGTAGCTCACCAGCACACGCAGCAGCTGCGGGAAGGTCGACGAACCCGTGTTGCGTTCGTTGTAGAACGGCTCCACGTACAGGATGCCGCCGTCGGCCACCGGCAGGGTGAGCAGATTGCCGTAGCGGATCTTGTTCGAGTTCGACAGCAGCGTCTTCTCCCGTGACACCGCGTCGGCGGTGGTCATCGAGTTCTGCGTCTGCTGCGGACCCTGCGTCTGCGTCTCGCCGGGCAGCTGCAGCACTGTGAACTTGCCGTAGCCCTCCGGGTCCGACCGCACCGAGATGTAGGCCGACAAATACTCGCGGTTGTAGCCGACCATCGAGGAGGTCAGGTTGAACACCGGCTTGTTGGTCTTCGGATCACCGAGCAACACGTAGTACGGCGGCTGGTTGAAGGTTCCGCCCTCGATCGTCGGATCGCTGGGCACCGACCAGAACGCGTTGTTGGTGAAGAACTCGCGCGGGTTGTCCACGTGGTACTTGGTGAGCATCTCGCGCTGCACCTTGAACAGGTCTTCCGGGTAGCGGAAGTGGGCGCGCAGTTCCGCCGAGATCTCGCTCTCCGGCTTCACAGCGTCGGGGAAGACGCCCTGCCAGGCGTTGAGCACCGGGTCGTTGGTGTCGGTCTCGTACAGGGTGACGGTGCCGTCGTAGGCGTCGACGGTGGCCTTCACCGAGTTGCGGATGTAGCTGACCTCCTTGCGCGGGATGGCCCGGCCGGTCTTCTTGTCGATGCTGTCCTCGACCGCGCCGTCGAGCGAGGTCGACTGCGCGTAGGGGTACTTGTCGAGGGTGGTGTAGGCATCGACGATCCACACGATGCGCTCACCGACGACCGCCGGGTAGGCGTTGCCGTCGGTGGTCAACCACGGCGCCACCTTCTGCACCCGGTCGCGCGGCGACCGGTTGAACAGGATCTTGGAGTCCTCGCTGATCGCCGAGGAGAACAGGATGTTGCGCTCGGCGTACTTGGCGGCGAAGGCCAACCGGTTGAACCAGTTGCCCACCGGCACGCCGCCGCTGCCGTCGTAGGTGAATTGCGCCGTGTCGGAGTCGTATTCGCGCGGTACCTCACCCTCGGCGGTACCGACGATGGCGTAGTCGGGGTCGGTCTGGGAGATCAGCTCGCCGAAGTAGATGCGCGGCTGGTCGACCTTGATCTGCTGCTTGTCCTTCTCGGTGAACAGGTCGCTCACCGTGAACAGCGGATAGCCCGAATCACTGCCACCCGAGGCGCTCTGCGCGTCGGACTGCGGCTTGTTCACCCGGTTGGCGGGCGCGGCGACGAAGCCGTTGCCGTGGGTGTAGACGGTGTGCTGGTTGATCCAGTCCTTCTGGTTACCCGACAGTGCCGCCGGATGCAGCTCACGCGCGGCGACGATGTAGTCCTGGAGCTCGCCGTTGACGTTGTAGCGGTCGATGTCGAGCGACTCCGGGAAGCCGTAGAAGTTCTTGCGCTGCTGCAGCTGGGTGAAGGTGGGCGAGAGGATGTTCGGGTCGAGCAGCCGGGCATTGCCGATGGTCGCCGCGTCGGCGGGCACCTCGAGCGGGCTCTTGGTGCTCACACCCTGGTAGTCGCGATACTCGACCTTGTCGTCGGTGATGCCGTACGCCTCGCGCGTGGCTTGGATATTGCGCTCGATGTACTGGCTTTCCTTCTCGGCGGCATTGGGTCGCACCGAGAACTGCTCAACGACCATCGGCCACACCGCGCCGACCAGGATCGAGGAGAGCACAAGCAGCGCCGCCGCCATCGCGGGCACCCGCAGATCGCGCAGCACGATGCCGGCGAAGAACGCGATCGCGCAGATCACCGCGATCGACAGCAGGATCAGTTTGGCGGGCAGTACCGCGTTGATATCGGTGAACGACGGACCGCTGAAGGTGGGTTCCTTGCGCGTGCTCGACAGCAGGTCGTACCGGTCGAACCAGTACGCCACGGCCTTGAGCAGCACGAAGATGCCGGCGATCACGGCCAGCTGCACCCGTGCGGCACGGGTGAGCGCGCCCTCGCGTCCGGCCAGACGCAGGCCGCCGAACACGTAGTGGGTCACCAGGTTCGCGAAGAACGCGATGACCACGGCGACGAACAGCCAGTTCAGCACCATCCGGTAGAACGGCAGGTCGAAGGTGTAGAACCCGATGTCGAGATGGAACTGCGGGTCCTGCTGACCGAAGTCGCCGCCGTGCAGGAACAGCTGCACCGTTGCCCAATTCGACTGCGCCACCAGGCCCGACAGCAGGCCGAGCAGCACCGGGATGCCGATGCCGAACCAGCGCAGCCGCGCCATCACGGTGGTGCGGTAGCGCGCGATCGGATCGTTTGGCCCGGCGACCGGTACGAACACCGGACGCGAACGGTAGGCGAGCAGCAGCGCCGCCCACACCACGAGCCCGACGAACAGGCCGATCACGACGAACAAGATGAATCTGGTGCGCAACACGCCCAGATACACACTGCGATAGCCGACCTCGCCGAACCACAACCAGTTGGTATAGGCGTCGGTGAGGCGGGGCCCGAGCAGCAGCAGCGCCGCGAGGACGACAGCCGTCACCAGCAGCACACGGCTGCGTCGGGACAACGAAGGTAAGCCGGTGGGGGGCCGCATGCCCACGGTGCCACTCTCCATGCTCCGGCGGTTCCGCGACCGATTCCGGGCGCGGACACCGCAGTCCGATGTTGCGGGTGATCCTGTTCGGGATCGTTGGCGCCCACTCTACGGAAATCGGACACCATGCAAGCGGCAGGGCCGAAAATGATTGGATGGTCGGGTGACCGATGACGAGCACGCCGAAGTTCTCCTCGCCCGCTGTGTGCGCGAGGTCGTCGAGTTCGCCGACGCCGAGGGCTGGGGCAATCCGCCGCAGATGTTCGCGTTGGTGCCGACCGCCGACCTGGCCGCGGCCGAACCGGACCTGCAGGATCAGCTCGACGACGGCAGCGAACTGACACCCGTGGCCCAGGAAGCCTTCCCCGACGACATCACCGGCGGTTCGATGGCGCTCGACGAATTCCTGGCCACCACCACCTGGCCGCCCGCGGTCGAGGGTTGCGTGCTCGTCCAGGAGATCGTGGTGCTGCCGCCGGACGCGGAGAGCGATCTGGACGAGGCGCTCGTTCCGCTGCTCGCCGACGACGAAGCCGCCGACGCGGCCGGGCGCGCCGCCGCCCACGCCCACCCGGGCCGCCGCGATGCCCGCCTCATCGCGGGCGTGTTGCGCCAGGGCGCGTCGCTGTGCCTGCTGCAGATCCGCCCCGAGGACGACGACGGCTTCGGCGACCTCGACCTGCGCACCTACCCGAACCTGGCCCCGGGCCTCGTCGAGGCCCTGCACCACACTCTCGAGTGATCGACCGCGGCGCCGGCCGCCATGTCAACTGCAGCTGATCGGTTCGCGGCCTGCTTCGATGTCGGACAGGGCGGTGATCGCGGTGTCGAGGGTGTCGACCTTCACCAGCCGCAGCCCTTCCGGGATGCGCTGAGCTGCCTCGTTGCAGTTGGCGGCGGGCACGAGGAAGGTTTCGGCGCCCGCCTCACGCGCGGCGATCATCTTGTACTGGATGCCGCCGATCGGGCCGACCTTGCCGTCCTGGTCGATGGTTCCGGTGCCCGCGACGAACTTGCCGCCGTTGAGTTCGCCGGGTGAGAGCTTGTCGATCAGGGCCAAGCTGAACATGAGCCCGGCCGAGGGACCGCCGATATCGGCGAGGTTGAACTCCACCTTCAGCGGCGGGCGCCCACCCTCGCCGAGGCCGATGCCCAGGTAGCCCTTGTTGCTGTCGTCGGGGCGGGCGGCGAGGGTGATCGGGGTGGTCTGCTCGACGTCGCCGCGCCGGTAGACGACGGTGATGACGTCGCCGGGTCCCTTGGTGCCGACCAGGTCGATCACTTCTCGGGGCGCGTTGATCGGCTTGCCGTCGATGCTGATGATCTGGTCGTCGGCGGCGAGGATGTCCTTGGCCGGGCCGTCCTCGACGACACCGCGCACCAGGACCACCGTCGGCAGCTTCAGGTGGTGCAGCGCGGCGACCTCGGCGTTGCTCTCGGAATCCTTGAAGTCCTGCTGGTTGGACTTGTCGACCTCTTCGCGCGACACGCCGGGCGGGTACACCTCGGCGCGCGGGACGAGGCCGTGCTCACCGCTCACCCAGAACCCGAACGCTTCGAACAGGTTCAGCTCGTCGCGGACCGAAACGGTCGTCATATTGAGCTGACCGGTGGTCGGATCGAGGGGTGCGCCCGTGACGTCGACCACCTGCTTACCGTCGACCTGGCCGAGGGTGTCGAAGGTCGGGCCGGGGCCGAGTGCGACGAACGGAACGGTGACCACACTGCCGACCACGCCGAGCACGAGGACGGGTACCAGGGCCACGATCAGGGTGAGGATCCGACGATTCACTCCGACCACAGTAGTGATCACCTTCGCCGGGCGACGGTAGTGGCACGCTTTTGCGCCGTCGGCCCCGCCGACGATTTCGCGATGCGCGAACACCGTGGACCGGCAGGTCCCGCGTAACGTAAGAGGCATGAGCGATCACCCCTTCGGCTTCTCGAACCGCGACGACGACGAGTCCGGTAAGCGTCGCGACGAGGCGAACGGACCCGGCGGATCGGATCCGTTCGGTTTCGGGGCGGGCGGCACGGGCGGTTTCGACCCGTCGCAGCTGGGTCAGATGCTGACCCAGCTCGGCCAGATGATCAGCGGCATGAGCCAGGGTGGCAGCCCGGGCGGCGCCCAGTCCGGCCCGGTCAACTACGACGTGGCCAAGCGGCTGGCGCGTCAGCAGCTCGGTGCCACCGTCGCACCGATCGCCGCGAAGACCTCCTCCGCCGTCGCCGACGCGGCGCACCTGGCCGAGCTGTGGCTCGACGGTTCGACCGTCCTTCCGGCGGGTGCGAACAAGACCGTGGCATGGACGGCCAACGACTGGATCGAGGAGACGCTGCCCACCTGGAAGCGCCTGTGCGACCCGGTGGCCGAGCAGATCTCCGGCATGTGGACCGCGCAGTTGCCCGAGGAGGCCAAGCAGTTCGCCGGTCCGATGGTCGGCATGCTCGGCCAGATGGGTGGGCTCGCGTTCGGTTCGCAGCTGGGTCAGGCGCTCGGTCAGCTGGCCAAGGAGGTGCTCACCTCCACCGATATCGGTCTTCCCCTCGGACCGGCCGGAACCGCCGCGCTGCTGCCGAGCGCGATCGCCTCGTTCAGCGAGGGACTCGAGCAGCCCGAGAGCGAGATCATGGTGTTCCTCGCCGCTCGTGAGGCCGCGCACCAGCGGCTGTTCGCGCATGTGCCGTGGCTGCGTCAGCAGGTGCTCGGGGCGGTCGAGGCGTACGCGCGCGGCATCAAGATGGACTTCTCCGCGCTGGAGGACGCCGCCCAGAACATCGATCCGATGATGCTCAGCGATCCGTCCAAGCTGGAGGAACTGCTCTCGCAGGGCACTTTCGAACCGCAGACCACGCCCGAGCAGAAGGCCGCACTGGAACGTCTGGAGACGCTGCTGGCGCTGATCGAGGGCTGGGTCGACGTGGTGGTCTCCGACGCGGTCGGCGAGCGGTTGCCCGGTGCGACGGCGCTGTCGGAGACGCTGCGTCGCCGCCGTGCGACCGGTGGGCCCGCCGAGCAGACCTTCGCGACGCTGGTCGGTCTCGAGCTGCGCCCGCGCAAGGTGCGTGAGGCCTCGGCGCTGTGGCGCAGGCTCACCGACGACGCGGGCATGGAGCGTCGCGACGGGGTGTGGGCACACCCCGACCTGCTGCCCGATTCCACCGACCTCGACTCCCCCGCCGGGTTCATCGACTCCGTGATCGGCGGCGGCACAGGCGCTTTCGACGATCCGCTGGCCCAGCTCGCCGAGACCGAGGCCCGCGAGCGCGACCAGGCGCAGCAGGACGAGAAGAAGTCCGACGACACCGGCGACGACCCGGAGTCCGACCACTCGTGAGGGTGCGCGACCACCGGCGGTGAAAAACTTTCCGCCGGTGGTTGCGCGACACGGCTTTTCGGCGTGGCGCCGTCTCGAATCGCCGTAACGACGGGCGGAACATCGTCTGTTCACAAGGCGAGATCGTCGAAGCGACACGCCCAAAACCTGTGGATAACTGGGCTTTCGGGCCCTGGTCGCAGGCGAGGCGATGCCGATACTTCTGGCATGACGACCACAACACCACTGCGCGGCCCGATGCTGCACCCGAGGGTGACCACCCTGGTCCGGCCCTCGGGCACGGTGCAACTGGGCTGGGACCCCGAACGCGCGCTCGTCCTCGAGACCACCGAGCTCGACACCGGCACGGTGCTCGCCTTCCTCCGGCTGCTCGACGGTCTGCAGTCGCGGCCGCAGATCATCTGGCGCGCCGGTGAATTCGGTATCTCCCCCGATCGCACCGTCGCGTTGCTCACCGCGATCGACCGGGCGGGGCTGCTGCTGCAACCCGAGCGCAAACAGGCCAAGATCCGGTCGATCACCGTGCACGGGCTCGGCCCGTTGTCCGACGCGGTGACGATCGGATTGCGCCGCATGGGTTTCCGGCCCTCACGATCGCGCACGTTCCGCCCCGAGGTGGTGGTCGGTCCCCCCGGCTGCGATCTGGTGGTACTCACCGACGCGCTGATGATCGACCCACGCCTGTCGGTCGACCTGGTGTTGCGGAGGGTGCCGCACCTGCAGGTGCGCGTGCGTGACGGTATCGGCGTCGTCGGTCCCCTCGTCCTGCCCGGTCAGACCAGCTGCCTGCGGTGCGCTGACCTCACCCGTGCGGGCCTCGACCACGACTGGCCGCACCTGGCGGCGCAACTGCTCGGCCGCACCGGCCACGCCTCCCCCGCCGGCGTGGCGGCGACCACCGCACTGGCGCTCGGCGAGCTGGAAGCCATCGTCGAATGCTCACCGCGACGACGGCCCGCGACCCTGGACGCCACCATGGAACTCGACCTCGATTCGCACGAACTGCACCGCAGGCCGTGGCCACCGCACCCGGAATGCGGCTGCCGGACACTGGCCGGTCATCGCGCGGAGGTGACCCGATGATCGCCGGTGTGAGCATTCCCATGGCACAGCGGCCGCAGGTTCGGCCATGATGGGTAGCGTGTCCGAGATCGTGCGCCGCAGCTCAAGCCGCAATGCCAAGTTGGCCAAAATTCCGCTCGGCATCGCGGGGCGAGCCGCCGTCGGGTTCGGCAAGAAGCTCGTCGGGGGTGACAAGCAGCAGATCAACGCCGGATTGAACCAGAAGGCCGCCGAGCAGTTGTTCGCCGTGCTCGGTGAACTCAAGGGCGGCGCGATGAAGTTCGGCCAGGCGCTGAGCGTGATGGAAGCCGCCGTGCCCGAGGAATTCGGCGAGCACTATCGCGAGGCCCTCACCAAGTTGCAGGCCGCCGCACCGCCGATGCCGATCGAAACGGTGCACCGGGTCCTGGACCAGCAGCTCGGCACCAAGTGGCGTGATCGTTTCCAGTCCTTCGACGACACCCCCGCCGCGTCGGCGAGCATCGGTCAGGTGCACCGGGCGGTGTGGTCGGACGGGCGCGCGGTGGCGGTGAAGGTGCAGTACCCCGGCGCCGACGAGGCGCTGCGCGCCGACCTCAAGACTCTGTCGCGGATGTCGGGTCTGCTGGCGTCGGTGATCCCCGGCGCGGACGTGAAGCCGCTGCTCGCCGAGATCACCGAGCGCACCGAGGAAGAACTCGACTATCGCATCGAGGCGGCCAACCAGCGCCGCTTCGCCGCAGCCTTCGACGGGCACCCGCACATCGTGGTCCCCAAGGTCGTGGCGGGTGCGCCGAAGGTGATCGTCACCGAATGGCTGGACGGCACGCCGGTCTCGGCGCTCATCAAGGCGGGCGCCGACGACCCGGAAGGCACGCGCGCGCAACGCAATCGGATCGCCGAGCTGATGGGCACCTTCCACTTCTCCTCCCCCGAGCTGGTCGGCCTCCTGCACGGCGACCCGCATCCGGGTAACTTCCTCGTGCGGCCCGACGGCAAGCTGGCCGTCCTCGACTTCGGTGCCTGCGCGCCGATGCCCGGCGGTTTCCCCCGCATCCTCGGCGAGATGCTGGCGCTGGCGGTCGCCGAGAACCACGAGGCCCTCACCCAGCTGCTCTACGAGCACGGGTGGGTGATTCCGGGTCGCAAGGTGACACACGAGGAGATCGAGGCCTACCTGCGCCCGTTCAGCGACCCGATCCGCACCGACACCTTCCATTTCACCAGGGCCTGGATGCAGCGGGTCGCGGGCAAGGCATCGGAATTCTCCAGTCCGGAGATGAAAACCGCTCGGGCGCTGCAACTCCCGGCGGAGTACGTGATGATCTTCCGCGTGCTCGGCGGCTCCGTCGGCATCCTCGCCCAGCTCGACGCGGAACTGGGTTTCATGAGGCTGGTCCGCACCTGGGTGCCCGGCTTCCCGGCCGAGCAAGCCTCCTAGCCGCACAGAACAAACGAACCGCCCACCGACGCACGGTGAGCGGTTCGCTTGCGGTACAACCCTTTTCCGGGGTGCATGCTGTGTTCATGCGGCATGCTCGGGCGGCCTGCGTGGTTACACTCCGCTGCCGCCTCCAGCCGCTGACCGCTCATGCCGGGATCGCGACCTTGCGCGGGCGACCACGCGGGCGCTTGCGGGCGATCACGACACCCTGGTCGAAGATCTCACCGCCCCAGACACCCCACGGCTCGCCGCGGTCGATGGCCGCCGTCAGGCAGCCCTTACGGATCGGGCAGGAGGCGCACAGCTGCTTGGCCTGCTCGAGATCGGTGGGGCTCTCGGCGAACCACAGATCGGGGTTTCCGGCCCGGCAGGGCAGGGTCTTGGTGGTGACCTCACGGACGCGAGGGGTCTGCGCCACGGTTCGGCATGTCACGTCAGTAGTGGCCGTCGGCCAGTCCTGGGCGGTGAACACGTCGTTCTCCTTCAGCTCGTTGCAGTCGTGGTGTTCGGTGTGCGAACCCGGAGCCTGCGGCTGAGGAGCCGAAAACAATGGCCACGGATTTCGCTTCTCGCGATCCGTGGCCAGGAGGTCTAGGGAGGAATTCCTACCTAGTTCGACATCTGTGTCGAGACCTGAGCACGGTCGCTGGGTGGACGCGGAGGCGGGTTGCGCCGCCGAAGACTGCCGGTGCATATCCGGCCTCATCGGCGACGGTGTCTGCCGATGCCGGAACGGCGGTCGGCTGCCAACCCACAATGGGCTTGTCCTGGAGACGAATAGGGCTGTGCTGATGCATGACAGTCATCGGGACAGCTTTGGTATCGACGCCGGACAGACCGGTCCCCTGCAGAGCGAGGACCCCCCGGGAGGCGGACACCATGAATTCGTTCACCAGGTCGCGATTGCCCATCGCGACGAATGCGGTGTTGCTGTTCATCTGACTGCCTCCCTCCTGAACTCGTGTGCTGATAGTTTCCGCGCGCCGAGATCACTCTCGGTGCGTGCTGTCCACCATAGGCAAAGATCGATAACCGGACAACCTATTTTCTACCTGGGGTTTTGTGTCTTCGCCCGCATCCGCGACGCGACGATCGCGAGCACATCGGCGCCGTACTGCTCGATCTTCTTCGGGCCGATGCCCGCGATCGCCGCCAGCCCCTTGTCGTCGGCGGGGAGCTGTTCGGCGATGGCGGTGAGGGTGGTGTCGGTGAACACCACGAAGTCGCGCACGCGCAGCACCTCGGCCTTCTCCGTGCGCCACTCCTGCAGGGCCGCGAGCAATTCGGCGTCGAGTTCGGCCGGGCAGCGCCTGCAGCGGCCGAGCATGGAGGCGTAGGTGCCGATCAGCGGTTTCGCGCAGACCCGGCACAGTGGGCGTTTGCCGTCGGCGTCCTTGGGGCCCGTGGCCGTCGCGGCGATGCGCGAGGCGGGCGAGTCGTCGGGGACGAGGCCGTTGAGGAACCGGGAACGCCTGCGCACCCGTCGGCCGCCCTCGGCGCGGGCCAGCGACCACGAGACCGCGAGGTGTTCACGCGCGCGAGTGACGCCCACGTAGAGCAGCCGACGTTCCTCTTCCAGGCCCGCCTGGTCGGAGGGGCTGCCGTCGTCGCCGAGCACGTGCTGGATCGGGAGCGTGCCGTCGCTGACGCCGACGAGGAACACCGCGTCCCATTCCAGGCCCTTGGCCGCATGCAGCGACGCCAGCGTGACGCCTTCGACGGTCGGCGGGTGTTTGGCCTCGGCGCGGGTGGCGAGCTCGCGAAGCAGCCCGGTGAGGTCGATCTCCGGGTCGTGGCCGACGAGTTCCTCGGTGAGCTGCACCAGTGCGAGCAGCGCGGACCAGCGTTCCTTGGCCTGGGCGCCGGCCGGTTCCTCGGCGGTGAGCCCGACCGAGGCCAGCTCGGCGCGGACCAGCGTGATGAGTCCACCCCCGCTGCGCGCCTCGTCGGGCAGGTCGTCGCGGGTATCGGCCTGGCGCAGCTTCTGCACGGCCTGGCGCACCTCTTGGCGCTGGAAGAACCCTTCACCGCCGCGCACCTGGAACGGGATACCGCGCTCGTTGAGCGCCTGTTCGAACGGTTCGGACTGGGCGTTGATCCGGTAGAGCACCGCGATCTCGGCCGCCGGTGTGCCCGCGGCGATCAGCTTCTTGATCTTGCCCGCGACGGCCGCGGCCTCGGCAGGTACGTCGGGGTACTCGGCGAACTCGGGTTCCGGACCGTCGGGGCGCTGGCCGACGAGCGCGAGCCGGGTGCCCGCGATGCGGCCGCGCGCGGCCCCGATCACGCGGTTGGCCAGCGACACCACCTGCGGGGTGGAGCGATAGTCACGTTCGAGGCGGATGACGGTGGCGTCGGGGAAGCGGCGGGAGAAGTCGAGCAAGTAGTTGGGGGTGGCGCCGGTGAAGGAGTAGATGGTCTGGTTGGCGTCGCCGACGACGGTGAGGTCGTCGCGCTCGCCGAGCCAGGCGTCGAGCACCCGCTGCTGCAGCGGCGTGACGTCCTGGTACTCGTCGACGACGAAACTGCGGTATCGGCCACGGAATTCGTCGGCGACAGCCGGGTAGTCCTCGAGCGCGGCGGCGGTGTGCAGCAGCAGGTCGTCGAAGTCGAGCAGCAGGCCGTCGGCGGAGGTTTTCGCCGACTCGTACCCGGCGTAGACCTGGGCCACCCGGGTGACCTCGACCGGGGCGTCACGGTGGTATTTCGCGGCGGCCACCGGATAGTCCTCCGGGGCGATCAGCGAAGCCTTGGCCCACTCGATCTCGCTGAGCAGGTCGCGGATCAGTTCGGTCGAGCTGCCCAGTCCCGCCCGGTTGGCGGCCTGTGCGACCACGGGGAACTTGCTGTCGAGCAACCGCCACGGCACATCGCCGACGACCTGCGGCCAGAAGTACCGCAGCTGCCGCAGCGCCGCCGCGTGGAAGGTGCGTGCCTGCACCTGCCCGGCGTCACCGCCGAGGCCCATCGCCCGCAGCCTGCCGCGCATCTCCCCCGCGGCGCGCGCGGTGAAGGTCACCGCCAGGACCTGGTCGGCTTTCACGTGACCGCCCGCGATCAGGTGTGCGATGCGGTGGGTGATGGTCCTGGTCTTGCCGGTACCCGCGCCCGCGAGCACACACACCGGTCCCCTCGGTGCCCGCACCGCGGCGGCCTGTTCCGGGTCGAGGGCGGCGAGATCGAGTGCTGACACGGCCACCATCATGACAGCGCCCGCCGACAAGAACCCGGCCGGAACACCAGGGCCGGTCGAGACGTTGCACATCGCGTGAGCGAAACAACCCCTGACCTGACGATGTACTCCACCACCTGGTGCGGCTACTGCCGCCGCCTCAAGACCCAGCTCGACGAGGCGGGCATCACCTACACGGTGATCGACATCGAAGAGGATCCCGCCTCGGCCGACTTCGTGGGAAGCGTCAACAACGGCAACCACGTCGTGCCGACGGTGAAGTATCGGGATGGATCGACTGCGACGAATCCGACGTTGACGCAGGTCAAGCAGGCTTTGGCGGCTCAGAGCTGATCACATTGGAGTGCAGTGGCCACCGCACTCCCAGCTACCCGGCACTACTTTCAGTCCGCCATAACCGCACTCCCGGCCCCGTACGTCCCGACCTCGAGGAGGGACCGCCGCGAAGCGGCGTAGCGGCCCGGCCGCGAGTTAGCCGCCGTTGCGCATGCGCGAAGCGCGAGCAACGGCGGCTAACTCGCGGCCCCCCAGGGGCCGCGCTCGAGCGCGCCAGCGCTCCAAAAACACAGCCAGTACCTACCTGTGCGCAAGACAAAAAGGGCCGGGCACGTCGAAAACCGCACCCGACCTGTCAATTCGAACTCAGACCTCCGTCCAGGATTCGATGATCGTTCGGGCGATCGAGATGGAACCGGGGACGAGGAGGCGCGCGTTGGTGTCGCGGGTCGACCAGTCGCCGAGATTCAGCGCGGCACGGACCTCGTCGCGGGTGAACCAGTGCGCTTCTTCGATCTCACCGTCGGAGAAGGCGAGTTCCTGCGCGGGATCGCCGACGGCGGCGAACCCGACCATCAGCGAACGCGGGAACGGCCACGGCTGGCTGCCCAGGTAGTGGATCTCGCGCAGGTCGACACCGACCTCCTCGCGGACCTCGCGTTCCACGCACCGTTCCAGCGACTCACCCGCTTCGACGAAGCCGGCGAGCAGCGAGAACATCGCGGGCGGCCAGCTGTGCTGGCGGGCGAGCAGTACACGGTCGGCGCCGTCGTGGACCAGGACGATCACGGCGGGATCGATGCGGGGGAACTCCTCGACGCCGGTGCCGGTCAACCGGGACCAGCCACCGCGCGCGAGGGTGGTCGAGGTCCCGTCACCGCCGTGGAAACCGGCGTGGTCGTGCCAGTTCAGCAGGGCGTAGGCCGTGGAGAGCAGTTCGGCGGTGAAGTCGTCGACCGCGCCGAGCGTGCGCAGATCCTTCAGCGTGCCCTCGAGTTCCGGCTCCCGCACCGCCCACAGGTGCGCGCCCTCGGTGACCCCGAGGAACACCGCCCGGTCCTCGGGGAAATCACCGAACGCGGTGGCCGCGTCGAGAACGATGGTGCCGCCGTCCACCCGCACCCGCCCGCGCGGATCCACCCGCAGCACCCGGGCCTTACCCCACCCCTCGCGCAGCGCGGCGGGATCGACCCGCACGTGCTCGGCCCGATCGATGGTGGAACGCGACAGCAGCGGAACGTCTTTCAGCCGGAACGACACATCGCCGAGCCTAGCCGGTGCCGCTATTTGCCGCCGTTGCGGATGTAGAGCAGCTTGTCGCCCGCGTCGAGCGCGTCGACCTCGGGCTCACCGACGCGGATCAGCTGACCGTCGCGCACCACGCCCAGCACGATGTCGGACAGGTGACGCGGCGACCCGCCGACCTCGCTCGGCTCCACCTCACGCTCGGCCACCGCGAAACCCTCTTCGGGGGTGAGCAGGTCCTCCATCATCTCCACGACCGTCGGGGTGGTCGTGGCGATCCCCAGCAACCGGCCCGCCGTCTCCGACGACACCACCACCGAGTCGGCGCCGGACTGGCGCACGAGGTGGGTGTTCTCGGCCTCGCGGATGGCGACACAGATCTTGGCGGTCTTGTTCAGTTCGCGGGCGGTGAGGGTAACCAGCACCGCGGTGTCGTCGCGGTTGGTCGCCACGATCACCGACGACGCCCGCTGCACGCCGGTCAGGCGCAGCACATCGGACTTGGTCGCCGAACCGTGCACGGTGACAAGACCCGCACCGGCCGCCGCCTCCAGCGCGATGGGATCGGTATCGACGACGACGATGTCGGAAGCCTGCACACCGTCGCCGAGCATGGCATCGATCGCGGTGCGTCCCTTGGTGCCGTAACCGACGACAACGGTGTGATTGCGCACGGTGTGCCTCCATCGCTGAATCTTGAACGCCTGCCGGGACCGCTCGGTGAGCACGCTGAGAGTGGTGCCGACCAGCACGATCAGGAACAGGACACGCAGGGGTGTGATGACGATGATGTTCACCAGCCGCGCGGACGGGGTGATCGGGGCGATATCGCCGTACCCGGTGGTCGACAGCGACACCGTGGCGTAGTACATCGCATCGAGGAACGACAACTCGTCACCGGAGTTGTCGCGGTAGCCGTGGCGGCCGAGATACACCACGCCCGCGGCGGTGAACAGCAGCAGGATCGCGAAAAGGACGCGGCGGGTGAGCGAGGTCCAGGGACTGATCTGCTCGACCGGGATGCGCAACAAACCGACCAGCGCGTAGTCGGGACTGCTACTCAGCCCGAGCGGGCGGCGCTTGTCGAACATCGTCGCTCCTGTAATTTTGGCGGCTGGCGCCGCGGGTGTCGGCGCTAAGCGCCGCCTCTTCCCTCCCTACGGGCACTCCTTCGTCGCACCCTTCGGTCAGTCCAGAGGCGGCGACGCGCCGACACCGGCCGTCGTATTCGCTTCGCGAGGAAGACTAGCTGGCGCCGCGGGTTCGGCGCTGAACACCGTCTCCACCGGTCGTGGTTTTCCGCTTCGCGGGAAGAGTATCGGCTCAGTGGGGGGCTTGCTGTTCGGTGTCCTTGTTTTCCGGGGCGGCGTCGTGGATGAGGCGGGCCAGTTCGTCCGGGCCTGCCAGGTCGGTGGGGGCGATGGTGCGGCCGGAGCGCACGTAATGGAAAGCGGCGCCGACTCGTTGGAGGATCGCGTCCTCGGATTCGCCGGTGCGGGCGGCCATCAGGCGGGCCCAGGCCAGGCGGTACACGGCGAGCTGCATGGCGACGGCGGGTTCGTCGGCGGGGCCGGGTTCGGCGCCGGTCTTCCAGTCGACGACGATCCAGCGGCCGCCGGGTTCGGCGAAGACGGCGTCCATCCGGCCGCGGACAACTGTGCCCGCGATGCTGGTTTCGAACGGCACCTCCACGTCGATGGGGTTGCGGTGCGCCCAAGGGGAGCGACGGAAGGCGGCCTGCATGGTGGCGAGTTCCTGATCGGCGCGGCCCGCCGTGTCGGCGGCGCCGGGCAATTCGTCGAGGCCGAGCAACTGGTCGGTGCTGTACCAGGACTGCACCCAGGCGTGAAAAGCGGTGCCGCGCCGGGCCATCGGGTTCGGTGGGTAGGGCAGGGGGCGGCGTAGGCGGGCGGCCAGGCGAGTGGGGTCGGCGCGCAGTTCGACCAGTGCGGTGGCGGGGAGCTGACCGGGCAGTTCCACCTGCTGTTCGGCGAGTTCAGCGGCGGTGAACTCGGCGAGCAGGGCGTCGACGTCGTTGGCCCAGCCTTCGGGATCGTCGTCCTCGGGCGCGGATTCGGTCGGCGTGCTGCGTAACTGGTCGAGGGCTTCGCGAACGAGGGTGGCGCCCTGTTCGATGGGGTCGCGGCGGTCGCCGAGGGGGTCGCGGGGCCACAGGGCGGTCGGCGGATTGTCGGCGAAGGGGTTGGCGGCGTCGGCCGGTGGTTTGTCGTCCCAGCGGGCGACGGTCGCGACACCGTAGGCGGGGCTGTCGGGGTCGTCGTTGGCCTCTTTGAGTTCGAGCAGGAACTCCGACGGCCCCTTCTGCGAAGTGCCGGTTTCGGGCCAGTAGTAGGCCGAAACCAGCAGTACCCGTTCGGTTCTGGTGAGGGCGACGTAGAACAGGCGGCGCTCTTCGTCCAGGCGGCGGCTCTTGAGGGCGTCGCGGTGCTCGGCGATGGCCTGTTCGAGTTCGGCGCGGTCACCGACGCCGCTCAGGTCGAGGACCGGGACGCCTTCGGCGGCGTCGGGCTGGGCACGGTCACCGCGCAGGGTGGTGGGGAGTTCGGTGAGGGCGCCGAGCCAGGTGCTCAGTGCGGTGGTCGAGGGGAACACCGAGGCGCTCACGTGCGGCACCGCGACGACCTCCCATTCGAGGCCCTTGGCCGCGTGCACCGTGAGCACCTGCACGCGATCACGGGCGGCCTCCACTTCGCCCGGCTCCAAACCGTTTTCGACGGATTCGGCGGCGGTGAAGAAGGCGAGCAGGCCGCTGAGCGAGGCACGCGAATCGGCGGCATAGCCCGCGACCACCTCGGCGAAAGCATCCAGGTGCTCGCGGCCCGCGCCACCGCCCGCGATGGCGCGGCGGGTCTGGGTTTCCACACCGACGCCGATCGTCCGCTCGACATCGGCGACGAGTTCGACCAGTGGTTGCCCACTGCGTTCGCGCAGGGCGGCCAATTCCTCACCGAGTGCGATGATGCGCGCGTAACCCGCCTCCGAATAGTTCTCCGCCGGACCGGGGTCGGCGATGGCGTCGGCAAGTCCCGCCCGCTCGGTCGGTTCGGGGGCGACCTCGCGCAGGGCCGATGCCAGGCCGCTCGCGTCGGTGATCGCGGTGGAGGCATCGCCGGACAGGCTGCCGATCGACAGCATGCGCGCCCGCTTGGCCAGGGCAGCGAGGTCGGCGACACCGATGCGCCAGCGCGCGCCGGTGAGGATGCGCACCGCCGCGCTTCCGGTGCCGGGCTCGGCGATCAGTCGCAGCGTGGCGACGATGTCGGCCACCTCGGGGGTCGCCAAAAGTCCACCGAGACCGACGATTTCGACCGGAAGACCCTGTTCGCGCAAGGCTTCGGCCAGCGGTGCGGCATCGGCGTTGCGCCGGATCAGTACCGCCGATGTGGGCGGAGGTTCTCCCTCTTCCCGCGCCTGGATCCACTCGCGGGCGATCCGCTCGGCGATCCAGTCACGTTCCTGTGCAACCGTTTCCGTGAGCGCCAGTTCGACGGAGCCCGCATGCGCGTCCGGTTTGGCACGCAGAGCATCCACAGTCGCACCTCCGGCCGCGCGCGCCCGCAACCGCAACGGGTCGGCCACGAGATTCGCCAGCGCCAGCGCTTCCGGCGGATTCCGCCAACTGGTGAGCAACGGCAGGATCGGCGCCGGAACACCCTCGCGCACAGGGAAATCCGTCGCGAACCGAGGTAGGTTCGCCGCCGAGGCACCACGCCACCCGTAGATCGATTGCATCGGATCACCGACCGCCGTCACCGCAAGCCCGCCGGAACCTGTTTCCCCACCCCTACTTCCGCACCCCGACCCGCCAGTACCGTCTTCACCCAGCAGGCCGGAGTCCGAGGAATCGGCGCCGCCGCCATCTGCACGAACGTAGCGCTCACCACCGCCGGCACCACCGCGCCGCCCACCGCCCCCGTCCCCATGGCGACCCTCACCATCGGCCTGACCGCGGTAACCCTCACCATCCGCCTCACCACGGCGACCCTCACCATCCGACTCTCCAGGGCGACCTTCGCCTGCGACGCCATCGCGGCGCTCACCACCCCCATCACCGTGGCGACTGGAGCCAGCTACCCGGCGCCCGTCGGGGCCGATTTCACCGTGGGCTGGGTCGTCCGACCACAGCGTCGCATGGTCGGGCGTGGCCGATGCCCGCACACGTACCGGCTCGGTGCGCCGATTGTGTTCTACCGCTTTCGCATTGCCGAACAGGGCCGACAGGAGGACGCGTTGGGCGTGGCCGGTGTCCTGGTATTCGTCGAGCAGGACCAGTTTGAAGCGGGCACGCTCGGCGGCGGCTACCTCCGGGTGGTCGACGGCCAGGCGGGCAGCCAGGGACATCTGCGAGCCGAAGTCGAGAGCGCCTCGGCGCTCGAGTGCCTCGGCGAGCTGACGGACCAGCGGCAGCAGGGCGACGCGCTCGCGTTGGGCGTTGACCACGTCCTGGAGCTTCTGGCTCGGGCCACCGCGCTGACGCGGTCCGGCGGGCAGGGTGTAGACGAGTTTTTCCAGCTCGGCGTGGGCTTCGGCGAGTTCCTCCGGCTCCACCAGGTGCTCGGCGAGCTGCCCGGACAGCGCGAGCACCGCCTCGGTGACCGAGACGGGGGTGCGGTCGGTGTCGAGGTCGCCGTCCCAGGAGCGGACCACCTCGTGGGCGAGCTGCCACAGCTGCGTCTGGGTGAGCAGCGCGGCCGAGGGTTCCACCGGCAGCAGCAGACCGTGCGCGGTGAGCAGCCTGCCCGCGTACGAGTGGTAGGTGCTGATCTCCGGTTCGGCGCCCGCGATGACAGTGCGCAGCGCACCGCTGGGATCGATCTCGCGCACCAGCGGTGCGCCAGCCAAGCGGGCGAGCCGGGTACGGATGCGAGAAGTCAACTGCTGTGCGGCTTTTCGGGTGAAGGTGAGGCCGAGCACCTCGTCGGGGGCAACGAGCTGATTGGCGACCATCCACACCACGCGCGCGGCCATCGTCTCGGTCTTACCCGCACCCGCGCCCGCGACCACCAGCGTCGGACCGGGCGGGGCCGCGATGACAGCCGCCTGTTCGTCGGTCGGCGGCGGCAGGCCGAGCGCGTCGGCCAACCGCTGCGGGGTGACGCGCACGCCGCTCACTCGTCGGTCACCTGCCGTCCGGTGTCACGCACGGGACAACTGCCGCCGACCGGGCAGTGCCTGCACCCGTCGTTGCGCACCGCGAGGTAGCCGGGGCCGCGAGTGGCCGCGGCGGCGTCGTGGATGGTGGTTCGCCACTGCTCGAGTCCCTCGGCGTCGAGCGGGTCCTGGGCGCGTTCGGTCGCCCCGGTCTTGTTGTGGGGTTTGGCGACGTAGACCAGGCGCGCACCGCCCGGCTCACCGGGTTCGGAGTCCTCCTCGTCGAGCGCGCCGTGGGCGGCGGCGACCTGGTAGGTGGCCAGCTGGGCGTGGTCGGCGACGGTCTTCGCGCTGATCGGTGTCTTGCCCGTCTTCACGTCGACGATCACGAAGCGGCCCTGCGCGTCGCGTTCGAGCCGGTCGACCCGGCCCCGGATACGCACGGGCCGTTCCCCTTCGGCGCGCGGCGGCAACACGCAGTCCACCGGCACCTCGACCCCGGCCTGAGTGAGTTCGCCACGGGTGGTGCGCACCCAGGCGAGGAAGGTCTCGAGCATGGCCTCGGTGCGGCGCAGTTCCTGGCGGGAGTGCCAGCCGGTGGCCGGGTCGATCGCCTTCCACGCCTGGTCGAGGGCGGCGCGCACCTGGTGTTCCGGCACGTTTCCGGCGAGTGCCTGCACCAGGGTGTGCACGAGGTTGCCCTTCACGGCGTGCGGGTTGTCGCCGTCGGTGCCGCCGTGACGTTCCAGCGCCCAGCGCAGCGGACAGGTGCGCAGCAGTTCGACGGTCGACGGGGACAAGCCGATGGGCGAATCGTCGTCGTCCCACAGTTCGCGCTCGCTGCTCAGCGCCGCGGTGCCGTACCAGTCGTCGGGGTCGGTACCCGGTACACCGGCATCGGCCAGGCGTGCCAGCTGCCGGGCCGCGCGGTCGCGGCGCTGCGGGTCGGCGCCGGGATCGCAGACCACACCGCGCAATTCGGCGACCAGCGCGTGCATCACCAGCGCGCGGCCGGGATCGGCGACGGGCAGGGCGCCCGGTTCGCCGGTGTCGTCGTCGCCGAGCAGCTCGGTGAGAAAGCGAGACGGCACCAGATCCTGGTCTCCCGCAACGGATTCGACAGCTGTCACCAGCAGCGAGCGCCGAGCCCGGCTGCACGCGACGAGCAGCAGTCTGCGTTCTTCGGCGAGAATCGGGGCCGCCCGGTTCGTCTTCGCCGCCGGGTCGACACCGGCCACCAGGTCGACCAGGTCCTCGGTGTGCAGCAACGTGCCGCGCGCACGCGGGTTGGGCCAGATGCCTTCCTGTACGGCGGCGACCGCGACCACGTCCCATTCCCGGCCCGCTGCCGCGTGTGCGCTGAGCAGCGTGACGGCCTCTGTTTCGGCGGTCATCGGCCTGCCCTGCTGCGGAATCTGCTGGTGCAGCAGATATTCCACGAAACCCTCGATGCCCGCCTTGGGCAGCCGGTCGACGTAGGCCGCTGCGGCGTCGAACAATTCGACGGCGGCGTCGAGGTCGCGGTCGGCTTGCATACCGGCCGCGCCGCCGCGACGGGACTGCCGGAACCAGCGGCGCTCCAGTCGTGAACTGGTCCACAGGGTCCAGAGCACGTCCTCGAGGCCCTTGTCACGTACTCGGGCCTGCCTGGCCTTGTCGACGGCGCGCAGCACCCGGTGCAGCGGGGCCGCCTCCACCTCGGTGAGACCGTCGAGCAGACGGGGCTCGCCGATACCGACGATGAGGTCGCGCAGCACCTCGGCCGAGGACTGATCGATCAGCGGCACCTCGGCCGGTTCCGGGCGCGGCGGCGCGGCGACGACATCCAGCGCGGGTGGCATGGTTTCGGCGTCTAGGACGTCGATGTCGTCGGGAAGTCGTTCGGCGACATCCCAATCCGGTTCGGGCTCCGGGCGCAGCGGGTCGTCGGGGTCCGGCGGCGGGGGCAGCCACTCGTCGTCGATCGGATCCGGTTCGGGCTCGGGCAGTTCCGGTGGTGGCGGCGGTTCGTCCCACAGCAGGAACTGATCCGCCGCCTCGGGCGGTGTACCCGCCAGGGCGCCGGTGCGTTCGAGGTCGAGCACGCTGCGGCGGATGCCACGGCGCAACCTGCGCAGGGCGATCTGATCGGCCCCACCGAGCGGCCCCGACAGCAGATCCATGGCGTCTTCGGGCGAGAACACCGAGTCGATGGCCCGTCGCGACCCCGGCCGCGACCGGTCACCGGCCAGCAGCACCCGCAGCGCCAGCACCATCCACGCCGCGCCACGCCTGCGCGCCAGCGGTTCGGCCACGGCGGGCCTGCGCACCGGCACCCCGGCGGCCAGCAGCGCCCGCCGCAACGGCGCCAGCGACAACGGCACCGATCGCACGATCACCGCCATGTCCGACCACGGCACGCCGTCGGTGAGATGTGCCCGCCGCAGATGGTCCGCGATCAGCGCGGCTTCCTTGGCGGGCGTCGACAACACCCGGACCCGCACGCTGGTCTCGTCGTCCGGCGGCGGTCCGGCTGCCGGCTCGCCACCGCGCGATTCCACCTCGGCTTCTGGTTCGTTCAGGTCAGCGCGCGACTCCTGCCCCGGCAGCACCCGATGCCGCGCACTACCCGGCAGCCGGGCGGCGATGCGCGCGGTGGCCAGGCGGATCGGCGCACCGCTGCGATGGTTGTGGCGCAGGATGATTCGGCGTTGGGGGCTCGTGTCGAGGTCGACGAGGAACCGCGAGTCGGCGCCACGGAAGGTGAAGACGGCCTGGTCGGGGTCGCCGGTGACAACAGTGCTCGCGCTACCGCTGCCGATCGCGCGCACCAGGGTCGCGGCTTGCGGATCCAGGTGCTGGGCGTCGTCGACGAGCAGGTAGCGGATCCGATCACGTTCGGCCGCAAGGAGATTGCGGTCGCCTGCGAGCGCGTCGAGGGCTGCACCGACGAGTTCGGCGGCGTCGAGGGCGGGCGCGGTGGCTTCCGGCGCGGCCACACCGACCGACCAGCGCAGCATCGACGCCTCTTCGTAGCGTTGCAGGAACCGGCCCGCCGCCACCCACGCGTCGTTGTCGTGCTCGCGGCCCAGCCTCATCAAGTCCTCGGGGCCGATCCCGCGTTCGGTGGCGCGCAACATCAGGTCACGCAGTTGTTCGGCGAACCCGCCGAGAGCGAGCGCGGGTTGCAGGCGCGGTGGCCACAGTCCGCGCCCGCCCTGCTCGATGTCCTCGAGGTCGCCGCGCAGCATCTCGCGCAGGACCGCGTCTTGTTCGGCACCGGTGAGCAGACGTGGCGGCGGGTTGCCGTGCCGTTCGGCGTGGCGGCGCAGCACCGAGAAGGCGTAGGAGTGCAGTGTGCGCACCATGGGTTCGCGGCTGGCACCGGGGATGCCGGTGTGCGGGCCGAGCCGGTGGGTGATGGCGTCGCGCAGGGCCGCGGCGGCGTGTTTGGTGTGGGTGAGGACAAGGACCGAGGACGGGTCGGCACCGTCGGTGATGCGGGCCGCGACCAGGTCGACCAGCAGCGAGGTCTTGCCCGTGCCGGGGCCGCCGAGCACCTGCCAGGGCAGCCAACCGGGGCGCGGCGGGGCGGGTTGGGCTTGTTCGGCGAACAGCGCGCGAACAGGCGCGCCCCAGGCTCGCGGCCGGGGCGCTCGCGTCGTCCGGCGCACGAGTCGCACCGAGCTATCCGATCGCACCACATCGGCTATTGCAACAGACCCCACCGACACGCCCGCCCACCCCCATCGGGGGACACGCTGCGCGACAGCGCGCGACCGGCCACAATGACTGTCGTGTCGTCGCTTCATGTGCAACGTTTCGGCCCCGCCGACGGTCCCGTCGTCCTCGCCCTGCACGGCCTCACCGGCCATGGCAACCGATGGGAAACCCTCGCCACCCGGCATCTGCCGCAGGCCCGGGTGATCGCGCCCGACCTGCGCGGACACGGTCGTTCCACCTCGCTGCCGCCGTGGGATATCGATACTCTCGCCGCCGATGTGGCCGCACTCGTGCGAGCGGAGACCGACGGCCCGGTCGTCGTGGTCGGGCATTCGTTCGGTGGCGCGGTCGGCATCTATCTGGCGCGCGCCCATCGCGAGCTCGTGCGCTCGCTGGTGCTGCTGGATCCGGCCATCGGGATCGACCCGAAGCTGATGGAACAGGTGGCCGCCGCCGACCTGGCCTCACCCGATTACACCGATGTCGACGAAGCCCGCTCGGACAAACAGGTGAGCGCGTGGGGCCCCGACGAGGTCGACCCGGCCGAGCTCGAGCGCGAGCTCGCCGAGCACCTGGTGCCCGCCGGGGGCGGCCGCGTGCGGTGGCGCACCTTCCAGCCGGCGATCACCTCGTACTGGGGGCAGCTGGCCCGCCCGTTCGTGCTGCCGCCCGCCGACGTGCCGACGGTGCTGGTCCAGGCCGCCAAGGTGCAACCGCCGTATGTCACGGCCGAATTCCGTGGTGCGTTGGCCGCCGAGCTCGCCGATTTCACCGCTCACGACTGGGACTGCGACCACATGGTCCCGCAGGCCCGTCCCGCCGAAACGGCCGCGCTCATCGCATCGGTGCTGTAACCCGTGCCCGCGACGACCGACGACCAGGTGGAACGGGTGCGCGCCCTCGTCGCCGCCATCCCACCCGGTCGCGTCGCCACCTACGGCGACCTCGCCGCCGCCGTAGGCCTGTCCTCGCCGCGCACGGTCGGCTGGATCATGCGCACCGACTCCTCCGATCTCCCCTGGCACCGCGTCGTCCCCGCCTCCGGCCGCCCCTCCCCCCACCTCGCCACCCGCCAGCTCCGCCTCCTCGCCGAGGAAGGAGTCCCCATCACCGACGGCCGCATCGACCTGCGCACCGCCCGCCTCTGACGATCGGGTCGGAACCGGAGGGGTGGCGCGGATAGCATGGCCGACATGTCGACTACTTCGCTGGTCTCATGACCGATGCCGATGCGATCGTGCTGGCGGGCGGGCGGGCCAGCCGGATGGGTGGGGTCGACAAGCCCGGGATCGTGATCGGTGGGCGGTCGATGCTCGAGGCGGCGCTCGGGGCGGTGCGCGATTGCCGTGAGGTGGTTGTGGTCGGTCCGCCGCGACCCGAGCTCGACGCGCGGATCAAGCAGGTGCGCGAGGTGCCGCCGGGGTCGGGGCCGGTGGCCGCCATCGGCACCGGGCTGGCCGCGCTGGGGCCGGAGTCGGCGCCGTGGATCGTTGTGCTCGCCGCCGACATGCCGTTCCTGACGCACGACACCGTGCGCGGATTATTGCTTCGCGCAGCCGAGTCCACCGCCGAAGCGGTGTTCGCCATCGATGCGTCGGGTCGCCCGCAGTACCTGGTCGGCGTGTGGCGGCGCACCGCGCTCACGGCGGCGCTGGCAGATCTGGACGCCCTGGTGAACCAGCCGATGAAGGCGATCATCCCCACCGAGACCGCACTGGTCGAACTGCCGGGCACCACCGACTGCGACACCGAGGAGGAGGTGCGCCGGGCCCGCGAGTCCGTCGACAACGACGCCCGCCTCGACCTCACCGAAGCCAGGAATCGGATCGCCGGCACACTCACCCCGTTGATCGCCTACGACGCCGCTTTCGCCGACGTACCCGGCGCCGCCCTGGCCGAACCGGTGGTCGCGGCGGGCGCGCTACCGCGCTTCGACGTCTCGGCCATGGACGGCTACGCCGTATGCGGTGACGGCCCGTGGCGGCTGCGCCGCGATATCGGATTCGCCGGTGGCGCAAGGCCACTCGGGCTGTTGCCCGGCGAGGCGGTGCGGATCGCGACCGGTGCGCACGTGCCCGACGGAACCACCTCCGTGCTGCGTGACGAGTTCGCCGTGGTCACCGGCGACGATCTGGCACGGCGGCCCGACACACCGATCCGGGGCGATGTGCGGCGCAGCGGCGAGGACCTGCGGGTCGGTGATCGGGTCGCCCCGGCGGGCACCCGGGTGACCGCGGCGCTGCGCTCGGCAGCCGCCTCGGTGGAGGTGACAACGGGTTCGGTCCGTGGGCCCGTCCGAGCTCGAATAGTGATGACCGGTGACGAGATCCGCAGCACCGGCCCGCTGCAGGCCGGGCAGACCCGCGACTCGATCGGCCCCGTCCTGCCGGACCTGCTCACCGGCTGCGGTGTACGCGTGGTCGACCGGGTGCACCTGCGCGACACCGCGCACAGTTTCGACGACATGCTCACCGCCACAACCGGCCTCGATCTGCTGGTCGTGGTCGGCGCGACCGGTGGCGGCGCCGCCGACCAGTTGCGTACCGCGCTGGCGCGCACCGGTGCCCGCATCGTCGTCCCGAGACTCGCACTGCGCCCGGGTGGTTCGACCGTCGTAGCCGAATTGTCCGACGGCCCAACGGTTCTCGGCCTGCCCGGTAACCCCTTCGCCGCCATCGCCGTACTACTCGCCCTCACCCCGGCGATCGTCGCGGCCCGCACCGCGGCGGCGCCGCCACGCACCGTTCTCGGCCCGCTGCACAATGCCGCCGAAATCGCCGCCCCCGTCACCCGCATCACGCCCGCGCGCTACGCCCCCGAAGGCGGCTGGATCGGTGACCCGAACATCCGCACCGCCCACCTGGGCGGACTCGTCGACCGCGACGGACTGGTCATCGTGGGACCAGCCGCCGAAGACGGCGACCTCGTGGAATTCCTCCCGCTCCCGAGTTGAAACAATGTCGCCCGAATTCGCCGTCGGTTACTGCCGAAAATACCGGGACACGCCGAATATCCGCTGGTAGGAATGCTATTTATCGTTCAACTCTACCGCCACGACCACTCGATGCCTATCGTTGAGCAAGTCAGGCGTACCCCGCCTCGAAAAAGGCGGAATTACGCCGGACATCCGAATTAGGCGAAGTATTCATCCCTCGGAAAGGACCGTGTGGAGATGGCTGAGAAGTCGAAGAAAACGCCGAAAAAGATGCCCAAGCAGATGCCGCGCCAGCAGCAGGAGCAGCGGCAGGAGCAGGACTCGCAGCGGATGACGCGAGCAGGCCAGGATGATCGGCGCGAGCCGCGCCGCCCCGGCAACTGATCCACGCGTGTCGACGAGCCGCCGGTACCGGTACCGGCGGCTCGTCCGCGTTCAGGCCCCGATCGGCAGGGCCGCGTCACGTCCCCTGCGAGCCGTCGACGGATCGGGAGCGGGGACCGCGTCGAGCAGGCGGCGGGTGTATTCCTGCGCTGGTGCCGCGAACACCGCGCGTGCCGCACCGGTTTCCACGATCCGGCCCTGTCGCAGCACCAGGACGCGATCGGCGACCTGGTGCACCACGGCCAGGTCGTGACTGATGAACAGGCTCGCGAATCCGTATTCGGCGCGCAGATCGGCGAACAGGTCGAGCACCTGCGCCTGCACCGAGACGTCGAGCGCACTGGTCGGTTCGTCGGCCACCAGCAGCCGAGGCGCCAGTGCCAGTGCCCGCGCCAATGCCACGCGCTGACGCTGCCCGCCGGACAACTCCGCCGGCCTGCGCTGGGCGTAGTCCCTCGGCAACCGGACCGACTCGAGCAGATCGCCCACTTTCGAGTACAGCAGCGCCCCCGAAGCGACCCGATGCACCTGGAGCGGTTCACCGATCGCGTCGGCGATGCTGCGTCGCGGGTCGAGCGAGGCGCTCACATCCTGATGCACCAGCGCCACATGGCGGCGCAACCCGCGCAGTTCCCGACGCGACAACCCGGCTAGGGAGACACCCTGCAACTGCACCGTTCCCGAGGTCGCGGGCACCAGGCCGAGCGCGGTCCGGCCCAGCGTGCTCTTGCCCGAACCGGACTCCCCGACGATGCCGAGTACCTCGCGCGGACTCAGCGTCAACGAGATGTCGTGCAGCGCGGGGAATGCGGCACCACCGTGCCGACCGGGATAGACCACGGACAACTCGTCGATCCGCAACACCTCGCGGTACTCCGGTCCCGGTACGCCCCCGCCCTTCTCGGCGACGACCGCCGGTTTCCGTGCCACCACCCTCCGCAGCGCCCGCTCGAGGCCCCGATTCGCGCGACCCGCCGCACCATCGGAATCGAGGCCGGCTTCCCTGGCCACACCATCGGACTCCGCAGGAAGGGCGGCTGGAGCGGTACCGTCCCCAGTGCCTACCAGGTCGGCCGCCTCGGCACCGGCATCGAACCGCACCGGGTCGGGTCTTTCGGTGCTCGAAGCGTTCGGGACCGCGTCGGCCTCGTTCGCACCGCGAGTCGGGATCACCGTCTCGACTGGCTGGACCTCGGGCACGCCGTCGGGGTCGCCGACCTCGGGCGCTACCGCTGCCCGACCGCGCGCCGAACGTGCCGGCAAGCGCGGGACCGACGCGAGCAGCGTGCGGGTGTACTCGGCCTGCGGTGCGGCGAACAGGTCGAAGACCGGTTGCTGTTCGACCACCTGGCCCGCGCGCAGCACCACCACACGGTCGGCGATCTCGGCGACCACGCCGAGGTTGTGGGTGATGAACAGCACCGAGGTGCCACGATCGCGGCGCAGCGTGTGCAGCAGGTCGAGGATTTCGGCTTGCACGGTGACGTCGAGCGCGGTCGTCGGCTCGTCGGCGATGAGCAGGTCGGGTTCGCCCGACAGCGCGAGTGCGATCACCACCCGCTGCTTCTGCCCGCCGGAGAGCTGATGCGGATACCAGTCGAGGCGTTCGGCGGGTTCGGGGATGTCGACGGCGGTGAGCAGCTCGATCGCGCGGGCACGGGCCTCGGCCTTGTCGGTGACGCCGTGCGCGCGCAGGGCCCGCACGAGCTGGGTGCCGATCTTCTGCACCGGGTTGAGCGCGGTCTGGGGCTCCTGGAACACCATGGCGGCACGGGTGCCGCGTAACCCACGCAGCGTCGCCTCGTCGGCTCCGACGATCTCGGTCGAGGCGAGGGTGATCGACCCCCGCGCCCGCGCGGTCGCCGGCAGCAGTCCGAGCGCCGCCCGCGCGGTGAGCGACTTCCCCGACCCGGATTCGCCGACCAGTGCGACGACCTCCCCGCGCCGCACCTGGAAGCTCACCCCGTGCACCACGGTCTTGTCCCCGAAGGCGACGATCAGATCGGTGATGTCGAGCACGACATCACCGGACCCGTCGGCGCGCGTGGCCGTCTCGGCACTCATCCCGATCTCCTCGCGTTGCCCAGTGATTGGGCGATCAACAAGAACCCGAGCGTCAGCCCGGCGACGACGACCAGCGGCCCGACCGCCATCCACGGATTGGCGTCGAGGTTGCCGATGGATTCGCCGATCAGCGAGCCGAGCGAGGGATTCGGGGGCTGGACCCCGATGCCGATGAAGCTCATCGCGCCCTCGAGGAACACCGCGACCGACAGCGACAGCGCGAACTGCACGACGAGCGGTTCGATCGCGTTGGGCAGCACGTGTTTGCGCAGCGTCCACCAGGTGTCCGCGCCGATCACCTCGGAGGCCTCGACGAAGGGTTGTTCGCGCACCGCGAGCACGGCGGTGCGGATCTGCCTGCCGAAGATCGGGATCTCGGCGGCCACGATGACGATCACCACCGCGTGCCAGCCCGGCCCGGTGATCGCGGCGAGGGCGATCGCGAAGATCAGCGACGGGAAGGCGAGCACCAGGTCGAACAGGCGCTGCACGGTGACGTCGGCGAAGGGGTGCACGGTGGCGGCGAGCCCGATCAGCGAACCGATCACCGCGGCGAGCGGCACCGCGAGAGCCACGATGAGCAGGTCGATGCGGATTCCGGCCAGCACGCGCGCGGCCACGTCCCGGTTGAGGTGGTCGGTGCCGAGCCAGTGCTGCGCGCTCGGGCCGAGCAGGTTGGCGGACGGTATCTGCGCGAGCGGGTCGAAGGGGTTCAGTACCCCGGCGAACACACCGGCGAGCGCGATCACGGTGATCAGGAGAACACCGGCCAGTCCCTGACCACTGCGCAACGCGGCCGCTCGCCGGGTGGTGACGCGGGTTTCAGCGGTTGCGACGGTCATGATCGTCCCCCGATCCGGACTCGGGGGTCCAGCCACGCATGGGCGAGATCGGTGAGCAACTGGATCACCACGAACACCGCGACGGCGAGCAGCAACAGCACCTGCACCACCGGGTAGTCGCGGCGGCTGATGCCCTGCTCGATGAGCTGACCGATCCCCGGCCACACGAACGCCGCCTCCACCAGCACGGCGCCGCCGAGTAGCTGACCGGTCTGCAGGCCGAGCACGGTGAGCGAGGTCGGCAGTGCGTTGCGCAGCGCTCCGCGCGTGACGATCTCGCGGTGGTCGACACCGAGCGAACGTGCCGTGAGCACATAGGGTTTGGTGAGTTCGGTCCGCAGAGACTCGGTGAGGAACCTGGTCAGCGCGGCCGCCACCGGCAGTGCGAGGCAGATCGCGGGCAGCAGCAGATACTGCACCGCGATATCCGGCCGGGCGATGAACCCGTCCGGCGGCACCCCACCCGAGGGCAGGATCGGGATCGCGACGGCGAACAGCAGCACGAGCAGCGGCCCCACCACGAACGTCGGCAGCGCGACGGCGATCGTATTCGCCGCCGCGACCACGGTATTCAGCCAGCGACTCGGCCACAGCACCGAGGCCAGCGATACCACCACGCTCACCACCACGGCGAGCACCAGCGCGGTCACCGTGAGCACGAGGGTGTTGGTGAGCCCACGACCGACCAGATCGCTGATCTGCCCACCGATGAGGTAGGACCGGCCGAGGTCGAGGGTGACCAGATCGCCAAGCCAGCTCAGGTATTGGACGGGAATCGACTGGTCGAGGCCGAGCTGGTGCCGGATGGCCGCGACGGATTCGGGTGTCGCGTCGTTGCCCGCCAGGATGGTGGCCGGATCGCCCGGCACCAGGCGCAGCAGCAGGAAGATCAGCACCGACGCGCCGAACAGGACGAGCAGCGCCGAGGGTAAGCGGTGCAGCAGGTAGCGCGTCATGACAGGAACGTGTCGGTGAGTACGGGTTCGCGGCGCTTGGTCCAGGCGAATCCGTGCACCGTGTTGCTGGTGGAGTACTGCTGGAAACGCACACCGATTTCGATCAGGAACAGCCCTTCGAGCAGCTGATCCGTCACGGCGCGGTAGGCGCGCACCGCGTCGGGCCCGGTGCCCTGCGGCAGTTGCCATGCGGCATCGGCGGCCGCGGTGTAGGCGGGCGACTCGTAGCGAGAGGCGTTGCGGCGGGCGTTGAACGGGTACGCACTCACGGTGAGGGTCGACGGCACGAACTGTGCCCACGAGTGGTCGGTCACCCACAGCCCACGGAATTGCTGGCCGGTCAGTTGTTTCACGAAAGCTGCGTTGTCTATCGGGTCGAGATCCACCTCGATGCCCACCTCGGCCAGGTTGGCCTGCACGATCTGGGCGGTCGCCTCGAACCCGGGCGCGAAAGTCAACGGCAGGCGCGGTGGCTTGGTCACCTGGGCCAGCAGCGCCTTGGCCTTGCCGACATCTCTGCCGTACCTGGTGTTGAGCGACTCGTCGAACGCGGGAGAATTCTTCGGCCACGGCACATTCAGTGGATAGCCCGCGCCGCGAAAGACCTCGTCGACGATCCGTTCGCGGTCCAGCGCGTAGGCGATGGCTTGCCGCACCCGCACATCCGCCAGCGCGGGCTCGGAGACATTGACCCCCACATAGGTCTGCAGTTCGGCGCCCTCGAGATTGTGCACGGTGAAACCGCCACTGTTGGAAAGGTTTTCGGCGTCGCGGAAGCTGAGCTCGCGCGCGGCAGCGACCTGACCGGTCTTGAGTGCGTTCAGCAAGGCCTGCGGATCGGGGACGATCGAGACCTCCACCCGGTCGAGGTACGGACGATCCGGGATCCAGTACCCGGTGTTCTTCGCGAAGATCAGCTGCGAATTCGGAATTCGCTGCACGAAGGTGAACGGCCCGGTGCCGATATAGGTTTCACCGGTGCCGAGTTTGTCGGCGGTTTCGCTGTCGAGAATGGGCACCGTATCGAGCAGATCGAAGATATTGCTCACCGGATGGGCGAAACGCAGGACGATCCGGGTGGGCGAGACGATATCGAATTCGGTCACCGCGGCGGCGGTGGACCGCAATTGCGCCGACCATTTCGGGTCGGCGTAGGCGCGGATCGAGAACTCAACATCCTTGGCGGTGAATACGCGCCCGCTGTGGAATTTCACGTCGTCGCGCAGATCCAGACTCACCGAGCGGCCGTCGGCGGCGAGCTGCCAGGCCTTGGCCAGCAGCGGCTGTGGTTCGAGTGAATCGTTCGGGTAGCGGATCAGCGATTCGTAGACCAGGCCGACGAGCACCGGGGTGGCGGCGGTATTGGTGAGCAGGTTGGCGGGCACCAGGTCCTCACGGATGCCGACCTTCAAGGTGCCACCGCGCACCGGCGTCGCGTCGTCGCCGCCTGCCTTCTGCTCCGAGACCGCGGAGGTGCACGCCGCGAGGGCCGCCCCACCGAAGATGGCCGCGGCAGCGATACCGCTGGTGCGCAGGAAATTTCGGCGATGGATACCGCCACGCGATGCATTGTTCGTTGACACGACAGCGACGCTAACAATGTGCGCGACACCGGTCACCGATTCCGCGCAGGCTGCATCTAACCCTGGTGACCAGCCATTTCGTCCAGTTCACTGCGGGAATGCCAGTTCCACCCCACGCACGCGGTTACGAATCTTTCGCAGGCTCGATCGGACGTACCTCCGCCGATTCCACGCCGGATTGGACCTCGCCTGCCACGGCGCCCGCCGGTGCGCCGAATATCGTCGTCGTCCTCGTGGACGATATGGGTTACAGCGATATCGGTCCGTACGGTTCCGAGATCGACACGCCCACACTGGATCGGCTCGCCGCGACGGGTGTGCGACTGTCGAATTACCACACCACCCCGCTGTGCTCCCCGTCGCGCGCGGCGTTGCTCACCGGTATCAATCCGCACCGCGCGGGCTTCGGATTCGTCGCCAACGCCGATCCCGGGTATCCCGGGCTGCGCCTGGAACTGGCCGACGATGTGCTCACCCTGCCGGAGATATTGCGGGACAACGGTTATGCCACCTACGCGGTGGGCAAATGGCATCTGGTGCGTGATGCCACGATGAATCCGGCGGCACACCGGAATTCATGGCCGACGCAGCGCGGATTCGACCGGTACTACGGATCGCTGGAAGGTCTCAATTCCTTCTACTACCCGAACCAACTGGTTTCCGACAGTTCCGTCGTCGACGTCGAGGAGTATCCGCCGGGGTACTACCTCACCGACGACCTCACCGACAAGGCGCTGTCCTACATCAAGGACCTGCGCGCGCACGACGCGACGAAACCGTTCTTCCTGTACTTCGCGCACGTCGCCATGCACGGACCGTTGCAGGCGAAGGCGCAGGACCAAGCCAAGTACCGCGGACGGTACGACGAGGGCTGGGACGAATTGCGCCGGAAACGCTTCGCCGAGCAGCTGGCACAGGGCCTTTTCCCGCCGGGCACCCAGCAGAAGCCACGCAATACCGAGCCGGGTTACGAAGCGGCGGAATGGGATTCGCTGTCCGCGGCCGAACAGCGGCGGTACGCCCGCTACATGGAGGTGTACGCGGGCATGGTCGACAGCATCGACCAGAGTCTGGGCCGTATCGTCGACCTACTCGAGGAACTGGGCGAGCTCGACAACACGGTCATCGTGTTCACCTCCGACAACGGCGGCACCGCCGAGGGCGGGCCGGAGGGCACCCGCTCCTATTTCGCCGAGTTCGCCCACATCGACGACCCCGACTGGGTGGGCGACGTGCCCCACGACGAGGAACTGATCGGAACCGCCAAGCTCGGGGTGCACTACCCGCGTGGCTGGGGGCAGGCGTCGAACACGCCGTTCCGCTTCTACAAGGGGCAGACCTTCGCCGGCGGAGTCCGGGTGCCGCTGATCGTGTCGTGGCCGAAAGGCTTGCCGCGCAAGGACAACGACACCGGTATCCGCCACGAGTACGCCTATGTCACCGACCTGGCGCCGACCCTGCTGGAATTCGCCGGGCTGGACCGGCCGTCGGTCCGTCACGGCCTACCGGCCAAGGACTTCGACGGCGTATCCGCCGCCGCCCTGCTCCGCGACGCCTCCGCACCGACCCTGCACACCGAGCAGTATTCGGAGATGACCGGTCACCGCGGATTTTATCGCGACGGATGGAAACTGCTCTCACTCCACGAAGCGGGCTCCGACCTCGACGCACCCGACTGGCAGCTCTTCGATGTGCGCGCCGACCCCACCGAGCTGCACGACCTTTCCGCACAGTATCCGGACAAGGCCGCCGAACTCGCCGCCGCCTGGGACGAATCAGCCTGGGCCAATACGGTTTTCCCGCTTCTCACCCGCGCCGGCCTGTTCCGCAGGCGCCCGGAGGAGGCCCGCCTGGCCGACCCGGTGCGCCTGCTCCCGGGGACCCCAACCCTCGAGCGCTATCGGTCACAACGGCTGATCGCCTACCGCGACTTCACCATCACCGCCGAACTGGGCGCAGCCACCCCCGCGCGAACCGGTGACCGATCCGTGCCCACCGGTTACCGGGACGGCGACGAAGGCGTACTCGTCGCCCACGGTGACCCGCTCGGCGGCTACCTGCTCTACATCGAGCACGGCGAGGTGGTGCTCGGCGTGAACAGTTACGGCCGCTACGCGTCGGTCGGCACACCACTGCCGGTCGGCACCCGCACCGTCACCGTCCGCGCCACCGTGCGTCCCGACCTGCGCTGGGACTTCGTCGTCGAAGCCGACGGCACCCCACTCGCCGAACTCACCGACCAGGTCCAGCTCGTCGGCATGGCACCGTGGACCGGCATCTCCGTCGGCATCGACGCCCGCGGCCCGGTGTCCTGGGACCTACGCGAACGCCGCGGCCCCTTCCGCTACACCGGCCCCCTCCGCGCGATCACCTACACACCCGGCCCGATCCAGGTTCCGCAGGCCACCATCGATGCGGTCGAACGCGAGGCCGAGTTCGTTGCCGAGTAGCGCCCCGGGCATGCGCTCCGCCGAGCTGGTCACGCGTCTGTCCAGGTCGGGATCGGGTCCCGGCGGGTCGGCCTGGTCGGATATCGTCTACCGGCGGAAAGACAGTCTCGCAGTGAGGACACCCCGATGGACGACAGTTCCCTGACCTGGGACGACGGTGCGCTCGTCACCATCGACCAGCGCGGGCTGCCGCACGAGGTGCGTGAGCTGCGGTTGACGACCGTCGATCAGGTGATCGACGCCATCACTACGCTCGCCATCCGTGGTGCGCCCGCCATCGGGATCGCGGGGGCGTTCGGGGTGGTCATCGCGACCCGCGCTTACACGAAGGTCGTCGACGCCGCCACCCAGGCCGTCGCCGAACATCCCGAAACCGCGACGCGGACGGACGCTGCGCATTCCGCGGCAGGCACACGAGCAGATGAGCCTTCCGACGCCGCGATGCGGGCGGACGTTGTGCATCCCGCAGCCGCGACGCAGGCGGACGACGAACATGGCTGCGGGGCCGCTGAGGTAGGACAGCGCAGCGCGGCCGTCTCGCGCGAAGCGGTGCGGGCCGGGGTTTCGGGCGGCGGAGTGGTCGACGTGGCGGCGGTGGAAGCCGAGGCGGATCGGATCGCGGCGGCTCGGCCTACCGCCGTCAACCTGGCGTGGGCGGTCGAGCGGGTGCGGGCGCGGATCGCCGAGGGCGCCGACGCCGTGCTGGCCGAAACCCTCGACATGCTCGCCGAAGACGGCCGGGTCAACCTGGCCGCCGCCACCCACGCCGCCGACCTGGTGCAACAGCTCTGTGGTGACCGGCCGCTGCGCTTGCTCACGCACTGCAACACCGGCCGCCTGGCCACCAGCGCCGTCGGTACGGCCATCGGCGCGCTGCGGGTGCTGCACGAACGCGGTGTGGTCACCGATGTGATCGTGGACGAGACCCGGCCGCTGCTGCAGGGTGCGCGGCTCACCGCGTGGGAACTGGCCGAGGCGGGCATTCCGCACCGGCTCACCATCGATTCCGCCGCCGCGTGGGCGATGGCGACGGGGCAGGTGGACGCCGTGCTAGTTGGCGCCGACCGGATCACGGCCAACGGCGATGTCGCGAACAAGATCGGCACCTTCGGCCTGGCGCTGGCCGCGCGACACCACGGCATTCCGTTCATCGTCGTGGCCCCGGAATCCACCCGCGACACCACGATGGCGACCGGGGCGCAGATCGTCGTCGAACAGCGGGCAGCCGCGGAGGTCACCGGGTTCGGTGGGGCCGATGCCGCACCGGTCGGCACCGCCGTCTTCAACCCGGCATTCGATGTGACACCGGCCGACCTGGTCACCGCGGTGGTCACCGAGAACGGGGCGATCTATCGCAACGCGGACACCTTCGACGCGAACGGCCGCGTCGCGAGCTCGACGGCCGCCGCGACACCGCAGGCAGGCGGTCCGGCAATTCGCACGCCCGTCGCGATGCCGCATGCGGGCAGTCCGGCGATTCCCGCGGCCGCCGCGATCGACGTAGCCGGTCGGGCCCCTTCTGTGCCCGCGGTCGATGCAGGTGTGGAAGGCCGCGCGCTCGCCGCCGTCGCTCGTCAGCTCTACGAGCGCGGCTGGATGCCCGGTACGGCGGGCAACATCTCGGTGCGATCCGGAAGCGACGACGCGCTGATCACCGCCAGCGGGTTGTCGAAGGGCGAACTGACCGAGCACGATGCGGTGCGCGTGCGCGTCGCCGACACCACCGCGTACCCGGGTCAGGACCGAAAACCCTCCGCCGAGACCAGCATTCACACCGCCGTGTACCGCACGCGCGACGCCGGTGCCGTCGTGCACGTGCACTCACCCTTCGCCACCGCCCTGGCGACCACCGCCCAGCCGGGTGACACCGTGCGGGTCAGCGGCTACGAACTCATCAAGGGTTTCGGGCTCGACGATCCGTCGACCGTGGACGTTCCGGTGTTCGCGAACTGGCCCGAGGTCGCGCGCATCGGCGCCGACATCGAGTACTACCTGCGCGAAAATCCCGGTGCCGCACCGATTCTGTTCATCACCGGGCACGGCATCACCGCCTGGGGTGACACTCTTGCCCAGGCGCGTGATCGTGCCGAATGTCTGGAAGCACTGTGCGAGTTGATCGCCCGCACCGGACGTACCGACGCCACTCCTTTCGAGATCGGACCGAGATGACCCTGCTGCAAGTGATGGCGGCCGACAATGCCGCCGATGTCCGGGTGCGTACCACCGACACCGCCGAGATCGGTGCCGAGCTGTCGAAGCACGGCATCGCTTTCTCCCGCTGGGAGGTGCTCCCCGACGCCGCGACCACCGACTCCGACACACTGCTCGCCCATTACGCGCCGCGGATCGCCGAACTGAACGCCTCGGGTCGCTACGAGCACATCGATATCGCCCGCATCCACCCCGACGACGACAACCCCGACTGGCCCGCCACGGCGGCCGGTGCGCGCACCAAGTTCCTCGACGAGCACCGGCACGCCGAGGACGAGGTGCGTTTCTTCGTCGCCGGTCGCGGCTGCTTCTACCTGCACATCGACGACGCGGTGCTGGCAACGGTGTGCGAGGCGGGCGATCTGCTGTCGGTGCCCGCAGGCACCCTGCACTGGTTCGATATGGGCCCCCGCCCCGATTTCGTCGCCATCCGTTTCTTCGAGGAGGCCGACGGCTGGGTCGGCGATTTCACCGGCGACAAGATCAGCGCCGGTTTCCCCACCCTGGACGAGCTGCTCGCGTGATCCGCGCGATCGTCCTCGATATCGAGGGCACCACCAGCCCCACCGATTCGGTGCGCACCGACCTCTACGGATACACCGAGCAGCATCTGCCCACCTGGCTGGCCGAGAACGCAACCGGCGCAGCCGAATCCGTGATCGCCGCGACCCGCGAACTGTCCGGCGAGCCGACCGCCGATACCGGACGGATCGCCGAAATCCTCACCGGCTGGCTGCATTCCGATGTGAAGACCGAGCCGCTGAAAGCCGCCCAGGGCGCCATCTGCGCGGAGGGCTTCCGCGCGGGCGATCTGCACGGCCGCTTCTTCGACGACGTCATCCCCGCCCTGCGCGCCTGGCACGCAGCGGGGCACACCCTCTACATCTACTCCTCGGGTTCGGAACGCAACCAACGAGACTGGTTCACCTACGCCGAACAAGGCGACCTGTCACCCCTGGTCACCGACCATTTCGACCTGGTGAACGCCGGCCCCAAACGCGAACCCACCTCCTACGAAACCATCACCGCCCGCATCGGCGTCCCCCCACAGCAAACCCTGTTCCTCTCCGACCACCCGGACGAACTCGACGCCGCGGTCACAGCAGGCTGGCACGTCATCGGCATACACCGCCCCGGCGAGCCGAATCCCCCGCGCGCCCCACACGAGTGGGTCAGCTCGTTCACCGAGGTAGACCCCACCGAACAGTAGCCCCGCCGAGCGCCCTGTTCCCCTCGCACATCGTGGCTCATTTGCGGGCGCGCGGGCGGCCGAAGTAGCGACGCGGGTCACTATGCGTGTGTAAACAAATGTAAACCGTCCGAGAACCCGTCGTTTCCGAAGCATCACCGCCTCGGCGCCGAAGCGCCTCGCGAGCGTCGGAAAAGGCCGGTCAGGTGCGGGTTTCCCCTGGTCGTGGCGGGTGCGACGGGTGAGCGGCTGGTTACGGGGGTGACCAGCACATTTCGCCCACCTCACAACGCACAAAGGCCCGATCCGGGGTGTGAGAAGTTCGTTTTGCCCGGCCGGATCGTCTCCTTACAGTTGGCCCCAACAGCCCGATTTCACAAGCTCGAAGGGGGCGTCGTGGTTAATTCGCGCACTCATGGTCCGTCGCCCACCGATTTCGGTGACAGTCTGCTGACGCTCGGAAAGTACTTTCAGCGCGGTGAGGTTTCCGCGGATCAGCGTTCGGTGTTCAAGGTCGGTGGGCGCGATGCCGATGCGTTCTACCGGGACCGGTGGTCGCACGACAAGGTGGTGCGCTCCACCCACGGCGTGAACTGCACCGGTTCGTGCTCGTGGAAGATCTACGTCAAGGACGGCGTGATCACCTGGGAGTCCCAGCAGACCGACTATCCCTCGGTGGGCTCGGACAAGCCCGAGTACGAACCGCGCGGCTGCCCCCGTGGCGCCTCGTTCTCCTGGTACACCTACTCCCCCGCCCGCGTGCGGTACCCGTATGTGCGCGGCACCCTGCTCGACCTGTACCGCAAGGCCAAGGCCGAACTGAAGGACCCGGTGCTGGCCTGGGAGTCGATCGTCGAGGATCCGGTCAAGGCCAAGGCGTACAAAAACGCCCGAGGCAAGGGCGGGTTCGTGCGCGCCGAGTGGTGGGAGGCGGCCGAAATCGCCGCCGCCGCACATGTTTACACGATCAAGCAGTACGGTCCCGACCGCGTGGCCGGGTTCTCGCCGATTCCGGCGATGTCGATGGTCAGCCACGCCACGGGGGCGCGTTTCGTGTCGCTGCTCGGCGGCTACATGCTCTCGTTCTACGACTGGTACGCCGACCTGCCGGTGGCCTCACCGCAGGTGTTCGGTGACCAGACCGACGTGCCGGAGTCGGCCGACTGGTTCGACGCGGGTTACCTCATCATGTGGGGTTCCAACGTCCCGGTGACCCGAACCCCCGACGCGCACTACATGACCGAGGCGCGCTATCGCGGCCAGAAGGTCGTGGTGGTCTCCCCCGACTACGCCGACAACACCAAGTTCGCCGACGAGTGGGTGGCCGCGCGCCCCGGTACCGACGCGGCGCTGGCGATGGCGATGGGGCACGTGGTGCTCAAGGAGTTCTTCCTCGAGAAGCAGACTCCGATGTTCCTGGACTACATCAAGTCCTACACCGATTTGCCGTACCTGATCTGTCTCGACGAGGCGGCGGATCAGGGCGGCGCTCTTCCGGGCAAGTTCTTGACGGCGGCCGATCTGGGCCACACCGACGAGAACGCCGCACACAAGCCGGTACTGCTCGATCAGGCCGGAAACCCGGTGGTGCCCAACGGTTCTCTCGGCCACCGCTTCAACGAGGCGGACGCGGGCAAGTGGAATCTCGACCTCGAAGGGGTCGACCCGCTGCTCACCCTGCTCGGCCATTCCGGCGAGGCACCGACCACCATCGCGCTGCCCCGTTTCGACACCGACACCGCCGCACCCATCATCCGTGGCGTGCCGACGAAAACCGTTGCGGGCAAACGGGTCACCACCGTCTTCGACCTGCTGCTCGCCCAGTACGGCCTCGGTCGTGACGGCCTGCCCGGCGAGTGGGCCAAGGGCTACGACGACGCCGAGTCGCCCTACACCCCGGCCTGGCAGGAAACCATCACCGGCGTGCCCGCCGTGCAGGCCGCGCGCATCGGCCGCGAATTCGCCGACAACGCCGAACGTTCCGGCGGCCGTTCGATGATCCTGATGGGCGCGGGCACCAACCACTGGTTCCATTCCGATCAGATCTACCGCGCGTTCTTCACCCTCACGCTGCTCACCGGCTGCCAGGGCAAGAACGGCGGCGGCTGGGCCCACTACGTCGGCCAGGAGAAGTGCCGACCCGTAACAGGTTGGGCCACATTGGCTTCGGCGAGCGACTGGCAGCGCCCGCCGCGTCAGATGCAGGGCACCGTGTTCTGGTACCTGACCAACGACCAGTGGCGCTACGACCCGTTCACCTCGGACTCGTTCGCGTCCCCGCTGGGCAAGGGCAAGTTCGCCGGTCGCACCGCCGCCGACAACATCGCGCTGGCGAGTCGTCTCGGCTGGATGCCGAGTTACCCGACGTTCAACCGCAACCCGCTCGACATGGCCGACGAAGCCGCCGCGGCGGGCAAAACCCCCGGTGAGCACGTGGTCGACGGCCTCAAGTCCGGCGACCTGCGCTTCGCCTGCGAAGACCCCGACGCCCCCGAGAACTTCCCGCGCGTGCTCACCGTGTGGCGGGCGAACCTGCTCGGCTCCTCGGGCAAGGGCAACGAGTACTTCCAGAAGCACCTGCTCGGCTGCGGCTCCAACCTGCAGACCACCGACGCCACCGGCGTGCGCCCCCAGGAACTGGAATGGCGTGAGGAAGGCGCCGAGGGCAAGCTTGATCTGCTGCTGGCCCTCGACTTCCGCATGACCAGCACCACCCTGTTCGCCGACATCGTGCTGCCCGCCGCCACCTGGTACGAGAAGCACGACCTGTCGTCCACCGACATGCACCCCTTCGTGCACGCCTTCTCCCCCGCCATCTCCCCGCCGTGGGAGGCCAAGACCGACTTCGAGGCGTTCCACCGCATCGCGCGCGGTTTCTCCTGGCTTGCCGAAAAGCACCTCGGCACAAGGAAAGACATCGTCGCGGTGCCGTTGCAGCACGACTCGCCGGATGCGCTGGCGCAGGCGGGCGGCAGGGTGCTGGACTGGAAAGCCGGTGAGTGCGAACCGATTCCGGGCAAGACCATGCCCAAGATCGTCGAGATCGAACGCGACTACACCAAGATCGCCGAGAAGCTCGCCGCGCTCGGCCCGCTGGTCGACACGCTCGGCGTGACCACCAAGGGCATCACGACCTACCCGGACAAAGAGGTGGCCTACCTCGCGGGCAAGAACGGCACCGTGGTGTCGGGGATCGCGGCCGGGCGGCCGTCGCTGGCCAAGGACACCTTCGCCGCCGAGACGATTCTCGCGCTGTCGGGCACCACCAACGGGCGTCTCGCGGTCGAGGGTTTCCACCAGCTCGAGCGCCGTACCGGCACGAAACTGGCCGACCTCGCCGCCGAGGCCGAGGGCAAGCAGATCACCTTCGCCGACACCCAGGCGCGACCCGTTCCGGTCATCACCTCACCGGAGTGGTCGGGCAGCGAGAGCGGTGGACGCCGGTACTCGCCGTTCACCATCAATGTGGAGCGGCTCAAGCCGTGGCACACCCTCACCGGGCGTCAGCACTTCTACCTCGACCACGACTGGATGATCGAACTCGGTGAGCAACTGCCGATCTTCCGTCCGCCGCTGGACATGTCGGCACTGTTCGCGGAGCCGAGCATCGGCAATGTGAGCGGCAACGGACTCACCGTGCGTTACCTGACCCCGCACTCGAAGTGGTCGATCCACTCGGCCTACCAGGACAACCTGCACATGCTCACGCTCTCGCGGGGTGGTCAGACGATCTGGATGTCGGACGTGGACGCCAAGAAGATCGGTGTGGCCGACAACGATTGGATCGAGGCGATCAACCGCAACGGTGTCGTCGTGGCCCGCGCGATCGTCTCGCACCGCATGCCCGAGGGCACGGTGTTCATGTACCACGCCCAGGACCGCGCGGTCGACGTGCCGCGCATCGAAGGCGCCGAGGACACCACCAAAGAAGCCAAGGGCAAGCGCGGCGGTATCCACAACGCACTCACCCGGGTGCTCATCAAACCGTCGCACCTGATCGGCGGCTACGCCCAGCAGTCGTTCGCGCTGAACTACCACGGCCCCACCGGAAACCAGCGCGACGAGGTCACCACCATTCGCCGCCGCAACCAGAACGTGGAGTACTGACATGCGCGTTATGGCTCAGCTCGCCATGGTCATGAACCTGGACAAGTGCATCGGCTGCCACACCTGCTCGGTCACCTGCAAGCAGGCGTGGACCAATCGCGGTGGCACCGAGTACGTCTGGTTCAACAATGTGGAAACCCGTCCGGGACAGGGCTATCCGCGCCAGTACGAGGACCAGGAGAAGTGGAAGGGTGGCTGGACGCTCAACAAGCGCGGCAAGCTCACCCTGAAGTCGGGGTCGCGGTTCAAGCGGTTGATGAACATCTTCGCCAACCCCGATCTGCCGACGGTCGACGACTACTACGAACCGTGGAGCTACGACTACGACAACCTGCTGTCGTCGCCGCCCACCGACACCACGCCGGTCGCCCGGCCGAAATCGCTGATCACCGGTGAGGACACCAAGGTCACCTGGGGTGCGAACTGGGACGACGACCTGGGTTCGGGCCCTGAGCAGGTCGGCAAGGACCCCTTGCTCGGCAAGCTCGAGGACAAGGTGAAACTGGAGTTCGAAGAGACCTTCATGTTCTACCTGCCGCGCATCTGCGAGCACTGCCTCAATCCCTCGTGCGCCGCGTCGTGCCCGTCGGGCGCGATCTACAAGCGCGAGGAAGACGGCATCGTGCTCGTCGACCAGGACAAATGCCGTGGCTGGCGGCAGTGCATCACCGGCTGCCCGTACAAGAAGATCTACTTCAACCACAAGACGGGCAAGGCGGAGAAGTGCACCTTCTGCTACCCGCGTGTGGAGGTCGGCATCCCGACCGTGTGCTCGGAAACCTGTGTGGGCCGGCTGCGCTACATCGGCGTGATGCTCTACGACGCCGACGCGGTGCTCGAGGCGGCGCAGGTCACCGACCCGCAGGATCTGTACACCTCCCAGCTCGGAGTCTTCCTCAACCCGCACGACCCGCGCGTGATCGCCGAAGCGGAGAAGGCCGGAATCTCACCGGAATGGATTGCCGCCGCGCAGGATTCACCGGTGTACAAGCTGATCGTCGACTACCAGCTCGCGCTGCCGCTGCATCCGGAATACCGCACCATGCCGATGGTCTGGTACGTGCCGCCGCTCTCGCCGGTGGTGGATGTGCTCACCGAGACCGGCCACGACGGCGAGGACGCGCGCAACCTGTTCGGCGCCATCGATGCCCTGCGCATTCCGATCGGCTACCTGGCGGAGCTGTTCACCGCCGGTGAGATCGGCCCGGTACGCGCCTCGCTGCAAAGGCTCGCCGGGATGCGGGCTTTCATGCGGTCGGTGAACCTCGGTGAGGAACCCGATACGGGTATCGCGCCCTCGATCGGGCTGGAGCCCGAGGAGATCGAGGCGATGTACCGGCTGCTCGCCATCGCCAAGTACGAGCACCGCTATGTGATCCCGTCCGGCGCGACTTCCCGTGCGCACGAGCTGGACTCGCTGGCCACCGGGTGCAGTCTCGACACCGACGGCGGGCCGGGTATGACGGCGTTCGACCAGGTGGTGGAGAAGTTCTCCCTCGCCGACACGAATCAGGCCGCACCGGAGGAGAAGTCGGGGCGGATCAACCTGCTCAACTGGGACGGTCGCTCCACCGCGGGCCTGCTGCCCGGTAGCGACAACGGCAACGGCAACGGCCAAACCGGCAACGGCGCCGGATCCGGTGGTGGCGGCAACGGCGCCGCCACCACCGACCCGGCCGTCAGCGGGGTACCGCAATGAGTCTGCTCTCCATCCGGCGGCGACCCGAGCCCGTCCTCGCACTGGCCGAGCACGAGCGTCGCATGGTCTGGCGCCTGGCCGCGCTGCTGCTGGACTATCCCGGCGAACAGACCCTGGCCCTGCTCGACCAGCTCTCCTCTGCCACAGGACAATTGCCCGACGAAGTGCGCACTCATTTCGAGCCGGTACTCGCCTACCTGCGCGACACCCCGGACATCGAGGTCGCCCAGAGCTATGTCGAGACCTTCGACATGCGTCGCCGCGCCAGCCTGCACCTGACGTTCTACGCCTACGGCGACACCCGCAAACGCGGCATGGCACTGCTGCGTTTCAAGCACGCCTACCGCCAGGCCGGCGCCGAACTCGGCGACGAGGAGCTGCCCGACCACCTGCCGGTGCTGCTCGAGTTCGCCGCCACCGTCGACCCGATCGGCGGTGAACGCCTGCTCGGCGAGCACGTGCCCGTACTGGAGCTGCTCCGGTTATCGCTGGGCGACAACAACTCCCCGTACTCGGGTGTCCTCGCGGCCGTCCTGGCGACCCTGCCGCCGGTGACCACCGCCGACCGCCGCCGCATCGCCGAACTCGCCGCCCAGGGCCCGCCCGAGGAAGAGGTCGGCCTGGAACCCTTCGCCATGGACCCCGCCCTCTTCGACGCAACAGAAGGCCGCCGATGAACGCCACCATTCCGCTTCCCGAAGGCCTGTGGCTGATCCTGCCCTATATCGCCGCGACTTCCTTTGTGCTTGGCCATGTCTGGCGCTACCGGTTCGATCAGTTCGGGTGGACCACGCGGTCCTCGCAGATCTACGAGTCCAAGCTGCTGCAGCTGGGCAGTCCGCTGTTCCACTTCGGCATGCTCGGGGTGTTCGGCGGGCATGTGATGGGTCTGCTGATTCCGCAGTCGTGGACGGCGGCGCTCGGGATCTCCGAGCACACCTATCACCTGGTCGCGGTCGGCGCGGGTTCGGTCGCGGGCCTGATGGTGGTGGCCGGCGTCGCCATCCTGTGTTACCGCCGCATCGTCGTGCCCGCCGTGCGCAAGGCGACCAGCCGCAACGACATCATGATGTACACGCTGCTCACGTTGGCGCTGGTCACCGGGCTGCTCAACACCTGGGGCTCGAACCTGCTGTGGGGCACCTACAACTACCGCGACACCGTGTCGCCGTGGTTCCGCAGCCTGTTCACCATCAACCCGGAGCCGGGGCTGATGGTCGGTGTGCCGTGGACCTTCCAGCTGCACGGACTGGTGGTGCTCGCCCTGGTCGCGGCCTGGCCGTACACCCGGCTGGTGCACATGTTCAGCGCGCCCATCGGCTACCTCACCCGCCCGTACATCGTGTACCGGCGCAAGGAAGTGGACACCAAGGACAAGACCCGTTTCGCCAAGGCCTGGGACGCCCCGGTGACTCCCGATCGCTGGTAGGTCGCCTTTCGCCCGGTGAGCGGGCGATACCGTTGCGGCCCGTAATTGAAACGTGTTTCACTCCGGGGATGAGCGATGTCCTCGCGCCCGCCCGCCTCGGTCCCCTCACCCTGCGCAACCGTGTGCTCAAGGCGGCCACCTTCGAGGGACGCACCCCCGACGCGCTGGTCACCGACGAGCTGGTGGAGTTCCATCGGGAGGTCGCCGCCGGTGGGGTGGCCATGACGACGGTCGCCTACTGCGCGGTCGCGCCGGGTGGGCGCACCGATGCGCAGCAGATCTGGATGCGGCCGGAGGCGGTGCCGGGGCTGCGGCGGCTCACCGATGCCGTGCATGCCGAGGGTGCGGCGGTGAGCGCGCAGCTCGGGCACGCGGGGCCGGTGGCGAACGCGCGGTCGAACCGGGCGCCCGCGCTGGCGCCGAGCCGGATGTTCAATCCGCTCGGGATGCGGTTCACCAAGGTGCCCAACGCACTCGCCATCGCCGAGGTGGTCGAAGCGCACGCGCGGGCGGCCCGGTTGGCACGGGAGTCCGGATTCGACGCCGTCGAGGTGCACCTGGGCCACAACTACCTGGCCAGCGCCTTCCTGAGTCCGCTGCTGAACCGGCGCCGCGACGAATACGGCGGTTCGCTGGTGAACCGGGCACGGGTGGCGCGGGAACTGGTGCGTGCCGTGCGCGACGCGGCGGGCGACGACATGGCGGTCACCGCCAAACTCACCATGGAAGACGGTGTGCGCGGGGGTTTCTCGATCGAGGAGTCGCTGCGGGTGGCGCGCTGGCTACAGGACGACGGTGCCGTCGACGCCATCGAACTCACCGCGGGTAGCTCCCTGCTCAACCCGATGGCCATCTTCCGTGGCGACGCACCGCGCCGGAACTTCGCCCGCACCCTGCCGATTCCGGTGCGCTGGGGTTTCCAGCTCGTCGGCGGCAAATTCCTGCGCGAATACCCTTATCGCCCCGGCTATCTGCTCGACAAGGCGCGGCGCTTCCGTGCGGAGCTGACGATGCCGCTGATCCTGCTCGGCGGCATCACCGACCTGGCGGGCGCCGAACAGGCCCGCACCGAGGGCTTCGATTTCGTCGCGATGGGCCGGGCCCTGCTCCGCGAACCCGATCTCGTCCGCCGCTGGCAGTCCGACCGGGCGACTCTGTCGCTGTGCACGCATTGCAACGAGTGCGTGCCGACCATCTACTCGAAGACCCGCTGCGTGCTGCGAACCTCCTGACCGATCAATTCGCGGGATTCGCGTCGTCTGCATCATGGGACGCCGGCTCGGCACCACGGCGCCCGGCGATCGAGGGTGCCATGGAGGTTCACGTGCCCGATTCCCGTGCCGCGCTCTGGGCGCTGACGCACGCCGAACGCGCCGCTCTCGCGGACAACCTCGCCCGCCTCGACGACGATCAGTGGAGTTCGCCGTCGCTGTGCGGTGCGTGGACTGTCGAAGACGTGGTCGCCCACCTCACGGCCGGTGCGAGTACCGGCCGGATGCGCTGGCTGGTGAGCGTTCTCGCGGCGCGCTTCGACTTCGACAAGCACAACGAGCGACGCAAGGCCGAACACCTCGGGACGGCACCGGCCGAAACCCTCGAACGGTTCCGGGCGATCGTCGACAGCACCACCGCACCTTCTGGCGATACCGCCGCCTGGCTCGGTGAAATCGTGGTCCATGCCCAGGACATCCGCCGACCACTCGGGCTCACCACCACCCCGTCGATCGAGGCGACCACCGCCGTCGCCGAATTCTTCGCCGGGCGCGACTTCACCGTCCCCAGTCGCACCCTCATCGAAGGCCTCCGCCTCGAGGCGACCGATGGTCCCTTCACCCACGGCACCGGGCCGCTGATCCGCGGAACGACGATCGCGCTGACCATGGCGATGGCGAGCCGAATCGTCTACTGCGACGACCTCACCGGCCCCGGCCTCCCCACGCTGCGCGACCGCATCACCGGCAACGAGAACTGAATCGACGCAGGTCCCGGCCGAGGCGATCGGCCTGTCCCCCGCCACCGGGCTGACACGTTCGCGCTTTCGTCCCCGCAGTGTCGGGCAGGATGTCAGGCTCCGGCGCCGAGAGCTTTGCGAACGGTGTCGAACCAGGCCTGGGTGCCGACCAGACCCGCTTCGATGTCTTTGCGGCCGCCGTGGAAGCCGAAGAGTTCGGCGGCGTAGCGGCTGAGGACCGTCCCTTCCGACTCCTCGAGTTCGGTGAGGACGTCGAGGTCGCCGAGGAGGTAGGCGACGGCCGCGACCTGGCCTGCCGTCCACTCGGGGCGGTGGGTGTCCCAGCCGTCGGCGCGGACCGCGCGGGCGCGGGTGAGCAGGTCCTCGCGCAGGGCGTCGCGGTCGGCGTCGGTCGGCTTGCGCGGTTTTCCCCAGCGGATCCGTTTCGCGTCAGACATGTCGGCCCTCTCGCTGCTGTGCGCGGGGCAGGTCGGATCGACCGCCCGTTTGTCAGCTCAGCGTCGCAGATCGACGCCGAGCCATCGCGCGCCGGGCCGCCACGGACACGAACACAGCCGTCACCGCACCCCTACACCGCGAGGTCGCGCCGGGTGACCTTGCCGGTCGCATTGCGCGGCAACGCGTCGGAGGTGATCCGCCAGCGTGCGGGCACTTTGAAGTAGGCGAGCCGGGCGGTGAGGTACTCGCGCAGTTCGTCCTGCTCGACCGCGCCCGGTTCGGCGACGACCACGGCCGCCACCTCTTGGCCCAGGTCGGGGTGCGGCACGCCGAAGACCGCGCAGTCGGTGACCGAGGGGTGTTCGACGAGGACGTTCTCGATCTCGGTGGGGTACACGTTCTCCCCACCGCGCAGGATCAGGTCGGTCCGTCGGCCCGACACGGTGAGCCTGCCGTCGGTCATCGTCCCGAAATCACCTGAGCGCAACCACCTTCCGTGGTCGAGGACCTCCGCTGTCGCGGATTCGTTGTTCCAGTAGCCGAGCATCACGTACTGACTGCGAATGAAGATCTCGCCTTCGGCACCGTCGGGCAGCACCGCGCCGTCGGGGTCACGGATCTCCACCGACACCCCGATGATCGGCCTGCCGACCGACCCCGGGTCGGCCAGCAGATCCAGCGGTGTCGCCACGGTGGCGGCGGTGCCGCTCTCGGTGAGCCCGTAACTGGTGGTCAGCGACAGCGGAACTCCGGCGAGGTGTTCGCGCAACCGCTCGAGCAGGGCGGGCGCCGAGGGTGCGGAGTTGAGTGACAGTGCCGCGAGCGTCGACAGGTCGTACCCCGACACGTCGTGGTCGAGCAGGCGGGTGGCCATGGTCGGCACCGCCGCCCAGTTGGTGACCCGTTCACGCTGGACCAGGGCCAGCACCCGGTCCACGTCGAAGGCGCCGTGTGGGAACACCGCCGCCGCACCGGTGGCCAGGCGCGGGATCACCAGATTGTGCAGGCTGGCGATGTGGAACAGCGGGGCGGTGACCAGATAGCGGCGCTCGCTCGGGCCGTCACCGACCGGCTGACCGGTGAACGCGGCCTGCATCGCATCGGTGAAACGGTGGTATTCGGTGATCGCCAACAGGTTTCGCTGGGTATGCACCACGCCTTTGGCGCGCCCACTCGTGCCGCTGGTGTACAGGATGACGGCCGGGTCGTCCTCTGCCACCTCGGTTTCCGGCATCGCGGCACCCCGGTACTCCGCGATGAGGGCGGGCAGGTCCTCCTCGAAGGTCGATACCGGCACCTCGCAGCCGGTCTCGGCCAGCCGCACAGTCCTTTTCGCGTCGGCGACCACCACCTTCGGGGTGGTGTGGCCGAGTGCGTAGGCGATTTCCGGCGGCGCCCACCAGGCGTTGTAGCCCACCGGGACGGCCCCGAGACACTGCGCCGCCCAGAAGCTGACCACCCAATCAGGACCGTTGGCGGCCAGGATCGCGACCCGGTCACCCTTGCCCACGCCGTGGCGTTCGGCCAGTGCGGTCGCCAGCGCGCCGACCGCCGCCGCGTGCTCGGTGAAGCTGACCCGGCGGTCCTCGGTGACGAGATAGTCGCGATCACCCCAGGTCAGGGAGTGCTCGAGTAGCTCACGCAGGCTGCGCCGCCGACGCGCGAACACCGGCATCGGCGCACCGAGCACCTCCTCGACCGTCATCTCGAAGGGCGCGCCGGGCGCGGTGAGCCCGCCCGCCACCTGCGCGACGAACACCTGGGGGTCAACGGCTTCGGTCATGAGGTCCTCCCTCGAGAACGGTCGGTTCCGGCGACCGCGTCGAAGACCGCCTTCAGATAGTTGTCGCAGCGGTCCGACCCGATCACGCCGGGCGCCATCCGATTCATGGTGTAGGCGAAGGTGATTCGGCGATCCAGGTCGTTGACCACCATGGCGCCGCCGTAGCCCGCCCACCAGCAGACCCGGCCGTCGGGAATGTGCGGGTAGGTCTTGGGACGCGGCAGCCCGTAGCCGATGCCGAACCGCAGCGGGGCGAGCAGCGCCAGGTCGAGGCCGTCGGCCTGTTCGCGGAAGATCGACTCGATCGTGGCGGGCGAGAGGAACCGCCTGCCACCGAGCTCGCCACCGCACGAAACCAGGGACTGCACGCGGGCGACCGAACGCGCGTTGCCGTGCCCGTTGACCGCCCCGAGCTGGGCGGAACGCCAAGCGGGAGTCGCTGTCTCGGCGATATCGAGCAGCGGGCTCGTCAGCGTTTTGACGAGAATGCTGTCGGGGTCGAGGGCGGACATGTCGAATTCGCGTTGCGGCGGCGCGACGAGTGTCGCGATCCGGTCGGCGTGCTCGGGTCCGGTGCCGATGTAGAAATCCGCACCGAGCGGCCCAGCCAGCTCGGCGGCGAAGAACTCACCGAGGGTGCGACCGGTGATGCGCCGCACCAATTCCCCGACGAGATGCCCGTAGTTGAGGGCGTGATAGCCCGAGGCCGTGCCGGGCTCCCACCACGGTGGCTGAGCGGCGAGCCGGGCGGCGGCGGCTTCGGTGTCGTAGATGTCGGCGAGCGCGATGGGTCGTTCCCAGCCCGAGACGCCCGAGGTGTGCGACAGCACGTGGCGCACCTCGACACGGTCCTTGCCCTCGGCGGCGAACTCGGGCCAGTACCTGGCCACGGGTGCGTCCAGGTCGAGGTCGCCGCGATCCACGAGCAGCAGGGCGCACAGCGCGGTCATCGTCTTGGTCACCGAGAAAACGTTCACCAGGGTGTCGGCCTGCCAGGCAACGTTGCGATCGGGATCGGCGTGACCACCCCACAGGTCGAGGACCGGATCGCCGTCGACCGTCACGCACAGCGACGCGCCGAGCTCGGCGCCCGTGGCGAGTTGCTCGTCGAATACCGCTCGCACCTGCGCGAAGTCGTCCCGGCAGAAGCCCGCTGCGCGCGTCATCGGCTGGCCTCGGCCTGGGCGCGGGCGGGTACCGGCAACGTATTGCCCGCGGCCGCGGCACGTTTGGCCCCGCGCTCGAGCTCCTTGGTCAGCCCGCGGACGTACGGCTCGAATTCGACCTGGATGGTGTGGCGCGGCGAATCGTAGTACCGCCCGGCGCGGGCATCGAGCCGCTCGTCGACCTCGGCGTCCATTTCCGCCCGCGAGGGCAGGTGATAGCGGCCGGTGAGGTAGGCGGCGACCAGCTTGGTCTGCTGTTCGGCGAAGTTGACCAGTGTCGGAGTCGGTTGTGCCAGACCGAGATAGAACAGATTGTCCACCGAGGGCCGCATCATCATCTGGAACAGCGGGAACCGGTTGTCGCTGTCCGGCACCAGCGACGGAGCGGTGAAGAACGGGAAACTGATGTGATAGCCGGTGGCGCACAGCACCACGTCGACCTGTTCGCTCGAGCCGTCGGCGAAATGGACGGTGTCACCGTCGAGCCGGGTGATGGCGGGTTTGCATTCCACATCCCCGCAGCCGGCGCGGTGCAGGAATTCCTCACTCGCCGACGGGTGCGCCTCGAACGGTTCGTGATCCGGTGCGGGCAGACCGTAGTTCTGCATCAGACCGCGATTCTTGCGCACGAAGCGCTGCTTGAGTTTCAGCGCGACCTTCGGCGGCATCCACTTGGGCATCGACCGCCGATCACCGACCTGGCCGCGCACGTATTTCGGCAGCACCCATACCCCGCGCCGAGCCGACACGAACAGCCGTTCGGCCAGGAAACGCTGGGACAGTTCCGAGGCGATATCGAGCCCGGAATTGCCCATGCCGACCACCACGATGCGCTTGCCACGCATGTCGATGGGATCGAACGGGTCGTTGTAGGCGTGGCTGTGCATGAGCACACCGTCGAAATCACCGGGATATTCCGGCATCCGGGGGTCCCAGTGGTGGCCGTTGCAGACGATCAGGGCGTCGAAGACCTCGGTGTCACCGGCCGCCGTCACCAGCCAGCGGCCGTCGTCGGCCCGCTCGGCGGCGGTGACCAGCGCGTTGAACCTGATCCGGTCGCGCAGGCCGAAATGGTCGACGTAGTCCTTGAGGTACTGGTGCAGTTGCGAATGGTGCGGAAAGTCCGGCCAGTCCGCGGGCGCGGGGAAGTCCTCGAACTGCAAGCGGTACTTGGACGTATCGATGTGCAGGCTCTGGTAGCAGGCCGACATGCCGTTGGGGTTGCGGTAGTACCAATTGCCACCCACCTCGTCGGACGTCTCGTAACAGACGAACGGAATGCCGTACTCGGCAAGGCGGTTGGCCGCCGTGATACCCGACGGGCCCGCCCCGATGACGCAAACCCTCGGCAGCTCCGGTGTATTCATGCACGACTCCTCATCGACTCACGCTCGCCGACGTGACCCGCACCACACGATAGCGGTTCGCTGGACACAGCGTCCAGCGAATGAGCATGCCGTCTACGATGGGCCTCATGTCGCCGGAACCCACCGCCCAGCGGGGCTCGCTGCGTGAGGAACACAAGCGCCTGACCACGGCACGCATCGTCGACACCGCGCGCACACTGTTCGAGACCCGCGGCTATTCCTCGGTCCGGGTCGACGACATCGCCGCCGCCGCGGGCTGCAGCCGGGCCACCTTCTACCTGCACTTCGCCGGTAAACCCGAGGTGCTGCGCGCCATCGCCAACCAGGGCACGCTCACCAGCGTCCGGATGGTCTACGCCGACCTCGACCGCGTGCTCACCACCGGATCGCGCGCGGCGTTCGCGGACTGGATGGCCCGCGCGATCGACTGGTTCTTCGTGAACAAGGAAATGCTGCCGGCCTGGGACGAGGCCACCGCGGTGGAACCGGAATTCCGCAGGCTGGCCCGCGAGGGGATCATGACGCTGGCCGACAGCATGCCGGATTACCTGGCCCGCTGGCCCGAGGGCCGGCGCGACGAAGCCCGGTTACGGATCGAATTGCTCGTCGCCCAGCTCGAGCGGTTCTTCACCCGCTGGGCCATGCAGGGCACCATCGACGTGACCGCCGAACAGGCCGCCGAAGTCCTCACCGATGTCTGGTTCCCGGCGCTGCGCGCCCCGTGAAACTCAGAGCAGGCCGACGCACCGTGCCTGCGCGATGGCCGCACCGCGCGCGTTCACACCGAGCTTCTGGTAGATGCCACGCAGGTGCGTCTTCACCGTGTTCACCGAGACGCCGAGGTCGGCGGCGATGCTGGTGGCGGTCAGCCCCGACGGAAGACGGCGCAGCACAACGAGTTCGGTGTCGGTGAGCCGTGGTGCGTCGGCCATGGCGCCACGGTGGGCGCGCACGTGGTCGACGAAGGCGTCGTAGCGACCGAAGTGCGAACCCAGCCGGTCGAGCAGTTCGGCGGCACCGGGCACGTCGAGGAACGGGCGGATCAGGTGTTCCCCACTCGCGTGGGCCAGGGCCTGCTCGAAGGCGTCCTCGACCTTGCGCGGGCGATCGAGATGATCGGCGGCGACCGCGATGAGCAGCCACGCGGCCACGGCCTGACCGTCGGTGACCTCGCCCACCAGCGGTGTCAGCAGCGGCAGGACAGCGGCCGGGCGCTGGGTGTGCAGGGCGAGGGCGGCTTCGGCCAACTGGGTGTCCACGGTCTTGCCGAGCACCCGGGTCGCGTGGTCGACGAGAGCGCGTGCCTCGACCTTGGCATGCACCCGCAGCAGCAGCCACAGCACCTCGGTGACGAGGTTTCCGGCGCCGAGCAGCGCCGGGGCATCGTCGAGCAGGTGGTGCAGGCGTCTGCTCAGCATCGTGGCCGCGGCGGCACGGTCGACGGTGTCGTCGAAGGTGAGGACGCCGATGACGATGCGGGCCTGTCGCAGCAGGGCCGGCGTGGTCAGGTCGTCGGCCGACAGGTCGGGCAGCGGCTTGCCGTAAGCGCAACCCTGCCGGTGCGCGCCGTAGGCGGCGGTCACCCGGGCCATCGCGGCCTCCGACGACCCGGTGAGCCCGTAGCGATCAGCGCATTCGAGGGCCTGTGCGGCCAGCACCCGCAGCTCGCCGACCCGGCCCGTGATCCCCGATGCCGCCGCGACCGCGGTGCGTGCCCGTACCGCGACGCGTCCGAGTCCTGCCTCCTCGGCGTACACGACCGCATGCCGCAAAGCCGCTGTGCCGCTGACGATCCGGCCGCCGAACACTTCGGCCGCACCGCAGTGCAGCGCCACATAGCAGTCGAGATCGGTTTGCCCGGTGACCGGCGGCAACGGCCACCGCATGGACGCCGAATCACCCGCCAGCACGGCCACACCGGCGCTCACCGCATGATCGAGGGCGGCGATCCACTCGGCCGGAACCAGTGCCGACCCCGGCCACGAACCCACATGGGCCGCCTCCAAATACACTTCCGCTGCGGCGATCTCACCGTCTTCCACCGCGACGGCGGCGCGCAACAACCCGACGAACGTGTCGTCCGACAGACCGGGTACCTGATCCAGAGCGTGCAACAGCAGATGCCCCCTGCCGTCGAGCACCATCCGTACGCCCCACTCCCACAGGAACGACGCCAGCCCCGGCGCACCCGGTTCGGCGAGCACATGGTCCAGTGCGCACCCGGGCAGGGCGGCGCCGGTGAACCACTCGGCGAGGTGACGGTGCAACCCCGGCAGGCGTTCGGCCCTGGTGTGCGCGGCCTCGGCCAGCAGGTAGGCGCGCAGCAGCGGGTGATAGGTGTACCAGAGCTGTCCGTCGGTGGCGACCGTGTGCAACGGGAAACTGGCACGCAGTAGTTCGTCGAGGATGCGCGACGCGTCCAGGCCGAGCAGTTCCTCGGCCATCGGCAGACAGAACCGGGTGGGAACGGCTGTGGTGAGCAGGAATTCGACGGTGCGTGGGGGCAGCGTCTCGATGAGTTCGGCGAAGAGGAAGTCGGCGACCGCGTGGGTCGGTGCGGCCAGCGCGGTGAGGGCGGTGCTCCGGTCGTCGGTGCCCAGCGAGATGGCGGCGATCCGGACCAGTGCGGCCCAGCCGCGGGTGAGCTCGTGCAGGGCGGCGAGTTCGGTGTCGTCGAGGTGGCAGTCGTGCTGGGCCAGCAGTTGTGCGACGCGATCCGGCGGCATGGCCAGCTCGGTCGCGCCGAGGCGGGTGAGCCTGCCCGCCAGGTCGAGCACGTGCCAGCGCAGCGGCGGTTCGAAACGGCCACCGAGCAGCGCGGTGATCTTCGGCGGCAACCGGGTGAGCAGGTACTCCAGACCCGCGAGTTGCAGCGGGTCGGTGAGCAGGTGGACATCGTCGATGACGAGGACCGTCTCCTCGGTGTCGGCGAGTGCGGCGACGAGGTCGGCGGCACGGTCGGCAGGCGTGCGAAGGACACCGTCGGGAACGGTGGCGGCCGTCGGGTCGAGCGCCCGGGCGACGGCGGCGAGCAGGTCGGCGCCGGGGCTGGTGCTCACCGTCAGCCAGGCCAGCCGCGGCGCGGGCCGAGCGGTGTTCACCCAGTCGACCATGGCCACGGTCTTGCCGCTGCCTGCCGGTCCGCACACCAGTACGACGTGCCCCGGCGCGGTGCGGGCGCAGTCGAAGGCCGCGGTCGCCGCGTCACAGCGGACGGGAGCGAAAGACAGTTCGGGAACTCGGTCCTCGGTCCCACGGCCGGCCACAGCTATCGCGGAGCGTGCCATCACGAGCCTCCTGAACTCGAGTTCTCACCTGCCCCCGACATCGTGTGCGAGTTCGACGGTAGGCCACTCGGGCGCCACGAGTTTGCTGGTGACGACATCTCGACGTGCTCGTTACCAGATCGACGCAGGCTCTTTGCGTGGTCCGCCCCGCCACCTCAGTCGGGCAGGCGTGACATCTCGAGCAGCGTGAGGCCGAGGGTGTCGATGCGCGCGAGAATCCCCCGCACAGCGGTGCTGTCGGCGAGCGTGCCGAACAGCGTCGTTGTCCCGGCTGCCGCATGATCGCTGGGAATGAGCTCGGGAAACGCCGCGAGCACACGATCGGACAGTTCGCCCTCGAGGACGAATTGATAGCGCAGCGGCCCGGACATGGTGTCAGTCTGGCAGTTCGTGCCCGGTTCGCACCTCACCCGAGGCGGGTGAAATCGGCGGTGGCCGACTATTTGCTGGGCAGGGCTTCGGCGAAGGCGACGCCGCGAGTCACCCAGTCCCGCAGCGACGCATCGTCATCGACCGCCTCGGCGCTGACGCGTAACCAGCCGCTGAGCTCGCGGCCACCCATCACCATCGGCGACACCGCGGATCCGTCGAGCAGCGCGTCGCCTTCGGCCGGGTCCACACGCACCAGCAACCCGCCCTGTCCGCTGGCGGCGACGGCCATGTTGCCGCCGATCAGGAACGCGAGCCCACCGAACATCTTCTTCTCGGCGAGATCGGCCCGAGGGTAGACGATCTCCCGGATCCGCTCGGCGAGTTCCTCGTCGTATGCCATGGGCCGAGTATGCGCCGGGACACCGACAGATTGCGCCCGGCTTTCCCGGCTCCCCAAATTTTAAACACCTCTTTTTCTGTTTTGCGGACCGCGGCCGAACCGACTGGCTAATCTCGCGCTCACCACAGCTCGACACAGGAGAACACCATGCAGACCTACCAGGCACGGCGCACCGGCTTCGGCCTCACGGCTTTCACCGCGATCGCGGCGGCCGCCGTGCTGACGGCACCGCAGGCCTCGGCGCTCGTCCAGAGCATCGCGGTGAGCGGCACCACCCACTACGTGGGCACTCCCTACACCGTGACGGCCGACGTCACCGCCACCTCGTTCCTGTTCAAGGTGACCTTCACCGACAACGGCACGCAGATCGGCGAGCCGGTTGCGGTCAGGGACGGCAAGGCGACCATCAGCTGGACACCGTCCACGCCCGGCGCCCACGAGATCAAGGCGGTGCAGGAACTCATCAGCTCCAAGACCGTCACCGTGCAGGTCTCCGAGAAGCCGACCACCCCGCCCGACGGTGGCGGCACCGGCTCCGCCGACCTGGGCGGACTGCTCACCGGTTCGGCGAGCTAGCCGCGGACACGACGACGGCCGCCACGTGCTGCGTGGCGCCGTCGTCGTGTGGTTCAGATGCCGAGGGCGGCGGCGAACATCGGCCAGGAGTCGTGCACGTCGTCCTGCCAGTACGGCCAGGCGTGCGTGCCCGCGGCCCGGAAGCGGACATCGGCGGGGATGCCGAGCTGACCGAGGCGACCGACCAGCGGTCCCGAGCAGCTGCCGACGACGGCTTCCATCGTGCCGCCGACCAGGACCCGGTCGAGCAGCACACCGACATTGCCCGCGATGCTCGGATCGTTGAGCGCCTCGTGCGGGCCGGGGGCACCGTTGCCCGAGGACAGGTACACCGAGGTGCCACGCAACCGATCCGCGTGCAGCACCGGATCGTTGGCCACCCAGGCCGGGTCGCCAGGGCCGCCCCACATGTTGTCGGCATTGGCGCCGAAGGTGGCGAGCTGAGAACGGACGAGGGTCTGGGCCAGCGGATTCGCGGTCTGGGTACAACCGCTGAAGGCGCCGACCGCGCGGTAGCGGCCCGGGGCGGCGATGGCCAGGTTCAGTGCCGAGGTGGCCGACATCGACAGTCCCGCGACGCCGTTGGCGCCGGTCATGCCGAAGCGGTCGTCGAGCAGCGGAGGCAGCTCGCTCGTGAGGAAGGTGGTCCACTTGTTGCGGCCGAGAACCGGGTCGTCGCGTTGCCAGTCGGTGTACATGCTGGCCCGGCCGCCGATCGGGACGATCACATTCACCGGTTTGTCGGCGAAGAAGTCGACCACATCGGTGCGCCGCATCCACGGCCCGCCGCTCTCCCCGCCGTCGACGGCATTGAGCAGATACAGCGCGGGCGCGCCCGGACCGGGATGCGACATCCACAGGGTGATCGGCCGGTTCATCGCCGCCGAATGGACGACGACCTCGAATTGCCTGCCGCCGAGCGGCCGGACCTCGAGGATCGATGAATTCGCCGATGCCGCAGGTGAGTAGGCCACACCGCAGCCGAGCAGGACGAGCAGACAGCACAACAGCCGACGCATGCGCACGAGTGTGCCGCATCGATCCATAGATACCCTGCATTGACCGCGATTGTGTCCGTGTCGTCCGATATGGGTGGGCTACGGCGTTTCGGCCGGTACCCGGGCGGCGCGGACGATGCCGGCGAGGACGTCGTCGATGCCGGTGGCGGTGAGGCCGAAGGTGGTGCGCACAGCTGTGTCGTCGACCAGGAAGTCGCGGCGCGACATGTGCGCGGTCTCCAGCAGTTCGGGCCAGAACGGGTCGTCGCGGCCGAGTTCGAGGATCTCGTCGTCGGTCATCTCGGTGAGCACGGGAGCCGGTGCGTCCGCGAGCTCCGCGAGACGGGTCGCGAGGGTACGGATGGTCGTCGTGACGACCGGGGCGTGCCAGGCGCGACCCCACGCACGATCGTCACCGGCCACGGTGACCAGTGCCCGTGCGGCGTCGTCGACGACGGTGAACGCGTGCGCGAGATCGAGGCCCTGCGGCACGCTCGCGGGTTCGCCCGCCAGGACCGCGGGCTGCACGAGCAGGGAGAACAGGGAGACGGCGCCGACACCGACGAACTGACCCGCGCGCACCTCGGTGACGCGGACCCGGCCCGCCCGATGGGCGTCGAGCGCGTCGGTCCACACCTGGGCGCGAACACGGCCCTTGGCACCGGTGGCCGCGAGCGGGGCGGTTTCGTCCACCACGCCCTCCACGGGTCCGTAGGCGTAGTGGTTGCCGAGCAGCACCAGGTCGGCGCCGGCCGCTTCGGTCGCGGCCCTGATCGAATCGAACAGGGGCGGAAGGGTTTCCGGCCAGGTGTGGTAGGCGGGCATGGCGCAGTTGAAGACGGTGCGGGCACCTCGGGCGAGGTCGGTCAGGGCGGCGGTGTCGGTGGCGTCGAGCGCGATCAGCTCCACGTTCGGGTGGGTGGGGCCGAGCCCGCCTCGGCTCACCATGCGCACCCGCTCCCCCGCTTCGGCGAGCAGCAGTGCGGTGGCTGTCGCGACGCCGCCACGACCGACGATCACATTCAAGGACACGGTATTTCCTTTCCCAGCAGGACGTTTCGTTCAACGATGCCGGGCGGGACGGGGTTACACTAGTGGCCGGAATGCCAGCTATCCCAAGGATCGGGCCATGAAGACGATCGCGGTGGTCGCCGTCGCGCCGGTGAAGGCGTTCGACCTGTCCATGCCCGAGACCCTGATGGGTTCGGTGCTCGTCGACGGCGAACCCGGGTATCGGGTGGTGGTTTGTACGGCGGAACCAGGTGTATTGCCCTCCACGCCAGGCGGATTCGACGTGGTCGTCCGGCACGGGCTGGCGGTGCTCGACGAGGCCGACACCGTGATCGTGCCGAGCACCGGCAGTCGCACCGGTGCCGACCCGGTCACCCTCGCCGCGCTGCGAGCGGCCGTCGCGCGTGGTGTGCACGTCACCTCGATCTGCAGCGGCGCCTTCGTTCTCGCGCAGGCGGGGTTGCTCGACGGGCGCACCGCCACAACGCATTGGGGGCTGGCCGAGGAACTGGCCACGGCATATCCGCTGGTCTCGGTGCGGGCCGATGCGCTGTTCATCGAGGACGGGCCGGTCACCACGGCGGCGGGGGCCGCGGCCGGGATCGACCTGTGCCTGCACCTGATCCGCACCGACTACGGCGCCACCGTCGCCAACGCGGCCGCCCGGGCCGCCGTGGTGACGCCGGTGCGACCGGGCGGGCAAGCCCAGTTCGTCGACACCGCACTACCGCCCGACGACGATCTCTCGCTCTCGGCCACCCGCGCCTGGGCCATGCAGCGCCTCGACACTCCCCTGTCGCTGCGCGATCTCGCCGCGCATGCCCGGACCAGTGTGCGCACGCTGACCCGGCGGTTCCACGAGGAAACCGGGCTCAGTCCACAGAAGTGGTTGCTGCATCAGCGCATTCATCGCGCGCGCGAACTGCTCGAATCCACGACTTTGCCGATCGAACTGGTCGCCCGGCACAGCGGGATGGGGACGGCGGAGTCGTTGCGCCAGCACATGATCCGTCAGCTCGGTGTGCCGCCGAGTGTCTATCGCGCCAACTTCGCCACGGTTCGGTGAATCGTCGACGAACCGACTTCCGAGCTACAGCGGTGTCGCACGAACGCAGGCGGCCTCAGCTGAGGAGCGTGGTGACGATGCGGTTGGCGTCGCGCAGGCGGGCGGCGGCGTTCGGGGTGCGTTCGAGGACCCAGACACCCTGGAGGAAGACGAGCAAGAACCGGGCGAGGGCGCGTGGATCGCTGTCGGGAGCGAGTTCGGCCTGCGCGCGAGCGCGGGTGAGGGCGCCGGTCAGGGCGGTTTCGGTACGCGCCCAACTGGATTCGACCGCCCTGGCGACCTCCTGATCACGGGCGGCCAGCTCCACCGCCGATGTGGTGACCAGGCAGCCGAGGAAACGGTCCTCGGCGCACGACTCCCGGACGAACTCGTCGATCAGCGCGCGGACGGCGGGCAGCGCCGGGCCGGGCACGGACAGCTGCGCGGTGACCCGTTCGTCGACGACCTCCAGGTGCCGCTGCAGTGCCCGCATGAACAGGTCGTGCTTGTTGCCGAAGGTGGCGTAGATGGAGCCCCTTGCTATGCCGAGATGCTCGGTGAGATCGGCCATCGAGGTCGACTCGTATCCGCGCTCCCAGAACAGATCGAGTGCGCGGCCCAGTACCACATCGGGGTCGAATTCCTTGGTGCGCGCCACTGTTCGAGCCTAACAGCGCCGCTGGTCAGCGGGGTCCCGCGAGCGGGTACTGCGGGTAGGCCGGGCGGGCAGGTGCGAAGAAGGGCGCCGACTTCGGGTTCCAGAGCAGCACAACGGCTCCGAGCCCGACGGCGAAACCCGCGAGATTGAATGCCAGCGCACCCGCGGTGACCCCCAGGTCCGCCACCACCCCGAGTACCGCGTAGAGCGTCGAGAGCACGTTCAACCCGAAGAACACCGTCGAGGTGATCCGCGCCCAGTTCTTCCCGGCCCGGCACGCGAACGCCATCCAGATCCACAGCCCCACGGTGATCAGCGCCCCGACCACCGTCGCACCGACCGTCGCGTACACGAGGACATCGAGACTCGAGCCGCGGAACATGCCATCGGAGGAGTCGAGAAGGGTCGTGCGAACGGTGTCGATATCGGTGAGCGAATACGCCCCACCGAGAAACGACACCGCCGCCCCGACCAGCATCACGATGAACGCCATCCGGATGTTCTCCGGAACCACCCGCGGCTCGGTCTCCGCCGGTTCGGGCACATACGCGGGATACGGTGCAGGCGAATACCCCGGCCCGACCGGCTGCTGCCCAGCCACATAGGGCTGCCCCGTAGCGGCGCCGGGCGGGAACTGCGCGCCGATCGCCTGCCCGGGCGGATAGGTCTGGCCGCCCGGCTGCCGGCCGGGAACATAGGACTGCCCCGGAGCAGCGCCAGGCGCGAATTGCCCGCCGATCGGCTGCCCGGGCACAGGCTGAGCTGAAGAGGGCGTAGGTGTCTGCGGCTGACCCGGCGCATACGGGTGCTGACCCGGCGCGAACGCCGCGGTTGCTGGGGCAGGCGGCTGCGGGACGGCTACTTCGTCGGCGGGGTACGACGTCAGTTCGTTCGGCTCCTGCGCGTACTGCTTGTCGTCCGAACCGGACATGACCGGGTACCCCCTTCGATGGAAACCACACCACCCTATCGCGACCGGCACCCCACTGCCGCCTCCGAAGCGGTGCCCCGTCGCACCTGCGCACAGCTACCAGGCGACGGTTCCCTGGTCGTCGAAGAAGCCGCCTCGGGGGCCGTCGTCGGGGAGGGTGGCGAGGCGCAGGGCGATCGCGGCGCCCTGCTCGGGCGTGCGTTCCCCGGCGAATCCGGTGAAGTCGGTGGCGACGTAGCCGGGGCAGGCCAGGTTCACGATGATGTTCGTGTCGGCGAACCGGCGAGCGTACTGGGCCGTGACGCTGTTGAGCATCGACTTGGACGGTGCGTAGGCGGCCATCACCGGCCCGGTCCGCAGGGTCAGCGAGCCCATATTGCTCGACATGTTGACGATCCGGGGCGCGGCGGCACGACTGAGCAGCGGGAGCATCGCGTTGGTCACCCGAATCACCCCGAACACGTTCGTTTCCAGGACCGTGCGCAGGACACCCAGGTCGAGGGTTGTGGGGTCCTGTGCGCCGTCCTCGAACCGGCCCGCGATCCCGGCGTTGTTGACGAGCACGTCGAGTCGCCCGGCTCGTTCCTCGATGCTCGCGGCCGCGGCGGTGACACTCTCGTCGGAGGTGACATCGAGGGCGACGCCGAACGCGTCTATGCCCTCGGCACGCAACCGCGCCACGGCCTCCCCACGTCGGGTCTCGTCGCGCGCTCCCACCGCGACCGCGAAGCCGAGAGATCCGAGACCTTCGGCGATGGCGAAGCCGATGCCCTTGTTCGCGCCGGTGACCAGCGCTGTCCTGGTGTTGTTCACGCACTCCATGCTCGGCGCGCGATATCCGTTGCGTCCAATAGTGATCGGGTACCTCGAGATACCCGCCGGGTATCACCGGGTGGATACAGTGGGCGCGTGGACGACCTGGAGACCCGTGAGCTGCGGTACTTCGTGGCGGTGGCCGAGGAGTTGCACTTCGGGCGTGCTGCCCAGCGGCTCGGGATCGCGCAGCCGCCGCTCTCGCGGGCGATCCGGCAGCTGGAACGTCGGCTCGGCGTCCAGCTTCTCGACCGGGACCGGCGGGGCGTGGCGCTGACCGGTGCGGGCGATGTGCTGCTGCACGAAGCCCGCCTGGCCCTGGACGCCGTCGCGGCTGCTGCCCGACGGACCCGGCGGGCGGCGGATCGGCAGCGACCCCTGGTGCTGGTGACGAAAGCCGGTGCGTCGCACGAGCTGCTGCAACGGCTTCTCGCCGCGTCGGCGGCCCGCACCGATACGGCACCGGTAGAAGTTCTCCTGTGCGAGGTCGGCGAGCAGGCACGATTCCTGCGCAACGGGCGCGCGGACGTGGCCTTGATGCACCGACCGGTCGATGACCTAGCCGGGTTCGACACCGAAGACATCTGCACCGAGGGCCAGGTCGCCCTCCTCCCGGCACGACATCCGCTCGCCGCGCGTCCACAGCTCACCCTCGCGGACGTGGCCGACGTGCCCGGTCTTCCCATCGCGCGATGGCCCCGGCTCGACGGCTCCTACCCCGACGGTCCCGGGCCCGAAGTGCGCACCCAGTCACAACTCGCGCAGCTCGTGGCGCTCGGCAAGACCCTGCTCGTCATCCCGGCTTCGAGCCGCGCCTGGCAGTGGCCCGACCATGTCGCGGTGCCCGTCCTCGACGCCCCGGAGATCACCACCGTGCTCGCCTGGCCTGCCGACGACCGCTCACCGGCCATCGCCGCCCTGGCCCGAGCCGCGGCCGAGGTTCGCACCATGCCACCAGCTGCGGCCCAGACAGCGGCACGGTAACGGACCACCGCGGGTACGGAACGCCTAGCGGACGACCGCGGGTACGGAACGCCTAGCGGACGACCGCCGGTACGGAACGCCTAGCGGACTACTGCAGGTGCGACACACCCAGCGGACGACTGCTGGTGCGGAACCGCCGGCGGACGACGGCGGGCACAGCACAGTAACGGACGATCGCGCGTGTTTTCGCGGCGTGCCCGAAAGCGCAAGTCCTAGTGGACGTTCGCGCGGACGAGTTCGTGAGCGGCGGTGCGGTAGCGGTCGGCGATGAGACGGACTACCGCGGGGTGGACGCCGATCGGTTCGGCGACGCCATCGGCGCCCGCGTCGTGCAGGCGCTGATGGAACAGGCCGTGGGCCAGCAGGTACGACGCGATGAACACTCGCTGCGAGCCCGATTCGCGCAGGGCAGCAACGACTTCCGGTACGCGCGGGGCGCCGGTGGCCACGTAGGCGATCCGAACCGGTGCGGCGAGCTGCTCGGCGAGCATCCCGGCCGCACGCCGAATATCCTGGCGCGCACGGGAATCCGACGAACCGGCGGCTGCGAAGACCACCGCGTCACCGGGCTGCCAACCAGCCGCGCGCAGGCGCATCGCCATGATCCTGGTCAGTGCGGGATCAGGACCCATGGCCGGAGTCACCGCCACGGCGGTATGGCCGCTCTCGGCGACCTCACGCGGAACGTCTTGGTACACGTGGTATCCCGAGGCCAGGAACGCCGGAACCACCACGGCCGGGCCGTCGAGATCACGCAGCACCTCCGACGGCGACGGGCCGAGCACATCGACGAAAGCGGTGCGCAGCAACGGGTTCGGGCCGGTGTTGTCCATGCCGCGGCCGAGTTCGGTGCCGACCGCGTCGGCGAGGGCCGCGATCATTTCCACCCCGCGCGCACTGCGGGTGCCGTGCGCGACGAGCACGAGGGCCGGCTCACCCGGCCGCGCCGCGCTCACCACACCCCGATCGTCTGGGTCCGCGCCGACCGTGCGGGCGTGCCGATGCCCGCGGCGTGCGGCGGCTGCACCGGCGGACGCGACGGCGCGTCGGAGCAGTCGGCCGCGTCGAGAGCGAGTCGATAACCGCGCTTCACCACGGTCTGAATGGCTTTCGGTGTGCCGAGTCCCGCGCGCAGGCGGGCGATCGCGGTTTCCACCGCATGGGTGTCGTCGCCACCGCCGGGCAGCGCCGAGAGCAGATCCTCGCGCGAGACCACCCGCCCGGGCTGACGCGCCAGCGACCGCATCAACGCCATCGGCGCGGGCGCGAGCTGACGCACCTCACCGTCGACGACAACGCAGCCACCGCGCACGCTGATGTGGTGCCCGGCCGCGTAGATCCGGTTGGCCCGGCGCGGCAGCTCCTCGGCCACGTGGCGGGCGAGCGCACCGAGCCGTGCCCGGCCGGGCATGGTCGTCGGCACGCCGAGTTCTTCCAGCGGTGCGGCGGTGATCGGGCCGACACAGGCGGCGAGCACGCGCCCGCGCAGGGCGTGCAGCACCGACTCGAGCAGTCCGGTTTCCTTGGCGCGCATGAGAAGTGAGGCCACGGCGGGGGCGCTGGTGAAGGTGACACAGTCGAGGCTGCCGGAGATGATCGAGTCGATCATCGAATCCATCGGCCCGCGATCGGCGGGCGGTTCCCACCGGTACACCGGCACCGGGACCACATCGGCGCCCGCGCAGCGCAGCACCTCGCAGAAGTCGGGTACCGGTTCCCACTCGGTGGTCGCGCCGTGCAACTGCACGGCGATTCGCACGCCCTCCACGCCCTCGGCGAGCAGGTGGTCGAGCACCTCGGCCGACGACTCGGACGCGGGCGACCACTCCTCGCGCAGTTCCGCGGCCCGGATGGCGCCCTTGGCCTTGGGCCCACGGGCGAGCATGCGGGTGGCGGCGAGGGTGTCACGCAGCGTCTCGGCCAACCCCCAGCCCTCGGCGGCCTCCATCCAGCCACGGAAACCGATGCCGGTGGTGGCCACGGTGATGGCGGGCGGGTCGGCGATGAGCTGTTCGGTGACCCGCTCGAGTTCGGTGTCGTCGGCGAGCGGGATGATGCGGATGGCGGGCGCGCTCACCACGGTGGCGCCACGGCGGGTGAGCAGGGTGCCGAATTCCTCGGCGCGACGAGCAGCGGTGATACCGATGGTGAAACCGGCGAGACAGGGTCCCGCTTCGGGCACAGAGTTCATGAAGTCACCGGTTCGTTCGACACCGAGACGATGCCGGCGTCGAGCCGCACGGCATATACCGGCAGAGACTGGGTCTCGTCGTCGAGGCAGCGGCCGTCGATCAGCGAGAAGGCCTGCTTGAGCAGGGGCGAGGCGACCACGGGTACCCCGCCCCGGTCGCCGACGATGCCGCGCGACATGACCGCGGCCCGGCCGAACGGATCGACATTGCCCACGGCGGCCAGCGTGCCGTCGGGTAGCAGGAACAGGGCGGCCTGCTTGCCGCCGTCGAGCAGGACCGCAACGCCGCGTCCCGGAATAAGGAAATCGAGTCGGCACGCCTGGGTCCAGGTCGTGGTCTCGGTGGTGATGGTGGGTGTGTCGATAACGGTCATCGGTTCCTCCTCCGAACGCCTTACCTATTGGTACAGGCGCCCTGTTTCCACAGGGTTAAGCGCTTATTTCCCGGCTGCTGCTGTGTCGGAGCCAACACCGGCAGGCATGCCGGGCAGACCGAGAAGCACTGGCACCTTGCGTTCGCCACTCTCGTCGAAGGCGATCGTGGGATCGGCTTCGTCAGGGGCATTGACGAAGGAGACGAAGCGCGACAGCTTGTTCTCGTCCTCGAGCACTGCGGCCCACTCGTCCTTGTATCCGTCGACGTGCTTGGCCATGGCGGCCTCGAGGTCGGCGGCGATGCCGAGGCTGTCGTCGCACACGACGGCCTTCAGGTAGTCCATGCCACCTTCGAGTGCCTCCTGCCAGGGCGCGGTGCGCTGCAGGCGGTCGGCGGTGCGGATGTAGAACATCAGGTAGCGGTCGATGTAGCGGATCAGCGTCTCGTCGTCGAGGTCGCCGGCGAGCAGCACGGCGTGCTTGGGGGTGAGACCACCGTTGCCGCCGACGTAGAGGTTCCAGCCGTTCTCGGTGGCGATCACGCCGACGTCCTTGCCACGGGCTTCGGCGCATTCACGCGCGCAGCCCGACACGGCCAGCTTCAGCTTGTGCGGCGAACGCAGGCCGCGGTACCGCTTCTCGAGCAGCACGGCCATGCCGACCGAGTCCTGCTGGCCGTAGCGGCACCAGGTGGAACCGACGCAGCTCTTCACGGTGCGCAGCGACTTGCCGTAGGCGTGCCCGGATTCCATACCCGCGTCGACCAGGCGCTTCCAGATCAGCGGCAGCTGTTCGACGCGCGCGCCGAACAGGTCGATGCGCTGACCACCGGTGACCTTCACGTACAGGTCGAATTCCTTGGCGACCTCGCCGATCACGATCAGCTGCTCGGCGGTCACCTCACCACCGGGCATACGCGGCACCACCGAGTAGGTGCCGTTCTTCTGCAGGTTGGCCAGGAAATGGTCGTTGGTGTCCTGCAGCGCGGCCTGCTCGCCCTCGAGGATGTGGTCGCTCGAGGTGGAGGCAAGGATCGAGGCGACGGTCGGCTTGCAGATATCGCAGCCCGAACCCTTGCCGTGCTTGGCGATCAGCTCCGAGAAGGTACGGATACCGGTGACGTTCACGATGTCGAACAGTTCGGCACGCGACTGCTCGAAGTGCTCGCACAGCGCCTTCGACAGCGCGACACCGGACTGCTCCAGCAGCTTCTTGATCATCGGCACGCAGCCACCGCAGGAGGTACCCGCGTTGGTGCAGCCCTTCACGGCCGGGATATCGCAGGCGCCCTCGGCGATGGCGCCGCAGATGGCGCCCTTGCTCACGTTGTTGCAGGAGCAGATCTGCGCGTCGTCGGGCAGCGCGTCGGCGCCCAGTTCGGCGCCGGCCGGGGAGATCAGCGAGGCCGGGTCGGCGGGCAGCGGACGCCCGACCAGCGGGCGAAGCGCGGCGTAGGCCGAGGCGTCGCCGACGAGGATCCCGCCGAGCAGGATCTCGGCGTTGTCGGAGACGACGAGCTTGGCGTAGGTGCCCTTGGCGGCGTCGTGCAGCACCACCGACAGCGCGCCCTCGGTGGTGGCGTGCGCGTCACCGAAGGAGGCCACGTCGACGCCCATCAGCTTCAGCTTGGTCGACATGTCGGCACCGGGGAACTCGCCCGCACCGCCGAGCAGGCGGTCGGCGACGATCTCGGCGGTGGTGTAACCGGGGGCGACCAGGCCGTAGCAGACACCTTCGACGGCGGCGCATTCACCGATGGCGTAGATGTCGGGGTCCGAGGACCGCAGGCCCAGATCGGTGAGAATGCCTCCGCGCGGGCCGATTTCGAGCCCGGCCTCCTTGGCGACGGAGTCGTGCGGGCGGATACCGGCGGAGAACACCACCAGCGAGGCGTGGATCTCCGACTCGTCGGACAGGTGCAGCTTGACCCCGCCGGTCTCCTCCTCGATCGACTCGATCTTGGCGGTGCCGACGCCCGTGTGCACGTTCAGGCCGATGTCGGAGACCAGCTTCTCCAGGATCGCGCCACCACCGGCGTCGACCTGGGCGGGCATCAGGCGGTCGTTGTACTCGATGACGTGCGGGGTCATGCCCATCAGGCGCAGCGCGTTGGCCGCCTCCAAGCCGAGCAGACCACCGCCGATCACCACACCGTGCGCACCGGGGCCGGCCTTCTCGGCCGCGGCGCGGATGCCGTCCAGGTCCTCGATGGTGCGGTAGACGAAGCACTCGGGCAGGTCGTGGCCGGGCACCGGCGGCACGAAGGCGTAGGAACCGGTGGCCATCACCAGCGCGTCGTAGGCGATGACGTCACCGGTGGAGGTGGTGACGGTCTTGGCCGCGCGGTCGATGGACTCGCCGCGCTGGCCGAGCCGCAGCTCCACCAGCTCGTCGCCGGAGTACATGTTGCCCGGCAGCGCCAGGTCGTCGGGGTTCCAGTTGCCGACGTAGTAGGACAGGCCGACGCGGTCGTAGGCGGGCAGCTTCTCCTCGGAGAGCACGACCACGCGCCACTGTCCGGCGTCGTCGCGCGAGCGAAGGGCCTCGACGAAGCGGTGTCCGACCATGCCGTGGCCGACCACGACCACTGTCTTGCGAGTGCTGTTCATGAGAGTGACCTCCTGGATTGTGGTCGGTTGTCAGCGAGCCGACGAAGTGCTGGATTCGGCCTCGAGGACCAGGGATTCGGCCTCGGCCACGACATCGGAGTCGACGGCGGCGCGGGGGCGGCGCAGGAACACCGTCCAGGTGACCGCGGCGCAGACCACGTAGAAGGCGAGGAACACCCAGAACGCGGTGGTCGCCGAGGCGGTGCTGGCGTAGGAGGAGCGCAGCACCATGTTGATGCCGACGCCGCCGAGGGCACCGATGGCGCCGACGAAACCGATCAGGGCGCCGGAGGTGTTCTGCGACCAGGCGGCCTGTTCGGCGCGCGGCAGCGGCAGGCTCTTGGACTTGGCCTCGAACACCGACGGGATGATCTTGGTGACGGCGCCGTTGCCGAAACCCGACAGGATGAACAGGGCGATGAAGCCGGCGACCAGGATCGTCATGGTCGATCCGGTGGCGATGCCGTTGTTGCGGTCGGCCAGCGTCGAGGCGAAGATCACGACCAGCGCGGCGGCCATCATGGCGCCGAAGGTGGCGATGGTGACCTTGCTGCCACCGATGCGGTCGGCCATCTTGCCGCCGTAGGGGCGGGCGAGCGAACCGAGCAGCGGACCGATGAACGCGATCGAGGCGGCGTGGATGGCGGCCTGGGTCGCGGTGTCACCACCGGCCTTGAAGCTGATCTGCAGGATCTGGCCGAAGGCGAAGCTGTAGCCGATGAACGAACCGAAGGTGCCGATGTAGAGGAAGGCGATGGCCCAGGACTGCGGCACGCGCAGGGCCTTGAGCATGTAGGACATGTCGGCCTTCTGGTTGGTCAGGTTGTCCATGTACAGCGCGGCACCGACCGCGGTGACACCGACCAGGACCAGGTAGACCGCGCAGATCACGTAGGCGTAGTCGCCACCGAGAGTGACCAGCACGAGCAGGCCGAGCAGCTGGATCACCGGCACGCCGATATTGCCGCCGCCGGCGTTCATGCCGAGCGCCCAGCCCTTGAGCCGCTGCGGGTAGAAGGCGTTGATGTTGGTCATCGAGGAGGCGAAGTTGCCGCCACCGAAGCCGGCGAACGCGGCGACGATCAGGAAGGTGGTGTAGGACGTGCCCGGCTGGTTGACGAAGTACAGCGTCAGCAGCAGCGGGACGAGCAGCAGGAACGCGCTGAAGATGGTCCAGTTGCGACCACCGAAGCGGGCCGTTGCCACGGTGTAGGGAATGCGCAGGAACGCGCCGACGAGCGTTGGCATGGCGACGAGGAAGAACTTGCCCGCCGGATCGATGCCGAACTTGTCGGTGGGCATGAACAGCACCATCACCGACCAGATGGACCACACCGAGAAACCGATGTGCTCGGCGATCACCGACCAGATCAGGTTGCGCTTGGCAACGTCCTTGCCGCCGGCCTCCCAGGCCGCGACATCTTCGGCATCCCAGTGCTCGATGTCGTGGTTACGCTTCAGCGTGCTCAAGTTGGGCCTCCCAAAAGTGCGATGGCCCAACGGTAGGAAATGGGTATTGCCGAAATGCTGCGGGAAATTGCGCTTGAATCAACGGTTTCTCACGCCGCCCCGGTCACAGGGGTGAGATCAGCCCTTTTGTTTCGGGCATGTGACACAACGATTTCCGCACGTAAGAAGGCGGCCGGAAATCATTCGAAACGCCCGTGAGGGTGTGATCTAGGTAGCATCGACCCGAACGCACCATTACGCAACTCGAACGGTGAGTTTTCTTCCGCTCAATTCCAGGTGTCTTCGAGCATGCGCGGTTTGCAGGCCTGCCAGGCACCGGTGAGGAGCACGCCGAGTGCGACGAGCAGCAGACCGAACGGGGCCAGCCAGCCACCGGTGGCCGTGTGCAGGATGCCGAACAGCAGCGGACCGACACAGGCGACGACGTAACCGACGCCCTGGGTGAATCCGGACAGCGCCGCCGAGCCCTGCGGAGTGCGGGTACGCAGGTTGATGAGGGTGAGCGCCATCGGGAAGGTGCTCGGGCCGAGGCCGAGCAGCACCACCCACAGCAGCGGCGCGCCCATCGGCGCGATCAGCAGACCCGCGAACGCAATGACGAATAGCACCATGCACGCGACGACGACCGGGAACGGATTGCGCATGCGCGAGACGACGGTCGGCGCACCGAGCGCCGGGATCAGGCCGATCAGCGCGAACAGCGCGACCATGTTGCCGCCGAAGGCGGCGCTGGCGCCCGCGTCGGCCAGGATGGTCGGCAGCCAGGTGAACATGGCGTAGGTGGTGAGCGAGGTCATGCCGAACATGCCCGCCATGCCCCAGGCCACCGGGGAACGCCACACTTTGCCTGTGGCCGTCGGTGTTTCGGACGGCAGCGCGGTGGTGTCGGCCTTGTCGCGGCCACGGCGGTCGCGCAGGACGACCAGCCACGGCACCGCCGCGGCGAAACCGACGAGCGCCCACACGCCCATCGAGATGCGCCACCCGTGCGCCTCGGCCAGCGGCACCGCGACGAACGCGGGAATGACCGTGCTCAGCTGCACCATCACGATGTAGAGCGAGGAGATCGACGCCAGCCGATCGGCGAAATACCGCTTGACCAGCGGCGGAATCACCACATTGCCGATACCCATGCCGAGCAGCGCCACCCCGGACAAGGCGAGCAGCTCGCCGGTGCCGGAGGAGAACACGCGGGCGAGCGAACCGAATCCGGCCAGCAGCATCGCCAGCAGAACCGTGCGCTCCAGCCCGAAACGCCGCACCGCGAACGGGGTGACCAGCCCGGCGACGCCGAACATCGCGGTCGGCAGCATGCCGAACACGCCGACGATGGCGGTGCCGTACCCGATGTCGTCACCGATCTGCTCGGCCAGCGGGCTGAACGCGGTGACGGCGGCACGCAGGGTGAGCGCCGACATGATGATGGCCGCGAGAACCAGCAGCCGTCCCTCGATCAGCGAGCGGCGGGTGAGCTGCTCGGACTCCGCCTGATCGACCTCGGCGGGCGGATTCGGGAGCGCACTCCCACCATCGACCGCATCCCATCGACCATCGACCTGCCCATCGACAGGGGTGAGCCGGGTCAAGGTTTCGGAGGAGGGCGGAGGAGTCACAGGGGAAATCATAGGATGACCCGATGATCGGCGCCAGCAAATGTGAGCGACGAGTCAGGCGTGGGTACCGGCCTGCCCCTTTGCCTTACGCTGGCTCACGTGCAACCCGTCCGGCGCTCCAGCCTCATCGCCCAGGTGACCGAACAACTGCGCGCCGAAATCCGGTCGGGCCGTTGGCCGGTCGGCGGCCGTATCCCTACCGAACCCGAGCTCACCGAACTCACCGGCACCGGCCGCAATACCGTGCGTGAAGCCGTGCAGGCCCTGGTCCACGCGGGCATGCTCGAGCGCCGCCAGGGTTCGGGCACCTACGTGATCGCCACCTCCGAGGTGGGCGGCACGCTCGGCAAGTACTTCGCCGACGCCGAGGAACGCGACATCCTCGAATTGCGCCAGGCGCTCGACACCACCGCCGCGGGCTTGGCCGCGCGTCGCCGCGACGACACCGATATCGCCAACCTGCGCCGCCTGCTCGCCGAGCGCAACGACCGCGACTGGACCAAGCCTGACCCGGTGGCCATCGCCGCCGATGTGGAATTGCACCGCGCGATCGTCGTCGCCAGCCACAACGCCGTGTATCTGGAGTTCTACGACTCGCTGCTGCCGGTGATCGAGCAGGTGATCCACGCGCGCACCGCCAAATCCGACGACGCCTACGACAGCGAGCACATCGAACTGGTGCAGGCCGTCATCGACGGCGACGCCGAGCGCGCGATGCAGGCCGCGCGCTGCTTCCTCGGCTCGCTCATCGCCGAGTACCCGGATCGTTGAGTTTCGCCCGGTAACCGAGCTGTCACCTCGGCGCGAATCGCTCGGTGAGCCCGAGTTGGCTCGAATGTCACCTGAGGCCATTGTCACGCAACAACCGGCTTCTACCGTTTCTCTCGACACCGCATCACGCGCCCGATCGAGAGGAAGCCGATGACCGCAATCGCCGCCACCGGCCAGACGACAGACACCGCGTCGTTCGAGTATGAGAAGAAGGGCCGCTGGCTCACCCAGTGGGAGCCCGACAATCCGAAATTCTGGGAATCGGGCGGTGAGAAGACCGCCAAGAAGAACCTGTGGTTCTCGGTGTTCGCCGAGAACCTAGGCTTCAGCGTCTGGGTCCTGTTCGGTTCCATCGTCACCGCCATGGGCGCCGCGGGCTTCACGTTCCTGGAGGGCCTCGGCAAGGGCAACCCGACCGCCGTCGCCAACGCCCTGCTGCTGACCTCGGTGCCCACCCTGGTCGGCGCCACCCTGCGCATCCCCTACACCTTCGCCGTCCCCAAGTTCGGCGGCCGGGCCTTCACCACGTTCAGCGCCGCCATGCTGCTGTTCCCGACGCTGGGCCTGGCGTACTTCATCAACCAGCCGGGCACCCCGATGTGGGTGTTCCTGCTGCTGGCCGCGCTCGCCGGCGTGGGCGGCGGCAACTTCTCGTCCTCGATGGCCAACATCTCGTTCTTCTTCCCCGAAGGCAAGAAGGGCGCCGCGCTGGGCATCAACGCCGCAGGCGGCAATCTCGGTGTGGCACAGACCCAATTGGCCGCGCCGCTGCTGATCACCCTCGGCACGCACCTGCTGGCCAAGGACGCGGCGGGCTACCGGTTCGGCCTCACCCTCGCCATCCTGGTCTGGGTGCCGTTCATCCTGGTCGCCGCGTTCGGCGCCCTGCGGTACATGGACTCGATCGCCTCGGCCAAGGCCGACGGCAAGTCCTACAAGCTGGCGTTGACCAACCCGCACACCTGGATCATGTCGTTCCTCTACATCGGCACCTTCGGTTCGTTCATCGGCTTCTCATTCGCCTTCCCGACCCTGATCAAGGCCAACTTCCCGCACCTGACGCAGATCGGCTGGATCAGCACGGTCGGTAACCTCGCCTTCCTCGGCGCCCTCGTCGGGTCGTTCAGCCGCCCGGTCGGCGGGTGGATTTCCGACAAGGTCGGCGGCGCGCGCATCACGGTCATGGTCTTCACCGGAATGGCCGTGGCAGTCGCGTTGATCATGACCGCGCTGTCGATGAAGAGCTTCCCGCTCTACCTCGCCGCGTTCCTGCTGCTGTTCGTGCTCACCGGGGTCGGCAACGGCTCGACCTACCGGATGATCCCGTCGATCTTCGGCGCCACCGCCAAGAAGTACGCCGCCGAACACGGCATGGAGATCACCGAGGCACAGGCATCGGCACGTCGTCAGGCCGGCGCCGCGATCGGCGTGATCGGAGCGGTCGGAGCCTTCGGCGGATTCATCCTGCAGCAGGCACTTCGCTTGTCCAACATCAACTTCGGTTCCATGGCCCCCGCCTTCTGGGCCTACGCCGTCACCTTCGTCGTCATGGCGGGCGTCACCTGGTGGTGCTACCTGCGCACCTCCTTCGCCGCCGACAAGGTCCCGTCCCTGGCCTACGCCAACGTCTGACACCACGAAAGCCGCGCCCGGAATCCCCGACCGGGCGCGGCTTTCGGCATTTCTCCTACAGCACCAGGCGGACCATATCGGCCGTGCGGGCAAGGCCGGGAAAGGCTTCCGGGGTGGAGCGTGGGTGCAGGGCGTGCACGGCGAGGCGGAAGATCAAGGCGCGCAACAGCATCTGTGGCCATTCGGGCAGGCTGGACCAGCGTTCCAGGAGACCGTCGTCACCGCCGCCCCAGGCCAGCGCGTCGACGACAACCACGCCGGCCGCCCAGGCGGCGGGGCGCCAGTAGGGGGTGATGTCGGTGAGGCCCGGTGCGTGCGCGCCGGAGAACAGGACCGTACCGAACAGGTCGCCGTGCACGAGCTGGTCGGGGCTGCGCACCGGTTTGCGCAAAGTGGCCAGCTGGCCGATCAATTCGAGGCTGCGCTGACCGTCGGGGGTCGCGGTGAGCGGCACGCCGCCGGCGCGCAGGGTGCGCAACGGCACCGACTCCCAGGCGGCGCGGTCGGCGGCGACGAACACATCCACATCCACCCACGGCGCGACGGGCGGCTGCACCAGGAAACGCGGGCGTTCCAGCTGTGCTGTCGCCTTGTGTAATCGCAGCGACACCGACACCACCTCGTCGTGGCGGGGTTCGGGGGCGCCGTCGATGAAGGTGTCGGCGCGCCAGCCCGACACCACGTAGCGGCCGTCGGTGGCACGCACCGGCCGCGCGACGCGCACACCGTCGACGGCGAGGGTTTCGCGCACCTTGGCCGACCACGCCGCGCGGGCGTGATCGGCCACCGGGCTCAGCACCACATCGCCGAGCCGCCAGCCACCGTCCCAGTCACCGAGGGAGACCGGCGTCACTTCGCGAAGACCGAATGTGGCCCGCACATGCTCGGGTGGTTCGACTGAAGTCACTGACGTCACGGCCGTACCGTAACCCTGAGGACGCGTCAACAGCCCGAAGGCACGCTGGCACGCGACCCCATTGCGACCTCCCCGCAATCAACGGCCGATCGGTACGGATCAGTACACGGGCAGCGACGGATCGACCTGCTTGGCCCACGCGACCACGCCGCCCTGCAGGTGCGTGGCGTCGGCGAAACCGGCGCGCTTGAGCGCGGCCAGCGCCTCGGCCGAGCGGATCCCGGTCTTGCAGTGCAACACGATCGGCTTGTTCTGCGGCAGCTCCGAGAGCGCCTCACCGGAGAGGATGCGGTCCTTGGGGATCAGCGTCGCACCGTCGATGTGCACGATGTCCCACTCCACCGGCTCGCGCACGTCGATCAGTTCGACCTTGTCGGCGTCGAGCAGGTCCTTCAGCTCGGCGGCGGTGACGGTCGATCCGGCGGCGGCGGCCTGACCCTCCTCCGACACCACACCGCAGAACGCCTCGTAGTCGATCAGCTCGGTGATCGGCTGACGTTCCGGATCGCGGCGCAGCTTGATGGTGCGGTAGTTCATGTCCAGTGCGTCGTAGACCATCAGACGGCCCAGCAGCGTCTCACCGATACCGGTGATGAGCTTGATCGCCTCGGTCACCATCACCGAACCGATCGACGCGCACAGCACGCCGAGCACGCCGCCTTCGGCGCAGGACGGGACCATGCCCGGCGGCGGGGCCTCCGGGTACAGGTCGCGGTAGTTGATGCCACGCCCGTCGGGTGCGTCCTCCCAGAACACCGACACCTGGCCCTCGAAGCGGTAGATCGAGCCCCACACGTAGGGCTTGCCCGCGAGGACGGCGGCGTCGTTGACCAGGTAGCGGGTGGCGAAGTTGTCGGTGCCGTCGACGATCAGGTCGTACTCGCGGAACAGCTCGACCGCGTTGTCGGGTTCGAGGCGGATCTTGTGCAGCCGCACGTCGATTCCCGAGTTGATCTCGAGGATCGAATCGCGGGCGCTGTCGGCCTTGGACCGGCCGATATCGGACTCACCGTGGATGACCTGACGCTGCAGGTTCGACATGTCGACCTCGTCGAACTCGACGATGCCGAGCGTGCCGACGCCCGCGGCCGCCAGATACAGCAGGGCGGGCGAACCGAGACCGCCCGCGCCGATCACGAGCACCTTGGCGTTCTTCAACCGTTTCTGACCGTCGACACCGAGATCGGGGATGATCAGGTGGCGGCTGTACCGCGCGACCTCGTCCTTGGTCAGTTCCGCCGCAGGCTCGACGAGCGGCGGCAAGGACCCGTTGAAAGACACCTTCGGAACTCCGTTTCACTAGCGGCTGGCGCCGCGGGTTTGCGGCCTGTTCCCTTGATCTTCCCTCCCGCCGGGCGCTCCTTCGTCGCACCCTCTGGTCAGTCCAGATCAAGGCGGCCGCAAACCGATGGCCGTGTGTATCTACAACACTGCCCGCCGTACTGTTCTTCCCGCCCATGGTCTCGCACAGGCGGAGCTGTCAGCCGCGCGGGTACGGCCAGGGGTTGAAGCGGCAGGTCTTGCCGTCGGGCGGGACCACACCGTGCGGGTCGAGCAGGGCGATGTCGTTGTTCTTGGTGCCGAAGGTTTGCTGCATCATGATCGGCGCCAGGCCGCCCTCGGTCTCACACGGCTGGTGGCCGTGGTAGCCGATGGCGTGGCCGACCTCGTGGTTGACGAGGTACTGCCGGTAGGAACCGATGTCGCCGTCGAAGGCGAGCGCGCCGCGCACCCAGCGGGCCTCCGACAGCACCACCCGGTCGATGCTCGCGTTGTAACACGACGAGTCGATGGGGATCTCGAATCCACAAGCGGCGCGGGTGCTTTCGCGGGAGGTGAGGGAGAGCCGGAAGTCGGGTTCGCCGACGTCGATGCGCTGGAACCCGAACTTGGGGTCCTTGGTCCAGCTCTTGGGGTTGGCCAGGGTGGTCTCCACCATCTTGGCCACGGCCACGTCGCCACCGTAGGCCGAGGTGTCGATGCCGTCTTCCACCTCGACGGTGTAGCGGAACACCCGCTCGGTGCCCGCCCCGACCTGTGGGCCCGCGCCCGGCACCACATGCCAGGTGCCCGCGCCGCGCTCGACGAACGCGCCGCCCTCGGGGAGCGCGCCGAGCGGCAGGTCGGCGGGGAACTTCCCGTCGCCGGGCGGTGCGCCGATGATGCCGGACTGGGCGACGTTCGGGCTCAACGCCCCGAACCCCGGGTCCACCGGGGCGGGCTGCTTGGCCACGCGCAGCGCGTCGAAGATCACGAACGCCGTCACCGCCAGCAACACCGGCAGCGCGTAGGCCCGCCACCCGTAGGTGGACACGAAGCGGCCGAGGGCGCTCTGCTTCTTGGCGTCGCGCTGTGGGCTGCGCGGCCTGCCGGTGTCGGCTTCGGCGGGATCCCAGCGTGCACGGAGGGGCTGACGCGATCGGTCGGCCGGTTGGTACAGCCCGAGGGGGTCGTAGACCTGCAGTTCCCGCCCTTCTGACTCCGAAGTCACTGAACCGGACTCGGTGGTTTGCGTGGGGCGAGCGACATCGCGCCCGCCGCCGGATGGTCGTTCCGGGCGGTCGGTCACCACACCAGATTCTCACAGTGGCCAAATCGGTGACGCGGGTGGCCGGGGAAGATCCGCCGGTTACGGCCCGGCGAACGTTCCCGCCTGGTACTACATTTCCGTAGGCGATACTCCGGGGGAACACTGTGCGAGTATCGTTCGTGGGACATCGGGCGCACATTCGCCTGCCTGGTGTAGTCGACAAAGAGAGCCGAGATGACTGACCTCGTGGACCGCATGACCTCGCGCCGATCGGTGCCGGAGACGGTCCCGGCAAAGCGCGGCACCCGCCTGCCTCGTGATGAGCGGCGTCAGCAACTGCTGCTCGCGGCGAGCGAGGTATTCGTCCAGCGTGGTTACCACGCCGCGGGCATGGACGAGATCTCGCAGGTGGCCGGTGTCAGCAAGCCGGTGCTCTACCAGCACTTCGCGAGCAAGCTGGAACTGTATCTGGCGGTGCTGCAGAACTATGTGGACATCCTGGTGTCGAGCGTGCGTCAGGCGCTGCGCTCCACCACCGACAACAAGCAGCGGGTGCGCGCCGCCGTCGCCGCCTACTTCGACTTCGTCGACAACGAGATGCAGGGTTTCCGCCTCGTCTTCGAATCCGACCTCACCAGCGAACCGCAGGTGCAGCGCCGGGTCGAACAGGCCACCGAGGCCTGCGTCGACGCGGTGTTCGACCTGGTCGCCCACGACTCCGGTCTCGACCCGTACCGGGCGCGCATCCTGGCCGTCGGCCTGGTGGGGGCGAGCCAGTTCTCGGCGCGCTACTGGCTCGAGGCCGACCGCCCGGTCCCCAAGGACGAGGCCGTCGACACCACCGTGGCCCTGGCCTGGGGCGGCCTGAAGCACGTGCCGTTCCGCCTCTCCGGGTCTTGAGGCCAGACTCGGGTTCGTGGGCATTTCCGAAGGCGGCAAGCCCTCTGGAAGTGGCTGGGTCAGCCCGTACCCGGTGAGTTACCCATGTACTGACGAAATCAGTTGTCTCGTCCGTGACAAGAATGGGCCCGCCTTCGGTGTGAAGGCGGGCCCATTCGTGTTTCGCGTCTTACACGGTGGCGAAGCCGACGCGGCCGACGGCCGGGGAACCGATCTCCACGTAGGCGACTTTCGCGGCCTGGATCAGGAACTTGCGGTTCTTGTCGTCGGTGAGCTTGACGACGCCACCGGAGCCGCTGAGGGCATCGGTCACCAGCGCCTCGATCTCGTCAGGGCTCTGCGAGCTGTTGATGACGAGCTCCCGAGGGCTATCCGAAATACCGATCTTGACCTCCACGGCCAACCTCCGAACGTAAGAGTCCTGTGTTGTCCTCTTCAGGCTAATGCAGCCACCCGACCCCGGTGACACACCCGCCTGCGCTGTGAGCGAACGAGCGGGGATCAGGGTTCGACGAGCTCGATCTCGAGTTCGATCTTGACGGTGTCCGACAGCATGCCCGGCATGGGGCCGCCGACACCGAAATCGGTGCGCTTGATGGCACCGGTCGCGGAGAAGCCGGCGTGGCGCGAGCCGTCGGGGAAGTCGCCGACGCCGCCCCACTCCACCTCGAGGGTGAGCGGCTTGGTGACGGTGCCGAGGGTGGCCTCGCCGGTGACGGTGAAGGTCTCCGCGATGCGGACCGGTTCGGTGGCGCGGAAGCTCAGGGTCGGACGGTTGGCGACATCGAGGAAGTCGGCGTTGCGCACATGGGCGTCGCGGTCGGCGTTGCCGGTGTCGAAGGAGTCCAGGTCGATGGTCGCGCCGATGGTGGCGGCACCGGATTCGTCGACCACGAACTCGGTCTCGAACCGGGTGAAGCCGCCGCGCACCTTGGCGATGCCGAGGTGGCGAACGGTGAACGAAACCGAGGAATGGCTGCGGTCCAGCGTCCAGGATCCGGCCTTCAGCTGCTGTGTCTGTGTCGAAGAAGTCATGCGTCCAGCCTGACCGGACCGTGGTCCGTTAACCAGACCGCCGTTATCCTGGACCTGTCAGGGCCAGGCTGTCAGAGCCAGGACCAGGGAGGATGGAGCAATGCCCGACCAGCTTGGAGCCCGCTCGACCTTCGCCGAACTGCTCATCGCCCGGCGCGCGGAACTGCGCCCCGAAGACGTTGGCCTGCCCGGCGGCGGTCGTCGGCGCACACCGGGACTGCGCCGCGAGGAGGTCGCGGTGCTGGCAGGCGTGAGCGCGGACTACCTGGCCCGACTCGAACAGGGCCGCGACAGCAACCCCTCCCCGGCCGTCGTCGACGCCCTGGCCACCGCCTTGCGCTTCAACGACACCGAACGCGCCCACTTCGGCTGGCTGGCACTGACCACCAGCAAGGAAGCGCGCTGCCCCAGTACGGCTTTCGACCCGAAGCTCGATCAGGTGCCGCCCGCGCTCACCGCCGTGCTCGACGCCCTCACCCCCACCCCCGCCTTCGCCCTGGGCCCGCGCGCGAATGTGCTCGCGTGGAACGACTCCTGGGAGGACCTCGTCGCCCCCCTCGGCCTGCTCGATGATCCCGAGCAGGTGAACCTGGCGGTCTGGGCGTTCCGACATCCACTGGCACGCACCACCATCACCGACTGGCCGCAATACGCCGACCTCCTCGCCGATCAGCTGGCCCGCACGAGATTGCGCCGCCCCGAAGACGAGAGCATCGCCTCCACCATCGAATTCCTCACCACCGAACCGGAATTCGCCCGCCGCTGGCAACCACACCGCCTCGCCGAGAACCTACCGAGCCTGCTCGGCCTCGAACACCCCACCCGAGGCACCCTCACCTTCACCGTGCAGACACTGTCCGCCGAGAACGATCAGCAGATCGTCATCTGGCTCCCCCGCGAAACCGCCGCCCGCGCACCGGAACTACGCCTGATCCACCCCCAAGCAGCAAACGGCTGACAGATCCGGCAAGAACATGGGTAACTCACCGGGGCACGAGCTAACCCAGCCACTTCCCACAAGCTCGCCGCGTCCCCAGGTCTCCCCGCGCCCGAGTCTGGCCAAGGTCGCGGAGAGGCAGGTGAGCACATGGGTAACTCACCGGGTACGGGCTAACCCAGCCACCTCCGGAAAGCTTGCCGCCTCCACAACTCCCCCGCACCTGAGTCTGGCCAAAAGTCGCGGAGAGGCGGTCACAGCCCTAGTTGGGCCATGCGCGCCGCGTGGCGCTCCTGCATGCGGTCGAACAGGGAGACGATGCCGTTGAGGTCGCCCGTGGCGGCCAGCACCAGTTCGGCCAGTTCGTCGCGCTGAGCCATCACGTACTGCGCCTGGGTGATCGCCTCACCGAGCAGCCTGCGACCCCACAGGGTGAGCCGGTCGCGTTCGGACCGGCTGGCGGTGACCGCGTTGCGGACCTCCTCGACCACGAACTGCGAGTGCCCGGTCTCGGCGAGCACGTCGCGCACCACATCGGCGACCTCGGCGGGGAGCGCGCCGGCGATCTCGGTGTAGAAGTCGGCGGCCAGGCCGTCACCCACGTAGAACTTCACCATCGACTCGAGCCACGTCGACGGGTCGGTGGAGGCGTGGTAGGAGTCCAGCGCGCCCTGGTACTGGTCCATCGCCCGCTCGGTGTCCACCCCGCGCGCGCCGAGCGCCGCCTCGAGCGCCTCGAAGTGCGCCAGCTCCGCGGCCGCCATCTTGGCCACCGCCACTCGTCCGCGCACCGACGGCGCGAGCTTGGCTTCCTCGGCGAGCCGATAGAACGCGGACAGCTCGCCGTAGGCGAGGACCGCGAACAGCTCCGTCACCCCCGGGTGGTCGGCGGACAGCGGTGCGGTCGAGAAAACTTCCGGCGCGGCAGAGGTCTGGGCTCCCATGACCACCAATCGTAGTCGCGATCGCGGATCAGTCGCGATCGGCCAGGAATTTGTCCAGATGCGTCCAGGTGGTGTCGCGGGCCTGTGGTCCGGTGAGAATGCCGAGGTGGCTGCCGGGAACGACCTCGTAGGTCACCGAGGGCGACCCGGTGAGCGTGCGCAAACCGGCCTCGACAGCGGCCTTCGGCGTGATGACGTCGGCGGTGCCGCCGAACAGCAGTACCGGCACCCGCACCTCGGCGAGGTCGATGGTGAGGTCGCGCAGGTGCACCCGGCCCTTGCCGATGTCGTTGGCCAGGATGAACCGGCCCCACAGCTGCCCGTAGAAGCGGCCGGGGTAGCCGGGCATGGCGGCCTGGAACCGATCGATGGATTCCATTCGGGCCAGCGTCTCGGTGCGCGCGATATTGCCCGCGATGAACATCGGCCGCGCCAGTTCGCGGTCGAACGCCGCCACCCGGTAGGCGAATTTCGTCAGCGGCGCGGGGATGCCACCGACGGCCCGCACCACGTTGGTGACCGCCTTGCCGCCGGTGATCCGGGCGACCGCGCGCACCTGCGGCATGCCGAGCATCTTGTCGTAATCGAGCGGCGGGCCGACACCGGTGACCGAACGGATCGGCAGATCGGCGTTGGCGGCGGTGGTGAGCAGGGCGAAAATGCCGCCGATGGACCAGCCGACGAGGTCGACGGGCGCGCCACCGCGATCGGCGCTGACCCGGCGGATCGCCTCGGGCAGGATGTCGGTGACCCAGTCCTCGAAACCCATCCGGCGATCGGCGAAGCCGATGTCGCCGTAATCGATGAGGTAGGTGGGGCGGCCGGTGGACACCAGGTGGCGAACCAGGCTCTGGTCGGGGCGCAGGTCGTAACAGGTGGCGGGCGCCGCGAGCGGCGGAATCAGCAGCACCGCGGAATCGGTTGTGGCGGAGTCGCTTTCGGTGCCGTAGCGACGCAGCAAGCGGTGCGGTTCGTCCCACAGCACGGTCGAGGGCGCGGGGTCGGGTGCCTCGATGCCCGCGCCGAAGCTCAGCGCCCAGGCGTTACGCGCGGCGGTGGTGACGGTGTCGGTGATGCTCACGACAAGAAATCTCTCACATCCCGGTACCGCCGGTTACAGTGACCTCTATTACATCCGCGACACGCGCGAAAACCGGAAACGGTGAATTGCACTGCGACGCACCGTGTATGCGGGTGTGACCGGCGGCGATTTCGTTTTTCGTACGACACCTGAACGGCGTGAAATTCGGATTGCGCAGAATATCACGCTACAATCACTGTGGACAACGCTAGTTTCGTAGCCCCGGCACACTTCGCGGGCGCGTCACACCACGGCGCACAGCGCCACCCGGCAGCGTTGACCAGGAAAATGTGCGCGCACCGAATCCGTATCACCGATGTGCCGCGCCGATGACGCAGACGCGATCGGCGCTGGCCCGGCGAGTATCACAGGCGGATATGTGGTCGTCGCGGGCCGACCGGCCCGCCCCACCTCGTGCGTGCGAGATGCAATGACGAGGAAGGCACGTACCCTGAGCAAGATCACTGTCGAACAGGAACCCGGTGTGGCCGACACCCTGCTGACGGCCGAACTGGACGACACCCACACGCCGCCGAGTTTCGCCGAATTGGGGGTGCGCTCCGAAATTGTGCGCGCGCTCGGCGAGATCGGTATCGAACGCACCTTCGCGATCCAGGAACTCACCCTGCCGCTGGCACTGGCCGGCGAGGATCTCATCGGCCAGGCCCGCACCGGTATGGGTAAAACCTTCGGTTTCGGTGTGCCGTTGCTGCACCGCATCGCGACCGCCGACACCGGGACCACCCCGCTGGACGGCACGCCGCGCGCGCTGGTCATCGTGCCCACGCGCGAGCTGTGCATCCAGGTGACCAAGGACCTGGAGAACGCGAGCAAGTACCTGACCAACCACCAGGGCCCGCTGAAGGTCGCTGCCATCTACGGTGGCCGCCCCTACGACTCCCAGATCGCCGACCTGAACAAGGGCGTCGACGTGGTCGTCGGCACCCCGGGTCGACTACTGGACCTGGCGAACCAGAACCATCTGATCCTCGGCAAGATCGGCGTGCTCGTCCTCGACGAGGCCGACGAGATGCTCGACCTGGGCTTCCTGCCCGATATCGAGCGCATCCTCACGATGGTGCCCGACAAGCGTCAGACGATGCTGTTCTCGGCGACCATGCCCGGGCCGATCATCACTCTCGCCCGCACCTTCCTGACCAAGCCGACGCACATCCGCGCCGAGCTGGCCAATGATTCCGCGGTGCACGACCGCACCAAGCAGTTCGTCTATCGCGCGCACGCGATGGACAAGGCCGAACTGGTCGCCCGCGTGCTGCAGGCCGAGTCCCGTGGCGCGACGATGATCTTCACCCGCACCAAGCGCACCGCTCAGAAGGTGGCCGACGATCTGGCCGAGCGCGGGTTCGCTGTCGGCGCCGTGCACGGCGACCTGAACCAGGTGGCCCGGGAGAAGGCGCTCAACAAGTTCCGCAACGGCACCATCGATGTGCTGGTCGCCACCGATGTCGCCGCGCGCGGTATCGACATCGACGACGTCACCCACGTCATCAACTACCAGTGCCCCGAGGACGAGAAGACCTACGTCCATCGCATCGGGCGCACCGGTCGCGCGGGTCGCACCGGCGTGGCGATCACCCTGATCGACTGGGACGAGCTGCACCGCTGGGAGTCGATCAACAAGGCGCTCGGCCTGAACATGGCCGATCCCGCCGAGACGTACTCGCGCTCGCCGCACCTGTATTCCGACCTCGGCATCCCCGAGGGCATCACCGGTGTGGTCCGCAAGCCGAAGCCGGAGCGCGACGAGGACACGGTCGTCGTGGAGCGCACCGAGCGCCCCAAGACCACGCGCAGCCGCCGCCGCACCCGTGGCGGCAAGGCCGAGTCCGCCGAGACGACCGCTTCGGAGACCACCACCGAGGAATCGTCGGACGCGAGCGACACCGCCGAAGGCGACAAGCCGGCCCGCCGCCGTCGCCGCCGCCGCAAGCCCGCCGAGGGCACCGACGCGACCACCGAGTCGGCCACTGATTCGGCGCCCACCGAGTCGACACCGACCGAATCGGCCACCACCGAGTCGGCTGCGGCCGATTCGACCCCCGCCGAGGCGACCGATTCCGACGCCGAGCCCAAGCCCGCTCGCCGCCGCCGCCGTCGCAAGCCCGCGGACACCAGCGCCGATACGCAGGTAACCGTCGACGCCTGACCGCACCCAGCACCACCCGAAACGGCCCGTCATCACCAGATGGCGGGCCGTTCGCGTACTCACCCGGCATAAGTGCCCACTACCTTCAGCAGGCGAGCACATGGGTAACTCACCGGGGACGGGCTAGGGTGACCCGCTACCCCGTCTGGCCGCCGAAGCAACCCTCACCGCACCTGAATCTGGCCGAAATCCCCGGAGCAGCAGTCCAGCACATGGGTAACTCACCGGGTACGGGCTACCGCGACACACCGAATTCGTCTGGCCGCCGACGCAAAGTTCACCGTACCTGAGCCTGGCCTAAATCCCCGGGGAGGCGGATGAGCTAGGGTCGCTGGCGTGGTTGTTCCGGAGCGGCGTACCCGTGCCGATGTCATCGCCGCCGTAACGATCGCCGTTGTCTGCCTGGTCGCGGCGGCCGTCGTCTGGGCGCGTGCCGACGCCACCGGCACCGATTCCGTCACCGCCGACTCCCCCGCACCAACCGTGGTGGCCGCGACGCAGTTGCCGGGCACGCTGCGCGAACGGTGGCACGCGGCGGACTCGGCGAGTTCGCGGGCGCTCGTCGCCGGGAATGTGGTTGTCACCGGCGACGAAGGCACGGTGAGCGGTCGCGATCCGGTGACCGGTGAGCAGCGGTGGTGGTACCGGCGGGACATGCCGCTGTGCGGGGTGGAGGCGCAGTGGGGGTCGGTGATCGCGACCTACCGCGATCAGCGTGGTTGCAGCCAGACCACTATGCTCGACGCGGACACCGGTGGCCGCAGCATCGCTCGCAGCAGCTACATGGACGACGCGATCCGGCTTTCCGGCGACGGCACCTATCTGCTCGCCCTCGGTGCCGACCGGCTGGAGATGTGGCGTTCGGATCTGGTCCGCACGCTCGAGTACGGCTACGTGGACGCGCCCGTGAACCCGAATACCCAGCCACGCAATGGATGTGAGCTCCGGTCTGCCGCGTCGAGTTCGTCGCGGCTGGCGGTGATCGAACGGTGCCCGGACGATCCGGGCGCCCGGCTGACGGTGCTCGCCCCGTCGCCGAAGGAGGCCACCGCACCCGAGGAGCACGGCTCGCGCCTGCTCACGGCACCGGGTGCCGACGCCGCCGAGGTGCGGGTGATCGCGGTGTCGGATGCCAAGATCGCCGTCTACTATCCGCCGACTCCGGCCACCGCGACAGGTCTCGCGCAACCGGCCCGCATCGCCGTGCACGACGGCACCGGCAACGAGGTGTCCTCCGCCGCGCTGGCCGACCCTTGGACCGACCGCACCACCGTGACCCGGCTCGGCTCGGCGATCTACGTGTTCACCGGCAAGACCTTGATCGCCTTGAGCGCCGCCACATTACAGCCCACCTGGACGGTGCGCGACGTGCTCGGAACCCCGGCGTCGATGGCGGGCAAACTGCTGGTCCCCGTCACCGACGGCATGCTCGCGGTGGATTTCGCCACCGGAACGACCGTTGCCCGGATCGCGGTGCAGCGCAGCGATTACCGCGGCGACCCGATCAGCACGGCGGTACTCGGCGACACCGTCTTCGAACGACGCGGTGGCAGGCTCTACGCACTCGGCTGAGCCCGCCGGGCTGTCATGATGGAGCCATGTCCGCATCCGACGCCCGTTTGGTCCTGCTCCGCCACGGCGAAACCACGTGGTCCGCGCAACGGAAGCACACCAGCCGCACCGATCTGCCGTTGACCGAACTCGGCGAGGCGCAGGCCCGCGCGGCCGGGTTGGTCGTGAAGTCCCTCGACCTGCGTGATCCGCTCGTCTTCACCAGCCCGCGCCGGCGTGCGCGCCAGACCGCCGAACTGGCCGGGCTCGCCGATATCCACGTCGACGACGAACTGGTCGAATGGGATTACGGCGACTACGAGGGCATCACCACCGCCGAGATCCGCGAAACCGTCCCCGGCTGGACCGTGTGGACCCACCCGGTGCCCGGCGGTGAGACGGCCGAGCAGGTGAGCGCCCGCGCCGACCACGTCCTCGACCGCGCCGAGCCGGTCCTGGCCGACCGCGATGTGGTGCTGGTGGGGCACGGACACTTCTCCCGCGTGCTGATCGCCCGCTGGGGCGAGTTCGCGGTGCGCGAGGGGCGACGGTTCGCGATGTCGACCGGCGCGGTGAGCGTTCTCGGTTACGACCATGGGGCGCATACGATCTGGGCCCACAACCTGACTCACCGCACCGAAGGAGACCTCCGTTGAGCGTGCGTCGCGCCACCGCAACCGACGTGCCCGCGATGGTCGGGCTCGTGCACGATCTCGCCGAGTACGAGAAGGCTCCCCAGGCGTGCACACTCACCGAAGCGCAGCTGAGCGCGGCCCTGTTCGGGCCGTCGCCCGCCGTGTTCGCCCACGTCGCCGAGCACGACGGCGAGGTGGTCGGGTGCGCGATCTGGTTCCTGAACTACTCCACCTGGGACGGCGTGCACGGCATCTACCTCGAGGACCTCTACGTGCGTCCCGAAGCGCGCGGCACGGGGCTCGGCCGCGCCCTGGTCGCGGCCTTGGCCGCCGAGGCGGTCACGCACGGCTACAGCCGGGTGTCGTGGTCGGTGCTCACCTGGAACACGCCGTCGATCGAGTTCTACCGATCCCTCGGTGCCACAGCGCAAGACGAATGGATCGGGTATCGGCTCGCGGGAAAGGAACTGTCCGCGCTCGCCGCGTCGGTGCGGTGATATCGGATGCGCATAGCTCTACCGCACGATTGGCCCGCCACACCCGAGGACGCCGTCGCACTGCAAGATCGGCTTCGCCCGCTGGTTCGCGCCGAAAACCCTGTGCCACCGCAATTCTCGACAGTGGCCGGAATCGATTCCGCCTACGCCGAGGACGGCACCGTTGCCACGGCGGCGGTAATTCTCGACGCGCAAACCCTGGAGACCGTGGAAACGGCGGTGGCATACGGTGTTTCGACATTTCCCTACGTGCCGGGCCTGCTCGCTTTCCGGGAACTCCCCGCCACCGTCGCCGCCCTCGAAAAACTCACGCGCACACCGGATCTGCTCGTGTGTGACGCACAGGGCCGGGCACATCCGCGCCGATTCGGCCTCGCCTGTCATGTCGGATTGCTGACGGGAATTCCGACGATCGGTGTCGCCAAATCGGTGTGGGGCGAATACGGCGAACCCGGGCCGCGACGCGGTGACAGCAGTGCGGTGACGATCGACGGCGAGATCGTCGGCCGCGCACTGCGCACAAGGGACGGTGTGAAACCACTGTTCGTCTCGGTGGGTCATCTCGTCGACCTCGACACCGCCTGCGCTCAAGTGCTCGCGCTCACGAAGAATTACCGGCAACCGGAAACGACTCGCGCCGCCGACCACCTGTGCCGCCAGGCGCTGCGCGCGAGGACCGGCTAACGCTCTTCGGGCAGCTCGCCGTAGTCCTGCGCCATCCACCGGCTCGACGCGGGTGCGAACAGGGCGGCCAGGCCGCCGAGCGCGACGATGGCGAGCAGGGTGCCGTACAGCGGCTGATGCGAGTCGGTCAGCAACGACCAGGCGACCGGCAGCAACAGGATCTGCGCGATGACCGCGATGGCCCGGCCCCAGCGCTTGCCGCGCAGCAACGCGATCCCGGCCGCGAGCACCCCGCCGAACAGCGCGATGAACCACATGGCGGTGCCGACCCCGCTGGCCACCGACTGGTCGTGGCCGGTCAGCGCCCGCACGATCAGCACGACCGCCGTGCCGACACCGGCCAGACCCTCGAGGGTGACGATTGCACCGGCCACCCGCACCGTCGTCGGGATACCGCTCTCGGCCTGCGCGCCGTCGTCGTGCTGGTCGCCTGTGGTCATGTCGTGCTCCGTCACGGCGCCAAGCCTACGACGACGCGTCGTCGGGTGCCGTCGGCCGGGCGACAACCGGTGTCCGGCCGCTCGCATTACCCTCGACCCAGTGCGGACGCTGCTCATCGTTAATCCGAATGCCACCTCGACCACGCCGGCGACCAGGGACCTGCTCGCGCATGCCCTGGAGAGCCGGACGCAGCTGACCGTTGCGCACACCCAGCATCGCGGTCACGCGGCCGAACTGGCGCAGTGGGCATCGACCCAGGAGATGGACCTGATCGTCGTGCACGGTGGCGATGGGACGGTCAACGAGACCATCAACGGCTTCCTGCCCCTGCCTCAGGTGGAAGACGATCAGGTGTGGCGGCCCCGCCTCGGGGTGATCCCCGGCGGCTCGGCCAATGTGTTCGCCCGCGCCCTCGGCATCTCCCCCGATCCGGTGACAGCTACCAACCAGCTCATCGATCTGCTCGGCCGCGACGCGGACCGCCGGATCGGGCTCGGTCTCGCCGATGACCGGTGGTTCACATTCAGCGCCGGAGTCGGCCTCGACGCGGATGTGTGCGAGGCGATCGACGCGGCCCGCGCCAAAGGTCGCAAGGCCACTCCGGCGCGCTATCTGCGGACGACGGTTCGGCAGTTCTTCCGCGCGCGCAGGCATGAACCGAGCGTCACCGTTACCGTTCCGGGACACGATCCGGTGGAGTCGGTGTATTACGCCTTCGTCACGAATTCGAGCCCGTGGACCTATCTGGAGGATCGTCCGGTTCGCACGAATCCCGGTACGACCTTCGAAACGGGACTCGGGGTGTTCGCGATGGGGACGATGAGTGTGACGCGCACCCTGTTGCTCGCCCGGCAGTTGCTGAGCGAGAATGGAAACCCTAAGGCGGACGCGCTGTTTCGGATCGACGATGTCGATTCGGTTCGCATCGATTCACCCGGTGAGATCGGCCTGCAAATCGATGGCGACTTCATCGGAAAACGCAAGATGGTGCATTTCACATCGGTACCGAGCGTGCTCGATGTGGTGGCTCCGAAGCCGGTCTGAGCAAGGAACTCTCGAAAAAATCTCCGGGTTGCGCTGCGAAAACCCGGAGACGCGAGTACAAAGGACCGGGCAGGTGCCCCATGTGGGCAGCCTAGAGCGTGATCTCCCCCACGGTGCGCCGCAGACCTATTGACATCTACGGTGATCGTGAAAGCATTCACAAGCAACCGTGCGGAAACATTCGAGTCGCACAAGTGAACGATCCACTAACCAGAGGTGCCCTTTGTGGCGCCCGCGCAAAGGAGCAGAGGAATGGACTGGCGCCACAAGGCCATCTGTCGCGACGAGGACCCCGAGCTGTTCTTCCCGGTGGGTAACAGCGGTCCTGCGCTCGCGCAGATTGCCGATGCCAAGCTGGTCTGCGCCCGCTGCCCCGTCACCGCCGATTGCCTGTCGTGGGCCCTGAAGTCGGGCCAGGACGCCGGCGTGTGGGGCGGAATGAGCGAAGACGAGCGTCGCGCGCTCAAGCGGCGCAACGCGCGCACCCGTACGCGTACCTCCGTCTAGGTAGACAAGACGGGCGTTACCGGGCCAGCAGCCCCGGTCCGGTAACGCATGTGAGAACCCGGCACCCATGGGTGCCGGGTTTATTGTTGCCCTGCAACAGTTTTCGAAGCTCTATCGTGCGGAACGGCGACCGAGCGGAACCCGAAGCACCGCGTCGGTACCGACATCGGCACCGGGGTGCAACCCGATCGAACCGCCCAGTTCCGAGGTCACCAGAGTCCGCACGATCTGCAGGCCGAGGCGGTCGGAACTCTCCAGGCTGAAGCCGGTGGGCAGGCCACGACCGTCGTCGCTGATGATCACGTCGAGCCAGCGCGCCGAACGCTCCGAGCGAATCGTCACGGTACCGTTCTGCCCCGCGTCGAAGGCGTGCTCGATGGCGTTCTGCACCAGTTCGGTCAGCACCATCACCAGCGGGGTCGCCCGCTCGGCCGAGAACACCCCGAGCGAACCCGCGCGACGCACCTTGATGCGCGCGGTGTGCACGGTGGCCACGTCGGCCATGATCGGCAGCAGCCGGTCGACGACCTCGTCGAGGTCGACTTCCTCGTCCACCGACATCGACAGCATCTCGTGCACCGACGCGATCGAGGTGACCCGGCGCACCGATTCCGTCAGTGCCACTTGGGCTTCCGGATTCTCGGTGCGACGCGCCTGCAGCCGCAGCAGCGCCGCGACGGTCTGCAGATTGTTCTTCACCCGGTGGTGGATCTCACGGATGGTCGCGTCCTTGCTGAGCAGGGCGCGGTCGCGGCGCTTCACCTCGGTGACATCGCGCACCAGCACCGCAGGCCCAGCCAGCTGCCCGCCCGGCCGCATCACCAGGGTGCGCAGCAACACCGTCGCACCCCGCGCCTCGACCTCCATCCGGCGACCCGTACGGCCCGCGAGCGCGGCCTGGATATCGGCCACCACCTCTTGCGCGTCGAAGGGGTCGGTGATGAGTGAGCGGGTCGTCACCGCGAGATCCTGGCCGACCAGATCGGCCTGCAATCCCATCCGGTGATAGGCCGACAGCGCGTTCGGGCTGGCGTAGACCACCTGCCCCTGGGTATCGAGCCGGATGAAGCCGTCACCCGCGCGCGGGCTGGAATGGGTGGCCGCCCGGTCCTCCGGGGTGGGGAAGCTGCCGTCGGCGATCATCTGGCACAGGTCGTCGGCGGCCGACACATAGGCCGTCTCCAGGGTGGAACGCACCCGGGAGCGCTGCAGGTCGCCGTCGCGGCTCAGCACGGCGATCACGTCCTCCCCGCAGCGCACCGGAATGGCCTCGCGCACCGCGTGCACCGGGCTCGCGTCCGCGGCGCCGCTCACCCGCACCTCGGTGTCGGTGCGCACGGCGGCCCCGGCGAGCAGCGCGTCGAACACCTGCGGGAAGTCGGTCCGCGACGCGGTGGTGCCCACCTTGTCGTCGAGGTGCACCGTCGGCGCAGTGGTGGGCCGGATCTGGGCCACGCACACGACGTCGGCGCCGTCTGCCACCGGGCCTGCGCCCACCCACAGCAGCAGATCCGAGAACGACAGATCGGCGAGCAACTGCCAATCGCCGACCACTCGTTGCAGATGGTCCACGGCGGTGCCGGGAAGGTCGGTGTGTTCGGCCAGGAGCTCGCTCAGTGTTGCCACGCTGGATCTACCGCTTCGTTTCTCGTGTGACTTACGCGATGGTGGCGATCAGGTCGCCCGCCTGTAGAACCTGGCCAGGGGTGACGTCGACCGAGGTGACCTCGCCGTCCACCTCGGTGAGCACCGGGATCTCCATCTTCATGGACTCGAGCAGCACAAGGGTCTGATCGACGTGCACGTGATCACCCACCGCCACCTCGACAGCGAGCACGGTGGAGACCATCTCCGCGCGCACTTCTTCCACCATGACACCCCGTTCGTAGTCGTGTCGGCCACCGCGCTCGCGGCCGTGGCCGTATCCGCCGAAGCTACAGCCAACCACACGTGAAACAATGGCTCTCGATCAGATTGTGCTCCGCGCTGCGGCGGGGAGGACCCAGAGAAGGGAGCTACCTATGGGTAAGCGCGGACGTAAGAAGCGCAGCCGTAAGGGCAACGCAGCCAACCACGGCAAGCGGCCCAACGCCTGAGCCAGGCTCGGGACACGAAAAAGGGGCACCCGTCGGGTGCCCCTTTTTCGCTGCCGTCAGCCTTCGGTCGACTCGACCCTGGTGACGGTGATGCAGCGGTGGATCTCCACCTTCAGCCGTTCACGCAGACCTTCGGGCGCGTGCTCACCACCGCACTTGCGGTTGAGCAGACCCTTGATCTTCTCCTCGATGCCGTAGGCCTCGATACAGGGGCTGCAGTGGTCCATGTGTTCCTGCAACCGCGCGCGGGTGGCCTCGTCGCATTCACCGTCGAGCATGAGCCACACATCCGCGAGTACGGCGGTGCAGTCCATCTCCATATCGGGGTCGCTCACTTCGAAACCTCCTGGCGTTCCCCACGGTCGAATCCACGGTCGCGCGCCACCCCGGCGAGCAGACCTTTGAGTTGCTTGCGGCCGCGGTGCAGCCGCGACATCACGGTACCGATCGGGGTGCCCATGATGTCGGCGATTTCCTTGTACGGGAAGCCTTCGACGTCGGCGTAGTACACCGCCATCCGGAACTCCTCCGGCAACTCCTGCAGCGCGGCCTTGATCTCGTCGTCGGGCAGGGCGTCGAGGGCCTCGACCTCGGCCGAACGCAGACCGGTCGAGCTGTGCTCGGCGGTGGCGGCCAGCTGCCAGTCGGTGATCTCGTCGGTCGGGTACTGCGCGGGCTGGCGCTGCTTCTTGCGGTAGGAGTTGATGTAGGTGTTCGTCAGGATCCGGTACAGCCAGGCACGCAGATTGGTGCCCTCCTTGAAGGACTTGAATCCCTGGAACGCCTTGACGTACGTCTCCTGCACCAGGTCTTCGGCGTCGGCCGGATTCCTGGTCATCCGCAGGGCGGCGCCGTAGAGCTGGTCGAGCATCGGCAGCGCGTCGCGCTCGAACCGGGCCGCCAGCTCGGCTTCGTCGACTTGCGCGCCGGACGCCTCGGTAGGCACCACGTCATCGTCGCTCGTCACACCAATCCCTTCGATCGCCGTAGCCACCGAATCTACCGGCAGCACGGTGTCGATGGGCAATCGCACGTCCCCCGACGCGAGGGGACGCTCCTCGAGCAGCAGTGTCACTATCTCTCCTCACGTTGTCTCGGGGGGTGTCACTGCTGTGCAACAGGCACTCCCCCGGCTGTGTTCCCGATCGGCCGGTTTTAGGGTGTGCTCATGGCTGCCGCGTCGACGCCCGCGATCAAGGTTCTTACCGCTGCGAAAATCGCGCACGAGGTCCACTCCTACGCCCACGACCCGCGTGCGGACTCCTACGGCGCGGAAGCTGTCGACGCGCTCGGCGACGCGCTGGGCGTGGTGGCGGCACAGGTGTTCAAGACCTTGGTGATCGAGCTCTCCACCGGCGCGCTGGCCGTCGCGGTCCTTCCGGTACCCGCCAAGTTGTCGCTCAAGGCCGCCGCGGCCGCGCTCGGTGCACCGAAGGCCGGCATGGCCGACAAGACCAAGGCCGAACGAACCACCGGATATGTGCTCGGCGGGGTCTCCCCGCTCGGGCAGCGCAAAAGGCTGGCAACCGTGGTCGACGCCTCGGCGCTGGAGTGGGATCGGGTGCTGTGCAGCGCGGGTAAACGGGGCCTGGAGATCGAGCTCGCGCCCGCCGATCTGGTGCGAGCAGCAGGCGCGGTGACGGCTCCGATCACCGCGTAGCAATCCGATCACAGTCCCGTTCCGAATCCACTACCGACGCATTCCGCGCCCGGTACGACCGATTCGACCCGAGGATGTGATGCGAAAAATGTCCACTCGCTCGACGATCGCCACCCTGTCCCTCGCCCTGATACTCGGCTTCGGCGCCGCGGAGGCCGCCGTTCCCGCCGCGGCGATCCCACCGGTGGCGCCGTCCGCACCGACCGAACCCGGCGACTACCCGCTCAACGGCCAGGGCACCAGCCCGAAGAACGCGCCGGGAGCCGAGAACAACGAGCAGGCCGAGAAGACAGAGAACCTCGGCGGCGGACTTGCCACCGAGATCATCGACCTGGTCACCGGCGCCATCAAGTGCGGTCTGAACATCGCCACCGATTCGGTGCCCTGCCCACTCTGAGTTTCCTGGCGGCCGGGCACGATCACAGCAGTGTGGTCTGCCCGGCCTCTTCGTCGGGAACCAGCAGTTCGGGGCCGTTGTTGCGCACGTTGTTCACCAACGTTGACACCGGTCGCGCGACGATATTCGCCACCTCGTCCGCGGCAGGCCCGCCGAGCAACTCGGCGGGTGCCGGATGATCCGGGTCCAGCCAGGCGTCCCAGTGCTCACGCGGCATCGGTAAGGGCATGCGGTCGTGGATGCGGGCCAGCTCGCCCACCGCGTCGGTGGTGAGGATGGTGCACGACATCAGCGGTTGCGCGTCGGGCTTGCTCCGGTCGCGCCACACCGACCAGAGTCCGGCCATGTAGATCTGCGAACCGTCGGCGTGGGACATGAAGAACGGCTTCTTGACCGCCTTGCCCTTGCCGGTCGGAGCGGGTTCGACGAGCCACTCGTACCAGCCGTCCATGGGGACGAGGCACCGCTTGGACTTGGCCGAGTCACGGAACGACGGTGCCGTGACGATCTTGTCGGCCCTGGCGTTGAACAGCGGTTTGCCCTTGGCCGGAACACCCGGCTCGGCCGCCTTGGTCCAGTGCGGGATCAGCCCCCAGCGCATCCGGCGGATCCGCAGGCGCGGATCGTCGTCGGGATGGTCGTGCTCGTGGCGTTCGACCACGGTGAGCACCTGGCTGGTGGGCGCCACGTTGTAGCTCACCGTCTCGTCGGGGTTGTCGAGATCGGTTTCGTCGACCGCGTCGAGCTCGGCCGCCAGGCGACCGGGGTTGGTCGTAGTCGCATATCGTCCGCACATGAGAACCATGGTGGCACCGGAGTCCGACAAATTCGGCCGACGCGGCGACGCGAATTCCTACGCCACCCGTGTGTCCGGACCGCACATGAGAGAGGATGGGCGGGTGAGTTTCTGGCCAGCGCCCCACATCGAGGTCCCCGTCCACGCGACCGTGACCCTGCCCGGTTCGAAATCCATCACCAATCGCGCGCTCATCCTCGCCGCACTGGCCGATGGGCCGTCCACCCTCACCGGTGCCCTGCGCAGCCGCGACACCGACCTGATGATCGCCGCCCTGCGCGCCCTCGGCACCGAGATCGTCGGCGACGCCGAGACCCTCGAGGTCACCCCCGCACCGCTGCACAGTGCTGCCGTGGACTGCGGCCTCGCGGGAACCATCATGCGGTTCCTGCCGCCCGCCGCCGCCCTGGCCACCGGCGATGTCGCCTTCTTCGGCGACGAGCAGGCCAGGCACCGGCCACTGTCGACCATCCTCGACGCGCTGCGCAGCCTCGGCCTCGACATCGAGGGAGACGCGCTGCCGTTCGTGGTGCACGGCAGCGGGACGCTGCGCGGCGGTGAGGTCACCATCGACGCCTCCGGGTCCTCGCAGTTCGTGTCCGGCCTGTTGCTCTCGGCCGCCCGTTTCGAGCAGGGCATCACCGTCAACCACAGCGGTGGTGTGCTGCCGTCGATGCCGCACATCGAGATGACGGTGGAGATGCTGCGCCGCGCCGATGTCGCCGTCACCACCCCGAGCGACGTGCGCGGCGCGCAGACCTGGACGGTGGCGCCCGGCCCGATCCGCGCCGTCGACTGGGAGATCGAACCCGACCTGTCCAATGCGACGCCGTTCCTGGCGGCGGCCGCGGTCACCGGCGGCGAGGTGAGCGTGCCGATGTGGCCGCGCGGCACCACCCAGCCCGGTGACGTGATCCGCGAGATCCTGGTCCGCATGGGCGCCGAGGCTCGCGTCTTCGACGGGATCCTCACCGTGCGCGGGCCGGAACGGCTGGCCGGCATCGATATCGACCTGCACGACGTCGGCGAGCTCACCCCCACCGTCGCCGCGCTCGCCGCGCTGGCCGACTCGCCGTCGGTGCTGCGCGGCATCGCCCACCTGCGTGGGCACGAAACCGACCGTCTGGCAGCGCTTTCCGCCGAGATCAACCGGCTCGGCGGCAATGTCACCGAGACCGCCGACGGGCTGGAGATCGTGCCCGCCCCGCTGCACGGCGGGCAGTGGCATTCCTACGCCGATCACCGGATGGCCACCGCCGGTGCGATTCTCGGCCTGCGGGTGCCCGGTATCGAGATCGAGGACATCGGCACCACCGCCAAGACCCTGCCGACTTTCGTCGCGCTGTGGGAGCAGATGCTCGCGCCGGCGTTATCGGGTGAAGGAGTGGCGCGCTGAGTCGCCGAGGACGCACCGCGGCCAGCTACGACGAATCCGATGTGCGGATTCGTCCCGGCAAGGCCTCCTCCCGCCCGCGTACCAAGACCCGGCCGCAGCACAACGACGCCGAGGACGCCATGGTCGTCGCGGTCGACCGTGGCCGGTGGGGGTGTGTCCTCGACGGTGACCCCGACCGGCGCATCGTCGCCATGCGGGCCCGTGAGCTCGGCCGCACCCCGATCGTCGTCGGCGACCGGGTGGGCGTCGTCGGTGATCTCACCGGCAAGCCCGACAGTCTTGCCCGGATCGTCCGGGTCGCCGATCGGCGAACGGTGTTGCGGCGCACCGCCGACGACACCGATCCGTTCGAGCGGATCGTCGTCGCCAATGCCGAGCAGTTGTTCATCGTCGTCGCCCTGGCCGATCCGCCGCCGCGCACGGGATTCGTGGAACGGACCATGGTCGCCGCGTATGCCGGTGGGCTGGAACCGATCCTGGTGCTCACCAAGCGTGACCTGGTGGCCGAGTCCGAATTCGCTTCGGCCTTCGAGGGTTTGGACCTGAAGATCCTGTACGCGGGGATCGACGACCCCATCGAACCGGTGGTCGAGATCTTGCGCGACCGGCTCACCGCGCTCATCGGGCATTCCGGGGTCGGCAAGTCGACGATGGTGAATCGCCTTGTGCCCGACGCCTATCGGGCGGTCGGCGAGGTGTCCGGCGTGGGTAAGGGCAAACACACCTCCACCCAGTCGGTGGCGCTGCCGCTGCCCCGTGGGGGCTGGGTGATCGACACACCGGGTGTGCGGTCGTTCGGTCTGGCCCACATCACGCCCGACGACGTGATCGCCTCGTTCACCGATCTCGCCGATGCCATCGAGGACTGCCCGCGCGGCTGCACCCACCTCGGGCCGCCCGCCGACCCCGAATGCGCCCTCGATCAGCTGCCCGGTGTCGAGCGACGGGTCGCCGCGATCCGCCAGTTGCTCACCGCGCTGATCTCCAATGAGGCGTGGTAGCACTCGATCAGCGCGCGAATGGGTCTCGGTCGGATTGCGAATTCGACTCGCGTTCGCTCGCGTTCACGACTGCGACACTCCGCGCCGGTACGGTCATGCCCATGAAGCCACCGGCGATCGGATACCTGCGCCGCGACATCTCGGGTGTCGCCCAGTCCTGGGACGAAACGCAGATCCGATCCCTAGCCGAACGCCTCGGCTACCGCTTCACCAAAACGGTGGCCTTCAGCGACCGCACCACCGATCCGCTCGGCCGCCTGCTCGACGTGGTCGCCGCGACCTCCGCCGCGGCCGTCGTCATGCCGAGCCTGGCCCACCTCGGTGACGACTTCCCCCACACCCTCCTCGCCGCCTGCGACATCGTCACCGTCGCCCCCGAGGTGACCCACACCCGCACCGCCCCCGCCTTACCCGCCTAGTGGACGCTCGCCCCACGCGCCGCCGAGTTCCATCAACTCCTGGTAAGCCGCCCGGTCCGCCGCGAGCCGCTGAGCGGCGGCCGCCAGGGTCGCGGGGGTGAAGTCGGTCCCGATGGTCGCCTGATGCTCCACCGCTTCGTCGGCCAGAGCCACCAGCAGGTCGCCGAGCAAGGTGATCTGCTGGGTGACCGTGCCGGATCGTCGACCACCGAGTTGATCGGTCATCCCGTCGGCGATCGCCAATCGGTGCAGCGGTTTCATGGACTGCGGAACCCCGCGAGTCGAACTCCCGTCGATCCACCCCTGGCGTTGTAGTTCCGCGACCACATCCCATGCCCTGGCGAGCCGATACCACGGCAGCAGAAGACGTTCCGGCAATTGCGGTCGAGGCGGCGGTGGGGGTAGCGGAGCCCGCGGGTGCATCATCGGACGTGGCACCGGACGATGCGCCTGCGCGTAGTCATGCCACCACACCGCGGCGAGCGGTAGGCCGCCGCAAAGGATCGAGCCGACTACGGCTGAACCAGCACCGGGTTCCGAGCCGACCAGCGACGACACTGCCGCCAACAGGCAGACGGTACTCCACAGACCCGCCAAAACCCACAGCGCGATCACCGAGGGAGATCTCTGGTATTTCATCGCGACCGCCGCGAATATCTACACACAGCCGTCATTATGCCGCTGCCCTGCGGCAGCTTTCGCGGCTCGAGACAGTGGGGTGGTAGCGGCCGTTCGGGTTCGGTTGTGAGGAGGCGTGGTCGAGGCTGGACGGCCAGACGAAGACCCCGAGCGGGGTCGCTCGCACGAGGAGTTCAGGGATCTGTCCGATGACGCAGATCTGTTGCTTCTGAGAGGGTTTCGACACGCCGAAGCTGTGCGTCACCGACATCTTCAGATAGAAGGCAGGACCCATGTGCCGTACTCCATCGGGGCTGCCGCGCATCGTTACTCAGCCGCCACTATCCAGCCGCTGCCCGACAGGTTTCGCGGATCAAGACAGCGGACGGTAGCGGCCGGCGGGGTCGGTGGTGAGTCTGCCTCGACGGGTCGCGAGGGTGAGGGCGGCTTCGATGCGGTCTTCGGCGATGCCGGTGCGTTCGTGGGCGAACTGGGTGAGGGTGGACCAGACCAGGTCGTCGAAGGTGGGGCGGTTGTGCTGGGCGACATGGGTTATCGCGTTCGCGATCTCCTCGCCGCAGATCGTCTCGATGGGGCGGGTGGTGCCGGGTGGGGTGAAGCGGAAGCCACGCCAGGTGCCGGGGTCCACGTTCGACGGCCAGACGAAGACACCGAGCGGGGTCGCGCGCACCAGTTCCTCGGGGACCTGGCCGAGCACGCAGATCTGTTGTTTCTCAGAGGGTTTCGGCACGCCGAAGCGTTGGGCGACCAGTGTCACCAGGCGGCCGCGTTCGATCGGGCCCTCGATGGCGATGAGCTCGCGGACCGCGTCACGCACCCGGACCGGGATGGTCGCGGCGCTGTCGCGGTCGAGGTCGACGGGCGAACCGAGCACGCTGATCGGTGCGCTCGCGTACGGAATTCCGGTGGGCAGCCAGTGGTGGATGCTGCGGGTGCTCGTCACCCACTCGGGTGTCTGGGCGACGGTCGCCGCGATCGGCGCCGAAGGCGGAGTGTAGGCCGCGTACGGGAGGGGTTTGGGCGGCGTGACCGGAGGTTCGGGCCCAACGGGTGGCTGTCCGTCGGGTGCGTGGCCTGCCGGTGGCGACCCGAAATGGCCTGGGCCCGAGGCGACCGGGCCGACGTGCGGGTGGCCGGGGCCTACCTGCGAGGAACCCGAGCCGCCCGCATGCGGGATGCCCGCGGGCGGGGTGTGCCAGGTTTGCCGAGGGTAGCCGCGCCTTTTATGACGGTCGCCGATGACGAGCTGCCAGATCGACACTCCCGCGAGCGCGCACCCCGACCCGAAGAACACCACGGCCAGGGTGATCTCGAACGGGCTGCCGTTGCCGATTCCGGTGAAGTACCCGACGCTGCCGAGCAGCACCCCGAATGCCCCGGCCAGCAGCCCGACGACCCACCCGATTCTGCCGACCCACTGCACGGCACGATCTCCACTTCCGACGGCCGACACCGTCCCCTGTCAGCGATGCGTGCAGCTTACTCCGCCGGGGATGCCCCGGACGCACCTCAGCAGCGGAGTTCGGCCGCCAGCGCTTCGATTTTGCGGCGCATCGCGTCGTCGGGTGGCCGCAGCACCGCGAGGTCGTCACGTAACCGGGCGACGAACCTCGCGGCCCGCGCGTGGTCGCCCGCGGCGGGCAGGTGCTCGGCGAGCGCGAGCCGGACCAGCAGCGCGTCGTCACCGAATTCGTTGTCTGCCGACCGTATTTCACCGAGCATCCGGTACAGCTCGTCGACCGCGGCCGCGGCGGTGAGCTCGCCGAGCGCGGCGCGGCAACCGATCGCGGCTACCCGCGCCCGCCTGCCCCTGGTGCCGGTGGGCTCCTCGATCGCTTCGACCCGCTGCCACTGTGCCAGCGCCCGGCGTTGTTCACCGGAGTGCTCGAGCGCGGTGGCGATATCGCGGTGCAGGTCACCCAACTGCGGGCTGTCGGGCCCGAAGCGTTGTTCGGCCTGGTCGACGACGCCGAGCAGCACGTCGGCCGCCTGCGCGGCCCGACCGAGCGCGAACAGTTCGCGATACCGCGCGGCGGCCTCGGAAAGCCCGGCGGCGGGCAGCTCATGGGAAGGCTTGGGCGGCAGCGGTTCCACCACGATGTCGGCGGGCGGATTGGGTCGGCGGAAGAGCCGCGTCGGGTCGGGATGGGTCCGCGAGGCAGGGTCCTCCGGCGCGCCCGGCGCGGGCAGGAACGGCAGCAGCCGCTCGTAGACGAGTTGCGCGCTCGACGGTCGCTGCGCCGGATCCTTGGCCAGCAGCTCGAGGACGAGCTGTTCGATCGGGGCGGGGACGTCCCGACGCAGTGTGCGCAGCGGTGTCGGCGGGTCGGACAGATGCCGGTTGTGGGTGTCGAACTCCGATCGGGCTTCGAAAACTCTTCGTCCGCTGAACATCTCGTGCATCACGCAACCCAGCGCGTACAGGTCGGCGCGTGGTCCCGCCTCCTGCCCGTTCACCAGCTCGGGCGGCATGTAGGCGGCGGTGCCGAGAACCGATCCGGTTCTGGTGATCCGGCCCGTGCTCCCGTCGAGCAGCGCCGCGATCCCGAAGTCGATCACCTTCACCGTGCCGTCGTGTGCGACAACGATATTGGCCGGTTTCAGGTCCCGGTGCACCACCGGCAGCACATGGGCATACGACAGCACCGTCGCGATCTGCGCGGCGATCGCGACGGCCCAGCCGACCGGCAGCTCACCGATCTCGGCCAGATAGTCCCGCAGCGTCACGCCGTCGATGTGTTCCATCACCAGGTACACGCTGTCGGCCCGCGCGTCGAGCACGGCGTCGAACACCTGGGGCACGCCGTGATGCCTGATCCGGGCCGTCACCCTGGCCTCACGGCGGAACCGGGCGACGAACTCGTCGACCAGGTCGGCACGGGACGCGAACTGGCGCACCGCGATCCGCTTCACGGCGACGGGCCGGTCGAGCACCGTGTCGTAGCCGGCCAGCACCTCCCCCATCCCACCGGCACCGAGCACTCCGGTGATCTCGTACCGCCCGTCGACGATCTCGCCCACCACTACCCCCCGCTCGATACCGGTACCGGACGCCAGCACGATACTGCCCGGCACCGACCGGCACCGCCTCGACTACGCCGCCGGGGGTTGGCAGCGATGTCGTCGGCGGCTCCCCGACTACTTCGCCGGGGGCTCCAGTGCGCCCGCGGTGAGGCCCGTGGCGATGAGGTCGGCGGCGGTGCGGGCGGCGTCGGCGGTGGTGCGGGCGCTCACCCGGAGCTGGTGCAGCCGGCGGAATGCCGCGCCGTAGCGTTGCTGTTCGGCGATCGGCAGCAGCGGGATGCGCAGGCGCGCGGGATCGAGGCGGATGGTGGTGGTGCCGAACATGGCGGCCGCGTTGTCGGGGCTGCCGATGAAGCCCGCGAAGAACCAGGGGTCCACGCGGGCGGGATCGGTGCGGAAGACGAGCACGCCCGGCCCGGGAACCGCACCGATATCGGCACCCTCGGCGACGCGGGCGCCCTGGGCGGCACCGTGGTCGTCGCGCAGCCGCGACACCAGGACATCGCCTTCTTCGATCGGCTCCCCCACCGGCGACCCGGGCGTCGTGATGCCCGACGGGTCCCGGCTGCCGAGCAGGTCGTGGCCCGTGAGGACCGGGCGCGCATCGTCGGCGGGGGCCGGGTCGGTGGTCGCGCTGACGATCCGCACCGCCTTACCGGCGATCAGGTTGCCGACCGCCACGTAACGCCAGTCCGTGCCGGGGGCCGAATTCCATTCGCGCACAGCCTCGGCCACCGCCCGCAGCTCGCCGAGGTGGTCACCGAGCACACCGATCGCGGTGTGCGCGGCGGCCGAGGCGTTGCCCGGGTCGACCGCCGCCCGCACCTGACGGGCGGGCGTCAGATCCACATCGTCGTCGAGGACATCCATCACCCGAACCACGGCGGTGACATCGGGGACCGTCGCGGCCTGCGCGTCACCGGCGTCGAACGCACGCCAGGACTCGAGCACCGTGGTCGCCAGGTGCTGCCAGTCCGGTTGGTCCCCGCGATTCGGCAGGCGGGTGGTGTCGGCGAACAGCAACGTGTCACCCGGACTACCGACACCGGGCCGACGCAGCACCCACAGTTGCAGCCCGACCTGACGCGGCGTCGACGCGCCCGGCGGCAGCGCGATCACCGCGCGCAGCGCTCCGGCCCGCAACAGTTCCATGCGGATCCGCCTGCCCGAGGAGCGTGCCGCGACGGCGGGCGGCAGGAGAAGTACCGCGGTCGCGCCCGGGCGCAGGTGGGCGAGGGCGTGCTGCGCCCAGGCGAGTTCGGACTCGCCGCGCGGGGGCACCGAGTACACCCAGCGTGGATCGAGCGCGAGCTCGTCGGCACCCCAATCACGTTGCGAATAGGGCGGATTCGAGATGACGGCATCGAATTCGGTCTCGGGGAAGGCGTCGGCGAGCAGGGCGTCACCGGCGCGGATGTCGGACTTCGCCCGCGGGACGAGGATGCCGAGCGCGGCCGCGGTGCGGCCGGCTTGCACCGGGAGGATGTCCTGCCCGTTCAGCTGGGTCGCGCCGATGCGCGCGGCTTCGAGCAGCAGGGTGCCGCCACCGCAGGAGGGATCGAGCACCGAGCTCGGCGTGGGTGAGGACGCGGCGGCGAGCAGGTCGGCCATGAGTGCCGCCACGGGCTGGTCGGTCGGGTAGACGCCGGTACTCGGCCCGTCGAGGCCACGTTCGGACAGCACCGCGAGCGTCTGGGTGACGCCGACTTCGTCGATCGCCTCGCGGATAGCCTTGCGCACGGGATCGGCGGCTTTCGCACGCTTGTCGGCGACGAATGCCATGAGCGCGACGACGTCGCCGGGGGCGACCTCCGAGCGCAAGAGGGTGCGCAGCCGCTGCACCGGGGAATCGGCGGCGGTGACGCCATGGCCGCGCAGCCACTGCTGCACCTCGGCGAGGTCGAACAGCGGCCGTTTCTCCGAGCCACCCGGAACGGGCGCAGGGAAGTCGGCGTGGCGGCGCCGCCAATTGCTGACGGTCGCACGAGTGACGCCTGCCAACCGCGAGATCTCGGCGGCGGCCACGGTGGGCGTCGAGTCCGGCATGGGTCTCCTCTCAGCCCCCGGCCCTACGGCCAGGTAGTCAAGGTCAAACCTTACATGGACTGGTTACTTTTCCGTTCTGTCGTACACATTTGAGATTCGTAAAGCTTGAAAACATTGTTCTTCTGTTGCCAATGACGCATGTTCGGTGTAGCGTCCCTGTCAACGGAGCGGCAACCGGCCAGAAACCGCTCCTATCGCGCAAATCGATTGCGCGACAACAAATTCACGCTGCGGCATCCAGCCGGGCAACCCCATCCCCACGACGCCGGACAATCCGCCCCGGCGCGATCACACCTGACCTTTTCCAGACGAGGAGCCAGTCATGTCCCACCCCCAGCACACCAATCCCGGTGCCCCGCAGCAGCCCTACTACCCGCAGCCGCCGAAGAAGCGCAAGGTCTGGCCGTGGGTACTCGGCGGCTTCCTGCTCGCGGTTCTCGCCCTCTTCGGCGGCTGCGCGGCGCTCATCGGCGGGGCAGCCAACGAGGTGGCCAAGAGCGAGCAGGCACGGTCGGTCGCCGCACCCGCGGGAACCGAGGTCCGCGACGGGAAGTTCGCGTTCACGGTGACGCAGGTCGACCCGCCGGTCCGCACGGTCGGCGACAACCCGTACCTGCAGAAGACCGCCCAGGGCGAATTCGTGCTCGTGCACGTCGAGGTGACCACTGTCGGCGATGTCGCCCAGCAGTACTTCGGAGCGAACCAGAAACTGATCGACGATCAGGGTCGCGAGTTCGCCAACGACACCTCGGCGGAGATCAATGTCAACGACGAACTCGTCGCCGAGATCAATCCGGGCAACAAGATCTCGATGGTCCTGGTGTTCGACGTGCCGACCGGCACCGCCCCGGCAGCGGTCGAATTCCACGACTCGGCCTTCTCCAACGGTGCGCGGGTAGCGCTGAAGTAAGCGACCACGAGACTCGGCGCCCGGCGGTATCCGCCGGGCGCCGAGCCGTGTGCGTACGGGAAAATGCGGGATATGACCACTGACGACGGGCGACCCGGACCGCCGACCATGAGCCCGAGCATCCTGGTGATCACGCTGTGCCGGCGGGTGGAAGCGGCGTTGGGAGCGGGGTTGGCGCCGTTGGATCTGACGGTGGCGCGGTTGGGACTGCTCGGGCACATCAACGGCGTGCCGGGGGCCTCGTTCAGCGAGCTGGCGCGGATGTCAGGGACGAGCGTGCAGAGCGTGCACACCTCGGTGAAGGCGCTGGTCGCGGCGGGATTGGTGCGAGACCGGACCGCACGGGCAGGGTCGGCGTCCACGATCGAACTCACCGAAGAGGGGGTCCGCTTGCTGGCGGCGGCACGAGAAGTGGTGTCGCAGGTCGATATTCAGCTCTTCGGTCCCGAGGCGGATCCGATCCAGCGACAGGTGGGCGCGGCGATTCTCGAGGCATTCTCGGGCGCCGCGCCCTAGTACTTTCAACAACCATGAAGGTTGCGCTACGCTTCAGCCATGTTGAAGGCTGGAGGTCGGTAGTGGAACATTTCTTGCTGTCGGTGCATGTACTCGCGGGCATCGTTTCGTCGGTGGCTCGGCGGTCGCCACCAGTCTTTTCCCCCGCTACGCGCCGATCGCCGCGCCCGAACCCGATTCGGTGCGCAGCCGGTCGGTGGCTGTCGCGATGCACCGCATCACCGGCAACTACGCGAAACTGGCGATCATCGTGCCGGTGGTGGGGATCATCCTGGCCACCATCCAGGGCCGGATGAACGAAATCTGGATCACCTCGGCCATGATCACCACGGCCATCGCGGGCGGCCTGCTCGCCGTGCAGATCCACCCGATGCAGCGCGAGGCACTCGACGAGCCCGACGACGGCAAACGCCTGCGGATGCTGTCGATGCTCGCGGGGATCTACAACCTGCTGTGGACGGCCGTCGTCGTGCTCATGATCGTGCGTCCGGGCGGCTGAGCGCGTCGAGGAAGACGGCGACGAGGTCGGGGGTCGAGGCGGGGTTCTGGCCGGTGTGCAGGCAGCGATCCGATTCCACATGTGGCGCGAAGGGTTCGGCGCAGCGGTAGTCGACACCGAGTTCGGTGAGCCGGTCCTGCAGGAGCCAACGCGCCCGGTCGGCCAGCCCGTTGAGGTCTTCCTCGGCATTGCTGAAGGCGGTCACGCGGTAGCCCGCGAAGTCGTCGCCGGTGGCGAGCAGGGCTGCGGGGCCGTGGCTGATCAGCGCCGTCGGCTTGTCCGCGCGGAGGGCGTCGCCGAGCAGCGCGGCGGAATCGGCGTTGCCTGCGAGGTCTTCCATCGGCCCGTAACCGCCGGGGTAGTAGAGGGCGTCGATGTCGGCGGCGGAGATCTCGCCGAGTGCGACGGGCTTTTCGAGAGCCGTCGCGCCCTTGATCGTTTCGGCTACTTCCTGCGCTTTGTCGTTGCCGCCGTTGGCATTCGGCGCGAGGCTGCCCAGGTCGACGGGTGGCACCACCCCACCGGGCGTCGCCACCAGCACCTCGTGTCCCGCCTCGCGGAAGGCCAGGTAGGCGATGGTGAATTCGGCGGCCCAGTAGCCGGTGTAGTGCTTGGCGCCGGTGGTGAGACTCCAGCGGTCGGCACCGGTCATCACGAACAGGATCTTCGCCATCATCGCCTCCCGAACAGGGCCGATCGACGTCAGGTGTGTTTGGCGCCGATGGTGTGCAGAATCTCGTGGATGATCGGGTCGGCGAGCCGGTTGGTGACCGTCCGGCCCTCCCGGCTCGATACGACGCACCCCTCGTGCCGCAACACGCGTAGCGCCTGGGAGATCGCGTTCTCGGTGCGCCCGATCGCGGCGGCGAGCTCACCCACGCTGATGCCGGGGGTGCGGTGCAGGCAGAGCAGGATCTCCAGCCGGTTGGGGTCCGAGAGCAGGTCGAATCGCTGCGCCCAGGCGCGGATCTCGACATCACCGATCGCGCGCCTGCCGAGCTCGACCGGCGACCCGTCCAGTGTGCGTGGCTCTCCCATAACGCCCTCAGCTTAGTCGCCGTGTTCGGCACCGGACTATCATCTGTCCATCTGTTCAGATAAACAGCTAGGAACATCATGATGCGAATTCGGACCGCCACGGGGGCCGCGTTCGCGCTGGTACTCACCGCCTGCGGTGCGCCGACCGCCACGACCACCGATTCGCTGGTCCTCGCGGATGCCGCCGAACTGGGCGGATACAACCCGATCGCCGGTTACGGCGCGGCAGGCGAGGCGAAGATCTACGACGGTCTGCTTCGGCTCACCGGTGGTTCCGGGATGCCCGGTTTCGCACCCGCACTGGCCACCGAGTTGCCGACCGCCGAACCTGGCGCCGCCGCGTGGACGGTGCCGCTGCGCACGGGCGTGCGGTTCAGCGACGGAACCACGTTCGACGCGGCCGATGTGGTGGCCACCTATCGCGCGATCCTCGACCCTGCCTCGGCTTCGGAGGTCCGTTCGTCGTTCTCGATGATCGAGCGGGTCGAGGCCGTCGATCCCGCCACCGTGCGATTCACGCTGCGGCATCCGTATGCCGCGTTCCCCACCAAGCTGCTCATCGGGATCGTGCCGTCGGAGGCGATGGCCGAACCAGGACCCGCCACCGAGTCGGCGCTCAATACGAAGCCGGTCGGCACCGGGCCCTACCGGCTGACGACCCTCGAACCGACCCGGGCCGTCTTCGTGGCGAACGAGAACTATTGGGGCGGTGCGCCTGCCGTGAAGCGGCTCACGGTGCTCCACGTCCCCGACGACAACACCCGCGCGCAGCGGATGGCGAGCGGCGAGCTGGACGGAACCTCGCTGCCGCCGCTACTGGCCGCCACCTTCGCCGATCGCGCGCCGATGTCGGTGCACGCCAACGCCTCTGCCGATTGGCGTGGTGTCTCCCTGCCTGCCGGTGATCCGGTGGCCGGCGATCCCGCTGTTCGGCTCGCACTGAATTTCGCCGTCGATCGGCAGGCCATGATCGACAACATTCTCGGCGGATACGGCCGCCCCGCTTACACCCCGATTCCGGAGGTATACGGCGAATCACACAATCCCGCTGTATCTTTCGCGTCCGACCGGGCACGGGCCGAGCAGATTCTCGACGCGGCGGGCTGGTCGCGCGGTGCGGACGGCGTGCGCGCGAAACAGGGTGTGCGAGCCCGGTTCACGGTGATGTACAACTCCACCGACACCTTGCGCCGTGACCTCGCCATGGCTTTCGCCTCCGATGCTCGCCGGGTCGGTGTGGAGGTGGATCTCGAAGCGTTGTCCTGGGATCGGATCGAACCCCGGATCGAACGGGCGGGCATTCTGCTCGGCGGTGGCAGCGAGCCCTTCGATCCCGATACGCAGGCCTACAACACCCTGCACACCGTCGATCCGGGCGCGGGCAGCCCGTACGACAATGCGAGCCGCCACTCCGATCCCGAGATCGATGCCCTGCTCGAAAAGGCCAGGCGCACCCTCGATCCGGCTGACCGGGCGGCCGCCTACCGTGCGGTGCAGACCCGCTACGCCGAGGACCCGAGCCACGTCTTCCTCGTCCATCTGGACCACACCTATGTGGTGAAGGATTCGGGGTGGACGATGTCGGGACCGGTCCTCGAACCACACGCGCACGGCGTGACGTGGGGGCCGTGGTGGTCGCTGCAGACCTGGACGCACGGCTCGTGAGGGGGCGTGGCATCGCGCGGATGACGCGGCGGCGGGTGCTGACGATGATTCCGGTGCTGGTCGCGGTGTCGGCGGCGCTGTTCGCGGCGGCCGCGGTGTCACCGTTCGACCCGCTCGTCGGGTACCTCGGCGACCGCTACGAAACCACCGGCGCCGCCGATCGCGCGGTGCTCGCCGGGCAATTGGGGCTCGACGTGCCCTGGTACCGGCTCTACGCGCAGTGGGCCGCCGACCTGTGCACCGGCGACCTCGGGGTATCGCGCAGCTTCGCCCAGCCGGTGGGTGATCTTCTCACCCAACGCATTCCGTGGACGATGCTGCTGGTGGCCGTCGCCATGACGGTGGCAGTCGCGGTGGCGCTCACCGTCGGGGTGGTCGCGGGGATGCGGCGCGGGGGCCTGCTCGACCGGGTGGTGAGTGCCGTCTGCGTCGCCTTGCAGGGCCTGCCGCCGTTCGTGGTGTCACTGGCCGCGATCGCGGTGTTCGCGGTGGGGCTCGGCTGGTTGCCGCCTGCGGGGCTCACCGATGCGGGCGCCGAGGTCGATGCGGGACAGGTGGCGCGGCACCTGGTGTTGCCCGCCACCGCCCTGGCGGTCTCACAGCTGCCATGGTTGTTGCTCGCCGTGCGGGAAACGGTGGCTACCAATCGCGGGGAGGATTTCGTGGTGGGCGCGGTGACGCGTGGCATCGACACCGCGACCATCACCCGCCGCCACATCCTGCCTTCCTCGCTGGCCCCGTTCGTCACGATCCTCGGTGCGCGGCTACCCGAAGTGGTGGTCGGTGCGGTGCTGGTGGAGGAGATCTTCTCCTGGCCGGGTGTGGCCGGCGCCTTCGTGCAATCGGCGAAAGACCTGGATATGGCGTTGCTGGCAACGCTGACGGTCGTCACGACGGGTGCGGTATTGCTCGGCTCGCTGCTCGCCGACATCGCGGTGGTCCTGCTCGATCCACGGGTGCGAGCCGATGGGTGAGCGTGCTCGGCGGCGGCTCGTCGTCGCGGTCGCGGTGCTGGTCGCCGTGCTGATCTACGCGCTGGTCGTGCCGTGGCCCGGCGGCGTCGACGACCGGCTCACCGATTTCGCCGAGGCGCGGCGGGCGCCGTCGGCGCAGTGGTGGTTCGGTACCGATGCTGCGGGACGGTCGCTGTTCGTACGGATCGCGGCGGCGTTGCGCACCTCGCTGGTGGTCGCGGTGTGCGCGGCGGCGGTGTCTACGGTGCTCGGTGTGCTGGTCGGTGCGGTATCGGCGCTGGCAGGCGGGTGGGTCGACCGGGTGATGATGCGGTTCGCCGACACCGCCAATGCCCTGCCGCATCTGCTGCTCGGCATCGTGATCGTCGCACTGTTCCGGGGCAATACCGTGGCCGTGGTGTTGTCCATCGGGCTCACGCATTGGGTTCAAGTGGCGCGGATCGTGCGGGCGGAGAGTCTGAGCCTGCGTGAACGCGACTATGTGGCGGCCGCAGTGCTTGCCGGGGCCGGACGCACCCATCTGTTCACCCGGCACCTGTTGCCAGCCGTGGCACCGCAAGCGTTGATCGCGGTGGTTCTGCTTCTGCCGCACGCGATCTGGCATGAATCGACGCTGTCGTTCCTCGGGTTCGGGTTGCCGCCGCACGAACCGAGTCTCGGCACACTATTGGAGGAGGCGCGGAGTTCGCTGTTGCTCGGCGGGTGGTGGACGTTGGTGTTCCCGGCGGGATTCCTGGTGGTGACGACCATTGCGGTCGCTGTGGCCGGGTCGTCGCTGCGGGGACTTCTGATGCCGCCCAAACCTTCTCGGATTCCGCGATGACCGGGGCGGCCACAAGTCCCTGGGCGGACCTTCGGAAGGGGCTGCGGATCGAAGGCCTGACGGTGCGGATTCCTGTGCGACGTGGCGCTGTCGTGCATGCGGTGAGTGAGGTGTCGCTCGAAGTCGCGGGAGGCACGGTCACGGCGCTGGTCGGTGAATCCGGTTGTGGCAAGTCGATTGTCGCGAGTGCGGTGATGGGGGTCTTGCCGCAGGCGGCGGTGGTGAGTGGGGCTGTCCGTCTCGATCTGAGCGACCGGAGCGTGCATATTCTCGGTGACCACGTCGATTCGAGCTCGCCGACGAGCGCTGGGACTGACTCCAGCCCTTCGCGATTCACCAACCCACAACCGACACCGGGAATCGGGGACACAGATAAACACAGGGGCAGCGCGTCCCGATGGTCGGCGCGTCATCGTCGCCACGTCGAACCGTACCGTGGTCGTCATATCGCGCTGGTACCTCAGTCCGCGAGTACACATTTCACGCCGGTTCGCACGATCGGCTCGCAGCTTGCGGAAACTGTTGCGACGCTGGGGACCTCGCACACACCGGCGGACCTGCTACGCCGAGCCGGGCTCGAACCTGCAGCGCTGGACCTCTATCCACACCAGCTGTCCGGCGGAATGGCCCAGCGGGCGGCGGTCGCCGCAGCGCTGGCCGGTGATCCGGCGGTGATCGTCGCCGACGAACCGACAGCCGGACTGGACCGCGACCACACCGATCGGATCGGCGCCCTGCTGCGTGAGTGCGCCGACTCGGGTGCGGCCGTCCTGCTCATCACCCACGATCTGAGCCACCTGCTGCGGGCGGGAATCGCCGACACGGTGGCGATCATGTACGCCTCGCGGTTGATGGAGGTGGGGCCCGCGGCCGAGGTGTTCGCGGATCCGTGGCACGACTACACGCGCGATCTGCTCGCCGCGCTGCCGGAGAACGGTCTGCACCCACTCCCCCATCCGCCACGGGAGCTGACGAATCTGTCCTGCATCTGTCCCTACGCGGGTGGACCCACTGCGCTGGTTCCGCTGCGGCAACGCATGATTCGGAAAGGTATCGACGGTGCTCATCGCTGATTCGATCACTGTCGGCTACGGCAGCCCCGTACTCGAGGACGTGACGCTGACGATCTCACCCGGTGAGATCGTCGGACTCGCCGGTGAATCCGGTTCGGGCAAAACAACTCTCGCCGCCACCATGGCGGGACTTCGCACGCCCGCTGCGGGGCGGGTCACGGTCGACGGCGTACCACCCCGACGCGCACGCGGCACCACAGCCATGGTCTTCCAATCCCCCCGCGCCGCGACCAACCCCCACTTCACCGTCGCACAGATCATCGCCGAGCCCGCCCGCATCCATCGCCGCCCCATCGATATTCCCGCCCTGGCAGCCGCGGTCGGCCTCACCCCCGACCTCCTCGACCGCCGCCCCCACACCCTCAGCGAAGGCCAGCTCCAACGCGCCTGCCTGGCCCGCGCCCTCGCCCAGAACCCGCGCTACCTACTCCTCGACGAACCGACCGCCATGCTCGACGCGGCGACAACCGCCGCCGTCATCCGCCTGGTCATCCAGCACGCCACCACCCTCGGCGTCCTCCTCATCAGCCACGACCCCGCCCTCCTCGCCGTCGCATGCACCCGCGTCCACACCCTGCACAAGGGCACACTTTCTCCACAACTCCCCGAGGTGGGACGTAGTGGTTGAGATGCCGAACTGCCGACGGTGTCACAGCAGGCCGTGTTGCCCCGCCCACTGTGCGGATCCGGACCCGCTGCACGGCAATCGCATGCCGGAGTCCACCAGCATCTCGATCAGCGCTGCCCCCTCACCGATCCCCAACTTTCCCAACCGACAGGACCATGCGAGCAACCACAAGGTGCCATGAGTCTCGAGGTCGTATCGCCTGGCCACCTTTGTAGCCGCGGCGTCGTCACAGATCGCGATAGCACCGTTGAGTTCAGCGACCGCGAATACACTCGCCTCACCCACATCGCGACTTCCGGAGCCGATGCGGCGCGTCCACCGTTCGAAGGCCAGCAACGCTTCGAAGGCATCTAACTGATCAATTCCCAACCAGTCGGCTTCGAGCGCGGACGCAATCGACGCATGCTGGTTAACACCGTTGCGAAGCTCTTCTCGGACGAATTCCGTCGTTGTGCAGACACACAACCGACGAGAAGATGGCCGAGTACATCTATTCTGTCGATCCTCGCGAAATGGTTCAGACACGTCGCGTCGAAGACCAACCGCAGTTCGGATGTCATGGTTCGGTGACGTCCTCGTCGACCGGACCGAGGTCTTCGATCGAGAGCTGGCCGTGCATCAGTTCCACCGCACGTCGGGCAGTGAGCCGACGAGCACGCCATGCGGACAGGACCGCGTCGGCGTAACTCGGTGGAACACAAACCCTTTCGAAGTCCGGTTGGGGTGCCCAACCAACGGCCTGCATCATTTCCGCGCGTGTCGGTTTCGGTGCGGCGCGCCATCGTTTGAGGCCGGTTGGCTCTATCAGCCCTGCCACGCCCGCTTGGCAGACGGCCAGAGTCCACGAAGTCCGATATTCGGCCGCACTCACGATGAGCGCGGTGCGCAGGTCTTCACAGCGCGCCGTCGCGCGCAGAGCCTGGATCGGCAGGAGAAACTCCGCTGCGAAGGCGTCGACAACAGCTTCCCGTTCCCCTCTCGCGGCTGCGACGCCTCCCCCGAGGTCGCTCGAATATTCGTCACCGAGCACCAGGTGACCAAGTTCGTGGGCGGCGGTCGCACGCCGCCTGCCCGGATCCCCCCTCCGGCTGACCACGGCAACGGCGAGCTCGTCGTCGACGACCGACGCGCCGTCACCTGGCAGATCGGTCACCAAGATGAGCTGGCCAGCCTTCTCACATGCCGACATCATCGTCGAAATCGGTTCCGTACCCAGACTCAGTCGCTCACGCACCCAGCGCGCAGCGGCCCGCGCATCGGCCGCATCGCTCACCTTCTTCGGGTATCGCAGCGGTTCAGGCGATCGCAGGCACCCCAATTCGCGAACATCCCGGACATCGCGTAACCAGGCCGTGAGGGCCGCCTCTATTCGGTACGACTGCCGCGCCGCCGGTGAAGTGGTGTCTTCGTCCAGCGGTGTCCTGCGTGAGATCACCTCGGGACGCGCGTACAAGAAATGTCCGATCGGCATTCCCAACGCGGCGGCCAACCGGGTGAGCTCCACGGCGTTGATCTGCCGTGTTCCGGACTCGATCTTCGCGATCTTGCTGCGTTCGGACGAGATTCGGCGCGCCAACTGCTCTTGGGACAAGCCGGCCGAAAGTCGGCTCTCGCGCACGCGATCGCCGATTTCGATCCAGACGCTCTCGTCGGGCATGGTGCGATTTTCGCACACATCCCGTGTGAAGTCACTCACTCCTCTCGGCGGAGATCATGTGAGCCGGATCTGCAGGGATTCGTAAGTGGGGATGAAGACTTTGCGGCGGTAGCGGCGCTCGACGATCTCCCACGGACGGCCTGCGGCGGTGAGGGATTCGAGGAGGACGGTCAGTTCGGAGTGGACCAGCTGGGCGCCGAGGCAGAGGTGGCGGCCGCCGCCGAACCAGAGCTGGCGGGTTTCGGGGTTGTAGTCGCGGTGGATGTCGAAATCGCCCGCGGCGTTGTTGATGGTCCAGGTGAGGATCTTGACGTGGTCGCCGGCTTTCAGATCGCGATCGGCGACGCGGACGTCTGCGGTGACGGAGCGGCCGACGAGGTAGGCGGGGCTCGTGACGCGCAGGGTTTCGCGGACCGCGTCGGGGAGGCGGTGGGGTGCGGCGAGCAGGGCGCGGTGCTGGTCGCTGTCGTGCATGATCGCGACCATCCTGGTCATGGCGCTGGCCAGGGTGTCGGTGCCCGCGACCGCCATGAGGATCGCCAGCCCGGCCGCGTGTTCGACGGCGAGACCGAGTTCGCGGCAGCGGCCGAGGGTGGTGTCGGGGTCGGCGCGCTCGTAGGCGGCGGGAACATTCACGGCGAGCCGGGTGGCCAGTTCCCTGGCCCGCGCCACCGCGACCGGGTCGAGGGTGGTGGAGGTCATGGTGCCGAAACCCAGGTTGACCAGCTCCTCCACATGATGGAACAAGCGAAGGAACAGCGCGTCCTGGTCGGCGTCGGGATCGCCACCGATGGCGGCGGCGATGTCCTCGGGTCGCATGCCGACCAGATCGGAGACGCTGCGGCCGACGAGGATCTGCGCGCGGGCCGCAATGTCGACGGTCTCGCCCGCCGCCAGCCGCTCTCGCAGATCGCGCAGATCGGGACCGATGACCCGCCGGACGAGGGCATCGGTGTGGGTGAGGGTGAACAGGTCACGCACCTTGGTGCGCAATTCGGTGTGCCCAGGGCCTTCGAACAGGTCCTGCACCCAGTCACCGATCACCTGCGACCACCAGTGCCCGGCCGCGCCCTCGGAGACGATGCTGAAGTGCGTGCTGTCGTTGTAGATCTGCCGGGCGATCACGGGATCGGCGACGAACCAACCGAGTGCGGGCACTTTGCGCACCGGCCGCGCGACCCGTCCCAGCAGCAATAAGCCCGGTAACCAGGGCTGACCTGCGGCTAGTAGGGTGAGTTCACGGCGACGAGCAGTACTCCACACCCCGGCAGAATCTAGCTGACCAGGCCCGATTAGTGAAGGTCTGTGACTAGGATCGGCGGGACGCGCGGTGGCGGAGCCGGCCTTCGCGCGATAGCTGGAAGTGACACACATGGTGAGATCGACAATCGAAGCGATCGGCGCGTACCTGCCGTCCCGCGAGCTGACCACGACGGAACTGATGAGCAGGCTGGCCGTCGAGGCGCCGCTGGATCTGGAGAAGGTCAGCGGGGTCAGGGCCCGCCGGGTGCGCGGTGACGACGAGGACTCGTTCACCATCGCCCTGGCCGCGGCCCGCACCGCACTGGACAACTCACGCTACGAGGCCGCCGACCTCGATGTGGTGATCTCGTGTTCGATCACCCGCACCCGTGGCACCGACTTCTGTCTCGAACCGTCTTTCGCGCTGATGCTGCGCAACACCCTCGGCGCCACCCGCGCGATACATTTCGACGTCTCCAATGCCTGCGCGGGCATGCTGACCGGAGTTCTGGTGCTGGACCGGATGATTCGTTCCGGCGCGGTGAAACGCGGCCTGGTGGTCTCCGGTGAGTGCATCACCCCGATTTCCGACACCGCGGTCCGCGAGATCTCCGAGAAGTACGACCCGCAGTTCGCTTCGCTCACCGTCGGCGACGCGGGCGCGGCCGTGCTGCTCGAGGCCACCGACGGGCCCGGCCTGGACTATGTGGAACTCAATACCAGCGCGGCCTACGCCAAGTTGTGCCTCGGTATGCCGAGCGACCGGAGCGCGGGCGTTGCGCTCTACACCGACAACCGGGCGATGCACAACGAATCGCGGTACCTGCTGTGGACCTCGCGTCAGCAGCGGTTCCTCACCGAGCGCGACTCGAGTTTCGCCGCCGAAGGCTACGACTACCTGATCCACCACCAATTCAGCGGCCCGGCAGTGGAATTGATCGACAAGATCGCCGAGCGCGAGTTCGACTCGGTGATGCCACCCAAGCTCGCCGTGCTCGACAAGTACGGAAACACCGCTTCGACTTCGCATTTCGTCGTTCTGCACGACGCGCTGCGGGACGGCCGGATCACGCCGGGGTCGAAAGTATTGCTCGTGCCCGCCGCCTCCGGGGTGGTCGCGGGATTTTTGTCGGTGACACTGGGCGATCTTCGGGTATAGGACAGTATGGGAATTATCATTTCGGCGGCAATCACACGCACCGGCGGCGTCAGCTCGGTGGGTCAGGCGGCCGAGGCCGCCCGCGCCGCGCTCGACGCGGCGGGCTGTCCGCACGAGCAGGTCGACGCGCTCATCAATGTCGGGGTGTACCGCGACGCCAACCTGGTAGAACCGGCGGTTGCGGCGCTCATCCAGCAGGCCGCCGGTGTGGGCCTCGAGTACCGGCCCGGCGATGTGCCGTGCCTGTCGTTCGACCTGATGAACGGCGCCTGCGGGCCGGTGAACGCCATCGGCGTGGCCGCCTCGCTGCTGGCCGACCTGCCCAACGGGCACGTGGTGATCGTCTCCGGTGACGCGCATCCGTCGATGAGCGCGGACGCGCACTTCCCGTTCCAGCCCGTCGGTGCGGCGTTCGTCCTCGAGAACCGGGCCGACGTGGCCGGTTTCGGTGACGTCCACGTGAGCGCCGGCGACACCCTGCCCGACGCGCAGGGATATGTCGCGCTCGCCGAGATGGGCGCCGAGGGACGCTCCGCGCTGACCGTCGAACTCGCCACCGGCACAGCCGAACTCGTCGAGCACGCGGTCATCGCCGCACGCGACGCACTGACCACCGACGGTCTCGACGCGGCCGATACAGTACTGGTGTGCGGCAAGCCGACGCCGGAATTCGCCTCCGAACTGGCGCGCGAACTGGGCGTCGCGGCGGTGGTGACCGACGACTTCGCCGGTGATGCCCATACCTCCGCCCTCACCGGTGCCTACGTCGCCGCGCGAGCGGCGGGACACGACAATCGTGCGCTGCTGTTCGTCGCCGCCGACGGCGGGCCGACGGCGGCGGCGGTGACCTACCGAGGACAGGGAGTGCGGTGAGCAGTCGTCCGTTGCATGCGGTCTCTACGGAGGGTGATTTCTGGCAGGTGAGCGTGCCCCAACCGGGCCGTCACCGGGCCGAACCCCCGCGTGCCCCGAGCCGCGAGGCGGTGCTCGCACTGCGGGCGATCCCGGTTTTCGGGTGGTTGTTCCTGATTCTCGGTGTGGTCCGCCCGTTCCGCGCCAAGCTGCTGCGGGTGGCGTTCTGGATCGATGTGGTGCTCAGTGTCGGCGTGCATGCAGCGCAGATCCCGGCCGCGCGGCGGGTGGCCGCCGAACGCGGTATCCCGGCCAGCCGCGCCGCTCTGATGACGATGCTGCTCGGCGCCACCTGGTGGAAAACCCTGGGCGAGCCATGACCAACCGGCGCCCGTGAAAAAGCCGCTGTGGGTGGTGATCCCCGCGTTCGACGAGGAACGCGGGATCGAGGCGACGCTGGAAGCTCTTGCCGCCCAACGCGATACCGATTTCACGGTGGTCGTCGTCGACAACAATTCCACCGATCGCACCGTCGAGGTGGTGCGTAAATACGCCGCGGCGAACCCCGTTCCGGTGATCGAGGTGATCGACGAGGCGCAGAAGGGCACCGGCGCGGCGGCCGACACCGGTATGCGGTACGCCATCGCACAGGGCGCGGAACTGCTGGCCCGCACCGACGCCGACTGCCTGCCCGCACCGGACTGGACGCAGCGGATCCGCGCCGGGTTCGACTCCGGTCTGCGCCTGGTGAGCGGGCAGCTGATACCCCGGACCGACGAGGGGGTGTCGTGGCGGGACCGCACGATCATCCGGGTCGCGCTCGAGGTGGCGTCGCTGTTCGGAAAGGTGCGCTCGGGCAATCGTGACCCGAGATATCTCGGGCCGTATGTGATGACACCGGGGTGCAATATGGCCATCACCGCCGAACTCTATTCGGCCGCAGGCGGATTCCCGCGTACCGCCATCGAGGACCTGCACGAGGACCGTGCCCTCGTGAACGCGGTGCGCACCATCACCACCGATTACGGGCTGCGCCGTGACGTGCGGGTATACGGGTCTAACCGGCGGGTGCGCGCGTGGGGAATTCGCAAGACGCTGGCCTGGTACGCCGATCACCGGTACCGGCCCGAGGTGGTCGACATCCGGTGAGCTCGTTGTTTCCCGATTTCCTCGACCGTCTCGCCACCCACGCCACCCGCATTCCGGACGCCTCCGCGCTCGGAACCGTCGGGAAGCGGGCGCTCACCTATCGAGAACTGGTCGACACGATCGGCCGGGTGGCACACAATCTGCGGATCGCCGGGTTGCGGCCGGGTGATCGGATGCTGTTCTCGATCCGGCCATCGGTGAATTCGGTCGGCTTGATCTTCGGCACCATCGCCGCGGGCGGGACCATCGTGTTCGTGGATCCCGGCGTGGGGCCGGAGTTGTTCGCCAAGCGCATCGCTCTCGTCGAACCACGCTGGGCGGCAACAGAATCGCTGCTCTATGCGGTGAGTGGACCGCTGGCCGGATTCGGGCGCAAGCGGGGGCTGACGTTGCCCCGGTTCAGCGAGCTCGAGGTTCGGCACCTGCACAGTGGGGTGTGGTTGCCCGGCACGCCCATGCGATCTCTCCCGCTGCGCCGCGTTTTCGGTGATGCGCCGGATTCGTCGCTGCCCCAGGGTGATCCGGAATCGGACGCACTGATCGTGTTCACCTCGGGCACCACCGACGAGCCGAAAGCCGTTGTGCATACGCGTGCTTCGCTCAGCGCAGGGCTGGCAGCGATGGGTGGGCAGACCAGCCTCGCGCCCGGTGCGTTCCTGCACACCGAACAGCTCATGATGGGCCTGCCCGCGCTGATGTCGGGTGCGCGCTGGGCCATGCCGAAGTATCCCCGCTTCGGCACCCACATCGATCCGGTGCGGTTCACCCGCAACCTGCGCAGCGCCACCCATGCCTTCTACACACCCGCCGACCTCGCCGTCGCCCTCGACGCGCTGGAGGCGGGCCGGATCGCCGCGCCGCAGTACCTGCGTCAGGTCGCGCTCGGCGGTGCGCCGGTGACGGCGGCCCTGCTGCGGCGCGGACAGAAGTCGCTGCCGGACACCGAATTCCTCGCCGTCTACGGCATGACCGAGATCCTGCCCGTGGCTGTCGCCACCGGCGCGGACAAGCTCGCACACGACGGCGACCTGCTCGGCACGCCTGTTCGGGGCGTCCAGGCACGCATCGCCGACGACGGCGAACTCTTCCTGAGCGGCCCCAACCTGTGCCGCGGCTACCTCGGTTCCCCACCGATGACCGAGATCGCGACCGGCGACCTCGCCCGCTTCGACGGCACCCGACTGGTCCTCACCGGACGCAAGAAGGACATGATGATCCGGGGCAAGACCAACATCTACCCCGGACTCTACGAACCGGCGATCGCCGGCGTCGACGGGGTGCGCGAGGCCGTGCTGGTCGGGCTACCCGACGAGATCGGCGACGAACGCATCGTCCTCGCGATTGTCACCGAGCCCGGTGCGGGCGATGTGGTCGACCGCCTCCGCACGGCGCTACCGCAGCTCATCGACACTTCCGCCCTCCCGGACGACATCGTGGTCGTCGACCGCATCCCTGTCACAGGCCGGACAAGCAAGCCCGATCGGACCGCGCTGCGCGAAATGGTGCGGGCTCTGCTGCCATAACCGCATCCGTAGCATTCTGTACACGCCGTAGCAGCAGAGTGTCCGAACTCGCGCGCACCAGCGCGACCTTGCCTGCTGTCGGATACGAACAGTGGCGTGCCGACCTCGATGCGATGATCGATCCGGAAGTCCCCGGCCGTGAGTGAGGCTGCCGAACCTCTCAATATCCTGCTGGACACTTCGGTCCTCATCGATTACGCCGAGATCCACACCGAGCTTCCCAGTCAGGCCGAAGCCGCGATCAGCGCAGTCAGTCTCGCCGAACTCGCGGCCGGAGTCCACGCGGCGAAGGACCCGGTGCATCGAGCACAGCGACAACTCCAGTTCCACTGGGTAGTACGAACATTCGATCCCTTGGTATTCGACGCCGAGACAGCGCATGTTTACGGATCATTGGCTGTACTGGTCGAACAGCTCGGCCGCAAACCCCGCAGTCGCGTCGCAGACCTGCAGATCGCCGCGACCGCTGTCCAACATGCACTGCCGCTCTACACACGGAACCCGAGCGATTTCAAGGACTTAGGACCTCTGCTCAACGTTGTCCCGGTCTGAGTAATCGGCTATGGCGATCATGGTGTCGGCCAGGGCTTCAATGGTTGCCCTGGGGAGCATGGTGTCGACGTAGCAGAAGGTGATCGACATGGTGTCGTCGAAGGTGGCGACGCCTACGGTGAGGGCGCTGGCGCAGGAGTTGGTTCCCGCCACCGTGACGTCGGTGATGTGCAGGGGCTCAGGGGTTCTCGGTGGGGTGACCAGGCCGAGGTTGCTGAGGGTGACGTTCCAGGGGGCGCGGCGGTCGATGAGTTCGATGGTGCGCCTGCCGGATTCGAGGGTGCGGGGGCAGCCGTAGCGGATGGCCGCCAATGAGCGGAGATCGGTGTGGCGGGCGATTCCCCTGTCCAGCTGGGCTTTTGCCGATCGCGCGGCGTCGGGCAGATCGGCACCGAAGGGGACGAAGGTGGGGACTACGGCGGTGAACATGCCTGGTTCGTCTTCGGCGGGAGGTGGGTTCATGCGGGTGCGGATGTCGACGGGGATGCCGATGCCCACTGTGCCGGTTTCTTTCGGGGCATAGCCGCCGATCGCCTCGGCCAACGCTGCTGCCAACAGCGCGTTGACAGTGACACTTTCGCGTTGGCAGCGGGCCCGCAGAGCAGTGAGCTTCGCCCCTGCGAGCGTGCGCACGACCGTGCGGGTGCGGCGTATCGGCAGCGGCGGCGGACAGCCGGGCAGGCTCACCGCGCGCCGGGCGAAAGCGGTGAGCTGAGCGGACACATTCGTCCACAGGCAGCGCGACATTCGGGTCTGCGCGGGAGGGATGAGATCATCCGGCGCCGGAATCACCGGGCGGGCGGTGACCACGGGTTCGGCTCCGAAGGCATAGGCGAGCAGTCGCCAGACGAGCGCGACCATCGAACGCCCATCGAGATAGACATGCGAGAACACCACGATCAGGTCGTGATGCTCGTCGTCGGCCCCCGGCCGGAAGGCCAGATCGACGATCCGGCCCGGCGCGGTCGCCGAGTCGACCGGCGTAGCCAGCTGAGTGTCGAACACGGTACGCCAGTCATCGAGGCCGGCGACGATGCGATGCAACACAGGCAGATGCGGGTCCGCCGACGCGACAAAACACGGCCCCTCCCCCACCACCGACCGCAACAACGGAAACTCCGCGACCAGCGCTTCGGCCGCGAATTCCAGTCGATACGCCCCGATCGGCCCCCGCACCCGAATCCGCACCACACAATTCGCGGGCGACAACTGATCCACCAGCCAGAACCACCGCTCCGACGCCGACAAGGGTCGCTCCACCGCTTGCCTGCGCACCGTCGCAGCCTCCCTCTTCGTCGGAAATCGGGTCACGGCGAGCCTAGCGAACCGCGGCCGGTTCGATACACAGCTCTTTCACAGTCCGTTACTACGTGCGTATTATGGACTTATGGGTTTCGAGTGGCCTGATTGGGCGATCGCTCACCTGATCGGCATCGAACCCAGCGAGGTTCGGCAGGTCCTCGCAGCGTCACGACGGTGGCCGCGCCCGGCCTTCGACGGCCAGGTGACCGTCTTGACGGTGTGGGGGCGCACCACGGCCGGGCGTCCGTTGATCGTGGTGACACGTCAGCGCGACGACTGGACGTGGGTGATCATCGGCGCACGGACGATGCGTGTCGAGGAGCTGGCGCAATTCGAGCAGTGGGAAAGTGGGAATCCATCATGAGCGATCAGGACTTTCCGTCCAGCCGAGAGGAACTCGCCGATTTCATGGACCGGCTGAGTTTCTCCGACGAGCCTGCCGACGCGCCGCCCCGACTGCCGGCCAACGAGGACATCATGGTGACCACCTCGATTCGGTTACCACTCGGCCTGCATTCCCGGCTCAAGGATCTGGCCGACGAACGGCGCGTCGGAGTATCGACGCTACTGCGCGAATGGGCCGAGGCCGCCGTCGCCGAAATCGACGACGAAGACCACATGATCTCCCTGGCCGAAGCCAAACGCGCCCTCTCCCGAGTCCATCCCATCCACCGCGCCAGCTGAGCGCCCCGACTAGATCGGCGCAGTATTCGCGGCCGTCAGCACACGCACCGCGCAGGTGATGCCCGGCGCGCTCGCCGGTCTCGAGCGACTTGCTCAGGGGTGATGGTGCCCGCGCGGACGAAACGGCCGATGACGGACAGAACCTCGACCGTCCAACGCCGAGTCCCGCTCGGAGCGTTCATCGCCCGCCGCCGTCATAGCCGAGAAGTTCGTTGTGCTGAGCAATCGAAACCACGCCCGAGCGCGGGTTTCGTTGCGGACGGAACCGGCTGCGGGAGAGCAGCTTCCAGTTGCATTCTGACGCCGTGCGGACTGTGTTCACGGTGATACTCGCGGTGCTTGTCGGGTTCGGTGCGGTGGCGTGTGACCACGAGAAGGCGACCGAGACGACACAGGATGTAGTGTGCGAGATGGTGGTGCCGGTCGTCGAGGTCATCGCGCTGAAACTGCGCGCCGGGGTGACGGTGACGGCGGCACTGGTCACGGCGGCCACCGGGATCGCGCTGAGCGCGGCCTGTGAGTACGTGATCGACCGGCTCGGCGCGGCGCCCGACGAAGAACACACCGTTGAGCTCGAAAGCGGAAACGGCAGCGAGACAACGACAGTCAGCGCCAAGACATTCACCAGCGTCACCGAGGACTGGTGCAACAAGACCGGCGGCTGCACCGGCTTCGAGCGCTGCCCCACCTCGTATGTGTGCGTGTTCACCGGACACGAAGGCGCGGGCAAGATGTCGCTGTTCAAGATCGGCTCACCCGACCTGAGCGGCCAGCACATCGATGCCGCCGCCGTCTCGGTGTTCAATCGGACCGGCAAGACGGTCACCCTGTTCGACACCGCAGGACACGAAGGCGACAACTACACCATCGCCGTGTCGACCAAGGGGAATCTGCCCGAGGAATGGCAGGGGCGCGCCCGGTCGCTGACGGTGGGACCGGTGCCGACCACCACCTCGAAGACGACCACCACGACAACCGCACCGGTCCCGACGAGCACGACGCGCAAGCCGACGACCACGACGTCGACGGTGACAACCGCCGCCCCACCCTCCTGACCGAGTGCACTGCCTTTCTCACCTCGCAGCGAGAACAACGGTTTCGGGGCCGATGTGTTCGAGCACATACAACGAAGGCTCCCACGAATGATCGTGGGAGCCTTCGTTGTTCAAGAGAACCGATCAGCGGCGACGCTTGCCCTTGGTTTCGGTGCGGGCGGCCTCGCGGCGTTCGCGGCGGGTGCCGGTGGTGGGGCGGCCGCCGTATTCCTGGGCGTCGGAGTGGGATTCGGCGCGGCCGTCCTCGGCGGGACCCGAGTAGTTCAGGCCGCGCGGGGTGGACTCGTCGATTCCCTTGGCGCGCAGGGCGGGCGGGGCCTGGGTCTGCGGAGCGGCGTCCTGGGGGCGGGGGGCGCCGACCGGGGAACGCAGGCCCTTGTCGATGGAGACGCCTTCGGGCTGGGGCTGCTGGACCTCGACCTGCAGGTTGAACAGAAAGCCGACCGACTCTTCCTTCAGGCCTTCCAACATGGCCGCGAACATGTCGAAGCCTTCGCGCTGGTACTCGACCAGCGGGTCGCGCTGGGCCATCGCGCGCAGGCCGATGCCCTCCTTGAGGTAGTCCATCTCGTAGAGGTGCTCACGCCACTTGCGGTCCAGGACCGAGAGCAGGACCTGGCGTTCCAGGTTGCGCATGGCGCCCTCGCCCGCGAGGCCGTCGATTTCCTGTTCGCGCTTCTCGTAGGCGTTGTGCGCGTCTTCGAGCAGAGCCTCACGCAGTTCGTCGCGGGTGAGTTCGCCCGCCTCGCCCGCGGCGGTCTCGCCCGCCAGCTCCTTGTAATCCAGGCTCACCGGGTACAGCGTCTTCAACGCGGTCCACAGCTTCTCCAGATCCCAGTCCTCGACGTAACCCTCGGCGGTCGCGCCGTCGACGTAGGCGGTGATCACGTCGGTGATCATGTTCTGGACCTGACCCTCCATGTCCTCGCCACGCAGGATCCGGTTGCGCTCGCCGTAGATGACGGTGCGCTGCTGGTTCATCACCTCGTCGTACTTCAAAACGTTCTTGCGGATCTCGAAGTTCTGCTGCTCGACCTGGGTCTGGGCGCTCTTGATGGCCTTGGAGACCATCTTCGCCTCGATCGGCACGTCGTCGGGCAGGTTCAGGCGGTTCATGATCGCCTCGAGCGCGGCGCCGTTGAAGCGGCGCATCAGCTCGTCACCCAGCGACAGGTAGAACCGCGACTCGCCCGGGTCGCCCTGACGACCGGAACGACCACGCAATTGGTTGTCGATACGACGCGACTCGTGCCGCTCGGTGCCGAGCACGTACAGGCCACCGGCCTCGCGCACCGTCTCGGCGTCTTCCTCGGTCTGCTTCTTCACCTGCTCGAGCGCCGAATGCCAGGCGGCCTCGTACTCCTCGGGGGTGGTGACCGGGTCGAGGCCCTGCTTGCGCAGCAGGATGTCGGCGATGATGTCGGCGTTGCCGCCGAGCACGATGTCGGTACCACGACCGGCCATGTTGGTCGCCACGGTGACCGCGCCGGGTCGACCGGCCTCGGCGATGATCTGGGCTTCCTGCTCGTGGAACTTCGCGTTCAGAACGCTGTGTGCCACACCGCGTTTGGTGAACTGCTTGGACAGGTACTCCGAGCGCTCCACGCTGGTGGTACCGATCAGGACCGGCTGGCCCTTCTCGTGCCGCTCCACCACGTCGTCGACGACGGCGTTGAACTTGGCCTCTTCCGACTTGTAGATCAGGTCGGCCTGGTCCTTGCGGACCATCGGCTTGTTCGTCGGGATGGGCACCACGCCGAGGCCGTAGATCGAGTGCAACTCGGCGGCCTCGGTCTCGGCGGTACCGGTCATACCGGACAGCTTGTTGTAGAGGCGGAAGTAGTTCTGGAGGGTGATCGTGGCCAGGGTCTGGTTCTCCGGCTGGATCTCGACCTTCTCCTTGGCCTCGATCGCCTGGTGCATGCCCTCGTTGTAGCGGCGCCCGACCAGGATGCGGCCGGTGAACTCGTCGACGATGATGACCTCACCGTCGCGCACGATGTAGTCCTTGTCGCGCTGGTAGAGCTCCTTGGCCTTGATGGCGTTGTTCAGGTAGCTCACCAGCGGCGAGTTCGCGGCCTCGTAGAGGTTGTCGATACCGAGCTGGTCCTCGACGAACTCCACGCCCGCCTCGTGCACGCCGATGGTGCGCTTCTTGATGTCCACCTCGTAGTGGACGTCCTTCTTCAGCAGCGGCGCGATGCGCGCGAACTCGGCGTACCACTTGGAGGAGGCGTCGGCCGGACCCGAGATGATGAGCGGGGTACGGGCCTCATCGATGAGGATGGAGTCGACCTCGTCGACCACGGCGAAGTTGTGCCCGCGCTGGACCAGGTCGTCCAGCGAGTGGGTCATGTTGTCGCGCAGGTAGTCGAAGCCGAACTCGTTGTTCGTGCCGTAGGTGATGTCGGCGGCGTAGGCCACGCGACGCTCGGCCGGGGTCATGCCGCCGAGGATCACGCCGACCTCGAAGCCGAGGAAGCGGTGCACGCGGCCCATCCACTCGGCGTCACGCTTGGCGAGGTAGTCGTTGACCGTGACCACGTGCACGCCGTCGCCGGAGATGGCGTTCAGGTAGGCGGGCAGCACACAGGTCAGGGTCTTGCCCTCACCGGTCTTCATCTCCGAGATGTTGCCCAGGTGCAGCGACGCGCCACCCATGATCTGCACCTTGTAGTGCTTCTGGTTCAGCACGCGCCACGACGCCTCGCGGGCCACCGCGAACGCTTCGAGCAGCAGGTCGTCGAGGGTTTCGCCCGCGGCGTAGCGCTCACGGAACTCGTCGGTCTTGGCGCGCAGTTCCTCGTCGGTCAGCGCCTCGATCTCGTCGCCGTACGCGATGACCTCATCGGCGAGGTTCGACAGCCGCTTGACCATGCGGCCTTCACCAATCCGTAGCAACCTCGTCAGTGTCAGCGCAGGCACGGGTCTCGTCAGTCCTCTGGTCGGAGTCGGGTTCGGGCTAGTGAGCCACAGTGTTGTGGGCAATGGTAGTCCGCAGACCACCGTACCCGGCCGCACGTACCGCTGCCCGGTGTACCGGGTGCTCACATCCGCCCAGGTCACGGCATTCGGCGAGGCGCCTTGCCCGGCATCACCATTCACCTACTGTGCCGTAGGATGTAGCCGGTGCCCGATCTGCGCCTCCGAAGGCGCGCGAAGCGTGCAACGGAAGGAGCATCGGAGCGCGTGATCACGAGATTGACGCCGCAGGACGCGGCGTTCTACCGGCTCGAGTCGAGCAGTAATCCGATACATATCGGCTCTCTCGCGATCCTCCAGAACTCCTCCGGTGACGGCTCCGGCCAGGTCCTCGACTACGAACAGCTCATCGAGCTGGTCGAATCCCGGCTGCCGCTGGTTCCCCGCTACCGCCGCAAAGTCCGCGAGATCCCGCTCGCGCTCGGCCGCCCGGTGTGGGTGGAGGACAGCCGCTTCGACATCAGCTATCACATCCGCCGCTCCGCGCTGCCCGCCCCCGGCACCGACGAACAGCTCTACGACCTGGTCGCCCGGCTCGCCTCCCGGCCGCTGGACCAGGGCAGGCCGCTGTGGGAGATGTACCTGATCGAAGGGCTGTCCCACGGGCGAAGCGCGGTGTTCACCAAATCGCATTCGGCCCTCGTCGACGGCGACACCGCCCTCGAGATCGGGCACGTGATCCTCGACAACAACCCGCTGCCACGCGAACTGGCCGACGACGCCTGGCGCGCACCACGCGAACCGACCGATGTGGAACTGCTCGCCGGCGCGCTGTCGCAACTGGCCGCGCAACCACGCGAGGCCTACTCGGCGGTGCGCGACGCGGGCTCGAGCGCGTTCGGCGTGGTACGCGGCGCCCGGATGGCGGTGCACGCCGCGGCCAATGCCGTCCGCGCGGCGACCTCGGGCGCACCCGACAGCCCGCTCAACGCCCGCACCTCGCGCAGCCGCCGCTTCGATGTGGTGCGCACAGACCTCGAGGACTACCGCAAGATCCGCAGGCATTTCGACTGCTCGATCAACGACACCGTGCTCGCGGTCGTCACCGGCGCCCTGCGCAATTGGCTGCTCTCACGCAACGAGGCACTCGTCGAATCGACGAATCTGCGTGCGGTGGTGCCGATGTCGGTGTACGTCGACGGCGACAACCAGCTGACACCGGCCAGCGAGGTGTCCTCGTTCCTCATCGATCTGCCGGTGGGCGAACCCAATCCGACGATGCGGCTCTCGCACATCTCGCACGCCACCGAGGCCGCAGGCAGGCAGCGCCGAGGGGTGCGGGCGCGCACCCTCGTGCACCTGGCAGGTTTCGCACCGGCCAGCCTGCACGCGATGAGTGTGCGCGCGGCCAGTACTTTCGCCGACAACACTTTCAACCTGGTGATCACCAACGCGCCGGGGCCCCAGAACGCGATGTACATCGGCGGTGCGCGCATGCTGGAGATGTATCCGGTGTCGCCGCTGCTGCGCAATCAGACCCTGAGCTTCGGGCTCACCTCGTACGACGGTCAGGTCTTCTACGGACTCAACGCCGACCGCGACGCCATGGCCGATCTCGACGTCCTCGCGGCGTCGGTGCACGAATCGATGGAGGAGTTGCTCGGTGCCTGTCTCTGAGAACGCCAAGATGCGCGTCTACATCCCGGCGACGATCCCGATGCTGCGGCAGCTGGTCGACGAGCGCGAACTGTTCCCGCTCGGCGCGACCGCGTTCGCGGTGACCCCCGCGCTGCGCGAGGCCTACGCCGCGGGCGACGACGACGAACTCGCCGAGGTGGCGATGTCGGAGGCCGCGCGTGCCTCGCTGCGGCTGATCGCCGCCGAACGCGACGGACTCGACGATGCCGACGACGACACCACCGCGCCGGACGAGGCCGCCGACCCGGGCAGCCCGACCTACCGGCGCTGCGTGATCGCCGCCGACGTCACCGGCGCGAAACTGCGCCCCGACCTCGACGACGCGGTGGTGAAACTGGCCGGGCCGATCACCTACGACCAGGTGGCCTCGGTGCATGTCGACCTGGCCGAAGCCGAACCCCAGGTGGCCAAGGCAGTCGACGTGATCGACGTCGCCGACATGGGCGACCCCGATGCCGAGTTCGTCCTCGGCGACGCCGAAGACCACCAGCTGGCCTGGTACGCCACCCAGGAACTGCCCTTCCTCCTCGACCTGCTGTGACATCGGCGGCTGGCGCCGCGGTTCTCGGCGCTTGACTCCGTCGCTTCCCTCCCTCCGGGCACTCCTTCGTCGCACCCTCCGGTCAGTCCAGCGACGGAGGCGCGCCGAGAACACCCAGTCCTTCGGCTGGCGCCAAACCTACGATGCCGTAACCTTGCTGCGAGTGAGCCACCGCGGGTGGCTCGGATGCACGACAGGGAGTAACGGCGAAGCAATGGTCCTGAACAAGTTCCGGGAATGGCTCGAGGCACCGGCGGCGCAGGTCGCCGATCGCGGCGGCAAGCTGAACGTGCTACGCGGCGCGGTCGCCCGGGTGACCACACCCCTGCTGCCCGACGACTACTTGCACCTGGCCAATCCGCTGTGGTCGGCGCGGGAACTGCGTGGGCGCATCGTCGACGTGCGCAAGGAGACCGCCGACTCGGCGACGCTGGTCATCAAGCCGGGCTGGGGTTTCGACTTCAAGTATCAGCCGGGTCAGTACATCGGCATCGGCATCCTCATCGACGGCCGCTGGAACTGGCGTTCCTACTCGCTGACCTGCCCGCCGGACTGGACCGGCGAGGGCGGCAAGCGGCTCATCTCCATCGCCGTGAAGGCCATGCCCGAGGGCAAACTGTCCAGCCACCTCGTCAACGGCGTCGCCGCGGGCACCATCGTCCGGCTCGCCGCACCGCAGGGCGGGTTCGTGCTGCCCCAGCCGGTACCCGAGAAGGTGCTCTTCCTCACCGCGGGCAGTGGCATCACCCCGGTGATGTCGATGCTGCGCACCATGGACCGTCGCGACGGTGTGCACGACGTGGTGCATGTGCACTCGGCGCCGACCGACGCCGACGTGATGTTCGGCGCCGAACTGCGCGCCCTGCACGACAAGCACCCGAGCTTCGTCTCGCACCTGCAACTCACCGACGAACAGGGCCTGTTCGCGCTGTCGAGCCTCGACGAGCTCTACCCCGACTGGCGCGAGCGCGAGACGTGGGCGTGCGGTCCCGCGCCCATGCTCGACGCCATCGAAGCGCACTGGAAAGCGGCGGGCATCCCCGAGAAGCTGCACGTCGAGCGTTTCGAGGTGGAACGGTCCGCGGTCGGTGAGGGCGGCACGGTGACCTTCGGCACCACCGGACGCACCCTGACCGTCGACGGCGCGACGAGTCTGCTCGAGGCCGGCGAGTCGGTTGGCGTGCAGCTGCCGTTCGGCTGCCGGATGGGAATCTGCCAGACCTGCGTGGTCACGCTGTCGGCCGGACACGCCCGCGATCTGCGCAACGGTGACGAACGCCAGCCGGGCGACAAGGTTCAGACCTGTATCTCCGCCGCGGCGGGTGACTGCACACTCGACATCTGATCCCACCGTCACGCTTCGGTTACGGGTATCCTCGAATCATGCGCCGGTCATATGACTGATCGGCAGCGGCTGGTCTCGGCAGTGACGCCGTAGCGTCACCGCCGGGCCCCTCGTGTGTGGACCGAGCGTGCAGGCCGTCAACCGAACAAGAGAGGACCCCGGTGGCCATCACCGATATCCAGGCCTTCGCCCATCTGACGGCGGCCGACATCGAGACCCTGGGCAAAGAACTCGACTCGATCCGACGATCTGTCGAGACCTCGCGCGGTGAGCGCGACGCCAAATACATCCGCCGCACCATCGCCGCCCAGCGCGCCCTCGAGGTCGCGGGCCGGGCGGTGTTGTTCGGCAGCCGCAACCGCTGGGCGTGGCTCGGTGGCACCGCGTTGCTGTCGGTCGCCAAGATCATCGAGAACATGGAGCTCGGGCACAACGTCAGCCACGGGCAGTGGGATTGGATGAACGATCCCGAAATCCACTCCACCTCCTGGGAGTGGGACCAGACGGGTCCGTCGGCGCAGTGGCGGCGCGCGCACAACTACTCCCATCACACCTACACCAACGTGCTCGGCAAGGACGAGGACCTGGGCTTCGGCATCCTGCGGATGACCCGTGACGAGGCGTGGGAACCCAAGCACCTCGTGCAGCCCGCAGCGAACCTGCTGCTGGCCGCCACCTTCGAGTGGGGCATCGCGCTGCACGACCTGGGGATCGAGAAGGAACTCGCGGGCGTACCGACCAAGCAGCTGATGTCGGAGCCGAACAAGGACTTCGCCCGCAAGGCGGGCCGCCAGGTGGTGAAGGACTTCGTGCTGTTCCCGGCGCTCACCGGTCCGGCCTGGAAGTCGACGCTCAAGGCCAACGCCACCGCCAACCTGGTGCGCAATCTGTGGGCCTACGCCGTGATCTTCTGCGGGCACTTCCCCGACGGCGCCGAGAAATTCACCATCGAACAGCTCGACGGGGAAACCCAGGGCGAGTGGTACCTGCGTCAGATGCTCGGTAGCGCCAACTTCAAGGCGGGCCCGGTCATGGCGTTCATGAGCGGCAACCTCTGCTACCAGATCGAGCACCACCTGTTCCCCGACCTGCCGAGCAACCGGTACCCGGAGGTCGCCGCGCAGGTGCGTCAGCTCTGCGACAAGTACGACCTGCCCTACACCACCGGTTCGCTCGGCAAGCAGTACCTGCTGGCCTTCCGCACCATCCACAAGCTCGCGCTGCCCGACCGGTTCCTCAAGCGCACCGCCGACGACGCGCCCGAGACGTCCTCGGAGCGCAAGTTCCACGGCATCTCGTTGCCGGAGGCGCTGCGCGTGGACCCGGAGACCGGCAAGCGCCTCGGCCTGCGTTCGGCGCTGCACGACGCGAAGGTGAGCCTCGAAGCGAAGGCGCGGCACGAGAAGGAAGTACTGCGCGAGGCCAAGGTGGCGCTGAAGAAGCGGGCGCGGCAGGAAGAGGCTGCCCTCCGGAAGAGGGCGCGCGGTCTCAGATAACATCTGTGTCTCGATCGCGCAATAGGACACATCCCACAATCCATCGCGGAAATCACCAACCTACGCTCTCGTAACCTACGGTACTGTAACCGCCATGGCGATCTCGGATGTCAAGGAATACGCGCACCTCACCGCCGCGGATGTCGAAGCTCTCGGTGCGGAGTTCGACGCGATCCGCCGCGAAATCGAATCTTCGCGAGGCGAAGCCGACGCCCGGTATATCCGCAACGTCATCCGGTTACAGCGAGCCCTGGAGATCAGCGGCCGCACTGTCCTGTTCGCCAGCTTCCTGCCCCCGGCCTGGCTGGCCGGCGTCGCCCTGCTCGGCACTGCCAAGATCATCGAGAACATGGAGATCGGGCACAACGTCATGCACGGGCAGTGGGACTGGATGAACGATCCGGAGATCCACTCCACGTCCTGGGAGTGGGACAACGCGGGCCCGTCGGCGCACTGGAAGATCACCCACAACTTCCTGCACCACAAGTACACCAACGTCCTCGGCATGGACGACGACATCGGCTACGGCCTGCTGCGCGTCACCCGCGACCAGCGCTGGATGCCGTTCTACCTGGGTAACCCGATCTACAACTTCCTGCTGCAGGCGCTGTTCGAGTACGGCGTCGCGATCCAGCACCTCGAGCTGGGCAAGGTGGCGAAGAAGAAGTGGGACAAGGATTCCCCGGAGTGGAAGCAGTTCGACGCCGACCGCAAGCTGGTGCTCAAGAAGATCGGTAAGCAGGCCGCCAAGGACTACGTGATCTTCCCGCTGCTCACCGGGCCGTCGTTCTTCTCCACCCTCACCGCCAACTTCGCCGCCAATGTGGTGCGCAATGTGTGGACCAACGCGGTGATCTTCTGCGGGCACTTCCCCGACGGCGCCGAGAAGTTCACCAAGGCCGACATCGAGAACGAGACCAAGGGCGAGTGGTACCTGCGCCAGATGCTCGGCAGCGCCAACATCAGCGGCGGCCCGGTCATGCACTTCATGACCGGCAATCTCAGCCACCAGATCGAACATCACCTGTTCCCCGATTTGCCGAGCAACCGCTACGCCACCATCGCGGTGCGGGTGCGCGAGCTGGCCGACAAGTACGACCTGCCCTACACCACCGGGTCGCTGCCGGTGCAGTACTTCAAGTCGTGGCGCACGATCCTCAAGCTGTCGCTGCCCAACAAGTACCTGCGCCACACCGCCGACGACGCTCCGGAAACCAAGTCCGAGCGCCTGTTCGAGGGCAAGGCCGTGCCGACGATCGACCCGGTGACCGGTCGCAGGCGCGGGTTGCGCACCGCGCTGGCCGCCGGACGACGGATGGCGCGTAGGTCTTCCTGACCTCGCAATGCCACACTGCACCGGTGTGTGCTGAGCAACTGAGCGTCTACGACGCGATCCGTCTGCGTCGCGATGTGCGCGCCGAATTCACCGGCGAACTCGTCGACGACGACACGTTGTGGCGGATTCTGTCCGCCGCCCACCGGGCGCCGAGCGTCGGCAATTCCCAGCCCTGGGACTTCGTCGTGGTCCGCGAAGCGGCGACCTTGCGCCGCTTCGCCGAGCACGTGGCGGGCAAACGTGTCGAGTTCCGTGACGCGCTGCCCGCCGACCGGGCCGCGACCTTCGACCCGATCAAGATCGAGGGAATCGTCGAGAGCGGCACCGGGATCGTGGTCACCCACGACGACCGGCGCGGCGGACCTCAGGTGCTCGGTCGGGCCAGCGTCCCGGAGACCGGTGTGTATTCGACCGTGCTCGCCATCCAGAACCTGTGGCTGGCGGCGACCGCCGAACAGGTCGGTGTGGGCTGGGTGTCGTTCTACGAACCCGGGTTCCTGCGCGATCTGGTCGGCCTGCCCGAGGGCATCACGCCCATCGCCTGGCTGTGCGTCGGACCGGTACACGAGTTCCAGGAAGTGCCGGATCTCGAACGCTTCGGCTGGCGGGCCCGACGGGCGCTCACCGACGCCGTGCACTACGAAAAGTTCGGTGGCTGAACGCGATCCGGGCACCCGCGCCGCGGGTGCCCGGTGTTCCGGAAAGGTCAGACCAGCCGGATGAGACCGTAGTCGAAGGCGTGCCGGCGATAGACCACCGACGGCCGGTCGGTTTCCTTGTCGTGGAAGAGGAAGAAGTCGTGCCCGACCAGTTCCATCTGGTACAGGGCGTCGTCGACCGTCATCGGCGTAGCCGGATGGTCCTTCGTGCGCACGATGTGGCCGGGACCCTCGTCCTGGGTCTCCTCGTCGTGCTCGTGCGCTACGTGTCCGTTGGCCTGGGCGAACAGCGAGTCGTCGACCAGGGACGCGGTGGCCTGGGCTACCGAGACGGGCGTCTTGTCTCCGTAGTGGACCACGCGGCGCTTGTCCTTCGACCTGCGCAGCCTGCTCTCGATCTTCTGTGAAGCCGACTCGAACGCGGCGTAGAAGCTGTCGGCGCACGCCTCGGCACGCACGATCGGGCCACGCCCGCGTGCGGTGATCTCGACGCGCTGGCAGGCCTTGCGTTGACGACGGTTGCGCTCGTGGAACAGTTCCACATCGAAGAGGAAGATCGACGGATCGAAGCGCTCCAGCCGAGAGAGCTTCTCCGAGACATAGATTCGATAGTGGTCGGGTACTTCGACATTGCGACCGGAGACCACCACTTCCGAGTGGGGCGTCCGAGTCGAGTCGGTGGCACTGTCCTCCAGTGCCGAAGGGTCAGCATCGTGCACTGATGCCCGTGCAGAAGTCGTCACGCGAGTACCTCCCGGATATGGCCGCACACCAGAGCGAGTGCGGCGGGATTGAGCTGTGCCGATCGGGAATCGCTCGACACCAGAGTTCGCGGCGCCACCTCCCAGAAGCTGTGGTTCGGTGTGTGTTCGCGACGCTAGTCCGCCACGGACGAGTCCGCCACTGTTCACGCAAATTTCGCTGAGTCAAGCCGAACAGGTCACCAAAACAGCGCACGGATGTATGCCGATCCGGCTAAGAACACGTATCGATTCGGTGGCGGTGGTACCGGTGGTCAACACGTCGTCGACCAGTACTACCTCGGCATTCGCCGGAATTCGCGCCCGCGCGGTGGCCGGGGTCACGGCGATGATCTTGTGCGCGAGATTGTGCGCACGCTCGCGCGAGCCGAGCCCGACGGAGTCGCGGACACCGGGCCGCAGACGAAGCAGACCGACCGTCCGGCAATCGATCAGCCAACCGGCCGCGCAGGCCGTAGAACGGGCTACGGGATCGCCGCCGCGGCTGCGGGCTGCCGACGTCCGGGTGGGCGCCGGAATCAGCACCAGCGGGCGGTCAGCCGACCGTAACCGTGCCAATGCCGCGGCGAGTGCGGCGCCGAGCGGGTCGGCCAGGTCGCGTCGGCCGTGCTCCTTGGCCGCCAGCACGGCGCGCTTGGCCGGACCGCGATAGGGGCGAAGCGCCCAGCACGGAACACCGGGGTCGGTTCGTGGGCGTACCCGCACCGGACCCGTCGCCAACTCGGCCGCGCACGCACCACACCAGGGCGTGCCTGCCAGCGCACAGCCACCGCAGCGGACCGGCAGCACGAGATCGAGCAGAGCCTTCATAGCCGGTGAGCATGACAGCGGGTACCGACAGATTCAGGTCGGCAGGACCGGGACCACGCCCTCGCCGGTGAGCCCGGGTACCTCGCGCCAGAAGCGGTCTGTTCGGGTGGGGTCGGCGGTCTGCAGTTGCAGCACCGCGCGGGAATCGGCGACGTACTGGGTCGACTGCGTCGCCGTGACCACCCGGACCGGCGGAGTCAGGTTCTGCGAGGTCACCGGCGAGAACTGGGAACCGTCGATGGACACGGTGAACACCGGGTCGACATTGCCTTCCCGGGCGACCATGAGGGTGTCGCCGGTGACCCAGCTCAGCGACACCGCGGGCGTGCTCAGCCCGATCGCCACCGGCAGCGGGGAGGTGAGCGCGTACTTGCCGTCCGGCCTGCGTTCGATCACCGCCACATACACCTTGCCGTCGGCGATCAGCGCGGCCCGCACGCCGGTCCGCGAGACGACCACCTCGGTGATCGGCAGTCGCGGCGCACCCGTGCCCTCGAACAGCGCGGAGGTGTCCACGTCCTGCAGCGACACATTGCCGGTGGCGCGATCGGTGACCGCACGCACCACGCGCTGCTCGTCCAGGACGGTCCACGCGGCACCACCGTCCATGGTCCAGGACGGCCGGGCGATACTCGCCGCCTCGACCACACCGAACGCGCCCGCGCCGTAATTGCCGATCAGCAGGGTGCGGCCGGGTTCCGGTGCGGGCCTTCCGGTGTCGGCGACGGCGGCGACGAACTGGCCGTCCGACGAGATGCCGACCGACTGCAGGTTGGTCGCTTCCCCGAATGCCCCACTGGGCGCGACGATCCCGTCCGGTGTCACCTGGACGAGGGTGCCGTTGCGCAGCGCGTGCAGCCCGATCTTGTTCCCGCCGGGCGCCGCCGCACTGAACTGGTCGACATCGGCGACCGACCACCCGCTCGCGAAGCGCTCGTCGAGCGGTTTGCCGTCGGCGAGCAACACATACGGGCCGAGGATGTCGGCGCGCGACAGCGTCGTCACCACCTGGGCGGCCAGCAGTTCGCGACCACGCTGATCGAGCGTCCCGATCCCGCCGAAATCGATACGCACCCCACCGATCCCGACACCCACCTCACCGGGGTCGTTCTCCGCTTTGGTGATCGGGCTGCGCAACGCGGTCGGCGGGGCGAGCAGGTTGCGGACCACCCCGGCGATGGCGGGTTGTGGGCCCCCGCTGAGCAGGCCGACGAGCCGTTCGGTGAGCTGACCGCGCGGCACCGAGATCCAGCGCGGGTCGGGCACGAGCAGCTGGGCGGAGCTGTCGAAGTAGTACAGGACGTAACGCTGGTAGGTGCTCGCGAACGACGCGGAATCCATCACGACCCCGTCGGGCAGGTCGGTGATGCGCCACTCGCCGTCGATCCTGCTCAGCTCGATCTTGTTCTCGAGCATGCCGTCGGTGGCGCGGTAGGCGCCGTCGCGGCCCAGCTCGCCGACCTTGCGGGCGCGCACCACGTACGTCGCCCGGTCGCCGGTGCGGGATTCACGCAGCGTGTCGGGCCGATCGACGATGGTGATGCTCGCCTCGTCGTTCCACTCCCCCGCCGTGTCGTCGCGCATGTACTGGCGGGCGGCGGCATGCCGGTTGGTCGGGTCGGCGCTGGCACCGAGGAAATCGCCGACGAGCAGGTCGGGATCGCGGCCGGGCTCCGGCGGCGGCGGACCCGCCGACGTGGGTTCGCGCTCGATGGTGCCGAGAGCCTGCGGCGCCGACGATTCGGGCAGGCTCGCGCACCCGGTGAGGACCAGCAGGCAGACGAGGGCGAGCAGCCCCACACCCTTGCGAACACCACCCGCGTTGCTCATGACTCTCGGCCTCCGGTCTCGGTCGCTGCGGCTTCCTCGTTGTCGTCGGCGGCGTCGTCGCGCCGGGTGTCGAGTACCTCGGGTTCCGGATCGGCGTCGGGTAACGCGGGCACCTTGCGCAGCATCGGTTCCAGCGCCAGCGGGCTCGGGCCGAGTTTGCGGCCGCGCACCATCGGCAGCAGTAACCGGAAGCTGGCGCCGACGCCCGGATCGCCCCAGGCTTCCAGTCGGCCCTCGTGCAGGTTGGCGTCCTCGACACTGATCGACAGGCCGAGACCGGTGCCGCCGGAGCGGCGCACCCGCGAGGGGTCCGAGCGCCAGAACCGGTTGAACACCAGCTTCTCCTCGCCCGGTCGCAGACCGACACCCTGATCGCGCACGACCGTCGCCACGGCATTCGAGTCGGCGTCGCCGCGCATCCGGATCAGAACCGGTTTGCCCTCGGAGTGGTCGATCGCGTTGGCGAGCAGATTGCGCAGCACCCGCTCCACGCGGCGCGGATCGACCTCGGCGACCACCGGCTCCTCCGGCAGGTCGACGACCAGTTCGACCCCGGCGTCCTTGGCCAGGTGCCGCACGGTGGTGATCGCGGCCCGCGCGCACATCCGCACGTCGAGGGACTCCACCTGCAGTTCGGCCACACCGGCGTCGTGCCGCGAGATCTCCAGCAGGTCGTTGAGCAGGCCTTCGAACCGGTCGAGTTCGTTGACGAGCAGTTCCGAGCTGCGCGCGAGCGCCGGATCCAGGTCGTCGCTGGAACCGTGGATGAGGTCGGCGGCCATACGAACCGTGGTGAGTGGGGTGCGCAACTCGTGGCTGACATCGGAGGTGAACCGGCGCTGCAGATTGCCGAATTCCTCGAGCTGGGTGATCTGGTTCGACAGGCTCTCGGCCATCTCGTTGAACGCCTGCGCCAGCCGCGCCATGTCGTCCTCGCCGCGCACCAGCATGCGTTCCTTCAGCATGCCGTCGGCGAAGCGACCGGCGATGCGCGCGGCCGAACGGATCGGCAGCACCACCTGCCGGGTGACCAGCGCGGTGATCGCGGCGAGCAACACGAGCAGCACCACGCCACCGATGAGCATCGTGCCGCGCATGAGCGACAGGCTCGACTCCTCGCTGGCCAGCGGGAAGATCAGATAGATCTCGAGAGTCGCGATCTCGGCGCTCGGGCTGCCGATGATCAGCGCGCGGCCACGGTAGCCGTCCGGGTCGGCGACGGTGGTGAACTGGTAGGACACCTGGCTGCGCTGTACGAACCGGCGCAGTTCCTGTGGCACCTCGGAGATGAGATCGGTGGTGATCTCCTGCGGCGGGGTACCACCGACCATGGCCAGCGCGGAGTAGAAACTACCGGCGGCGCCCGTGGATTGTCCCGTGCCGCCCCGGCTGGACAGCGCGCTGCGGGCGTCGGCCAGTTGCTGCTGGCGGCTGTTGGCGCCCTCGACACCGTTCAGCTCGTTCTCGATCGTGCTGCGGGCACGATCCATCTCCTCGACCGCCGCGTTGATCTTGGCTTCGAGGAGCCGGTCGGTGATCTGACCGGTCAGCACGACCCCGAGGATCGTGATCACGATGAGGGAGAGAGTCAGCGTGGAAACGATGACCCGCAATTGCAGCGAGCGACGCCACAGGTGACCCAGCGCGGTGCCGATGGTCTGGAACCAGTCGAGCACCGGGGTCGCCCACCGCCGCAGCCGCGCGATGAGCCCGTCGGTCACCGCGGCGCCTCACAGCGACCGATCACGGCGGTCCGGCCTTGTATCCGACGCCACGCACGGTGAGCACGATCTCCGGGTTCTCCGGATCCTTCTCGACCTTGGCGCGCAGCCGCTGCACGTGCACGTTCACCAGGCGGGTGTCGGCGGCGTGCCGGTAGCCCCACACCTGTTCGAGCAGCACCTCACGGGTGAACACCTGACGCGGTTTGCGCGCGAGCGCCACCAGCAGGTCGAACTCCAGTGGGGTGAGCGAGATCTGCGTGCCACCGCGGGTCACCTTGTGCGCGGGCACGTCGATGACGATGTCGGCGATCGAGAGCAGCTCGGCCGGCTCGTCCTCGGTGCGGCGCAGGCGCGCACGCACGCGGGCGACGAGTTCCTTGGGCTTGAACGGCTTGACGATGTAATCGTCGGCACCGGACTCGAGGCCGAGGACCACATCGACGGTGTCGGTCTTGGCGGTGAGCATCACGATCGGAACGCCGGAATCGGCCCGCAGCACGCGGCATACGTCGATGCCGTTCATGCCGGGCAGCATCAGGTCCAGCAAAACCAGGTCGGGGCGGATCTCCCGCACCGCCGACAGGGCCTGCGTGCCGTCGCCGACCACGTGCGGGTCGAACCCTTCCCCGCGCAAGACGATGGTCAGCATCTCAGCGAGTGCCATATCGTCGTCGACGACCAGAATCTTGGGCTTCATAATCCTATGTTGTCATCTTCCAGGCCAGGATCGGGCCGCCACGCCATTAATGGTGTGAACCCGTCGCTTATCCAACCTTATCCGGCAAGAATTTCCGTGCACACAGTGAGGAGGGCAGGCCGGTCGTGTTCGGATCGGTATGTCCACCACCGGCCGAACCAATCGCGGTCGGCCAGTTCACGATAGACCTCGCCGGTGCGCTGCTGTAGACCGCTGTCCTTCTCGTAGGCGTCGAGGGCGCGTGTGGTGTCGAGTTCGCCACGGCGACGGGCACGTTCGGCGGCCACCTCGGTGCCGACGTCGATGAGGACGGTGAGGTCGGGCACCGGGAGCCCCAGCCTGCCGTACTCCAGATCGCCCACCCAGGCGACGATTTCGCCGTCGGCGTCCTGCACGGCGCGGGCCGCGGAGTAGGCGGCGTTGGAGGCGACCCAGCGATCCAGGATCACGATGTCGTTGGCGTCCAACAGGTTCGACAGCTCCGCGCTCGCCTCGGCGCGGTCCAGGGCGAACATGATCGCCATCGCGTTGATCGAGCCGGCGAGGTCGCCGTGCGCCCCGCGCAATGCCTCGGCCGCGAGGTCGGCGTGTATCGATCGGCCGTATTGCGGAAAGGCGAGTCTGCCCGCGCGAAGTCCTTTCGCGGACAGTTCGTCGACGAGTCCGTCGATAAGCGTGCGTTTACCCGCCCCGTCGAGCCCTTCCACCGCGATCAACACACCCATGCCGTGAGATTACCGCGCCGCGCGCCACGCCCTTCGACACGAGCCGCTCCGGCGATTCCGGCCCGTTCCGAGATTGTGAGGTGTTTTCATTTCAGAGTCTGTTCTACCCAGGAGTCACCATGCGCTCACGCATCGCCCTGCACACCGCCGTCGCCGCCACCGCCCTCGGACTAGCCCTCGCCGGCGCGGGTACCGCATCGGCCGCCCCCGCCGACCCGATTCGCCACGGTCACCACAACCACCCCGGCCTGCTCTCCGGCTCCGCATCCGCGGGCTCCGCCGCCGCGGGTTCGGCCGCCCGCGGGTCGGCCGAACTGGCAGGCTGCCTCCTGCTGGAAGTCGTCGTACCCCTCCCCCTCTGCTTGCTGCTGAGCTGACCGTTCTGGTGCGGTCCGTGACTCACGCGGGCCGACGGTGGCCCGCCGACCGGAACGGTCGACGGGCCACCGGGTGTCGACTCAGTAGCGGTAGTGGTCCGGCTTGTACGGGCCTTCCACGTCCACGCCGATGTACTCGGCCTGGTCCTTGGTGAGCTTGGTCAGCGTGCCACCGAGGGCCTCGACGTGGATCTTGGCGACCTTCTCGTCGAGGTGCTTGGGCAGGCGGTAGACCTCGTTGTCGTATTCCTCCGGCTTGGTCCACAGCTCGATCTGGGCGATGACCTGGTTGGAGAAGCTGTTGCTCATCACGAACGACGGGTGGCCGGTGGCGTTGCCCAGGTTGAGCAGGCGGCCCTCCGACAGCACGATGATCGACTTACCCGACTCGAAGGTCCACTCGTCGACCTGCGGCTTGATGTTGATCCGGGTCGCACCCGAACGCTCCAGCGCGGCCATATCGATCTCGTTGTCGAAGTGACCGATGTTGCCGAGGATCGAGTGATCCTTCATCGCCTTCATGTGGTCGAGGGTGATGATGTCCTTGTTGCCGGTAGAGGTGATGACGATGTCGGCGTCGCCGATCGCCTGCTCCACGGTGACCACGTCGTAGCCGTCCATCAGCGCCTGCAGGGCGTTGATGGGGTCGATCTCGGTGACCTGCACGCGCGCGCCCTGGCCGGCGAGGGACTCCGCACAGCCCTTGCCGACGTCGCCGTAACCGCAGATCAGCACCTTCTTGCCACCGATGAGCACATCGGTGCCACGGTTGATGCCGTCGATGAGCGAGTGGCGGGTGCCGTACTTGTTGTCGAACTTGGACTTGGTGACCGAGTCGTTGACGTTGATCGCCGGGAACACCAGCTCGCCGGCGGCGGCGAACTGGTACAGGCGCAGCACGCCGGTGGTGGTCTCCTCGGTAACGCCCTTGACCGAGTCGGCGATGACGCTCCACTTGGTCTTGTCGCGCTCGAGGCTCTCGCGCAGCAGGTTCAGGAACACCGTGTACTCGGCGGAGTGCTCCTCGTCGGCGGGCGGGACGACCCCGGCCTTCTCGAACTGTGCGCCGCGCAGCACGAGCATGGTGGCGTCACCACCGTCGTCGAGGATCATGTTGGCGGGCTCGCCCGGCCAGGTGAGCATCTGCTCGGCGGCCCACCAGTACTCCTCGAGGGTCTCGCCCTTCCACGCGAAGACCGGCACGCCCTTGGGCTCCTCGACGGTGCCGTGCGGCCCGACGACGACCGCCGCGGCGGCGTGGTCCTGGGTGGAGAAGATGTTGCACGACGCCCAGCGAACCTGCGCGCCGAGGTCGACAAGCGTTTCGATCAGGACAGCGGTCTGCACCGTCATGTGCAGGGAACCGGAGATACGGGCGCCCTTCAGCGGCTGCACGTCGTGGTATTCACGGCGCAGCGCCATCAGGCCCGGCATCTCGTGCTCGGCCAGGCGGATCTCTTTGCGGCCGAATTCGGCCTGCGACAGATCTGCCACCTTGTAATCGATGCCGTTGCGGACGTCGGCGGTGAGCTCGGTGCGCGGGGAGAGTTCTGAGGTCGTCACGCAGGCAAGGCTACCGTCTGCGGCCGCCCCTGTTCCCGCCTCCGCCCAGGTCGGAGTCAGGCGGCCGCGCGGTATCTGGCCAGCAACCGTCGCTGTTTGACCGGCGCCACGTTCGCCAGGCTGAGATCGCCGCCGTAATGGGCGGCCACCCGGGGGTCCATCACCGCACGCCACAGGGGTGGGACGGCCGCGAGCAGGATCATGGTCGCGTATCCGGCCGGCAGCTGCGGTGACTCACTGGTGCTGCGCAGGGTCTGGTAGCGGCGGCCGGGGTTGGCGTGGTGGTCGCTGTGACGCTGCAGATGGAACAGGAAGATGTTGGTGACCAGGCGATCGGAGTTCCAGCTGTCGCGCGGGGAGCAGCGTTCGTAGCGCCCGTTGGGCTTGCGCGCGCGCAGCAGTCCGTAGTGCTCGACGTAGTTGACGGTCTCGAGCAGCATCACTCCGATCACCGCCTGCAGCGCCAGCCAGGGCACGATCGCGAGCCCGAAGACCAGCACCAGCGAACCGAACAGCAGCACCGACATCGACCACGCCTGCAGGATCTGATTGCCGGGGTTCCACCAGCGCAGACCCTTCCTGGCCAGGCGTGCGCGCTCCAGCTGCACGGCCGAGCGGAAGCCACCGATCACGCTGCGCGGCAAGAACTCCCACAGCGACTCACCCATGCGGGCACTCGCCGGATCCTCGGGTGTCGCGACCCGCGCGTGATGGCCGCGGTTGTGCTCGACGAAGAAGTGGCCGTACCCCGACTGGGCGAGCGCGATCTTCGACAGCAATCTTTCAGCACGCTCCACCCGGTGGCCCAATTCGTGGGCGGCGTTGATGCCGATGCCGCTGACGAAGCCGACCGTGGCGGCCAGACCGAGCTTGTCGACGACATCGAGGTCGCTGCCCGCCCACATCGCGCAGGCCAGCAGCAGGCCGATGAGCTGGATGGGCAGGAACAGATAGGTGCACCAGCGGTAGTAGCGGTCCCGCGAGAGCGCTTCGTAATCCTCGTCGCGCGGGTTGTTGCCGTCCTCGCCGACGATCCAGTCCAGGACGGGAATCGCGATCAGCACGATGACGGGGCCGATCCACCAGAACGCTTCGGCGCCGGTGCGGTATACGAGCTGGGAGGGCAGCAGCGCGCACGCCGGCGCGATCAGCCCGAGAGCCCAGAGATACCGTTTGGGATCACGAAAACCCCCCGGTTTGCCAACCGTTTGCACACCCGCTCCGCTACAAAAAGACCAACTGCCGACGGATGTGAATACTGACAGACCAGGGGCACGTTACACAGCGGCCGCTCCTCAAACGTGGTGATGGTTACATCACCGCGAATAAGAGCAGATCACCCCTTATAGTGATCCGTCCCACTCTGTCTAGGGGCGGATACCGCGTGCCTGAACAATCGCCTCCACGTAGGGACTCAGCAGAGCGGCCATCTCGGCGGGTGCGTCGCGTTCGGGGACCGGCGGATTGGGGATGTAACTCAGCGCGATGCGCACCAGCGCGTGCGCGAGGACATCGGCCTCGGTCTCGGTGGCGTTCACCCAGCTGTGCTGGAAGACGTCGGCCAGGCGTGCGGTGGCGTGTTCGAGCAGGGGGCCCGCGTCGAGGGTGATGAGCCGCAGCAGATCAGGCTTCATCTCCCCGGCGAGCAGCGAGCGGACCAAGGGGTCGGCCGCGGCGGCGAAGAAGAAGCCGGTCATGCCGTCGCGGATGGCCTCGTGCGCGTCGCCGACGTGCCGGTGGATCGCGTCGCGCACCTGGTCGACGAGGGAGTCGGCCAGGCGCAGCGCGTAGGACTGGGAAAGGCCCGCGCGCGACCCGAACTCGTTGTAGAGCGTCTGCCTGCTCACCCCGGCCCTGGCGGCGACGTCACCGAGGGTGATCTTGGACCAGTCCCGTTCGGTGAGCAGCTCGCGCATGGAGTCCAGGACCGAGGTACGCAGCAGTTCGCGCGCGGCCTCCTGGTACGGCGGGCGCGCACCCTGGCGCGCCGCGCTCACGAACGTTCGATCTCGACCATGAAGAAATCGGATTTGCGGGCGCCGCAGTCCGGGCAGGTCCAGTCGTCGGGGATGTCGTCCCAACGGGTGCCGGGGGCGATGCCGTCGTCGGGCCAGCCCTGCGCTTCGTCGTATTCGAATCCGCACTGGGCGCACTGGAAGAGCTTGTACTCGGTCATCGCGCTACTCCTACCGCCTCGAAATCGATCTTCTCCCGCACTCCGCAGTCGGGACAGCACCAGTCGTCGGGCACCGCCGACCACGAGGTGCCTGCCGGAAAACCCTCGCGGGGAGCGCCTTCGGCTTCGTCGTAGACATAATCACAGACGGGGCATTTGTACGCACTCATGGCGCCTCCGTTCCGTACTTCGCCAGCACCTGCTCGCGGCGCTTGGGTTCGATATTGGCCAAGGTGACATCGCCGCCGTAGTGCGCGAGCAGTCGCTTGTCCATCACCTTGCGCCAGATCGGGGGGAAGTAGCTCAGCAGGATCATGCTGGCGTAACCGCTCGGCAGGTTCGGTGCGCCGTCCCAGCTGCGCAGCGTCTGGTAGCGACGGGTCGGATAGGCGTGATGGTCGCTGTGGCGCTGCAGGTGGTAGAGGAAGATGTTGGTGACCAGGTGGTCGCTGTTCCAGCTGTGCTCGGGGGCAGGCCGCTCGTAGCGCCCGCTCGGTGTCTTCTGCCGGACCAGGCCGTAGTGCTCGAGGTAGTTCACCGACTCGAGCAGGCTGAAGCCGATCACCGCCTGCAGGATCAGGTACGGCAGCACCTCGATACCGAAGGCCAGGATCAGCCCGAGCCACAGCACCACCGACATGGCCCAGGCGTTGAGCACGTCGTTGCGCAGCGTCCAGGGGCCCTTGTCCAGGCGGGCGAGCCGTTCCTTCTCGAGGTGCCAAGCCGAGCGCAGGCTGCCCCAGACGGTGCGCGGCCAGAAAGCCCAGAAGGACTCGCCGAGACGTGAACTGGCGGGGTCCTCCGGGGTGGCGACCCGCACGTGGTGACCACGGTTGTGCTCGATGTAGAAGTGCCCGTAGAACGATTGGGCCAGCGCGATACGCGAGAGCCAGCGCTCCAATTCGACCTTCTTGTGGCCCAATTCGTGCGCGGTGTTGATCCCGATGCCGCCGATCATGCCGACGCTGATCGCGATGCCGATCTTGTCGACCACATTGGCACCGCCCGGGAAGCCGAGCCAGTGCAAGTTGTCGGCGGTGATGATGTAGCAGGCGAAGATCAGCGAGGCGTACTGAAACGGCAGGTAGAGGTAGGTCAGGTAGCGGTAGTACTTGTCGTTCTCCAGCTGTTCCATGACCTCGTCGGGCGGGTTGTTGCCGTCCGGGCCGAAGAACAGGTCGGCCAGCGGGATCACGATGTAGACCAGCACCGGGCCGAGCCAGAACGGCACTTCGGCCAGGCGGTGCCAGCCGAGCTGGTTGAGGCCCCAGATCATGGGGATCGCGATCGTGAACAGTCCGGTGGGAGCGAACAGGCCCCACAGCCACAGGTATCGCTTGGAATCGCGCCATTGCGGCGGCGCTGCCGTCCGTTCGGACGGGTTGGCGTCGGTGGACATCGTTGTCTCCATCCTGAGGCACATCTCACACATGTGATGTGCGTAACTCTCTGTCACAGACGATAGGCCTCACCTCCGGTCGATGTCTAGACAAATTTGCGAATTTGTAAAGCAGATAACGGGGAGATAACGGAAAAGGCGGCCGCACCCGTTCGGGTGCGGCCGCCACGATCGCCGGTCAGCGAGGGGTCAGTCTTTCAGCGCCACGTCGGCGCCAGGTGGTAGCCCGTCGACCGGCCACCACCGCAGATCGGTGGATTCGGAGCTGCGCACCGGTACCGCCCCGGGCGGGGCGACGACCTCGAACAACAGGTCGAGATGACGCGTCGGCACACCGAGCGAACAGGTGATCGGATGCGCCTGCGCACCGTACAGACCGGGCATCAGCGACAGGTCGGGGATGCCGGATTCCTCGACCGCCTCGCGCAGCGCGGCGTCGGCGACGGTGTCGTCGCCGGGCTCGCAGTGGCCGCCGAGCTGGATCCAGCGACCCACGCGCGGGTGCAGGGTGAGCAGCACTTCGCGGCGGTCGTGCGACAACACGATCGCCGAGGCGGTGATGTGGCCGGGCGCGTGTTCACGCAGACAGCCGCGCGGCGCGGACCCGAGAAACGCCAGCATCGCTTCGCGCAGTGAGGAATCCGCGTCGGTCGGTGGTTTCCAGGAAGTGAGCAGTTCGGTCGCGGAGGCGTGCAGGGATTCGGCGCTCATGACGGCGTCTCCGCACCGGCCCGGCGCCACATCGAGCCGGCGGCACCTGAATGCACCGAGCGGCGCGCCGCCCCCACACGGTTCACAGTTCGACCCGACACGGGACGGCGTCGCCGACCGTGGCCGCACGCGGTCGCTGTGCGGTTCACAGTTCGACCAGGCCGGGGCCGGGGTCGCCGACCGTCCGGGGCTCGGGTGTCTCCTGCGGATGGCCGATCGCAATGGCGCCCAACGGATTCCAGTCCCCGGGGAGACCGAGGACCTCGCGGGTCACCTCCGGTGCGAAGATCGTCGAGCCGATCCAGCAGCTGCCGAGACCGTCGGCGGCCAGCGCCACGAGCAGACCCTGCACGGCAGCGCCGACGGCAACGGTGAACATCGTCTGCTCGGCCGCCTGGCGACGCGCGTCCGGGTAGTCGTGGGCACCGTCGGGTACGCAGAACGGGATCACGACCTCCGGCGCGTCCACCAGGATCCGCCCGCGCGCGACGCGACGTTCGATCCGCTCCGGGTCGAGTCCGTCGGCCGCGAGATCGGCACGCCACTTGTCGGCCATGGCGGAAAGCAGCCGGGCACGCACTTCGCGATCACGCAACCAGACGAAGCGCACCGGCCGGGTGTGGTGCGGAGCCGGGGCGGTGAGACCGGCGGCGACCGCGGCCCTGAGCCGTTCCGGGTCGACCGGCTCGTCGCTGAACGCGCGCACCGAACGACGAAGCGGCACAGCCTGTTTGCGGCCGAGCTCGATCGCCTCGGCGGTGCCGAGCCAGAACAGGTCGTCCACCCCGCCACGCAGCAGCGCCGCCGCGGTGGAACCGTCGTCGACGGTCGGCAGGCCGCGCACCACCGCGATCGGCACCGCGCCGAGCTTGCCCTTCACCAGGTCGGCGGCGGCGGCCAGTTCGTCGGCGACGGCCACCTGGGTGACCTGCAGTTCGTTGCCCTGCCCGTCGACCGCACCCGCGTAGTCGTGCAGCACGCGCAGGCCGGCCGAGCCGATGGCCGCGTCGATCTGGCCGTTGCGCCAGGCGCGGCCCATCGTGTCGGTGACGACCACGGCCACGTCGACGCCGAGCCGCTGGGCGACGGCCGTGCGCAGCGCTTTGGCACTGGCGTCGGGATCCACCGGGAGCAGCACCAATTCGCCCTCGGCGACATTGGAGCCGTCGACACCGGAGGCGGCCTGCACGATGCCGAGCCGGTTCTCGGTGATGAGGGTGCGGCCCTTGCGCGCGAGCACCCGCACCGCCTCGGCGTCGACCAGCTCGCGGCGGGCGGTGTCGCGTTCCTCGGGGTCGGTCGGGGCGGCGACGATGCGGCCCTCGGCCTTGGACACGATCTTGCTCGTCACCACGAGGATGTCGCCGTCGGCGAGCCAGGGTGCCTGTGCCACAAGGTGTTCGGCGATGTCGTCGCCGGGCCGGAACTCCGGCAGTCCGGTGACCGGCAGGATCCGCAGTTCCCCCGCCGCGTGGTCGGTCGGCGTGTTCACGCCTTCACCCCCGCCAGTTCCAGTGCGGCGCGGGCCATCTCGGCCGTCGCCTCGGGATCGGACATGAGCAGCGGCACGCTGCGCACCTCCACGCCGGGCACCTCGGCGGTGTCGGTGGAGTGGACGAGCCAACCGTCGAGGATGCCGGTGGCCGAGCGGGCGCCGTAATGCCTGCCGACTCCTTCGGCCGTCGAATCCACCCCGATCACCTTCAGGCACTCATCGGCCATGCCGCGCAACGGCTTTCCGTCGATCACCGGAGACAGGCCGACGACCTTGGCTTCGGTGGTGCGCAACGCGCCGCGGATACCGGGCACGGCGAGGATCGATCCGATGCTCACGACGGGGTTCGAGGGGGCGAGCAACACGGCGTCAGCCGAGGCTATGATATCGGTCACATTTGGTGCGGGAGAGGCTTGTTCGGCGCCGATGGAGGCAAATCCGTGTGTCGGAAGCGCCGCGCGGTACCGCACCCACCATTCCTGGAAGTGGATCGCGCGACGTTCGCCAGCATTGTCGGGATCGCTGACCACCACGTGGGTTTCGCAGCGGTCGTCGGTTGCCGGAATGAGTTTCACGCCCGGCTGCCACCGATTACACAGCGCTTCGGTGACCGCGGACAGCGGAAATCCGGCGCGCAACATCTCGGTGCGAATGAGGTGAGTGGCGATATCGCGATCGCCGAGCCCGAACCAATCGGGTTTGGCGTTGTATTTCGCCAGTTCCTCCTTGGCGTGCCAGGTCTCGTTCGCGTGGCCCCAGCCACGTTCGGGATCGATGCCACCACCGAGGGTGTACATGCAGGTGTCGAGGTCGGGACAGATGCGGAGGCCGTGCATCCAGACGTCGTCACCGACGTTGACGATGGCCGAGATATCAGCGTCGGGCAGCAGTTGCCTGACACCGAGGAGGAACCGTGCACCCCCGACACCACCGACGAGAACGGCGATCTTGGGCTCGCGCACCGCGTGTTGTGCAGTCACAGGGACACAGCCTAAGTGGTGCCGGTTGCCGGGTTGTTTCCCCGTGCTGAAGAACAAAGTTGCTGGTCATTTGCCACGGCACATAACAAGATCAACACGAAAGGCGGGTCCGGAGTGTAACGGAAGGGTGACGGCGGGTTGACCACCGGCAAGTGCGGCGTGTCTAATCACAGACATGTCATTCCGGTCACCGCGAGAAGACATAGCGCGGGGGCGTTTGCGAGAGGGTGCCGGCGCGCCGGAAGGCAGGCTCGGGGAAGCCCGCGAGACTACGTCGCGGTGTTGGGCCGTCGGGGTTCTAGTTGGTCCGACGGAAATCATTCTGCGCTAACACATAGTGAGGAGGCGGAACGATGACCGAAAACCTGGTCTCGCCGACCGATTCCACAGCAGGCGCAGCTAACGCTGTCTGCGCTGAAACGAGCTGGCCGGAACCGGACGCGGCAAGCGAAGTCGCGGCCCCCCGGCTGAGTCTGGTCGTCACGGGCTTCGACGAAATGTTCGAGTCGATCGAAGAGCAGTGGCAGGAACGTGCCCTCTGCGCTCAGACCGACCCCGAGGCGTTCTTCCCCGAGAAGGGCGGCTCGACCCGTGAGGCCAAGCGCATCTGCTTGGGCTGTGAAGTGCGTGACCAGTGCCTGGAATACGCGCTGGCGCATGACGAACGTTTCGGCATCTGGGGCGGTCTCTCGGAACGAGAGCGTCGCAGGCTGAAGCGCGGAATCGGATAAGTGACTGTTCGAAAGTAGACTCTCCAGGCCTGGCCCGGAGCCACGCAGGCGCAGTACGTCGGTGTCTCCGGGCGAACGCCCGTTTACCGGTCAGGCGAGAGAGGCGAAGTACCCATGGCACGTTCCCGGCGACATCTTCCGGCGCCGACCGCTCGTTCGGTGACCCGCCGCGGTCGCGGTGTCCGTGGCCCCATGCTCCCGCCGACGGTGCCCGCCTGGCGCACGCGCGGCCAGAAATTCGACCGGCTGGTACTCGAGGCCTTCGCACCGTTGGACACCCGCTGGCACGACCGGCTGACCAAACTCGACATCGCCGTCGACGATGTACCGAAAATCCGTCCGCTGCATCCTGATTCGGTCACCTGGCCGGACGAGGTCGTCGCCGACGGCCCGGTCCCGCTGTCGCGGCTCATCCCCGCGGGCGTCGACCGTCACGGTGCCGCCACCCGCGCGCGCGTGGTGCTCTTCCGTAAGCCGCTCGAGCTGCGCGCCGCCGATCCCGACGATCTCGTCGAGCTGTTGCGCGAGGTTCTCGTGCAACAGATCGCGACCTACTTGGGTGTCGATCCCGACCTGATCGACCCCGAACCGGAGTAGCGGCGCGCGAGAACGACGCCCTTGTCACCGCGTGTCCGTATCCACTTTTGTGGGCGGGAGGGTTAATCTCGACGTCGTGATCCCTATGCGTCGTTGCTGCCGACCCGGCTGCAAGAACCCGGCTGTAGCGACGCTGACGTATGTGTACTCCGACTCGACCGCCGTCGTCGGACCCCTGGCCACCGTCGCCGAACCGCATTCCTGGGATCTGTGCGAAACCCACGCCTGCCGCATCACCGCCCCCAAGGGCTGGGAACTGGTGCGCCACGAAGGCGGCTTCTCCTCCAGCACCCCCGACGACGACGATCTCACCGCCCTGGCCGAAGCCGTTCGCGAAGCAGGCCTACGCCGCCGCCCCGCCGAACCCGACCAGCCCGGCTACCGCGACACCTCCACCCCGGCCCCCCGCCAAACCCGCACCGGCCGCCGCGGCCACCTACGAGTCCTCCCCGACCCATAGCTGTCCCGCCGCTGTCCCGCCTCCCCGCGACTTCAGGCCAGACTCGTGCGCGGAGAGACCTGCGTTGGCGACCAGACTCCCGTGCCGGGTCACCGGAGCCCGTACCCGGGGAGTTACCCATGTGCTTGCGAGATCAGGCGTTGCGACTCCGGGCCACGTGCCGCTCGGTTTGCCCGCCCACGCCTCCTTCCCCACACCTGAGTCCGACCAAAAGTTCCGCCGGCAGCAGGTGAGCACATGGGTAACTCACCGGGCACGAGCAAACCCGACACCCCACCCAAGTCTGGCCGCCAACGACACCTCCCCCGCGCCTGAGTCTGGCCAAAAGTCCCGGGGAGGCGGATCGGCTAGGCTTTGCGGCATGACGACCCTCGCGCGCTCTGGCGAACTCGTGAACGCCGTGATCAAGGCTTATGACGTCCGCGGGGTGGTGGGCGAGCAGATCGACGCCGGGTTCGTGCGCGATGTCGGCGCTTCCTTCGCCCGGTTGATGCGTGCCGAGGGCGCCGAGCGCGTGGTCATCGGCCACGACATGCGTGAGTCCTCGCCCGAGCTGGCCGAGGCGTTCGCCCAGGGCGTGCAGGGTCAGGGCCTGGATGTGGTGCACATCGGGCTCGCCTCCACCGATCAGCTGTACTTCGCTTCCGGCAGGCTCGGTTGTCCGGGTGCCATGTTCACCGCCAGCCACAACCCGGCCAAATACAACGGCATCAAGCTGTGCCGGGCCAACGCGCTGCCGGTCGGTCAGGACAGCGGTCTGGCCACCATCGCCGCCGAGGTCGTTGCGGGTGTGCCTGCCTACGACGGTGCGCCCGGTTCCGCCTCGACCGTCGATCTGCTCGCCGACTACGCGAGCTTCCTGCGCGAGCTCGTGGATCTCGACGAGGTCCGTCCGCTCACCATCGCGGTCGACGCGGGCAACGGCATGGGCGGCCACACCGTGCCCGCCGTGCTCGGAACCCTCGGGCCCGTCACCATCGTGCCGCTGTACTTCGAGCTCGACGGCTCCTTCCCCAACCACGAGGCCAACCCGCTCGATCCGAAGAACCTCGTCGACCTGCAGGCGCTGGTGCGCTCGAGCGGCGCCGACATCGGTCTGGCCTTCGACGGTGACGCCGACCGGTGCTTCGTCGTCGACGAACGGGGCGAGCCGGTGTCGCCGTCGGCGATCACGGCTTTGGTCGCGCAGCGGGAGCTGGCCAAGGAGCCGGGGTCGACCGTCATCCACAACCTCATCACCTCCCGTGCGGTGCCCGAGCTGGTCGAGGAACTCGGCGGCAAGCCGGTGCGCACCCGGGTCGGCCATTCGTTCATCAAGCAGGAGATGGCCGCCACCGGCGCGGTGTTCGGTGGCGAGCACTCCGCGCACTACTACTTCCGCGACTTCTGGGGTGCCGACTCGGGCATGCTCGCCGCGCTGCACGTGCTCGCCGCGCTCGGTGAGGGCGACCGGCCGGTGTCGGAACTGATGGCCGCCTACGACGTGTACGCGGCCTCGGGCGAGATCAACTCGACCGTCGCCGACGCCGCCGATCGCACGGCCGCCGTGCTCGCGGCATTCGCCGACCGCACCGTGTCGGTGGACCGCCTCGACGGCGTCACCGTCGACCTGGGCGACCACGCCTGGTTCAACCTGCGCGCCTCCAACACCGAACCCCTGCTCCGACTCAACGTCGAGGCCGGATCGCAGACCGAAGTAAACGCACTCGTGACCGAGATCCTGAGCATCGTCCGCGCCTGACTGGGAACATGGAAACCAGGATGCGGAACCACATGATCGGGGACCGGCCGAACGAGTACAACGGCTCTGTTCGATACCGAGATCCTGAGCATCGTCCGCGCCTGACTGGGAACATGGAAACCAGACGGCCGTGGAGCACACAGCGCGATGAGGGGAGGTGGACTCGGCGATGATCGCTGGAACACCGGTTTTCGACCTCGATGATGCCGCGTCGCTCGAGGCGGCCGACACGGGCGGCTTCTTACGATCGGCGGCCTCGGGCGGTGCCCAGGTGCGGGCCACCGCCGCCGCGGTCGCCGAGACCTCACTGATCGAACGTCTGTCGCAATTGCGGCCGCGCAGCCTGGTGCTCGTCACCGGATCGGGGCGGGCCGCCCGGGCAGCCGGACTGCTGGTCGCCACCCTGGGTGACCGTGCCGGACTGCCGATCGTGCCCGTCACCGCGCTGCCACCGTGGGTCGGGCCCCTGGACGTGGTGCTCGTCGCCGGTGACGACGCCGGCGATCCGCGCCTGATCGACGCCGTCGACCGGGCCGTGCGGCGCAGCGCCGAAGTGGTGATCGCCGCCCCCAACGAGGGCCCGCTGCGGGCGGTCGCCGCCGGTCGCGCGATCGTCCTCGAACCCCGCGTCCCCGTGCTCGACCACAACCGGTTGCTGCGTTTCCTCGCCGTCGGCATCGCGGTGCTGCGCGGTGTCGACGCCCAGCGCAGTGTCCCCGCCACCCCCGAGCTGACCGCGCTCGCCGACGTGCTCGACGCCGAGGCCCTGCGCGACGGACCGCACAACGAGGTGTTCCACAACCCGGCCAAAACCCTCGCGACCCGCATGCACGGCGTCGGCGTCGTCCTGGCAGGCGACTCCCCCGCCGCGGTCGAACTGGCCGGGCACGGCACCGAGGTGCTGTTGCAGTCGGCGGGCAAGCTGGCCTCGGCCGCGGATCTGGCCGACACCGTCGCCGCCGTGGGCCGGCTCGCCCAGGCGGCCGGTGGCGCTGCGCCCGGTTTCGATCCGCTGTTCCACGACGAGGAACTCGACGGTCCGGCACCGGTCGACCGGGTGCGTGTGCTCGCCCTCAGCGTGCACCCCGATCAGGCGGCCGCGCGCCGCAAGCTTGCCGTGTTCGAAGGCGCGGGCGGCGGGCTCGTCGACGCCGATCTCGTGCACGCCGATGTCGACGTACTCCAGTCCCAGCTCGCCGAACCCGGCTCGGAACCTTCGGCCGAGAGTGCGACCGCCACGTCCGCCGCAGGGGGCGGGCACGGCAGTGAGCTCGTGCAACTGGCGGTGCTCGCACTGCGGCTCGACATGGCCGCGGCCTACCTTCGCCTCGGCTCGCACGGCGCGGCCGCGAGCGACCAGGACCGATATCACGACGGGGGACGCTACTAGTGCAGGAACTCGTTGGTGCGCTGCGTTCTTACGCATGGGGATCGCGCACCGCGCTCGCTCGGTTGTGTGGCAGGCCGGTGCCCTCGGCGCATCCGGAGGCCGAACTGTGGTTCGGCGCGCACCCCGCCGACCCCGCGCACGTGAAGTCCAACGGCAGTTCGCGCTCGCTGCTCGACGTACTGGCCGCCGATCCGGTGCGCGAATTGGGCCCGGTGGCCGAGGGTTTCGGTCCTCGGCTGCCGTTCCTGTTGAAGATCCTCGCGGCGGAGGAACCGCTGTCACTGCAGGCGCATCCGAGTTCGGCGCAGGCGCTTGCCGGTTTCCAGCGGGAGAACCGGGTCGGTGTGCCGCTCGACTCGCCGCTGCGCAACTACCGCGACGACAGCCACAAACCCGAACTGGTCGTCGCGCTGGAGCGTTTCGAGGCGCTGGCCGGTTTCCGCAACCCGCAGCGCACAGTCGACCTGCTGCGCGCCCTGAACGTGCCCGGCCTCAGCGTGTACGCCGAACTGCTTGCCGCCCAACCTGATTCGGCCGGCCTGCGCACGCTGTTCACCACCTGGATCACCCTGCCGCCCGCCGCCCTTGCCACCCTGCTGCCCACGGTGCTCGAGGGCTGCGTGCGGTACCTGTCGGGCGCCGGACCGCGCGAGTTCACCGCCGAGGTTCGCACCGCGCTGGAACTGGCCGAGGTGTACCCCGGTGACGCGGGGGTGCTCGCCGCGCTGCTGCTCAACCGGCTCACCCTCGAACCGGGCCAGGGTCTGTTCCTCGCCGCCGGAAATCTGCACGCCTACCTGCGTGGCGTCGGCGTGGAGATCATGGCCAACTCCGACAATGTGCTACGCGGCGGGCTCACCCCCAAGCATGTCGACGTGCCGGAGTTGCTGCGCGTGCTCGACTTCGAACCGATCGACCTGCCGGTGATCGAACCGGAACCCGGTCCCGACGGCAGCGTCCGCTACCAGACCCCAGCTCCCGAATTCGCGCTGTGCCGGTTCGACCTGGCGCCCGACGCCGAGCCCGTCGCCCTCGCCGACGCCGGACCCGGCATCGTGCTGTGCACTCACGGAACGATCGAATTGCGCCACGACGGGCGCGAACTCACCTTGGCACCGGGCAGCGCCGCCTGGATCTCGGCGGCCGACACCGATATCCGCGCGCGAGCACTCGGCGGTGCCGCGCAGCTGTTCAGCGCCTGCGTGGGCGACGGGAACTAGCGTCGGGGCGAACTTTTCGCGCCACTCCCCTTAGGCTGTTGCGAGCAAAGCGTGTTGGGCGAAGCGGGAGGACGGGGACAAGATGTCGGCTGGTGGCGGCAAGAAGGCGATCATCGCCGCATTGACGGCCAATGCGGGGATCGCGGTGGCCAAGTTCATCGGCGCGGCGATCACCGGATCGGCGTCGATGCTGGCCGAGGCGGTGCACTCGGTGGCCGACACCTCCAATCAGGGTCTGCTGCTGTTCGGTCAGCGTGCCGCGGCCAAAGACGCCGACGAACTGCACCAGTTCGGCTACGGGCGCAACCGCTACTTCTATTCGTTCGTCGTGGCGCTGGTGCTGTTCACCCTCGGCTCGGTGTACGCGATCTACGAGGGCATCCACAAGATCCAACATCCCGAGGAACTGAGTCAGCCGATCGTCGCAATCGTCATCCTCGGTATCGCGATCGGCCTCGAGACGTTCAGTTTCATCACCGCGGTGCGCGAGTCGCGCCCGCTCAAGGGTGACGCCAGCTGGTGGCGGTTCATCCGCACCTCCCGCAGCCCGGAGCTGCCCGTGGTGCTGCTCGAGGACACCGGCGCCCTGATCGGCCTGATCCTGGCCTTCGGCGCGGTCGGACTCACCATGATCACCGACGATCCCGTCTACGACGGCATCGGCACCCTGTGCATCGGCGTGCTGCTCGGCATCATCGCGGTGGTGCTCATCATCGAGATGAAGAGCCTGCTCATCGGTGAGGGCGCCACCCCCGAACAGGATCGTGCCATTCGCGACAACCTGATCGACGGCGAGAAGATCACCTCCGTCATCCACCTCAAGTCCGAGTACATCGGTCCGGAGGAAATGCTCGTCGCCGCGAAGGTGGCCATCGCGCCCGGCCTCGGGATCTCCGATGTCGCCGACGCCATCGATGCCGCCGAGACGCGCGTTCGCACCGCGGTCCCGTTCGCCCGCCTGATCTACCTCGAGCCCGACCTGTACCGACAGGCGAAGTAGACACGGCCCCCGGGTCGGGGTGCATGCGTCGGCAAGGACGGTAGCGTGCCCCGGTATGGCTGCTGAAGGCGGAGACAGCAAGATCGCGATCCTGGCCGCGCTCGGCGCGAACGCCGGGATCATGGTCGCGAAGTTCATCGGTGCGTTCATCACGGGCTCGTCGTCCATGCTGGCCGAAGCCGTGCACTCGGTCGCCGACACCGGCAACGAGGCGCTGCTGCTCGTCGGCCGCAATCGGGCCGAGCAAGCGCCCGACGTGCTGCACCCCTTCGGTTACACGCGTAACCGGTACTTCTATTCGTTCGTCGTGGCGCTCGTGCTGTTCACTATGGGCTGCCTGTTCGCGCTGAACGAGGCGGTGCACAAGATCCGGTTCCCGCACGAACTCGAGTCGCCCGGGGTCGCGATCGGGATTCTGCTGGTGTCGATGCTGCTCGAGGGTTTCAGTTTCCGTACCGCGCGCCGGGAATCGGAGCCGTTGAAGGGCAAGCACTCCTGGTGGCATTTCATCCGCAACAGCCGCAACCCCGAGCTGCCGGTGGTGCTGCTGGAAGACCTTGGCGCGCTGGTCGGGTTGATGTTCGCGCTGGCCGGTGTCGGCCTGACGGTGCTCACCGGCAACGGCGTGTGGGACGGCATCGGCACGCTGCTCATCGGCCTGCTGCTCGGCTTCAACGCCATCGTGCTGATCGTGGAGACCAAGAGCCTGATCATCGGTGAGGGCGCCACCGCCGCCGAGGACCGGGCCATCCGCGACGCGCTGCTCGCCGATCCGCGCATCGTGCGGGTGCTTCGCCTGCAGACGCAGTACCTCGGTCCGGAGGACCTGCTGGTGAACGCCAAGATCGCCATGGAGCCCGAACTCGACATCAGCCGGGTGGGTGCCGCGATCGACGCCGCCGACACCCGCATCCGCGACGCGGCACCGAGCGTGCGCACGGTCTATCTCGAGCCCGACGTGTTCCGGCCCGAGAAGGCCGGCGCCACCGGCAGTCACCGATAGGCGGGTTCCTCGCCGCGCAACAGGTCGAGTGGATCGGTGACGATGCCGAACCGGGTGCGCAACATGTGGTGTGTCGCGTGTAGTCCGGACATGCCGTGCACGCCGGGGCCGGGGGACGTCGACGACGAACACAGGTAGGTGCCGGGAATCGGGGTGGCGTACGGGTTCCAGCGGGCCAGGGGCCGGAACACGGTCTGGCGCAGGGTCATCGCGCCCGCGGAGATATCGCCGCCGATGTAGTTGGCATTGTGGGCGGGCATGAACGCGGCGGGGCGCACGTGCTTGGCGAGGATGAGATCGCGGAATCCGGGGGCGAAGCGTTCCACCTGGGCGATCACGTCCTCGCTGATATCGCGATCGGAGCCGTTGGGGACGTGGGCATAGGTGTAGAAGGTGTGTTTGCCCTCGGGGGCGCGGGTGCTGTCGACGACGCCGGGCTGAATGGCGAGCACATACGGGCGGTCGGCGAATTGACCTGCGGCGATCTGCTTTTCGGCGTGCATCGCCTCGGCACGGGTACCGATCAGGTGCAGGGTGCCTGCCAGGTCGGCGCCGGGCGCGGTCCACGGCACCGGTCCCGACAGGGCGAAGTCGACCTTGCACGCCGCCCCGCCGTAGCGGAAACGGCCGAGGCTGTTGCGGTAGCGCTCGGGCAGGCGGTCGCCGGCGATGCGCAGCAGTTCGGCGGGTGAGGTGTCGAACAGTACGGCGCGGGCGGTGGCGAGTTCGGCGAAATCGTCGACGCGATGACCGGTGATCACCTCGCCGCCAAGGCGTTCCAGTTCGGCGATCAGCGCATCGGGAATGGCCTGGCTGCCGCCGCGCGGGATCACCCAGCCGCCCGCGTGGGCGAGGGTGCCGAGCAGCAGACCGGCGCCGACGGCGGGAATGGCGCGCGGCTGGGTGATGGCGTGGGTGGCCACCCCGGTGAGCATGGCGGGGGCCGCGTCCTCGTGAAAACGGTTGTTCCACAGCGGTGATGCCTGTTCGAGCACCCGCAGCCCGAACCGCACACCCGTCGGGACGTTCAGCGGCGGGTGCCGCAGGTCCGACATCGCCAGCTCGACCACCGCGGGCCAGTGTTCGACCAGCGGGGCGAACAGCGAACGCCAGGCCGGACCGTCACGGCCGAGATCGGCGACCGTGGATTCGAGATTGCGCCAAGCCAGCCCGGCGACACCGCCGTCGAGCGGGTGCGCGTAGGAGACGGTGGGGGCGAGCAGTTCCACACCGTGCGCGGCGAGGTCGAACGCACGGAAGAACGGTGACGCCAAGGCCATGGGGTGCGCGCCCGCGCACACATCGTGATGGAAGCCCGGCAGGGTCAGCTCGGCGGTGCGTGAACCACCACCCGGCTGATCCTGTGCCTCGAGCACCCGCACCGACAGCCCGGCGCGCGCGGCGATCACCGCCGCGGCGAGCCCGTTCGGCCCCGACCCGACCACTACGACTTCGGCCATCGCCGTCCCTTCGCCGACCGACTTTCTCTCCAACCTACGCGGCGAATCCGCGCCTGCGGGCGAGTGCCGCGTCACGTCCTCGGGGAGGCGCGCACCGCAATTCGTGTGCGTGTCGGAGTGCCCGACCGCGGACCGGCTCCGCGACGCGGCGGGGCCGGTCCGCTGTTCTACTGCACCGCGACAGGGGCAGGCTCGGTGGCCGGCTTGGGTTCGGAGGCGCCGTGATCGTCGTCGACCATGGTCTCCTCGTCGAAGGGGAGTTCGCGGTCGAGGACGCGGCGGGTGCGGTCGGCGTCGACGGTTTTGGTCCAGGTGCCGATGAGGAGGGTGGCGACGGCGTTGCCTGAGAAGTTGGTCAGCGCACGGGCTTCGGACATGAACCGGTCGATGCCGACGATCAGACCCACACCGTCGAGGAGTTCGGGGCGGTGGCTCTGCAGGCCACCCGCGAGTGTTGCCAGGCCCGCACCGGTGACGCCCGCCGCGCCCTTGGACGCGATGATCATGAACAGCAGCAGGCCGATCTGCTCGCCGAGACTCAGCGGCTGACCGAGGGCGTCGGCGATGAAGATCGAGGCCATCGTCAGGTAGATGGCCGTGCCGTCGAGGTTGAACGAGTATCCGGTCGGCACGACGACACCGACCGTTGTCTTCTCCACACCGGCGTGCTCCATTTTCGCGATCAGCCGTGGCAAGGCCGACTCCGACGACGAGGTCGCCACGATCAGCAGGTACTCCCGGGCCAGGTACCGGCACAGCTTCAGGATCGATACACCCGAGACGAGCCGCAGTACCGCGCCGAGCACACCGAAGACGAACACCAGGCAGGTCAGGTAGAACGCGATCATCAACGTCGCCAGCTCCACGACCGCCGACCAGCCCGTGCGCCCGACGACATTGGCGATCGCACCGAAGGCACCGATCGGCGCCAGCCACAGGATCATCGACAGGATCCGGAACACGAGCTGCTGCCCGAGCGACACCGCCCGCAGGATCGGCTCGCCCGCCGCTCCCATCGCCTGCACCGCGAATCCGACGAGCAGTGCGACGAACAGCGCCTGCAGCACGCTGCCCGCCGTCAGCGAGGACACCAGCGTGGTCGGCACGATGTTCTGGATGAAGTCCCAGGTACCACCCGCACCGTGGGCCTGCTCGGCGTACTTGGCGCCCGCACCGGGCTTGGCCTCGCCGAGTCCGGAGCCGGGTTCGATCAGGTTGCCGACCACCAGCCCGATACCGAGCGCGGCCGTCGACATGGCGAGGAAGTAGACGATGGCCAGGCCACCGACCTTGCCGACGGTGGCCGCTGCCCGCACCGAACCGATGCCGAGCACGATGGTGCAGAAGATGACCGGCGCGATCATCATCTTGATCAGATTCACGAACAGGGTGCCCAGCGGCGCCAGTGACTGACCGAACTCCGGTGCCAGCCTGCCGACGAGAATGCCCGCGAGCACCGCGATAATCACCGCGATGTACAGCCAGTGGGTATGGTCTCGTTTTCGCGCGCTGGTTGTGCTCATGGCAGCGAGCATGCACCGATGGTGTGATCGCCGTCACGTTTGGTACATAACGTGCTTTAGGTACATAACGTTCAGTTCGAGGTCGGAGGGCAGGATGCGACGAGGACGACTGTCGCTTGCCGGACAGGCCTTCGTGTGGCAGCTGGTGGTGCTGGCGCTGATGATCGGCACGGGTACGGTGCTCGCCGTGCTCGACGCCAGACGCGACCACGATGTGGCCACCGAACTTCAGGTCAGGGATGTCGCCGTGTCGGTGGCCAGGGCGCCGTCGACGCTGGCGGCGGTGAGTTCGCCGTATCCGAGCGGGCTGCTGCAGCCGACCACCGAGCGGATCCGGGCCGATACCGGGATGGACTTCATCGTGGTGATGGCGCCGGATCGCACGCGCTACACCCATACGAATCCGGAGATGATCGGCAAGCCGTTCTCCGGCAGCATCGACCGGGCGCTGGCCGGGCAGACGTTCACCGAGACGTTCACCGGCACGCTCGGCCCGTCGATCCGGGCGGTGACGCCGGTCTACGACCGCGGCCGGGTGGTCGCGCTGGTGTCGGCGGGTGTCACCAGGGCCAGGATCGGCACCCAGGTGGCCTCGCAGCTGCCGCTGATCCTCGGGGTGAGCGCGGCGGGGCTCGCGCTGGCCGCGTTCTCCTCGTTCCTGCTCAGCAGGCGGTTGCGCAGGCAGACCCACGGCCTGGCGCCCGACGAACTGCGCGCGCTCTACGAGCACCACGACGCGGTGCTGCATTCGGTCCACGAGGGTCTTGTGGTGTTCGGCACCGGCCAGGGGCCCGCGGAGGTGGTGAACGATCAGGCGCGCACCCTGCTCGATCTGCCGCTGGGCCCGGTGTATCGCGACGACCTGCCCGTCTCGTTGCGCCAGGAGCGCCCGGGCGTGGTGCGCGACGAAACGCACGTGACGACCGACCGGGTGCTGCTGGTGAACCAGGACGTGGTGACCTGGGAGGGCGAGCAGATCGGCACCGTACTCACCATCCGCGACCAGACCGAACTGCGCGCGGTGCTCGGCGAGCTCGACACGGTGCGCAATTTCGCCGAGTCGCTGCGCGCCCAGGCACACGAGGCGGCCAACAAACTGCACACCGTGGTCACCATGGTCGAGCTCGGCAGGCCCGAAGAGGCGGTGGCCTTCGCGACCGACGAACTGGCGCTGTCGCAGGTGCTGATCGACCGGCTGCTGGCGGCCGTCGGTGACGCGGCCCTGGCGGCGCTGCTGCTCGGCAAGGTCGACCAGGCCGCCGAGCGTGGGGTGAGCCTGGCCATCAGCGAGGACACCGCGCTCGATTCCACCGACCCGCTCTCGGCGCAGGAAACCGTGACGCTGGTCGGTAACCTGGTCGACAACGCCATCGACGCGGCCGCGGGCACCATCGACAAGCGGGTCGAGGTGTCGGTGAGTCACCGCGACGGGCACCTGTGCGTGCGAGTCTCCGACAGCGGCCCCGGCATGTCGGCGCAGATGTTCGAGCGCGCCGCCGAACGCGGCTACACGACCAAATCCGATCATGCCGGCCTCGGCCTGGCACTCGTGCACCGTCTCGTCGATCGACACGGCGGTGCCATCACCACAACGGCCGCACCACACAGCGCGGTCACCGTCCGAATTCCGTTGAGGGAGAACCCATGATCCGCGTCCTGATCGTCGAGGACGAACCGTTGATCGCCCAGGCACACCGGGCCTATCTCGAGCGGCTCGACGGGTTCGTCACCGGCGGCGTCGCCCATACCGGTCATGACGCGCTCAATCTCGCCGCGTCGGCGATCGCCGACGGCAATCCGTTCCACCTGGTGCTGATGGATATCGGGCTGCCCGATATCAACGGCCTGGAGGTGGCCGCCGCGCTCAACGGACTCTCCCCGCGTCCCGATGTCATCGCGATCACCTCGGCGCGCGAGCTGACCATGGTGCGCAGCGCCGTCGCCCACGGGGTGGTGCTGTATCTGCTCAAGCCGTTCACCTTCGCCGCCTTTCGCGAAAAGCTGGAACGCTACCGGGATTTCGACACCGCCCTGCCCGCGGGCGAAGCGGCGCTGTCGCAGTACGACATCGACCGCGCCCTCGGGGCGCTGCGCACCGCCGACCAGCGCGCGGGCGCCCCGAAGGGCGTTGTGCAGCACACCCTCGAGGAGGTGTCACGGGCGGTGCGCGCGGCCGAGGCGGGCATCACCGCCACCGATGCCGCCGCGGCCGTCGGCGTTTCCCGGATCACCGCGTGGCGGTATCTCGAGAAGCTCGCCGACGACGGCCTCGCGGAACGCCGGGCCGACTACGGCCGAGCCGGGCGGCCGAAAACCCGCTACCGCTGGCGGGTTTCGACCTAGCTCACCCCTGGGTGGTGGCGCCCGCCAGATTGTCGGGCGCCCCGGTGCGCGCCACCGGACCGAGGTCGACCGGCATGTGCTCGAACCCGTGCAGGGTGAACAGATTGCGGCGCACCGGTTCTCCGCGTAAGCGCAGATCCGGGTAGCGGGCGTAGAGCGCGCGCAGGGCGTGCACCGCTTCCATCCTGGCCAGGCTCGCGCCGAGGCAGGCGTGGATGCCGCTGCTGAAGGCCACGTGCTCCTTGGCATTCGGGCGGTCGATGTCGAAGCGGTCCGGATCGGCGAAGACCGAGGGGTCGCGGTTGGCACCGGCCAGCGACAGGATGACGGTGGCGCCCGCCTTCACCGTCATCCCGTCGACCTCGACATCCTCGAGCGCCACCCGGGCGGTGGTTTGCACTGGTGGGTCGAATCGCAGCGTCTCCTCCACCACGTCGGTCCAGCGATCGGGGTCGTTCTGGGCGATGGCGAGCTGGTCGGGGTTGGCCGACAGTGCGGCCACCGCGTTCCCGATGAGGTTGACCGTGGTTTCGAAGCCCGCGCCCATCAGCAGTCCAGCGCCCGCCTGCAGTTCGCGCATCGTGAGGTCGCCCGAGGTGACCAGACTGGACAGGATGTCGTCGCCGGGGTTGTCGCGCAGCTTCTCGATGTGCTCGGCCAGATAGTCGGCCAGGGTGTCGGTGGCGGCCATCGCCTCCCGGTAGGAGCGCCACGAGGTGCCGATGTCGAGCAGCGGTGTGACGCGGTCGCCCCAGCGCAGGAACAGCTCGCGGTCGGCGGCGGGGAAGCCGAGCATCTCGGCGATGATCGCGATCGGCACCTGGGCCGCGAAATCGGTGACGAGATCGATCGAGCCGTGCGCGGGCATCGCGTCGAGCAGCTCGGTGGTGACGGTTTCGACCCGGTCGCGCAGCCTGCCGATGGCGCGCGGGGTGAAGGCCGACGCGACGGGTTTGCGCATCCTGGTGTGTTCGGGCGGATTGAGCACCAGCATCGACGGCGGCTCGACCGGGCTCGGCGGCGGAACCACCCGCTCGGCCAGCTTGCGCAACGGCGGTGGCACCTCGGGGCCCAGTGCCGGGAACACACCGAAGCGGTTGTCGCGCAGGATGCTTCGCACCTGCGCGTGTTCGAAGGACACGTACGCCAACGGTGTGCGTCGCAGACCGGGACCGCGCAGTTCCTCGATGAGCGGGTAGGGATCGTGCAGCCCCCGCTCCCCGGCGAGCAGAGTCGCGAAGGTGTCGCCACGTCGCGCACGCCAGCGCAGGAAAGCACGGGGAATACCGTGCTGCGCCGACCAGCGGATCCAGTACCCGACGTTCATAGCCACCCCTTTGCGCCGTACTGCCGAAGATGTCTTCCACAGTACGGACGGGGTGTGACAGAAACCACGTTCCTCGGGCGGAGGCGGACCTATACCCAGGTAGGAGACGAGCGGCTCAGCGCCGCACGGTCACCCGTTCGGTCTCGGCGCGGTGCTCGGTGGCGGTCGCGTCGGGATTGACCACCTGGACCAGCGACGCACCGGCGCCGAGGACGGCGAGATACCCGTCGATCAGCTCGGCCGCGGTATCCCACGGCGCGCTCGACAGCACCCGGTCACCGGCGGAAATGCCCTGCAGCGCCGCCGATTTCTTCGCCGCGTCGAGCACCTCGCCCACCGACATGCCGTCGAGGGCGGCCCGGAAACCACCGGGCAGGAACTGGTCGCCGTGCACGCGCACCGCGGTGGCGAAATCGGTGACACCGACCGGCAGGTCGCGCACGGGCGTGCCCATGGCGTCCAGCGACAGCACCGCGACCTCGTCGACGCCGTCGGCGTCGTCGAGCCGGTCGGGCGTCACCAGGGCGAGGTCGGCGTCCGGATCGGGGCTGAGCACCACCTCGGTTCCGGCCCACCAGCAGCCGAGCAGCACCGCGGCCGTCTGCCAGTGCGCGGGCAGCAGCACCGCGACCCGCGCGCCGGGGGTGAGCGCGAACTCGTCGCGGATCAGGTTGGCGGTCTTGGCCGCCCAGTTGGCCAGCGTCAGCCCGGACAGTTCGATGCGGGCGCCGGTGGCGTCGTCGTACCAGGTGACGCGCGGTCCGGCGGGATCGCGTTCGAGGATCGGGTCGAGGAGGGCGTCGGTCAGTGTCGAATTGGGCTCACGCATTGGTCAATTCACGCATTTCGGTCCGTTCTGGCCTGCGTCGATCGGCGGGGCGGGCGGTACTGGCGTGGCGGTCGCCGAGGATGTTCCGTCGAAATCGAACATGCCTGCCGCGGCCGAGCCGGGACCAGAGTAGTCGCTCGCCAGCACCACGCTCACCGAATCCGCCGACAGCGACGGATCCGCGACCACGGTCAGGCCGCCGAGTTCCTCGGCCACCGCGACGGCCTTGGGATCGGCGCTGTCGGCGGCGAGCACCCGGCTCGAGCTCACACTCCCCCCGGAATAGTTCCCGACCAGACCCTCGCGGAAACCCTTACTCGTCAATGCGGCGGCGACCTCGGCCGCGAGACCCGTCGCGCCACCGGCGTTGAACACGCTCACCGTCACCGTGGACGGGTCGACCTTCTGCTTCTCCTCGGCCGGTTTCTCCTCGCCGACCAGCGCGCCCACATAGTCCTGCACGGCCTTCGGTTCCACCCGCACCACCGATTCGCCCTCGGCCGTCATGCTGTTGAGGTCGGCGACGGGAATGGTGTCGAACTCGACCTGGCCACCGGAGAGGTCCTTGAGCTGCTGCAGGAAGGCAAGCACATCCCAGTCGTCGTCGAGGACGACCGTGCGCCCGACGGCTTCGCTGATCTCGCCGAGCTTGCCGGGATCGGCCAGCGTCCTGGCATTGAGCAGCTGACCAACCAGCTGGGCCATGAATACCTGCTGGCGCACGATCCGGTCGATGTCACCGCGCGGCAGATCGTGGCGCTGCCGCACGAAACTCAACGCCTGCGCACCGTCGAGACGCTGATTGCCCGCCGGGAACTGCGCACCGGACATGTATTCGTCGACAGCATTGTTCAGGCACACCTCCACCCCGCCGACGGCATCGGTGAGCAGCACGAACCCGAGCAGGCTCACCTCGGCGTAGTGGTCGACGGTGACGCCGGTGAGATTGGCCACCGACTTGATCAGCGCCTGCCTGCCCGCCTTGGTCGAGTCGCGTTCGGCGTCGGCCTCGGAGTCGCCGTCGGCGAGCATCTTGGCGCGTTCGGTCTCTTTCGTCGCGCCGTAGGCGGAGTTGATCTTGGCCTTGCCCTGACCGGGAATGTCGACGTAGGAGTCGCGGGGGATGGAGATGGCGGTGGCGGAGCGGCCGTCGTTGGGGACGCGGACCAGGACGATGGTGTCGGTGTTGGTGCCCACTTCGTCGCCGGCGTGCAGCATGGCGCGTTCGGCGCTGGTGAGCGGGTTGCCGTGGGCGTCGGTGCGGCTGTCGACACCGACGAGCAGGATGTCGACGGCGCCGTCACGGCCGCCGCCGAGCCCGAGGCCTCCGATGCGTTCGATATTGGCGATCAGGTTGTCGACGCTGCGCCAGGCGAAACCGGTGACCGCGAGCACCAGGACCGCCGCGATCGCCACCATCACCTTCGCCGGTCCCGCAGGCGTGGTGGCCGACGGTGATCCTGTCGACTCTCGCACTCGTGCTTCCTCTCGACCTCGCGGCGCCCCGCCCTGCACGCCTCCCCGCAAACCCCACTGTCGTGAACACAGGCTAACCAACAGTTACCACAGTCGGGCCGACCCGCAGGTGTTGCGGCGTGCCAGACTGGCCGCGTGAATGCCGATTTCCCCACTCGAGCTCCCCTGATCGTAACCGGCGCCGGTGGGCTGCTGGGGCGGGAAATCCTGCGGCTGGCCCCGCATGCGCGCGGCCTCGGACGCGCACAGCTCGACATCACCGACCGTGCGGCGGTGGAGGCGATGCTCACACCCGGCGCGGTGGTGCTCAACTGCGCGGCCTACACCGCCGTCGACGCCGCCGAAACCGACCGCGACGCCGCGTTCACCGCCAATGCCACCGGTCCGGCCGTGCTCGCCGCCGCCTGTACCGCCACCGGCGCGCGGCTCGTCCACGTGTCGACCGACTATGTGTTCCCCGGCACCGCGAGCACACCGTACGAACCGGACGACCCCACCGGACCGGCGACGGTCTACGGGCAGTCGAAACTGGCGGGTGAACAGGCCGTGCTCGACGGCTGCCCCGACGCGCAGGTCGTGCGCACCGCCTGGGTGTACGCCGGTGTCGAGGGGGATTTCGTCGCGACCATGCGCAGGCTCGAGCGCGAACGCGACACCGTCACCGTGGTGAACGACCAGCTCGGTTCGCCGACCAGTGCGATCGATCTGGCCGCCGCACTGCTCGAGCTCGCCGACCACCCCGACGCACCCCGGGTGCTGCACGCGACCAACTCCGGCACGGCCACCTGGTTCGACCTGGCCGTCGCCGTTTTCACCGAGCTCGGCGCCGACCCTGCCCGGGTGCTGCCGTGCGATTCGAGCGCCTTCCCCAGACCCGCACCGCGCCCGCCCTATTCGGTGCTCTCACCCCGCGTTTGGAACGACGCGGGCCTGACCCCGTTGCGGCCCTGGCGTTCCGCACTCACCGACACACTTCGCCGGTTGTCCGACTAGGCTGCGCACTCGTGAACGCAGCCGAATCCCCCGCCCCCGCCGGTCTGGCCGTCGTCACGGTGACCTATTCACCGGGCGAGCACCTCGAGCACTTCATCACCACCCTCGCCGACGCGACCAGCGAGAAGCCGCAGGTGATCCTGGCCGACAACGGGTCGACCGACGGCGTGCCCGAGCTGGTGGCCGAGGCCAACGCGCACGTGCGGCTGCTGCGTACCGGCGGCAATATCGGCTACGGCGGCGCCATCAACCGGGCCGTCGCCGAGATCGATCCGTCGATCGAATTCGTGATCCTGGCCAACCCGGACATCCGCTGGGGCGTCGACTCCATCGACAAGCTGCTCGAGGCCGCGCAGCGCTGGCCGCGCGCGGGCGCCTTCGGGCCGATGGTCCGCGAGCCCGACGGCAGCGTCTACCCGTCGGCACGGCGGGTGCCTGGCCTGGCCGACGGTGCGGGGCACGCGATCCTCGGCGCTATCTGGCCGAAGAATCCCTGGTCGGTGCGGTACCGGCAGGAGAACGAGGAGCTGTCGGAGCGGGTGGTCGGCTGGCTGTCGGGCTCGTGCCTGCTGGTGCGTCGCGCCGCGTTCGACACCATCGACGGCTTCGACTCGCGCTACTTCATGTACATGGAGGACGTGGACTTCGGCGACCGCATGGGCAAGGCGGGCTGGCACAATGTGTTCGTCCCGGACGCCGAGGTGACCCACGCCAAGGGCCACGCCGCAGGCAAGCACCCGGAACTGATGCTGCCCGCCCACCACGCCAGCGCCTACCGCTTCCAGGCCGACCGGCATCCGCACTGGTGGCAGGCGCCGCTGCGGCTCGCGTTGCGGGCCGGACTTGCGGTTCGCTCCCGGATTGCGGTTCGATCGGCGCTGCGTGAGAAAGCGCGAACCGGCGCCTGAGTAGGGGCCGGTCCACTGTGAACAGGGGAAACTCGATGGCAGGCAATGCAGGCACCGACGCGGTCATCCTCGTCGGCGGACAGGGCACGCGGCTGCGTCCGCTCACCCTCTCGGCGCCCAAGCCGATGCTGCCGACGGCCGGGCTGCCGTTCCTGACCCACCTGCTGGCCCGCATCGCCGAGGCCGGGATCACCCACGTCGTGCTCGGCACCTCCTTCAAGGCGGAGGTGTTCGAGGAGCACTTCGGTGACGGTTCGGAGCTGGGACTCGAGCTGGAGTACGTCACCGAGACCGAACCGCTCGGCACCGGCGGCGGCATCCGCAACGTGCTGCCCAAGCTGCGCGCCGACAATGTGATGGTCTTCAACGGCGACGTGCTCGGCGGCACCGACCTCGGCGCGATCCTCGACACCCACGAGTCGACCAACGCCGATGTGACCCTGCACCTGGTCCGGGTGAGCGATCCACGCGCGTTCGGCTGTGTGCCGACCGACGAGGAAGGCCGGGTCACGGCGTTCCTCGAGAAGACCCAGGATCCGCCGACCGACCAGATCAACGCCGGTTGCTACGTGTTCCGCCGCGAGTACATCGAGAAGATCCCGACCGGTCGCCCGGTGTCGGTGGAGCGCGAGGTGTTCCCCGCGCTGCTGGCCGAGGGTGCCCGCGTGCAGGGTCACGTCGATGCCTCCTACTGGCGCGATATGGGCACCCCGGAGGACTTCGTTCGCGGTTCGGCCGACCTGGTCCGCGGCATCGCCCCCTCCCCGGCGCTGCCGGGTCAGCGCGGTGAGTCGCTGGTGCACCCGAGCGCCGGGGTGGCGCCGGGCGCGCTGCTCATCGGCGGCACCGTGGTCGGGCGTGGCGCCGAGATCGGCGCGGGTGCGCGACTCGACGGTGCGGTGATCTTCGACGGCGCGGTCGTCGAGGCGGGCGCGACCGTGGAACGGTCGATCGTCGGCTTCGGCGCCCGAATCGGTCCGCGCGCGTTGGTGCGTGACGGTGTGATCGGTGACGGCGCCCAGGTCGGTGCCCGCTGCGAACTGCTGCGCGGGGCGCGGGTGTGGCCGGGCGTGGAAATCCCCGACGGCGGCATCCGCTTCTCCACCGACGTGTGACCGGGACTGCTCAGCTGAAGCCGACGGCGTGGTCGCCCCAGGCGGTGTGCAGTTCGGCGTCGGGATTGTCGACGACCCGGTCGATGGTGTCGATGAGCAAAGTGGTCCGGTCGGTGGGCAGATAGCGCGGCCAGTGTTTGGAACCGTCCAGTGCCGCGGGCACGCCGTGTTCGGCGAAGGCCAGCCAGCGGCGCTGCATCCGGCCCGACACCGCGAGCGAGACCTTGCGGCCGCCGAGCCAGAAGGTGGGGTCGTGGTTGAGCGTGCCGAAATTGCCGAACACATAAGGCAATTCGGTGGCGTGGCCGGCACCGACCCGGGCCGCCTTCAACATCGGTGTCGCGTAATCGAACCGGTATTTCCAGGTCGGTGAATGCTGGGCGTGCCCTTCGGCGACCCACGCGGCAGGCATACGGAACGCGGCGTCGGTCGACATGGCGAGCGCGCCACGGATCTTGGTGAGATCCGGGTAGGCGGAGGTGATCTCGGCGATCCGTTCCGGCGACATCTCCGGGTGCGAGGCAGCGACGTCCTGCAGCATGGCGTTCACGGCGTCGGGCGTCACCGGCATGATCGGGGATTTGAGTACCCGGAAGAGGGAGGCTTCGTCCTTGTTGCTACCGATCAGCAACGGCACTCGATGGGAAAGCCCTTGCTGAAAGCGGTCGATCGGGTACGCGGGCAACAAGTCCCCGTCCACAACGGGCGCCGCAGCCAGCCTGCCCGGCTCCTTGGTCGGCACCTCGTCGAGCAGTACCGCACCCACCTCTACGAGCTGCTCGACCGGCAGCTCGAGCAGCCGATTCGTTTCGCCCGCACCGAGTTCCAGCAGCTCCAGGTACCGCTGGGCGACGACGGCAGCGCGTTCCTGCCCGAAAACCGTAGTGGCGGGCGGACTCTGCGCGATCGCCTTGTGGAACAACCCGTCGGCGGCCGGTGCGGTGAGCAGCGCGGTGACGCAGCCCGCGCCGGAGGATTCCCCGAAGACCGTCACATTGTCGGGGTCGCCACCGAACGCGGCGATATTGTCGCGGACCCAGGCGAGGGCGGCCAGCTGATCGTGCAGGCCGAGGTTCGGGGTGAACTGGTCACCGAAGGACGACAGGTCGAGGAATCCGAGAACCCCGAGCCGGTAGTTCACCGTCACGACAACCACGTCGCCCGCTTCGGCGAGTCTGCGCCCGTTGTAGATGGTCTGCGCGGCGGTGCCGAGGCAGTAGGCGCCGCCGTGCAGCCACACCATCACGGGACGCGGTTCGTCGTCGCTGGGCTGAGGCCGGGGCGACCACACGTTCACCCACAGACAGTCCTCGCCCATCCGCAGATCCGAGTCGACGGGCACCATCGCGCCCATCGCCTGCGGTGCGATCTCACCGAAGACCGCGCAGTCGCGCACGCCCTCCCAGGGCTTCGGCGGCTCGGGGAGGCGGAATCGAGCCGGGCCCGCGGGTGCCTTCGCGTAGGGCACGCTGCGCCACACCGCGACCGGCCCCTCCCAGATTCCGCTGACCGTGCCGTACTCGGTGTGCGCCAATGGTTCGGCTTCGTGGGTCCACGTGCCTTGGTCGAGATCGGGCTGAATGCTCATCGCACACCTCCTAGCCGGCGCGATCCACGAGTGCCTGTGCATTTGCTCCCGTGGGCCGCAGCACCTGGTGACTCCTTATGAGAGTACGTCGGCAGGCCACTGGCACGCCGCCAACGCACCATTTCCGCAGGTAACGGTTACTCGGCGGTACGGCTGCGGCCTCCTTGTAACGTCGCCACCGGGCCATCCGGGCTGTCGAGGCCGCGTTCCGGCGGCGGGTTTCCGATCGAGGTCAGCGCGCTGCGCGGCTGACGGCACCACCCCGAATTCGATAGCTGCGAGTGTGCTGGCCGGCCAGGTGTCGGTGCGGCCGTGGCGACTTACACTTGCCGCATGCCGAACTACAGCTTCCGGTGTCGCTCCTGCGGCGACACGTTCGAGGTGAACCGGCCGATGGCGCAGTCCTCGGATCCGGCGTCCTGCCCGTCGGGCCACGACGACACCGTCAAACTGCTGACCACCTTCGCCACCGTTGGCCGCGGCGCCGTGCCGACGCCCGCGGCACAGCCCGCCGGTGGCGGCTGCTGTGGTGGGGGCGGCTGCTGCTGATCAGTCGCGCCGGTCGACGTGCCCGAGGTCGCGCTCGGGCGCGATCCGGTCGCGAACCCGCTGCTTGAGCACCGCGATCTCGGGAAAGCCGCCGTCGGCCTTGCGTTCCCACAGCTGATCGCCGTCGAGGGTGATCCGGAAGACGCCGCCCTCCCTCGGCACGAGCGCCACCTCGGTGAGGTCGGTGCCGAAGGTGCTCAGCAGTTCCTGTGCCATCCAGCTCGCGCGCAGCAGCCAGCGGCATTGGGTGCAGTATTCGATCGCGATGCGAGCCACCGGTGCAGTATCCCCGGTTCAGGCCGCGAACACACCGTCGAGGTACACCCAGGCGCCGTCGACGCGGACGAAGGTGCTCACCTCGTGCATGCTGTCGCGCGTGCCGTCGAGCCGGTAGTGGGCGATGAACTCGACGGTGCCGTTGTCGTCGAACGGTCCGCCGCGTTCGGTACGCACGATCTCGAGGAACAACCAGCGCTGGTCGGGATCGAGCTCGAGGTCCTTCGGGCGAGTGCTCGGGTGCCAGGAACGCAGCAGGTAGTCGGTGTCGCCGACGACGTAGGCGGTGTAGCGCGAGCGCATGAGGGTTTCGGCGGTCGCCGCCGCGCGCGCACCGGCCAGGATCGGACCGCAGCAGGCATCGAACGGTTCGCCGCGCCGGCACGGACATGGTTTCGCTTCACCCATGGGGTCATCCTGCCGGGTGCGTGCGGGCGGCCGATCGCCGACCGTGCTCAGCCGAAGGTCTGGTGCGTCAACGGGACCAGTTCCAGGGCCCGCCACAGTTCGGTCGTCTGGTCGCGCCAGCGGCGCAGGTCGGTGACGCTCGGCGCCATCTCGTAGTCGAGGTGGTGGGCCGCGCGCGAGAGCGCTGCCCAGAGCGCACCGACCTGACCTGCGGTTTCGGGACCGGCATAGACGCGAAGGGCGAGCAGCTGGGCGCGCATCGGGCAGCGCATGAGTTCCGGCGCGAGCTGGGCCCACAGTTCGTCCACGGCTTGCTCCAAGGCCAACCGCAGAATCCAGGCGACGGCCCGCGACCACACTCCCCCGGCATCCGAGACCGACCCGTTCAGCAGGTCGTCGGCGGCCTCCAACCGTTCGGCTACGGAAGGACGCGGAGTGAACTTCGCCCGCGGCGGCCTACCACGACGGCTCACCACGGTCCCGCCAGCCTTGCCACACTACGACTCCCGGTCACTTGGCCCGCCCGGTGCCAACGGGCGACGCCGCGCCCGAGTCGGGGCCTTGCCCGGCGGCGCGCACGATTTCGGTGCACCGCTACACCGACGAGGTGGTCGAATGCGTGACCAGGCCGAGCCGGATACCCGTTCACGACCGCACCATCGCCGGTTCGTGGGCGCGCAGCCAGGCGATGAATCGTTCGGTATCGCTGATCAATTCGCGCATCGGCCGGTCGATCGGCACGTGGGCGCCCGCGGTGGCGTCGCGCAGCACGCCGACGAGCCAGCGGCCACCGACGGCGCTGAGGTGCTTGTTCAGGTCGTCCACGCGGGCACGGGGACCCATGATGGCCAGGGTGATCATGGCGCGCGTGGTGTGCGCGTTGCGAACCCGGCGTTCGACTTCGCCGTGCGCGAGCCCGGCGGCGAGCAGCTCGTGACGCGCTTTCGCCAGCCCGGCGGCCTCGATGGCCGAACGGCAGCAGGTGGCGACGAGTTCGTCGGCGATCGCGGGCGGTAGTTGCGGTGTGCGCAGCAGGGATCGGGCGTCGTCGAGGTAGCGGCGCACCGGGTCGCCGGTCACCCGGACCTCGACGACGGAGCGTTCGCGGCGCTGCACTTCGAGCACGGTGGCATCGAGCTGCATGCGGCGCACGGCTTCGGCGAGGCGTTCATCGTGGGTGAACACGACGACCTGCCTGGTGAGGGCCACCTCGGCGAGTACCCGGGCCAGTCCGTCGACCTTGGCCGGGTCCATCGCCTGCACCGGGTCGTCGATCATCACGAACCGGAAAGGGCTGTGCGCCACCGTGGCTCGCGGCAGGAAAAGCGACAGCCCGAGCGCGTGCAGCTCGCCCTGGCTCATCACGCCGAGCGCGGCGCCGTCCACCTCGTCGACGGTGACATCGAGCAGAACCCGGCGCGCCGTACCCGCGCTGCCCTGCAACCGGATCGCCCCGAGCTCCACATTGCTCTGCTGACGCAGGGTGCTCCACACCCACCGCGCCGTCGCCTCCAGCGGCCGCATCCGTTCGCCACGGATGGACGTTGTCGCCGACTTCAGCCAGTCCGCGGCTTTGCGCACGATTCGCAACTCGCCCGCGTCGGCCGCGACGGCCCTGGCCGGTTCGAGCCAGGCCAGGATGCGCGGGACCAGCGGCGACCACACGGCATCCAGACGTTCGAGTTCTATGCGGGCATCGCGTTGCAGGGCAGCGAGTTCGGCGGCGAGGTCCTGGTAGGTCGTGCGGAGGCGGTCGGCCGACTGCTCGTCGTAGTCGGCGGTCGCGAGTGCGGCCCACTCGTCCCAGCATCGCCGGACCGCGTCGCGGCGCTTGCCGAGTACTTCCGATCGGATCGGCGCATCGGGCAACGGCGTGCCGGGTTTCACGGCCCGGTCCGTGGGCTGGGTCGCCGGAGCGAATTCCTCGGGCACCGGCGTCGGAAGTGCGCGAGCTGCCGCGAGAGCCGACTCGAATTCCGATCGCGCGGACCGCAGGGCGTCGAGATCGGCGCTACGCCTGGCTATCTCGGCGTCGGCGGCGAACAGCCAGTCGTCGTCCAGGTCGCCGCGGCCGCAGACCGGGCACGGGCAGGCACCTGCGGTGACGGCGTGTTCGCGTGCGCGGGTGAGCAGTTCGAGGACACGGAGGTCGGATTCGGCGTCGATCGTCGCGTGGTCGGACAGGTCGGCGGCGGCACGGGTGAGCCGGTCGGCGACGGCGGCCACCTCCACCGGATCGGGCAGGGACAGGCGCAGAATGGCGCGCAAGCCCTCGGGTCCTTCGGCGCCGAGCACCGAGCCCGCCACCTCGGCCGCGATGGCGTCGAGGTCGGGGTCCGGGTCGCGGAGCAGGTCGGCGACACGATCGGCGCGGTCGTCGGCGACCTGGGCGAGTTCGTCGAGCAGGTCGGCGCGGTCCTGCCGCGAATTCTTCACGGCGCGTTCGAGTTCCAGCTTGCGCAGCCGAATGCTTTCGGCCGCCGCGGCGAGCTGGTCGAGGCCGAGGAGACGGTGCAGCGCGTCGAACAGGTCGCTCGGTTTGCCGTCGACGAGAGCGCCGAGCTCGCTGTAGGACAGGAACGGGCGATACAGGTCGAGGCGTTGGCGCCTGCTCACCGGGTCGACGACGGCGGGCGAGGCGTTACCGCGCCGTTCGCTCCACTGCGCGTCGGTCAGCTCGGCGCCGGGTGCCCAGTGTGTGGCGACGGTGACCGCACCGCCGCCGGTGAGCAGCTCGACCTCGATCCGGGCGAGATCGGGTTCGTGCAGGTTGCGCCAGCCTTCGCGCCAGGCGCTGGTGCGACCGTCCCACCGGCGATTGCCGCCGGTCAACGCGAATTCGGCGGCCTCGGCGAAGCTGGATTTCCCGCTGCCGTTGCGGCCGACCACCAGGGTGAGACCGGGGCCGGGATTCAGCCGGAGGGTGGCGGTGGGGCCGATGCCGCGGAAGCCGTGCACGGTGACGGCGCGAAGGAAGACGCCCGTGTCACCGGCATCGGCGGTGTCGGCGGCATCGTCGACCTCGGTGAGCGCCGCGAGCACGCAATCGGCGACCCGGTCCTCCACAGCCGGGTCGGCGGCGAGCTCGCGCGCGACCACCTCGGTGATGCGGTCCGAGCACACTGGCGACACCCCCCTTCACGCCCCGAGCGCAACTGTGCCCGAAACGCTACCCGATCGCCGAGCGTTCGCCCAGGGGATGCGCTGCGCCCCAGCGAATCTGCCCGCGGGAGTGGAATGGCCATCGTGGCGCCGCGACCGGCCCTCGATGTCCACCCCTCGCCCACCCCGGCGGGCAGCTCGATGAGGTGCTCTCACCCGCGCTACGCTGCGTTGAGCGGCCCGGGCGGTCCGGTCGAGCCGAACAGGTCAGAATGCCAGAGTTCGCCCCACACAGCAAGAGGTGAGGCGCGAATTTTCCACGGCACCAGGGTTTTCCAGGTCCTTCACCGTGAACGGGCGAAGTTGTCGGTGGGCTCGGGTAGATATTTCGGCGACAGAGAACGGGGGAACCGATGACCGACACATCCGCGCTGTGGACCGAGGACCAGGTCCGTGCGCTCGCACCCGACGCGAGCTCGGTGGCTGCCGCGCGCAAGCTGGCGAGTCGCTGGCGCGACACCGGCGCCGACGGGAACGCGGTGTGGGGGCTGTGCCAGGGCAGCGGGGCCAAGCCCTACCAGACGATCGTCGATCTCTCCGGGCCCGCGTACAAGTGTTCGTGCCCGAGCCGGAAGTTTCCCTGCAAGCACGCCCTGTCGTTGCTGCTGGCATGGTCGAGCGGCGCGGTGCCGACGCGGGACGCTCCCGCCGATTTCGCGGCCGAGTGGCTCGCGGGCCGGGCCGCCAAGGCCACCGCCGCGCCGAAGGCCAAGTCGGCGCCCTCGGCCGCGGCGGTCGAGCAGCGGCGCGGTCGGGTATCGGCGGGGCTGGCGGAGCTGCAGGTGTGGCTCACCGACCAGGTTCGCACCGGCCTCGCCCAGACCGACCGCTCCTATGCCGCCTACGAGGCCGTGGCGGCCCGCATGGTCGATGCCCAGGCGCCCCGGATCGCGGAGGCACTCCGCAGGCTGCCCTCTGCGGTGGCCACCACCGAACACTGGCCCGAGCTGCTGCTGCGCGAATACGCCCGGCTGCATCTGCTCGTCCTCGCCCACCGCACCCTCGACGCGTTGCCGGAACCGTTGCAAGCAGGCGTCCGCTCCCACATCGGCTACCCGGTGCAGGCCGAGACCGTGCTCGCCGAACCGGCGGTGCGCGACCGTTGGCAGGTGCTAGGCATGCGGGTGAGCGAGGAGGAACGGCTCTATGCGCGACGCACCTGGTTGCGTGGCCGTGGCAGCGGCCGGTGGGCGCTTTTGGTCGAACACTCCTTCGGCACACCGAATTTCACCGGTGAGGTGCCCGCACCGGGCAACGAGGTCGACGCGGAAGTGCACTACTACCCCGGCCCTGTCCCGCTGCGAGTGCACTGGGGTGCACGCCACAGCGCACCCGAACCGTTCACCACCGTCCCGGCCGCCGGTACCACGATCGGCGATGCGCTCGATGCCTACGCCACCGCGCTGAGCGAGGACCCGCTGGTGCGTTCCGTTCCCGCACTGCTCACCGATGTGGTCCCCGCGATCGACGAGCACGGCTGGCATCTGGTCGATGCCGAGGGCACCGCGCTGCCCCTGCCCACCGGGGTCCGGCCGTGGCGGTTGGTCGCGGTGTCGGGTGGTCATCCGGTGACGGTGGCCGGCCAGTGGTCGGCCGAGGGCTTCGACCCGGTGTCGGTGTTCAGCGCGGGCGAGGTGCACGACCTCGAAACCGAATTCCCCACCGGTTCGGCCGCGAGTCCCGAACTGGCCGAACTCGTTTCGATCGCCCTGCTCGGTACCGCGCGCCGTGGGCTCGACGGTGTGCACCTCGATCCGGCGGTCGCGGGCGCGGTGCCGCAGCGCGGTGGGGACACCGCGACCAAGCTCCTCGAGACCGCCGCGTTGCAGGATCTGTACCTGCGAGGCGGGCGTGTACCCGGCACGGCGCCGAAACCGGAACCCGCACTGGATGATCCACGTCCGTTGCTTCCGCGCCGGTCGGCCGATCGGCTCGGCCGTCTGCTCCGGGAGAAGTCGGCGTTTCTTCCCGAATGGTTCGCTGCCGCCGAACCCTTCGACTTCCGTTTGCCCGATGTGCTGTGTGTGCAGGCCTTGTCGGCGGCCTCGGATCCCGCGCTGCGTGGCCCGCTGCTGCGGTTGGCCGGGCGGCGGGGACGGTGGCTGGCGGCGCGTAATCCGGCCTGGTCGAAGTTGGTCGACGAGTTTCCCGTCGACCGGGCCGCAACCGGGGAGAGCACTGCGTCCCGCCACGAATCGTCGGCCGGGGCCGATGATCCAACCGCTGCGGATTCGCCGGTGGTCGACGGCGAATCCGTCGAGGTCGATGCCACGCACGATGTGTGGCTGTTCGGCACTCCGGGTGAACGCAAGGACTGGTTCGCCGACCTGCGCCGGACCGACCCGGCGCGCGGCCTCGAGGTGCTGACCAGCGCGTGGCCCAAGGAATCGGGGTCGATCAAAGCCGAACTCCTCGGCCTGCTCGGCATCGGTGCGAACGCCGCCGACGAAGCACTCCTGGAACGAGCGCTCGACGACCGGCGCGGCGACGTACGGCGCACGGCCGCCGGTCTGCTCGCCCGGCTCCCCGATTCCGCGTACGGCGCCAGGATGACCGCCCTGCTCACGGCGTGGGTCCGGGTCGGCTCCGACGGCGGGCTCGAGGTGGAGGTCCCCGCCGACGCGGGCGCGCAAGCCCGCCGCGACGGCATCACCGACGGCACCGAACAGCCGAAGCTGCGCTGGGACACCTCCGACGCATCGGTGCAGACCCTGCACCAGGTGATCGCCGCGGCACCGCTCTCGGCGTGGACGCGAATTCTGGGCACCACCCCCGACAACACTGCCGCGGCCGCACTCGCACTCGCACTGCCTGTGCGCTATGCCAAGGCGATCGTCGACGGTTGGGTCGACGCCACCCTCGCCGCCCGCGACACCACCTGGGCACGTGAGCTCTTCGCCCGGGCGACCCCGACCGAACAGGCGGTGCTGCGCCGCCGCGAACTGTTCACGCTGCTCGATCCCGCCGACCGTGTCGAGCACGTGCTCGACCTGGACGCGCATCAGCTCACCGAACTGCACGCGATCCTGCCCGGACTCGACCACCCCTGGCCGGACCGGGTCGCCACCCACGTACTGCGACTGCTCGGCGAACGCGCCCGCACCACAGCACGTCACCCGCATTCCGGTGCGGGTGTCTACACCGATCGCGCCCTGCTCACCGCGGCAGGCGTCCACCTACCCGTCGGCCTCGCCGCCCGCGTCACCGCGCTGGCCGAGGCGACCGACGACCCCGCCTGGCATCAGGCCTTCCGCACCCTCGCCACCGATCTCACCGAACGCGCCACCATGCTCGAGGAGCTGTCATGACGACGACCGAATCCACAACCACCCTGCTGCGCCCGCACGCCGAGCAGGCCTTCGCCGACGAACTGATCGCGCTGGCGCGCGTCGACGACCGGCCACGTCCGCCGTCGTGGAAGTTGTCGCCGTGGGCGGTGGTCACCTATGTGCTCGGCGGCACGCTGGCCGACGGCACGGTCATCACACCCAAGTACGTCGGTCCCCGCAGGCTGATGGAGGTGGCCGTGGCGACGCTGGCCACCGATCGCGCGCTGCTGTTGCTCGGAGTGCCCGGCACCGCGAAAACCTGGGTGTCGGAGCATCTTTCGGCGGCCATCAGTGGTGAGTCGACCCTGCTGGTGCAGGGCACCTCGGGGACGGCGGAGGAAGCCATCCGCTACGGCTGGAACTACGCGCGGCTGCTCGCCGAGGGGCCCAGCGATGCGGCGCTGGTGGCGTCGCCGGTGATGACGGCCATGCGCACCGGCGCGATCGCCCGGATCGAGGAACTCACCCGCATCCCCTCGGATGTGCAGGACGCGCTCATCACCATCCTGTCCGAGAAGACGCTTCCCGTCCCCGAACTCGGTGCGGAAGTGCAGGCGGCCAAGGGTTTCAATGTGATCGCCACCGCCAACGACCGCGACCGCGGTGTCAACGATCTGTCCTCGGCGCTGCGCCGCCGCTTCAACACCGTCGTACTTCCGCTGCCCGCCGACGAGGATTCCGAGGTGGCGATCGTCAGCCGCCGGGTCGAACAACTCGGTGCCGCATTGGAGTTGCCGACGGTCCCGGCCGCCGCCGAGGAGGTGCGGCGCGTGGTCCGGGTGTTCCGGGAACTGCGATCGGGCATCACCGCCGACGGGCGAACCAAGCTGAAGTCGCCGTCGGGCACGCTGTCCACCGCCGAGGCGATCTCGGTGATCACCAACGGTCTCGCCCTCTCGGCCCACTTCGGCGACGGTGTGCTTCGCGCCTCCGACATCGCGGGCGCCGTACTCGGTTCGGTCATCAAGGACCCGGTCGCCGATGCGGTGATCTGGACCGAATACCTCGAGGCCGTCGTCCGTGAACGCCCCGACTGGGCCGATTTCTACCGCGCCTGCCGCGACATCGCCGGCTGAGACCCGCGCGACGGGGAGGACGGATCACACAGCACACATGGGGTTTTCGATGAGCGAACAAACAGGCGGTACCCGGCTGGATCAGGCGCGGGACGAGCCGGTGGCCGGTGAACCCGTGACGCGGGTGTTCGGTATCCGTCATCACGGGCCGGGGTCGGCACGGTCGTTGGCGCAGGCGCTCGAGGAGTTCCGGCCGGACACGATCCTCATCGAGGGGCCCGCCGACGCCGATCCGCTCGTCGGTTTCGTCGCCGCCGACACGATGAGCCCACCGGTCGCCCTGCTGGCCTATGTCCCGGATTCCCCGGCCCGCGCCGCCTTCTGGCCCTTCGCGGTGTTCTCCCCGGAGTGGCAGGCCATGCGCTACGGCGTCGACAACGGTGTCCCGGTCCGCTTCTGCGACCTGCCCGCCACCAACGTCCTTGCCATCGAAGACGACACCCGCGTCGACCGCACCGACCCTTTGGCCGCCCTGGCCTCGGCCGCGGGCTTCGACGACGCCGAACGCTGGTGGGATGCCGTCGTCGAATCCGTCCCCGACACCGCTGCTTTCGACGCCATCACCGAAGCCATGGCGGCCCTGCGCGAAGACGCCCCGACCAGCACGAACCCGGCCACACCCACCGCACCGACCCGCTCGGCAGACCCGCATGCGCCGACAGGCACAAACGAACCCACACCTCCGATCAGCTCGGACGAGCCCGCGACCCGCACCGAAGCGGGCGACCCGGTGACATCGACCGATCCGCTGACGTCGTCCGACCGGGAATCGGTGGCGGGTGCTGGGCTCGAGCATCTGCTGCCCGAAGCGGCGGGGGTCGGGCCGCTGGTGGTCGACGAGCACACCCTGCGGCGCGAGGCGTACATGCGCCAGACGATGCGGCAGGTGCTCAAGGGCGGGGCTCGTCGGGTGGCGGTGGTGTGCGGGGCCTGGCATGCGCCTGCGCTGGTGGGGCCGCTGGGTCCGGCCGCGCCGGATATGCGGCTGCTGAAGGGACTTCCGAAGACGAAAGCGGCGTTGACCTGGGTGCCGTGGACACATTCCAGGCTGGCGTCGGGATCGGGATACGGCGCGGGAGTCACTTCACCCGGCTGGTATCACCACTTGTTCACCGAGACCCAGCGGCCGGTGGCGCGATGGTTGACGAAGGTCGCCGGGGTGCTGCGCGCACACGATCTGCCGGTGTCGAGCGCGCACATCATCGAGTCGGTTCGCCTGGCCGACACGCTCGCCGCGCTGCGCGGCAGGCCGCTGGCGGGGTTGTCGGAGGTCACCGAGGCCGTGCGGTCGGTGATGTGCGGCGGGGACGAGACCATGCTGCGGCTGGTCGTCGACGAACTCGTCGTCGGCGAAACGCTCGGTGCGGTACCGGAGAACACGCCGACCGTCCCGCTGGCCGCCGATCTGCGGGCGCGCATCAAAACCCTTCGGCTCAAGCAGGAAGCCCTCATCCGCACGGTCGACCTCGATCTGCGTAAGGAACGCGACGTCGAACGCTCGCACCTGCTGCACCGGCTGCGGCTGCTCGGCGTCGAGTGGGGCACCCCGACCGTCGGTGAGGTGCGCAGCACCGGCACTTTCCGCGAAACCTGGTCGCTGCGTTGGGAACCGGAGTTCGAGGTGCGCATCGTGGAAGCCGCCGTGTGGGGCACCACCCTGCGCACGGCAGCGGAAGCCAAGATCCTCGACACCGCGAGCCGCGACGGTGTGTCGGTCACCGAACTCGCCGACGCGCTCGAGACGGCGTTGCTCGCCGACCTCGGCGGCGCCACCGACGGTCTGATCGCCCGCCTGAAGGCGGCTGCCGCCCTCGACCACGACGTCACCCATCTGCTCGGCGCCCTGCCCGGCCTGACCCGCACCCTGCGCTACGGTGACGTGCGCGGCACCGACACCAAGGCGCTAGAGCACGTGGCCGACGGCCTGCTCGTCCGCATCTGCGCCGGTCTCCCCGGTGCGGTGACCGGCTTGGACACCGACGCCGCCGAGGCGCTGCGCCGCCAGATCGACGCCGCCCACAACGCCGTCAGCACCCGCGACGACACCCGCTCGACCACCGAGTGGCTGGCCACTCTGCACCGCATCGCCGACCGCGACGACGTGCACGGCGCCATCGGCGGGCGTGCCGTACGACTGCTGTGCGACGCCGAACGCATCGACGACGCCGATTCGGCGCGCCGGCTCTCGGCGGCGTTGTCGGTGGGCAACACACCCGCGGCCAAGGCCGCCTGGATCGACGGATTCCTCGGCGGCCGAGGGCTCCTGCTCGTCCACGACCGAGACCTGTTGCGCCGCATCGACGACTGGCTGCGCGAACTCCCCGAAGACCAGTTCGTCGCCACTCTGCCCCTGCTGCGCCGCACTTTCGGTTCCTTCGAATCGGGCGAACGCCGCGCCATCGGCCAAGCCCTGCGCGACACCGGCCCCGCACCGGCCACCGCCGCGAACGCCACGGCTGTCGACCCGGCACGCGGACAGCTGGCCCTCCGCGCCGCCGCGACCATTCTGAGCGCCGCGGGATGAGCGCAGTCTTCGCCTTCCCGGCAACAGCCGCCCGTACGACGAACGGGGTACGCACGTCGGCTCGGCCACCACTTCACGATCTGCGGACATCGCGTCTCGGGGCGCGAGTCCTCACCCCGCCCGGCGAACCCGGCTCGATCATCAGGAGCGTCAACCATGACCGGTAACGACGAAACTCATGCGCGCCGTTGGCGTCTCGTACTCGGCTCGGCCGCCGAGGAACAACTCGGCGGACTGGGGTCGGGGACGGATCAGGCCATGGATCAGGCACTGAGCGCCCTGTACAACACCGGGGAGGCCGGTACGTCGGCGAAAAGGTCCGGCGGACTGGGTGGTTCGGCTCCCCGGGTGGCGCGCTGGCTCGGTGACATCCGCACCTATTTTCCCGCCACCGTGGTCGAGGTGATGCAACGTGACGCGGTGCAGCGGCTCAACCTCACCCAGCTGCTGCTGGAACCGGAACTGCTGGAATCGGTGGAACCCGACGTGCACCTGGTCGGTACGTTGCTCGGCCTCAACCGGGTGATGCCCGAGACCACCAAGGCGACCGCCCGCATGGTGGTGGAGAAGGTCGTGCGCGAGATCGAGCGGCGCATCGCGGCCAAGACGGTGGCCGCCGTGTCGGGCGCGGTCAACCGGGCCGCGCGCACCCACCGCCCGAAACTGCGCGATATCGATTTCGACCGGACCATCCGCAAGAACCTGGCCAACTACCTGCCCGAACACCGCACCATCGTGCCCGAGCGACTCGTCGGGTACGGCCGCAAGTCGCAGGCGATCCAGCGCGACGTGGTGCTCGCGATCGACCAATCGGGGTCGATGGCGGCCAGCGTGGTCTACGCCTCGGTGTTCGGTGCGGTGCTGGCCTCGATGCGGTCGCTGAAGACCTCACTGGTGGTGTTCGACACCGAGGTCGTGGATCTCACCGAACAGCTCAGCGACCCGGTCGACGTGCTGTTCGGCACCCAGCTCGGCGGTGGCACCGACATCAATCGCGCCATCGCGTACTCCCAGTCGCTCATCACCCGGCCCACCGACAGCCTCTTCGTGCTCATCTCCGACCTCTACGAGGGCGGGGTGCGCGAGGAGATGTTGCGCCGGTGCAATGCGATGAAGGAATCGGGCGTGCAGGTGGTGGTGCTGCTCGCGCTCTCCGACGAAGGCGCACCGGCCTACGATCACGACAACGCGGCGGCGTTGGCGGCGCTCGGCATCCCGGCTTTCGCCTGTACCCCGGACAAATTCCCCGACCTGCTCGCCACCGCGCTCGACCGCGGCGACATCACCCGGTGGGCGCACACCCACGCACCGGCGGTGTGACAACGACTCGGCGAAAGCACGCGACCGATTAGGCTGCCAACGATCGGATTCGGTGAACGGGGTGAGCGATGGTGCGGCGCGGGGCGGTTTTCGCCGGTTTCGTCATCGAACGAGAGCTGGGGCGCGGCGGGATGGGCGCGGTGTACGCGGCGAAGGACCGCAGGTTGCCACGCCTCACCGCGCTCAAGCTCATGCATCGGGAGTTGTTCGCCGACACCGAGATCCGGGCCAGGTTCGAGCGTGAAGCCGATGTGATCGCCCAGCTCGATCACCCGAACATCATCACCGTCTACGACCGTGGCGTCGAGGACGAACGGTGCTGGATCGCCATGCAGTTCGTCGACGGAACGGACGCGGCGGCGGTTCCGGCGGCGGAGTTCGGGACCGACCGCATCGCCCAGATCGTCACCCAGACGGCGGGCGCGCTGGACTACGCGCACCGCCGGGGTGTGCTGCACCGGGATGTGAAGCCGGCCAATATCCTGCTCTCCCGCACGGCGGGCGTCGGCGCGGGTTTCGACGAACGGGTGGTGCTCACCGATTTCGGCATCGCCAAGCTCCTCGACGACACCGGCGGCCTGACCCGCACCGGCCAGTTCACCGCCACCATCGCCTACGCCTCCCCGGAGCAGCTCAGCAGCGAACCACTCGACGGACGCGGCGACCAATACTCTCTGGCCTGCACCGTTTTCCGGTTGCTCACCGGCGCCGGTCCCTACGACGCGCCCAACCCCGCCACCGTCATGCTCGGCCATCTCAACGCCCCACCACCGTCGGCGAGCTCGCGGCGTACCAGCCTCCCCGCCGCCGTCGACGCGGTCCTGGCCAAAGCCCTCGCGAAGAACCCGGCCCACCGCTTCCCCACCTGCACCGCCTTCGCGACCGCGCTCACCGAGGCGCTCCGCCGGCCACCGCACACCGGTCAGCAACCGGCAGTGCGGCCACACACCGGCGACCACCCGCAGGCACATCGCCACAGCGACCCCACCGCCGTCAGCCGGCCCGTTCACCACAGCACCGCCGCTCACCCCGCCACCGGAACGGCCACACCCACCGCAAACCCGACCGCGTCGACAGGTATCCCGGTGATCCACACCGGCACCGCCGATAGTTCGCCATCGCGATCGCACGCATCCCCTGCCCAGCAAAAACCGCACTCGGACAGCGGCAACGCGCAGCGCACCGGTACCGCTCGGTCACAGGGCCCGGCGGAATGGCTGAACGCCGTCCACGGCTGCCTGATCGGTGGCGCGATCGGGGACGCACTCGGAGCGCCGATCGAGACCATGTCCCTGCGCAAGATCCGCGACGAGTACGGCTACCTCGGGGTGACCGACGAGGCCGACCAGCTCCGGATCTCCGAGGAGACGCAGCTGACCGCATTCACCGTGGAGGCCCTCATCCGGGGTTCGGTGCGCGCGCGGGCCAAGGGCATCGGGGGTGCGACGCTCGGTCTGCTGCAGCAGGGGATGCTCGTGTGGTTGCGCGGGCAGGTGGGTGAGTTGCCCGAGCAACCGACCGCCCTGCACAGCTCCCTGGCCGGTCATCGCGAGCTGGTCGAACAGCGCGGCGTCGCGAACTCGGTGTACACCTCGCTGCGCGCGGCGGCCGAGCGACGGGAGCCGACGAACCCGCTGGGCACCCGCGACCGGCCGATCAACAATTCCAAGGGCAGCGGCGCGCTGATGCGGTCGGCTCCGTGCGGATTCGGTTACGCCGCCGACCGTTCCGGTGCCGCACTCACCGCCATCTTCGAATTGGGCTGCGACACAGCCGCCCTCACCCACGGACACCCCAGTGGCTGGCTGCCCGCGGGCGTGCTGGCCGCGCTGGTCTACCAGATGAGCCGGGGAATCGGCACCAAGACCGCACTCGAGCGGGCACTGGCCGAACTCGCCACTTACCCGCACCACGAGGAGACCACGGCCGCCCTCGACGCGGCGATCACCCTGGCCGCCCGCACCGCACGGCCCGCGCGCGTGCCACGCCCCGAAGACCTCGAGACCCTGGGCGAGGGCTGGATCGGCCCCGAGGCACTCGCGATCGCCGTGTACGCGATGCTGGCGGCGGAGACGGTCGGCGGACCCGGCCACGTGATCGTCCGCACCGGGCTGCTGCTGTCGGTGAACCACTCCGGCGACAGCGACGCCACCGGCTCGATCGCGGGCAGTCTGCTCGGCGCCCGCTACGGCCGTGGCGCCCTGCCGCACCGCTGGTCCCGCACCGTCGACGCCCGCCCGGTCCTCGAACGCCTGGCCACCGACTACTGCACCGAATTCGGCCTCACCCCACCACGAGACGAGCACGGCCAGCCCACCCGCGACTGGTTCGATCGTTACCCGGCCTGACCCCAGACCGACGGGCACGCGGCCCCCGGGAAATCACTGCCCGGGGGCCGAAAAGGCCGACCGCTCCTACAGATCCGCGATGGCCGCCAACGGTGGCGTCCGCGCGGCCCGCACACCCGGCCACACCGCCGCAAGCACACCGACCACACCCGAGGCGATCAGCATCGCCACCAGCTGCGACCACGGAATATCGATCTGATCGATGCCCATATCGCGCAAGGTGCGCAGGAATCCGACGCCGAGGGCAACGCCGAGAATCAGCCCGACGATGGCGCCGAAGATCGCGATCAACATGGATTCCAGGTAGATCGTGCGGCGTATCTGCGAACGCTGGGTGCCGACGGCGCGGAGCATGCCGATCTCCCGGCGACGTTCCACCACCGACAGCGCGAGGGTGTTGATGATGCCGAGCACGGCGATCACCACCGCCAAGGCGAGTAGTCCGTAGAGGATGGCGAGCAGCGTATTGATCTGCTGCCCCTGTGCGCCCTTGAACTGTTCGTGGTCCTGTACCTGCACCACGGCGAACGGCTCGGTGGCCTTCTCGAGGTTGGCCCGCATGGCGGTGAGATCCGCGCCCGGCACCGCCTTCACCAGCACGATCACGTTGGTGCGCGACTTCTGCGGCATCAACTGCTCGTAGAGGCGCGGGTCGACGACCATCGAACCGAGCAGTGGCGAGTCGACGTAGATGCCGCCGACGGTCAACTCGAGCTGGGCATTGTCGAGGCTGGTGATGGTCACCTTCTCACCGAGCTCCCAACCACGGTCGGCCGCTTCGGTTTCGCCGACCAGCAGGCCCTTCTCGGCGATGGTGCTCGAGCCTTCGCGCATCTCGATGTCCATCACCGGGTCGATCGGCCCGTCGAGCGTGGTCGCCCCGACCCGTTCGTCGCCGAGCCGGAACCCGACCGCGCGGATGCCGGTGACATCACTGACCTGCGGAACCTGTTGGCGCACCGCGTCGACCGCGCCGATCGCCGCACCGATCATCGGCGGACCTGCCAGCACGTATTCGGCCTTCACGCCCTTGTCGATGAGCACGTCCACACTGGTTTTCGCCGACGCACCGAGGATGCCGATGGCCGAGACCAGCATCAGACCCAGCGTCAGCGCGAAGGCGGTGGCGGCGGTGCGGCGCGGATTGCGCACCGCGTTGTTGCGCGCCATCCGGCCCATCGGCCCGAACGGCCGGGTGAGCACACCGAGCACCACCACCACCGGCCGCGACAGCGCGGGCGCGGCGAGCAGGACGGCCAGGATCAGGCCGAGCGCACCCACTCCGACGGTGATCGCCGCGCTCTTGCCTGTGCCCTGCGCACCCAGATACACCAGCACACCGCCTGCCACGGCGAGCACCGCACCGATGACGGTCCGCACCCGCAACGACTCACCAGCACTGGCGAATTCCGATCGCATCGCCTCCACCGGCGGAACCTTCGCGGCGCGGCGAGCGGGCGCATAGGCACTGGCCACCGTAACCAGCAACCCGACGAGCAGCGCGACGATCGCGGTGCGCGGCAGCACCGTCAGCGAACCGGTCGGCAAACCGAGATCGAAGGCATTGAGCAACGCCGACAACCCGAACGCCAGCGCGATACCCGCCGCCAGGCCGATCGCGCTGCCGATCAGCCCGATCACCACGGCCTCGGCGACCACGGACCGGCCGACCTGCTGCCGGCTGGCCCCGATCGCGCGCAGCAACGCGAGCTCACGCAAGCGCTGCGCGACGATCATCGAGAAGGTGTTGTAGATGATGAAGGTGCCGACGATCAGGGCGATCGCACCGAAGGCGAGCAGGAAGTAGTTGATGAAGGTGAGGGCCTCGGAGATCTCCTTCTTCATGTCCTCGCGGACCTCGTCGGCGTTCTGCACCTTCAGGTTCGGCAGACCGGTGGCGAGCCGGTCGCGCAGGTCGTCGGCCGAAACACCCGGTGCGGCACGCAGATCGGCGTAGGCCACGTAATTGCCGTCGGTGAACAGTTTGCGGCCCTGCGGTTCGGTGAACATCACCGCGACCACCCCGCCGCCCTCGGCGCCCGGCATCTCGTAGATGCCGGTGAGCGTCACATCGATCGGCTCGTCCTTGGACGACGGGACGAGCACCTTGGTCTTGTCACCGACCTTCAGCCCGGCCTTCTCGGCACCGCCGGTGTTGAGCGCGATCTCGCCCGGCTGCGACGGCGGCGCGCCCGCCACGAACTTCTCCGGCTCCTCGACGGCCTTGTCCGGCGGCAGGTACGACAGGCCGAAACTCGGTGCGCCACCGGTCTGGACGGCCTTCTTGCCGTCGGGCTGCAGCAGCACGACCGGGCCGTTCACCGCCGGCGCGACGCGTTCGACGCCCTCGGCCTTGGCCAGCGCGGAGACAATATTGTTCGGCACGCCGAGCGACTGCTGGTCCTTCGGGCCGACCCGCACGTCGACACCCTCGGCCTGACCGGCGAAGATCCCGTCGAAGGTGCGCTGCAGGGTGTCGGTGAACACGAACGACCCGGAGATGAACGCGGTGCCGAGCACCACCGACAGCACCGTCAGTGCCAACCGCACCTTGTGCGCGGCGAGATTACGCAAGGCGACCCTGCGCATCGGGTTGCTCATTTGGTCTCCAGCGCCTTCATCCGGTCGAGGATCGAGTCCTGCGTCGGATCGCGCAGCTCGTCGACGATACGGCCGTCGGCAAGGAACACCACCCGGTCGGCGTAGGCAGCCGCGCGCGGGTCGTGGGTGACGATCACGACGGTCTGGCCGAACTCGTCGACCGAGGCGCGCAGGATCGAGAGCACCTCACCGGAGGAGTGCGAGTCGAGGTTGCCGGTCGGTTCGTCACCGAAGATGATCTCCGGTTTGCCGACCAGGGCGCGGGCACACGCCACGCGCTGCTGCTGACCGCCGGACAGTTCGCTCGGCCGGTGGGTGAGCCGGTCGGCCAGGCCCAGCCGCTTCACTACAGTATCGAGCCAGTCCTGGTCGGCCTTGCGGCCCGCGATGTCGAGCGGGAGGGTGATGTTCTCCAGCGCGGTGAGCGTGGGAACCAGGTTGAACGCCTGGAAGACGAATCCGATGCGGTCGCGGCGCAGCGCGGTCATCTGCTTGTCGGACAGACCGGTGAGCGCGGTGTCACCGATGCGGACCTCACCGCCGCTGGCGCTGTCGAGCCCGGCCAGGCAGTGCATCAGGGTCGATTTGCCCGAACCGGAGGGTCCCATGATGGCCGTGAACTCGCCGCGCGCGAAGTCGGCCGACACCCCGTCGAGGGCCTTGACCTGGGTATCTCCCGAGCCGTACAGCTTCACCAGGTCCTGCGCTGCGGCGGCGATCTCGGTAGCGGCCGCCGACTCGACGGCCTCGGTCCCCATGGGGTGTGAAGTCATGGTGTCCAGTCTGGCGGCCGACCGTCACCGGCGCCATCCGGGATCCCCCCGATACCTACCGGATGACCCACTCGAAGGCGTCGGCTTTCGACCGTGCGCCCTCGGCGGTGCGCGAGCGGTTGGGTTCGCCCAGTTCGCCGAGCAATTCCTCGGTCAGCCCGACCAGCCGCGCCAGCTTCTCGGGATCGAACCAGGACGGGCGGGTGGCGAACAGGATGTCCTCGGTCGCGGTGTTGCCACTGGCCCCCGGTGCGAACGGGCACCCGCCGAGACCGCCGAGGGCGCCGTCGACCATCGCCGCGCCCGCCTCGATCGCGGCGAGGGTGTTGGCCACGCCCATGCCCCAGGTGTCGTGCCCGTGGAAGACGATGCGGCGCGGCGGAGTGGTGTCGCGGACGGCTGCGACCAGTGCGCTCACTTCGCCAGGTGCGGCCTGGCCGAGGGTGTCGGCGAGGACGATGTCGGTGGCGCCTTCGGTGCGTGGGTCGCGGGCGATGGCCAGCACCCGTTCGGGATCGACGGGTCCGTCGAACGGGCAGGTGAAGCTGGTGGCCAGGCACAGCTGGATCGAGCCGTTCGCCTCCTGCGCCAGCCGGATCGCGTCGGGCATGGCGGCCACCGAGGTCTCGGTGTCGCGCCCGATATTGGCCTTGTTGTGGGCGTCCGACACCGAGAAGCAGTACTGGAAGTTGCGCGCCCCCGCCTCGGCGGCTTTCTCCACATGCCGTGGTGTGGCCACCCACACCCAGCATCTCGCCAGCTCGTCGGGGGTGAGGGCGGCAATCAGCTCGAGCGAATTGGCCATCGGTGCGACCAGATCGGGGCGGGCCATCGAACCGATCTCGAGCGCGGGCACGCCGGCGGCCAGCAACCGGCGCACCACGTCGATCTTGTACTCCACCGGCAGCACCTTGCCGGTGAGCTGCAACCCGTCACGCAGGGTGACATCGCGCAACAGCGCGGTCATCGCCGGTGCTCCGGTTCCTGCGTGGGCACGCACATCACCCCGCCGCACGGTTTGTCACCGACACTGGCCGGGGTCGGGTGCACCGTCGGACGCACATGGCCCGGGCCGCGCGGTTCCCACTTGCTGCGCACCGGCGGGCGGCGCCGACCGTGTACTCGTCTGGTCACGATGCCTCCAGCGCGTCGATCTGATCGTCGGTCATCCCCAGCAGCCCACCGAGCACCTCCCTGGTGTGCTCGCCGAGGTCGGGGCCGACATTGCGGATCGGCAGCGACTCACCCCCGATCACGGGGACGATGCCGGTGAAACCCACCTGTTTGGGTTCGGGCTCGCCCACCTCGACCGGGAACGACTGGATCATGTTTCTTGCTCGATACTGCTCATCCGCCACGATATCGGCCGCGGTATAGATGGGACCGCACGGTATGGCCGCGGCGTCGAGCAATTTCAGCGCCTCGTCACGGGTGTGGCGAACCGTCCATTCGGCAATGGCCGCGTCGAGGCGCTCACGATTGCGCCAGCGGCCTGCGTTGTCGGCCAGTTCCGGGTCGACGGCCAGGTCGGGACGGTCGATGACCTGCATGTATCGCTGGAAGATGGCATCGCCGTTGCCACCGATGATGATGCTGAAGCCGTCGCTGGTCGGGTAGGCGTTGCTCGGGGCGATGCCTTCCATGCGGCCGCCGACCCGTTCCCGGTTGATGCCGTAGGCCAGATGGTCGGGCACCAGCGACTCCATCACCGACAGGATCGACTCGTTGAGCGCCACGTCGATGATGCGTTCGGCCTGGGGCACCCGGCCGATGCGTTCGCGCTGGAACAGGGCCATGACGGTGCCGAACGCGGCGTAGATGCCCGCGATGGAGTCACCGATGGACACCCCGACGCGCACCGGCGGCCGATCGGGATCGCCGACGAGTTCGCGCAGCCCACCCACGGCCTCGGCCACGGCGGCGAAGCCCGGCCGCGACGCCATCGGACCGGTCTGCCCGTAGGCCGAGATCCGGGTGATGACCAGGTTCGGGTTGACCTGCTCGAGCACATCGGGCCCGAGCCCCCATTTCTCCAGCATTCCCGGCCGGAAGTTCTCGAGCAGCACATCACAGTGCGCGAGCAGGTCGAGCACGACGTCGCGGCCCGCCTGGGTACGCAGGTCGAGCACGATCGACTTCTTGTTGCGGTTCACCGTGCGATACAGCATCGAGGTGTCGCCGCCGTAGAGCCGCCAATTCCGTAGCTCGTCGCCGGTGCCGGGCCGTTCGACCTTGATGACCTCGGCACCGAAATCACCGAGAATACGACCGGCGGTGGGAGCGGCCACGTAGTTACCGAGTTCCAGGACACGAACACCGTCCAACGGCCGAATACCTTTATCCGCCACCCCGCGACTCTAGCGCGTCGCCCGGCCGTCGGGCTCAGCTGGCCAGCAGCTCGACTTCCTCGATGATCGAGTAGTGCTCGGCGTTGCCCTGCAGCGGCTTGCTGGTCTGTCCGTCGACGCCGACCGGAATGTCGCCGGCCAGGGTGATCCGGGTGAGGCGGCGCGGCTGGTCGTCGTAGTCGTCGATCGCGTAGTGCTGGGTGGCGCGGTTGTCCCAGATGGCGACATCGCCGTCGGCCCAGTTCCAGCGGGTGGTGTTCTCGAGCCGGGTCACTCGATCCTGGAACAAGCGGAACAGTGCCTGGGACTCACTGGTCGACAGACCGACGAAGTTCTTCACGAAATGCCCCAGCAGCAGGGCACGCTCCCCGGTCTCCGGGTGCACCCGCACCACCGGATGCTCGGTCTCGAAGTACGTCGACTGGAACTCGGCCCGGTACTGCTCGGACTTCGGCCGCAGCGGCTCCACATTCTTCGCCGCGTAGTCGTAGACATTGGTGTGCACCGCGCGCAGGCTGTCGGCGAGCAGCTTCAGCGGCTCGGGCAGCGAGTTGTAGGCGGCCACCGTCGACGCCCAGGTCGTCGAACCGCCGTAGGTGGGCAGATACTCCGCCCGCAGGATCGACGCCTTCGGGATCCGGTCGACGAACGTCACGTCGGTATGCCACGAATTGGCGCGCCCGTTCTCGGAGTCGATGGCCAGGCTCTTCACACCCTGCGACTTCACTGTGGGATGCGGGGTGGTGGGGCTGCCGAGCAGTTGTGCGAACTCGTGCTGACCGTCTTCGGTGAGGTGGTCCTGGCCACGGAAGAAGATCACCTTGTGCTCGTTGAGTGCGCGCCGGATCGTGTCGACGGTCGCCGCGTCCAGCGCACCGCCGAGGCGGACACCGTCGACCTGGGCGCCGATGTGGGCGCCGAGCTTGGTCACGGTCAGGGTGGCCTGGTCGACCGTCATGGGTGATCACCTCTGTCTGTGTGGATTCGGGGTAGGCGACAAGCACACCGCGAATCCACCCGGACAGACAGGTTTTCTCTCCGGCTGATCCGAAACGTCCTCAGCCCAGGGTTTCCCGCAGGTAGGCCAGGTCGTCGGCGACACCGTCGACGGGGGTTTCGAGGATGACCGGGGCGCCCGCGGTGCGGCAGACCTCGGCGAGCAGCTGCGGGTCGATGGTGCCGTCGGCGAAGTTGGCGTGCCGGTCGGCACCGGAGTCGAACTCGTCGCGCGACGAGTTCAGGTGCACCAGGTCGATCCGGCCGGTGATGGCCTTGATCCGCTCGACCACGCCGACGAGTTCCTCGCCACCGGCCCAGGCGTGACAGGTGTCGAGGCAGAATCCGGCACCGTAGTCGCCGACGGCGTCCCACAGCCGGGCGATCGAGTCGAAATGCCGTGCCATCGCGTGGTTGCCGCCCGCGGTGTTCTCGATCAGGATCGGCACGGCGAAGCCGCCCTTGTCCTGCTGGCGTTCGAACAGCTTGCGCCAGTTGTCGATTCCGGTGTCGATTTCGGCGTCGGAGCGCACGTGCCCGCCGTGCACGACCAGGCCGAACGCGCCGAGTTCGGCCGCCGCCTTCGCCTGCTGGGCGACCGCGTTGCGCGAGGGCATCCGCAGCCGGTTGTTCAGGCTGGCCACATTGATCTGGTAGGACGAGTGCACGACGACGTCGATCGGGCTGGCCAGGATCTCGGCCGCCTTCGGATGCGGCTGCGGTTTGTCCCAGCTCTGCGGATCGACTACGAACATCTGGATGACCTCGGCGCCGAGCTTCTCGCCGAATCCGATCGGATCGCCCTCGTCGCGAACGTGTGCTCCAATGCGCATAGCTGACACCCTAATCCGCGGCACCGACAAGGTCGGAAGATGTTGCGTGTGGGAGGCGGCAGGAGATACATCGGTAGAATTTCGACGGGTGCTCTGCCCTGGAGGGGGTGACTTCGCGTGTTGGTCAAAGGCGACGTGTTCGCCGGCTACACGATCCGGCGTGTGCTCGGCCACGGCGGCATGGGCGTGGTGTATCTGGCCCGGCATCCGCGTTTGCCTCGCCTCACCGCGTTGAAGCTGCTCAGTCGCGATCTGTCGTCCGACGAGGAGATCCGCCGCCGGTTCGAGCGCGAGGCCGACCTGGTCGCCCAGCTCGAGCACCCCAATATCGTCAATGTCTACGACCGCGGCACCGACGACGATCAGCTGTGGATCTCCATGCAGTTCGTCGCGGGTACCGATGTGGCGACCGCCGATGTGAACGTGCTGACCCCCGGCCGCGCCGTGCAGATCGCCGCCGAGACCGCCACCGCGCTCGACTTCGCGCACGCGAGCGGTGTCCTGCACCGCGACGTGAAGCCGGCGAACATCCTGCTCGCCAAACCGCCCATCGGCCGCCCGGAGCGGGTGGTCCTCACCGACTTCGGCATCGCGGCGGTGCGCGACAGCGAGACCACCCTGTCCTCGGCGGGCTCCATCACCGCCACCCTCGCCTACGCCGCACCCGAACATCTGGCCGGTGGCCCGATGGATCATCGCGCCGACCAGTACTCGCTGGCCTGCACCCTGTTCTGGATGCTCACCGGCTCGGTTCCGTTCCCCGGCCCGAGCCCGGCGGCGGTGATCCAGGCGCACATGAGCACCCCGGTCCCGCCGCTGCGCAGTCTGCGTCCCGACCTGCCGTCGACGCTGGACGCGGTGCTGGCCAGGGCGACCGCCAAGCACCCGGCGGCCAGGTACGCCAGTTGCACCGAGTTCGCCGACGCGGCCAAGGCGGCGTTGTTCGCCGTGCCGGGACCGTGGCATCACCAGCCGCAGTACACCTCGAGTGGTGTGGTGCTGCGCGCCAGGGAAACCCCGCGGCCCTATCCGGTGCCACGACCGTCGACGCCCGCGCAGCCGTATCCGCACGTCGCGCAGCCGCATACCCAGCGCCCGTCGACGGGTGGGAATCCGGTCCCGCCGCGGCGCCCGGCCACCCGGCCGGGAACCATCGACTTCCCCGGTGGCCGTAACCATCCCGGCTACATCGTGCCGCCGCAGCACCGGCGCCCACCGTGATCGTGTGCCCGCTGTTCGCGGGCACCCGTCGGTGTGGTCACCGACTGCTATGGTTTCGATGATTTTCGGTACGCGCGTGCGCTGGTGGGTCCCGGCGCACGGCGGGAAGTGGAGCAGACATGCTGGCCAACGGAGATGTCTTCGCCGGTTATGTCATCGAACGGCAGCTCGGCCGCGGTGGCATGGGTTCGGTCTATCTCGCCAAGCACCCGCGCCTACCGAGGCTCACCGCGCTGAAACTGCTCAACCGCGAGATGTTCTTCGACCAGGAAGTGCGTGCGCGTTTCGAACGCGAGGCCGACCTGGTCGCGCGCCTGGATCACCCGAACATCGTCACCGTCTACGACCGCGGCCTCGACGACGAGCAGCTCTGGATCTCCATGCAGTACATCGACGGTATCGATGCCGCCTCGGTGGAACCGCAGTCCCTGCCTCCTGCGCGCGCACTGCAGATCGTGAAGGAGACCGCCGACGCGCTGGACTACGCGCACGGCATGGGCGTGCTGCACCGCGACGTGAAACCAGCCAACATCCTGCTCGCCCGCTCGGGCGCGGGCCGCGGCGAACGCGTGTATCTCACCGACTTCGGTATCGCCCGCCTGCGTGACGACACCGGTCATCTCACCCAGACCGGCACCTTCACCGCCACCCTCGCCTACGCCTCCCCCGAGCAGCTCACCGGCGCCTCCCTCGATCACCGCTCCGACCAGTACTCGCTGGCCTGCACGCTGTTCTGGTTGTTCACCGGTTCGGGCCCCTTCGCGGCGACCAACCCGGCCGCGGTGATCCAGGGTCATCTGCAGCAACCGCCGCCGCCGCTGAGCAGTGTGCGTCCGGGTCTGCCGCCCGCGCTCGACGGTGTACTGGCCAAGGCGATGTCCAAGCGTCCCGACGACCGGTTCGCCTCCTGTTCGGATTTCGCCGCCGCCGCGATCGCCGCGCTGAACAATCCGAGCTCGCCCGCGCTGCCGCTCGCCCGGCCGAGCACGGGCCCGGGGATGCCGATCACCGGCGGCCCTCGGCCCACCACGGGTGGCGCGATTCCACAGACCGGTTCGCCGTATCCCCTTGCGGCACAGGGCCCGATGACGGGCGCGGGAATGACCGGCAACGCGATGACGGCCGGTCCGATGGGTACCGCCGCGCACACCCAGGGCCCGATGACCGCGCCGCCGATGCGCAACCAGACACCCGCACCACACACCGGCGGCGCCTACAGCCAGCAGTCGCACCCGCAGTTCGCGGCGCCGCGTCAGCCCACGGGCGGCAACTACACCCAGTACCCGCAGCGGCCGCCGTCGAAGTCCAACACCGGGCTGATCGTCGGCATCGTGATCGCCGTCGTGCTGGTGCTCGCCCTGCTCATCGGCATCGGTGTCGCGGCGAGCGGCGGCGATTCGAGCACCACGGCGACCACGTCGACGACCACGACCGCCGCGGCCAAGCACGTCACCCCCGACGCCGCCGCGATCAGCGCCGAGTTCGGCCGGATGGTTCCGCCCGATGCCGACAGCGAGACCGGCTACAACGGCGCCACCTGCTGGGAGACCGATCCCAGCTACACCCCGACGGACAACGACGGCGATCCCCAGTTCGGTTCGTGGGCGTGGCAGTGGCGCTGCTACGGCGGCGGTGACGAGCAGGACAACGACCCGTTCTACCGCTTCTACGTGTACAACTCGGCCGCCGACGTGCAGGCGGTGATCGACGGCCTGCCCGCCAACACCAAGTCGACCGACACCAACGGCGGTAAGCAGTACACCAACTACAAGTACTCCGACAACGGAAACAAGATCATCACCGTGTTCACCGGCGACCCGGATCGGGCCCAGTTCCTGATGTACACCGACAGTTACGGCGAGCCCGAGGACGTGCTGCGCTGGTGGCGTTCGGCCCCGCTGAACTGATGCAGGAGACGACGGGCGTCTTCGCCGGGTACACCATCGAACGGCTGCTCGGCCGTGGCGGCATGGGTTCGGTGTATCTGGCCAGACACCCGCGCCTGCCCCGGCGCACCGCGATGAAGTTGCTGAACCGGGAGCTGTTCTTCGACAACGAGATCCGGGCCAGGTTCGAACGGGAGGCCGACCTGGTCGCCCAGCTCGAGCACCCGAATATCGTCACCGTGTACGACCGGGGTGTCGAGGACGACCAGCTGTGGATCTCGATGCGCTACATCGACGGCGCCGACGCCGCGTCGCTGCCCGATCCGGTCGACCCGGCGCGGGCGGTGCACATCGTCACCGAAACCGCTGCGGCGCTGGACTTCGCGCACAGCCGTGGCGTGCTGCACCGCGATGTGAAACCGGCCAACATCCTGATCGAATCGGTGCACGGCGCCGAACGGGTGTATCTCACCGATTTCGGCATCGCCCGCCTGCACGACGACAACGCCGCGAAGCTCACCCAGACCGGAAGCTTCACCGCCACCCTGGCTTTCGCCTCGCCCGAGCAGCTCACCGGCGTCGCGCTCGACGGTCGCGCCGATCAGTATTCGCTGGCCTGCACCCTGTTTCGGCTGCTCACCGGGGCCACCCCCTTCGATGCGCCGAATCCGGTGTCGGTGATCCAGGGTCATCTGCAACAGCCGCCGCCGCGTGCGAGCGCCTTGCGTCCCGATCTGTCACCGGCGATGGACGCGGTGCTGGCGCGCGCGATGGCCAAGCGCCGCGAACACCGGTACGCCACCTGCGCGGAGTTCGCCGCTGCCGCCGCCCAAGCGCTCACCGCCCCCGTTGCCGCCGGCCGAGTGCCCACCGCTCCCGTTGCCGCACCGGGTTTTCCGGTGCACCAGGCGCCCGCGCCGGCCGCGTATCGGCCCAGCTATCCCCCACCACAGCAGTGGCAAGCCCCGCCTCGGCAGGCGCCGAGGAAGAAGCCGGAGAAGTCCGTCGCGGAGGCCTATCTCGGTCCGAAGCGGACCTCGCGCTGGCAGGGCTCGGTCATGGGCTGGCTGTCGCTGATGGCGCTCCTCGTCGCCGTCGGCTGGGTGATCTTCACCGCGCTCAGTGGCTGAGTTCGTAGTTCAGGAAGTCGCGCACGGGCCGGAATCCGATTGCCTCGTAGATCTTGTTCGAGGTGGGGTTGTCCAGGTCGGTGAACAGGCACACGTCGGCGCCTTCGGCCCGGATCGCCGCCGATACCGCCGCGGTGAGCGCGCTGGCGTACCCGTGGCCGCGCAACGGGGCCGGGGTGTAGACCGGCCCGATCCGCGCCCAGCCGAACACCCCGGTCTGGCGGGCGACGAAGCTGCGCGGTGCGCCGTCGACCTCCCACAACCACCACCACCCGCGCCCGATCAGCCGCAGCGCCCGTTCTTCGTCGAGCACACGCACGGCACCGATCTCGCGGTCGAAGTCGGCGAACCATTCCAGGCACAGCTCCACGTCGCTCGCGGTGGCCTGGCGGGCGCGGCCGGGAACCTCGGGCGCGTGCAGGGTTTCGAGCCGGTAGAGCCGCGCGGTGTAGTCCAGGCGGTGCGTGCCGCGGTGTGCCGCCGACCAATGGGCGAGGAATGCGTCGATTTCAGCGCTGGAACCCTCGACGCTACGCAGGTTCTCGATGTGCTCGACGAGGGTGTCGACCACGGACGGAATGCTCGCGGCGGGCAGGTCGCCCAGGTAGGCGCGGCCGTCATCGGTGCACTGGGCGAGCCCGACGACGTCCTCGTCGCGCACCGCCAGGAAGCGGGTGCCCGAGAAGTTGCCGTTGATCTGATTGACGACGCTGCTCGCGATCACCGTGTTGCGCAAGGCATCACGGCGCAGGAAGGTTTCGGCCTCGGGCAGGAACCGGGCGGCGTCACCGGTGATATCGATTCGCACCACATCGACGGTAGCGCTCAGCCGTCGGTGGTGGAATCGGATTTCGTAGTGGCTCAGGCGGTTTCGCGCGGCTCCTGATCGGCGCGCAGCTTGAGCAGGATCAGACCCGCGGTGCAGGCCAGGATCAGGCCCGCCACCGTGATCTCCACGTGCAGCCCGGCGATGCCGAGGCCTGCGCCGACGAGTCCGCCGACGAAGAACAACCAGCCGAGTACCCGGGCCACAACAGCGAACGCGCCGTTGCCCGGCGGGGTTGCGGTGTCGGGTGTCTCGGGGGCCTCGGTGGCCGGATCGGGGTTCGCCTCGGCCGTTTCCAGCCGGGGTGTCGAATAAGCTCCCATCAGACTCTCCTCGATGACGCCGATCTGATTCTTGCGTCGCGCAAACCTCGCGCGTCAGGGGTTTCGGTCCGGGCGTCTCATGCGTAACTTTGCTCACACACGCTACGACCCTCTCGCTACGAAAGCCCGCGACACGTCACCACGACACGCTTACGAGACCAATCCGATATCTGAATCATTCATGTTTACAATGAGCCGATTTTCCCGGGCTGCACTACTGTGAGGCGACCCGAAGCCGACGAGGAGTACAAGGCGATGGAAGACAGCAGGGCCAAGCTCGTAGGTCCGGCAATCGCTGTTGGCGCGGTGTCGCTAGGACTGATCGTGATCGGTGCGTGCGGCGTCGGACAGCAGGATGTCTACGTGACGCCGCCACCGCTGCAGGCCGGACTGGCCGCGGCACCGAGCCAGGTCGCCGACGACCCGACCTCCACCACGGTCCGCGTCTCGATCCCACCGTCGCCGACTTGGCGCATCGCCCCGTACATGTCGCCGCGCAAGCCCTTCAGCCTCAGCTCCACCGAGACCTCCCCCTCGGAGACCCCCGCACCGGACGATCCGTCCAGCGCCCCCCACCCGACCGAGGCGACCACCGAATCCCGCCCGCCGGAACCGACCACGGAGTCCCCCGAGACAACCACCGAGGACTCCACCCCCACCACCACCCGCCCACCCCGCACCACACTCCCCACCCGCACGGTGAACCCCCCACGCACCCGCCCCACCTACGAGGGCGAGTTCGAAGACTCCGACCTCCCCACCACCAACGCCCACGACAACACCACCCGCACCCCCTCCCCCACCACGGCCCCACCGACAACCACCCAGGCCGACGGCTGACCCCCGTAGCGCCATCACCTCACTCGCGACTGAACACGACAACCACCAACCCTCGCTCACCGACCGAAGTTCCCCCGGCCGTCTGCCGGAAACCCGGTCGGGTAGATACGGACCGCGTAGCCGGTACACGCAACAAGGCTGTCCACTCCTGTGGAGCTCAGCGCGAAGCACCGCACTCGGGACCACCTGCTGTCATCGATGTCTGCAATTCGTCGCAGCTCGGCAGATTGCGAGGTATCGGCATTGGCGAGAGTGAGCGAAGTGAAGACCGTCTTCAATTGCATGGCGATGACTGCGTGGAATCTAATGGATACGAATACCGGAGCTGCACCTCTGTCGAAGCTTCGCAATTCCAGTTCCGATAACGATAGTTTGTAGCGCCAAGGTCTGAACTTGAAGTCGAAACGAAGGGGAAGTTCTTCCTGCGACAACAGATAGTCGCGATCAACCATAGGGTTCCTCGTTTGATCGGCTGGAGCTGCCGATGCCGTAGCCGGTATGCGATGGGTTCTGCGACTGCGATACCACCACTGGCAGAGTAGCTCCCACCTCGCTATGCTGCTGATTGATCGCCCAAGGGGGGCGCGATCGCCAGAAGCATTGGGGGAGGCTGGCTTTCATGATCGACTCGTTCTACACCGGATTCGGCAACCCACCTGCTCTGCGCGAGTCGTTCACGGTGGACACCGCGCCGGAAGCGTGTCCGCAACCGTCTTCGATGACGGGCCCGGAATGTCGAACGACGAAGCGGGGCACTCGTGGCGGATGAGCTGAAAGTCTCACCGGAAGTGCTGATTCAAGCGGCACAGGGGATCACCGGGATCATCAGCGAGCTGTCGGAGATCGGGGTCAAGGAGACCGCGTCCTCGGGGCGTGGCTTCGCGCTGCTCACCATGTCCGGGCTGGAGGCCGGGAAAGCCGTGGTGCAGAAGGGGTTCGAGGAATTCACCGAGCGGTGGTCCTGGGGCGTGCGATATCTGGTGCAGTCCGGCAACTCGATCGCCGAAGCGGTGGGATTGGCGGCAGGCCGCTATTACATGATGGAGCAGCAGGGCTCCGACACGTTCAAGCAGATGTATACCCACCTGCTCGGCAATCCCCACCTGTCCAGCGCGGAGATCAAGGAGCGGACGTGGGGCGAAACCCTTGCGGACAATCCGATCAATATGGCGCTCAACGCCGACTACAGCGCCAAATCTTTCGAAGACGCGGCCGCACACGCTGACAAGAACTGGCAGGTGGTGCAGGCCGTCGGCCCGCAAGCCATGGCCAACCTCTCCACGCTCGACCCGTACTCCTACGCCGCCCCCGACAATGGCCTACCCGATGCGGGCTGGAACACCGGGGCCGCCGAGCAAGCCGCCGCGATTCTGGATCCCCCGGGCTGATCGGTGGGGGTGTTCGACAACTTCGGCGACCTGTTCGGCCGAGGAGTGGAAAGTGCTGTCGAGAAAGCCGGGGCACTCGCCGACGACGTCCTCGACGTCGCCTCCACCGGTGCGCAGAAGCTCGGCATGGACAGTTTGGCGGAGTCTCTCGACGATCTCGGAGACCAACTCGTCTCGGCCGCCGGTGGTGAAGTCGAAGAGCGTGCGCTCGGGGAGACGAAGGACCCGAAGGAACTGATCCGCGGCGAGCCGACAGTCATCACCGATGCCGCGACCACGTTGCGTGAGATGGCGACCCAGATCGCCAAAACCGGCGACGCACTGAAAACGATCGATGCCGCGGACTGGACCGGGGCTGGCGCGGACGCGTTCAATGCCGTCTACGACCAGCAGCCGAAGCTGTGGTGGGATGCCGCGGAATCGTTCACCGCGACCGCCGGTGTCCTCGACAGCTGGTCCGCGGCGGTCACCACCGCGCAAGCACGTGCCGCGGATGCGATCGCCGAGTGGGAACGGGCCCTGGCCGAGGAACGCACCAAGAAGGACTGGTGGAACTCGCTCACCGGCGATCAGCAAAAGCAGGTCGGCCCGCTGCCCGATACCTGGACCGCGCTGCGGGACAATGCCCGGCAGATCTTGAGTTTCGCTCGCACCCAACGCGATAACGCCGCAACCGAGTCCAGCGCCAAGATCGCCGAAGCCACCGGCAAGGCGCCGACCACACCGCCGTTCACGTCCCGAATGGCGGCGAACCTGTCGGATCTGGCCGATATCGGTGAGCACGCCAAGTTGAGCTTCGAGTCCGGCGTACTGACCGGCCTGACGGGGCTCGTGCAGTTCGTCCGGCAGGTGAATCCGACCGATGCCTATAACATCACCCATCCGGCCGACTACCTGTCGAAGATGTCGGATTTGGGGACCGGGCTGGTGGTCGCGGCCGCCGATCCCGGTGCGGCTGTCGACGCGATCCTCTCGGAAGCGCGCGCGAACCCGTTCGAGTTCGCCGGCTCGATCACGAGCGATCTTCTCGTCACGGTCGCCACCGGCGGCGGAGGCGCGGCGAAGCCGGTGTTGTCGGCGATCGACAAGCTCAGCGACGTCGGTCGTCGCATTCCCGGGGGCAATCGCGACAGTCCCGATGGGGCTACACCGGAGCAGTCCGGCACTCCCGAACCTGTCGATCACGATGGCGAGAACTCATCGCACGCCCCAGCGCCCCAGGCCAGGGTGCCGGACGGGTCCAACGCCGGGCCGCAATCGGGCGTCGACGCCGGCGCTCGGCCCGACGCCGGGCCGGAATCGCCGACACAGCGCCCCGACACTCGACAACTCCAGGAAGCGCCGGAAGAAAACGCCTCCGGCACTCCGCTACACAACACCCCGGAACCGCGTGCGGAGCCTCCGACCGCACGCCCTGATACCGAAACGCCCGCGCCACGACCGGATTCCGAGAACTCGACCCCCGCTCGAACCGACGCCGACGATCGGCCGAGCACTCCGGTTCATACCAACGGCCCGGAACCCGATCCCGACGACAACGCCAAAACTGTCGAGGCACCCCGCCAACCCGGTACCGATCCGAATCCCACGCGCCCGGTCCAGGATTCGAACTCTCCGGTCGGCAACCCCGGCACCGACGCGCCGACCACCCAAGCCCCGTCACAGACCACTGCCGAGACACCCAGGGAAGAGCCGCCGACCCGGGTCGGCGAGCCAGATCCTGCCACTACCCGGCCCGACCCTGGGTCGACCAATTCCGCCCCCGACCCGGACTCGACTCGACAACCGCCCGCCCGGGCCGACGCGGACGGCGACGGTGGGTCGACGTCGAATCCGCACCAATCCAGTCCCGAGTCCGACTCGACTCGACAGCCACCTGCCCGAGCCGACACAGGCGGTGACGCGGGCTCGACATCGAATCACGACCGATCCGATCCAGCTACCCCAGCCCGCTCGGATGCCGCAGCGCCCCAACGGGATTCGTTTACCCCAGCGGCGACCATGTCTCCGACGCCGAATACCCGCGCGCCGGAATCCCCCGCGAGCACCCGGACACCGGACCCGCGCCCCACCGCCACACCTGACAACCGCCAGGCCGGCGATACCGAAACCGACCGGAACCAGCAGAAGCCGGACGAGCACGCCAACACACCGGACCAAGACAGAGCCACGCCCAGCCCTTCACCACGTGCAACGCCGGATTCGAACACGCCTCAGTGGCACGGTGATTCACGATCGGCGCCTGACCACGACACCACCGCCGCTCCATCTCCCGCGCGCGGCGATGGTGATTCCTCCTCCGATCCGGACTCCGGAGAGCGCGGTACCGATAACTCGAACGGCGACCACGACAAGAGCGACAAAGAAGTCGACAAGTCCGAAGCTGACGAGTCGGATTCCTCCGAACATGTCGACGACCCCGACAAGATCCGCGAATCCACCATCGAGGACCCGGTCGAGCACAACCGAACCGACGATGACATCGAAGAATGCAACGACCCTGTCGACGCGGCGACCGGTGAATTCCTCCTCCCCGAACTCGATCTGAACCTGCCCGGCGTCCTGCCACTGATCCTGAAGCGTCGTCACCGGTCGAACTACCGCTTCGGCCGCTGGTTCGGCCCGTCCTGGTCGGCGACCCTGGACATGCGAGTTGTCGTCGACGACCACGGTGTCATCTTGATCGGCGAGGACGGCGTAACGCTGCTCTATCCCCACCCGCAACCTGATGCTCCAGTACTGCCGCTATCGGGTGCGTCGCGCTGGACGCTGAGCCGTACCGACTCCGGCGGCTACCGGGTCTGGGATCCCGAACGCGAACTGATCTGGCATTTCGCCCCCGAACCCGTCCGGGCCGGCATCGATGTCGCCCTCGGCAACTACGCGATCTCGGCCATCACCGACCGCCACCACAACCGCATCCGATTCCACTACGACAGCGGCGGTGCGCCGACCGAGATCACCCACACCGGCGGCTACCGCGTGGCCGTCACCACCGCCGGTGGGCGCGTCACCGGACTCGACATCCTCGGTCCGTCCGGCGGTCACCTCACCACGATCCGCGAATTCGGCTACACCGCAGGTCGGTTGGTCGCCGTCACCAATGGTGTAGGCGCGACCACCCGGTACACCTACGACCACGCCGACCGTATGACGTCGTGGACCGACTCCAACGACAACTACATGGTCAATACCTACGACGAGGCCGGCCGAGTCACTCGTCAGCGCGGTATCGCGGGAGTTCTCGACGCCGATTTCAACTATTCCTCGTTCCCCGACGGAACCGGTCGAGTCACCACGCACATCAATTCCCTCGGCGCTCCGACCACCTACGGTTTCGACACCGATCTGCGCACCCGTGACGTCCGCGATCCCAACGGCGCCCGCACACACACCGACTACAACGCCGACCGCAACCCGCTGACGTTCACCGCCCCCGACGGCGCGGTCACCCGCTACACCTACACCGACGACGGCGACGTCGCCTCCATCACCCGCCCCGACGGCAACACCACCTACCTCGAGTACCTGTTCCGCAACCGCCCCACCCGCATCACCGACGTCGACGGCACCGAACTCCGCCGCGAATACGACACCAACGGCAATCTCACCGCCGTCATCGCCCCCACCGGCGCCCGCACCACCTTCACTCATCACCGCTGCGGTGCCGTCGCGACGATCACCGAACCGAGCGGAGCGACAACCAGCATCGATGTCGACGCGGCGGGTCTGCCGATCCGAATCACCGATCCGCTCGAGTCGGTAACCACCATCGAGCGCGACGGCCTCGGCCGTCCCCACCGCATCACAGACCCGCTCGGTGCGACAACGACCCATCGGTTCTCACCTACCGGTCAGCTTCTCGAACGCACCCTCCCAGACGATCACCGCGAAACCTGGACCTACGACGGTGAAGACAACCTCCTCACCCACACCGACCCAGCAGGCGGGGTCACCCGATTCACCTACACAGCGTTCGACCTTCTCGCGGCCCGCACGGACCCGGCCGGTGCGACCACCACCTACACCTGGGACACCGAACGCCGCCTCACCGCAGTCACCAATCCCAACGGTGAAACCTGGCACTACGTCTACGATCCCGCGGGCCATCTGATCGCCCAGACGGACTACACGGGCGCGACCACCCACTACACGCACGACCCGGCCGGGCGCACCGCCACGGTCACTCCCGCCACCGGCATCACCCGGCATCACGCGTATGACATCCTCGGCCGCCTCACCGCGATCACCACCGATTCCCGCGACTGGATCCATTACACCCACGACGTGTCCGGCCGTCTACTCTCCGCGACCAACGGCAACGACGAAACCCCTTCCCACACTCTACAATTCAGCTACACCGACACCGGCCAGCTCGCGTCCCAGCAAGTGGACGACCAACCGCCGATGCGGTTCGACCACGACGAGTTCGGACGCCGCACCCGCCGCACAACCCCCACCGGCGCCCGAACCCACTGGTCCTTCGATTACGCAGGCCGCCACGGCGGGATGACCGCCGACGGCCACAACATCGACTTCACCTACGACCTGGCAGGCCGTCTCACCCGATGGCAACTCGACGAACTCGCCATCGACACCACCTACAACCCTGCAGGCCTGCCTAACAGCCAAACCGTCACAGCCCACCCACACCGCCTGTTCAACATCGGCCTCGACGCCACCCCACGCACCCCGCCCCGAAACCTGCGCACCGACGAGTACACCTGGCGCCCAGACGGTTACATCACCAACCACACGACCCATCACCACAACAATGCGTCGGTCAGCCGCGACTACGAACTCGACCCGATCGGACGCGTCACCACCCTCACCCGCGACAACCAGGTCACCGAGCGCTACACCTACGACCCCCTCAGCAACATCACCAGCAGCGACACCCCGGACTCGCCGGCTGCCCCCGCCCATGCCACCAACTCCAGCCGCCGCGAATACCGCAACAACCTCCTGATCCGAAACGGCCGCACCACTTACCACTACGACAACGCCGGCCGCCTGATCCGCAAAACCACCACCCGCCTATCCCGAAAGCCCGCCACCTGGCACTACCGCTACAACAGCTTCGACCAACTCACCGACGTCTGGACCCCCGACCACCAATGGTGGCACTACACCTACGACCCCCTCGGCCGCCGCACATCGAAGCAACAGCGCACCGCCGACGGCACCATCCTCGACCGCACCGACTACACCTGGGACGCAACCAACCTGACCGAACAAACCACCGCCGAATCCACCACCCGCTGGCACTACCAACCCGGCACCCACACACCCCTCACCCAAACCAACGACCAAGCGACCGTCGACCGAGAGTTCTATGCGATCGTCACCGACCTCGTCGGTACGCCGACCGTGATGATCGATCCCACCGACGGCAGCCCTGTGGGATCTGCGGTTGCTGATCTGTGGGGACGTACCAACTGGCACGGCAGGGTGAACACTCCCTTTCGGTTTCCGGGCCAAATCTATGATTCGGAGACAGATCTCCATTACAATCTATTCCGAATTTACGATCCTTCCACTGGCCGCTTCCTCACACAAGACCCGTTAGGTCTCGAACCTTCTTCCAATCCGAACACCTATCCACATAACCCTCTAAATTGGACCGACGCACTTGGCCTTGCGTGTGAACTACCTATCCGCCGCGATCCACATCCACAGAACGTCACGTTCGCGCCAGATTCTATTCCACATGAAACAATGCCAATTCTTGAGGAATTGCGCCGTTCCGGAGTGATCATCGAGCCGCTGGTACAGGGCCCGGATATCCCTAGGATGTACAAAAATGACGGCCGTTCTGGAAGCGAAATCTTGCCTACACACGATGGCCACGGACAACCCATCAAGTATCGTGAATGGGGTACAGTGCCAGCAGCCCATAACCCCACGCCGGGAAGTGAGCGAATAGTCACCGGATCCGACGGCTCCTACTACTACACACCCGACCACTACAGGACGTTCAGGCCATGCTAACAACAGGCGACGCAGTATTCGATGCGAACCGACCGTGGGTTCATTTCCGAGGAAGGGACAATATCGAAACCCTCGCAGCCATTACTCCGAACCTGTCCGGACTGCGCGTATACTCGCTTGATGGATCGAAGATGGCCGATGCCGACGAGGTTTTCGAGCGCTACTATTCAGAATTCGATTTCCCCGCCTATTTCGGCTGGAATTGGGCCGCGCTCGACGAATGCCTTACAACGCTCAAAAACCTACCTTCGAGGAAATACCTCACAATAATACACGATGCCCACAGCCTTCTCGTTCGAGATCGCCAAGATTTGCGCATACTTCTGCGCACACTGAATGACGTTGGACACTATTGGGCACACTCATTGGAAATCGGGCGCGAGTGGGGCGAAAAACCGGTTGCCTTCAATACGATTCTTCTATCGAATAAGTACACGTCAACAGAGTTATCCATGCTTATGACAGGCAGCTAGAGTGGCGCACATGATTGCGAATTCGAACTATTATTCAATATCCATTTGGCCAGTAGTGATGCTGAAGCACCCCCAGGAGCCGGTAAGTAAATTCATGCCCTCTCCATATACGTATAGACAAACGCATGACGATCGACGAAGTGTACGGCACCAGACCTGACTACCTGCCAAGGTCGATTATTCGTGCTGCGCGGGTTGATATCGGGGGTCGACCGCGTACCGGCTGGGTTGGCCGATCAGGCGTGAAGTTCCTCGATTTGCACCAGCATGACGAGTATGAAGAGGCAAGTATCCGCCGATTTTCGAGGAGATCGGATGGTACGGTTGTCTGGGGTGAGGTCCCCAAAAGCCTTGTTCTGAAGGCTGGTGATTGCGATTCACTCGATATCGTGGACACGATTCAAGAATTTATGCCGGATTCAAACATTTTGATATTCTTCTGGGATAGCTTGCTGATGCCCAGTGTCGAGATGGAGAATCAGTATTTGAAAGCCTATATCGGTGGCATAATCGCCCAGGTTGCCGAGTTCTGGGTATACTCCCCCGACGGTCAAGTGTTGATCGAAAACACGTTGCGTGGAGAGATAACCGCCGCAAAGGTGCCTTCCGCATAGAGAGTTGACTCCTGCTCGACTACACCTGGACTCCGGATCTTCAAAAAAAGTCGAGACGCTCTTGCCAGAGCTTGCAAGGATTTCCCGTCGAACATCAGGCCGAATCTCTTTATCAACCCAGATATTGTCGTCCACTACAATTTGGGCCGACTGGTACTAACCGATCACGGTCATCTTACTCGCGAGCGACGCGAAACCCTCCTTGGCATCGACAATATCGAAACAGTAAGAGGGTATTCAAAGAAGGGCGGCGCAGAGCTCAACATTGCACTGATCGGCTTGTCTCTCAACTCCGAAGATATCGATGGAGTATCACCGTTGATCGCCAATGCACCAAGCTCCGATTAAAGAGATACCAGGGCCGCAGCCTCGCAGCTTTGGGCCATACTGTTCGCTTGAGCCAATCTCTCATCAAGTAGGTTCCGGCGGCATCGACTTCTCGGCACCACTGCCCCGGATCTGCAATAATGTTCAGATGCCATTGCCAGAGCTCGCCAGGATTTCCCGTCGCCCTGGTGCTGTGGGCGGGCTGCTTTCGACATTTTACGTGGAGGTCGAGAGCTTCGATGATGTTGCGGGGTTCGGCCGCAGAGTTCGTCAGTGCGTAAAAGTGGGAGTAAATGCCTCACTGGAAGGCGACTTCGATGTCGACTCCATGCCGGAAGCCGATGTCCCACTGTGGATGCGGGAATCCTGGGAATCGGCAGCCCTGCGTTACGCAGCGCACCGAGGGAACGAAAAGTGGACAGTACAGGATGTGCTGTTCTCCTTCGATCCACGCCAGCGGGAGTGGGCATGGTGGGACGTGACCAAGGTTTTCGGAAATATTGTGTGCGTCTGGGTGGACTCGCATGAAGAAGCGGTCTACAAGTGTGAAGAATTGCGGTGGATGTTCTATTTGTGCGGTGCACGTGCGGTGGTGGGACCACTACTACGCGACGCGAGAGATTGGGAACAATCGATGAGTCTCTCTTTGTAGCGGCAATGAGCCTGCTTATTGTCGGCGAAACGGGGACAGATACGCTTCTCAGATGCACTATCCAGATCTCAGCCCATACCGTTATGGTCCGCGTTACAAATGCCCAGCCGGTTGTGTAAATGAAATAAACGTCGGATGGCTCGCCGGAGACGAGCCCTTTCCGACTGACAAGCCGTCGCAAGTGCTCTTGGAATCACTTCGCAGGGCAGCAAAGAAGCCTGTGAATAAGACCCGAGGATATCACTTTTGCGATTTTTGTTTTACGGAAATATTGGCGGTTCACGGGGATGAGATGGACGGCGTACTGCTCTACCAGGAGTTGGAACCCCTAGGAGCATGCGGCAATGGTGAAATTTTGATACACGGTCCCGACGGGGAATGCTACCACGCGCCAGTCATGATTGTGCACTATGTTGAATTCCACGACTATGCGCCTCCCTCGGATTTTGTAGACGCACTACTGGATACACGGCGGCTGTAGAAGCAAGATTACGACGAAAGGAAAAACACAGTGGGTCAGGCGGACATGAAAATGGTGCGCGCCCACGTGGGCACGCACCATTCCCGGGCTGTCTACAACTCCGGCAAGTCGTAACTGCCGACGCGGTCGGCGAGCACCCGCCGGTGTTCGAGTTCTCCGCCGAGGGTCTGGCCGATGGCGGTGAGGCGGGCGACGTAGTGGCTCACCGGGTATTCGGCGGTGACGCCGATTCCGCCGTGCATCTGGATGGCCTCGCGGCCGATGTGGGCGGCGGATTTGCCGATCTGGAGGCGGGCGCGTGAGGCGACGATCGGGTCGTTGGCGCCGTCGGCGAGGGCGGCGGTGATGTAGAGGTTCATGCTGCGGGCCAGTTCGAGGGAGACGTAGCAGTCGGCGGCGCGCTGGGTGAGAGTCTGGAACTTCGACAGGGTTACGCCGAACTGTTTGCGCGACTTCAGGTAGTCGGTGGTCGAGGTGAGTGCTACCTGCATGGCGCCCACCGATTCCGCGCACAGCGCTGCCTGGGCGTAGCCCTGGGCGAGCGCGATCTGTTCGGCCGCGTCGACGGTGTCGCCGAGCAATTCGCCCGGTGCCGAGGCGAAATCGAATTGGGCGCCGCGGCGTCCGTCGAAGGTGCGGTAGGTGCGGCGCTGCACACCGGGGCCGGTGGGGTCGACGAGGAACAGGCCGACACCGCCGCCGGGCAGTACCGCGCTGACGATCAGCTGATCGGCACAATCGCCACGGGGGACCGGGTTCTTCACACCGGACAGGGTGTACGAATCACCCTGCTGGTCGGCGGTTGTGGTGACCTCGGTGGACGGCCAGCGCTGTCCCGGTTCGGCATGGGCGAAGGCGAGCAGGGTGGTGCCCTCGGCGAGCGCGGGCAGCAGCCGGTGGCGTTGGTCGGCGCTGCCGGTGAGCCGGATCAGCTCGGCCGGAACGACCACGGCGTCGAGCACCGGTTCGGGGGCCAGCGCACGGCCGATTTCCTCCTGCACGAGCATCGCCTCGACGGGGCCCGCGCCGACGCCGCCGTCTTCCTCGGGGATGGTCAGGCCGAGGACGCCGAGGTCGGCGAGTTGCTTCCAGACCGTGCGGCTCCAGCCGGGATCGGTGTCACCCGCCTTGGTGAGGGCCTCGCTGTCGTAGAACCGGTGCAGCAGTTCGCGCACGGTGTCACGCAGCATCGTCTGTTCTTCGGTCAGTGCCAGATCCATGTCAGCGCCTCACAATCCGAGGATCGTGGAGGAAATGATCGAGCGCTGGACCTCGCTCGAACCTCCGTAGATGGTCACCTTGCGGTAGTTCAGATAGCCGGGGCCGGTGTGCTGGGCCCAAGCGGGTGAGGCGAGGTCGTCGGCGTCGACGGGAAGGGCGTCGGCGCCCGCGATGTCGAGCAGCAGTTCGGTGGCCGCCTGCTGCAGTTCGGTGCCACGCAGTTTCAGCACCGAGGAGGCCGGGTTGGGTTTGCCGTCGGCCGAATTGGACACCACCCGCAGCTGGGTGAGTTCCAGGGCGAGCAGTTCGTTCTCGAGTTCGGCGATGCGCGCGGCGAAGACCGGGTCCTCGAGCAGGGTGCCGTGGCCGGTGCGGATCGAGCGCGCGTGGTCCTTGGCCAGCCCGATCTTGACCTTGGTCTTGCCGACGCCGGTGATGGAGGTGCGTTCGTTGCCGAGCAGGAACTTGGCGTAGGTCCAGCCCTGGTTCTCCTCGCCGACCAGTTGGTCGGCGGGCACCCGGACGTCTTCGAAGAACACCTCGTTCACCTCGTAGCTGCCGTCGATCAGTTTGATCGGGCGCATGGTGACACCGGGCGACTTCACGTCGAAGAGCAGGAAGGAGATGCCCGCCTGCTTCTTGGGTGCCGACGGGTCGGTGCGCACGAGGCAGAAGATCCAGTCGGCGTACTGGCCGAGCGTGGTCCAGATCTTCTGTCCGTTGACGATGTAGGAGTCACCGTCGCGGACGGCGGTGGTGCGCAGCGAGGCCAGGTCGGAACCGGCGTCGGGCTCGGAGAAGCCCTGGCACCACCAGATGTCGAGGGCGGCGGTGGGCGGGAGGAAACGCTGCTTGAGCTCCTGGGAACCGAACTGGGCGATCACCGGCCCGACCATGGAGGCGTTGAAGGTGAGCGGCTCGGGCACCGAGGCCAGCTGCATCTCGTCGAGCCAGAGGTGACGCTGCATCGGCGTCCAGTCCTTGCCGCCCCACTCGACCGGCCAGTTCGGCACGGCGAGCCCGTGATCGTTGAGGATCTTGTTGGCGGTGACGATGTCTTCGCGGGAAAGCTCGTGTCCGTATTTCACACGGTCACGGATCTCGACGGGGATCTCGGTGTGATAGAAGTGCCGGAGCTCGTCGCGGAAGGCGACCTCTTCCGGGGACAGGGCTAGCTTCATACGGGTCTCCCAGCGTCTCTAGTAGCCGTCTTCAGAAACCTACCCCGCACGGCGACGCCACGACACCGCCACGCTGCCACCGGCACGTCGAACTGGTACGTTGCCACACGGACCGGGGAACCGGTGGGCGAGCAGCAGGGAGTTACGGGTGAACGGCAGATCCATCGCAGGTAGGGCGGCGGCGGTGACCGCGGCGAGCATCGGAGCTGTGGTCGTGCTCGCGGCGACCGCGAGTGCGTCGCCTCTCGACGACGCCATCACCCACCTGCACGATCTCGCGGGCGAGGATGTGAGCACCAAGGCCGGTGTCGACGCGATCGCCAACTTCACCGGCATGGTCGGCGCCGACCGCCTGCGTGACATCTCGGCCCAGTTCATCCCGTTGGGCTACGCCGCCCCCACCTTCGGCTGCGGCAGCAACGGACCCATCACCACCATCATCGCCGCCGCGACCGTCGAGGGCCCCGGCCCGCGCACCGGAACCAGCCTGACCCCGGGCGATGTCCGGTTCAGCGCCAGTCCGGCCCACACCGGTGTGCCGCTGGCTTCCGGTCTGAGCGTGGCCTGGGTGAATGTGAACAACGGGCAGAGCGGTATCGCCGCCCTCGACGACCTCACCGAATACCAGCTGCCGTCGCTGTCGAAGACGATCACCAGCGGCGCGGGCACCGTGGTCGCCTCCATGTGGGGCACCATCGACTACCCCGGTGCACGCTGCGTGATGACACCGACCGTCGGCACGTTCGTCGTCCCCGATCTGCCGGTGGCGGCTCCCGAAACACCGGCCGCCCCGCCCGCGCCGGAACCGCAGGCCCCCGCCCCCGGTTCGGGTGCGCCCGGCACCGGTGCGGCACAGTCGCAGGCACCCGCCCCCGAAACGCCCGCTCCGGCCCCCGCCCCGGCGGAGGCACCGCAGCCGGCTCCCGCGCCCGCTCCCCCGGCTCCGCCGTCAGCGCTGAGCGTGGGCGGCTGATCGGCCGCCGGGCACCAGGATCGAAAAACGGCCGTCGACTGATGTCGGCGGCCGTTTGTCGTGCGAAAGCTTCGGGTCAGCCGCGCGGGCGGATGCGCAGGACGGTTCCCTCTTCGGTGCCCGCGAGCAGCGCCGACGAGTCGGCCGGGTCGGCGACGACGGCGGTGAGCGGCTGGGTGGCGGCGATCGTGCAGGCACCGCCCGTGGCCAGGTCGACGCGCACCAGCTGTCCGGTCAAGGTCGTCACGTACAGTGCGCCGTCGCGCAGGACCAGGTCGTCGACGAAATCGGGCAGCGAACCGAACGAGGTCAGGTCGGCGATGGTTGTGCTCACCGCCGGGTTCGTGCGCGACAAGCGCAGCACCCGGCCGACCGGACCGGCCGCGCTGTCGACGTAGTTCGCCGTGACGTATACCGAATCACCGGAGACCACAACACCATTGGGCCCCTCGACGGTGGCGTTCGACCACCAGGTCATGTCCTCGGTGCCGTCGGGGAAGATGCGGTGCACGCCGTCGCGGGCGGTGACGTACAGGTTGCCCTGGGCGTCGAAGGCGGCGCCGTTGGGGTGGATGAAACCGGTGGCGAAGGGTTCGGGCACCGGGTCGGCGGCGGTGGGGTCGAATCGGACGACACCGCCGGAATCCGACAGCGGCGAATTGCCGGTGACCACGTAGAGCAGGCCGTCGGGACCGAGTCGGACGGCGCCGGGCGCCGCGATATCCACCGTGGCGGTGAGCTTTCCGGCGCCGTCGTAGCGCTGCACTTCACCGCGCAGCACGCGCGACACCCACACGTCACCGCGCTCGTCGATGCCGAAGTTCTCCGACCAGTCCAGTAGTGGGACCGTCGAGTGGATCGCGATCTCCTGACCGGCCCGCCCACAGGCGGCGACCGGGTCGGCACCGGCGACGCCGGTGACCGCGGTGCTCACGCCTGCCGCACCGACGACAATGCTTGCCACACAACGACGCAACGACAACATGGACGACCTCGACTCTGAACCGGGTGGACTGGCGAAGTGTAACGGCTGGCGCGATGCTTTGGCAGGTGCGGATAATCGGCCGGTGCCCTACTTCGACAGCGCGCGTGGCCGTCTGCACTACCGGCGCAGGTCAACCGGCCTGGTCGCCGCGACCGTCGTGTTGCTGCCCGGCACCGGTCAGCACAGCGGGCACTATCACCGATTCGGTGCCGCGCTGGCCGCCACCGGCATCGAGTTGTGGACCCTCGACACCTCGGGACAGGGCCTGAGCGAGGGCGATCCGCACGCGCCGGGCACCCTCGGCGAACTGGTCGCCGATGCCAGGGGCCTGCTCGAGTTGGTGCGGGCCGAAACCACCTCCGCGCCGGTGCTCATGGGCCACTCTCTCGGCGCCGTCACCGCGCTCGCCGTCGCCGTCGATCAGTCCGCCGACCTGCGCGGACTCGTCCTGTGCGGCACACCGCGCCGGGCCACCGACACCGCGCCCGACCCCCGCCTGCCGACGCTCGCGGTGCACGGAATCGATGACCGCCGGGCACCGATCGATGCGATGCGGCTATGGACACAGCGGTATGGATCGGTAGATTTGCGCGAGTACGCCGACGCCGGTCACGACCTGTTGCACGAGCCGGTGCGGGACCGCGTGGCCGACGATATCGCGCGGTGGGTACTCGCCACGGCGGACTGAACGACGAAGGGGGAAGCGGTGCAATCGAATCGCACGGGACTGCCGAATACGGCGGCGCTCGGTCAGGCCGTCGAGGAGGGCGGACTGTGGGTCGACGGGGTGCTCGTCGCCGACGGCGCGACCGAACGGTGCGCGCTGCGCTACGAACGTCTCGCCGCCGCCGTCGACGCGCAGGTGCAGGCCTTGACGCAGGCCGCTACGCTGCCCGGCTTCGGTGGGCTGCCCTCGGGTGCCGCGCTGCGCACCGGCTTCGAGACCAAGACCGGTAATGCTCTCGACCAGTTGCGTGCCTACGCCGCGACGGCTCGTCAGCTGGCCGCCGTGCTGCGGGCCGCCGGGGCCGCCTACCAGGAGAGCGATCAGGCGATGGCGAGCGCGGTCCGGGCGATCGAGACGGGTGATGGGCATGCGTAGCATTTCCGGTGCGCCGGGGACCGACCCGGACTACGTGGCCGTCGTCGAGGTGTTCGACAGCCTGTCGCATTCCGAAATCCACACGGCGGTACAGCAACTCGACCCGGCCGCCTTGAGCAGTGGCGGGCAGTTGTATCTCACCGCGGCCACCGCAGTCGGTGACGAGGTCGACAACGCGCATGCCGAGATCCGGGCCGCGATCGCCGACGGGTGGCGCGGGTCGGCGGCGCAGTCCGCCGTCGATGCCCTTCGCACGTTCGAGCAGGTGGGTCGGCAGATCGCGGATGTGCTGACGGCTGTCGGTGTCCGGCTGTGCCAGGCGGGTGACGCGGCGGAGTCGATTCGGGCCGCTGTCGCCGAACCCGCTGCGGCGCAGCCCGATCCGGACGGCGCACTGCTCGATCCGCAGCAGGCCACGGACAATGCCACGATTTCGCGGGAAGCCGAGAACGCCCGGCTGGACGCGGTTCAGGCGATGGAGACGGTCTACGCGGGGGCTTTCGTGCCCACCGGGTCGGGGGTGCCCGCCTTCGGCGAGATCGCTTCGGGCACAACAGATGTAGCGGTCGGCGGTGCGCTCGGTGCGGTGCCTTCGTCGGTGGTCACGGCGGTTACCGGCGAGGGGTCCGATGTCGCGGTTACCGGTGCGGCAGCAGGGAACGCCGTTTCCGATGCGGTGGGAGGGTCGACGGCAGACGGCTCCGGTGCTGCGGTTTCGCCGGCGAGTGTGAGTAGCTCGACGGCGAGCACTTCCCTGTTCGCAGGCGGTTCCGCAGCGGTCGCCCCGGCAGCGGCCGCGTCCGGAGCCGGCACGCCGAGTGCCGTGTCCGGTGCCCTAGGCGGGTCCGGCGCCGCGAGTGGAGTGCCCATCGTGGGCCCTGTTCCCGCCGGCGCGCTCGGGCGGGCCGGGAAACGCGCGAACGCCTCGCGGAAGGAATCCGGTTCACCGTCGGCACAGGCGGCTTCGCTCGGTGAATCCGGTTCTCCAGCCACGCGACCGGCGTCGTCCGAGGACGTCCGCCAAGACCCCACCGTGGCCGGTGGTGAAGCGGCTGCCGGAATGAGTGCGGGCGCGATCGGTGGACTCATGGGTGGCGCGATGGTCGCGGCGGACCACACCCGCGCACCCGGCGGTCCGCGCCCACCCGCCCAGACCGAGATCGAGGACGAAGACGACGAATTCCTGCGCTTCCTCGAGGAAGAACCCACCTTCCTCGAACCCGCCGACGAGGTGAACCCACTGATCGGGAAGCTGGAACCGACCAGTCCCGCCGTGCTCGGAGAGTGGACCGAGCAGGAGTGAACTGGCACCTCACGCCCGACCAGTTCGCGCTGGCCTGGGCGCGTACCGACGGCGACCGGATCCCGTATCCGCTCGCCGTTCGCGCGTCCGCCCGCGACACCGCCGAGCGGGCGGCCGCCCGACCGGCACTCGACGCCTGGTGCGCCCGCACCCTCGACCCCGACCTCTCGGCGGCGCTGCGCGTGCTGGCCAAACCGGAGATCCGGGTGGAGGTGTGCGGACACGCGCCCGCGCCGGTGCGCATGCTCGGTGCCGTCGCGGGGGACGTGGCGGTGCTCGCCGTGCAGTCGCCCGGCATCGCGGCCGACCGAGGTGGCGACCTGCACGTTCAAGTCGGTGCGACGAAACGCTTCGCGCCCCAGGTCTTTTCCCGGATGCCGCGCCAACCCGTGGGCACCGGTCCGCGCATCGCCGCACCGGCGGCGCGCGTGCGCGAGGACAGCCGCGACCTGGTCACCGTCCCCGTCGCAGGCCCCTCCGACGCCGCCCGCATCCGCAAACTCCTCCAACGCCCGCGCACCGGCATCGGCCAGATCCTCGTCGCCCCGGGTGCCGACGAACCGGCCACGGGCGTCCTGTCCTGGATCGACGTCACCGGCGACGGCCGCTACCTGGTCCACTCCGGCCACCAGGTGTCCGTCGCCCCGGCGACACCGGACACCGCCGCCGACTGGCTGCGGCGGCTGTTGCGCGCCGCTTGACCCGCGGCGATCGGTTCGGGCGGCCCTCGCAGCCACAGGTAACGACGAGGTCGCCGGTGCGCTCCATGCGGCGGCCGGGTTCGACGTAGGGGCAGTCGGTTGAATCGGTCGGAGTTGGTGGGCGGTATCGGGTCTAGGCGTAGACCGCGCCCACCGTCACAGCTCGCGGGGCGAATTGCCGATCGAGTGCGTGCGCCTGCGCCGTGCGACGGTTGATGTGCCGCCGAGTGTTCAACCGAGCTGGAGGAAGCCGCGCAGGGCGGCGAGTTCTTCCGGGGTGTCCGGGAGGTACTCGGTGAGCAGCGGCGAGCGGATGATGATCGCTTTCCACATGGCGCGGCACAGGGTGGCGTGGATGACGGTGCGCGAGAGGAGTGCTCGCATACCGAAGGGAGCGTCGTCGGGGGTAGAGGTGGTCATCGACAACACGACCACGGCGGCTTCACGACCCCGGAAACGGTCAGGGGTGCCGACGAGGACATCCTCGATCTTGGCGCGCGCCAGCAGGGTTCGGATACGCGCCACCTGCGCTGCGTAAGGGGCCACGACGAAGACGTCGTGCGGGTGCAGTTTGCGGGTGCGCGCACCGGAGGTCCAGGTTTCGCCGAGCAGGGCGCGCACGCGGCGCACCACCTCACGGGCCTCGGCATCGGATTCGGTCGCGCTGCCACGATGTTCGACGAACACCGTGCTCACCCCGGGCGCGATCCCGGCGAGATCGCGGGCGCGGGTGACGGCTTCGACCGCCGTGAGCTTGCCGTCGTAGCAGCTCACCGACACCGGCGCGCACACCGCCGGGTGCATCCGCCAGGTGCGGTCGAGGAAGTAGCCGTACTCCGGCGGCAGGGTGGCCGCGCCGTCGCACAGCCACTCGAGGGCCGAAACATGAATCGGCTCAGGGTGTTCGGCCTGGGCGAGTGCGGGCTCGGGGTCACCCACGAGCAGCAGGTTGCGCGCGCTCACCGCGACGGCGACGGTGTCGGCGAGCGAGCATTCGCCCGCGTCGGCGATCACCAGCAGATCGAGCGAGCCGGGGGCGATGAGGGTTTCGTCGACGAAATCGGCTGTGGTGCCGCCGATCACGCACCCATTCACCGCATTGTCGAGGAATCGTGGATACCTGCTGCCCTCGATCGCCGACCATTCGCGGCCCACCGACGCCACGTCCTTCTTCGCGACGAGTTCGGGCAGCAACCCGGCCTCCACGACCGCGTCGAAGATCCGCTCGATCACCTCGTGTGAGCGCGCGACCACCCCGATCCGCCACCGCTTGCGGGTGACGAGGCGCTCGATGGCGCGGGCCGTCGTCCCGGTCTTGCCGGTGCCGGGCGGTCCGTGCACAGCCAGGTAGGAGGCGTCGAGTGCGGCCGTCGCCTGGGCGATGGCGTGTGCGATATCGCCGTCGACCTGCGGTAACGGTGCGCCCTCGTGCAGGCGGGGCGTGCGGCGCAGCAGCAGGTCGTAGACCGCGTTCGCCGGCACGGACGGCAACGTCACCAGCAGGTCCTGGGCGGTGGCTTCCAGGGCCGCCTCGAGGTCGGCCTCGCCGTCGGGTGGGCCGGGGGCGATGGCGGCGGGTAGGTCGTCGTAAGGCGGGCAGCCCGCCGGGAGCAGTTCCTCCAGGCGCACGGTGTCGTCGAAATCGGCGTCCACCGCGCAGCCGAGGACGGTGGCCGTGGCGGTGGCGCGTCTGCCGAGCGTCTGGGTCATGCCCGCTGCCGCCGCACCGTCGTAGATGGTGATCATCTGGGTGCCGGGGGTCAGCGTGGCACCGGTGCCGAGACGACCGGTGAGGGTGAGGTAGCGGCGCATCGTCGGAAGCTGGGGTGTGCGATGCCATTTGGTGTCGACGGTGCCCCACTCGGCGACCAGCACGCCCGGCGCGTCGGCCCACTCCCCCACCGGGTGCCCGAGCCGGTCGATGTGCGCCCACCACCTGGGCTGCCGTTCACGCCGGTGATACCCGAGCACCGCGGCCGTGAGCGCGGCCGCCCGGGCCGCGTCGCCGTGTGCGTCGGCGGCGAATTCGGCCAGTGCGGCCTCCAGTGAACCCGTGCGCAACGACGGCGGAATGTCCGTCTCGGCCACCGCGAACCGTGGGCCGGGCACCTCGATCCCCGCCTCGGCCGCCCGCTCGAGCAACCAGTCCCTGATCCCCAGCACGGTGGCCGCACGACCGTGTGCGCCCGGCACCAGGGCGGCCAATCCGGCGACGTCGTAGGACTGCTCACCGATCAGCAAGGCGGTCCGCACCACGGGTGCCAGGTCGACCAGCGCCCCGTCGGCGAGCAGTTCGTCGAGCTGATCGGCTCCGACACCGAAGCGTCCCGACCAGCCGAGCAGAGCCGTCCGGACCGCCGACCCGTAGTGATAGACCCGCACATCCGGATCCAGGGCCCGATACTCACCGATGATGTCGAGCAGTTCCTCGAGCACGTCCGGGCCGTACCCGTCCTGTGTCGACGGCCCGAGCTCGCCCCCGCCTGTCGCTGAAGTTCCGAGCCCTCCGGCGCCCCTCGCGAAAGCTCCGAGAGCGCCACCGTTCCGCTCGTCGGACCCGAGCCCGCCGTTCCTGGCGAATGATCCGTAGTCGCTCGCCTGCGCGTAGCGCGGATCGGTCGACGCGATAGGCGAGGGTTCCGGGCGGAAGACAGTGGTTGTCGCGTCGGCGATTTCTACCGAGGTGATGGTTCCGCGGCGGTCCAGGTCGATGAGTAGTGCCAGGTCGCCGGGGCGCGGGGTGGGGAGTGCGCCGAGGGCGGTGGCGTCACGCAGAGCGAAGGTGGGCGTTGCGGTGCGTTCGCGGGTGAGTTGGATGTCGGCTTGGCGGCGCAGTTCGGTGACCGTGCGCGGGGCGAGGCCGGGGACGGGAACGGTGGTGGCGGCGAGGCGGTCGATGGTGAGCACACCGGCTTCGCGCAGCCGGGCGCGCTGGGTGGGCCGAATCCCCGCTACCAGCAGCAAGTCCCGTGCGGTCGCAGCCGCCGCACGGCACGTCGGGCACTGTCCACACGCCAGATAGCGTGGGTCACCCCACTGCACGGGCAGCAATTCGGTGAGCTTCTCCTCGACGACGTGTTCCACCCGCGCCCGTCGCGCCCGGTAGATCGGCTCGAGTTCCGCTGCGACCACGCCATGTTCACCGGTCGGCGTCGAAATTCGCGCCACCGGGTCGACATCCACCCCGGCCGCCGCCAATGCCTCGACGCACGCAGCCACTTCGACCCGAGCACACAGCTCCAGCCGAACCGGATCGACCCCCACCGACCGCACCGACGCCGAAACCCGCTCGAACGGCGTCCGCCCCGCCGCGAGTTCACGCCGCAACACCCTGTGGTCGTCGGCATCAACGAACCCCGCGGCACCAGAACGGGACTCAGCGAGCACGGGCGACACGCCACTGTCCGCGTCACGGTCGGCCTCGGCGCCCCGGTCCCCGCGCGACTCGCCATCCACGTCGCGGTCCTGCGCGTCGTCATTTCCACGTGAACGCCTGGGCAAGCCGATACCCGAAGGCCCGCCGTCGTCATGCCGAGGCCCATCGCCCAGGGCCCCCACTCGCGCAGGTGCGACGGCACTGTGCACCACGTATCGCGCACCGTCGCGCACGAGAAGGTCTGCCTGGCAGACGAATCGACCGTCGAAGAAGACCGCACCGGCGATCGCCTCGGCACCGGTCCGCAAGGCGTCCGTGGTGCGTGCGGCGGCTTCGGTGAGGGTGGTGGCGTCGACGGGATCGGGGGTGGGGATGTGGATCAGCCGGTCACCGAAGTGCCGCAGCAACTCCGGGGAAACGTCGACGGCGCGCACGAGGTTCGCGGCGGCGTCGCGGGTGCCGGGGAGGTTGCCGAGGGCGGCGTCGACCGCACGCAGCAGCGCGAACTCGCAGTCCGCCGCGCGCACGAGATCGCCGACAGCACCGATCACCCGATCACCGGAGACGAACAAACGCGGCCCTCCTGTGTTCACGCACACCCGACGGCAACACCTTAGCCAGCGCCGAGACAGCCCATGGAGCGACCCATGGACTTGTCTACGTGCGGTGGTGCGCTACGTGCGCGGCTTACGCCGTTCGGTCCGCGGACGGGCCTCACGGTCACGCCGGGGACCACGGGAATTGAGCCGCTGCGACGGCGGGCCCTGGTCCGGCTGCAGCTGGATGAGCACCCCGCTGATCCTGGTGCGCCGCAACGCTTCCAGCGTTTCGTTCGGTAGGTTCGCGGGCAGCTCGACCAGGCTGTAGTCGGGCCGGATGCTGATGTGCCCGAAGTCGCTGCGCCGCAGCCCACCCTCGTTGGCGATGGCGCCGACGATCGCACCGGGCACCACGCGATGCCGCTTGCCGACGCTGATCCGGTAGGTGGCCAGCTCCGCACCGCTCTCGCGGGAGAACGACGGCGGACGCGGTCCACGGTCCTCGTCGTCGAACTGGCGCGGGGCACGCTCGCGATCACGGTCCCGGTCGCGTTCGCGACGCGGCGCGGGCTCCGGCTCGGGCGACATGAAGAAGTTGTCCCCGTCGTATCCACCGACCGCCAGCGCGGCGGCGATATCGACCAGCGGGGTGTTGTGCTCGGCCTCGTAGTCCTCGATCAGCTTGCGGAACAGCTCGATCTTGTCCGAGGCCAGGTTCTCGGTGATGGAGTCACCGAACTTCGCGGCGCGGGTCGCGTTCACGTCGTCGACGCTCGGCAACTGCATCTCGGTGAGCGGATGCCGAGTGGCCCGCTCGATCGCCTTGAGCAGATGACGTTCACGCGGCGCGACGAACAGCAGCGCCTGACCCGAGCGGCCCGCGCGACCGGTGCGGCCGATGCGGTGCACATACGACTCGGTGTCGTGCGGGATGTCGTAGTTCACGACATGCGAAATGCGGTCCACGTCGAGACCACGCGCGGCCACATCGGTGGCGACGAGGATGTCGAGCGCACCCGACTTCAGCTGACCGATGGTGCGTTCACGCTGGTTCTGCGCGATGTCACCGTTGATCGCGGCGGCGGAGAAACCGCGCGAGCGCAGCTTCTCGGCCAGCTCCTCGGTGGCCTGCTTGGTGCGCACGAAGATGATCATCGCCTCGAAGTCCTCGACCTCGAGGACACGGGTGAGGGCGTCGAGCTTGCGCTGGTGCGACACCTGCACGTAGCGCTGGGTGATGTTGGTGTTGGTCGTGGTCTTGGACTTGACCGTGATCTCGACCGGGTCGTTGAGGTACTGCTTGGAGATCTTGCGGATCGCGCCCGGCATGGTGGCCGAGAACAGGGCGACCTGCTTGTCTCGCGGAGTGTCGCGCAGGATGCGCTCGACGTCCTCCTGGAAGCCCATCTTGAGCATCTCGTCGGCCTCGTCGAGCACCAGGTAGCGCAGCTCGGTCAGGTCGAGCGTGCCCTTCTCCAGGTGGTCGATGACGCGGCCGGGCGTACCGACGACCACATGCGCGCCGCGGCGCAGACCCGACAGCTGCACGCCGTAGCTCTGGCCGCCGTAGATCGGCAGCACGTGGAGACCGGGGATGTGCGAGGAGTACTTGCCGAACGCCTCGGCGACCTGGATCGCGAGTTCGCGGGTCGGCGCGAGCACCAGCGCGCTCGGCTTCTTCTGCGCGGTGTCCAGATTCATCAGGATCGGGATCGCGAATGCCGCGGTTTTGCCGGTGCCGGTCTGGGCCAGGCCGACGACGTCGGACCCGGAGAGCAGTGGGGGAATCGTGGCCGCCTGAATCGGCGACGGCGACTCGTAGCCCACGTCGGCGATGGCCGCCAGGACGCGGTCATCGATCCCGAGATCGGCGAAAGTCGGGCCGTTGTCGTGCCTGTCGTCGTCGGCAGGAACGCTGTCGACCTCATTTGTGTTCATTGACCACCAGTTTACTGCCTGGCGGTAGCTGATCGGGCCACCGGGTGAATACGGTGTGACCTATGCAGCTGCACAACGGGTCATCGCATCAGGAACACGCCGCGACGACGGTGCCGATCGCGGTCGTCCAATTCGCCCCGCAGACCGACACGTCGGCCAACCTGGCCGCCTTGCGTGAACACGTGCGAACCGCTGCCGAATCCGGTGCGCGCGTCGTGGTCGCACCCGAATACTCGATGTTTGCGGTGACCCGCCTCGACGAGCGGGTGGTGGCCGCCGCCGAGCCGCTCGACGGGCCGTTCACCACCGGACTCGCCGCGCTCGCCGTCGAATTCGGGGTGCATCTGGTGGCCGGTGTCGTCGAATTGCCGACACCGGACGCGGACCGGATCAGCAATACGCTCGTGGCGCACGGACCCGACGGATCCCGGCTCGCGCTCTACCGCAAAGTGCATCTCTACGACGCTTTCGGGCATCTGGAATCCGATGTCGTCGCGGCCGGTCCGCTGGTGGCGCCCGCCACATTCACCGTCGACGGTGTGATGTTCGGCATGCAGACCTGCTTCGATCTGCGTTTTCCGGAGGGATGTCGGCGTGTCGCAGCGGCGGGAGCGCACGTATTGCTGCTGCCCGCGCAGTGGATTCCCGGCCCGGCGAAGGTCGATCAGTGGACCACGCTGCTGCGTGCGCGGGCCATCGAGAACACCGTGTACGTGGCGGCGGCCGACCAGTGCGCGCCGCTCGGGGCGGGCGCGTCGATGATCGTCGACCCGGCAGGCACCGTGCTCGCCGAACTCGGCGACGAGCCGGGTGTGCTCACCGCGTCGATCGACCCGGCCCACCTCGCCAGGGTGCGCACCGCCAACCCGAGCCTGTCGCTGCGCCGCTTCACAGTGTCGGCCGACGCCACCGCGGAGTAGCGTTCGAAGCGATGGTGTACCCGGATCGCGCTGCGGCGGGCCGCGCTCTCGGCACGGCCCTCGAACATCTGCGGGGCACGTACCCGCTGGTGCTCGGGTTGCCGCGCGGCGGCGTGCCGGTGGCGGCCGCCGTGGCCGACGCGATCGACGGGGAACTCGACGTGCTGCTGGTGCGCAAACTCGGGCTACCGCAGCATCCGGAGCTGGCGATGGGTGCGCTCGGCGAGAACGACGTGCTGGTGCTCAACGAGGACGTGGTGGCACGCGGCCGGGTGAGCGAGGCGGCGTTCGCGCAGGTCGAGCGCGCCGAACGCGCCGAACTGGCCCGCAGGCGAACCCTGCTCCGCGACGGCGACCCGGTCGCCATGACCGACCGGACGGTGGTGATCGTCGACGACGGAATGGCCACCGGCGCCACCGTGGCCGCCGCCTGCCGGGTCGCCCGAGCACAGCAGCCCGCGCGCTTGATCGTGGCGATGCCGGTCTCAGCCCCCGAAGCGGCGCGCCGGGTCCGCCCGGAGTGCGACGAGCTGGTCTGCCTCTGGACCCCCGACGACCTGGGCGGCGTGGGCGGCGCCTACCACGACTTCCACCAGCTCACCGACGACGAGGTCACCGAGCTGCTGCGCTGATCAGCCGAAGCACTGGCCTTCGCCGCGATAGGTGGGAACGGTTGTGCGGGTTCCCGATTCGTCGACGAGGTGGATCTCGGCGAAGCGTTCGCACAGTTCGCCCGCCTTGGCGTGCCGGAACCAGACGCGGTCGCCGATCTCGAGCTCGGACCCACCGGCGAGCGGGGTCTGCACCTCGCCCGCGCCCTCGGCGCCGAGCAGCTTCAGGCCCGCGGGCCAGACCGGCAGCGGCACCCGGCTGGGGCCGGTGGGGCCGGAGGCGATGTAGCCGCCCGCGAAGACGGTGGCGATGCTCGGGGTGGGTTTGCGCAGCACCGGCGTGGCGAAGAACAGGGCCGGACGCGGGGTGAAGGAGCGGTAGTGGTCGAAGAGGGTCGGCACGTAGAGGCCCGAACCGGCGGTCACTTCGGTGACATCGGGATCGCTGATCGACACCTCGATCGAGCCGGTGCCGCCGCTGTTGACGATCTCGAGCGGCCCGGTCACCATGCGCACCGCGTCGAGCACCTGGGTGCGGCGGCGGGCGATCTCGGCGGCCGAGAGACGCTTGACCACGCGCACGGCCGGATTGTTGTCGGGCAGGCCCGCGATCTGCGCCTCGTAGGTCATCACGCCGACCACCTCGAAGCCGCGGGTACGCGCCTGTGTCGCCAGTACGGCGGCCTCGCCGGGGGTGCGGATCGGGGAACGGCGAACGCCGAGGTGCAGCGGGCCGATGCGCAGTGAGGCGTCGACGTCGAGGCAGACGCGTGGGTGGACGGTGTCGGTGCCGAGGGCGGCGCGGGCCAGGTCGAGCTGGGCGACGTCGTCGATCATCAGGGTGATCGAGCGCAGCAGTGTCGGCGCGCCCGCGAGTTCGGCCAGCGCGGCACGGTCGAGGGTCGGATAGCCGAGCAGGATGTCGCGGGCGCCGAGGCGGGCCAGCCAGATGGCTTCGCGCAGGGAGTAGGCCATGATGCCCGCGAAGCCGTCGGCTGCGGTGAGGTCGGTGCCGAGGACCCGCTCGAGCACGGCTCGGCAGCGCACCGATTTGCTCGCCACGCGGATGGCGACACCGTTCGCGCGGCGGCGCAGGTCGGCGGCATTGGCGTCGAGCCGGGACAGGTCGAGTGCCGCCAGCGGCGGGTCGAGGTCAGCGGTGGCGTCGTGCAGGTGGTGCAGCGCTGTTGTCTCGGTCACCCGTCTACTGAACCACCTATCTGGTCACTCGTCCAGTAAATCTCAGGCTTCGACAGCCTTGAGGGTGAGACAGCCGACGAGATCGTCGGTGACGACAAGGATGGTCTCGTCGTTGCCGTCGGCGAGCCAGCGCAGCACCGCGCCATGGAAGACGGAGACGAGGTAGCTGGCGATGGAGTCGACCGGCTCGAGCCACTGCGTACCCGAGAGTTCGGCACACAGCTCGAGGAACTCGGTCGCCTCGGCGTCCATCTCACGGAACATCACGATCGCGGACGGATCGCCCACGTTGTCACCGGGCTCGATCCACCGCTCCCGCAGGGTCCGCAGCGCGGTCTCGTATGACCTGATGCTTTTCGCCGGGGCGGCCTTCACCACCGGCCAATACGCACTGAGCCCCGCATGGAGGCAGATTCGCAGTGCTCGCAGCCCGGCGGTATCCGAACTCGCAGCGGCTGCTTCCACGGCCCGGCGAACGACGGGTCGCAAGGATGTTTCGGTTAGTTCACGACTGACGCTCAACGACAACTCCTCGGCAACAAATTTCGCTGCCCGCGGCGATGCGAGCTGGTCGGGAAGGGTCCTCATCGAGGTTAACCACATCCCGCAAGCACGATCTTAGAAGGTTTTCTGGATTCACGAACTGGTTCAGCCATCCTTTTCAGACTGAAAGATTGTTTTGTTACCCGAATGCGACCTTGATAAAAACCGACCATACGGCTGGATTTTGTTTTCGCGCTCGAATAGACGCCCCCGCTGTAATCGCTTACTGGTCGATGGTACAAGTCGTGGTAGCCGCACTCACGTTCCTGTGGGTGAGCACACACGTGTCGCGCGGGGAAACGCACGTCACACACTTCGTGACCGATCGGCCGACTCCGTCCACACCCCGTCGAACCGCCGATAACCTGGACGGGTGACTCTCTCGCCTCGCGCCGACCAGTTCGCCCTCAGCGGCACCTTCAATTTCCGCGATGTGGGCGGGCTGCGCACCGTCGACGGCGGCACCGTCCGCCCCGGCGTGCTCCTGCGCTCGGCGCAGCTCAGCGGCCTCGACGATCAGGGTCTCGCCACACTCGGCGAGCTGCGGGTCACCGATGTGCACGATCTGCGCGGCCCGGTCGAGATCGACCACATCGGCCACGACACCCTGCCCGAGGACGTGCGCCTGCACATCACCCCGTTCGACTCGCGGATGGAAGAGGCGCCGCCGCACGAGGCGGCGACCGTCAGCGCGTTCGCGCACATGGTCGAGGTGTACCGGCAGTTCCCGCTGCTGCCCGAGGCGGGCGCGGCCATCACCCGGCTGGCCGGCTCGATCGTCGACGGCGAGGGCGCCGTGCTCGTGCACTGCGCGGCGGGCAAGGACCGCACCGGCTGGGCGGTGGCGACCGTGCTGCGCGCGGTCGGCGTGCACGAGGACGACATCTACACCGACTTCCTGGCCAGCAATGCGGCGGTGGAACCCCTGCGCGTGCTGCTGGAACCGAAGATCGGCGGCGGCGAGGCACTGTCGGTCGACATCCTCGGCGTGCGCGAGGAGTACCTGCGCACCGCCGACGCCACCGTGCGCGAACGCTACGGCGACACCGAGGGCTACCTGACCGAGATCGGCCTCACGGGCGACCTGCGCGCGGCGTTGCGCGCCAAGCTGGTGTGAGTCAGCCGGCGGGCTCGGCGTAGACCAGGCCGTCGGTGTCGATGCGGACGAAATCGCCCGTGTGGAACCAGGTTCCGCTGAACCGGGCGACGGTCGCGTCGGGGTTGTTCCAGTAGCGGCGGCTGACGTTCGGTCCGCGACACAGCAGTTCGCCGCGACCCTGGCGAGCCTGCGGGCCCGACAGCGCCAATTCCGTTCCACCGAAGGCGAACCCGAGCGCCGCCTCGGTGCGGTCGGTGTCGTCGACGAGCAGGCCGATGCCGCTGGTCTCGGTGGCGCCCCACACCGACCACTGCCGCGCGTCGGGGAACAGCGCGCGCAAAGCGGCGGTGAGCGGGGCCGAGGCGGGGGCGGCGGCGCGTTCGGAGCGGTGACAGGCCTTGCTCACGCGGCGCACACCCGCGCCGGAGCGTCGGTCGGCGAAGGCGGGCAGCAGCTCGGCGAAGATGCGCGGGGTGGCCGAGACCGTGTCGATCCGCTCGCTGACCAGCACGTCGGCCAGGCTGCGTGCGCCCGGCGCGAGGACGACGGTCCCGCCGACAGCGAAGGTCGGCAGCAACTGGTCGACGCACCCGCTGGCGTGGGCCAGCGGCAGCAGCACCAGATTGCGTACCCCGTCGCCGGGCAGACCGAGCGCGCCGACCATCGACGACACCGCCGACAAGAGGTTCTCGTTGGTGAGCTCGACCCCGGCGGGCACCGGACCGCGCGCGGCGGCGCCGGTGTAGCAGAGCAGGGCCGGATCTCCCAGTGCCGCACCGTCATCGATGTAGGCCGTGCTGTCGGGCAGTGGCCCGTCGGGGCCGAGCACGAAGTCGGCTCGGCTGTCGGCGATCACGCGGGCCGTCAGGTCGGCGCCGAGCCCGTCGGGGATCAGGACCGGAACGGCACCGGACAGCAGCGCGCCGAGGAACGCCTGTACCCAGCGCGCGCTCGTCGGCATGTGCACCGCGACCCGGTCGCCGTAGCCGATGCCGTGACGCTGCAGTCCGCCCGCGATGCGGGAAGCGCTGTGCCACAGCTCGCGGTAGGTCAGGCGTGGACCGCCGACCTCCACGACGGCCTCTCGATTCGTGAAGGAGTGCACGCGCAGGTCGAGCAGTTCGGTGAGCGCGGGGTGCAGGTCGCCGTAGCGGAGCACACCGTCGGGGCCGCGCCGCAGCTGTCCGCAGCCCAGCACACCGGAGCCGACTGGGGACGACCGGAACGCCCGGAACTCGGGTCCACTGGTGATCGACGCCCGAGCCTCGGGGCCGCGCCCTCGCTCCGGCGCACCACCCTCCGAGCGTGCGGTCGTGTCCGGTTCCGGCTGACCCATCAAGACCTCCACGTACTCGCCCGGCTTGCGCCTCCGACTATATGACGTGGATCACATTTCTGTCAGCCGCTCGGCGTTCACTCGCCCTTGTAGGTCGCCTTACCTGGGCCGACATCGAGGAAACTGCGGACGGCGCCGCGCAGGTCGGCGGTGTCGAACAGGGCGCCCGACACCTCCGGCGTCACCGAATCCGCGTGTGCCACACCGCCGGAACGCCATGCCTCGATGATCTGCTTGGTCGCGGCGTGCGCGCGGGTCGGTCCGTTGGCGAGGCGGGTGACCAGCGCGCGGGCGGCGGCGTCGACGTCGTCGTGGACGGCGTTGACCACACCCCAGTCGGCCATGGTCGCGGCGTCGTAGAGGTCGCCGGTCATCACGAACTCGCGGGCCCGGCCCGACCCGGCCCGCTCGGCCAGCCGCTGCGGGCCGCCCATCGACGGCGTCAGGCCGACCACCGTTTCCACCAGCCCGAACTTCGCCTTCGGTGCGGCGAGGATGATGTCGCAGGCCAGCGACATCTCGAAGGCGGCGGTGAGGGTGAGCCCGTGCGCGGCGAACACCACCGGGCACGGCAGGGCCTCGAGCGGATGGATGATCCGGTCGAACAGCTCGCGCCACAGTTGCGCCCCCTGCTCGGCGCTTCGCCCCTCGAAGACGTGCACGTCGACACCGCCGGAGACCACTTTGCCCTCGGCGCGGATGAGCACGGCGCGCGGCGGCTGTGCGGTGAGCGCGGCGAGATCGGCGATCAGCGCGTCGATCAGCGGCCGGTCGAAGAGGTTGAGCGGCGGATGATCGATGGTGATCGTGGCGATCTCGGCACCGGCTTCGGTGAACTCGCGCGTCAGTCGGGTCGGGTTCGTTTCACTCATCCGGTCAGCGTAGAACCCGGGCACCGGTCGTGGGAGTGGAGAGCGTGCCCACATCGCGGAACCACAGGGGTGTCGGTAGTCGTTGGCATGATGGGCTGTCGGGACCTCAGGTGCCCTACAGTTCGACTCGTCGGTCGAAGAGGAGGACGACGCCGTGTTCAAGAGTGCGATCGAGAAGGCCGTAGTCGATGTTCTCGACACCGGTTCCAAGCTGCAGGCTCCTGCCGTGCGGCGCTATGTCCAGTACCTGCGGGAACGTCATCCCGGCGAGAGCCCGGCCCAGATCGCCGAGCGGCTGGAGAAGCAGTACCTGCTCGCGGTGACCGGCAGCGGTGCCGCTGTCGGCGCGACCGCGGCCGTGCCCGGCATCGGCACGGTGGCCGCCCTCGGCGCGGTCGGCGCGGAGACGGCGTTCTTCATGGAGGCCTCGGCGCTGTTCACGCTGGCCCGGGCCGCCGTCCAGGGCATCGAGCCGCACGACCAGGAGGCACGGCGCGCGCTGGTGCTCGCGGTCGTCCTCGGTGACGCGGGCATCGCCATCGTGCAGAAGGGGCTGCGCACCCAGTCGAAGAACTGGGCGAACACGCTGGCGGGCAAGGCGACCGGCATGGGCGCGATCAACAGCAAACTGCTGCAACAGTTCGTCAAGCGCTTCATCACCAAGCGGGCCGCGCTGATGGCGGGCAAGGTGCTGCCCGCGGGTATCGGTGCCGCCATCGGTGGCGCGGGTAACCGGGCGCTCGGCAAGGCCACGATCGAGAACGCGCACAAGGCCTTCGGGCCCGCGCCCGCACTGTGGCCGACGCCGCTGCACAACGTGATCGACGCCGATCCGCTGCCCGCGATCGGTACCGACCCGGCCCGTAAGCAGTGAGGAAAGCCGGGGGCGACGCCGTGCTGGTGCGCGGCGTCGGAAAAGTCTTCGACCAGGTCAGCGCCGTCGACGGCATCGACTTCGCGGTGCCGTCCGGTGCGGTCACCGCGCTGGTCGGGCCCACCGGGGCGGGCAAGACCACCCTGCTGCGGATGGTGCTCGGGCTGCAGCGGCCGAGCACCGGCCGGGTGGAGGTGGCGGTGGGGCACGGGCCGGCCGCGGTCGGCGCGGTGCTGCATCCGCGCGGTCTGCATCCGGCGCGCACGGTGCGCGATCAGCTGTCGTGCTACGCCCCGGTCGCGGGCGTCGGTGGGCGGCGGGTGGAGGCCGTGCTCGAGACGACGGGTCTCGGCGCTCTCGCCGATACCGTTGTAGCCCAGCTGAATCCGGGTCAGCAGACCCGCCTCGCGCTGGCCACGGCCCTGCTCGCCGATCCCCCGCTGCTCGTCCTGGACGACCTGTTCACCGACGCCGACGGCATGGAACGCGGCTGGTTGCAGGAGGTGCTGCGCGGGCATGTCGGGCGGGGCGGCACGGTGCTGGTGAGCGCAGGCAGCCTGGCCGACGTGGTGTCGGCGGCCGACCACCTGGTGGTGCTGAGCGAGGGCGCCGTCGTCTGGCAGGGCACTCCCGCCAAGCTGCGGCGCGGCCATCCCGACCGGCTCGTCGTCGCCTCCTCCCCGTCGATCGCCCTGGCCACCGCCCTGGCGACCCGTGGCTTCACCGATGCGGTGATGCGCCCGGACGGGCGCCTGGCCGTCGCCGATGCCGACGAGGCGACGATCCGTTCGATCGCCGAGGCGGCCTCGGTGCGGATCGGCAGCATCGTCGCCGACCCCATCCACCCCGACCGGGTCCTGGCCTCCCTGACCAAACCCCGCAGGCATCAGCACCGCCTGCCCACGCCGTCGAACACCACCTTCGCGCCTGCGCCGCCGTCGTTCGGGGTGTCCCGATGACGCCGTCGGCCGCAGGTCGACCGGTGTGCCCCGCGGGCCGAAGCCGTCGCCCGTTGTCGCCGGCTCGGCCCGCCGCCTGCGGCTCCGGCCTGCGCGGGAATGTCCGAGCGTCCGGACTCCGACCGGGGCGGGCGCGCGAATCCATTTCGGCCATGACTTCGGAGGGGACCACCCGATGACCACTGTGCTGCCCGAGGATCTGCTCCCCGGTCTCGACGCCGAAACGCGCAAGGTGTTCACGCTGCGGCCCACCCGGTTGCTGCTCGCGGGGCCGATCGCGGTGGCGCTGGTCGCGACGCTGATCACCGCGCTGATGTCGGGCCGCTACGACCCGACCGGGCAACCCGTCACGGGGGCGGCGACCATCGGTCTGTACCTGGCGCTCGTCGCGGTGTTCGTGGTCGCGGCACTGCTCGGCATCGGTGTGACCGGTGGCGAGTACAAGCGCAAGACCATGGCCCTCACCGCCCTGTTCGCCCCGGATCGCGACCGGCTGGTCATCGCGAAATACGCCGCGGTGGCCGGTATCGCGCTGGTGGTCGCCGTCTTCGCCGAGGTGGTCGCGATGCTCGTGCTCGCCGCCGCGGGCCGTGGCAAGTTCGAGTTCGGCTGGCCGTTACTGGAAGTGCTCGGCGCCGGGTTGCTCGTCGCGATGTGCTGGGCGGTGCTCGGCGCGGGCATCGGGCTGTTGCTGCGCACCACCGGTGCGGCGGTGTGGCTGGTGCTCGGCTGGGCATTCGTGCTCGAGCCGCTGATCTGGTTGGTGGCCAAGGGTTTCGGAGCCGGTGGTCTCACCGCCGTGCTGCCGGTGTCCTCGACCGTGGCCGGAGTGAGCGCCGGTTCCTTCGACGAGGCCGAGGTGTTCGCGCCGACACCTGCCGCGCTCGTCGTCCTGCTCCTGTGGACCATCGCCGTGGGCGCCGCCGGGTGGTGGGACCTGCGCAACCGCGACCTGTAGTGTCCGAGCCCGCTGCGATGACGCGGCCCGCTGTGATGACGCGGCGCGCTGACCGGCCCGGCTGGATCCGCAGGCTGTGGCGGCTGTGCCTGCGGCATCCGCGCCTGCTCGCCGTCATCGCGGCGGCGGTGCTGGCGGGCGCGGCCGTCTCGATCGCGGCGCCGCTTGCCACCAAGCGGGCCGTCGACGCCGCCGAAGCGGGCGACACCTCGGTCATCGGCAGTGCCGCCGCCCTGCTCGCGGTCCTCGCGGTCTGCCGGTTCGCGGTGACCTTCGCCCGTCGGCTGTGGGCTGGTCAACTGTCGCTGGAAGTGCAACACAGCCTGCGGGTTTCGTTGCTCGCGGCGTTGCAGCGCCTCGACGGCGCGGGACAAGATGCCCTCCGCACCGGCCAGGTGGTGTCGCGTTCCATCACCGACCTGCAACTGGTGCAGGGCTTGCTGGCGATGGTGCCGTGGTCGGGTCTCGCGGTACTGCAGTTCGTCGCCTCGGCGGTGGTGATGGTGTGGCTGAGCCCGCCGCTGGCGCTCGCCGCGCTGCTCGTCGCGCCGGTGATGGCGGTGGTGGTGCTGCGGATGCGGCCCCGGCTGTACGCGGCGACCTGGTCGGCGCAGCAGCGGGCCGCCGAGCTGGCCGAACACGTCGAGCAGACGGTCACCGGCGTGCGCGTGGTGAAGGGCTTCGGGCAGGAGGCCCGGATGGTCGACCAGCTCGAGGACCACGGCCGCGCCCTCTACGCCGAACGCCTGCGCGCCGCGCGGATCAACGCCCGCTTCGCACCGGTCGTGTCGGCGCTGCCGCAGGCCGGGCTGGTCGCCGTCATCATCGTCGGCGGGTTGCTCGCCTCGCGCGGCGCGATCGGCATCGGCACCTTCCTCGCCTTCACCGCCTACCTGGCCACGATGACGTCCTCGGCGCGCACGATCACCTCGGTGGTCATCATGAGCCAGCTCACCAAGTCCGCCGCCGACCGGGTGTTCCAGGTGATCGACGCGGCGCCGGTGCTCGTCGACCCCGACAAGCCCGCCGACCTGCCCGCCGGCCCGCTCGGCATCGAATTCGAGGGTGTCGGTTTCGGTTTCACCCCGGACGAGCCGGTGCTCTCGGAACTCGACCTCACCATCCGGCCCGGCGAAACGGTCGCGATCATCGGCCCGGCCGGGTCGGGCAAGTCGACGCTGTCGCTGTTGCTGCCCCGCTTCTACGCGCCGGACGCGGGCATCATCAGCCTCGTCGGCACCGACGGCACCCGGGTGAACCTGGCCGACCTACGCGCCGAGGATCTGCGCGGCGCGCTCGGCGTGGTCTTCGACGACCCGTTCCTGTTCTCCGACACCATCGCGGCCAATATCGCCCTCGGCCGCCCAGAGGCCACCGACGCCGAGATCCGAGCCGCGGCCACCGCGGCCGTCGCCGACGAGTTCATCGCCGAGTTGCCCGACGGGTACGACACCGTCATCGGTGAACGCGGGCTCACCCTCTCGGGTGGGCAACGGCAGCGGATCGCGCTGGCCCGCGCACTGCTCACCCGGCCGCGCGTACTCGTCCTCGACGACGCCACCTCCGCCGTCGATGCCGTGACCGAGGCGGAGATCTTCCGGCGGCTGCCCGACCCGGGCGGGCGCACCACGCTGATCCTGGCCCACCGCGAGTCGACCCTGGCCCAGGCCGATCGGGTCATCCGGCTGCCCGCGCCCACCGGCTCGGTCGTGCCGACCGTGCGCGTCGACAAGCGGCCTGTCGTCGGTGATCGGCCACGTTCGATGGCGGCCGCCGACCTCAGCGAGACCCCGGAACTGCGCGCGGCCGTCGACGCGCTACCACCGGCCACCGAACAACCCGACCTGCCCGGCGATCTGCGCGCCCCCCAACCCGACTTCGGTCTGCGCGTCCTGCTCCGACCGGTCCGCAAGCTGGTCGGGCTGGTCGTACTGCTGCTGATCGCCGACGCCATGATCGGCATCGCCTTCCCGCCGCTGGTCCGCTACGCCATCGACACCGGCGTCACCGGCGGACAGAGTTCGGCGCTCGCGGTGTCGGCGGTGATCGGGATCGGGCTGGTGCTGGCGAGCCTGATCGTCGGCGCTGCCGTCACGGTGCTCACGGCACGCACCGGCGAACGGGTGCTGTTCGGCCTGCGGGTGCGCAGCTACGCCCAGTTACAGCGGCTCGGCCTCGACTTCTACGAGCGCGAACTGTCCGGCCGGATCATGACGCGGATGACCACCGATGTCGACGCCCTGTCGACCTTCCTGCAGACCGGTGTCGCCACCGGCCTGGTCGCGGTCATCACCCTGGTCGGCGTGGCTGTCGGCCTGGTCGTCATCGATGCGGGGCTCGCGCTGGTCGTGCTCGCCACCGTGCCGCCCATGCTCATCGCGACCCTGCTGTTCCGGCGCGTCTCGACCGCGGCCTACACCGTCTCGCGCGAGCGGGTCTCCGCCGTGAACGCCGACTTCCAGGAGAACATCGCGGGCCTGCGCGCCGTGCAGGCCGCCCGCAACGAACCCGTGGCGGCGCGCCGCTTCACCGAGTACTCCCATCGCTACCGCGAGGCACGCATCCGCGCCCAGCGCGCGATCGCCTGCTACTTCTCCTTCGGCCTGGCCTGGGCCGACCTCGCCCTCGCCGTCGTCGTCTATCTGGGCGCCAACGCGGTGGCCGACGGACGCACGACCACCGGCACGCTCGTCGCCTTCGTCCTCTACCTCGGCCTGCTGTTCAGCCCGATCCAGGAACTGTCGCAGGTGTTCGACGGCTACCAGCAGGCCCGGGTCGGGCTGCGCCGCATCGGTGATCTGTTGCGCACCCAGTCATCGATCGCGGCCGACCCACCCGATGCGGTGCACATCGACCGGTTGCGCGGTGAGGTCGTGTTCGACGATGTCCACTTCCGCTATCCGGGAGCGAACTTCCCGGCGCTGGACGGCGTGTCCTTCACCCTCCCGGCCGGGCGCACCCTTGCGCTCGTCGGCCCGACCGGCGCGGGCAAATCGACGATCGTGAAACTGCTCGCCCGGCTCTACGATCTGCCCGGCGAGCCGTCGGCAGGCGAGATTCGGGTGGACGGCGTCGATTTACGTAAATTTGTGCTCACCGAGTACCGCTCGCGGCTGGGAATTGTGCCCCAGGAAGCTCACTTGTTCAGCGGTGATGTCGCCAGCAACATTGCATTCGGACAACCTTTCGCCACATCGGTGGACATCGCACAGGCGGCGAGCAACGTCGGTGCGGCCGAAATGATCGCCGGATTACCCCGAAAAATGAACCAACCGGTCGGTGAAAGAGGGCGTGGGTTATCCGCCGGACAACGTCAGCTCGTCGCCCTCGCCCGCGCCGACCTCGTCGACCCCGACCTGCTGCTTCTCGACGAGGCGACCTCCACCCTCGACCCGGAGACCGAGGCGTCGGTCCTGGTAGCGAGCCGTTCGCTGGCCCGGGGCCGCACCACTGTCGTGGTCGCTCACCGGTTGGCCACCGCGGCCCGCGCCGACCTCGTCGGCGTGGTCGAACAAGGACGTATCGTCGAATTCGGTAACCACCGGGAACTGCTCGCCCGAGGCGGGAGTTACGCGCGACTCTGGTCGGCGGGACTGCACGCGGAGCGAATAGTCTCGGGCCACTAGCTACGCCGACATGCCACGGGGCATATGCTCGGTGAGGGCGCATCGGCAGCCATCCGCTGATACCCCTGCCGGGCACGTCACAAACGTCGCAGCGCGAAGAACGAAATGAGGCGAACACCAGCTGTGAGCAGCTCAACTTCCCAGTTCGGACAGAACCAGTGGCTAGTCGACGAGATGTATCAGAAGTTCAAACAGGACCCGTCCTCGGTCGACGCGAGTTGGCACGAGTTCCTCGCCGACTACACCCCGGAGGCCACCGACTCCGGTAACGAGCAGGCTCCCGCCGCCACCGCGCAAGCGGCGCCGCAGCAGGCACCGAAGGCCGCACCGCAGGCCCCCAAGACCGCCGTCGCAACGGCGCCCAAGCCGGCCCCAGCTCCGGCTCCGGCACCCGCTCCGGCTCCGAAGCGGGAGAACGTGCGCGCACCGCAGACCACGCCCGCCCCGGTGTCGAACGCCCCGGCCACCGCGCCCGCCAAGACGAGCACGGGCACCGACGAGTCCAAGGTGCTGCGCGGTCCCGCCGCGGCCATCGCCAAGAACATGTCGGCCTCGCTGACCATCCCCACCGCCACGTCGGTGCGCGCGATCCCGGCCAAGCTGATGATCGACAACCGCCTCGTGATCAACAACCACCTGGCGCGCACCCGCGGCGGCAAGATCTCCTTCACCCACCTGCTCGGTTACGCGATCGTGCAGGCCGTGAAGTCGTTCCCGAACCTGAACCGGCACTTCGCCGAGATCGACGGCAAGCCGAACGCGGTCACCCCCGCCCACACCAACCTCGGCCTGGCCATCGACCTCGTGGGCAAGGACGGCAACCGCACGCTGGTCGTCGCCGCCATCAAGGGCACCGAGGAGATGAGCTTCGGCCAGTTCCACGCCGCCTACGAGGACATCGTCCGCCGCGCCCGTGAAGGCAAGCTCGGCGCCGAGGACTTCTCCGGTGTCACCATCTCGCTGACCAACCCCGGCACCATCGGCACCGTCCACTCGGTACCGCGCCTCATGCCGGGCCAGGGCGCGATCATCGGTGCCGGCGCCATGGAGTACCCCGCCGAGTTCCAGGGCATGAGCGACGAGCGGCTGGCCGAGATCGGTGTCGGCAAGCTGATGACGCTGACCTCCACCTACGATCACCGCATCATCCAGGGCGCCGAGTCCGGCGACTTCCTGCGCACCATCCACAACCTGCTGATCTCCGACGAGTTCTACGACGAGATCTTCCACGGCCTCGGCGTGCCGTACGAGCCGATCCGGTGGCGCAAGGACATCAGCGAGCGCGGCGTCGACAAGAGCGCTCGCGTACTCGAGCTGATCGCGGCCTACCGCAACCGCGGTCACCTGATGGCCGACACCGACCCGCTGCGCCTGGTCAAGGACAAGTTCCGCAGCCACCCCGACCTCGACGTCACCTCGCACGGCCTCACCCTGTGGGACCTGGACCGCACCTTCGACGTGGGCGGTTTCCACGGCCAGGAGCGGATGAAGCTGCGCGACGTGCTGTCGATCCTGCGCGACGCCTACTGCCGCCACGTCGGTGTGGAGTACACCCACATCCTCGAGACCGACCAGCTCAAGTGGATCCAGGACCGGGTCGAGCAGAAGCACGTCAAGCCGACGGTCGCCCAGCAGAAGTACATCCTGAACAGGCTCAACGCCGCCGAGGCGTTCGAGACCTTCCTGCAGACCAAGTACGTCGGTCAGAAGCGGTTCTCGCTCGAGGGCGCCGAAGCCGTGATCCCGATGATGGACGCCACCATCGACCAGTGCGCCGAGCACGGGCTCGACGAGGTCGTCATCGGCATGCCGCACCGTGGTCGCCTCAACGTGCTGGCCAACATCGTCGGCAAGCCGTACTCGAAGATCTTCACCGAGTTCGAGGGCAACATGAACCCGGCCGCCACCCACGGCTCGGGCGACGTGAAGTACCACCTCGGTGCGCACGGCCAGTACCTGCAGATGTTCGGCGAGAACGAGATCGAGGTGTCGCTCACCGCGAACCCCTCGCACCTGGAGGCGGTCGACCCCGTTCTCGAGGGCCTCGTGCGCGCCAAGCAGGACCTGCTGAACAAGGGCGACGGCCCCGAAGGCTTCTCGGTGATGCCGCTGATGCTGCACGGTGACGCCGCGTTCGCCGGTCAGGGCGTGGTCGCCGAGACGCTGAACCTGTCGGGTCTGCGCGGTTACCGCGTGGGCGGCACCATCCACATCGTGGTGAACAACCAGATCGGCTTCACCACCGCGCCGGAGAACAGCCGCTCCACCGAATACTCCACCGACATCGCGAAGTTCATCGGCGCGCCGATCTTCCACGTCAACGGTGACGACCCCGAGGCCTGCGACTGGGTCGCGCGCCTGGCGGTCGATTTCCGGCAGAAGTTCCGCAAGGACGTCGTCATCGACCTCGTCTGCTACCGCCGCCGCGGGCACAACGAGGGCGACGACCCCTCGATGACCCAGCCGGAGATGTACGACGTCATCGACACCAAGCGTTCGGTCCGCAAGGCCTACACCGAATCGCTGATCGGCCGTGGCGACATCTCCATGAAGGAGGCCGAGGACGCGCTGCGCGACTACCAGGGTCAGCTCGAGCGCGTGTTCAACGAGGTCCGTGAGCTGGAGAAATACGTTCCGGAGCCGTCGGAGTCCGTCGAGGACGACCAGAAGGTGCCCGCGACCGTGCAGACCGCGGTCGACAAGTCGGTGCTGCAGCGCATCGGCGACGCGTTCCTCAACACTCCCGACGGTTTCAACGTGCACCCGCGCGTGAAGCCGGTGCTGGAGAAGCGGCGGGAGATGGCCTACGAGGGCAAGGTCGACTGGGCCTTCGCCGAGTTGCTCGCGTTCGGTTCGCTGATCGACCAGGGTCACGATGTGCGCCTGACCGGTCAGGACTCGCGTCGTGGCACGTTCACCCAGCGCCACTCGGTCATCATCGACCGGATCAACGCGCAGGAGTACACCCCGCTGCACAACATCGGTTCGGAGAACCCGGGCTGGTTCGCGGTGCACGACTCGGCGCTGAGCGAATTCGCCGCTGTCGGTTTCGAATACGGCTACTCGCTGGGCAACCCCAACGCACTGGTGTTGTGGGAGGCGCAGTTCGGTGACTTCGTCAACGGCGCGCAGTCGATCATCGACGAGTTCATCTCCTCCGGTGAGGCCAAGTGGGGTCAGCTCTCCGATGTGGTGCTGCTGCTGCCGCACGGCCACGAGGGTCAGGGTCCCGACCACACCTCGGGCCGTATCGAGCGGTTCCTGCAGTTGTGCGCCGAGGGTTCGATGACCGTCGCGGTGCCGTCCACCCCGGCGAACTACTTCCACCTGCTGCGCCGCCACGCCCTCGACGGCATCCGCCGTCCGCTGATCGTCTTCACCCCGAAGTCGATGCTGCGCAACAAGGCCGTGGTGTCCGACATCAAGGACTTCACCGAGTCGAAGTTCCGTTCGGTGTTCGACGAGCCAACCTACGAATCGGGCGTCGGCGACACCGGCAAGGTCAAGCGCATCCTGCTGACCTCAGGCAAGCTCTACTACGAGCTCGCCGCGGAGAAGGCCAAGCACAAGCGTGAAGACGTGGCCATCGTCCGGATCGAACAGCTCTACCCGATCCCGACGTACCGCCTCAACGAGGCCCTGGCCAAGTACCCCAACGCGACCGATATCGCCTGGGTCCAGGAGGAACCGGCCAACCAGGGCGCCTGGCCCTTCTTCGGCCTCAACCTCCCCGAGGTCCTCCCCGACCGCCTGGGCAAACTGCGCCGCATCTCGCGGCGCGCCATGTCGGCCCCGTCCTCGGGTTCCTCCAAGGTCCACGCCGTGGAGCAGGCCGAGATCATCGCCGAGGCCTTCGAGCCGACCGCGTAATCTCTTCCCGCACAACGGCGAACGCCGGGTGGATCATCACGATCCGCCCGGCGTTCGCCGTTGTCAGGCCCGCAGGTTGCGCATCACCACGCGAACGTGGTGTTCGGTCAGCTGTCGCAGCTCGGCGCGGCTGATTCGATCGCCGTTGATCGTCAGCGTGGTGTCCACGCGCAGGTTCTCGTCGAGCACGCCGATCCGCACTTCTGTCACCGCGCGCCCGTTCTCGTGGGCACTCTCCCGGACGAAGGCGTCCTCGCCGAGCCCGGCCAGGTATTCGAAGCTCGTATTCGGATCCGAGACACGTCCGCCGACAAGATGTTTGAACCTGTCGTGCTCCCCTCGCCGGTCGCCTCCCGCCCGCGCGACATAGAAGCCCAGCGACACAGTGAGGTCACCGAAAGTGCCGGAACAGTAGCCGGTCGACCCGAGGGGCTCGTGATCCTCCTGCTGCCACCCGGCGCTGCCGCGACGCGTGAGTTCGGCCAGATCCATCAGCTCGCAGTGATTGCCTTGCTCCAGCTCGCGGTACTTGCGCGAGGTCGGGGTGTCGATCGGTGTGCCCGGCGTCCACCGCGAGTCCGCCGCCCCGTCCTCGCGACCCAGCCACATCGCGGCGGCGATCACGGTGACCACCACGAGCGAGCAGGCCGACACTGCCGCAGCCGTCCATGGCAGCGAGAACCGTCGTGGTGTCATCCGAGGCGCTCCCAGAGTATTCGGCCCTGATGCTCACAGGCCGTCACCATCTCCGAATCGTCCACCTTCGACTCCGCGGGCGTGCTCAACGTCACGGCGACGACCACGTTGTCGTCGAAGAGGCCGAGCTCGCAGGTCGGGCCGTACATGTACGGCAGTCGGCGCACGTAGAGGTAGGAGTCGTCAGCGAGCTCGGGCCGGTGGTCCACCCGGATCGTGCTGGCCCCGCCCAGACGAACCAACTCCAAGTCGTGGCGGAAGAAGGCCTCGGCGCCGTGTCCATCGTTCACGACCTTGGCAAGCACAGTGGCTGCCAAACCCCGGTAGGAGACCGAGCAGTGGTGGGACGAATATGGCTCGGAGTCAACGGATTCGGAATGGATGGGCGAATCGGGCGGCGCCCCACCGAGCTGTTCGAGCGCGGACAGATCGAGCAGGTCACAGGCGTTCGCGACACTCTGTGTGGTGTAGACCCGGGTCGGCTGGCCACGGATCAGGTCGGTAGTCGTCATCACGACGAGCAACGCGACCGTGGCTGTCGTCAGCACGGCGGTGAGCGCCGAGGGCAGGAGCGTTCGCGCGATCCGGGTCCGCCGTCGACCTGGCGAGGCGCCAGGAGCACCGGCCGCGACCGGATCGGTCGGCAACCGGCCCGGGAACGGCGCGCGGGCCCACGGACCGCTGTCGAACGCTCTGATCGCCGCTGCGGCGAGGTCGGCGCAGCGGGCGAATCGGTCCTCCGGCCGTTTCGCCATCGCCGTCGCGATGACCGCGTCGATCGCACGCGGCAGCTCGGGTCGTAACTCGGTGGGCCGGGGCGGTGCCGCGCCCAGATGCGCGGCGATCACCGCCGCCTGATCACCACGCGGAAACGGCGTCCGACCGGTGAGCAACTGGAACAGCGTGCAGCCGAGGGAGTAGATGTCGGCGCGATGGTCCACCGTGTGGCCGGCGAACCGTTCGGGTGCCGCGTAGGCGAAGGTGGCGGCCATCGCCGACAGCGTGACGGTGTCATCGAGACTGCGGGCGATCCCGAAGTCGGTGAGCAGCGCGGTTTCCTGTCCTGCGTGGTCGCGTTCGATCAGCAGGTTGGCCGGTTTCACGTCGCGGTGCAGCACCCCGTGCGCATGCGCGAAATCCAGTCCGGCGGCGGCACCCTGGATCAGCCGCAGAGCACGGTCCGGGGCGAGACCGGCGGAATCGGTCTGGAGCAATCCGATCGCGTCGCCACCGTCGACGTATTTCATCGACAGCCACAACACCGGATCCGTGGGCCCGCTGCGGTCGTACACCGGCACGATATTGGGGTGTTCGAGTCGAGCGGCCAACGTCGCCTCTCGTTCGAAGGCGTTGCGCGCCTTGGCGTCGGTGGATATCCCGTCACCGAGCACCTTCAGTGCGACCCGCCGCCGCAGGCGAGGGTGCTCCGCGAGGTACACCGACCCCATGCCACCCGCGCCGAGCAGTCGTTCGATCACATATCCGGCGAACACCGTCCCGGGCTCCACCGCCACCCCGACCCCACCTCCGCTTCACCCGCCGCACCCTGAGCGGAACTGAGGGCCCACCCGATCACGGATGAATCTAAGGGCAGTCGGGCGGTCGGGCAACCGTCTCACTGCGGCGGAACACGCCCCAGCAGGGGCGGATCCGGTCGGCTCCGCCCCTGCTGCTGTCCGTTCTATCCGTTGAGGGTGATCCAGGCCTGACCCGAAAGCTGTTCCAGGTCATAGTGTTGCGGGTAGGTGTCGGAGGTGGCGACGATCTTCGCCTCGACCCGGCCGGGGCCGGGGCCCATGCCGAAACCGGTGATCACCCCGTCGGGCGCCTGTTCGATGACGCCGTTGGCGTCGACTCGGTGGGACTGGCTGTTCTCACGACCGGTGTCGAGGTTCTTCCACCGCACCGAGATCCGGTACGGCTGGCAGTTCTGTCCGTCCTGAATGATTTTCACGCGAACACCGAGGTGCCCGGCCTGTGGCTGGGGCACGGTTTCCGCGTTGACGATGGCCGAGCATCCTCCCGGCACCCGGACGAGTGTCGGTACGAATCGGACGACCTGATCCGACGGCAATGCCGCCGCCGGACCACTGAACCCGACGAGCGCGGTAACGGCCGCTGCGGCGGCCACCCCGACCTGAACCGAAACCCGTTGACCTTGCTTGCTTTTCAGACTCATGCTCCGAAATTCGCGACTCGCCCGGAGATCGTTAACCACCGTAATGGTCTCGATGTGACAACGGCATCGGAGACCTGGGTCACAGAGTTTCCTCAGGCATGCGGCACGCCCCACTCACTGTTGCCCAGTAATGTCCGCGGCGAACTACCGGATTGGAGACAACAGGTGAGCGGACGCAACGGATTTCTGCTGCTCGGCGGGATCTCGTCGGTCGGGGCGGGGGCGGTGCACTTCATGGCCGCCGGAATGCACACCGAACACGCCACCTTGGCGCGGCTGATGGTCGTGCTCGCCGCGATGCAATGCGCCGTCGGGCTGGCGGTGCTGCTGAGTGATCGCAAGATCGTCGTGTCCGCGCTGGCCGCCGTGAACGCGTTCGCGGTTGCGGTGTGGGCGTTCACCCGGTTCGCCGATATCCCGTGGGTCACCGGGCTGACAGCGGAGGCACCGGCCGTCGCCGATACCGTGTGCGCGGCGCTGGGTGCGCTCGCTGTCCTCGGTGCGGCCGTCGCACTGGTGCGGCCCGGCGCGACCCTGCCGCCCATGCGGTCCGGGTTCGCGGCCGCGGCCGTCGGTGTGCTGGCGCTGGCGGCCATGCTCAACGGTGTCGGGCATGTGCACAGCCACGGCGACAGCGACGATCACGCGCACGCGGCGGGCGAGGACCACGGTGACTCCTGGCCTCGGGCGTTCGACCCGGGCAAGCCGATCGATATCTCCGGCGTCCCGGGCGTCACCGCCGAACAGGAGCAGCGCGCGACGGCCCTGATCCAGAACACCCTCGCGAAACTGCCCGCCTTCGCCGACGTCACCACCATCGGCGCACTCGGCTTCCGCTCGATCGGCGATGCCGCCACCGGCTACGAGCACTGGATCAACACCGGCTACATCCGCGACGACAGCTTCCTCGACCCGACGCGACCGGAATCGCTGGTCTACCGGGTCGACGGCCAGAACCGCACCCTGGTGTCGGCCATGTATATGGCCAAGGGCAAGAAGATCGACGACCCTGCCCTCACCGATTACGCGGGCCCGCTGATGCAGTGGCACGTGCACGACAACCTGTGCTGGAAGGCAGGCGACAACGGCCCCCAGGTTGCCGGCGTGACCGACGAGCAGGGCAACTGCCCGCCGAACTCGATCAACCCCGGCGCGGGCAACCCGATGGTGCACGTGTGGATCGCCCCGCACGAATGCGGCCCGTTCGCGGCGCTGGAAGGTCACGGCGCCGGGCAGGCGGCCACGGACGGTCGACGCACCGACACCTGCGGCGGCCACGACCACGGCGGCGGCCACAAGTAGGACCGCTTTCCCCAGGCCGGAGGTCCGCAGGTCCGATTCCCGGCAAGCGCGCCTCGACTGCCGATGGTCAGCGGGCTTGCAATCCGCGGCGCAGCGCGTCGATGGTCGTCTCCGGAGAAGTGTTGAAGCAGAACCGGATTCCCGGCGCGATCTCGGTCGCCACATTGATCAGGCGTTCGAACAGCACGGTGTGCTCGGGCGCCATCCGCACCCCGGCGCCGATCATCGCGACCCCGAACGCCCTGCCCGTGGCGCAGTCGCGCAGGGTCGCCTCGGCGGCGTCGGGGTCGGCCGGGACCTGGCAGGTGACGATGTCGAAACCCGCTTCGCGCAAGGCGTTCTCGCCTGCCGCGATACGGGCGGTGAGGGTCGCTTCGTCGAGCTGCGGGTAACGGCTGTAGTCGACGGCGCTGGGGTGCAGGCCGATCGAGAGCACGGTGTCGGATTTCTGGTCGGCCACTGCGTCCTCCGTTGTCATCAGATAGGCGGCTACTACCAGCACCGCCGCAGCGAGCACGGCGCCGAACTTCACCACGGCGCGGTGCCGATGCGGTCCACGAATGCGCCGGTGGTTCCGTCGGGGCCGATCGTCGCCATGGCCACGATCGCGTCGGTGCCCTCGGTGACGGTCTGGAAACCACTGTGCCCGTTGAGGTCGGTCGCCGTATAGCCGGGATCTACGGCGTTGACCTTCATGGTGTCGAGTTCGCTCGCGTACATGACGGTGAGCATGTTCAGCGCGGCCTTGGTGCTCGGGTAGCCGAGGGCCGGTGGCAGCAGGCCTGCCCACTTCGGATCGGTGATGGTGGCGATCGAGCCGATGCCGCTGGAGACCATCACGATGCGTGGATGCCCGGACAGGCGCAGCAGCGGCAGGAACGCGTTGGTCACCCGGATCGGCCCGAAGACATTGGTTTCGAACACCTCGCGCAGGTCTTCGGGCCCGGTCTCGCTCGGCGCGGTATGTGGGCCGCCGATGGCGGCGTTGTTGATCAGGACATCGAGGCGGCCCGCTTCGGATTTCACTGTGTCCGCCGCGGCCATGACGGAGTCGTCGGAGGTCACGTCCAGCGCGACGAACCTGACGTCGGCACCGGTCGCGGCAAGTTCGACGGCCGCCGCCCTACCGCGCCCGGTGTCGCGAGCGGCGAGGAACACCTGCCAACCCGAGCCCGCCAGCCGGCGAACCGTTTCACGGCCGAGTCCTTTGTTTGCCCCGGTCACCAGGGCGATGGTCTGTGTCATGCATCCAGATTCACGCCACAGCGAGCCACGCTCCAGTGCCGGAGAGGCATAGGACGGGCGGTACCACGCCCTATCGAGCGAGAACAGGCGAAGCGACCTGTGCACCGGCGACGCGGATGCCGCGCAGCAGCAGGACCGCCGCGATCACCACCACCGAAGCCGGCGGGGTTGGCCCAGAAGCTTATGCCGTGCCGCACAGGGGGATGGGATTCGCGGTACCACCCCGCCACCACCGACCTGCGGCACCATGGAAACGTGGACAGAGCGGAATTGGCGACGGTACTGCGCGGTGCGCGCTCCCGGCTCTCGCCCGTCGATGTCGGCCTGCCCGCCGGAGCGCGCCGACAGGTACCCGGGCTGCGGCGCGAGGAGGTGGCGAGCCTGGCCGGCGTGAGTGTCGATTACATCGTGCGTCTCGAGCAAGGGCGCGGGCCCAAGCCGTCCGATCAGGTCCTCGGCGCGCTCACCAGGGCGCTGCGGCTCACCGATGTCGATCGAGACCTGGTCTACCGGCTCGCCGGTTCCGAACCACCGCAGGCCGGGCGGATTCCGATGGTCATCCGGCCGAGCGTCCAGCGACTGCTGGACCGGCTCACCGACCTTCCGGTGCTCGTCCTTTCCGCGAAATCCGACATCCTCGCCTGGAATCCGCTGTCGGCCGCGCTGCTCGGCGACTTCTCAGCCATCCCGCCCGAGCAGCGGAACATCATGTGGCAGCGCTTCCTCGGCACCGGCATGAGCCGCGTCGTCATGACACCGGAGGAGGCCGACAGCAACGCCGCCGCCTGCGTCGGCTGCCTGCGTGCCGTCAAGGCCACCTACCCCGACGACCCCGACCTCACCCGCCTGCTCACCGAACTACGCACGCGCAGCGAGGAATTCGAGTCCCACTGGCAAGCAGGTCGTTCCAGCACCATGCACAGCCTCACCAAAACCATCGCCCACCCCGACCTGGGCACCCTCACCCTCGACTGCGACGCCATGCACGTCCCCCACACCGACCAAACCATCGTCATCTACTCCGCACCGCCCAACACCCCCACCGCCACAGCCCTCGACCTCCTCCGCGTGACCGGCCTCGAAACCTTCGGCCCGAGATAGCCGAGACCAGGCCGGTGGACGCGAGATCCTCGAATACTGGATCCCGGCAGAGGATCTCGCCGAGTTCAACCGCAATATCGTCGGCACGATCGAGGTGGTGCGGCGATTTCCCGAGGATGCGCCGATGCCGGGGTGATCAGGGTTCGGAGTGCTGCTTCGGGATCGCGGCCTTGATGGCGCCGATGGCGGTTTGTGGGTCGTCGGCCCAGAAGGCGATGGTCGATGAGGTCAGCTCGCCCTGTGGTGTGGAGAAGGTGTGGGGCGCGGCCAGTTCCAGGCGGATATTGGTGGAACTGCCGACCGGGAGGGCGATGGTTCCATTTGCTGTGCGGTGCAACGACTTCGATTCGTCGTAGCCGCGCATGTCGGGGCGCACAGCGCGCAGGGCGGAGAGGGGGATCGCGAGTTCTGTGCGGCGCAGGTAGCGAACGCGTAGGTGGGCGGGGGTGAGGACGTGCGGGTACACGTGGTGAGCGGCCAGCAGGCCGAGCATCCACAGCAGTCCCCAGATGCCGAGTGCCAGTGCGGCCAGGCGGACCGGCGCCCACGGAATGATCAGGTGCACAGCGGGAATCTCCACCGCACTGACCACGACGAACGCCCAAAGGATGGCCGACATGGCGCCCGCGTAGCGGATCGGGGTGCCGTCCGCGATGTCGGGCCTGCGGGTGATCGCGCGGCCGAGGCTCACCCACAGATCGATTTCGAACCGGAAGAAACGGCGTACGAGCCGCAGGACAGGGCGCATGGCGACCTCCTTTGCAATACAACTGCATTGTAAAGAGCCGCACCATGGCAATACAAGTGCATCGTGAAAGAATGGCCGCATGCCGAAACGGGTGGATCACAGTTCGCGCCGGGCCGAGATCAGCGACGCCGTCATGCGGCTACTCGCCCGCGACGGGCTCGAAGCGGTCAGCCTGCGCCACGTCGCCGCCGAGGCGGGCGTCTCCGCAGGTCAGGTGCAGCACTACTTCCCCACCAAGGACGCGATGATGGAATTCGCGGCGACCACCATCGCGGGCAGAATCGGCGAGCGCATCACCGCCGCGGGCCCCGACCCCGACCTGCACCAGATCCTCATCGCCCTCCTCCCCACCGACGCCGAATCCACCGCCGACACCCGCACCCTGATCGGCTACCTGGCCTTCGCCTCGGTCCGCCCCCAGATCGCCGAAACCCTGGCAACCAACGGCCGAGGCTTCCGCGACCACATCGCGACACTGCTCCCCTACCACCCCGAGCCGACGAAGGCAGCCAGCGCTTTGCTGGCCCTCCTCGACGGCCTGGCCCTACACGTCACCGTCGGCCAGATCTCCGCCGACGACGCACGCGCACTGTTGACCAGCGCCATCGATGAAGCTCTCGCGCGACGCGCGCGTGGGCGATGAGCAGAGGCGACGAACCCGCTCCCGCTGCACGTTCGGCAATGGCCGATGACCAGCAGTCCCGGCGCACCGTTCGATGCGCCGGGGCCGGAGCTCATCCAGTGACAGCGGCGCCTTCCGAAGCCCGGAGCCGCGCGACAGCCTCGGCGGTGTCAACCATCACCAGCTCCGCGTTGATCTGCGCGCCCGCCATCGCACCGGCCGCGGCGGCCGCGCCGACCTGGGCCATCGGGTCGGTGGCGTTGCCTGCGATCCACACGCCGGGGACCGAGGTGCGGCCCATGGGGTCGGCCGGGATGTGGTCGCCGATTCCGCTCGGGTGGGGTTCGGGGGTGAGGCCGAGGTCGGTGAGGAAGGTGGCGCGGGTGCTGAAGCGGGGGCCGACGACCAGGGCGTCCCGGTCGATCACGGTGCCGTCGGCGAGGCGGACGCCACTCAGCTTTCCGCCGTCGGCGAGCACCTCGACCACCTCACCGTCGACCACGCGAACACCCCGTGCCGCAAGCTTTTCCGCGTCTTCGTCAGCAGCCGGAGCCGTGTGTGACAGGAAAACGATGTCGTCGGTCAATTGGGTGAACAGCAGCGCCTGATGGACCGCCATCGGTCCGGTCGCCAGGACCGCGATCCGCTGATCGCGCACCTCCCAGCCGTGGCAGTACGGGCAGTGCAGCACGTCGTGCCCCCAGCGTTCGCGCAGTCCGGCGATCTGTGGCAGCTCGTCGGCGAGCCCGGTGGTGACGAGGATGCGCCGTGCGAAGACGGACCGGCCGTCCGCCAGCTCCACCCGGAATTCGCGCGAGGCGTCCTCGTTTCCGGACGGATCGGTGGAGGCGGAGTCGCCGACACGGTCGACAGCGACCACCTCGCCGGTCACCACTTGGCCCCCGTACCCACGCACCTCCTCGCGCCCGAGCGCAACCAGCTCCAGTGGCGGCATCCCCTCCCGCCCCAGCAGCCCGTGCACCCCGTCGGCGGGCGCGTTGCGCGGCGCACCGGCATCGATCACCAGCACCGATCGCCGCTGCCGCGCAAGCATCAACGCACCGTTCAGCCCGGCGGCACCCCCGCCGATCACCACCACGTCGTAGGACTCGTTCAGCTCTGTCATGTCGACCTCCTTCGGGAATTCACAGTGCACCAACGGACGAAAAACTGGCAAGCATGTTTGCCGCTATGGCAAACTGATGGACATGGACGACCTCGAACAGACCCTCGACTCGGTCGGCCCCCGTCTGCGCGCCCTGCGCAAACAGCGCCAGACCACACTCGCCGACCTGTCCACCGAGACCGGGATCTCGGTGAGCACCCTGTCGCGCCTGGAATCGGGCGACCGCAAACCCACCCTGGAACTGCTGCTCCCCCTGGCCAAGGCACACGGCGTCACCCTCGACGAACTCGTCGACGCCCCACCCACCGGCGACCCACGCATCCACCTGCGCCCGGTGACCAGGCACGGCATGGCGATGCTCCCGCTCACCAAACGCGCGGGCGGCATCCAGGCCTACAAGATCGTCATCCCCCCGGGCGCCCGCGACCGGCCCGACACGCCCCAAACACATGAGGGCTACGAATGGCTCTACGTTCTCAACGGCCGTCTACGCCTGATCCTCGGCGACCACGATATCGTCCTCACCCCCGGCGAGGCAGCCGAATTCGACACCCACGTCCCGCACTGGTTCGGCGCGGCCGACAACCAGCCCGTCGAGTTCCTCAGCCTGTTCGGCAAACAGGGCGAACGCGCCCACTTCCGCGCGAAACCGCGCGAGAACGGTTGACGCTCAACCCCGCAGCGCGGAGATCAACGCGGGACTGAGGGCGAGCGCGGGCAGCGACTCGACCAGCAGATCGACCAAAGACTCACGGCTGATGGGCTTTTCGACCATCCAGGTCAGAATCGTCTCCTCCACGAACGCGATCCAGCCGCGGATCGCGAGGGTGAGTCGCGCCAGGTCGGGGTCGTCGGGCGGCAGCGGCAGTTCGCTGACGATGAGATCGGCGATGGCGGCGCGGGTCTCGTTGACGTAGTCGGTCATGTCGGGGGTGCGGCTGGCGGGACCGCGCAACACCGAGTGGTAGGCCGCGGAATGACCGATGGCGTAGTCGACGAACCGTTCGATCGAATCGCGCAGCATGTCGAACAGCGACAACTCGCGGTCGGGCATCACGGCGGTGTAGAACTCGGTGCTCACGTGCCGCGCGATCGCCTCGTGGAACTCCTGCTTGGAGGCGAAGTAGTGGAACAGCAGACCCCGCGAGATGCCCGCCTGCTTGGCGATGTCGTCGACCGAGATGTCCTCGAGCGGTCGATCGGCCAGCATCTCGGCGCCGAGGTGGATCAGCTGCAGTCGCCGCTCCTCCGGGCCGAGCCGGACACGCTTGGTCGCTCCCGAACTTCTGCTACTCACATCGACCATCCTAGCCACTACTGAACTATGCTCAATAGCTGTTGACTCCGGCTCAATAGCGACGTAGTCTGCATTACATGAGTCGCAAGGTTACAGACAACGTTGTCGAACCCCGAACCGTCGACAACCGCGCCCGCCACGTGAAGACGATCATCATCGGCAGCGGTTTCGCCGGTCTCGGCCTGGCCATCCGCCTGTCCCAGCAGGGTCGCGAGGACTTCCTCGTGCTCGAGCGGGGCAGCGAGGTCGGCGGCACCTGGCGTGACAACACCTATCCGGGCGCCGCCTGCGACGTGCCTTCGCACCTGTACTCGTACTCCTTCGCGCTGAACCCGGACTGGACCCGCTCGTTCTCGCGCCAGGGCGAGATCCAGGCGTACATCAAGAGCGTCGCGGAGCGCTACGACGTGCTCGACCGGCACGTCTTCGACTGCGACGTGCGCCGCGTGCACTGGAACAACGAGACCAGCCGCTGGGAGATCAGCTCCACGCAGGGCGAATTCACCGCCGACACCGTCGTCAGCGCGGTCGGCGCCCTCTGCGAGCCCGCGCTGCCCGACATCAAGGGCATCAACGAGTTCGAGGGCGAGATCTTCCACTCCGCGCAGTGGAACCACGACGCCGACCTCACCGGCAAGCGCGTCGCCGTGATCGGCACCGGCGCCTCGGCGATCCAGATCGTGCCCGCCATCGCCGACAAGGTCGCCACCCTCGACGTCTACCAGCGCACCGCCCCCTGGCTGCTGCCGCGGATGGACCGCCCCTACCTGCTGCCGGAACGCCTGGCGTTCAAGCACATTCCGGGCGTGCAGCGCCTCAGCCGCGCCGCCATCTACGCCGCGCGCGAGACCCAGGTCGTCGGCCTGGCCAAGTTCCCGGTGCTGATGAAGGGCTTCGAAGCCCTCTCGCGCGCCAAGCTGCAGTTCGAGATCCGCGACCCCGAACTGCGCAAGAAGGTCACCCCGAACTACCGGATCGGCTGCAAGCGCATGCTGATCTCCAACGAGTACTACCCGGCGCTCGATCGCGACAATGTCGACGTGATCACCGACGGCATCGCCGAGGTGAAGCCGGGCTCGATCGTCACCAAGGACGGCACCGAGCGCGAGATCGACGCCCTGATCGTGGCCACCGGCTTCCACGTCACCGATTCGCCGACCTACAACAACATCGTCGGCCGCGACGGGCGCACCCTGTCGGAGGTGTTCGACGAGATCGGCCAGCAGGCCTACAAGGGTTCGGCGATCGCGAACTTCCCGAATATGTTCTTCCTGGTCGGCCCGAATGTGGGCCTGGGGCACACCTCGATGGTGTACATGATCGAATCGCAGATCAATTACGTCAGCGATGCCCTGGCTACCATCGACAATCTCGGCCTGAAAACTGTCGAGGTACGCGAAGACATTCTGCGCGAGTACAACACCGGCTTGCAGAACAAGCTCGGCAAGTCGGTCTGGAATACCGGCGGCTGCGCCAGCTGGTACCTCGACAAGCACGGCAACAACACCACCCTGTGGCCGGACTTCACGTTCGAATTCCGCAGGATCACAAAGCATTTCGACGTTTCCGCCTACAATACGACAACCGCAGACGCCCCCGGCGCCGATCTGAAAGTGGTGGCAGCACAGTGAGCAAAGATGCTTACTTCACGAACAAGGTATGTGTGATCACCGGTGCCGGCTCCGGCATCGGACGCGCGCTGGCCGAGAACCTGGCCAAGCGCGGCGCGAAGCTGGCACTGAGCGATATCGACACCGAAGGCCTGGCCGAGACCGTCCGGCTGTGCGAGGCACTGGGCGCGCAGGTGAAGTCCGACCGGCTCAACGTGGCCGAGCGCGAGGCTTTCCTGGTCTACGCCGACTCGGTGAAGCAGCACTTCGGCGTGGTGCACCAGGTGTACAACAACGCGGGCATCGCCTACCACGGCGACGTGGTGAAGACCGAGTTCAAAGACATCGAACGCATCATGGACGTGGACTTCTGGGGTGTCGTCAACGGCACCAAGGCGTTCCTGCCGATGCTGATCGAGTCCGGTGACGGCCACGTGGTCAACGTGTCGAGCCTGTTCGGTCTGGTCACCGTGCCAGGCCAGGCGGCCTACAACTCGGCCAAGTTCGCGGTGCGCGGCTTCACCGAGGCGCTGTACCAGGAGATGAAGGTCTCGAAGACGCCCGTGCAGGTCACCTGCGTGCATCCCGGCGGCATCAAGACCGCCGTCGCCCGCAACGCCACCTACGCCGAGGGCATCGACAAGGCCAACACCGCGTCGCTGTTCGACAAGTACCTGGCGATCCACAGCCCGGAGATGGCCGCGCAGACCATCACCGAGGGTGTGCGCAAGGGTCACGCGCGCGTGCTGATCGGCTGGGAGGCCAAGGTGCTCGACGTGAGCGTGCGCTTCCTGGCTTCGGGCTACAACCGGATCTCGGCCGCCGTCAACGGCCGCTTCATGCCGCACTGACCCTCTCGAGATCCAGGAAAACGCCATGCGCGAGTTCAAGATTCCGCTGCCGGTGGTTCGCGCGCTGCTCGATCCGGTCTTCCGGGTGACGCTGCACGCGCGACTGCCCGTCGCCGTGCAGCGCACCATGCTCGACGTGTCCTCCCGGCTGCAATTCATGCCCGACGGCGCCGTCGTGCAGCAATTGCAGCTGGGTGGGCGCCCCGCCGAGCGGGTGATCGCCGAGATCGCGATCCCGGGTTCGCGTACCCGGGCCGTCCCGCCGGAGCGCGCCGCGGGCGCGATCCTGTACCTGCACGGCGGCGGTTACGTGGTCGGTTCGCTGGCCACCCACCGCTCCCTGGTCGCCAGGCTGGCGCTGGAGAGTTGCTGTGCGGTGTACTCGCTGGACTACCGGCTGGCGCCCGAGCACCCCTTCCCGGCCGGCCTCGACGACGCCGAGGCCGCGTTCCTCGATCTGGTGAACAACGTCGGCTACCAGCCGGATCAGATCTGTCTGGCCGGCGATTCGGCGGGCGGTGGACTCGCGCTCGCGCTGGCCCAGCGGCTGATCGAACGCCACAAGATGACCCCGGCCGCGCTCGGGCTCATCGCACCGTGGGTCGACCCCACCGACCCGCCGAGCCGCGACCGTGACCTGGTGATCAACCGGGCGTGGTCGCGACTGTGCGCCGCCCACTACCTCGGCGACGGCGACGCCACCACCGCGGGTTACGCCCCGCTGTCGGGCAACCTGATCGGCCTGCCACCCACCTATGTGCAGGTCGATGTGAGCGAACTTCTGCACGACCAGTGCCGCACGCTCGTCTCGGCCCTGCGTGGAGCGGGCGTTCACGTCCGTTTCACCGAAACCCGCGGCCTTTGGCACGTCGCGCAACTGCAGGCCGCGCTGGTCGCCGAGGCCGCGCTCGCGCTGCGCGAACTCGCGGACTTCCTGCGGGAAGCAATCCAGCCCGTATCGATAGACGACTTACGATAAAGCCAGGTGACGGGCATTTCGGGCGGCGATATCGCAACCGGGCCGAACGTGTCGTAGATTACTGGCGAGTAGAACCCACTGGAAGGGCACTGATGCGAGAGTTCGAAGTTCCGGCTTCCTACACCATCCCGGACGATGCGAACAATTCCGACAACGTCTTCCGCTTCGGCGAGGAGACGCCGAACGCGGTGTTGTTCAACGTTCCGAACGGCAGCGGCGGCTGGAATGACGTCACGGCGGCACAATTTGCGAAAGCCGTCACCGGCGTCGCCAAGGGCCTGATCGCCTCCGGCGTCGAACTGGGCGACCGGGTCGCGATCATGGCGGCCACGCGATACGAGTGGACGCTGCTCGACTTCGCGATCTGGGCCGCCGGTGGCGTGACCGTCGCGATCTACGACAGCTCGGCCGCCGAGCAGGCCAAGTGGATCCTGCAGGATTCCGAGACCAAGCTGCTGGTCGTCGAGAACGACAAGCACAAGGCGACCATCGACGAGATCGACGCCGCGTCGCTGCCCGCGCTCGCCGAGACCCTGCAGATCGACAAGGGCGCCGTCGACACCCTCATCGAGCGTGGTGCCGACCTCGACGACGCCGTGGTGCACGAGCGCCGCAAGCAGGTCGGCGCGGCCTCGCCCGCCACCCTGATCTACACCTCGGGTACCACCGGCAAGCCCAAGGGCGTGCAGCTCACCCACGCCAACCTGTGGGCCGAGTCGCGCTCGGGTGGCATCGAGCTCAGCGCGTTCGTCGCCGAGGGCCAGAAGACCCTGCTGTTCCTGCCGCTGGCGCACGTGTTCGCCCGCGCGGTCGCGCTGATCGCCTTCGATTCCAAGGTGACCATCCGCCACTCCTCGGACTGGACCACGCTGGTCGAACAGTTCGGTGAGTTCAAGCCGGACTTCATCCTCTCGGTGCCGCGCGTGTTCGAGAAGGTCTACAACTCGGCCAAGCAGAAGGCGCACGACGGCGGCAAGGGCAAGATCTTCGACGCCGCCGCCGAGACGGCCATCGCCTACAGCGAGGCGCTCGAGAAGGGCAGCCCCGACCTGCTGCTCAAGCTCAAGCACTTCGTCTTCGACAAGCTGGTCTACAGCAAGCTGCGTGCCGCTCTCGGTGGGCAGTGCCTGGCCGCCGTGTCCGGTGGTGGCCCCCTGGGCGCGCGCCTCGGCCACTTCTTCCGTGGCGTCGGCGTCACCATCTACGAGGGCTACGGCCTGACCGAGACCACCGCCGCGTTCAGCGTGAACACCCCGACCCACATCCGGGTCGGTTCGGTGGGTCGCCCGATCCAGGGCCACGCCGCCAAGATCGCCGAGGACGGCGAGCTGCTGCTCAAGGGTTCGGTCGTGTTCGGTGGCTACTGGAAGAACGACGAAGCCACCGCCGAAGCGTTCGAGGACGGCTGGTTCAAGACCGGCGACCTGGGTGCCATCGACGCCGACGGCTTCATCACCATCACGGGCCGCAAGAAGGAAATCCTGGTCACCGCGGGCGGCAAGAACGTCTCCCCCGCCGTGCTCGAGGACTCCCTGCGCGCGCACCCGCTGATCAGCCAGGTGATGGTTGTCGGTGACGGGCAGCCGTTCATCGGCGCCCTGATCACCCTCGATCCCGAGGCCCTGCCGGGCTGGAAGGACCGCAACAGTGTCGCCGCCGACACCGCGATCGAGAAGCTGATCGAGAACGAGGCGCTGGTCGCCGAGATCCAGGCCGCCGTCGACGAGACCAACAAGAAGGTCTCCAAGGCCGAGGCCATCAAGAAGATCCGTATCCTCCCGGTCGACTGGACCCAGGAGACGGGCGAGCTCACCCCGAAGATGTCGCTCAAGCGCGCCGTCGTCATGAAGCAGTACGCCGGTGAGGTCGACAAGATCTACAGCTGACGTAGCTGATCAGAAAAGGCCGGTTGCTTTGTGCAACCGGCCTTTTCGTTGTTCTCGGTACGTTTCAGAACCGCTGGGCCGCGAATTGGGCTGCGGTGACGGTCATTCCGTTGACGCTGTAGAGGGTGTGCAGGGCATTGGGGTAGGCCAGCGGCGAACCGTCGCAGATGTTGTCGCCGTCGATGCACAGGTCGATGGTCTTGTTCCGGTAGGACGCGCCGATCGACAGCGCGGGCGCGGCGGCGTCACGCAGGAACCGTTCGGAGGGTTTGCCGAACAGCACGACGGCGGCGACGTGCTCGACCACCTCGCCCCGCATCGGTTCGGGCAGGTACCGCTCGTATTCCGGCGGAACCCCCTCGGGCACACCGGCACCCGTCGCGAACCCGGCCAGCGCCGCACCCTGCGAATACCCGCCGAGCACGATCCGCGTGCCGGGACAATTCTCAGCGACGAACTCCACCCGCCGCTGCGCATCGTCGATCCCCCGCACAACCGACTGCGCGAACCCTAGCCGATCCGCGAAGTCACTACTGGCCGGATAGTCGACCCCATAAGCCCCCACCGACCGCCCACCGGCATTCGCCCGTAGCGCCTCGACAAAGGACATCCCGGTCACCCCGACCACCCCACCCGGCTCCGCGGTCCCCCGCGCGAACACCACCTCCACATCGGAGCAGGGCGCGGCGAGCGCGGACTGGACGGGCGATACCACCGGAATCGCGGCTGCCAAGAACACTGCAGACACGAATCGACGAAGAGAACGTGCTGTCATGCCGCGCAGACTACCTATCCCGGCCCGTGACCAGCGCACTTTCGATATCGACGCGCCGACCCCACGGTACCTGTGCACGCAAAGAACGGTGACTCAATCCAGCCGCTGAGACTTCTTGGACCTCAACGACGCTGCGGCAAGCGCTCCGACTACGAGAATCACCGCAAGGAACCAGAGCGAGTCTCGAAATGCCAGATAGGCCCCGCTCTGATGACCCGGGAAGCCCGGCAAGTAGAAGGCATAGTCCCGGTAATTTTCCTCCCAATCCGATGAACCGAACCGATCGGCGAGAATTGAACTGGTGACCACTCCGCCCAGAACTATGCCGATCTGTATGGAGAGGCTGTATATGCCTGCTCCAGCACCGGCCTGCTCCTCGCGCAAGGATCGGGATGCCTCTGCGGTCAAGGATGTTCCGACTGCGGCGCCGGCGAGTGCCCCCGCAGCCAGAACGCCGAGAGTCCACAATTCGGACGGACTGTTGGAGACGATGAGATACAACGAAAACGCTGCCGCGGAAAACAACAGGAATCCTATGCTCGGCAGCACCCAGGGGGATCCCCGATCGGCCAACGTTCCCATCATCGACGCCGCAAGACCTGCGACTATCAGCACCATCACCATCGAGTCCCAGTACGATGAAGTCGTCTGCAATGAGGCAACTATCGAATCCGTCGGGTCACTGGCATCTGGGCTGTATGGGGCGTACTCACGCACTTCGGCGTCGAATCTCAGGTAAACGGTAACGATGACCGCCAGCGCACTGCTCGCAGTGCTCACCAGCACGATACCCAGGGTAGACAACGCGACGTTCCGGCGACGGAAAATCCGCAACGGTATCAATGCGTCACTACCGGAACGCACCTGACTCAGGATGAACCCGGCGAGCACGACAAGGCCTGCAGCGATCAATACCCAAGCGAGGACATCGGACGCAGACTCCGCCCCACGGAGTCGCTGGCCACCCCACACCATCGAGAAGACACCGATACAGCTCAGCACTGACCCGAGTAGGTCGAAATTGCGGACCGAAGCCGACAACGAGGGCACCAGTCGCAGCGCGAGTACGAGCGCCACCACACAGAGCGGCACCCCGGCGTAAAACTGCGCTCGCCAGGCACACTCTTCGCTGATGTAAGCAGCCGCGATGCCGACGAACAGCAGCGTCCCACCTGTCATCACTCCCCACAGAGAGATCGCCCGACCGCGTCTGTCCGGCGGAACAGTACGGGTGATGACAACGATCGCTTGCGGGGCCATCAACGCCGCGCCGAGCCCCTGAACCCCGCGCGCGACGATGAACATCGCGCCGTCGACCGATGCGCCACACAACGCCGTGGCAGCGGCGAAGACCACGATGCCGAACAAATAGACGGCTCTCGGTCCGAAGCGGTCACCGAGCCGACCGGCAATCAGCAGCGGTGCCAAAAACCCCGAAACAAACGCACCATCTATCCAGCTCGAATCGGAAATCTCCAAGTCGGAATAGCCGTAGTCGTCTACCACGTGACCACTGGCCGAGTAGTACAACGCGATCAGGGAGAAGCCGAAGGCCATCGCGAACAGCGCAGGCCAGAGCCTTCCCGCGGTTGGCTGTGTTTCGGTGGGGCGAGTCGACGGCGGAACGTGCGGTGTCCGCGCGTCGATGACCGCAGTGCCGGCGCGGGCGAGCATCGCCGGGGTCAAGGTCTGTTGCGCAGCAGGATTCGCGACCGCAGCCGATCGAGGAGCACCCACATCGGCATGAGATGCCAGAGCCCATTGCACCGCGTGCGCGAACTCTGAACAAGAAGCGAACCGGTCCTGTGGCCGCTTGGCCATGGCCCGCTGCAGCACGGCATCCAATTGGACAGGTAGTCCGGGCCGTCGCGCGGAGACCGACGGTGGGGGTTCCGACATATGGGCACCGATCACCGCGACCGGGTTGGTCGCGGCGAAGGGTACGGTTCCGGTGAGTAGCACGAAAAGCGTGCAGGCCAAGGAGTATTGGTCGCAGCGTGCGTCGAGTTCGCCTCCCGCGAGCTGTTCGGGTGAGGCGTATGCCAGTGTCGCGGTGAAGGTTCCGGTCTGTGTGAGGCCGTTGACCTGATCACGCAGCCGGGCGATACCGAAGTCCGCGAGCAGCACCCGTTCGGGTCGTCCCGGTTCGGCATCGTGGATCAGGATGTTGGCGGGCTTGATGTCACGGTGCAGTACGCCGCGATTGTGGGCGTAGTCCAGGGCCGAGGCCACGTCGGTGATGATCCGTGCGGCTCGCGTCGGGTCTACCGGGTCTAGGCTGCCCGCGTCCGAACCCTGCACATACTGCATCGCGATCCACAGCCGTTTGTCCTCGACACCGCGATCGTGCACGACCACGATATTCGGGTGATCCAGCTGAGCGATGAGGTCGGCCTCACGCTCGAAGCGCTGCCGGATCTCATGGTCGCCGAACATCTCCTCGTTGAGGACCTTCAGTGCCACCATGCGTGGCAGTCGAGGGTGTCTGGCCAGAAAGACCGTACCCATGCCGCCTCTACCGAGCACCCGCTCGAGCTCATAGCCCGCGAAGTTCTCGCCCGCACCCCAGACGCTCACGCCCGCCCCCACCGTCTCTAGGCATCGATCCGTCATAGCCTAAGGGGCGAAGCAGAATTCGGCCCGACGGGATGCCGCCCGCCACGGCCGGCACACGACGAGTAGCAAGCGCCAGTTCCTACTCGGCGATCCAGCCGAGGATCAGGGCGTTCTGGTGTATGAAGTCCTCGACGGCGGGCAGGGTCGCAAAGGACATCGCGTAGAGGGCGACGAGGAGGGTGAGGGCGATCGTCCATTCGCGGGTCGGGTGCTCGACCGGCGCGCCGGGGAGGCGGCGGTCGCCCGGGCGCGTTTGCCGGGAGGCGACGGCCAGGACGGCGAACATCAGTGGCAGGCCCCAGGATTGGATGCCGTCGCCTTCGATCAGGTGCAGGTCCACCGCGCCCGACCACAGGAAGAAGGCGCCCGCGTAGGCCCATTCCTTCACGCGCGGGAAGCCGGGGGCGAGGATCACGACTGCGGCACCTACCTGCCAGGCACCGAGCAGGTAGGCGAAGCAACCCGGGTAGCTCAGGTGTACCAACTGGATGTCGATCCATTCGATGCGCAGCAGGTTCCGTACCGAACCCGCGACCAGTTCGAACACGATGAGGAAGGTGGCCGCCCAGTACGCGAACGAACGGATCCGCTCAGAGCGGTCGGCCGTGTTTCGGGTCGATTGTCAGCGTGGACATTTCAGTCCCCCTCGGGACGTGGTGTCGGCTACGCCTTTCGACACCGCCGAGTCCCGAAATGTGACTCGCTGTGCTCCACCTCAAAGTCAGGAACTCTGTGTAGCGACTTCCGGTTTCGCCGCCGCTGACTTCGCGTGGCCGACGAACAGGGCCGAGGCGAGCACGCCCACGAGCAGGATCGCGGCGGGCAGCAGCATCGACTGGGCGAGCGAGGTACTGAATTCGTCGATGACGTGGGGTGGGAGGGGGCCGGTGCTCGCGCCCTCACCGATCGGGGCGTCGCCGCTGAGTCCGTTGGCGCTGAGCCGGGCGGCGATGAGGGCGCCGATGGCGGCACTGCCCAGGACCGAACCGACCTGGCGGGTGGTGTTGTAGACACCGGCGCCCGCACCGGCCTGGGTGACCGGCAGGTTGTGGGTGGCGGTCGAGGCGAGCGGAGCCCAGATGCAGGCGTTGGCCAGTCCGGCGAGACCGCCGACGATCATGAACGCCACGATCGAGGAATCCGGCTTCATCAGCACGGCGAAACCGACGATGGAGGCGGCGAAGAGGGAGAAGCCCGCGGTGGGGATCAGGCGAGGCGGTAATCGGTCGGCGAATTTACCGATGAACGGCGCCGCGATACCGGTGACGATCGCCATCGGCGCGAACATCAGTGCCGATGTGGTCGGTGACATCTCGCGCACGCCCTGAAGATAGAAATAGGCGGGCACCATCATGGATGTGACGGCGGCGCCCATCGCGGCGATCGCCAGATTCGACAAGGCGAAATTGCGGTCGGCGAACAAACTCAACGGCACGAGCGGTTCGCCGGTATTGCGCGCCTGATTCACGACGAACAGCACGAGCATCACCACACCGAACGCGATCAACGCCCAGATCCACGGCGCCCAATCCTGCGCGTTGCCTTCCTGGATACCGAAAACCAGGGCGAGCATGCCGATACCGCTGAGCAGCACGCCGACGAAGTCGAACTTGTGCTTGCTGGTCGGCAAGGCAGGTACCAGCCACATCGCCAGACCGAACGCGATGACGCCCACGGGCAGGTTCACGAAGAAGATCCATTCCCAGCCGAGCCCGTCCACCAGGACGCCGCCGAGAATCGGGCCGATCAGCGTCGCCAGACCGGCCACCGCACCCCACAGACCCATCGCCGCACCGCGCCGGTCCGGCGGGAAGGTCCTGGTGATCACCGCCATCGTCTGCGGTGTCATCAGCGCGGCACCGATCCCCTGGGCGGCGCGCGCCGCGATCAGCATCCCGATGCTGCCCGACAACCCGCACCACAGCGACGCACCGGTGAACACCGCCAACCCGATCAGGTAGATGTTCTTCGGCCCGAATCTGTCCCCTAATCGCCCGGTGACCAGCAGCGGCACCGCATAGGTGAGCAGATAGGCGCTGGTCACCCAGATGACGTCGGTGATGTCGGTGTGGAACGCGCCCATGATCGCCGGATTGGCGACGGCGACGATCGTCATGTCCAGCAGGATCATGAAGAACCCGACCACCAGCGCGAACAGCGCCAGCCATGGATTGCGTTCGGTGGTCATCGATACGTCCTATCGAGGGATTGATCGGGTGACGATCCGGCCGTTCATGATCGTCGCACTGCCGAGCCTAGGCTCGGGCACCGACACGAAGCCCGGCGAGCATCTGCTGCGCCCTGGATAAGCCCTTCTGGCTGGTCAAGGCTGCGGTACCGTGGGGAAATCTCGACAGGGGGAGTGGAAAATGAGTCATCCCATAGCTTTTCGTGCCGTGCGCGGACTCGGGACCGCGGTGGTGGCGCTGATCGCCGTGATACTTGTGCTCGAAACAGCCGGGGTCGTGGTGCGCTGGCTCGGCTATCGCTCGGTCTCCGGACGCTACGAGGGCACCGTGAGCAGCGCCGAGTACAACGCGGCCCGCGACATCATGATGCCGCTCGAGGTCGGCATGTGGCTGCTGTCGGTGCTGTTGATGTTCGTCACCTGGATCGTCCTGGTGGTGTGGATGCTGCGGTCCCGAAACAACGCCCAGCTGGTCTCCCTCGCACAGCATCACCTCTCCGCGCCATGGGCGTTCTGGGGCTGGGTGGTCCCCGTCGTCTCACTGTGGTTCCCACCCCTGTTCCTGCACGACATCGCGCGAGCGTCGAACCCCCAGCAACGCGGCACGCCCCTAGTGCCCCTCTGGTGGATCGCCTGGCTCGCCGCCTGGCTCACCTTCTGGACCGGCTCCGTCCTGACAGTCGCCGGCATCTCCGAGGACCACGACACCATCCAAACCCTGCGCGACGCCGAGGTCGACTCCCTGCTCACCTTCAGCCTCCTACGCACGGTCGCCGCCCTCCTCTTCATCGCCGCAGGAATCCTCCTGTCCACCACCGTCCTGAAAATCACCCGCACCCAATCTCACTGGTCCCCCACCCGCCTCTAGATCGCCGAGCGTTATCTGCGCCAATGCAGTGTTGCTTCGGTGACGGTGGGGTGGTGGCCGGCGAATGGTGTGCCGGATTCCAGGCTGTCGGCGAGGGTGGTGAACAGGTGGGTGAGGGACGGCCATAGTTCGCCCTCCGAGGCGCCGGTGGCGCTGTATTCGGCGATGCAGCCGGAGCGGGCGCCGGGGCGGGTGTCGAGGAACAGGGTGGAGCCGTCGAGGTCGGCGAACGGGATGAATTCGGGGAGGAAGAGTTCGCTGGGTGAACCCGCGGGTTCGGCGCTGAGGGTTGCCGGGTCGTAAGCGGCGGCGTACTCGGGGATCCGGTTTCGCTGGTCGTCGATGATTTCCAGCCACATCGTCCAGACGCGGTGGGCACCGGACAGGGTGAGCAGGTCGTGGTCGGGGAGGAGGCGGGGCGGGAAGTGGTCGACGTGGTTGAACAGGACGGCGAGGTCGGCGGGGATCCGCTCCCACCAGCCGTGCGAGACGTCGGCGGGATCGTCGTCGTCGGTCGCCACGGGGGCCAGTGTCGACTCCACCCAGTTCTGGACGCGGGTCAGCGGGGCGGTCAGGGAGCGGGCCGGCGAGTCGGTCATAGTCGCCGGTCCCGCCGGGAGGGGGTCGAGGTCGATGCGGCGGCTCTGATCGGCATCTCTCGAGTATGGCGTCCGAGGCGGGCCGAATCCTGTTACGCGCCGCGTGGACTCGGCCCGCTGTGATCTAGATCGGCGAGATGGTCCGCCGCTTGCCCGGCACCCGGTCGGGGCGGCGGGGCTGGACGCGGCCCAGCGCCTCGAGCAGCAGCCCGCGCGTGCGCGACGGCAGGACCACGTCGTCGATGCCGAACCCGTCGGCGGCCAGCAGCGGATCGATATTGGCCTGGAAGAGTTTGATGAGCTGGGTGCGGCGCTCGGCGGGGTCGGGGGCGGATTCGTAGTCGGCGCGGAAGGCCACGTCGACGGCGCTGTCGATGGGGATGGCACAGATCTCGGCGGTCGGCCAGGCCAGCGACAGATCCGCGTCGACACTTCGCCCGCCGCCCATCACGATGTAGGCGGCGCCGTAGGCCTTGCGGGTGACGATGACAAAGCGGGGCACCGTCGCGTTGGCGAGTTCGTAGCCCAGGCGCGCACTGCGCCGGACCAGGCCGGTTTCCTCGGCGGCGGTACCGACCAGGAAACCGGGCAGGTCGATGAGGATCAGCAGCGGCAGGCCGAACGCGTCGCAGACGGCCACGAAATGGGCGGCCTTCTCACACGCCGCGCTGTCGAGCGCACCCGCCAGGTGCAGCGGCTGGTTGGCCACCACACCGACCGGGCGTCCGCCGAGGCGCACGAACGCGGTCACCACATTCGGCGCGTTGGTGCGTTTGAGTTCGAAGAGCGTGTCGCGGTCGGCCAGGGCCTCGATCACCTCGCGCACGTCGTAGCCCGCACGCAACGAGGCGGGCACGAGTGCGTCGATCTCGCCTGCTCGGTCGCCGGGTTCGAAGGGAGCCGTGCCGAGCACGGGAGCGCCGTCGGCCGAGGGCGGAAGGTAGGACAGGTAGAGCCGGATGGCGTCGATGGCCTCGTGTTCGTCGTCGGTGACCACGTCCACGACACCGCGTTCGGCCTGGATGTCGGCGCCGCCGATCTCGTCGTTGGTCAGGGTCTCCCCCGTCGCGGCCTGCACGAGCGGCGCCGACGACATCCCGATGGTGCCGATCCCCCGCACGATGGTGACGAAGTCGCAGCAGGCGGCGAGATTGGCGGGGGCGCCGAAACCGGGACCCATCATGGCCGCAACGATCGGGACGTACCCCGACAGATCGGCCAGCCGCATCAGCAGCCGCGAACCCGGTGCGGCCAGTCGCGAATCGAGCGCCTCCTGCATGCGGTGCCCGCCGCCGTCCATCAGCATGACGAGCGGAATCTTGTCCAGGAGTGCGCGTTCCACGCAGCGGTCGAGCTTGGCCATGCCGGTGGCGCCGTTGCTGCCACCGAGCACGGTGAAGTCGAACGCGGCCAGGGCGAGCGGGCGTCCGTCGACGTAGGCGATGCCGGTGACCACACCGTCACCGGGCGCGACCAACGGCGCGGCACCGGCCTGGGCGGGTCCGGGTCCGGCGAGCGCGCCGAATTCGTAGAAGCCGCCGTTGGCGAGCAGCGCGACCCGTTCGCGCGCGGTCAGCTTGCCGCGGGCGTGCTGTTTGGCGACCTTGTCGGCGCGCGCCTCGTCGGTGACCGCGGCATAGGCCTCGCGTACCCGTTCGATCAGCGGGTCCACCTCGGGATCTGCCACGGCACACCTTTCACCCACGACGGCATCGCTCGTTGCCGCGTCGGTGACGACACTAGCGTTTTTGGCTCAGTGCCAATAGTTGATCCGGCTCAGAGACCGTGCGCGTTCAACCAGCCGCGCGCGGCGTCGGCGGGCGCTGTCCCGCCCTCGACCTGCCCGAGCAACTCGACCAGCCCCTCGGTGGTCAGCTCGCCCGCGACGTAATTGAGTTTCTTCAGCCGCGCACGGTCGAAGATGCCCGAGCGGAACAGCGCGAGGACGTTCTGCGTGCGCAGGTCGTAATTCTTGTCGTCGAGGACCACGAAATCCTCGATCGCCGCGACCGGACCCGACAGGACGGCGACCTGAACGTCCCCGTGGCGCAAGGCTTCGAAGAGTTGCGCCGAGGACGGATAACGCACCGTCGCGGCGAAGGAGCATCCCTCGATGCGTGGGGGTTCGGTGCGCGCGAGCCCCGGCACCTCGACGAAGCCGGCCGTGGCGTTTTCGCAGGTCAACGCGTCGACAGTGCGCACGTTGTCGCGGGCGGCGGCCTCCTGAGTGACCAGCAGTCGCGCGCGCAGGTCGGTGCCGTCGGCGGCGTCCGACAGCGACAGTCCCTGCGGCAGCGCCGCATTCACGGCCGCGCCGACGTCTTCGGGCTTGCGCGCCGAGGACGACGGATTCCATCGATCGAGCAGGGCGCCGTTGCGCGCGGGCAGGACGGCGATCCGACCGGCATCCAGATCAGCCACGGGCGCGGCGGACTCACTCACGACGGACGTTTCCATGCCCGTGCGAGCCAGTGCCTGGGCGTAGATCTCGGCGAGCACCATCGCTTCCGCCGAACCGTCGGCGCCGACCGTCACGACCGGGCCCGGTTCGTCACCGGCACAGGACGCGAGGGCGAAAACGCAGGTGGCGGCTACCAACACGGCCGCGCTCCGCCGCAGGGCGCCCGAGATCATCCGCCGACACCAACTTCCTGTCTTTGCCGTCAACCCCCGCAATTCGCCGCGACGCGGGGCAATATGAACACCCAGAATGTACCTGCGGCGTCCGCGTCGCACGCACAGCGCACTGCCCGCCTTTGCCGGAAGGACTCCAGTGAGAACCTCTGCACACCGACAATGTCGACCGGCACACCGCATGGTGGTGCGGATGGGCCGGATTCTGGCCGCCGCGGTGGCACTGGCCGCCGCGATGGTGGTGGCGTCGTGCGCCGACTCCGATCAGCAGCTGGCGCGCGGCGATTGCGCCAGTGACGAATTGATCATCGGCTCGGCCGATTTCGCCGAGTCCGAGACCGTGGCCACCATCTACTCCGAGGTGCTGCGGATCAACGGTTTCAAGGTGGCGACGAAATTCGATTTCGGAAATCGCGAGGCCTATCTACCCGCCGTCCGCCGATGCGTCGTCTCACTGGTCCCCGAATACACCGGAAACCTGCTGCGGTACTTGAACAAAGACGCGACCGCGACCTCCCCGGCCGAGGTGGACACCGCGCTGACCAGCGCGCTCGGTGAGGACCTCGCCATCGCCACCCCGGCCCCCGGTCAGAATTCCGACGCGGTCGTCGTCACCCGGGCGACCGCGCAGCGCTGGAACCTCACCACCATCGCCGACCTCGCACCGCATTCGGCCGAGACGACTTTCGCCGCCAAACCCGAATTCGCCGATCGCCCCGGCGGCCTACCCGGCTTACGCAAGAACTACGGCCTCGATATCAGCGCCCAGAATTTCGTCGCCATCGCCGACGAACCGGAGACCGTCCGTGCCCTGATCGACGGCCGGGTCACCGCCGCCGATATCTACACGACCTCACCGGCGATCATCCAGAACGACCTCGTCGTCCTCACCGACCCCAAGAACAATTTCGCCGCCCAGAATGTGGTCCCCCTCTTCCACGCCGCCAAGAAGACCGACAAAGCCGTCGCCGTCCTCGACGCGGTGTCGGCCGAACTCACCACCGCGGAACTGATTTCCCTCAACACCGCCGTCTCCGGCGCCGCCAAGATCGAACCCAAGGCCGCCGCCCTCGCCTGGCTCACCGCCCGCGGCCTCGACACCCCGATCGCCTAGGCGATTCAGTCGTCGCCGAGCAGCGCACGCAGATGCGGATCGTCGGCGAGCACATCCCGCATCCTCGCGCGTTCACGAGTCCGCTGGGCCTGGGCGTGAATCCAGTCCTGCACCGCCTGCACGACGGCCACGTTCACCGAGATTCCGTCGGCCTCCGCCGCGCCTGCCAGCTGGGATTCGACCTCATCGGGAAGCTGCACGGTGATCGTCTTCATCACCTCATGATCCCACCGCGCACAGGTGGACGACAGCGGCCCCGCTCCTAGGGGAGCGGGGCCGCTGTCAGTTGTGCGTTGCCGATCAGGCGACGCCCTCGCGGCGCGCGGCCTCGGCCACGGCCTCGGCGACGGCGGGAGCCACGCGCGGGTCGAGCGGGCTCGGGATGATGCGGTCGACGGCCAGTTCGTCGGCGACGACGTTGAAGATGGCGTCGGCGGCGGCGACCTTCATGCCCTCGGTGATGCGGCGAGCGCCCGCGTCCAGTGCGCCCTTGAAGACGCCGGGGAAGGCGAGGACGTTGTTGATCTGGTTCGGGAAGTCGCTGCGGCCGGTGGCCACGATGGCGGCGTACTTGGCGGCCACCTCGGGGTGGATCTCCGGGTCGGGGTTCGACATGGCGAACACGATCGACTCGGGAGCCATCGAGGCGATGAGTTCCTCGGGGATGGTGCCCGCGGACAGGCCGAGGAAGACATCCGCGCCGGCCAGGGCGTCGGCGGGACCACCGGTCAGGCCACGCGGATTGCTGCGGGCGGCCAGGTCGGCCTTCACGCCGTTGAGGCCGTCACGACCGATGCTCACGATGCCCTTGGAGTCGAGCACGACCACATCGGGAACGCCCGCGGCCAGCAGGATGTTGGCGCACGCCACACCCGCGGCACCGGCACCGGAGACGACGACCTTGAGCGCCGACATGTCGCGGCCCTGCTGCGCGGCGGCACCCTTGAGCGCGGCGAGCACCACGATGGCGGTGCCGTGCTGGTCGTCGTGCATGACGGGGCAGTCCAGCGCCTCGATGACGCGGCGCTCGATCTCGAAGCAGCGCGGCGCCGAGATGTCTTCCAGGTTCACCGCACCGAAGCTGGGGCGCAGGCGGATCAGGGTCTCGACGATCTCGTCGGGATCGGTGGTGTCGAGCACCAGCGGGATCGAGTTGAGGCCCGCGAACTTCTTGAACAGCGCGGCCTTGCCCTCCATCACGGGCAGCGAGGCGCGCGGGCCGATGTCGCCGAGGCCGAGCACGGCGGTGCCGTCGCTGACGACAACGACGAGACGATCGGTCCAGGTGTAGGTCTTGGTGAGGGCGGGGTCCTCGGCGATCGCGCGGCTCACCTGGGCGACGCCGGGGGTGTAGGCGATCGACAGGTCGCGCTGGGTCTCCAGCGGCGCGCTGAGCTCGACCGACAGTTTGCCGCCGAGGTGACCGGCGAAGATCTCCTCGTTGGTGATAGCAGCGAGGCTGGCTGCGTCATCGGCCTGGGGCGCCGCGGTGGCATTCGGTGCGTCAGTCACAGGTGACACGATTTCACTCCTGCTCGAGTCGGGCTCAACCGGGGGACGGTTACCGCCGGGTTTTTCTGAAAGCCGCGTTTATCTGGAATACGGGATACATGACGCTCATCGGGTGCGCGGCCGCCCGCGTTTCCGGACGGAACCGGATGCGGGGCGCGACACTGAACCGCGGAGCGGAGCCGGACGGGTGGTCCGGGCGAGCAAACGGGTCGACCTTCGGCCACGACGGTGCGTCGCGACGCGGACGGTCTCCAACATCCCCGAACCCGGCGGTGGCAAGGGAAGGGAATTCGCACCATTCTGCCAGCTCGGCCGACCGGTTGCCAAACCGGTGCGGCGTGTCAACGAGCTGGGCGTCATCCGTCGAGCGTAGCCGTGTCGAATTGCCGTGGAGTTAGCGAAAACTCGCAGCACCGGTGCGGTCACCGGTGAACAGTCACACCGTGACGGTGGTGTTCGCGGTGAGCTCGCCGCCGCGCGGGTCGGGCCGCTGCTCCGGGCGCACCCAGACCTCGTCGAGGCCACCACAGCGCAACCTGAGCCGCCACTCGGCCAGCACATCGGGATGGTCGATGCGCCGGTGGATGCCACGGCTCTCGGTGCGGGTGAGGGCGCTGTATCCGGCCCACCGGGCGACGGCGAGCAGAGCGGCGGCCTCGCGGGCGCGCAATCGCTCGGCACCGGTTCCGCCGAGCTCGAACCGGGCGCCGGGCCACATGGCGTCGAGTTCGGCGATGCTGTCGGTGAGGCTGTCGGCGCTGCGCCGGAAGCTGCGGCGTAGCGGCAAGGTGTGTTCCTGGACGAGTCCGATCACCGAGCGCGGGTCGATGTGAGCGTGTGGACCGAGTCCGGCTCCGGGCGCAGGCGGCAGGGCGACATCGTCACGGAAGGCGGTGGCCGCGCGGGCGGCGCCCTCCCCTGCCCAGCTACCCGAGGCGAGCGCCCAGGCGCCACGCAACCCGCCCGAGCACCCGGCAGCCCCGGCGACGACCTCACGACCGGCGACGCCGCCCGCGGCGAAGAGCCCGGGCACGGTGCTCGCACAGTCGGCGCCGGTGAGGGCCAGCCCGCCGGAGCCGCGCACGGTGCCGTCGAGCACCGCGCGCACCGGCACCCGGCCCGCCGCGTCGACCGCGCCTTGCCTGCGCAGCCAGTGCCCGACCACCTCGGGCACGTCGTCGAGCGCGGCGAACACCCGCCTGCCGTCGGCGATGGCGGCCAGCGCCGCGGACGTGCGCCCCGGCAGCTCGGACCCGGATTCGTCGTAGAACGTGGTGAAACGCACCGCGAGCCCACTGGCGATCGTGCGATGCGGGTGCACCCGGGCGAGCACCGGGGCCAGGACGTAGGCGCTGGAGAATTCCATGCCCGACAGCTCGGCACCGGTCTCCGCCGCCATCAGCAGGCCGTCGCCGGTGTTCACCTCGGTGCCCGCGCCGCCGGACCCGAACGCACAGCCGCCGGTGGCGACCACCACGGCGCCCGCACGAATCGTCCAGCGCTGAAAGTTGTTGTGCCGCTGCACCCCTGAGGCGCCGACCACCCGTCCCGAGCGATCGACGAGCAGGTGCAGGGCGGGGTGGTGATCGAGGATGCGCACGCCGGCTTCGAGGGCGCCGCGACGCAGTCGGCGCAGGTAACTCGCACCGTCGAACCGGATCCGTCGCGGGTCGGCGACCTGCCTGCCCGACCAGTTCCGCAACCGCTCGTGCGCCTCGTCGATGACGCGGTGCAGCCAGGCCGGGTCACCGAGACCACCGCCGCGCACCAGCGCGCGCTCCACGGCTTCGGCCCGCGCCTGACCAGGCGGTATGTCCCACACCGTGGTCGCACCGTAGACACCCGGGCCGCTCGAACCGCTTCGGCTCTTGTCGACCAGCACCACCCGCGCCCCGTGCGCGGCCGCGGAGACGGCGGCCCAGAGCCCGGCGGGTCCGCCGCCGAGAATCAGAACATCCGTCTCCAGGTTGCCCATACTGAGAGATATTCGGGCACAGTTCACCCTTCCGCAACCATTAGCGGACTGTCATCCCCACCACTGTGTCCACAGCAGGGCGCCGGTCGTCACGAACACGACGGCCGACCCGGCCAGAGCCGCCGCCCCGCGCCGCCGATCCGCGATGATCTGCGCCCCGACCACGACCACCGTCACCAGGACATGCCACGTCAAGGATTCGCCGCCAGGCCCGGGAAAGTCGCGGCGCGCACCGATCAGCGCGGCACCGACGACCACACACAGCAGCGCGACGACACCGCCCGCGACCACCCCGCTCAGCGCCCGGACCGCCGTCACGACGAGATCACCGGAACCCCGCTCGCCTTGCCGATCAATACCTCGAACTGTTCCGGATCGGTGCGGCAGGCGCCGATCTCGATGGTCTTGTTGCTGCCGTGGTAGTCCGACGACCCGGTGCGCACCAGGCCGAGCTCGCCGGACAGCTCGGTGAGTACCGCGCGATCGGCGTCGCTGTGATCGGGATGGTCGATCTCGAGGCCGGTGAGACCGAGCCCGGCCAGGTTCCTGATCTCGTCGAGCGCGAGCAGCCTGCCCCGTTTGCGGGCCCGCACGTGGGCGAGCACGCTCACCCCGCCCGCATCGGCGATGAGCTGCACCGCGCGCGGCAACGGCGTATCCACCTTCTCCGCGTAGTACGGCCCGTGCGGGGCGAGCAGGTCGACGAACGCGGCGTCGACACTGGCCACCACACCCGCCGCGACCAGTGCCCGCGCCAGATGCGGACGCCCCGCGGCCGGTCCGGCACCGGCCAGCACGGCCTCGGGGTCGATCGGCAGCCCGTCGGCCACCATCAACTCCGCCATGGCACGCACCCGTGCGATGCGCTCGGCCCTCAATCGTTCACGTTCCTCGGCGAAGCCGCGGTCGGCCGGGTCGAACAGGTAGGCCAGCAGGTGCACCGGAACGGGAAAACCGTCCTCCCCCATGCCCGTACACGACATCTCCATCCCGCGTACCAGTGTGAGTCCCGGCGGACGCGCCGCTTCTGCCTCGGCCCACCCGCCGGTGGTGTCGTGGTCGGTGATCGCGACGACGTCGAGCCCGGCCGCGGCGGCGTGGCGAACCAGTTCGGCCGGTGTGTCGGTGCCGTCGGAGGCGGTGGAATGGGTATGCAGGTCGATGCGCACACACTCAGTCTTACAGTGCGGTGTCGGCCGGTGTGCGGTCGTCGACCTGCCCGTAACATCCGGATGTGCCTTCCTTCCCGTCACTGCCGAACTTTCACAAGACGGGTCGTGCCGCGACGACCGCGCGGCCGCGGGTACCGGTGCCGACCGCGCGTGCCATCGTCGACTGCGGTGTGTACGTCGACGGCAAGCGGTTACCCGGCCGCTTCACCCCGCAGCAGGCGCTGGCGGAGGCGCGCGGCACCGACTCGGGCTTCGTCTGGGTCGGCCTGCACGATCCCGACGAGACGCAGATGAACGACATCGCCGAGATCTTCGGGCTGCATCCGCTGGCCGTCGAGGACGCCGTGGTCGGCCGTCAGCGCCCCAAGCTGGAACGCTACGACGACACGCTGTTCCTGGTGATGCGCACGGTCAGCTACGTGGAACACGATATGCACGCCATCAGCGAGATCGTGGAGACCGGCGACATCATGGTCTTCACCGGCCCGCATTTCGCGATCACCGTTCGCCACGGCGAACACACCGGCCTGTCGGGCGTGCGAAGGGCACTCGAGGGTCATCCCGATCAGCTGCGGATGGGTCCGCCCTCGGTGCTGCACGCCGTGGCCGATCACGTGGTCGATTCCTACGTGGAGACAACCGAATCCATCGAGGAGGACGTCAACGAGATGGAGGAGGCGGTGTTCACGCCGAACTCCAAGGTGGGCATCGAATCGATCTACCAGCTCAAACGCGAGGTCGTCGAGCTGCGTCGGGCGGTGTCACCGCTGGGCGTTCCGCTCGAGCGGTTGGTGAACAACCAGGACCTGCCGGTACCGACCGAATTCCGGCGCTACATGCGCGATGTGGCCGACCACCATGTCAGCGTCAACGAACAGATCGCCTACTTCGACGAGGCGCTGAGCAGCCTGGTCAACGCGGCGCTGGCCAAGATCAGCGTTCAGCAGAACACCGATATGCGCAAGATCTCGGCGTACGCGGCCATGGCGGCGGTGCCGACCATGATCGCGGGTGTGTACGGCATGAACTTCGACTACATGTGGGAACTGCACCAACGGTGGGCTTATCCGGCGGTGGTCGCGCTGATGGCGGTGCTGTGCGCGTTGCTGTTCCGCAGTTTCCGCCGCAACAAGTGGCTCTAGAGGTTCACCGCACCGCGTCCGGGATCGCGTACGTCGATACCCGCCTCGGCCCACGCGTCCCGTAATGCCTGCGCGCCGCGCACCCGCACCCAGGCGGCCTCGGTGGCGGTCACCGGGGTGACGCTGAGGTAGCGCACCGGTTCGGCCGGTTCGGGCAGCACGATCTCGGGCACCTCGCTCTCACCGAGCAGCACCGCGGTGAAAGGCCCGTTGTGCCACAACGGTTCACCGAGATCGAGCAGCGCGTCGGCTTGCAGCACAACACCTTCCACCGACGGCGTGGCGACGAGCACGCCGAGTGAACGGACCAGGCCCGCCTGCGGCCCGGCGGCGGCCAACAGCGTGAGCACGAGTTCGGCGCGGGGGCCACGGACCGGATCGGCGAGCAGGTCGGCCGGGTCGCCCATCGGATGACGCGAGCCGCCCAGCGTCGCGTAGTGCACCACACCGTCACCGGGGATGCGCAGGATCTCGATCGGTTCCAGCCCGAGGAACGTCACCGACGCTGAGTCCACACCGGCACGCTCGACCTCGTAGTGGTCCAGCACCGCGGTGCGGACCGAATTCACCACATCCATTGCGTCACAGCGCCAATCGGGCCAGCATGTCGCGGGCGCGTTCGGCGGTCTTCGGGTCGCACAGCACGTCGTAGCGACCGGCGACCAACTGCATGGTCGACGCGAAGTCGCGCTGCCCCTTGGTCGCCGCGTAGGGAATGGACGTGGTGATGACACCGAACACGATGCCGCCGAGCAGACCGACGACCAGTGGACCGAGCGCCCCACCGGTGGTGGTGAACAGGCTCAGCAGCAGGCCGAGGAACAGGCCGAGCCAGGCGCCCGACACCACACCGCCACCGATGACCTTGCCCCAGGTGAGCCGGTACAGCACCCGCTCCACCTGCATCAGGTCGACGCCGACGATGGTCACGTCCTGCACCGGGAACTGGTTGTCGGCCAGGTAATCGACCGCGCGCTGCGCCTCGGCGTAGGTCGGATACGACCCGACCGGCCAGCCCGACGGCGGCGTCGGCAACGCCTGCCGCCCGCGGTTCGAGTTGCCCAAGGGATTCGTCATAGTCCCATTCTGCTATTCCTGGCCGGGTTGTGGCGGAGTGAAACGGGTGGTCCTGCTCATTCCGGCGGCGCGGCCCTTCTCGGCTATGACCTGTGCCATCTTGGCGGAGGCCTCGTCGATCATCTCATTGCCGAGCATCACCGCGCCACGAGCACCGCCGGCGGTCGAGGTGTGGAAGGCGTAGGCCTCGAGGATCAATTCGGCGCGGTCGTAGTCCTCCTGGCGCGGGCTGAAGATCTCGTTGGCGGCGTCGATCTGGTCCGGGTGCAGCACCCATTTGCCGTCGAAGCCGAGCGCGGCGGTGCGCGCGGCGGCCCGGCGGAAGCCGTCGACATCGCGAACCTGCAGGTAGGGACCGTCGATGGCCTGCAGGCCGTGGGCGCGGGCGGTGAGCAGGATGGTCATCAGGATGTGGTGGTAGGCATCGCCGGTGTCGTAGCCGGGCGGCTGTTCGCCGACGACGAGGGTGCGCATATTCAGGCTCGCCATGAAGTCGGCGGGACCGAAGACCAGGGCCTGCACACGGGGGCTGGCGGTGGCGATCTCGTCGATATTGCGTAGGCCCATGGCGTTTTCGAGCTGCGGTTCGATGCCGATGCGCCCGACCTCGAGCCCGCACACCTTCTCCAGCTGGGTCAGCAGCAGATCCAGCGCCCGCACCTGGCCCGCGTCGGTGACCTTGGGCAGCAGGATCGCGTCGAGCTCACGGCCCGCGCCCTCCACCACCGTGATGACGTCGGCGTAGGTCCATTCGGTCGTCCAGTCGTTGACCCGGACCACCCGCAGCTGCTCGCCCCAGCCCGGTTCGTGCAGGGCGGCCACAATATTGGCGCGCGCCGACACCTTCGCTTCGGGCGCCACCGCGTCCTCAAGATCGAGGAAGACCTCGTCGACCGGCAGTCCCATCGCCTTGTGGATCATCTTCTGGCTACTGCCTGGCACGGCGAGCACCGAACGGCGGGGCTTCATGGGAGCACGCTCCTTACTACTAGCCTGAGGTCATGGCAACCACCAGGGTGTACGTCGCCCGGCTCGCCGGCCTGACAGTGCTGGGTCCGGACGGCGAGTCTATCGGCCGGGTCCGGGACGCGGTCGTCGCCGTCCGGTTCGGGCGGCAACCGCCGCGCGTACACGGCCTGGTCGTCGAGTTGCCCACGCGCCGAAGGATTTTCGTGCCGATGCTGCGGGTCACCGCGATCGAGCCGGGCGTGGTGACGCTCAATACCGGAACCGTGAGCCTGCGCCGGTTCGCCCAGCGTGCGGGCGAATTGCTCGCGCTGGCCCAGATCGTCGACACCCGGGTGCACGTGCACGACCCGGACCTACCCGATCTCGAGGACGTGGACGTGTTCGTCGCCGATCTGGGCATCGAGCAGACCCGCACCCGGGACTGGGTGGTCGGCCGGATCGCGGTGCGCGGGCACCGGCGGATCGGGCGCAGGCGGACGGTGCATGTGGTCGACTGGTCGTCGGTGAGCGGCCTGACACCGGCCGCCGTCGGCAGGCCGGGCCAGGATGTCACCGCGCTGCTGGCCCAATTCGAAGGGCTGCGCGCCGCCGACGTGGCCAACCGGTTGCGCGAACTGCCCGAGAAGCGCCGCGTGGAAGTGGCGATCGCCCTCGACGACGAACGCCTCGCCGATGTGGTGCAGGAACTGCCCGACGACGACCAGGTCGACCTGCTCGGCCACCTCGAGGTCCGGCGGGCCGCCGACGTGCTCGAGGCCATGGACCCCGACGACGCGGCCGACCTGCTCGGCGAACTGCCCGAGAGCGAAGCCGAATCGCTGCTCGCCCTGATGGATCCCGAGGAGTCCGAACCGGTGCGCAGGTTGCTCGCCCACTCCCCCGACACCGCGGGTGGCCTGATGACCACCAAACCGGTCGTCCTCAGTCCGTCGACCACGGTCGCCGAGGCGCTGGCCCGCGTCCGCGATCCCGACCTCACCCCCGCCCTGGCCTCCATGGTGTTCGTCGTCCGGCCGCCCACGGCCACCCCGACCGGTAACTACCTGGGCTGCGTGCACATCCAGCACCTGTTGCGCGAGCCGCCCGCGCACCTGGTGGGCGGCATGGTCGACACCGACCTGGCCGCCCTGACCCCCGAACTGCCGCTCTCGGCCGTCACCCGCTACTTCGCCACCTACAACCTGGTCTGCGGGCCGGTGATCGACGACGAGAACCACCTGCTCGGGGCGGTCACCGTCGACGACGTGCTCGACCATCTGCTGCCCGAGGACTGGCGCGAAGAGGAGACCCCGCCGCTCGAACAGACCGAGCCGACACCGATCGACACCGACGGGAAACCGGCATGAGAGGTCAGCGCCTCGAGGCATCAGCGGAGCAGCCGAAAGGACATGCGTGAGCGAGAAGAACCTGGCCCGGCAGCGGCTGGAGACACCGGGCGGTACCCGGCTGCGTTTCGACTGGGACTCCGAGGCGTTCGCGCGCAGCAGCGAGCGGGTTGCCCGGTTCCTCGGCACCGGGCGTTATCTGGCGATCCAGACCATCATCGTCATCGTCTGGATCCTGCTCAATGTCTTCGTGGTGGCGCTGCGCTGGGACCCGTACCCGTTCATCCTGCTCAACCTGGCCTTCTCCACCCAGGCGGCCTACGCGGCGCCGCTGATCCTGCTCGCCCAGAACCGCCAGGACAATCGCGACAAGGTCTCGCTCGAGGAGGACCGCACCCGGGCCGCGCAGACCAAGGCCGACACCGAGTTCCTCGCCCGTGAGCTGGCGGCGCTGCGCCTGGCCGTCGGCGATGTCGCCACCCGCGACTACCTCCGGCGCGAATTGGAAGAGATCAAGGAAATGCTCGACGGCGCGCCGAAGACGGAGGCGAAGCGAAAAGGCGCCCGCAAGAAAACCTCCGGTCAAACGCCGTCTTCGCCCCCGGTTTCGCCAGGTGCTCCAGATGAGTAACCGGAAATGCTCTGTAAGTACCTGACCGATGGGTAACCTGGATCACGTTGTTCCGGGCGGGCCGGAGGGGGGACTCTGCGGCGCCGCTGCTTCGACGTAAAGGGTTGGTGTGGCCGCAATGCGAATCTCTGCTCCGATAACTATGTCGGCCCTTGTCGTCGCGGGACTCGTCGCGTCGGGGTCGGCCGCGCACTCGTCGAACCCGAGCACCGCGCCGAGCGCGCCGGAGGCCCTGCTCGCCGCGAACAAGAGCACCACCGACCACAAACCCGAGAGCGATCCGTCCGAAATCGTCGGCCTGCTACCGGTGACCCAGGAGGCGCCGCGCAAACTCCGCGCGCTGAGCCCCTCGGCCAACAGCCTGGCCCCCTTCGCCGGAACCGTGCCGCTGCAATCGATTTCACTACCTCCCGGCAGCGGTACGCTCGGCATCCCCGAGATCGTGCTCGCCGCCTACCGCAATGCCGAACTGGCCATGCAGACCGCCCAGCCCGGCTGCGGGCTCACCTGGAACCTGCTCGCGGGCATCGGCCGCATCGAATCAGGACACGCCAGCAGCGGTCGCACCGATGCCGCGGGCACCACGACCACACCCATCTTCGGACCCGCGCTCGACGGGACCCTGCCGGGTAACGAGATCATCAAGGAGGCCGACGGCGGCTTCGTCCGCGCCGTCGGGCCCATGCAGTTCCTGCCGAGCACCTGGGCGCACTACTCGGCCGACGGCAACGGCGACGGCGCGGCCGACCCGCACAACGTCTTCGACGCCGCCCTCGGCGCGGCCAAGTACCTGTGTTCCGGCGGGCTGAACCTGCGCGACGCGGCCCAGGAACTGCGTGCCGTCCTGCGCTACAACAACTCGATGTCGTACGCGGCCAATGTGCTCAGCTGGTCGGCGGCCTACCGCACCGGCGGTGCGCCGAGCCAGGTGTCGATCTCGCCCGACATCGTGCCGCCGGGTAGCGCGCCGACCGTCGCGCCGAACGTGCTCGCGGCCGACACACCCGTCACGGCGGCGCCGCCGTCGACGACGAACCAATTGCCGCCCAACACACCGAAGGTCACCACGCCGACCCAGGTGATGATCACGCTGCCCGGCCTGCCACCGATCCCCTGCGGCATCTTCTGCCCCGCGCCGGTCGCACCCGCGCCCGAGGTGTGTGTGAACGAGCCGCTGCCCGCGCAGATGCCCGACCCCATCGCGCCCGCACCGCAGACGTTCGGGGCCGAGGTGCAACAGAATCCGGCACCGCAGGATCTGGCCGCCGCTCCCCCGCAGCCCGGTGAGCGCACCGAACAGGCGGCGTGCACGCCCGCGGAACAGCCCGCGCCCGCCGAGGCACCGGCACCGGCACCTGCACCTACTCTGGAGAAGACTCCGGAGCCGGGTATCGCCCCCACCGAGGAGCCCGCGCCGCCCGCCGCTCCGGCACCGGCGCCGCAGCCCGGAATCACGTTGCCGTTCAACATCGTTATCCCGCTGCCGCCCGCTCCGCCGGCCCCCTAGAAATCAAACCGAAATTCAGATCACGGAGGGGTAACAAAAAGGTCTCGGGTGCGGTAATCTCGGCTCATGGGTCGTCATCGTAAACAGCCTGCAACGACGGTTCGACGTAGTTCGATCATCGCGCTCACCGGTTTGGTTCCGGCCGGACTCGTGGCCGTCACCGCCGCCGCCACCGACACGACCACCGCCGAAATGGCGGCCGTGGAGCACGATCTGCCCGAGCTCGACACCGAGACCGGCCCCGAGTTCGCCGCCGCACCGCAGGCCGAGGTCGCCGAGGTCGTCCACGCCGAGGCCAAGCAGTCGCGGTCGGCCACCCCCGAGGTGAAAACCGTTGCGCTGCCCGGCGATCGGGCCGCCTCCGATCTGCCCGCCGGGCCGCTCGGCATTCCCGGCATCGCGGTGGCCGCGTACCAGAACGCCGAACAGCAACTGGCCGTGGAGAATCCGCACTGCGGCATGTCGTGGTCCCTACTGGCGGGCATCGGCCGCGTCGAATCCACCCACGCCTTCGGCAAAGCCGACGCCGACGGCAACCCGATCAAGGCCGTCTACGGTCCCGTTCTCGACGGCAGCCTGTCGGGCAACAACGTCATCCACGACAGCGACGGCGGCACCCTCGACGGCATCGATGGCTACGACCGCGCCATCGGCCCCATGCAGTTCCTCCCCGAAACCTGGGAGCGCTACGCCGCCGACGGCAATGCCGACGGCATCGCCGACCCGCAGAACCTCTACGACGCCGCCCTCACCGCGGGCAAGTACCTCTGCGACGGCGGCCTGAACATGCGCGACCTGTCCCAGCAGTCCAAGGCGATCCTGCGCTACAACAACTCCATGGCCTACGTCGCCAATGTGATGGCATGGTCGGGCTCCTACTCCAGCGGTCTCGCCCCCAAGCCCCAAGACCTCCCGCGCATCCACTGAGCACGCGCCCCACACCCGGCCGGGAAACCGGTGCAGCCTAATATCGGACATATGGCAGTGATTACGGAAGCGGATGTGCGGGCGGCGCTCGCGAAGGTCGACGATCCGGAGATCCGCAAGCCGATCACCGAGCTCGGCATGGTCAAGAGCATCGCCATCGCCGACAGCGGTGACGTACATGTCGAGGTGTACCTCACCACCTCGGGCTGCCCGCTGCGCACCGAGATCATCCAGCGCGTCACCAAGGCCGTCGCCGACGTGCCGGGTGCCGGCGCGGTGACCGTCGACCTCGACGTGATGAACGACGAACAGCGCACCGAACTGCGCAAGTCGCTGCGCGGTGACTCCGCCGAACCGGTGATCCCGTTCGCCCAGCCCGGCTCGCTCACCCGCGTGTACGCGGTGGCCTCCGGCAAGGGCGGCGTCGGCAAGTCCAGCGTCACCGCCAACCTGGCCGTCGCGCTCGCGGAACGCGGCCTGTCGGTCGGTGTGCTCGACGCCGACATCTACGGTCACTCCATCCCGCGCATGCTCGGCACCGACGCCCGGCCCACCCAGGTGGAGCGGATGATCATGCCGCCCGTCGCCCATGACGTGAAGATGATCTCGATCGCCCAGTTCACCCAGGGCAACACGCCCGTGGTGTGGCGCGGTCCGATGCTGCACCGCGCGCTGCAGCAGTTCCTCGCCGACGTGTTCTGGGGCGACCTGGACGTGCTGCTGCTCGACCTGCCGCCCGGCACCGGCGACGTGGCGATCTCCATCGCCCAGCTGATCCCGAGCGCCGAGATCCTCGTCGTCACCACCCCGCAGATCGCCGCCGCCGAGGTGGCCGAACGCGCGGGTGCCATCGCCCTGCAGACCCGTCAGCGGATCGCGGGCGTCGTCGAGAACATGTCCTGGCTCGACCTGCCCGACGGCTCACGCATGGAGCTCTACGGTTCCGGTGGCGGCCAGGTGGTCGCCGACCGCCTCACCCGCGCCGTCGGCTCCACCGTGCCGCTGCTCGGCCAGATCCCCATCGAGCAGGCCCTGCGCGAAGGTGGCGACGCGGGTACGCCGATCGTGCTCTCCGATCCGGAGAATCCGGCTGCCGTCGCCCTGCGCGGCGTCGCCGACAAGCTCGCGATCCGCAAGCGCGGCCTGGCGGGGATGTCGCTCGGCATCGACACCACCCGCCACCTCTGACCGCTCCCGCTGATGCGGGACTTGTCGGTGGGTTTGCCTAGTCTGGGAGCATGCTGACGCTGCTTCTGTATGTGCTCATCGTCGGGTTGGTCGCGGCGATGTTGTTTCTCGTCGCCAGTGCGGTGTTCGGCCGGTCGGAGGAGCTCGGGCCGTTGCCGCAGGGCACCACCGCGACCGTGCTGCCCGCCGAGAGTGTCACGGGGGCGGATGTGCGGGCGTTGCGGTTCCAGCAGGTGGTGCGCGGTTACAAGGCCGGTGAGGTCGACTGGGCGCTGGGGCGGTTGGCCGAGCGCATCGACGAACTCGAGTTCGAGTTGGCGCAGATGCGGCAGTGGCAGGCGCAGGTGGCAGCGGGCCAGGAGCAACGGTGAGCGAGTTCGTCGACGACGGGCTGGTCCGCTGCGACTGGGCGACCGGCTCCCAGCTCTACCGCGATTACCACGACCACGAATGGGGCAAGACCCTCCACGGCGACGACGCCATGTTCGAGCGGCTGTGCCTCGAGGCGTTCCAATCGGGCCTGTCCTGGATCACCATCCTCCGCAAGCGCCCGGCCTTCCGCGCCGCCTTCGCCGACTTCGAGATCGCCAAGGTCGCCGAATTCGACGACACCGACCGGGCCCGGCTGCTCGCCGACGCCGGGATCGTCCGCAACCGCGCGAAAATCGACGCGGCCATCACCAACGCCCGGGTTGCTCGCGACCTGCCGACAGGCCTCGACGAGCTGGTGTGGTCGTTCGCACCCGAGCCACGCCCGAGGCCCGCGACCATCGCGGATGTGCCCGCCACCACACCCGAATCCATTGCTCTGGCAAAGGAATTGAAGCGGCGCGGCTTCGCTTTCGTCGGCCCGACCACGGCCTACGCACTGATGCAGGCGACCGGCATGGTCGACGATCACCTGGCCGTTTGCTGGGTGCAAGCCGTACCGAAAGGAACCGACTCCGGAGTCAGATTTGCTACTCAGGTGTCCGCCCGAGTCGGCAATAGGGAAGAATAGGACCGGTGTGGCCCGCCGAACACCCGGCGGACCAGAGAACAGTAGTGCGCACTCCACCGCGCAGATCTGGAGGGAGCAGAGGATGGCGGCCATGAAGCCCCGTACCGGGGACGGTCCCCTCGAGGCAACCAAGGAAGGTCGTGGAATCGTCATGCGGGTTCCACTCGAGGGTGGCGGGCGTTTGGTCGTCGAACTCACACCGGACGAGGCAGCTGCCCTCGGTGACGAACTGAAGAGCGTCACCAGCTGACAGCCCTGACCGAGGTCGCCGCACTCCTGGCCTGCCCGGAGTGCGGCGACACCCTGCAGCCCGGCGCAGGCGCACTGCGGTGCGACAACCGGCACAGCTTCGACATCGCCCGCCAGGGTTACGTCGGCCTGCTCACCGGCGCCTCGACAAAAATGACCGGCGACACCGCCGCGATGCTCGATGCCCGCGCGGATTTCCAGAGTGCGGGACACTTCGCGCCGATCGCGGATGCCGTCGCCCAAGCTTTCCGCTCCGCGCACCCGGCCGGACACACGCCGTCCGCGGCTCGTCAGTTCGACACGCTGGGCAATGCGCGGCCGCAAGGCACGCCCACGTTGCCGAGCAGCACCGCATCGCCCGGCAGCTCCGCATCGCCCGGCAGCTCCGCATCGCCCGGCAGCTCCGCATCGCCCGGCAGCTCCGCATCTCCGGGCAGCTCCGCATCGCCCGGCAGCACCGCATCGCCCGGCAGCACCGCATCGCCCGGCAGCACCGCATCGCCCGGCAGCACCGCATCGCCCGGCAGCACCGCATCGCCCGGCAGCTCCGTATCCCCGGACCGGCCCGCATCGTCGGCCGACACCGGGCCGCTGGGGGGTGCGGTGCTGGAGATCGGGGCCGGTACCGGGTACTACCTGGCCGAGGTCCTCGAGGCGCACCCCGGTCTCCTCGGCATCGCGCTCGATGTCGCGAAGCCTGCTGCTCGTCGCGCGGCTCGTGCGCATCCACGGCTCGCGTCGATCCTGGCCGACGCCTGGCGTGGTCTGCCGATCCGCGATGACGCTCTCACCGGGGTTTTGTGCGTCTTCGCGCCACGAAACCCCGGCGAGGTCGCGCGTGTGCTCGCGCCCGGGGGGCGGTTCGTCGTCGTCACGCCTACCCCGCGGCATCTGGGCGAGTTGATCGAGCCGCTGGGTATGGTTCGCGTCGACCCCGATAAGGAGCGTCGGCTCGACGACGCGCTGTCGGGCACCTTCACTCGCATCGATCACACTGTGGTCGAATTTCCTATGAAGCTGTCGCGTGGCGACGTCACCAATGTGGTCGCCATGGGACCGTCCGCCTTTCACACCACCGTCGGGGACGACCCACGCATCGCCGGCCTCGCCGACATCACCGAGGTCACCGCTTCGGTCACCGTTGCGCGGTACGCACCTGTCGGCTGAGCGCGGATAACACCTCGGTGTTTTGTGCACCACGGGGGTATTGGGCTGTGTTTTTGGAGCGCTGGCGCACTCGAGCGCGGCCCCTGAGGGGCCGCGCGAACAGCGCTCGAGACTTGCGCTTCGCGCGTGCACTTCGAGCGCTGTTCGCGCGGCCGGGCCGCTGCGCCGCTTCGCGGCGGACCCTCCTCGAGGTCGGGTCGGGCGGGGCTGGGAATGCGGTCATGGCGGACTTAAGTGGTGCCGTGCGGCTGTGAAGGCGGTAGTGGCGGACTCGAGTAGTGCCGTGCGGCTGGGCAATGCGGTAGGCGGCGGACCCGAGTGCTGTGTGGGCTGGAGTGCGGTAGGTGACGGACTCGAGTGGTGCCGTGTGGGCTGGAGTGCGGTAAGTGGCAGACCCGAGTGCTGTGTGGGCTGGAGTGCGGTAAGTGGCGGACTCGAGTGGTGCCGTGTGGGCTGGAGTGCGGTAAGTGGCAGACCCGAGTGCTGTGTGGGCTGGAGTGCGGTAGGTGACGGACCCGAGTGGGGCCGTGTGGCTGGGATGCAGCGAGGCGCACGCGGCGCGGAGGCTCTCAGCGGATGACTTCGCGATAGACCTGCACAGTCTGTTCCGCGATCCTCGCCCAATCGAACTCCGCGATGGCTCGCGCGCGGCCTGCCTGCCCGTAGCGCGTCGCCAGTTCGGCGTCGCCTGCCACCGCGTTCACCGCGTCGGCGAGTGCGTGTTCGTAGTCACCCGAGGCGACCGGGTCGTAGTGCACCAATCGCCCTGTGACACCGTCGGCGACCACTTCCGGGATCCCGCCTACGTCCGAGGCGACGACGGCGGTGGCGCAGGCCATCGCTTCCAGGTTCACGATGCCGAGGGGTTCGTATACCGACGGGCAGACGAAAACTGTCGAGGCCGTGAGGATTTGACGCACCTGTTCGGTGGGGAGCATCTCCTTCACCCAGAACACATTGCCGCGCTGGTTTTGCAGCTCGTCGACAGCGGCGGCCACTTCCTGCTCGAGTTCCACCGTGTCCGCCGCGCCGGCGCACAGTACCAGTTGGATGTCAGGGTCGAAATCGGCTGCGGCGGCCAGTAGGTGGCCGACACCCTTTTGGCGGGTGATACGGCCGACGAACGAGACGATCGGCAGATCAGCACGTACGCCGAGGCGGTCGAGCACCGGTTGCTCGGAGCCGGTGGGGGCGCCCGGATGCCACACGCCCGCGTCGATTCCGTTGTGCACCACGTGGACCCGGCCGGGGTCGATGGCGGGATAGGCGTCGAGGACGTCGTGGGCCATGCCCTCGCTCACCGCGATCACGGCGTCGGCCTGTTCCATGGCGTTGCGTTCCGACCATGACGACAAGCGGTACCCGCCGCCGAGCTGTTCGGCCTTCCACGGCCTGCGCGGTTCGAGCGAATGCGCGGTGAGCACGTGCGGAATGCCGTACAGCGCACCGGCGAGATGGCCGGCCAGGCCCGCGTACCAGGTGTGCGAATGCACCACGTCCACCGCGCCCACGGCGTCGGCCATCCGCAGTTGGGCCGACATCATCTGCAAGGCGGCGTTGGCGGCATACAGCTCCGGATCGGGCCGGTGTACCACCGCGCCCGTGCGTGGCGCGCCCATGCAGTGCACGGTGACCTCGCACAGCGCGCGCAGCCGCGCGGTGAGCTCGGTGACGTGCACGCCCGCACCGCCGTACACCTCGGGCGGATACTCCCGGGTCAGCATGGCCACCCGCAACGGATCCGCGATCGCTGATTCCCCGTCGGTGCCATCACTCACGGGTCCAAAGTTAGACGCTCGGGTCGACATGGGCCACCGGGTGGGCCCGGGGCCTGTACTTTGACAGGGTGAGGAGCCAGCCGCACGTACTCGGGATCGTGCTCGCCGGTGGCGAGGGCAAACGACTGTTTCCGCTCACGGCCGACCGCGCCAAGCCCGCGGTTCCGTTCGGTGGGGCCTACCGGCTGATCGATTTCGTGCTCAGCAACCTGGTCAACGCGGGATATCTGCGCCTGTGCGTCCTCACCCAGTACAAGTCGCATTCGCTGGACCGCCACATCTCCCAGACCTGGCGGCTGTCGGGTTTCACCGGTGAGTACATCACCCCGGTGCCCGCCCAGCAGCGGCTCGGACCGCGCTGGTACACCGGCAGCGCCGACGCGATCATGCAGTCGCTCAACCTGATCTACGACGAGGACCCCGACTACATCGTGGTCTTCGGCGCCGATCACGTGTACCGGATGGACCCGGAACAGATGGTGGCCAGCCATATCGCCTCGGGCGCGGGCGTCACCGTCGCGGGGATCCGGGTGCCGCGCAGCGAGGCGAGCGCGTTCGGGTGCATCGATTCCGACGAGTCCGGCCGCATCACCCAGTTCCTGGAGAAACCGGCCCATCCGCCCGGTACCCCGGACGACCCGAACATGACCTTCGCGTCGATGGGCAACTACGTGTTCACCACCCGCGTGCTCGTCGACGCGATCCGCGCCGACGCGGAGAACTCCGATTCCGATCACGATATGGGCGGCGACATCATCCCGTCGCTGGTCGCGGCCGGGCAGGCCGCCGTCTACGACTTCGCCGACAACGACGTACCGGGCGCCACCGCTCGCGACCGGGGCTACTGGCGCGATGTCGGCACCATCGACGCCTTCTACGAGGCGCACATGGACCTGGTCTCGGTGCACCCGGTGTTCAACCTCTACAACAAGCACTGGCCCATCCGCGGCGCCGCCGAGAACCTGCCGCCCGCCAAGTTCGCGCGTGGTGGGCTCGCTCAGGAGTCGATCGTCGGCGCGGGCTCGATCCTGTCGGCGGCCACCGTGCGCAACTCGGTTCTCAGTTCCAACGTGATGATCGACGACGGCGCGACGGTGGAGGGCAGCGTGCTGATGCCCGGCGTGCGCATCGGGCGTGGCGCGGTGGTCCGCCACGCCATCCTCGACAAGAACGTGGTGGTCGGCGAGGGTGAGATCATCGGCGTGGACCTGGACCGCGACCGGGAACGATTCGCCGTGAGCAACGGCGGGGTCGTCACCGTCGGCAAGGGCATCTGGGTGGGGTGACTACCCACGCGATGCGCAGAGCAACCCGTCGCCGATGGGGATGAGCACGCTGGTGAGCTCGGGATTCTCCGCGATCGCCCTGGTCGCGGCACGCACCGCCTGGGTGGCCGGGTCGCGCTGGGACTGATCGGGGACGCGCCCGCCGAGCAGCGCGTTGTTCAGGATGAACGCACCGCCCTCGCGCAGTAATCGCACACTCTGCTCCACGTAGAGCGGGTGTTCCATGGGCGAGGCGTCGACGAACACCAGGTCGTAGGCGCCGTCGGCCAGCCGCGGCAGCACATCGAGAGCACGGCCGTTGATGAGCCGGGTGCGCGCGGGCGCGATCTCGGCGGTGCGGAAGGCCTCCTTGGCGGCCCGCTGATGCTCGGGTTCGGAGTCGATGGTGGTGAGGGTTCCGTCCTCACGCATGCCGTCGAGCAGCCACAATCCGCTCACACCCGCGCCGGTGCCCACCTCGACGACCGAGCGGGCGCCGAGCATCTGCGCGTACATGCTCAGCAGCGCGCCGACCGAGGCGGGCACGGGCGCGGCGCCCAATTCGGTGGCCCGCTCGCGCGCGTCGAGGAGGACTTCGTCCTCGACGACGGACTCCTCCACATAGGCCAGGTTCCGCTCCACGTTCGATGCCACAGCTATGAGGCTATGTCACCGACCGGGTATGTGTATTCAGCGAAGGCGCCCACGCGGGGTGAGTGTCGGGGTGCGCCAGGATTCTCAGGCGCCACTCAGGGTCTCCACACGTGCCCCATATCGCGACAGGAAATAGTTGCCACACCAGCCGATCGCGGCGGGTACGAGACGCGGGAACAACCGCAGACATCCGGCGGTTGTTTCTGACAAGACAAGGTCCGCTGACCCGGACCGGTTCGGTTTCGTGCCGGCGGTCCCGAGTAGGAGGTGTCCCATCCCGATGGTAGACACGGCGCGTTCCGACGCCACACTGCCCGCCCAGACCCTTCCCACCGACTTTCCGCCGTCCGTCGAGGACGATCTCGATGCCGAACTCACCGGCACCGCGGCTTTCGACGCCACCGGTGACCGCACGGTGATGCCGTCGTGGGACGAACTGGTCCGCGAGCACGCCGACCGGGTCTACCGCCTCGCCTACCGGTTGTCCGGCGACGCCCAGGACGCCGAGGACCTCACCCAGGAAACCTTCATCCGGGTGTTCCGTTCCCTGCAGAGCTACCAGCCGGGCACGTTCGAAGGCTGGTTGCACCGCATCACCACGAACCTGTTCCTCGACATGGTCCGCAGACGCAATCGCATCCGCATGGAGGCCTTACCCGAGGACTACGACCGGGTACCCGCCGAGGGACCGACGCCCGAGGACGCCTACCACGACTCCCGCCTCGACCCGGACCTGCAGAAGGCGCTCGACGCCCTCGCGCCGGAGTTCCGCGCGGCCGTGGTGCTGTGTGACATCGAGGGCCTGTCCTACGAGGAGATCGGCGCCACCCTCGGCGTCAAGCTCGGCACTGTGCGCAGCCGCATCCACCGCGGACGCCAGGCACTGCGCGACTACCTTGCGCATAATGGAACTGAGCAGCGATACTCCGCTGACGCCTACGCAGGGTGACCGCCGCGAGCGGCCACACCCGGCCTGGTCGGGTTGATGTCGGTCGGAAGGAAGAACTCCGCATGAGCGTGGATCCAGCATCCTCAGGTCGCACACCGCGCTTTCAGCCCACCGAGCATCTGGCCAGCGAGGCGATCGCGGCCTACGTCGACGGCGAACTGCGCATGAACGCCTATCTGCGTGCCGCCCAGCATCTCTCGGTGTGCCCCGAATGCGCCGCCGAGGTCGAGGCCCAGCAGCAGGCGCGGATCGCGCTGCGCCGGGCGGGCGAAATCGCCGTTCCACGCAGCCTGCACGACAGCCTCAGCCGCATCCCGCTGGCCGAACTGCCCGCCGCCGCACCCGAACCTCCCCGCCGTAACGAGGCATTTCTCGGATTCCTGACCGATTCGTTCCCCGCAGCCCGGTGGACTACGTGGCGGCGCAAGTAGAGTCACGGGCGTGACAGGCGAATCGACGAATCCCGGATCGACCGACAACTCGGATTCGGCGGCGTCACGGGGGAATCTGCGGCCCTCCGACGCGCCGACCCTCGGCCCGCGTCCGGTGTACCGGCCGCACATCGACAGCCATACCGCGCACGCGTTCCGCCGCCCGAACGGCCAGACGGGTTCGTTCGCCCCGCACGACCCGATGCGCGGCGGCAAGCGTTCCGACGACGGCGAACTGGTCGATCGGCGGCCGCCGGACGGTGTACTCGCCGAGGCGTTCGCCCGCCCCGACGGCTCCGACGAACTGTTGCAGCGCGAACCCGATTCCGGCGAACGCAAGATCGTCGTCGCGGGTCCGGTCGACCCCTGGCGTGACCCGGCCGCAGGCGCGCGCCTCGGCGGCCCGGCGATCGAGACACCCGAACCCGCCCCGCTGCCTGTCGCACCCAAATTGTCGGCCCGCGAGGTGCTGTTCGGCTCCCGTGTCGCGCCGAAAGCGCTGGCTCTGCTCGCCGTGATCGCGCTCGGTATCGCCGTAGTCGGTGGGCTGGTCGGGCGGATCACCGCCGAGACCGCGTCCACCCTCACCTCGCGCAAGGTCACCCTCCAGCAGAGCGAGAGCTCCGATTCCCCGCACGGCAAGATCGCGGCTGTCGCCGACGCGGTGCTGCCGTCGGTGGTGTCGATCCAGGTCATCATCGGTGACGGCGGACCGTCCGGCTCGGGGGTCGTCCTCGACGCCGAGCAGGGCTACATCGTCACCAACAACCATGTGATCTCGGCGGCGGCCACCGACAAGTCCGGCAACGCCAAGATCCAGATCGAATTCTCCGACAACACCCGGGTGCCTGCCCAGATCGTCGGGCGCGATCCCAAGACCGACCTCGCGGTGCTCAAGGTCGACGCCGACAACCTCACCGAGGCGAACCTCGGCCGCTCCGACGACGTGCAGGTGGGCGACGACGTGCTCGCCATCGGTTCGCCGCTCGGCCTGGAGAAAACCGTTACCTCCGGCATCGTCAGCGCGCTGCACCGCCCGGTGAGCCTCGGCGGCGAGGGCACCGACACCAATGCCGTGATCGACGCGGTGCAGACCGACGCCTCGATCAACCCCGGTAACTCCGGCGGCGCCCTCGTCGACATGGACGGCAGGCTGATCGGCGTCAACACCGCTATCAAGAGCAACACCGGTAACTCGGTGGGTCTCGGGTTCGCCATCCCGATCGACGTGGTCACCTCCATCGCGCAGACCCTGATCCGCGACGGCAAGGTCAACCATCCGCAGCTCGGGCTCAGCGCCCGCACCAAGGCCGTCGCCAACGAATTGCGCAGCGGCGCCGCCGTGGCCGACGTGGTGGCGGGCGGACCTGCGGCCAAGGCGGGCATCGTCGAGGGCGACGTGATCGTCAAGGTCGGCGACCGTGTCGTCGAGGGTCCCGACGAACTGGTCGTCGCGGTGCAGTCGCACAAGATCGGCGAGCGGGTGAACGTGCAGTTGATCCGCGATGGCAGGCAGGTGGACGTGCCTGTCACCCTCGAATCCGACTGAGCTGCGACGACGCGCGCCGGGTAACCTGGGATCGTGTTCAGCAACATCGGGTGGAGCGAGATGATGATCCTGCTCGTCGCCGCCCTCGTGATCCTCGGCCCGGAGCGCCTGCCCGGGGCGATCCGCTGGACCACGTCGTCGCTGCGTCAGGTGCGCGACTACGCCAGCGGGGCCACCTCCACGCTCAAGCAGGAACTCGGCCCGGAGTTCGACGAGCTGCGCAAACCGCTCGCCGAACTCAACAAGCTGCGCGGGATGACACCGCGGGCCGCGGTCACCAAGCACCTGCTGGGCGGCGACGACTCGGTGCTGCGCGATCTCGAGAAGGCCGTGCCGGACCGCAAGGAGCTGTTCGGCACGAGCAGCGGAATGCCCGGCAGCGGGCCCTCGTTGTCGAAGGCGCCGAAGCCGTTGGAGCACAACGAGCGGCCGCCGATCGACTCCGACGCCACCTGACACCGGCGAACAGACCACACGGTCGTCATTTGCCACTCGATCGCGCGTAGCGCCGATGTCCGCGCCGACCTCGCCGTCTTTGTGGTTGCCGACAGGCATACCTCGATCGGCGTTGTGCGCCAAGACATTCGATGTCAATCGTTATAGACACGAATCGCCGTCCAGCTGTCTAGACTTCGCACATGTCGGCCGATGACGTGGCACGAGTCTTCGCGATCGAAGACAAGGTCGAGAGACTCAAAGCAGCCACCGACGGGGTGGCGGCTGCCCAGCAGACCATCAACGAACTCACCAGGATCCGCCGCGCCGTGATCCGCGAACTCCACGCCGAGGGCTGGACGTTCGCCCGCATCGGCGCCGCAGCGGGCTTGTCGCGGGCGCGCATCCACCAGGTGAGCACCCAGGGTCCGGTACCCGAAGGACTGTTCTTCGGGCACGGCACGCTCACCGTGCTTGCCCCGGAGGTCCGCACGGGCAGGCTGCTCGGCGCACCCGATCCGGCGGCCGCGCAACGGCTGGCCGAGCTGCTGCGCCAGCTCGGTTTCGTGGCGACGATCGAGACGTTCCTGCCGGGCAGACCCATCGATCTCAATCGCGACGGCCTGGTGGTCCTCGGCGGGCCCGAGCTGTCGCCGAGCCTGCGTCAGCTGGTGGCGGCCGATCCACGACTGCGGCGCACCGTCACCCGCGCGGGCGACACCCGGCGCGGCATCGAGGACCGGGCCGCGCGCCGCGTCTACCGGCCCGGCGGCACCGAACCACACGACATCGCCTATCTGGCCCGGCTGCCCCGCCCCGACCGGCGCGGCACCGTGATGCTCATCGACGGGCTGCACCCGCCGGGTTCGCTGGGTGCGATCCGGTTGCTGGCCACCCGGCTGGCGACGCTGCACGAGCGGGCGAGCACGCATCTGTTCTCGGTTCTCATCGCCGTGCGGTACGACCGCACGACCGGTGAACCGGTCGATGCGGATCTACTCACCCCGGTTTATCGGCACGAAACCGACCAAAAGTCCGCTGCGAACCGGACTCGCCCATAACTGCATCTAAACAACGGGCACTTTGTGATCTGCATCACGGTAATGTTATAGATCACAACCCGAGCCCGATGGTTAGATTGCTAGCGAGTAACCGAGTGTGAGTAGGTGAGCTTCACATGTTCTCGTCTCCCGAGGCCAATGCCTGCCGGGTCCTGCCCGTGCGCGCGGTCGGCGTCGCGGGCCCCCGGCCTGTTTCCCCGTCCGATACCGAATCCGTCGGCGGTGAGGTGGTCGTGACGACCCACCGCGTGACCTACAGCGACCGTTTGAAGGTCTTCATCGGCCCGCACGAGGACGTGGACAGCTTCCTGCGCCCTTTGCGCCGGATGGACGGTCATCAGCGCTTCGCGCTCGATCTGACGGTGCTGCCCGAGCCCATGCCCGCCACCGAGGTGACGGCATCGGTGAGCGCGGCTCGCGGCGATCTGGCGCTGCGCTGCACCGGCTCGGCCGACGCGATGACGCTGCAGCTGCGCACGACGGTCGATCATCTGCCGCGCCGGTACACCCTCGGGTTCCCCGGCAGCCGCCTCGGGCTGCCCACGGTGTACGTGCCACACGGCGACGACGACACCTACGTCTACCCGGAGGAGGTCTTCACCGCCGAGTACGCGGCGCAGATCTTCCACGAGTTCTTCCATCAGGGCGTCGTGCCCGCCGGGCTGCAGCACCGCGAGATCCTCGACTGAGCTTTCACCGCGCCGGGATGCTCGCGGTTAGCTAGGCTGGACTGAAAGGTCACAGTCGGTGGAGAGGCCGGTGGGCGATGCGCGATCTGCTCGGGCAGGTGCTCGGTCTGCTCGCCGACGGGCCCGTGGCGCTGGCCCGGATCGTCGACCGGATCGGGGCGGGGCCGCGCGACACCGGGGCCGCCATGGTGGTCTGCCCGGATGGTCGGGTCGTCGGCTCGCTCTCGGGTGGATGCGTCGAGGCGGCCCTGCTGGTGACGGCCCAACAGGTGCTCGCCGACGGCTCGGCCTGTGTGGAGCGGTTCGCGGCAGCCGACGAGCTCACCGTCGGACTGCCGTGTGGCGGGGAGATCGAGGTCTTCGTCGAACGGCTCGACCACGCCGATCTGCCACTGCTTCGCGAGCTGCGTGCCGCGCTCACCGCGCACCAGCCCATCGCCTACGCCACGACTCTCGAATCCACCCCGGATCGCCGGCTACTGCGGCCCGGGCAGGTCTCGCCGTGGCGCGGCCTCGACCAGGACGCGGCCGCGCTGCTCACCGCGGGCCACAACGGCATGGTCGGCGCCCAGGACTGCACGCCTGCCGCCGCGACCCGTCCCCGCACTTTCGTCCAGGTGTTCCGCTCCCCCGCCCGCATGATCCTGGCAGGCGCCAACGACTACACCCGTGCCCTCACCACCGCCGCCACTCAACTCGGCTACCGGGTCACCGTCGTCGACGCCCGCGAAACCTTCACCACCCCGGCACTTTTCCCCACCGCCGACGAAGTGGTCGTCGACTGGCCCCACCGCTACCTGGCCGCCGAAGCCGCAGCAGACCGCATCGACGACCGCACGGTCGTCTGCGTCCTCACCCACGACCCCAAATTCGACGTCCCCATGCTCGCCACAGCCCTCGCCCTGCCGGCAGTCGCCTTCATCGGCGCCCTCGGTTCCCGCCGAGCCCACCGCGACCGCACCACCCGCCTCCACGACCACGGCCTCTCCCCCACCACCATCGCCCGCATCCACAGCCCCCTCGGCCTCGACCTCGGCGCCCACACCCCCGAGGAAACCGCCGTCTCCATCCTCGCCCAGATCCTCGCCACCCGAACCAACACCTCGGCCCGCCCCCTCACCACCCTGACCGGCCCGATCCACCCCCGAACACCCTGAGCTCCTCGACCACCACGCATCCCCGCACAGTCGCCGACCGCGCCCACTCAGTTCCGTGGACCGATACAGACAACGAAATCCCGCTCGGAGTGGACGAACAGCGTCGTCGGCAGCCCAGCACAGTCGAGCGCGTCCGCAGGATCCGTCGCCGTCCCTATCACTTTGCGCAATACCCTGCCGGCCGCCGCCGGGTCGGAGCACGCGACTTTCTGCCATCGGATCTCGTCACGGAACCAGCCGACCGTCAACTGGCCGACACACTGCCCGGCGGTGACCCGCTGCATCGATTCCTCGATCTCGATCTGATCGCGCAGGTACGCGGTGAACACGACCCCGAGCGCGACGAGAAACGGGATCGTGAAACCGAGGGCGCCGACACGTCGGAACAATGGTTTGCCCGGATCCATCGGCCGATGACCCCACGCGGTCTCGGGCGCGGGCAGGGCGGCGATACGGCGCCGGTTCCTAGCGTTGACGACGAATCCGCCAAGGTTGTAGAACATCGATTGCACGCCCCACCACCCGAACCACGCGCTGCCGATGGTGATCTCGCGGTAGGTCGCCAGCCCGCAGTCGCGGCAGAACGGGCCTTCCTCGGTGGTTTCGATCCGGAAGATCAGCAGACCCCAGTGCCCGACGAGATCCACGTCGATGGCCGGCGATGCTCCACAATGCCGACACCGGACACTACCGTTGAGCTGAACCTCCAAAACCACTGAACTTCTTCTCCCGCAAGCCGATTCACCAGAACCGGCAAACAGTACGGATCAGCGGCAGCGAGGGCAAGGGGTGCGCCCGCCGACGACCGCCTCGTCGGGACGAGGCGGTCGGGGCAGGTGTCAGGCGGCGACCTGTTCGGGGCGGAGGGTTTTCATCGGGGGGCGGTCTTCGAGGGAGACCTCGGTGGTGTGGGGGATGAATTCGCCTGCGATGAGGGGAAATTGGGTGAGGGGGGCGCCGGAGTCGGGGACGCCGCTGCGGCGCAGGGCGGTGCCGAGGATCTGGCGGCTCATCACGCCGAGGTCGGAGAGGGGGCGGTTGCGGTGGGTGCGGACACCGAGGTTCACCTGGGTGATGGCGTCCAGGCCGAGGCGGTCGTAGGTGTCGAGCAACAGGCCGATCTCCACGCCGTAGCCGGGGGCGAAGGGGACGGCGGTGAGCAGTTCGCGGGTGCCCGCGTATTCGCCGCCGAGCGGTTGCAGCACCTGGACCAGTTCGGGACGCAGCGCCGCCAGCAGGGGGCGGGCGACCAGTTCGGTGACCCGGCCACCGCCGTTGGCGTCGACGGACTCGCCCTGCCGCAGCGGACGCCGGTAGTAGGCCTTGGACAGGTGGGTACCGGGCATGGTCAGCAGCGGACCGAGCAGCTTGGGCACGAACGCCGGATCGGGATCGATGAGATCGGAGTCGACGAAGGCGATGAGGTCACCGGAGGTGCAGGCCAGCGACCGCCACAGCGCCTCACCCTTGCCCGCGACCGGTTCGAGCTCGGGCACGGCCTCCTCGCGGGTCACCACCTCGGCGCCCGCGCGTCGCGCCCGGGCGGCGGTGGCATCGGTGGATCCGGAGTCGAGCACGATCAGTTCGTCGACGAGGGTGCCGATCAGCGGCCGGATACTGGCCACCACGTCGGCGACGGTGTCCTGTTCGTTGAGGGCGGGCAGCACCACCGAAACGGTGCGGCCCGCTTTGGCGGCGACCAGGTCGCCGACCGTCCAGTCAGGGGTGTCCCAGGTGTGGGTAGTGGCCCAGGCGGGCTCGCGGTGTTGGATTTTCATGCCAGACCTCGCAGAGTTCGTGCGGGGGGCCGGATGCCCTGGATCGCGGCGATCATGTCCACGACCCGCCGGGTTTCGGCGACTTCGTGAACCCGGAAGACCCGAGCGCCCGCGGCGGCCGACCACGCGGTTGCCGCCAGTGTGCCCTCGACCCTCTCGGTCAGACCGACACCTAGAGTCTCCCCGATAAAGTCCTTGTTACTCAGGGCCATCAGCACTGGCCACCCGGTTTTTACGAGACTGTCGATTCCACGCAACAACTCGAGCCCGTGATAGGTGTTTTTTCCGAAATCGTGAGTGGGATCGATCACGATTCCGTCGCGACGCACCCCGGCGGCGGCCGCGCGTTCGGCCGCGGCGGCCACGGTGGCGGTCACTTCGGCGACCACATCGGCGTAGCGGACCCGATGCGGACGGGTGCGCGGCGCGGCGCCACCGGTGTGGCTGCAGACGATCCCGGCACCCAGGTCGGCGGCCACGTGCACCAGCTCGGGGTCGGCCCCGGCCCAGGTGTCGTTGACGAGGTCGGCACCGGCCACCACGGCGTCCCTGGCGACCTTGCCGCGCCAGGTGTCCACACTGATCAACAGCTCCGGGTACTTCTCCCGGATCGCCGCGACGAACGGAACCACCCGTCGCGTTTCCTCGGCCGCGTCGACCGTGTCGCCCGGCCCGGCCTTCACCCCGCCGATGTCGACCAGATCGGCGCCTTCGTCGACGGCCCGCGTCACCCGGTCCATCGCGGCCCGGTCGGTGAAGGTGGTACCCCGGTCGTAGAACGAGTCGGGGGTGCGGTTCACGATCGCCATCACCAGGGCGCGATCGGTCGGCACGGGCCGACCACAGAAGGTGGGTTCAGGCATCGCTATCGCGGAGCTCTACCCGCGGCGACGTCGTCGGCGTAGCCGTCGTAGGCCGGAACGTAGCCCTCGGTGGGTCCGCTGAGCACGTACAGCTGCCCCTCGGCATCGGCGGCGTAGCCCTGCTTGCGCAGTTCCACCTTGCGGCTCTTGAAGGTGGAGGTCTGCTCGAGTTCGGCGACCACCCGGACGAACAGCGGGACCGCGTAGAGCGGCAGCCGCTCGTACACGGTGGCGGCCAGCCCCTTGCCGTCGAATTCGGCGTCGGGGTGCAGGGTGATCGCGGCCATGCCCGCCTTGCCGTCGGTGCCGGGGATGTCCACACCGAACACCACCGCCTGCTCGACGCTCGGGTGCTGGTCGAGCGCGCCCTCCACCTCGGTGGTGGCGACGTTCTCGCCCTTCCAGCGGAAGGTGTCACCGAGCCGGTCGACGAACGCGATGTGCCAGAAGTGCTGGTCGCGCACCAGGTCGCCGGTGTCGAACCAGCAGTCGCCCTTCTTGAAGCCGTCGCGGACCAGCTTGGATTCGGAGGCCTTCGCATCGGTGTAACCGTCGAAGGGCTGACGGTTGTTCACCTTCGCCAGCAGCAGTCCGACGCCACCGGAGCGCACCTTGCGCAGCTTCCCGTCCCGTCCGCGGCGCGGCTTACCGGTCTCGTCGTCGTATTCGACCACCGCGTACGGCAGCGGGCACAGCCCGGCCGTGCGGTCGACGCCGAAGGCGTTGACGAAGGCGAGCGGCGCCTCGCTCGACCCGTAGAACTCCACCACGCGGTCGATGCCGAAGCGGCGGCGGAACTCGTCCCACAGTTCCGGCCGCAGCCCGTTGCCGACGACGAGCCGGACCCGGTTGTTGTCCTCGTCGGGCCGTACGGGCTGGTTGAGCAGGTAGCGGCACAGCTCACCGATGTAGATGAACGCCGTCGCCCCTTCGCGGGCGATCTCGGCCCAGAAGTTGGAGGCGGAGAACTTGCGCGCGAGCACATAGGTCGACTCACCGGCCAGCACCGCCGACAGCGCCACTGTGAGCGCGTTGTTGTGGTACAGCGGCAGGCAGCAGTACAGCGCGTCGTCGCCGCGCAACCGCACGCCGAGCCCGCCGAGCCCGGCCATGCTCTTGGTCCAGCGCAGGTGGGTCATCACGCTGGCCTTGGGCATGCCGGTGGTGCCGGAGGTGAAGATCAGGAACGCGCGTTCGCCCGCCGTCACCTGTTCACAGACCACCGGATCGGAAGCTGTTGCGCCACGCGCGGATTCGGCGAGTTCCTCGGACATGAGCACGGTCGCCGGTGCCTCGGGCAGCGACTCGAGCGCTTCGACGCATTCCTCGCCGACCACGACCAGCGCGCTGTCGAGCAGACCGATGCTGTGGGCCAGCACCTGATCGCGCTGGTTGTAGTTGAGCAACCCGACGGTGGCGCCGAGCTTGAGCACCGCGAGGACGGTGAACAGCGTCTCGGGACGGTTGGTCATCAGCACGCCGACCACGTCGCCGCGATCGACTCCGCGCGCGGAAAGCACTGCGGCGTACCGGTTCACCTCGCTGTTGGCGGCGCGGTAGGTGTAGGAACGGCCTTCGAAGCGCAGGAACACCCGGTCGGGCCGCCGGTGGGCGAGCCGCTGGAAGTACTTGCCGATGGAGGCTTTGTCCTTGGGCCCCACCAGCATTCCCGGTGCGTTGCGCAGCATGCGCGGTGCGTCCATGGCCATGCCAGGCAGCTTCTTGGCCAGGTCGAACACACTGACGGTGTCGCGGGCGTCGTTGCTCACGTCGATCTCCTACCCTCGGGCCGCGGCCGGTGTCAACGCGGCGAACGCGGCTGGCAGGTCGGCGGCCACGACGATGCGGTCGCGCGCCTGCTGTGTGACAATCTTGCGCTCGAACAGTTCGTCCAACCAGCCGAACAGCCCGCGGTAGAAGCCGTCGGCGTCGAGGACGACCACGGGTTTGGTGTGTTCGCCCAGGTAGCCGCCGGTCCAGGTTTCGAAGAATTCCTCGAGCGTCCCGACACCGCCGGGCAGGGTGAGGAAGGCGTCGGCGCGTTCCTCCATCAGCTGTTTGCGCTGGCGCATGGTGTCGGTGACGAGCAGTTCGTCGGCGGCGGTATCGGCGACCTCGCGGTGCACCAGATGCTTCGGGATCACCCCGACGGTGTGCGCGCCGCCCGCCCGCGCAGCCGCCGCGACCGCGCCCATCATCGACACGCGGCCGCCGCCGGACACCAGTTGCCAACCGCGACGGGCGATTTCGGTGCCAACCTGAGACGCCAGGTCGATCAGTTCCGGTTCGGTTGTACTCGCCGAGCAGTAGACGCAGATCGAGTAGCTCACCACTGGTCCTCGGTGCCGAGCCGTTCGATGTCGCTGTTGCCGCTGCCGGTCGCCTCCTTGACGATGCGCACCACGTCTTCGACGCTGTCGGTGACCTGGATGAGGTCGAGATCCTCCGGCGAGATCTTGCCCGACCCGGCCAGCGAATTGCGCATCCACTCCACCAGCCCGGACCAGTAGGCGGTGCCGAACAGGATGATCGGGAAGCGGGTGATCTTGCGGGTCTGCACCAGGGTGAGCGCTTCGAACAGTTCGTCGAGGGTGCCGAAACCGCCGGGCAGGCAGACGAAGGCCTGCGAGTACTTCACGAACATCGTCTTGCGGACGAAGAAGTAGCGGAAGTTGATCCCGAGGTCTACCCAGTCGTTGAGGCCCTGTTCGAACGGCAGCTCGATGCCGAGGCCGATCGAGTACCCGCCCGCCTCCGAGGACCCACGGTTGGCCGCCTCCATCGCCCCGGGACCGCCGCCGGTGATGATCGCGAAACCGGCGTCGGTGAGCGCGGACCCGATCGCCCGTGCCGCCGCGTACTCGGGGTGGTCGACCGGGGTGCGTGCCGAGCCGAACACGGTGACGGCGGGCGGCACCTCGGCCAGCGCGCCGAAGCCCTCGACGAACTCGGCCTGGATCCGCAGCACCCGCCACGGATCCGTGTGCACCCACTCGCTGTCCTGACGGGTGTCGAGAAGATTGCGGTCCGCGGTCCGTGCTCCCGGCTTGCGTTCGCGACGGAACATCACCGGCCCCCGGAACTTCGGTTTGGCCTTCCCCACCTGTTCATCCACGGATTCGCTCGACATGTCCTCCACGCTACTGGGCACCCGCGGTGAGGTAGGTGCGCAGCATGGCGGTGACGGCGGTGATCTGGCTGAGCGGGACGTGTTCGTCGCGCTTGTGGGCGAGGTTGGGGTCGCCGGGGCCGAAGTTCACGGCGGGGATGCCACGGGCGGCGAAGCGCGAGACGTCGGTCCAGCCGTACTTGGCGCGCACTCCGCCGCCGCCGTGGGCGTTGACCGAGTCGATGAGGCTGCGCGCGGCCGGTGCGGTGAGACCGGGCAGGGCGCCGGGCGAGGAATCGGTGACCCGGAAACTCACGTCGAGCCCGTCGAAGACCTCGCGCACGTGGGCGACGGCCTGCTCGACCGTGCGGTCGGGGGCGTAGCGGAAGTTCACGTCCACCTCGGCCACGTCGGGCACCACATTGCCCGCGACGCCACCGGAGACGCGCACCGCCGAGAGCCCTTCGCGGTACACGCAGCCGTCGATGTCGACCTGGCGCGCCTCGTAGGCGGCGAGCCGTTCCAGCACCGGCGCCAGCGCGTGAATCGCGTTCTCCCCCAACCAGGCCCGCGCCGAATGCGCACGCACACCCGAGGTGCTCAACCGCACCCGCAGCGTGCCCTGGCAGCCCGCCTCGATCCAGCCACCGGAGGGTTCGCCGAGCACGGCGAGGTCGCCGTGGAGCCACTCGGGCATATCCCGTTCGATGTGGTTGAGGCCGTTGAACTCGGCGGCGATCTCCTCGCCGTCGTAGAAGATGAGGGTGAGGTCGTGGGCCGGGTCGGTGATGGTGGCGGCCAGGTGCAGGAATACCGCGTCACCGGACTTCATGTCGACGGTGCCGCAGCCGAACAGCACCGGCTCCCCGTTCACCTCGGCGGGCCTGCTCGGCACGTTGTCGGCGATGGGCACCGTGTCCAGGTGCCCGGCCAGGATCACCCGGGTCGGCAGGCCGAGGTTCGTGCGCGCCAGCACCACATTGCCGTGGCGCTTGATCTCGAAACCGGTGGTCTGATCGCGCAGCGCCTGCTCGACCAGGTCCGCGATGGCGGCCTCGTCGCGGGAAACGCTCGGCACATCGACCAGAGCGGCGGTCAACTGGACGGGGTCGGCGCGCAAATCGAGAGTCACATCTCGACAGTAGTACGCGGGTACGACGCCGTGTCCGGGTGCGGGAATCGAACCGGGTGGTCCAACGCACAGCCCCCGCGCCACCTCGACATCGATCGACGCGGCAAAATGTGGCCCGTGAGCACTCAAGGAGCAAGCGCAGTCGGTATCGCCACCATCACCTCGGACGGCACCGTCCTCGACACCTGGTACCCGAGCCCGGAGCTGGGAGAATTCACCGAGACCGGCTCCCAGCGCCTCGACGCGGCCGACGCACCGGAGTTCGCCGACCTGCTCGGCCCCGACAAGGCGCGCGGCGTGGAGGTGGTCGCGGTACGGACCACCATCGCCGACCTGTCGGCGGCTCCCACCGACGCCCACGACGTGTACCTGCGCCTGCACCTGCTCTCGCACCGCCTGGTCCAGCCGCACGGCCTGAGCCTGGACGGCCAGTTCGGCTTGCTCAGCAATGTGGTGTGGACCAACCACGGCCCGTGCGCGGTGGAGGGTTTCGAGCAGACCCGCATCAAGCTGCGCGCCCGTGGCCCGGTGACCGTGTACAGCATCGACAAGTTCCCCCGCATGGTCGACTACGTGGTGCCCTCGGGTGTGCGGATCGGCGACGCCGACCGCGTCCGCCTCGGCGCCCACCTGGCCTCGGGCACCACCGTCATGCACGAGGGCTTCGTGAACTTCAACGCGGGCACCCTCGGCAACTCGATGGTCGAGGGCCGCATCTCGGCCGGTGTCGTGGTGGGCGACGGCTCCGATATCGGTGGTGGCGCGTCGACGATGGGCACGCTGTCGGGCGGCGGAACCACCGTGATCTCGGTCGGTGAGCGCAGCCTGCTCGGCGCCAACGCGGGTCTCGGCATTCCGCTCGGCAACGACTGCGTGCTCGAGGCCGGCCTGTACCTGACCGCCGGAACCAAGGTCACCGCGCCCGACGGCACCGTCGTCAAGGCCGCCACCCTGGCCGGGCAGAACAATCTGCTGTTCCGCCGCAATTCGACCACCGGTGCGGTGGAAGTGGTGCCGCGCTCGGGCACCGGTATCGAGCTCAATGCGGCGCTGCACGCCAACGACTGAATCCCGCATTCGGCAATATCGCATTTATTGCGGTTTGTTGACGACGGGTATCCCGTTGCGGCAAGGCTTTTCGGGTCGGCTAGCTTGAATTCGCCCACCCGGTCGGGGGGCTTTCGAATGTGGAGGGATTCAAGAATGAAGTTCGGAAAGTTCACTACTGCTGTTGTGATGTCGGTTGTCGCGGTGGGGATTACCGCGGCCACCGCCAACGGTCAGCCCGCCGTGGCGACCGAACAGCCCGCGGTGGTGGCTGCGGGGGGCGTGACTTCGGGTGTGAGCAACGGGATCGACTACACCACCGCGGTGTCGCCCACCGACAAGACCATCACCTGGGCGGTCGACAACGGCCGCTTCGAGCTGGCCGCCGACGGTTCGGCCGTGCTGCTGCGCAATGCCGAGGGCGTCACCGTCGACCAGACGGCGCTGCGCTCGGAGGTCGCGGGCCTGCCGATCTCGGTGACCCCGCAGATCGCCGAGGACGGCCGTAGCGTGAAGCTGGCCGCCTCGATGACGCCGGAGGACACCGCCAAGCTCGGCAACATCGCCGAGCTGAAGGACATCAGCTCCTACGACCGCCTGATGGCCCAGGTGAACAAGAACCTGCCGGGCATCGCGATCGGTGGCATCATCGGCGCGTTCTTCCCGTTCCTGTGGCTGTTCACCATCCCCGCCGGGATGCTCATCGGCGGTTACGTGATGGGTGGTCAGGAATTCCTGGACGCGGTGATCGCGTTCGCGACCGGCCAGCCCTGATCCGCTGAACGAAAGGCCCCGCACTCGCTCGAGTGCGGGGCTTTCTCGTTGCCGGGGTGATGAAGCCGATACTCGACGCGGCCACCGGCACGGAGTAGTTTCAGCTGTTATACGGAGTCGTATAACAGGAGGATCGGCATGGCACTTCTTCCCCCGGGCCAACGCGCCGTCGACGGATTTCCCCGTTTCGGCACGCATCTGCATCACTCGCCGCCGCCGGTTCCCGAACATCCCGAGATAGAGATCTGCGGGGCCGTGGTCGAGCCCGTCATCATCGCGCTCACCGAACTGGCACAGCTGCCGCGACGCGAGCAGAAGGCCGACTTCCATTGCGTCGCAGGCTGGTCGGCGACCGACCTGCGGTGGGAGGGCACGCCGTTTCGCGACTTCTACCGGCTGGTGATCGAGCCCGCGCTTACCCCGGGTGTCACGGTCACTCACCTCAGCTTCGAGGGTCTGGACAAGTTCCGCTCGGTCGTGCTGCTGGAAGACGCCCTCGCCGACGACGTCTTCCTCGCCGACCGCCTCGACGGCAAGCCCCTCGACAGCGACCACGGCGCCCCGATCCGGCTCGTGAGCCCGAAGCAGTACGGCTTCGTCAACACAAAACATCTGTGCCGCATCGAAGTTCACACTGCTGCCCCGCCGGACCCGGACAAGTGGTCGCCGCTGGCCTCACACGCCAGGGCACGGGTGTGGGCCGAGGAACGGCACCGGTACCTGCCCGGACGCGTGGTTCGTCCGGTGTATCACGCCCTGATCGGGCCGATTCGCCGGCTGAGCGCGCGCGGCAGTACGAACCGCTAGGTCAGCGACTTCTTCTGCACCTTGCCCATCGCATTGCGCGGCAGCGCGTCCACGAAGCGGATCTCGCGCGGCCGCTTGTGGGCCGAAAGCTGGTCGCCCACATGCGCGGTCAGTTCGGTCGCGAGGTCGTCGGAGCCGGTGTCGCGGGCGACGACGAAGGCGACGATCCGCTGTCCGAGATCGTCGTCGGGCAGCCCGACCACCGCGACCTCGGCGACCGCCGGATGCCCGAGCAAGGCGGTCTCGATCTCCCCCGCGCCGATCCGGTACCCACCGGACTTGATCAGGTCGATGGACTCGCGGCCGACGATGCGGTGGAAGCCGTCGGCGTCGATGACGGCGACGTCGCCGGTGCGGAACCAACCGTCCTCGGTCCAGTCGAGGGCCGTGGCGTCGGGACGACCGAGATAGCCGTCGAACAGCATCGGGCCGCGAACCTGCAGGCCACCGATGCTCACGCCGTCGTGCGGGACGGGATTGCCCGCTTCGTCGCGCAGTCGGGTCTCGACGCCGCGCACCGGTGTACCGACCCAGCCCGGCCTGCGTTCACCGTCGGCCCTGGTCGACAGGGTGATCATGGTTTCGCTCATGCCGTACCGCTCCACCGGCGCGTGCCCGGTGAGCTCGGCGAGTTTCTCGAATACCGGAACCGGCAGCGGCGCGCTGCCCGAGACCAGCAGCCGGGCCCGGCTCAATTCCTTGGCCGCTTCCGGCTTTTCGGCGATGCGCGACCATACCGTCGGCACCCCGAAGTACAGCGTTCCCTCGGCGGCGGCATAGGCCTCCGGGGTCGGCTTGCCGGTGTGGATCAAGCGGCTGCCGATGCGCAGGGGTCCGAGTAGGCCGAGGATCAGGCCGTGCACGTGGAACAGCGGAAGTCCGTGCACGAGCGTGTCTTTGCGCGTCCAGTTCCAGGCGTCGGCCAGCGCGTCGAGCCCGGCGGCGATGGCGCCCCGGCTGAGCATCACGCCCTTGGGGGCGCCGGTGGTGCCCGAGGTGTAGAGGATGAAGGCGATGGCCGACGGGTGGGGCCCGGGGTAGGTGTGCCAGGACCGGGCGTGCAGCCGCACCGGAACCACCGGCAGATCGGTGCCCGCCGGCGCGGCCCCGAGCCAGGCCTGGGCCCCGGAATCGCGCAGGATGTGTTCGCGCTCAGCGGTTCCCGCGTCGGGCGGGACGGGGACGACCGTCACCCCGGCGATCAGGCAACCGACCACGGCGAGCACGGTCCGCAGGGTCGGCTCGGCCAGCACCGCCACCCGTTCCGCGCGCCCGATCCGTTCCGCGACCGAGGTGGCCGCACCCAGCAGATCACCGCGCGAGACGGTGGCATCATCGATGGTGACGGCATCGGGAATATCGTCCCCGGCGGCGACGGCGAGCGGATTCAACGAGGCGAGCAGCAGCGGCGGACCGTAGGACATCCGTCCACGCTAGCCCGGCGCGTTCCGGCGGCACGCGCCACCGCCCGTTGACACCCCGACGACAGAATGAGACATTCAAGCTACAACTCTCTCACCGACGAATTGGGGTCAACGATGACCAGCCTCGCGCATTCGCGGTCCAGCCACACCGGACCTGCGGACTTCGACATCCGGGATCACGTCGACGGCGCCGCCGTCTTCTTCGGCGCAACGGCGAACGTGATCATGCAGCTCAGCCTGGCCCCGGTCGGCTACGGCGTCGCGGAATCGCGCGTGCACAGCGGAAGCATCATGCTGCACCCCTTCAAGCGCACCAGGACCACCATCACCTATCTGTCGGTGGCGATGATGGGCACCGACGAGGACCGCGCCGCCTACCGCACCGCGATCAACGGCGCGCACCGGCACGTGCACTCCACGCCCGAGAGCCCGGTGAAGTACAACGCCTTCGACAAGAACCTGCAGATGTGGGTCGCCGCCTGCCTGTACTGGGGCTCGGTCGACCTGATGGAGCGCCTGCACGGCCCCATCGACGACGACACCGCCGACTCGTTCTACGAGTACGCCCACCGTTTCGGCACCACCCTGCAGGTGCCGCGCGAGATGTGGCCCGCCGATCGAGCGTCCTTCGAGGCGTACTGGACCGAGAACCTGGCCGAGACCAGCGTCGACGACACCATCAAGGCCTATTTCGACGGCCTGCTCGACCTGCGGATGCTCTACCCACCCCTGCGCGTGGTCTTCGCCCGTTTCCATCGCTGGTTCACCACCGGCCTGCTCCCCGAGCACCTGCGCAACGAACTCGGACTCACCTGGACCGAACGCGACGAACGCCGCCTCGCCCGCCTGCTGCGCACCACCGGCGCGGTCTGGGGCCGCATGCCGCGCCCCATCCGCAGCTTCCCCTTCAACGCCACCCTCGCCGACATGCGGCGTAGGCGGCGCCGGGGCAAGCCGCTGATCTGAGCGCGTCGCGAAGCTGCCCGGTGCCGGGCAGCTCGCGCGCTGTCAGAGGTCGTCGGCGATGATCCGTTCGATATTGCGTTCGGCGAGCGCGGTGATGGTGACGAACGGATTCACGCTGGCATTGCCGGGGATCAGGGCACCGTCGACGACGTAGAGGCCCGGGTACCCGTGCAGGCGGCCGTAGTTGTCGGTGACCTCGTTCAGCACGCACCCGCCGAGCGGGTGGTAGGTGAAGTCGTCACCCCAGGTCTTCGTAACGCCGAACAGATCGGTCCGGTAGATGGTGCCTTCCTTGGCATTGATCTTGTCGAAGATGCGTTTCGCCGCGTTGATCGACGACTGACTCCACGACTTCTGCCAGTTCAGGTTCACCTTTCCGGTGGCGGAGTCGAAGCTGAACGCCGCACGGTTCGGGTTCTTGGTGATCGCCAGGTACAGGCTCACGTAGGTCTCCAGGCCGGCCGGGAACGGCGCGACTTCGGCGAAGGCAGGGCCACCCGGGTCCGCCCAGTTATCGATGCCGAGGCAGGGCATGGAGGACTGCAGGCTGCCGGTGCCGTCCCACATGTGGTTGGCACGGCCGACCATCACATTGCCGTTGTTGCCCCATTTCTGGCCGACCGCGCCCGGGAGGTCGGGCAGTTTGCCCGTCGCCCGCATCGCCACCAGCAATTTGCTCGTGCCCACACTGCCCGCCGCGAAGAAGACCCGTTGGGCCGTCACGTTTTTGACGGCGACCGTCTTGCCGCTCGAATCGAGCTGGGCCATTTCCACCCGGTACCCGCCCGCGCCGGGCGTGACCGTGGTGACCTTGTGCAGCGGACTGATCCGCACCTTGCCGGTGGCGGCGGCCGCACCGAGGTAGGTGCGGTCGAGCGAGCGTTTGCCGTAGTTGTTGCCGTAGATCACCTCGCCCGCCAGGGCCGAGCGGGTCGCCGTGCCCGCCTGCTCCTTTTTCATGTACTCGAAGTCGTAGACATTGGGTACGAAAGTCCAACCGAAACCGGATCTTTCGGCATGCTTGCGACCCACGCGCGCGAATTGGTAGCACTCCGCCGATTCGAACCACGTCTTGTCGATGTGATTGACGCCGAGCGCGGTATTCGCGCGCGGGTAATAGGTGGAATACATCTCCTCGGCATTCACCGACGGCAGGATCGCGGCGAAATTCTCCCGTTTCGGCGTCACCGCCATCCCGCCGTTCACGAGCGATCCGCCGCCGACCCCGCGCCCCTGGTACACCCGGATCCCGCCGAAGTCCTCGGAGTCGAGAACGCCTGTGTACCTGTCGATGTCCTTGTTGTACGAGCCGCCCATGAAGTACCCGACCGGCTGATCGGTGCGCTCGCGCAACCAGTACGACCGCCCGTCCGGTTTCAGCACCGGACAGAACACCCGCCCATCGGGGCCCGGCGCATCCCACGACATCCCCATCTCGACGATCGCCACGTCCACGCCCGCCTGCGCCAATCGCAACGCGGCGACGGCCCCGCCATATCCGCTGCCGATCACCAACGCGGGAACCGTGTCCCCGTCGGCCAGCGGTGCGGCGGAGGCGAGCGCCCGGCTCCCCACGGTCGCCACCGCCAAAGTGACACCTGTTGCAGCTAGGAACCGCCGACGCGTGAACCCTCCCGCGTATCGGGTTCGACCTGGGTTTTCATACAAGAATTCACGCACCGTGCGGCTCCTCATCGAGACTGCAAATGAGAACCTGTTATACCGAGCCACTCACCTGGGTGATCACGGAACGCCGCACCCCGCCGTCACCTCGCCGACCGCTTCGCCACCGGAAACGTCATCGCTCCAGGTTCACCGCTTACGGGACCGCCGTCCCGCGTTGAGGGGCATTGACCAACGCGTGTTTCAGATGCAGGGACATGGCTGGTCCCCTGAGCTGATCCGCCGACTCAGAGCGGGGCTTGTTCGATCCAGGATGCGTAGGTCTCGTCGAAGGTGTGGCCGGGCCAGGAGACCTCGACGAGAATGTCGGCCGTGGCGCTGTGATCGCGTTCCCGCACCGCGAGGGTGAAGGGGGCGCCCGGGTCGCTCGGGCGTGCGACGGCGACGGCCGAATTTCGCGCTGGGTGGGTTCGGACGTCGTGGACGACGGTGTGCCGGGAGAAATAGTTCTCGACGTCGGCGGCGGAGGGGTACGCGGTGAACCAGGTGATGACGCCGTCGGCGTCGGTGCACGAGATCTGGCGAACGGGCGCCGGGTCGCCGGGAGCGACCACGAACGTGGACGTCGGCGAACAGGCGGCATCGCGCCAGCCACGACCGGCCGGATTCGACGCGATCAAGCTCGGGAACGCCGTGGCGATCGAAGAATGCTCGCCCCAGGTCGGCGGAGGCGGAACACGCTGCGGCCGAACGAATTTCCAGTAGACCGCGCCCGCACCGACAACGCCGACTCCGGCGATCATCGCGAGTACGAGCAGACCCACCGCGAGCGCCCGCCATCGAGACGAGACAGCTTTGCGCGGAGCCTCGGTCTCGCGCGGACCCGCCGCGCGAGCACCCGGATGGGGCGCGGCAGCCGTTCGTAGGTCGTCTGGAGTAGTAGAAGTTCCGGTGGGAGCACTCGACGGCGAGGAAGCGCTCATGGCCGGGTAGCGTCGCGTTTCCGCGGGCAACAGCGCCGGTCCGGTGCGCTGCGGGGCGCCGATCAGTGCCGGGGTGGCAGCCACACCGGCCGATGCCGCGACCGCAGCCTGACCGAATTCGGCGCAGCTGCCGAACCTCTCAGCCGCGTCCTTCGCCATGGCGCGGCCGATCACCGCGTCGAGACCCGGCGCCAGACCGGCTACTCGGTCCGAAGCGCGCGGCACCGGCTTGGTGAGATGCGCGGCGACGACTGCACCGGGATTGTCTGCGGGGAAAGGGCTTTCGCCGGTGAGCAAGGTGTACAGGGAACAACCCAGCGAGTATTGGTCGGATCGGTGATCCACAGTCGCACCGGACAATTGTTCGGGTGAGGCGTAGGCGAGGGTGGCGAGGAAGTCACCGGTGCGGGTGAGCTGGCGGGCGTCACCGCGCAGGCGGGCGATCCCGAAATCGGTGAGCAGCACGCGATCCCGGCCCCGGCCCGCGGAGAGCAGAATATTGGCGGGTTTCACGTCCCGGTGCAGCACACCGCGCTCGTGGGCGTAGTCGAGGGCCTCGGCGGTCTGGGCGATGATGTCGACCGCGCGGGCGGGGTCCAGCGGGCGACCACGGAACACCGAGGCATCGGTGCCGTCCACGTACTGCATGGAAATCCACATCAGCCCGTCTTCGACACCGCGATCGAGCACCGACACGATGCCGGGATGGTCGAGGCGGGCCGACACGTCGGCTTCGCGCTCGAACCGGGCCCGCACCTCCTGGTCCGAATACAGGTCGCGATTCAGCAGTTTCAGCGCGACCCGCCGCGGCAGGCGGGGGTGTGCGGCCAGGTATACGGTGCCCATTCCACCGCGTCCGAGCACCCGCTCGATCCGATATCCGGCGAACACCGTGCCCGCGACCAAATCCACCCCGTGCATGTGTTGCGAGCCTTTCGATCCTGTTCGCGCCGAATTCGACTGTGCGGACACTAACCGATTCGCGCGCGAGACAGGATGCGGGGCAACCGGACCCGGCCGTCTCAGGAGAGCCGGGCGGCCGCTTCGGCGATGCGTTCGTCGGTGGCGGTGAGGGCGATACGGACGTGCTCCGGGGAGCGGGGTCCGTAGAAGTCGCCGGGGGCGGCGAGGATGCCGCGGTCGGCGAGCCAGTCGAGGGTGACCCGGCAGGCTTCGCCACGGGTGGCCCACAGGTAGAGGCCCGCCTCGGAGAAGTCGATGCGGAAACCGGCCTGCTCCAAGGCTTTTCGCAGGGTGTCGCGGCGGGCGCGGTACCGCTCGCGCTGCTCCGCCTCGTGGGCGTCGTCGGCGAGGGCTGCGGTCATGGCGGCCTGGATGGGGAAGGGCAGCATCATGCCGGAGTGCTTGCGCACCTCGAGCAGTTCGGCGACCAGTTCGGGGTCGCCCGCGACGAAACCGGCGCGGTAGCCGGCCAGGTTCGAGGTCTTCGACAGGGAATGGATGGCCAGCAGGCCGGTGTGGTCGCCGTCGCAGACGCGCGGGTCGAGGATGGAGACCGCCTCGCCCTCCCAGACCAGGCCCAGGTAGCACTCGTCGGAGGCGACGACCGCGCCGCGTTCGCGGGCGAAGGCCACCACCTTGCGCAGGTGCTCGACGGGCAGCACCTTGCCGGTGGGGTTGGACGGGGAGTTCACGAAGATCAGCGCCGGGTTCTGCGGGCCGATCTGGGTGAGGCCGTCGGCGCGCCACGGCTTCGCACCGGCCAACAGGGCGCCCACTTCGTAAGTGGGGTAGGCGATCTCGGGGATGACGACGAGATCGTCGGCGCCGATGCCGAGCAGGCGCGGTAGTCCGGCGATGAGCTCTTTGGTGCCGATCACCGGCAGCACGGCCGCCGGGTCGACACCGGTGATGCCGAACCGGCGCGCCAGCGCGGCGACGGCCGCGGCGCGTAGTTCAGGGGTGCCGTGCGTGGTCGGGTACCCGGGAACGGCCGCGACGGAGCCGAGTGCGGCCTGGATGAGCGGGTCGACCGGGTCGACCGGTGTGCCCACGGACAGGTCGACCAGCCCGCCGGGATGCGCGGCGGCTTTCTGTTTGACCGCGGCGATGGTGTCCCACGGGAAGTCGGGCAGCAGGCTGCTCACCCGGCCACGGGTCGGCACCCCTGTGCTCATTCTTCGGCCATGGGAGGCAGCGCCTTGATGAAGGCCGGGTCGTAGTCGACCTTGCCCACCTTGGTCGCGCCGCCGGGCGACCCGAGTTCGTCGAAGAAGTCGACATTGGCGTTGATGTAGCCGCTCCACTGGTCCGGGGTGTCGTCCTCGTAGAAGATCGCCTCCACGGGGCAGACCGGCTCACACGCACCACAGTCAACGCACTCGTCGGGTTGGATGTAGAGCATGCGGCCACCCTCGTAGATGCAGTCCACGGGGCATTCCTCGATGCACGCCTTGTCCTTCACGTCAACGCACGGTTCAGCGATGATGTACGGCACTGCCGTTCTCCTAGTCTGTCCACAGCTGCGGGGGCCAACTCCGCCCCCCAAACCCTATCCCGAACTACACGCTACCCCCAGGTCAGCCTGCCCTAACTAGTTCATCGAACCTACTCAGGCCCATGGGTCCACCACCGGCACTCCGGCCGCGACGAACGGAGAGCCGTCCCGGGTGGCGACAGACATTCCCGCAGAGGCGGCGATTGCCGCGATATAGCCGTCGGCCGCCGCGATCGCGCATCCGCGCGTGCGAGCCGTCGCCATGAGCTCGGCGTACGCCGCCGATGCGGCCAGGTCGAAGGGCAGCACACGACCGGTGAACAGCGGCAACACCTTCGACTCCACCCGTTCCGCCAGCAATTCGCGACGGCGGCCCGCAGGCATGGCCGCGATGCCGAAGCGCAGTTCGGCGACGGTCACCGCCGAGAGATAGAGGGTGTGCAGCTGCTGGGTATCGAGCCATTTGACGACCCGCGGATCGGGCGCGGCGCGCAGCGGCTCGGACACCACGTTGGAGTCGAGGATGATCATCCGAGTTCCAGCGGGGTGGCGGGAGTCCGGTCACGCGCGGCGAGCTGGTCGACCTCGTCGTCGGTCAACGTCGCTTCGCGGCCGATGTCGGCGAGCAGCGAGCCGATCTGTACCTCTGTGCCGGGAAACACCACGTCGATGAGAATCTGCCGCACTTCGGCCTCGGTACTGCGTCCGTGCTGCGCCGCACGGACCCGTAAGGCCTCCCGGACGTCATCCGGCAGGTCGCGAACCGTCAGTCTCGCCATCGCCACCCTCCCTGGATGCAGTCATTGGCGCCAATGTCGTCATCAGCGCCGACCTTACTCCTGCCGCGCTCCCTTGACCAGGGTCAGCTCACTGTCAGCGGTAGGGCGCGAGGTGTGCGCTCGACGGTTCCGTAGGTGGTGGTTCGTTCGCGGACCGGGCGGTCGATGCCCGCGGCGATCTCGGTGAGTTCGGCGACGGTCTTGGCCGAGCCGTGTTGGGAGCCCGCCATGCGGGAGATGGTTTCCTCCATCAGCGTTCCGCCGAGGTCGTTGGCGCCGCCGGTGAGCATCATCTGGGTGCCGACCGTGCCCAGCTTCACCCAGCTGGTCTGGATGTTGTGGATGCGGCCGTGCAGCATGATGCGCGCGAGGGCGTGGACGGCGCGGTTGTCGCGGTTGGTCGGGCCGGGACGCGCGGCGCCCGCCAGGTACAGCGGGGCGCTCTGGTGGACGAACGGCAGCGGCACGAACTCGGTGAAACCGCCGGTGCGGTCCTGGATTTCGCGCAGCACCCGCAGGTGACCGACCCAGTGCTTCGGGTTGTCGACGTGCCCGTACATCATGGTCGAACTCGACGGGATGCCCAGTTCGTGGGCGGTGGTGATCACCTCGATCCAGGCGGAGGTGGGCAGTTTGCCCTTGGTGAGCACCCAGCGCACCTCGTCGTCGAGGATCTCGGCGGCGGTGCCGGGAATCGAGCCGAGACCGGCCTCTTTCAGCGCCGCGAGCCAGTCGCGGATGCTCTGCCCACCACGGGAGGCGCCGTTGACGATCTCCATCGGGCTGAAGGCGTGCACGTGCATCGACGGGACGCGGGCCTTGATGGCGCGCACCAGGTCGGCGTACCCGGTGACGGGCAGTTCGGGGTCGATGCCGCCCTGCATGCAGATCTCGGTGGCGCCGTCGACGTGGGCTTCCCAGGCCCGGTCGGCCACCTCGTCGGTGCTCAGCGTGAAGGCGTCGGCATCGCCCTTGCGCTGGGCGAACGCGCAGAACCGGCAGCCGGTATAGCAGATATTGGTGAAGTTGATATTGCGGTTCACCACGTAGGTGACCTCGTCACCGGACACCTCGCGCCGCAGCTGATCGGCAAGGGCCGCAACGGCATCCAGTGCCACGCCGTCGGCGGTGGCGAGTGCGAGGTACTGGTCGTCGGTCAGGCCCGCCGGGTCGTTCTCGGCGGCACGCAGTGCGTCGAGTACCTCGGAATCGAGCCGTTCGGGCGCGGTGACGGCCAGGTCGCGGGCGTGTTCGCGAATGGTCTCCCAGTCGCCGAACGCGCCGACCATCTCCTGGCCGAGGCCGGAGTCGCTGCGGCTGTCGGTGATGCGTCCCTCGGAGTCGATGGCGGTGTTGAGGTCCACCCGACCCGCCGAGTCCCACGACTCGTCGGGTTCCTGCCAGGCCAGCCCCACGGGCATCGCCTCGGACCTGACCAGCCCGGTGGCCGGATCGGTGAGGGCCGCGACGTGCGCGCCGATGCGCGGATCGATCCACGGGTGGCCCGCGCGCACATACTTCGGATGCGCGGAGGTGCGTTCGGCGAGGGTGAAGCCGGCCGCCTCGGTGATCTCGCGCAGCGTGTCGAGATTGGGCCACGGACGTTCGGGGTTCACGTGGTCGACCGTCAACGGAGACACGCCACCCCAGTCGTCGATACCCGCGTCGATCAGGGCGCGGCAGTCGCTGTGCGACACCAGGTTCGGCGGCGCCTGCACCGGGACATCAGGGCCGAGCAGCAGCCTGGTCACCGCGACCGTGGCGAGGAACTCGGCCACATCGGCATCGGGCGCGTCGCGCATGGCGGTGTCGGACTTGGCCCGGAAGTTCTGCACGATCACTTCCTGGATGTGCCCGAACTCGCGGTGCAGCTTGCGGATCGCCATGATCGAGTCGGCGCGTTCGGCGAGCGTCTCACCGATGCCCACCAGGATGCCGGTGGTGTAGGGCACCGAGAGCCTGCCCGCGTCGGTGATGGCGCGCAGCCGCACCGCCGGGTCCTTGTCGGGGCTGCCGAAATGGCAGGCGCCCTTCTCGGTGAACAGCCGGGTGGCGGTGGTCTCGAGCATCATGCCCATCGACTGGGCGACCGGCTTGAGCCGCGCGATCTCGTTCCAGCTCATCACGCCGGGGTTCAGGTGCGGCAGCAGCCCGGTCTCCTCTAGCACGAGGATCGACACCGCGCGCAGGTAGTCGAGGGTGGAGTCGTAGCCGCGTTCGTCGAGCCACTGCGCGGCCTCGGGCCAGCGGTCCTCCGGGCGGTCGCCCAGGGTGAACAGGGCTTCCTTGCAGCCGAGCGCCGCACCTTGCCTGGCGATCTCGAGCACCTCGTCGGGTTCGAGGAACATCCCCTTGCCCTCGGCCCGCAACTTGCCCGGCACAGTCACGAAGGTGCAGTAGTGACACTTGTCGCGACACAGGCGGGTGAGCGGGATGAACACATTGCGCGAGTAGGTGATGGTGCGTGGTCTGCCCGCGGATTCGAGCCCGGCGTCGCGGACCCGGGCGGCGCTGGCACACAGGTCGGCCAGGTCGTCGCCGGTGGCGTGTAGCAGGACGGTGGCCTCGTCGACGTTCAACGTGACGCCGTCGCGGGCCCGTCGCAACGCCCGGCGCATGGCCGAGGCACTCGGCGGGTTCGGCGGAACGCTCGGCAGTGGAAGGTCGCTCACCCCGTCGATCATGCGCTACTTCTCTCCCGAACGTGTGGTGGGCTGGTCACGCCGCCCGTTGCGGGCGCGCGAGGGTCGTCTTCCTCGGCCACAACCTCGGCCGCGTGGGCACATATTCCCGAGCCGGGCGAACGCGTCGCACCCTCGTGCCACGATGTCAGCATGTCGTTGCCGCGTTCAACCATCCTCGCCGACCCGGCCTGGCGGCCCAGCTCCAAGGCGAAACTGCTGTGGGCGCTGGAGAACGCCGTCGGCATCGTCGTGCTCGCGGTGGCACTCGCGGTGTGGATGTTCGTCGACGATCGGCGCGGCTGGCAGCTGGTCGCCGGTCTGGCGCTGGTCGCGCTGGCGGTGCTCGGGGTCGTCGTGGTTCCGCTGTGGCGGTTCGCGGTGCACCGATGGGAGGTCACCGACGAGGCCGTGTACACGCGGGTGGGGTGGCTGGATCAGGAGTCCCGGGTGGCGCCGATCTCGCGCGTGCAGACGGTGGACACCGAGCGCGGCCCGCTCGAGCGGATACTCGGGCTGGCCACGGTCACGGTCACCACGGCGTCGTCGGCCGGGGCGGTGAAGATCAGCGCGCTCGACCTGCCCGTCGCCGAGCAGACGGTGCTTCGGTTGACCGCCATCGCCGCCCAGCATCGCGGAGACGCCACATGAGCGAGGCACCATGGCAGCGACTCGATCCACGCATGCTGCTGGTGTATCCGGTCACCGAGATCGTGAAATACATTCCGGTCCTGCTCGGTTCGGTGATCGTCGGTACCACCAGCGGCAATCCGCTGTGGAGCCTCATCCCGGTACTGCTCGTCGCCGCGTTCGGTGTGCTGCGGTGGTTCACCACGACCTACCGCATCGACGCCGATCACGTGCAGTTGCGCACCGGTGTCGTCGGCCGCCGGACGCTGTCGGTGCCGCGGCCACGGATCCGCTCGGTGGACGTGGAAGCCGACCTGCTGCACCGGGTTCTGGGTCTGGCGGTGCTGACCATCGGCACCGGGACCGACACCGCCAAGGACGAGGAATTCAAGCTCGACGCGCTCGACACGAGCCGGATTCCCACCTTGCGTACCGAATTGCTCTCCCACACCGGTCGATCCGAAGAACGGCCGGCCGACGACGCCGCACCCGTCCACGAATCCGGTGTCGAGATCGGGCATTGGCGACCCGCCTGGGTTCGGTACGCGCCGTTGTCGCTGACCGGGTTGGCCATCGTCGCCCCGATCGCCGGGTTGGCAGCGCAGTACGGGGTGCTCGAGTGGATCGTGAAATCCGCTCCGGCACAGGAGATCGGGCGCGACAGCGTCGCCGTGGTCGCCCTCGTGATCGCCGCGATGGTCGTGCTCACGCTGCTGCTGGTGAGCCTCGCCGCCTGCGGGCAGTACCTGGCCACGTGGTACGGACTGCGAGTCCTCGACAACGGTTCGACGCTGCACCTGCGACACGGGCTCTTCACCACCCGCCAGATCACCCTCGACCTGGCCCGCTTCCGTGGCGCCACGCTCAACGATCCGCTGCTGCTGCGTGCGGCCCGCGCCGCCCAGCTGGAAATGATCATGACCGGGGAGAATCCGCGCCAGAAGGTACTCCCCCAGGCGCCGCGTGCGGCCGTCGAACGTACCCTCGACGAACTCCTGCGCACTCATCGACGACCACAGCTCACCAAGCCGGATTCTGCTGTGTCGCAAGGTATTTCCGGCACCATGCTGGGAACTGTCGACTTGATTTCGCACGGTCGCGCGGCGCATCGGCGTCGGTATGTGCGGGCGGCCTGGCCGGTCGGCATCTTGCTGCTCGCCATGATCGTGCTCGCAGTCGCCAAAGGCCCACTGCCCGTGTGGGTCTGGACTGTTCCCGTGGTGTTCGCCGCGCTGATGGCGGCGCTCGCCGAGGACAGATACCGCAGCCTCGGCCACCGCGTCTTGCCCGCCGACACCGGCCCCACCTGGCTCATTACCCGCCGCGGCAGCCTCGACCGCAATCGCGACTGTCTCGAAGCCCCCGGCATCATCGGCTGGACCATCCGCCAGACCTTCTGGCAGCGCCGCGCCGGCTTGGCCACGGTGGTCGCCGCCACGGCCGCGGGCAAGAAGGCGTATTCGGTGGTCGACATCCCCTACGACGACGCGGTCGCCCTGATCGACGCAGTCACCCCCGGACTGCAAGCGCACCGCTGAATCCAGTGACACCGCAGCGGCCGAGAACCTGAGCGCTTCGCTGCAAACGCACCACTGAACACTCGAAACACCGGCAGCGGCCGGAAGTCGGAGGACTTCCGGCCGCCGGATCCTTGGCTCATCAGGGCTCGCCACGTCCGCGGTATCCTCGCGGCGCGCCGCGCCGTGGCGTCAGACGCCCACCGCCTCCGGTGCCGAATCTGTCTCGGCCTCAGGCTTTTTCATGTCCCGCATCAGCACCACCGCGAGTACCGCGGCAGCGACCGAGGCGAGCGCACCCACACCGAACGTGACCTGCATGGCGGTGCAGAAGGCGTCGCGAGCCAGGCCGATCAGCCCGGCGTCACCGGTGCCGAGCGCACCCGCGATGGACTCCCTCGCCGCGTCCGGCGCGGAGTCCGGCATGGCACCCGCGAAGGTGCCCGCCAGGACGGCGCCGAGCACCGCGACGCCGAGCGCGGCGCCCGCCTGCTGGATGGTGTCGTTGAGCGCTGAACCAACTCCGGCGTGGTCCTCGGGAACCGCACTCATCAGCGCGCCGATCGCGGCGGGCATGGCCAGACCACCACCGGCGCCGAGCAGCGCCATCGCCACGGCGGGCAGGGTGAAGCTCGCGCCCGCGTCGAGGGTGGCGAGGACAGCGAAACCGGCGGCGACCACCACGAGCCCGGCGATGGTGACGATCCGCGCTCCCAGCTTGCCGACCAGCACCGCACCGATCCCGTTGGCGAGCAGCAGCGTCACCGCCATCGGCGTGAAGGCGAGCGCGGTGCGCATCGGGGTGTAGCCGAGCACGAACTGCAGGTACTGGGTGAGCACGAGCACCAGTCCGCCATTGGCGAAGGTCACCAGCACCAGCGAGAAGCTCGACCCGGTGAAGGTGCGGTCGCGGAACAAGTGCAGCGGAACCATCGGGGACTCGGCGCGCATCTCACGGACGACGAAGGCAGCGAGGGCAACGACCGTCACGGCGAAGCCGGCGAGCACCCCGGAATCGGTCCACCCCGCGTGCGGCACCGAGATGATCGTCCAGACCAGCGCGGTCATGCCGACGATGGAGGTGAGCATGCCGGGGAAGTCGGGCGTGCGCCACGGACCCTTCGATTCGGGCATGAGCACGAGCGCGGCGACGAGAGCGACCACCACGATCGGCGCGTTCATGACGAAAACCGAACCCCACCAGAAGTGTTCGAGCAGCACACCACCCACCACGGGGCCGCCGACCAGGCCCAGGGTCGCCACGGCACTCCAGGCGCCGATCGCCTTGGGTCGTTCGTCGTCGTCGAAGACGGTGATCAGGATCGACAGCGTGCTCGGCATGATGAGCACCCCGCCGATGCCCATCAGCGCGCGCCCGGCGATCAGCAGTTCCGGACTGGCCGCGTAGGCCGCGAGCAGGGAGGCCGCGCCGAAGATCACCAGCCCGATGATCATCACCAGCTTGCGGCCGAACCGGTCGGAGAGGCTGCCGGAGGTGAGCAGCAGGCCCGCGAAGACCAGCAGGTAGGCGTCGATGATCCATTGGATCTGCTGGGCGCTCGCGCCGAGGTCGGTGGCGATCTGTGGGATCGCGACCGTGAGCACCATGTTGTCCACGACCAGAACCAGGCTGCTCAGGCACAGCACGATCAGGATCAGCCACCGGCGCGGATCGCGCACCTTCGTGAGCGTTGACATCTTTGCTCCCCTTTCCGAAGCTATCCGCACACCGTGCGGTCATTGCGAACACTGTACGGTTGAAAGAACGCTGTGCGCAAGAGGAACGTTGTACGGCCACCGAACACTGTTCATGAACCGGCTATGCTGGACGAGACCCGACACAGCAGAGGAGGCAGCGATGGCAGCGAGCCCGACCGGGATCCCGTCGGTGTGGACCAGGCCGCCCCGCGAACGCCGCGACCAACCCGCGCTGAGCCGCGACCAGATCGTGGCGGAGGCGATCCGCCTGCTCGACGAGGAGGGTTTCGACGCCCTGAGCATGCGCAAACTCGGCGCCCGGCTCGGTGCGGGTGCCACCTCGCTCTACACCCACGTCGCCAACAAGGACGAACTACTGGAACTGGTCGTCGACCAGGTGATCGGCGAGGTTCCCGTCCCCGCCCCCGACGGCGACCGCTGGCGCGAGGTGATGCACGAACAAGCCGCCGGAGTGCGCAAGACCCTGCTCGCGCACCCGTGGATCACCGTGGTGCTCAGCACCGCCGCGCTGATGTACCTCGGCCCCAACATGATGCGGCTCACCGACTCGATGATCGCGATCCTCGACGCCGCGGGCCTGCCCGACGACGTGGTCGACATCGCGGGCAACGCCGTCTTCCAGTTCGTCGTCGGCTCCTGCGGCGGCGAGGCCGCCATGCTGATGACGATCGCGCAGAGCGGCCTGTCCAGCGAACAGTGGGCCACCCAGGTGCTCGCCGCCAGCGAGGCCGCCGCCCGCCCCTTCCCTCGCCTGCACCAGCGCTACACCGACCAGCTCGCGCGGTTGCGGGACAAGCCCGACCCGGCCGTCTTCGACAAGTTCACCCGCGAACTGGACCTCATCCTCGACGGGATCGAGACCCGTCGAGGATGATCAGCCCGCTGGGCGGGCGCGGGGCGAATTCGCCCGGAAATACAGGTAACCCATGGGCGCGAGCACCCCGCAGGCCAGCAGCAGCAGAGTGCGACCGTCGTTGCCGAGCATCACGTCACCGCCCGGACCGCGCGAGGCGCACAGCAGGAAACCGAAGAGCCACAACACGATCGGCGCGAAGATGAAACCCAGCCGATCGGTGACGCTCGCCATCCCGTACACCAGACCGACATTCACCACCCCGGCCACCAGCGCCGCGATCGGCAGCGGCACCGACCCGATGTACAGCGGCAGGAACAGCACCTCGAGCGCGAGAGTGATGAGCGCGTCGACCATGAGCAACACGACGATGAGCCCGGCGACGAGGGGATCGGGCGGTGCGGGCAGACGCACGCCACGGCGCGCGGTGGACTGGTCGGAGGTCACCATGCGGGCGAGTCTATTCGGCCGGTCGGCTCATTCGAGGCCGGCGAACAGGTCGTGCTCGAACCCGTCGTCGCCGACCGGCCCACGGGTACCACGCACCAGGGTGAAATGTTCCTCCGGCAGCACCGGCAGGGCGATGTTGTTCGACAGCGCGAACTCCCGGCCGCTCGGCGCGAGGGTCACCTGGGTGGCGTGCGCGCGCATGGCCGCACGCTTGGCGGCGAGCACGTCCGACAACTCGACCACGGTGCTCACCCCGGCGGTGGTCGACATCGCCGCCAGCTCCGCCTCCACGGGCAACCGCCACCCCTCGGGCAGGGCGCCGGGCAGCCCGTCGACGGTGCGGCGGGCCAGGGCGGCGGTGTGCTGGCGCAGCAGGTCGGCGTCGGTGACGGTCCAGTAGAACTTGGGCACGTCGTAGCCCTGTTCGGCGGCCGCGGCCACGGCGGCGGTGGTGACGTGGTGTGCCCGGATGTGGTCGGGATGGCCGTAGCCGCCGCGCGGGTCGTAGGTGACGACCACGCGCGGGCGCAGTTCCAGCAACACCGCCACGAGTTCGTCGACCGCCGCGTCACCGGAGTTCACGAACGCGCGCGGATGCTCGGCCGACGGCGTGCCCGCCATCCCGGAATCACGCCAGCGACCCGGCCCGCCGAGGAAGAGCGGTTCGCCCGCGTCGAGCGCGGCGAGGGCGGCGGTGAGTTCGCTGATGCGGTAGCCGCCGAGCTGGTCGGCCTCGGCGGCGACCAGGCGCGCCCAGCGCTCGCCGATGACCTCGCCTTCCTCACCGAGCGTGCAGGTCACCACGGTCACCGGCACACCACGACGGCGGTAGTGCGCGATAGTGCCACCGGTGGTGAGGGTTTCGTCGTCGGGGTGGGCGTGCACCAGGAGCAGGCCACCGGTTTCGCGCGTCATGGAATCCTCCGCCACTGTGCCGTGTCACCGAAGATGCCGACCTGGATGGCGCCCGACAGCGACGCACCGTCCACGCGCGGGCCCGCCGCCGCGACGACGTTGTCCTGCACGATCGGCAGCACCGTCGACAGTTCCCACAGCTTGGGCTCGGCCTCGGCCACGATCCGGCCCACCTCGATCCCGCGCAGCGCCTCGTCGATCGACGGCTGCAGGCCCGGATCACACACTCCACCGACATTGCTCGGCGCCTGCCGGTAGGCCTCGGCCGCCGCGAGCACCGGGCCGTCGGCGCCCGGCGGCTCCACCGGCGGACATCCGTACCGGGAGGCGAGCACGGTCGCCGGATCACCGCCCGCGAGTTCCCACCCGACGATCGCGTCGACCGACGACTCGGTGAGTTCGCGACCGTAGAGTTCGTCGGCGGCGACCCCGCGCACGGTGGCATCGATTCCGGCACTGCGCAATTGGTCGGCGGCGGTATTGGCAACAGCCAGCGCCGCCTCGTCCTCGGCGACCGCGCCGATGCGCACCGACAAACCCTTGCCGTTGCGCGCCACCGAACGTGGTTGCGGTGCGGGCGAAGTGGGCGAACTCGTCTGCGGCGTCTCCGGGGCCCGCCCGAAACCGGCCTCGGCCAACAGGGCGAACGCCTCGTCGGCGCTGAGCCGGGGCGGGGCGGTCGGCAGATAACCGGGGCTCGACGGTGGAAGCACTTGGGCGCGAGCGGGTTCCACCCAGCCACCGCTCTGCGCCCCGACGGTGGCGAGCAGGGCGGGATCGAGCAGGGCCAGCAGCGCTTTGCGCACGCGCACGTCGACCAGGTCGCCGGAGCGGCCGTTGAGAGTGAGCTGCAGTTCCCGCGCCTGCGGCATGATCGTCGTGCGCACCGACGGGATGGCCGCGAGTTGCGCCTGGGTGGCAACACCGCCGTGCACCAGCGCCATCTGCGCGTCACCGGTGCGCAGGGATTCGGCGAGCTGGGAGGGAGATCCGCCGCGGCGCAACAGGATCTGGTCCGGTGCGGCCGGGGTGCCCCAGAACCGGTCGTTGCGTTCGAGCAGGATCTCGTCGCGCCCGCGATCCACGGACTTGATCGTGAAGTTGCCGCCCGACACCGGGATCCGGTCGACGAGTCCGCTGGTGAATCCGCCCGGGGAGTCCTTCACCAGATGCGAGGGCAGCAGGTTCGCGAACAGCTCACGCCATGCCGGGTACGGCTGGGTCAGCGTCACAGTGACCGTTTTGCCCCCACCGGAGGACGCCACGTCGGAGATCAGCCGGTACCCCGCCGGATCGACCACACCGGGCTGGGAGATCATCTGCTGCCACAGGAACCGGAAGTCCTCGGCGGCGATCGGCGCGCCGTCGGACCAATTCGCCTGATTACGCAGGGTATAGGTGATGGTGAACGGTTCCTGCGAGGTCACATCGGCCGACACGATCAGCGCCGAGTCGGGCACGAAATCCACCACGCCGGGATGCGCGGGATTGGGCACCGGCCGGAACGGGCTCGGCAACACCATCGAACTCACCGCGTTGGTCGCGGGCGACTGATCCGAACGCAGATGCGGATTGAATCCGATCCCGATGTCGTCGATCGCGACGACGACGGTGTTCTTGCCCGGCTTGGCCTGGGTGGTCTTGGGTGAGTCGGTGCTCTCGATCGGTGGCGGCGGATTCGCGGTGCACCCGGCCACGACCACCGTCGAGGCGATCATCGCCAGCACCGACACGCGCCACTTTGCGCACCACCCCGGACTCACCACGCCCCGCACTCTACGGGATTGCGCTTCGGTCGGCGCCGCCGGATTCGAGCACGAAAAAGGCGGTTGGACGGTACTGAGTACCATCCAACCGCCTTGGGTTCGGGCCGTCCCTCGCCTCTGGACTGACCGGAGGGTGCGACGAAGGAGTGCCCGGAGGGAGGGAAGAGGTGAGGGTTTAGGCCCGAACCCCGCGGCGCCAGCCGCTTATGATCCTGCGGCGGCCTTGTCGCGGGCTTTGCGGCGCGACAGGTCACGCGCCCGCTCGTTGGCACCGAGCACGACCTTGCGCACGCGGACCACCTCGGGGGTGACCTCCACGCACTCGTCGCCGGCACAGAACTCCATCGCCAGCTCGAGGTCGAGCTGCAGGGGCTTGGCCATGGTCTCGAAGGTGTCCGCGGTCGCGCTGCGCATGTTGGTCAGCTTCTTCTCGCGGGTCACATTGATATCGAGATCCTCGGCACGCGGGTTGATACCGACGACCATGCCCTCATAGGTGTCCGCACCCGGCTCGACGAAGAACTGACCACGATCGGCCAGCTGGATCATCGCGAACGGGGTGACGGTGCCCGCGCGGTCCGACACCAGCGAACCGGTGTGGCGAGCGCGGATCTCACCGGCCCACGGGGCGTACCCGTGGGACACGGCGTTGGCGATGCCGGTGCCGCGGGTCTCGGTGAGGAACACGGTGCGGAAGCCGATCAGGCCACGCGAGGGGACGATGAACTCCATGCGCACCCAACCGGCGGCATGGTTGCTCATCTGCACCATCTTGCCCTTGCGGGCGGCCAGCAGCTGGGTGATGGCGCCCAGGTACTCGTCGGGGCAGTCGATGGTCAGCTCTTCGAACGGCTCGTGGGTCTTGCCGTCGACCTGCTTGGTGACCACCTGCGGCTTGCCGACGGTGAGCTCGAAGCCCTCGCGGCGCATCTGCTCGACCAGGATGGCCAGCGCCAGCTCACCACGGCCCTGCACCTCCCAGGCGTCGGGACGGCCGATGTCGAGCACGCGCAGCGACACGTTGCCGATCAGTTCCTGATCCAGGCGCGCCTTCACCATGCGGGCGGTGAGCTTGTGGCCCTGCACCCGGCCGACCAGCGGCGAGGTGTTGGTGCCGATGACCACCGAGATGGCCGGCTCGTCGACCGAGATGCGCGGCAGCGCGACCGGGTTCTCCACGTCGGCGAGGGTGTCGCCGATCATGATGTCGGGGATGCCTGCGATGGCGACGATGTCACCGGCCTCGGCGACCTCGCCCGGCTGACGCTCGACACCGACGGTCTGCAGCAGCTCGGTGATCTTGACGGTCTTGACGCCGTCGGCGTTGATCCAGGCCACGTTCTGGCCCTTGCGCAGCTCACCGCTGTAGATGCGGACCAGCGCGAGACGGCCGAGGAAGGCCGACGCGTCGAGGTTGGTGACGTGCGCCTGCAGCGGCGCGTCCTTGTTGCTCTTCGGCGCCGGGATGTATTCCAGCAGCACGTCGAACAGGGCGTCGAGGTTCTCGGCGGCGGGAGCGGAACCGTTCTCCGGCTGCTCCTTGGACGCCTTGCCCTCACGGCCCGAGGCGTACAGGACCGGCAGGTCCAGCGCCAGCTCGGCGGCTTCGGCGGCCTCGTCGTCGAGGTCGGAAGCCAGGTCGAGCAGCAGATCGTGCGACTCCTCGACGACCTCGGCGATACGGGCGTCGGGCCGGTCGGTCTTGTTGACGACCAGGATCACCGGCAGCTTGGCCGCGAGCGCCTTGCGCAGCACGAACCGGGTCTGCGGGAGCGGGCCCTCGGACGCGTCGACGAGCAGGACGACACCGTCGACCATGGAGAGGCCACGTTCGACCTCACCACCGAAGTCGGCGTGGCCCGGGGTATCGATGACATTGATGACGGTGACGGAACCGTCGGGGTGGTGCCGGTGGACGGCGGTGTTCTTCGCGAGAATGGTGATGCCCTTCTCGCGCTCGAGGTCACCGGAGTCCATGACTCGGTCGACCAGTTCGGCCCGCTCAGCGAACGCGCCCGACTGACGAAGCATGGCGTCGACCAGGGTCGTCTTGCCGTGGTCGACGTGGGCCACGATGGCGACGTTGCGGAAATCGCGTGTAGACGACACGCCTGGATCCTCCTGCTGTTGATGTATTTGGCACGCATGAATCTTGCTCGCGGCCTGTTCCAGACTACCGGTACCGAAGTGGCAGGCACGTGTCAGCCTTTGTACTTAGGGTAAGCTAACCCGCGTGGGCAAGGTAAAGGCGAAGAAGGTTTCCAGCCTCAAGCCGAAGAAAAAGTGCTGCAGAAAGAAGACGCGCTGCTTCAAATGCCCCGTCGTCATCATGCGTATGAAGAAGGCCGAAGCCGCCGGTGTGTGCGGTAAAGATCTCAAAAAGGCCCTGAAACAGGCGCGCGCCGCCTGAGCATCCGACGACGGGCGATGCGCCGCGCCCCGATGAGGCGTAGAACTGCACTTATGGGTACTCCGCTGCTCTCCGACCCCGAGATCACCATCGCCCTGGCCACACTGCCGGACTGGTCGCGCGACGGCGACGCCATCACCCGGACGGTGAAAGCCCCGAGCTTCCTCGACGGAATCGAACTGGTCCGCAGGGTCGCCACCGCGGCCGAGCAGGCCGATCATCATCCCGACATCGATATCCGTTGGCGCACAATCCGTTTCACGCTCAGCACGCATTCCGCGGGCGGGCTCACCGGGCAGGACACGGCGATGGCGCACGTGATCGACGACCTGGTCGGGGGCTGAGTCAGCCCGCCGGAACCTCCACCGCGCGGCGGCCACGCACCTGCGCGGCGAGCGTGTCGCGCCCGTGCCACACCAGCCAGCCGAGCAGCACGAACACCCCGATCACATCCACCGCGCCGAGCCAGGCCAGCACCCACGGACGCGGGATCTCCCAGATCGTCGGCTGCGCGAACGACAGCACCCACGGCACGCCGACCAGCATCGTCAGCACCCAGAACGCGGCCAGCACGCGCGCCATGCGCTCGGCCTTCAGCGGGCCGTAGAGCAGCCACAACACAGTGGGGATCAGCCACACCCAGTGGTGCGACCAGGAGATCGGCGAGATCATCAGGCCGAACAGCTGCACCAGCACCAGGGTGCCGAGCCGGTCGTCGGGGCCGAGGGTGCGCCAGGCCAGGAACGCCAGCACGGCGGTGAGCAGCACACCGGCGATCCACCACGGGCCCGAACCGACGTCGTAGCCGAGGATCCGGCTCAGCGCGCCGCGCAACGACTGATTCCAGACCGAACCCACCGGGCCGATCCGGTCGGCGTCACCGAGGAGCGTGCCGAAATAGCGCTCGGCTTCGTGGGCATTGATGAGAAAACTCACAGCAACCGTCAGCCCGAACGCCGCCGCCGACCACACCACCGTCGCCCACCGGCGGCGAGCGACGAAATAGAGGCCGGTGATCGCAGGCGTCAATTTGATCCCCGCGATCACACCGACGAGCCCACCGGAGACCCACCACCGGGAACTGCGCACCGCGAGCATCGCCCCGAACACCAGGAACACATTCACCTGGCCGTAGTCGATGGTCGTGCGCACCGGCTCGAGCCACACACCCAGCGCGGTCCAGCCGACCGCGGCGGTGACCCACGTCGTTTCCCGCGCGGACTTCTTACCGAGCAGCAGTTCGAAACTGATCGCGATCACGCCGTAGAGCGCGGCGACGGTCGCCAGCATCCAGCCCACCGCGACCACCGAAAACGGCAGGTAGTGCAGAGGGAAGAAGACCAGCGCGGCGAACGGCGGATACGTGAACGGCAGCGGGAAGTCGGGCGTCTTCTCCGCGTAGGTGAAGTCGTAGAGACGATCGGTGAGCAGCGAGGCCGAACCATCGACGTACACATGCAGGTCGACGACGTTGAGCCCGTTGGGCGCGAACAGCATCCAGGCCAGCCGGGCGAGCACGGACAATCCGAGCAGCGCGAGAGCCCATCGGAGGTGTCGGTTCAAGGCCGTGCTTTCGGTCGTATGAAATGGCGCGTACGCGGTGCCAGATCACAATAGCTGTGTTGGATGTGCGGCTGGCGCCGCGGGTTTTCGGCCCTGGCGGGCCTCGATTCTTCACTCCTCCGCTCAGTCGCTTCGCTCCTTCGCTCCGTCGCTCCAGAATCGAGGCGGGCCGAAAACCAGGGATCCAGTTTTCGCTGCGCGACACCGCTGGTCACAGTTGCATCAACGTCCCCACGGGTAACACCTTGCAGGGCTAGCTTCGATGCAGAGTATTTTCGGCCGGGATGCCTTCACGGGCCCGGCGGCTGTACAACACGGCAGCGTTGTCCTTAGAGTGACCCCGTCATGGGGACCGACAACCCTCGCCCATCGCAACACCGAGGTAAGGACGGCTGGACAAGTGCTTCGTAGCCGAGCATCGCGGATCGCAACGACCGCTCTCGCCCTCGCGGCAGGCGCCATGCTCGCCGTGCCCGCGTCGACAACGGCCGCGCCCGCCGCACAGGCGGCCCCGGTCAGCGTGCCGATGGTGCCCGAGGGCGTCCCGGTCGACGCGCTCGCCGCTTTCGCGCCCGCTGTGACCGGACTGATCGCCGGTCCCGCCGATGTCGCGAGCCCGCAGACCGCCCTGCTCGATCAGGCGCGGGTCCTGCTGGCGACCATGAATCTGCCGCCCGCCATCAAGGCGACGCTCGAGCGGATCATCACCTTCCTCGACGGCAGCGGCGGTGGTGGCCCCGACATCCCCGAGAACGGCCCGGTCATCGCGCAGTTCCTGTACCCGACCATCGGCAAGGCGTGCATCGGTGACGGCGCCGACTCGGTCGGCACCGCGCTCGCGGTGCCCGGTCCGGCGCAGCTGCCCCCGCCCGGTCCCGCCGCCGGACAGGCCGGTTTCGTGTTCACCGCGCTCGGCACCAAGGCGCCGACCGCCGAACAGAACCCGCCGATGACGGTGCAGTGGCTCAACCTCGACACCCGTCAGTCGGGCGTGCAGACGCTCACCGACGAGGCGAAGATCAACCCCGGTGGTCCCGCCACGCTGTCGACCATCGCCAACACCGGTCACGGCCGGGTGGTCGCGGTGATCTCCGGCTCGCTGACCACCGCCGCCGAGGGCGCCGCCCCGCGCACCTGCAATTTCATGCCGACCCTCGGATTCTTCACCGTGTAGGTAGGCAGAACTCGAGCCCGGTCCCGTTCTCACGAACGGTGCCGGGCTCGAGTTGTTTCAGGGGGTCACCACTGGCCGTAGTCCGAGGCCAGCACGGTGTTCACGTCGACGCCGACGCCGTCGATGGCGCGCTTGTCGATCTCGAACTGGTGCAGGTGGGCGTTGTCGTGCACGAAACCTCTCGGGGTGCCCCAATTGTGCTGCCAGAACCAGGAACCGAGGCCCGCGGCGAGGGCGCGGTCGATCGTCGGCGTGTTGGCGTAGATGCCGACGAGGTCGGGGCCGAGCACCGACTGCCAGCCCTCGATATAGGGCGCGATCATCTCGTCGAACTCCTGCTCGGAGGGGTTGTCGTCGATGGAGGCGTAGATCGGGGCGGTGTCGGGTCCGCCTGCGGCGGTGTGCAGTTCCCAGCCGCGTTCGGCGTGCTGCTTGCCGGCTTCGAGGCCACCACGCCAATCGGCGGTCGGGCCCTTGCCGAACTGGTAGTTCGACACGATCGACAACCCGTGCGCCCACAGGTCTTCCACTTCGCCGGGCAGCAGCGGTTTGCCCTCCATCCACTCGGCGCCCGGCCTGCGGTCGGAGACGTAGCGGATCACGCCGATGTGGCCCGCGGCCTTGATCGCCTCGGCCGAGGGGACACCGGCCGCGTAGTCGACCAGGGTGCCGTAGGACTGTGCCGCGGCAGGCGTGGCAGCCAGTCCGAGGCCGAGAGTTGTCGCGGCGGCGGCGAATCCGAAGAACTCACGCCGGGTGACCGAACCAGAACGCATCACAGGACTCCTTCGCGCAACCCGACCACAACCGGCAAGCGAGCCCGGCGCGTCAACCCCGTACGCGCCGGGAGCCTAGAACGTGCGACTCATTTCACCACAGCTCACACCGGCACCGCTAGACCCATTAATCACAGCAGCACCATCGGTCACAGGTCAGGTGGCGCCGTCGATGGCGGCGCCGACGTCGATGGTCCGGCCCGTCGGATCGGCGAGCTCGGTACTCACCACGGCGACGACCTGGGCCATCACCTGTTTCTTGATGCCTGCCAGGCGGGCGAGCGTCGCCGCGCGCAAACCCTTGGCGGTGAACTCCATCGAGATGTCCTCGATGGCGGGCGGCGGCACCTCGATCACGATCTGCAAGGGTTCGGCGGCGCGCGCCGTGAGGACGAGGGGGATCTCGAGGTCGGCGCGGTAGTGGTTGGCTTTGAGCACGTCGACGGTGATGTCGAGGCCGACCGGCAGGGTCATGTCGAACACCCGCAGCTCGCCGGGCACGGCCGCGCCGCGCTCGACCACTCGCGGCTGCTCGATCGCGCCGCGTACGGTCACCGTCGCCGCGCCGCGCGGACCCTCCGACAGTGGTCCGATCGCGATCTCACCGCCCGCCATCTGGGCGACCACGCTGTGCACGCGGTCGCGGGTGACGATCTGGGTGAAGAAGCGCAGACCGAATTCGCGGTGGTCGATCCAGTCGAACACGGTGTCGTTGCGGTGCGGGGAGCGATAACCGTCGAGGATCGCCTCGATGTCGAACACGCGCTCGGCTCGCGCCTTGGGATCGCTGATGATGGCGTTGACCCGGCCCGCGACCTCGCGCTGAACGAGGCCCGCGATGGGGTCGAGCAGCATTTCCCAGGCGGTGTCGATGGCCTCGGCACGCAGCGTGAAACTCACGTCCTTGGCCGTCACCGTGCCGACGTCCATGACGAGGAGCAGCGGTGCGGCGGTGCGGGCGTGCAGGGTGAGGGCGATCTCGACGACGGCGGCCACGCCGAGTTTGCGGCCGCCGAGAATCAGGTTCACCGCGAGTTTGAGGGGGACCTTCACGCCGAAGGTGAGCGCGTCACCGGGATTGCGGGTGACCACCGGGGTGCCGAGGGTGCCTTCGGCGGCGAAGCCGGCCAGTCCCGCCGGGCCGAGGGAGAAGGGGCCGATCTGCACACCACGCCCGGTCATGCCCGCGACGGCCGCGGCGATCCGGTCCTCGGTCACCGCGTACCTGACGAATCGCTCGCCGAAATCGGCGTACTCGATCCGCTTCGGGTCACGAGGTGCTTCTCCGGTCACCTTCACACGCACATCGAACACGGTACGTGATCGGAGTGCGCGGCCAGGTGTCGGCGCAACTCCCCCGTCCTGCCGATGAGGGGGAAGCAGGACGGAGGGGTCGGCTGCGGCGCTGCCGGGCGCCGCGTGGTCCATCGTACGTGCACCGGCCCGGTCGTGCCGCGTCGGTGGGGTCGGTTACCTTGCGCGACAGTAACTTTCAGAATCGCCCGTACCCCACGAGGTCGGGCGTTTCGCTCACCTCGATGGTGCGGATCCGGATGGTGCCCATCTCGTTGCCGCCGATGGTGGTGATCGTGTCGCCCTCGGCCTTCAACACGATGTTGGTGTGCTGACCGAGCGGGCTGTCGGGACCGTAGAGCACCACGTCGCCGGTGCGCGGCCGGTAACCCACGTCGGGACGGGTGAACCGGCCGACGGTCTCGTAGTACTCCTGCAGCGTGTACACCCCGGGGATGCGCCAGGAACCGGAGTTCGGGTTGCTCAGGGGCCTGCCCGCCTCGCGCATGGTCCAGCTGACGAAGTCGGCGCACCACGCCTCCTTCACGCCCTCGGCGTACTTCGGTCCGTCACCGGGCTTCTCGTATTCGCGGCGCAACACGTCGACCAGCGCGATCTGCTGTTCGTCGAGGTGTTCGCTGTCGAGGGCCGGGAACGGCTCACCCCAGTCGTGCTGCCACCACACCAGCCCGGCCACCAGCACCGCCGTGGCCGCGAGCACGCCGGAAATACCGAGGATCCATCTGGAACCGCGCCCGGTCCCCTTGCTCTGCAGCTGCGTCATCGCCCCCCGCTTTCATCGGTCTCTGCTTCATTAGACGAATCGCGAGGGCCGGCGGTTCCCTGTATACGGAAGAATCTCGCAGCGTGGTCCCGGAGCGGACGCGGATCGTGATCACCGGGTGGACCCCTGCGCCACCCGGGTATCGACGCCTCGACAGGCGACGGCGCTCTCGGCGCGCGCGACAACCACGCGTGCCGTCCCCTCCGGCGACCGTTCCGCTCCGGAACTACTGATAGTCGGCCCGGCGCTGCCCCGCCCGGCTGCGAGAATTTTCGCGAACACCCGTACGGTCGGTCAAGCTAGACGACTGTCCCAGTTTGTCCCACCGCACGAAAGAGGACCGCGACGTGGAAGACCCGCACCTGCCGATCGCCAGGTACCTGCGCGAACGTCGCGAGGCGGCAGGCCTCACCCGCGTCGCACTCAGCGCGCAGGCGGGCATCTCCCCCGCCCTGATCCAGAAGATCGAGCAGGGTTCGCGCACACCGACTCTGGAGGCGCTCACCGCGCTGTTCGACGCACTCGACGTGCCGGCACTTTTCCGTGATCACCTGGTGTCGTTGTCGCTGGCCGACCGCTACGGCAGCCCGGCGGCCGACATCCCGAGCGACATCCCCACCGCCGATCTCGTGCTGCTCAACTCGATCTCGTATCCCGCCAGCCTGCAGATGTACACGACCTACGATGTGGTCGCCACGAATTCGGCCTGGACACGGTACTTTCCCGGCCTCGACACCAGCACCACGCTGCTGGAATGGATGCTGCTCGACCCGCGGTCACGCGAGGTGATGCTCGACTGGGACAAGCAGGTTCACCTGTGCGTCTACGGATTCCGGGTGATGAGCCCCGGCGTCGTGCCCAAGGAGCGGATCGACCGGCTCTTCGCGGCATGCGCGGTCGCCGAGGAATGGGAACGGTTCTGGACCACCGAGCCCGACGTGCCCTCCCACCTCGACCGGCCCGTGCAGCGGATCCGGCACCCGGAGACCGGCGCCGCCGTAGCGATGACCATGCAGGTACACGACTCGATCGTGCCCCGGCGGGAATGGTCGCTCGTCACCTTCTGCCCGCTTCTCGACGGCTCCAGCCGAGACGCCGCAAACCAGTAGCTGCTCGAGTTAAGCTGCGGCCGTGGCCACGCAACGGACAGCGCGCCCCGGCTGGTTGGCCTGGGACAACTACTTCGTCGGCGTCGTCGGACTCGTACTCGGACTGTGCTTCGGTACGTGCGCGGCGCTGATCGCCGGGCCCGGCCGCAACCTCGCCGCGATCATCCTGGTCGTCCTCGCGGCCCTGTGCGTGCTGCCCGCCTTGTTGCGCGCGCTCGCCGAACTCAGCGTGTGGGTGCGGCTCGCGGTGCTCGCGATCGGTTTCGCGCTGCTGCTACCCGCGATCCTGGTGAGTCCCGATGTGCGCGACTGGGCCGCCGAGCGCTGGGAAAAGGCCTGGAAGTAGGTGTCCTACCGCAGGTTTCCCTGCGGCAGCGACAGCAGGAACCGCAGGGTGTTGTTCAGGAACTGCGACGACTGCCAGGCGAAGTAACCGCCCGCGGCACCGGTATCCGAGGAGCCCGCCGCCGAACCCGTCGCCAGCTGCGCCGAACCGGTGGCCGACCCGGTCGCCAGATCCGCCGACCCACTCGCCGAACCCGAGCCGGGTAGCGCGGCCGCCTGGCCCGCCGAACCGAGCACCCCGATCGTCACCGCCGCCGCGACCAACGCGACTCGAACGGCATACGGCTTGGACGTTTCACGACCGGACAACATCTGATGAATCCCACTCTCCGAAAACAACTGCGAAAGCCCAGTATTCACACCTGAGCGCGGCATCAAACCCGATTCGCCGGGATTACCCGATCTCCCGCGCGAGTTCCCATACTCCGTCATGCGGTGCGGGTCTGACAGACCACGGATATCGGGGCAGATCCTTGTGGAGAGTCCCAAGGGCGGCCCGATACGGCAACCGCCGCACCGGCTGTGGCGGTGCGGCGGTTGGGCCTATTCGTGGTCCGGCAGTCGGACCTTCGGGTGCGTCGAGCTCTCGGCTATCGGCGGGCCGAACGCTGACGGACCGCGGATGCCGTTGTGGACGTGGTCTTTTCGACGAGGTCGGCGAGGTCGGCCGCTGCGGCGGGGAGGCGGCGGTGCTTGCCGTTGGTCAGCTCCGAACCGCGCTCGCGGGCCAGCTCGGCGGCGTACTTGCCGCGAATCTTGGCTTCCTCACCACGCTCGCGAGCGAGCTCGGCAGCGTACTTGCCGCGGACCTTGGCCTCTTCACCGCGTTCGCGCGCGACCTCAGCCGCCCGCGCGCCGCGTTTCCGCGCAACTTCGGCTGCCTCCGCGCCACGTTCCCGTGCGACCTCGGCCGCCTCCGAACCGCGTTCCCGCGCGACCTCGGCCGCCTGCGAACCACGCTCCCTGGCGATCTCCGCCAGCTGCGCCCCGCGCTCCTTGGCCACCTCGACCAGGTGCGAGCTGCGACCGCGCGCCTCGTCGGCAACCTCCGGCCCACGGTCGCGCGCCACCTCGGCGATGTGCGCGCCGCGTTCGCGGGCGGCTTCGGCGATCTGCGGGCCGCGTTCCCTGGCCAGTTCGGCCAGTTGCTCGCTGCGGGCGCGGGCGAGTTCCGCGAGCTGGGGGCCACGTTCCTTGGCGACCTCGGCCAGTTGCGACCCGCGCGTCTTGGCGGCGTCGAGGACCACAACTCCTTCGTCGCGCACCTGCTCGGCCAGGCTCGGGCTGCGATCCATCAGCTTGTGGGCGGCGCGGCGGCCACGCCAGCCCAGCGACGGTTTGCCCTCGGTGTCGGCCGCCGCGATCATCAGGCCGCCGAGCAGGCCGAGATCCTTGAGGAACCCCGCTCGCTTCACCGCCTTGCGATCGGGGTCGGATTCGGACCAGAAGTCCTGTTCGGTGACGGTGCCCGGGACGACGGTCGCGGCGAGCAGGAAGGCGGCGGGGCGGGGCGCGCGACCGCTCGCCAGCAGCAGACCACCGGCCACCTGCACCATCGCGTTGATCTGCACCATCTTGCCGGGGTCGTCGGGGACCTTGGCGGCCAGCGCGTCGGGCAGGCTGTCGCGCCCCTTGTCGGCAAGGGCGGCGGCCGCCTCGGCACGCGGCTTCGGATTCATCAAACCGTTCACTCCGGTGGCGATGAACGTCGTCCCCAGCAGTGTGCGGGCAATGCGGCGGACAGGCCTGATCGGCATGGTCGGGTCCCTTCGTCTGGCTTGTCGGTTCCTCGCTTCCCGCCTTACCCTGTCCCTCCCCGCACAAACGAACAACAGACCGACCGCCCTGTTTCGCGTTGGTACGGTCGCATCGTGGTTGATGACACCGTCCGCGCGGCATACAGCGACTTGCACGAGCTCTACATCGAGGTCTGCGGCTTTCCCGCCGCCGTCGATCCCGAGGACTCCGCTTTCGTCCTCCGTCACCTCACCGAGGGTCCCGTCCTCGACCTCGGCTGCGGGCCGGGGCATTTCACGCACATCCTCACCGAGGCGGGTGTCGCGGCCGAGGGCCTCGACATGGTCCCCGAATTCATCGAGCATGCCCGCGCGACCTACCCCGGGATTCCGTTCGAGGTCGGTTCGATCCGCGCGGTGGACGCGCCGGACGAATCCGTCGCGGGCCTGCTCTCCTGGTTCTCCCTCATTCATCTGCCGCCGGACGAGATCCCGGCCGTCCTCACCGAATTCCGCCGTGTTCTCCGCCCGGGCGGTCGGCTCGTCGTCGGCTTCTTCGCCGGTGAAAGCGCTGTCGAACCGTTTCCGCACAAGGTGACGACCGCGTACCGCTGGCCCGTCGACCGCTTCGCCGAAGCGCTCACCTCCGCGGGCTTCACCGAACTCGATCGCCTCACCCCACCTGCTTTCGACGCGTCTCGGCCGTATGGAGCTTTGGCTGTCACACCTAGGTGGTGAACGCGAACCCCCGAGTACAGCGCGCACCACCCTCGGGTCCGTATCTCCGATCGCTCCCACGTCGTTGGATTGACGTACGCCCCGATCCCACCCCGTAGGAGCCCCCGGATGCCGATCAAGAAGCTCGCGACGACAACCCTGCTCATCACCGGCTTGGCCGCCCTCACCGCCCTCGCCCCCACCGCGCACGCCACCAACGGCGTCGACGGAGGTATCACCAGCCCCGCCCCGGGCACCGTCACTCTCAGTTGGCAGGTCTACATCCCCTCCGGCAGAACCGCCGCCTGCGACATGTCCGTCGAGAACAGCGCGAATACCACCGGCACCTACCGCGAGTTCGACTACACCGCCATCGGCGGCTCCGCCAATCACCAGGGCCGCTGGGTCAGCAGTTCCTTCCAGACCTCAGCCCCCGCGGGCAGCACCGCCTACGGCAACGTCAACTGCACCTTCCTCGACCCGACCACCGGCCATGCGACCGTCGGGTACTGGCAGGGCTCCACCCGGGTCAAACTCCCGGTGAAGACGATCGTCCCGGCGATCCCGCCCGGCGGCGCAGTCGGGTGATCCATCCCTACGCCACGACTACGCTGTCGGCGTCGGCTCGTCCCGGGTCCAGAGAATCGCCTGAGCCACGATCACCTGCTCACCGTTGAAGGTCGGAGCCGGCCCACCATACAACTCGTATCCCATATCCAGCGCTTCACTGACCCGCCGACAGAAACTCGAGTCGTCCGGGCCGGTCAGCAAGCGGTAGCGAGGCAAACGTTCGGAATCCACGCGCCTGTTAACGCTGTAGGTAGAAAAAGAATTCCACAGCCGTCGGTGCCTCGTCCACCGCCAGTGACAGCTGATCAGCGGAGCCCTCCCAGACCAAGGTCGGAGCAAAAATATGCACCCTACGGTGACGTAGCTTTGGTGGAGGAATGAATCCCTACCATTTCGAAATCATGGTGAGCAGAACATCAAATATTGGGTTCGTATGATCGGGATCCGATTTTGCATACTCAAGCGCCTCACTAAGCCCTTCGCCTAGGGATTTCAAGAATACCTTCACATCCGAGTTGCATCTCGACTGCACGCCCGCAGATCGAACTAGCGCGCGAACAAGATCTCCAATTAGCGCCGTTGCGATCAAACTGGCAATCAACTCCGGATTGAGTTCATCGAACGGATCAGCGTCGTGAAAATATGCGCGCGCACTGAGAATATCTACATGCACGAACTGACATGCAGTAACGTAGAAGAGCGAGTACAGCTCACGGCCATGCGTAGATCGCGAGGGGTGCTGCGCAAGCTCGCTGAACCGCAGGTTGGTCGGCGCACGTTTGCCGGTAACTCGGTGAATTACATGATTGTAATTTATTCGCCCATCGTCGTACAAACCAAACGAGTAGTTTACTTGATCAGCTTTGGGTGAGATACTTTGCCAGAATATCGACTCATCGTCCGCGATCGCATCAAGGAAGACGGTGTTTTCGTACACGCTCCTCGCCAGTGCATACACGCTTTCCTGAGCCTGCGAATTCGAGATCCTCTCGAGAGTTTGGAGAGTCCGTTTGGTCTTGAGCGCTGAGAACATGGCGTAGTCGAGCGGCGTCTGCACACTGAAGTCGCCCACGCGCCCACGACTGGGCTGCATACGATCGAGCCGGTGCTCGTCCGACAGGTGACGTGACAGAAAGTCGGTGAGAACCATTCGAAGTTGCTCGCATGCGACTTGTACCCGCGACTCGATGATCTCATTGCCGATAGAGACGAACGCCAAGGAACTTACGTGGCCAGAACTCAGCTCTACAGGTGCATGATACTCGGCCACATACTCCTCGAACATCGCTAAGTCTACATCGGGGATTTTTCCCTCGTTATCCGCGGTCGGAAAGAGGCCATCTGTTCGGACATATGCATAAACAAACGCGGGATCAACCCCACAATCCAGAAAATGGCGGGCCGATGAAAACACTGAATCCGTCGGATCGGAAACGTGTCCGAAAACCAGATCATCCCCAACTGGCTCACGTCCGTACAGGGCGCTAAATGAGCGAAGAGCCGCCTTCAACGCTGATTGCACTTCTTCTGTTAATGGCACGCGGCGCACCACGTCACCAACTTCATCGAGGCCGACCTCGAATACCTTCGAATGGCAACATTCGACATACACCGCACCTGAGCCACAAGGACACGGAGCCTCAGGAGGGTAAGGGTTGAATCCCTTGCTCATGTCAGTATCCCCCGCTTTATGCCAGACCGATTGGAGGCCGCGTTCGATGCAACCAACGCAGACATCCGTCACCGAAACCGATGCAAAAGCCTTACACGTTGAAGCGGAATTCGACGACGTCGCCGTCGGCCATGATGTAGTCCTTGCCTTCCATGCGGACCTTGCCCGCGGCTTTGGCGGCGGCCATGGAGCCTGCTTCGACCAGGTCGTCGAAGGCGACGATTTCGGCTTTGATGAAGCCGCGTTCGAAGTCGGTGTGGATGACGCCTGCGGCCTTGGGGGCCGTGTCGCCCTGGTGGATGGTCCAGGCTCGGGCTTCCTTGGGGCCTGCGGTGAGGTAGGTCTGGAGGCCGAGGGTGTGGAAGCCGGCGCGGGCCAGGCCGTGCAGGCCGGGTTCGGTTTGGCCGATGGACTCGAGGAGTTCCATGGCGGATTCGTCGTCGAGTTCGAGGAGTTCGGCTTCGACCTTGGCGTCGAGGAAGACGGCGTCGGCGGGGGCGACGGCGGCCTTCAGCTCGGCGACCTTGGCGTCGTCGGTGAGGACGGATTCGTCGGCGTTGAAGACATAGAGGAACGGCTTGATGGTGAGCAGCGACAGCTCACGGAGCAGTTCGGCGTCGATCTTCTTGCCCGCCGCGAACAGCGTGGTGCCCTCGTTGAGGAAACCCTCGGCCACCTTGGCGGCGTCGAGCAGGGGCTTGCGGTCCTTCTTGACGCGGGCTTCCTTCTCGAGGCGCGGGATGGCCTTCTCGAGGGTCTGCAGGTCGGCGAGGATGAGCTCGGTTTCGATGACCTCGATGTCGGCGGCGGCGTCGACCCGGCCGTCGACGTGGATCACGTCGTCGTCGGCGAACACGCGGACCACCTGGCAGATGGCGTCGGCCTCACGGATGTTGGCGAGGAACTTGTTGCCGAGGCCCGCGCCTTCGGAGGCGCCCTTCACGATGCCCGCGATGTCGACGAACGACACGACGGCGGGCACGATCCGCTCGGAGCCGAAGATCTCGGCGAGCTTGTCGAGCCGCTTGTCCGGCAACGGGACCACGCCGACGTTGGGTTCGATGGTCGCGAACGGGTAGTTCGCGGCCAGCACGTCGTTCTTGGTCAGCGCGTTGAACAGGGTCGACTTTCCGACATTGGGCAGGCCGACGATTCCGAGGGTGAGGCTCACAAGGATCAGAGTCTACGGGTCCGCGACGACGACCGGCCCCCGCCCCGGCAGCAGGCGGGTGTCTGCCGGGCCCGGCAGACCGAGCCGAATGCCGGACATCCGATCACCACGCTGTGGTGGCAGCAGCCTCCCGGACTTTGCCGCCGCCGGCGCGTGGTGATCGGGTGACCAGATCGCAATGCCGCTCAGGGAACGAGGACGACCTTGCCCAGGTTGGTGCGCTGCTCGATGACGGCGTGTGCGGCGGCCGCGTCGTCGAGGGCGAACTCGGCGTGCACGACAGGGTGTAGCAGACCGGACGCGTAGTGCTGCCACACCTCCTGGCGCAGGTCCTCGTAGCGGGCGGGGTCGCGCTGGGCGAGGCGGCCGATGCGGAAACCGGTGAGAGTCTTGCCGCCCGCGAGCAGGTCCTCGGTGTCGATCGCACCGCTGCTGCCATAGGTGACGGCGCGGCCGCCCTCGGCGAGGCCGGTGAGGGTGTTGCCGAGATCGTTGCCGCCGACACCGTCGAGGGCGTAGTCGGCCTGCTTGCCGCAGTGCAGCTGGTCGTAGGTGTACACCTCGTCGGCGCCGAGTTCGCGGACGAAGCCGGCTTTGCTCTCGTCGGAGACCGCGGCGACCACCCAGCTCGCGCCGCGCACACGGGCCAACTGCACCGCGAGGTGGCCGACACCGCCCGCGGCGGCGGTGACCAGCGCGGTCTCGCCTTCACGCGGGGCGACGGTGTCGAGCGCGCCGAGGGCGACGAGCCCGCTGCGCATCAGGGCGACGGCGTCGACGGCGGAGGCGCCGTCGGGAATCGCGGACGCCTGGTCGACCGAGAGCAGCACGTATTCGGCGTAGGCGTCGGCGTCACAGACGCCGACCACGCGATAGCCGGCGCTGTACCCGTCGACCCCGTCACCGACGGCGACGACCTCACCGGCCACTTCGGCCCGCAACGGCTGCGCCACACTGATCCGCCGGATCGCCGACAGGGTGACCCCGATCGCCTCCACCCGGACCAGCAGCTCACCGGCACCGGGCACCGGCACCTCGGCCGCGACGACCTCGAGCACCTCCGGACCACTGCTGCGCTCGTACTGAACCCGCCGCATGACACCTCCTACAGAATTGGACGAAGGCGCAAGATTAACCGGCTGACCTCGTGTTTCCACACGCCCGGAATCACCGAGTGCGATATCTCACCGCACACGCCGAGATACGGAGAGCACCTTCTCGATTCGGTTACCCCACGCGGAGCACTCAGACGCGTGCTCAACAACACACTCCGCGAGGCGAAGCGCAGGCGCCACCGGTGCGATCCCAACATCGATCGGCCTGGCCGCCACCACAGCCCCGGCGTAGCGTGACGGGTATGGAGGCGACCACGGAGGTGGTGACCGCAGCCCCCGCGCCGGTTCTGGCCGCGTTCATCGACCGGTACGTGGGCTATCGCATGACGGGTTACGAACCGGGGTTGCACCGTGGTCTGCCTTCGCGGCACATGACGTTCATCGTGGCCGCCGGCCCGCCGATCGACGTCGTGGAGCAGACCGATCGCCGTCAATCACCGGGCAGCTACCGCTGTGTCCTGAGCGGACTACAAGCCGCCCCGGCGATGATCGCGCACACCGGTTTCCAGGAGGGTGTCGCCATCGAGCTCACCCCGCTCGGCAGTCGTGTGCTGTTCGGTATGCCCGCCAGCGAAATGTGGGATGTGACGATCGAATGTTCGCAAGCGCGAAGGTCTTTGGGTGATCAGCTCGCCGACGCTGTACACGCACACGATGACTGGCCGAGCAGATTCGCCGCCTGCGACCGTGCGCTCACAGCGGCGGCCAGCATCGAATCGATCCCCGGCGCCGAATTGACCTGGGCCTGGCGCACTCTCGTCGGCACGGGCGGCACCTGCCCGATCAATCCCCTCGCCGAACGCATCGGTTGGAGCAGACAACACCTCACCCGCAAGTTCACCGCCGAATTCGGTGCGAGCCCGAAACTGGCCGCGCGGATCATCCGATTCGAACGCGCCCGCCGCATGCTCGCCAACACGCCGTCGTATGTCTCGATCGCCCAGATCGCGGCCACCTGCGGCTTCTACGACCAGGCGCACCTGAATCGCGACTTCGCCGAACTGGCAGGTGTGGCGCCGACAGCATGGCTGGCCGAGGAGATTCCATCCGTCCAAGACCCGGGGGCGGCCGAAGCGCGAGGCTGAGGACATGACTACTTCCACCGACACCCGCGGCGCGGTCTGGCCGTGCCTGGCCTTCACCGACGCCCGCGCCATGATCGAATTCCTCACCACCGCCTTCGGTTTCGAGGCGACCGCGGTCTACGCCCGCGACGACGACCCGTCGATCGTCGAACACGGCGAACTGCGCTGGCCCGAAGGCGGCGGCATCATGTTCGGCTCCACCGGCCGCGACGACGACTCCCCCTTCTGCACCCGACCACCCGGCATCGCCAACATCTACCTCGTCACCGACAACCCCGACGCCCTCCACACCCGCGCCACCGCAGCGGGCGCCACCATCATCCGCGAACTGCGCGACGAGGACTACGGCTCCCGCGGCTTCAGTGCCCAAGACCCCGAGGGCAACCTCTGGAGCTTCGGCACCTACGCAGGCGAATGACTGCCTGAACAAAATTTCATGTTGGCCGCGACCGTGTGTGATCCTGTCCGGCGCGCAGAGCACATCGGCTACGTTGTCGATGCTTCACCCGAGGCTCTGCGCGTTGTACAGGAGTTGAGTCAATGGCGACGACCATCGAATATCTGCGGACCGAACCGGACTTGCCTCCGGTCGGTGTCGTCGATCGCACGCCGATCACGCCCGCCAAGAAGGCTGTGTTCGCGGGGATCGGCGTGCTCGGCGCCGGCGCGTGGACCTATCTGGCGATAGCGCGCGGAGAATCCGTGAACGCGGTGTGGATCGTGATCGCGGCGGTGTGTACCTACATCATCGCGTACCGGTTCTACGCCCGGTTCATCGAATGGAAGGTGACCAAGCCGCGCGACGACGTGGCCACCCCGGCCGAGATCTACGACAACGGCAAAGACTTCATGCCGATGGACCGGCGGGTGCTCTACGGTCACCACTTCGCCGCCATCGCCGGTGCCGGGCCCCTCGTCGGTCCGGTTCTCGCAGCTCAGATGGGCTATCTGCCGGGCACCATCTGGATCGTTGTCGGCGTGGTTTTCGCCGGTGCGGTGCAGGACTACCTGGTGCTGTGGGCCTCCACGCGCAGGCGCGGTCGCAGCCTCGGGCAGATGGCGCGCGACGAGCTCGGTGCCGTGGGTGGTGTCGCGGCGATCGTCGCGATCCTGGCCATCATGACGATCCTGCTGGCCGTGCTGGCGCTGGTCGTGGTGAACGCTCTCGGCGAAAGCCCGTGGGGCGTGTTCTCGATCGCGATGACCATCCCGATCGCGCTGTTCATGGGCGTGTACCTGCGTTATCTGCGCCCGGGTCAGGTCGGCGAGGTGTCCGCGATCGGCATCGTGCTGCTGCTGGCCGCCATCGTCGGCGGTGGCTGGGTGTCGGAAACCGAATGGGGCGCGGACTGGTTCACCCTGTCGCGCACCACCATCGCCTGGTGCCTGATCGCCTACGGCTTCTTCGCCTCGGTGCTGCCGGTGTGGTTGCTGCTCGCGCCGCGCGACTACCTGTCGACGTTCATGAAGGTCGGCACGATCGTGCTGCTCGCGGCGGGCATTCTCATCACCATGCCGGTGCTGAAGGCGCCCGCGGTGTCGGAATTCGCCTCCAGCGGCACTGGTCCGGCGTTCGCGGGCAGTCTGTTCCCGTTCCTGTTCATCACTATCGCCTGTGGCGCGCTGTCGGGTTTCCACGCGCTGGTGTCCTCGGGGACCACGCCGAAGCTGCTGGCCAAGGAATCCAATGCCCGCATGATCGGGTACGGCGGCATGCTGATGGAGTCGTTCGTCGCGGTGATGGCCATCATCACGGCCTCGATCATCGACCAGCACCTGTACTTCGGCATGAACGCGCCCGGCTCGCTCACCGGTGGCACGCCGGAGACGGCCGCCGCCTACACCAACAAGCTCGGTCTCGACGGCCCGGCGGCGACGCCCGCACTGTTCGCCGACGCGGCCTCGGATGTCGGTGAGCAGACGATCATCTCGCGTACCGGTGGCGCCCCGACGCTGGCGGTCGGCATCTCCGAGGTCTTCCACAAGTTCCTCGGCGGCGAATCGATGAAGGCGTTCTGGTACCACTTCGCGATCATGTTCGAGGCGCTGTTCATCCTCACCACCATCGATGCGGGCACTCGCGTCGCGCGGTTCCTGGTGTCGGACGCGCTGGGTAACTTCGGCGGCGGTTTCAAGAAGTTCCGTGATCCGTCGTGGCGGGTCGGTGCGTGGGTGTGTTCGCTGCTCGTGGTCGCCGGCTGGGGTGGCGTGCTGCTGATGGGTGTCAACGATCCGTTCGGCGGCATCAACGCGCTCTACCCGCTGTTCGGTATCGCCAACCAGCTGCTGGCCGCGATCGCGCTGACGGTCGTGCTCACCATCCTCGTCAAACGCGGGCAGTGGAAGTGGGCGTGGATCCCCGGCATTCCGCTGGTGTGGGACCTCATCGTCACCATGACCGCCTCCTGGCAGAAGATCTTCTCCGCCGATCCCAAACTCGGCTACTGGAAGCAGCACAGCCTGTGCCAGGCCGCCAAGGACGCGGGCAAGGGCTGCCTGACGGCCAAGACGCCGGAGCAGGTGGAGATCGCGATCCGCAACACCTTCATCCAGGGCACATTGTCGATCGTGTTCGCGGTGCTCGTGCTCATCGTGACCGTCGTCGGTGCGCTGGTGTGCCTGCGGGCGATCCGCACCGGTGAGGTGACCAGTTCGGAGTCCGAGGAGCAGCCGTCGAAGATCTTCTCCCCCAGCGGTTTCGTGTCGACCAAGGCGGAGAAGGACGTGCAGAAGGAGTGGGACGTGCTCATCGCCGAGGGCAAGGTGACCGCGCCCGGATCGGTGCACGTGTCGTGAGTTCGAGCGGGGATGCGGGCGGGCGGTCCTTCGGATCGGCCGCCCGCGCCCTCGCGCACCATGTCTGGACAGGTGCGCGCTCGGTGGTCCGGTGGTACAGCGCGATCAACGGCGGCCAGGACTACCAGCGGTATGTCGCCCATCTGCGCCGCAACCACCCGGACCGTCCGGTGCCGTCCGAGCGCGACTACTGGCGGGAACGCTATGCCGAAGCCGAGCGGAACCCCACCAACCGCTGCTGCTGAATAGGTGGCCGATTTCCGCTAGCACCGGGCCGGGCGCGCTGTCATTGTGGACAACGTGACCATCACGGCTTTGGACTTCGAGCGCTGCTACCGCGCGGTGTCGACCCGCGACTCCCGTTTCGACGGACAGTTCTTCACCGCGGTCCGCACCACCGGCATCTACTGCCGTCCCTCGTGCCCGGCGATCACGCCCAAGCGCACCAATGTGTCGTTCCTGCCCACCGCCGCCGCGGCCCAGCAGGCGGGGTACCGGGCGTGCAGGCGCTGCCTGCCCGATGCCGCGCCCGGTTCGCCGCTGTGGAACGTGCGCGCCGACCTGGCCGCCCGCGCCATGCGGCTCATCGGCGACGGGGTGATCGAGCGAGGTGGAGTGCCCGAACTCGCCGCGACACTTGGTTATTCACAACGGCAACTGACCCGGGTGCTCACAACCGAGCTCGGCGCGGGACCGCTCGCGCTGGCCAGGGCGCACCGCGCGCACACCGCGCGGCTGCTGATCCAGACCACCGACATGCCCATGTCGGATATCGCGTTCGCGGCCGGCTTCGCCAGCATCCGCCAGTTCAACGACACCGTGCGCGAGGTGTTCGCGGTGAGCCCGACCACGATGCGCACCGAATCGCGCCGCTCACCACGCAACGATGTGGAGGCGCCCGCCACACCCGGCCTGCTGACTTTGCGGCTGCCGTATCGCGAACCGCTCGATACCGGGTGGCTGGCCTGGTTCCTGTCCGCGCACACGGTGCCGGGGATGGAGCTGTGGGAGAACGGGGTGTACACGCGCAGCCTGCGCACGCCGCACGGGCACGCGACCATCGGGTTGTCGTTCCGGCCGGGGCATGTGCGGGCCGAGCTCGCCCTGCGGGATATGCGTGATCTGGCGCCGACCGTCGCCCGGTTGCGGCATCTGCTCGATCTCGATGCCGATCCGCTGGGGATCGACGAGGCCTTGGGGATCACGTCGAACGTCGGCGACGCGAGTCCGTTCACACCGGGCATCCGCGTGCCGGGGTGTCTCGACGGTCCGGAACTGTTGTTGCGCACCATGATCGGGCAGCAGATCTCGGTGCGGGCGGCGGCGACCCACACCGCGCGCCTGGTCGAGGCGCTCGGTGAACGGATCGAGGGGCCGGTACCGCTGCTGTTCCCCACGCCCGCGGCCATCGCCGAACACGGTGCCGAGGTGCTGACCGGGCCCGCCCGCCGGATCGCCGCCATCGTGTCGGCCGCGCGGGCGATCGCCGACGGCGAGTTGGTGCTGCATTCGGGCCGCACCGCCGACGACCTGCGCCGCGACCTGCTCGCCCTCGACGGCGTCGGCCCGTGGACCGCCGACTACGTGACCATGCGCTCGCTCGCCGACCCCGACATCCTGCTCGACACCGACCTGGTCGTCCGCCAGGGCGCCGCCCTCGCGGATATCGACCTCACCGACACCGAACGCTGGGCGCCCTGGCGCTCCTACCTGTCCATGCACCTGTGGAAGACGGCGCTCGTGCAGCGCGGCGCCGTCCCACTGCCCACGTACTCCTGACGGAAAGAGACATCATGACTATCACGCACGCCGACTACGCCACGGTCGGCACCCCGATCGGACCGTTCACCACCCTCGTCGACGCCGACGGCGCGGTCCTGGCCTCGGGCTGGACCGCCGACGCGACCGGGTTGGCCGGCCTCGTGCACGCGAGTCTGCGACCGGCCGAACTCCGGCAACGGGATTCGCTGGGCGAGGTCACCCGCGCGGTTCTGGACTATCACGCGGGCGATCTCTCCGTGATCGACGCGGTGCCGGTGCGTCAGCAGTCGGGTGAATTCCTATCGCACGCATGGGAAATCCTGCGCAAGGTGCCCGCGGGTGAGCCGGTCACCTACACCGAGTTCGCGGGGCTGGCCGGTCGGCCCGCGGCTACCCGGGCGGCGGCGAATGCCTGTGCGCGCAATGCGGCCGCGCTGTTCGTGCCGTGTCATCGGGTGCTGCGGATCGGCGGGGCGCTCGGTGGGTTCCGGTGGGGGCTCGAGGCCAAGCGGTGGTTGCTCGCCCACGAAGCGTGACGGCGCTGCGGCTGGATGCATGTCGTCGAGTACAAGTACTACGGACCCTGCGCCGCATGTCACCAGTCCAGTTTTCGACAATTGGCACTTCCGTGAGGGTCCAGTAGGGCGCACGATGGTGCGCATGCTTACTCGCCGTCTGGTCGCCCTGTATGTGGGTCTGTGGTTGTACGGGACGTCCATGGCGGTGATGATCCGCGCCGGGCTCGGGCTCGATCCGTGGGACGTCTTCCATCAGGGCGTCGCCGGGCACGTGCCGTTGAGTTTCGGGATGGTGACCGCGCTGACCGGCGTGGTCGTGCTGCTCGCCTGGATCCCGCTGCGACAGCGACCGGGGCTCGGCACCATCAGCAATGTGGTGGTGATCGGGGTGGCGGTGGATGTCGGCCTGTGGCTCATCCCGGCGGCGGGACAGCTGTGGCTGCGTGTGCTCGCCATGGTTGTCGCGGTGGTGGTGAATGCCGCCGCGACGGTTCTCTACATCGGCGCCGGAATGGGTCCAGGACCGCGCGATGGACTGATGACTGGCCTGGTCGCCCGGACCGGCTGGTCGGTGTGGACGATCCGCACCGGCATCGAAACATCGGTGCTCGTCACCGGTTGGCTGCTCGGTGGCAGCGTGGGGATCGGGACCGTCGTGTACGCCTTCGGCATCGGACCACTGATCCAGCTGATGATCCCTTACCTCGACGGTCGACTGCCCGGATTCGAACCGACGCCCGCGAAGGAGGTGGCTGCGGTCGGGTAGGTCAGGCGACGGTGGTTTTCAGGTGGGAGCCGTTGCGGCCGCGTAGGACGTGGAGGCGGGTGGGGATGCGTTGGCGCATTTCGTCGACGTGGCTCACCACGCCGACTACGCGGCCGCCGGCGCGGAGTTCGTCGAGGACGCCCATGACGGCGTCCAGGGTGTCGGCGTCGAGGCTGCCGAAGCCCTCGTCGATGAAGAGGGTGTCCAGGGTGACGCCGCCCGCTTCGGCGGCGACCACATCGGCCAGGCCGAGTGCCAAAGCCAGTGAGGCCATGAAGGTTTCGCCGCCGGAGAGGGTTTTCGCCGAACGGATGGAGCCGGTGTAGTCGTCGCGCACGTCGAGACCTAGGCCGCCGCGCCTGCCGCGCGGACCGGCCTTGTCCGAGTGGACGAATTCGTAACGGCCACCCGACATCCGGCGCAACCGCACCGACCCCGCCACCGCCACTTCCTCGAGCCGCGCTGCAAGCACATAGGAACGCAACGACATTCGCCGATTGTTCTCGCCGCGCCCGGCGACCACCTCGGCCAACCCGGCGAGCTCGTCGAATTCCCGCTGCTTGGGCGCGATCCGCTCCACCTCACCCCAGAGCTGGGTACTCAGCTGTTCGAGCTGGGCAACACGCTCGGTCGCCGCCGACTGCGCCGCGACCGCCGAGGTCAGCGCATTCTGCGCCAGCGCGAACCGCTGCTCCCATTCGGCTGGATCACCCGGAACCCGGTCGGCCACGGCCTGAATCTCCGGCTCGGCCAGCACGGCCTCGGCGTGCGCCCGCGCGCGGTCGGCGGCGGTGAGCTCGGCCTCGATCTCCGCCTGCTGCCGGGCCGTGCGAGCGGCCGCGCCGACGACCTGTGCGCAGGCCGTGAGCACGGCGATATCGTCACGCGCAGCGACCGGCTCGTCTGCCGGCTCCTCGTCGTCGGCCTCCGTGTCGAAAAGATCGAACAGCGTTGGCATCTCGACATCTACGCGCTGCGTCTGCTTCGCTGGCGCGCGACCAGCTCGGTCGGAATCGCCATCCTGTGCGCCCTCGTGACCGACACCCGCGCGGCGTGCGCTCCGCTCCTCGGCGGCGGACACTTCCGCGTCACCGGAGAGAGCGCGACCGAGTGCGCCTTCGTCGGTGGAACCGTTGTCGGCCTTGGGCTTTGGCGCACCCGACGGGGAGCGAACCGTGGCGTTGCGTGGCGTGCGATCCGGTGTCTCCGGGTTGTCGGTCGAGGGTGCAGCAGGTTCGTCAGGCGACAGCGGCACCTCGTGTGCGAGGAATCCCGCTGCCGCCGCGAGGTTTTCGACCCGAGTGGCGATGCGGGTGACAGCTGTGCGGGCGGCGGATTCCGCGGTTCGGGCCTCGCGCAGAGCGGTGGCGGCGGTGATGAGGGATTCGAGGCGGGCCGCGCGGGCGTCGACGGAGGTGTCGGCGCCCGCTGCGGTGCGCAGGCGGGCGGTGAGTTCGTCGAGACGGGTGCGGGTGGTGGTGATATTGGCGGTGACGGTGCCGAGGCGGACGTCGAGGTCGCGGGACTGCTCGTGCAGTGCCGACTCTTCGCTGCGCAGGGTTTCGAGGCGCGTGGTGAGGGCGGTCGCCTGGTTCGCGGTGTCGGTGGCGTCTTCGAAACGGTGGGTGGCGGTGCGGACGGCGTCGGCGAGGGTGACGGGGTCGGCGGCGCCACCGCGTGCGGTGAGCGCTTCGATCTCGCGTTCCAGGGTGGCGATGCGCTGGGCGACTCGGTCGCGTGCGGCCTCGGCGGTCTGCTCGGCGACCACTGCGGTGTCCTCGGCGTCCTTGGACACGGCATCGTCGGTCGGCTCGGCCGGTTCGGGGTGCTCGGCGGAACCACACACCGCACACGGCGCACCCTCGACCAGGGCGCCCGCGAGTTCGGCGGCCATCCCGGCCAGGCGCCGCGAACGCAGGTCGAGCACCCGCTCCCGGGCATCGAGGTGTGCTCGCCGCGCCTCGTCGAGCTCGGCCTGCGCCCGGTCCAGAGCCGGTCGCTTGGTGGTCAATTCGACGGCAGCGGCCGCCGAGTCCTGCCATTTCGACAGCTCGTTGCGCAACCCCGGCAACGCGGCGGCCGCATCCGTCGCCTCGCGCAACTGCTCCTGCGCCGAGGCGATCATCGCGGGCAGTTCCTCGCGCCGGCGCGCCAGTTCCCCGGCCCGCCGCGTCAACCGTTCGGCCTCCACCTCGTGCGCCGTGAGGTCCCCCGCCAGCTGCCTTGCCGTCACCGCCTCGGCCCGCACCTCCCCCAGAACGCCGATCAGCGCGTTCCACCGACTTACAGCCCCGTCGAGATCTCCCGCGACATCCCGCACCGGACCAGCCGCGGCGCCGGCGACACCATCAGCTTGCCCTGACCCGTCGACCGTCGGGCGCGCATCCGCAGAGCGCGGACGACGATCGGAAGCCGTACCCGCATGCCCTCCCCCGTCCGACCGCGGGTTCCGTTGGGCCTCATCGAGCTCGTCGGTGACCACGGTCAGCAGGTCGAGACCGGGTAGGTCGGCGGCGGCTTCGGCGCGGAGCTGGGTAGCCAGTTCGGTCGCGGCGGCGCGCGTGGCGGTTTCGGCACGGCGCAGGTCGCGGACGATGGTGCGAGCTTCATCGATGGCCTGGACGACCGGTTCGGCGCGACGAGCCTGTTCGAGTTCGCGTTCCAGGGTTGCGCGATGAGGGGCCGCAGCGGTGTAGGCCTCGAGTTCGGACCTGGCCGCCCGCATCCGGGCATGGAGTTCGGTGACGCGGCGCTGCTCGTCGGCTTCGGCGCGGGCGGCGTCGGACTCCTTCTGGCGCAGTTCGGTATTCGCGATGGCGTCGGCCAGCTCGCGGCGGGCCGTGGAGAGCAGGTCCTGCGACCAGCTCACCGCGTCGGGCAGCCCGACCGATTCCGCGCCGCCGTACCCGGCCGCCATCCCCACCTTCGTGATGAGCCGGTCGATGCCCTGCCGCAGCACACCGAGTTCGGCTTCGGCGGTGCGTCTGCGGTCGGCCAGCCAGCGCTCGGCTGTGCCGAAACGCTGTGTGTCGAAGAGCTTTTCGAGCAGCTTCTCGCGATCCTCGTTCTCCGCCCGCAGAAACCGCGCGAAATCGCCCTGCGGGAGTAGCACCACCTGGAAGAACTGGTCGGCGCTCATGCCGAGCAGCCGCAGCACCTCCTCGCCGATATCGGTGATGCGCGAGAGGTTTTCGCCGCTGCCGTCGAGCCAGGTGAGTGTGGCCTTGGGCTGGGAGACCCGGGTGCCGGAACCGTCGCGCTTGGGTCGTTCGAACTCGGGCACGCGCGTCAGTCGCAGCTTGCGACCGCCGAGGGTCGCCTCGAGGCTCACCTGTGGTGGGGTGAGCCGGTCGGCGTGGTCGGAGTGCAGGCGTTTGCTCTCACCGCGCGCACCGGGCACCTTGCCGTAGAGCGCGAAGGCGATGGCGTCGAGAACCGTGGTCTTGCCCGCGCCGGTGTGCCCGTGCAGCAGGAACAGCCCGTCGGCGCCGAGCTCGTCGAAGTCGACGACCGTGGTGTCGGCGAAGGGGCCGAACGCGGTCATCTCCAGCCGGTGCAGTCTCACGCGGCGTCCCCGGTCACGCCGAGAGCTCCGCCGCCAGTGGTTCCGGGCTCGGCGGATCGGGCTCGCTCACCGCAGCGGCCAGAGCTCGTTCCACCCATGCCAATTCCCCCTCGGTCGGTTCCCCACGCACATCGGACAGAAAGCTCGCGGCCACCTCGGTGTCGCGGCGGCCGTGCACTCGCTCGCGATACCGCAACTCCGGATTACCCTCCGGCCGAACCCATTCCACGTGCACGGCATGCGGAAACCGCTCCCGCAGCTTGCGCATGGGGTCGACCGGGCGCGCGGTGTCGGTGAGCGTGGCCGACACGTAATGCTCCACTGCACCGAGATGCTCGTCGGCGGTGAGCAGTTCCTCGAGCGTCCCGGTGAGCCTACTCAGCCCCCGCACCAGCGGCAGATCGTGACGACGCACCTCGGCCAGCCCGTGCTCGTTCAAGTCGACGATCCACACCGCCTTGCGATGCGAGCTCTCACCGAACGAATACGGCAGCGGAGAACCGCTGTAGCGCACCGATTCCGACAGCGTCTGCGGCGAATGCAGATGCCCCAGCGCCACATAGTCGATGCCGTCGAAGGCCGCCATCGACACCGTCTCCACCCCACCGACCGAGATCGACCGCTCCGACCCGGTGGCCGCCCCGCCGACGACGAACGCGTGCGCGAGCACCACCGACCGAGCCCCCGGGCGGCCCCTCAGATCGGCATTGATCCGCGCCATCGCCGCCTGCAGGATCTCCTCGTGCGAGCGCGCCTGCGGCACACCGAGTTCGGCGCGGGTGATCTCCGGCTCGAGGTACGGAATCCCGTAGAACACCACCTCACCGTGGCTGTCGGCCAGACGGACGGGCTTGTCGACATCGGCGACCCGCGTGCACAGATGCAGCCCACCAGCGGCCGCGAAGCTCGCGCCCGCACCGAGCCGGGCAGGCGAATCGTGGTTGCCGGAGGTCGCGATGATGGTCGCGCCCGCGGCGCGAATCGCCTCGAAGCCGCGATTGCACACCGCGATGGCGTCGGCGCCGGGAATGGAGCGGTCGTAGATGTCGCCGGGAATCACCACCACGTCGACGGATTCGGCGGCGACCAGGTCGGCGACGGCCGTGAGTGCGCGCGCCTGATCCGACAGCAGGTCGACACCGTGGAAGGTGCGCCCGATGTGCCAATCGGAGGTGTGCAGGATCCGCATGCCGCGAACCGTAGGCCAGTGCACCGACAGAATTCAATCGACGCACTACAACCGTGTCATTTCGCCGACACGGTTGCCCGGTGATTGCGAACTTGTCGGTGCCCTCGGGCAGTATCGCCGCCATGACCGCTTCGATGCTCGTCGCGCTCGTCCTTGTTTTCGCCGCAGGCCTCGGTCTCGGCTGGTTGGGCCATGCGGCCCGCGGCGGGCAGCGCGCCGCGGTCGCCGAAGCCCGGCTCGCCGCCGCCGAGGACAACCAGCGGTTGCTCCAACAATCGCTGCGTGCGGCGAACGAGGATGCCGCACGCAGGCATTCGGCCGCCGTCGGCGCGCTGGTCGACCCGCTGCGCGACGCGGTCGGCGCGCTCGAACAGCAGATCCGGCAGGTGGAGCACCATCGCATCGACGCCTATTCGGGCCTGCGCGAACAGGTCGCGGGGATGCAGCGCACCTCGCATCGGCTCTCCGACCAGACCGGGCAACTCGTCGCCGCGCTGCGCGCACCACAGGTACGTGGACGCTGGGGTGAGATCCAGCTCGAACGGGTCGTGGAACTGGCGGGCATGACACGGCACTGCGACTTCGACACCCAGGTCACCCGGGCAGGCGGCGACGACCGGGGCGCGGTGCGACCCGACCTGGTCGTGCGACTGGCGGGCGGCAGGCACATCGTCGTCGACGCGAAAGTCCCCTTCACCGCCTACCTGGACGCGGCGACCAGCGAGGACCCGAGCGAGCGCACCCGATTACTGACCAGGCACGCCAAGCAGCTGCGCGCACACGTCGACCAGCTGGCCGACAAGGCGTACTGGGCGGCCTTCGACCCGGCGCCGGAGTTCGTCGTGCTGTTCGTTCCCGGCGACCCGTTCCTCGACGCCGCCCTGACCACCGATGCCGAGCTGCTCGAGTACGCGTTCGGCCGGAACGTGATCCTCGCGACGCCGACCACGCTCATCGCCCTGCTGCGCACGGTCGCGTTCAGTTGGCGTCAGGAAGCTCTCTCGCGCGATATGGCAACGGTGCAGCAATTGGGTAAGGAGCTCTACACCCGTGTCGGCAAGGTCGCCGAACACCTCGACTCGCTCGGCGTGAATCTCGGTAAGGCCGTAGCGGCTTTCAACGCCGCCGTCGGCTCGGTGGAGTCGCGGGTGCTGGTCACCGCACGCCGGATGCACGATCTCGGCATCGCCGATCAGGAGCTCCCGGCAATCCGGCTCGCCGAGACCCGGCCCCGGGTGGTGGCCTTCGCCGACGCCGAGGATCGCCGCTGAGTTCTCCGTGCCGCGACCGCAACACGGTCGTCATGCAGTTAGTGTCATAGGGTGGCTGCTTCCCAACGTGCGCGACCCCGGGTGCCCGCGCCGCAACGTTCGATCATGCCCTCGGTACCCGGCATCGCCGCGTGGGCAGCGATCGCGCTCGCCGTCGGCGCGACGACGCTCGGCTTCCTGATCGACGCGCTGGGCGACGAAGACTTCCCGACCACCACGTTTTCGGTGTTCTATGTGCTCGGGTGTGTGCTCGCGGTCTGCGCGGTGCGGGCTCGTGGCCTGTTCGCCACCATGGTGATGCCGCCGCTGCTGCTGTTCGTCGCTGTCCCGGTGGCCTGTCAGCTGCTCGGCGGCCGTAGTACCACGTCCATCAAGGACGTACTGATGAACCTGGTCATCCCGCTGGTCGAACGCTTCCCGACGATGGCGCTGGCCACCCTGCTCGTCGCCGTGATCGGTGGCGCCCGCATCGCCCTGGCCAAGCGAGCGCCCGCCACGGCGCGACCGGCGACGGAACGTCGAAGCGCCCGCAAGACCACGAGCCGTCGCCCCGAACCGGCGGCCCGGAACCTCGCCGAGGCCGCGCGCAAGCGGCCGCGGCGGACCGGCGTCCTCGACGACCCGGATACCGAGGTCGATCTGTCGAGCCCGGCACGTCGTCCGGCGCGCGGCGCCGACCCCAAGCGCGCCCCCACCGCGGGCCGCGCCCGCGAGCCGCGTACGCCACGCGCGGCAGCGACCCCCCGCGAACCCGAACCGGCCCGCACGAGCCGCAGGCGCGGCGACGCACCACCGCACCCGCAGCCGAACGTGCGCTACCGCGACCGCGCCGACTCCGCCCGCACCGAACGGCGCCGCCCCGACAGCCTCTGAAAACAGAAAATCCCCGCCGCGATCCGAAAGCGGCGGGGATTTCTCGTTTGTCAGCGACGCGCGGGACGCAGCTCGCGCGGCAGGGCGAACACCAGCGTCTCGTTGGCCGTGGTCACCGGCTGCACCTCACCGAAGCCGTGCTCGGCGAGCAGGTCGAGCACACCGGTCACGAGGATCTCCGGTACCGACGCGCCCGAGGTGACGCCGACGGTCCGCGCCCCGTCGAGCCAGGCCGGGTCGATCTCGCGGGCGTAGTCGATCAGATGCGCGGCCCGCGCACCCGCCCCGAGCGCCACCTCGACCAACCGCACCGAGTTCGAGGAGTTGCGCGACCCGACGACGATCACCAGTTCGCATTCGGGCGCCATCGCCTTCACCGCGGTCTGGCGGTTGGAGGTGGCGTAGCAGATGTCGTCGCTCGGCGGGTCCTGCAGGGTCGGGAATCGCTGACGCAGCCGCTCGACGGTCTCCATCGTCTCGTCGACCGACAGCGTGGTCTGCGACAGCCAGATCACCTTCGCCGGATCGCGCACCGTCACCCGGTCCACCGAGTCGGGGCCGTCGACGAGCTGCACATGCTGCGGCGCCTCACCGGCGGTGCCCTCGACCTCCTCGTGCCCCTCGTGCCCGATCAGCAGGATGTCGTAGTCGTCGCGGGCGAAGCGTTTGGCCTCCTGATGCACCTTGGTGACCAGCGGGCAGGTGGCGTCGATGGTGCGCAGGTTGCGTTCGGCGGCGGTCTCGTGCACGGTCGGCGCGACACCGTGCGCGGAGAACACCACGAGCGCACCCTCGGGCACCTCGTCGGTCTCGTCGACGAAGATCACCCCGCGCTCACGTAAGGTCTCGACCACGTGCCGGTTGTGCACGATCTCCTTGCGCACATAGATCGGCGCGCCGTGCTGTTCCAGAGCCTTCTCGACCGTCTCGACAGCACGATCGACGCCTGCGCAGTACCCGCGCGGCTCGGCCAGCAGCACGCGCTTGGCACCGGCATCCGCCACGCTCGCCGAGCGCGTGATACCGACGTTCAAGGGGATTGCCGAGGTCATAATGCACAGCTTACGTGCGTGGCCAAGGGCCGCCGAAGGGGCATAGATCACATCAGGGTGGTCGGGATCTTTGCATCACAGCCGCTTTGGGGCAGGCTGGGACCATGTTTCGACCTCCCTTTCTGGCCCGGGTCGCCGCCGGCGCCGCCGTATACGCCTTAGAAGAGACCCGGCGGCTTCCCGTCGCCGCGGTCCAATTCCCGATCACCGCCATCAGTCGCGTGTTGCAGACGACCATGCATGTGCAGCAGTTCGTCACCAGCCTCGCGCTCAAGGGCGACGCCGTGTTCGAGCGGCTCGGCTCGCCCGCGCAGGAGCAGCCGGAGTGGGCGACCTTCGACGAGGATCTCGCGCCCGCCGCCACGACCAACGGTCACGCCAGCCGGTTCGACCTGTTCGCCGAGGACGCCTCCGAGTCCCAGACCAATGGTCGGGCCGTGCCCGCGTCGCTGCTGGTGCTCGAGACCGAGAACGAGACGGTCGAGCCCGCCGCCGAGGAAGCGCCCGAGGAGGTCGAGGCACCCGAGGTCGCCATCCGCTACGACTACCCGTCGATGACGCTGGCCCAGCTACGCGCCCGCCTGCGCATGCTCAGCGTCGAGGAGCTCGGCCAGCTGCTGGCCTTCGAGCAGCAGACCCGCGCCCGCGCACCCTTCGTCACCATGCTCACCAACCGCATCGCCACCGTGCAGGCCAAGTAGCGACACTCCGCTGTCGAGGCGGCCGCGATCCCACGGGACGCGGCCGCCTTTTCGTTTGTCGGTGCCCTCCCGTAGAACTGACATATGACTCAGGACGGCACCGGCACCGCGGCCGCACCGGCGAATTCGGCGGAGCAGCCGTATCCCGTGCGTTCGGTGGCGATCAAGGTCGCCCAGTGGATCGAGCGCCTCGGCAGCATCTGGGTGGAGGGTCAGGTCACCCAGATCAATCTGCGCCCCGGTACGCGCACCGCGTTCCTCGTCCTGCGTGACACCTCGGTGGACATGTCGCTGTCGATCACCTGCGACCCGGATCTGCTGCGCCGCCTGCCCGTTCCGCTCACCGAGGGCAGCCGGGTGGTGGTCTACGGCAAGCTGCAGTTCTTCACCGGGCGCGGCACGATCTCGTTGCGGGTCACCGAGATCCGTGCGGTCGGCATCGGTGAACTGCTGGCCAGGATCGAACGGCTGAAGGCACTGCTCACCGCGGAGGGCCTGTTCGATCCGCGACTCAAGCGGCCGCTGCCGTTCCTGCCCGCCTCGGTCGGCCTCATCACCGGGCGGGCGAGCGCGGCCGAGCGCGATGTGCTCAGTGTTGCTCAGAATCGTTGGCCCGCAGTACGTTTCGTCATCCGCAATACCGCGGTGCAGGGCCCCAGCGCGGTGCCGCAGATGCTCGAGGCGTTGCGCGAGCTCGACGGCGAAGTGGACGTCATCGTGATCGCGCGCGGCGGCGGCAGCACCGAAGACCTGCTGCCCTTCTCCGACGAAGCCCTGTGCCGAGCCGTCGCGGCGGCGCGCACCCCGGTGGTGAGCGCGATCGGTCACGAACCCGACAACCCATTGCTCGATCTGGTCGCCGACCTGCGCGCGGCCACCCCGACCGACGCCGCCAAACGCATCGTGCCCGATGCCGCCGCCGAACTGGCGGGGGTGCGCGAGATGCGGGCCCGCTCGGCGGCGGCGCTGCGTGGGTGGGTGCAACGCGAGGCCCATGCCCTGCAGCAATTGCGCTCGCGTCCGGTGCTGGCCGACCCGCTGCGCGAGCTCGGGCACCGCCACGACGAGGTCGAACGATTACGCACCGCCGCGCGCCGCTGCATCGACCACGCGCTGCGCACCGAGGCGACCAGGACCACGCATCTGCGCGAGAAACTCACCGCGGTCGGCCCGGCCGCCACCCTGGCCCGTGGCTACGCTGTCGTGCAGCGTGTCGCCGGGCCCGAACGCCACGTCGTCCGGGAGATCGACGACGCACCCGCGGGCAGTCAGCTGCGAATCCGCGTCGGCGACGGCGCGATCACCGCCGCCGCCCTCGGCACCACGCGCCTGACCCCGCAATCCACCGACGAGAAGAGGAAGTGACCGTGGCCGACGCCGGTTCCGACAACACCGACACCCTGGCCGAGATCGCGACCTTCGGCTACGAACGCGCCCGCGACGAACTCGTCAACGTGGTGAAGATGCTCGAACAGGGCGGCCTCGACCTAGACGACTCGCTGGTCCTGTGGGAGCGTGGGGAAGCCTTGGCCAACCGCTGCGAACAGCACCTGGCAGGCGCCCGCAAGCGCGTCGAGGACGCCTTGTCACGCGCCGACCTCGACGCAGACGGCTGATCCCACCGCCTACTTCGCGAGCGGCTGGGCTGCGGTGACCGCCTGCGCCAGGGTGGTGAACGCGGCCTCGTTGCCCGCGCCGGTGATCAGGATGCGTACCGCGCCGAGGTCGGCGATCCAGGCCGACTCCTCGGTGGGCTCGGTGTAGACCACCCACTTCTGCCCGGCGACGTCCTGAGTTCCGGTGGGATAGCGCGAGCCGAGCACGTGCCGCGACAGCGCCTCCTCGGTGGCGTTGCTCTGCGAATACCGCATGTAGGTGCCCTGCGGGGTGATGTAGCCGACCGTGCTCACCGGCCCGCCACCGGCGATGCTGATGTTCTCCCGGCTGCCGGAGTTCGACACCCAGCCCTCCGGCAAGGCCGGTTGACGGATCGGGAACGGCATCGATTTCGCGTCCGAGCGCAGCGCGGCGCCCGCGTCGAAGAACGGGATCTGCCCCTGGGTCGGGCCGTTGGTCGCCACCGTGCACTGGCTGGCCGCACCCGCCAGCACGACCGCGATCAGCACCAACGGAATCAGCGACCAGAACAGATCGCGGTAGTCGTTGAAGATGCGGTGCTTGGTCTGGGCCACGGCTACCAGTATCCACTCGGCCGCTGACCTGGCCGCTCAGGGGTCGCGCCGGGAGGTCGTGCACGACCGTGCAGGTTCGTAATGCGACAATTGCCCCCGTATCACCAACGCCAAGGAGGCACTCCGCAATGACGGCATCTTCGCCCGCCCCCAGCCGCCGCGAGGCACCCGACCGGAACCTCGCCCTCGAGCTGGTACGTGTCACCGAGGCAGGAGCGATGGCCGCGGGCCGCTGGGTCGGCCGCGGAGACAAGGAAGGCGGCGACGGTGCGGCCGTCGACGCCATGCGTCAGCTGGTCAGCTCGGTGTCCATGAAGGGCATCGTCGTGATCGGCGAGGGCGAGAAGGACGAAGCGCCGATGCTGTACAACGGCGAAGCGGTCGGTGACGGCACCGGCCCCGAGGTGGACTTCGCGGTCGACCCGATCGACGGAACCACCCTGATGTCGAAGGGCTCGCCCGGCGCCATCTCGGTGCTCGCGGTCGCCGAGCGCGGCGCCATGTTCGACCCGTCGGCCGTGTTCTACATGCACAAGATCGCCGTCGGCCCCGACGCCGCCGGTTCGATCGACATCACCGCCCCGATCGGCGAGAACATCCGCCGCGTCGCCAAGGCCAAGCAGTCCTCGGTCTCCGACCTCACCGTCTGCATCCTGGACCGCCCCCGGCACGCCGAGATCATCGAGCAGACCCGCGCGGCGGGCGCGCGTATCCGCCTGATCTCCGACGGTGACGTCGCAGGCGCCATCGCCGCCGCGCGCCCCGAGTCCGGCGTCGACATCCTGGTCGGCATCGGCGGCACCCCCGAGGGCATCATCGCCGCCGCCGCGCTGCGCTGTCTCGGCGGCGAGCTGCAGGGCATGCTCGCCCCCAAGGACGACGAGGAACGCCAGAAGGCGATCGACGCCGGCCACGACCTGGACCGCGTGCTCTCGACCACCGACCTGGTCTCCGGCGAGAACGTCTTCTTCTGCGCCACCGGCGTCACCGACGGCGACCTGCTGCGCGGTGTCCGCTACTTCGGTGGCGGCGCGTCGACCCAGTCGATCGTGATGCGCTCGAAGTCGGGCACCGTCCGCATGATCGACGCCTACCACCGCCTCACCAAACTGCGCGAATACTCTTCGGTCGACTTCGACGGCGACGACAGCGCCAACCCCCCGCTGCCGTGACGTAGACGAGAGCCCCGGAATCCCCGGGGCTCTTTCTATTCCTGCCGACGGTGTGGGATTTTGCGCGGGTGTGGGAGCCCCATTCCGTGGGTTGTCGTCCTAGGGTCGAGGTATGGCTGACGACGACGCGCAGTACCGCATCGAGCACGACACCATGGGGGAGGTTCGCGTCCCCGTCGACGCCCTGTGGCGGGCGCAGACGCAGCGGGCGGTGGAGAACTTCCCGATCAGTGGGCGTGGGCTCGAGCGGGCACAGATTCGGGCGCTCGGGCTGCTGAAAGCCGCCTGCGCCCAGGTGAACAAGGATCTCGGGCTGCTCGATCCGGTGAAGGCCGAGGCGATCATCGCGGCGGCGAACGAGATCGCCGACGGCCGCCACGACGACCAGTTCCCGATCGATGTGTTCCAGACCGGTTCGGGCACCAGTTCGAACATGAACGCCAACGAGGTGATCGCGTCGATCGCGGCCCGTAACGGCGTCACCGTGCACCCCAACGACGACGTGAACATGTCGCAGTCGTCCAACGACACCTTCCCCACCGCCACTCATCTGGCCGCCACCGAGGCCGTGATCGCGGAACTCGTTCCCGCACTGGAACATCTGCGCCTGGCGCTGCTGGACAAGTCGCAGCAGTGGCACACGGTGGTGAAGTCGGGCCGCACCCACCTGATGGACGCGGTGCCGGTGACGCTCGGCCAGGAGTTCGGTGGGTACACCCGTCAGATCCAGGCGGGCATCGAGCGCATCATGGCCACGCTTCCGCGGCTGGGTGAGCTGCCCATCGGTGGCACCGCGGTCGGCACCGGCCTCAACGCGCCCGCCGGATTCGGGGCGAAGGTCGTCGCGGAACTGGTGCGCGCCACCGAGATCGACGCCCTGCGCGAGGCGCGCGATCACTTCGAGGCCCAGGCCGCCCGCGACGGACTCGTCGAGGCGTCGGGCGCTTTGCGCACCATCGCGGTGAGCCTCACCAAGATCGCCAACGACATTCGCTGGATGGGTTCGGGGCCGCTCACCGGCCTCGGCGAACTCCAGCTCCCCGACCTGCAGCCGGGCAGTTCGATCATGCCGGGCAAGGTGAATCCCGTGCTGCCCGAAGCGGTTACGCAGGTGGCGGTGCAGGTGGTCGGCAACGACGCGGCGATCGCCTTCGGTGGTGCGAGCGGTGCGTTCGAGCTCAATGTCTACATTCCGGTGATGGCGCGCAACCTGCTCGAGTCGATTCGCTTGCTGGCCAACGTTTCCCGCCTGTTCGCCGACAAGTGCGTGGCCGGGCTGGTCGCCAACGAGGAGCATCTGCGCACGCTCGCCGAATCGTCGCCGTCGATCGTCACGCCGCTGAACTCGGCCATCGGCTACGAGGAAGCGGCCGCGGTCGCCAAACAGGCGCTGCGGGAGAAGAAGACGATCCGCCAGACCGTCATCGATCGGGGACTCACCCCGGACAAGCTCAGCGTCGAGGAACTCGACCAGAAGCTCGACGTGCTGGCCATGACCAACGTCGACCGGAAGTCCTGAGACAGCACGACGGCCGCCACCTGGGCAGGTGGCGGCCGTCGTATGACAGATCAGGCCAGGTGCGCGAGTTCCGCGCGGGCCTTTTCGCCTTCTTCGCCGAGGTCGGTGCGGGTGAAGATGTTCCAGCGCTGCAGCAGCGGCTTGAACACCAGCTCACCTTCCTTGGCGGGGTCGTAGATGCCCGCTTCGGCCAGCGCCTCGTCACTGGAACCACCGCCGGGCAGGTCGACGTGGGGCACCCGGAAGGCCGCCACCTGGTCGGCGATCGCGCGCACACCCTGATCGGGGACCAGGTCCAGCGCGGCGGAGACGAGTTCGGCGAAGAACTCGGCCTGCAGCTCGTCGTCGACGGCCAACTTCTCGGCCATCGCGGTAACGATCGGGTTCTCGCCGAGGGCGGCGGTGTTGCGGTGCCGGATCGCGGCCGCGGCCTCTTCGAAGGCGCAGGTGGCGAGCACGTCGATGAGGTGCAGCGGCGGCCGATTGAAGCCGGCGGTCATGTGCGCCATCCGCGCCCGCTCCAGCGCGACGGGGTCGACCGCGCGGGTGAGCATCAGGTAGTTGCGGAGCATGATCTCGTGGCGGTTCTCCTCCGCCGTCCAGCGGCCGACCCAGCGCCACCACGGCCCGGTGCGCAGGTACTTACCCAGCTCCCGGTGGTAGGAGGGCAGGTTGTCGGCGACGAGCACGCTCACCGTGAGCGCCAGTTTGGCGGTCTCACTGAGATCGGACTGGTCCGGCGCCCAATCGGTGCCGCCGAGGAAGGCGAAATTGCGCCCGTCCGACCACGGCACGAGGTCGTGCGGTTGCCAACCCTCGGCCGCGTCGATGTGCCGGTTCAGGTTCGTTTCCACCACATCGGCGAGCGCGTCCAGCAGTTCGCGGTCGGTCAAAGTTTTCTGCACGCAGCCAACCTAGTACTTCACCGTCGGGCGCGGGGACCCAAGGGGTGAACCCGGTCCCCGCGCCGCGGCGCGATTACTTCGGGGTGACGGTGGTCTGGCCGCCGACCCAGGTGATGGTTCCGCCGGTGAAGTCGCTCTGCTTGCCGCCGGGGATGTCCTTCTCGTCGCTGGTCGGGTAGCCGAGGGTGCCGTTGGCGCCGCCGTTCTCCTCCCAGGCCTCACGGATCTCGCCCCACACGATGTGGGCGCCGGTCTCGGGGCTCCAGTAGACGGTTCCGCCCTCGAAGTCCTGGTACTGGCCGCCGTTGGGGCCCGATTCCTGCGCTTCTTCCGGTGCGCCGAGCGGGCTGGCGGCGGCACCCGCCGCGACGTACTTCTTGTAGACCTCGCCGGAGACGGTGATGTCGCCGTTGGGGCCGGAGATGGTGGTCGACTCACCCGCGGCGGTCGCGGTGGAGGTGGCGCTTCCGGTGCCCTCCCCGGCTTCGGTGGTGGCCGTAGCCGAGCCGTCGGTGTGATCGGCGTGGTCGGTGGTCGTCTCCGAACCCGCCCCGCCGGGCAGGGTGGTGATCACGCTGGAGACGGCCGAATCGACCTTGTCCTTGTCGTCGTCGCCGCAACCCGCGGCGAGCAGCAGTCCGGTCGCGGCGACCAAGGCGGCGCCTCCGGCGGCGGTACGTCGAGCGAAGTGGTTCATATCCATCCTCTCGCGAGTGGCCCCCCGGGGGCACCGCCCCGGACATGGAGCCTGGCCGACATCCGCAACGGCCCGGCAGAACAATGTTCGCCGAGCCGTTGCTGGAAAGGTGTCGCCGCGGATAATACCCACAGTTCGCCGATATCAAACGGATTCGGGCCGGTGACGCGGCCCGATTGCCCGATTACGCGTTGGGACCGTACTCCTCGAGCATTTCGGTGACGAGCGCCGCGATCGGCGACCGCTCACTGCGGGTAAGGGTGATGTGCGCGAAAAGTGGGTGTCCCTTGAGCTTTTCGATCACCGCGGCCACACCGTCGTGCCTGCCGACGCGCAGATTGTCACGCTGGGCCACATCGTGGGTGAGCACCACCCGCGATCCGGTCCCGAGCCGGCTCAACACGGTGAGCAGCACATTGCGTTCCAGCGACTGCGCCTCGTCGACGATCACGAACGAATCGTGCAGCGACCGGCCACGGATGTGGGTCAGCGGCAGCACCTCGAGCATGTCGCGGCTGAGCACCTCGTCCATCACCTCGCGGCTGGCCAGCCCGTCGAGCGTGTCGAAAACCGCCTGGGCCCAGGGGCCCATCTTCTCGCTCTCCGAACCGGGCAGGTAGCCGAGTTCCTGCCCACCCACCGCGTACAGCGGACGGAACACCACCACCTTGCGCTGGGTGCGCCGCTCGAGCACCGCCTCGAGGCCGGCGGTCAGCGCGAGCGCCGACTTACCCGTGCCCGCACGGCCACCCATCGACACGATGCCGATGCTCTCGTCGAGCAACAGGTCGAGTGCGATGCGCTGTTCGGCCGAGCGGCCGTGCAACCCGAAGGCCTCGCGTTCGCGCACCAGCTGCACCCGCTTGTCGGCGGTGACCCGTCCGAGCGCGCTGGAGCTGCTGCCGAGCAACCGGATTCCGGTGTGGCAGGGCAGTTCCCGCGCCTCGTCGAGGTCGATCACCGACTCGCTGTAGAGCTGGTCGATCTGGGAGCCCGCGACATCGAGTTCCACCATGCCGCTCCAGCCGGAGGTGACCACGTCCTGGGCGTGGTATTCGTCGGCCGCCAATCCGACCGCGCTGGCCTTCACCCGCAGCGGGATGTCCTTGGAGACCAGCACCACGTCCTCGCCCTCGGCGGAGAAGTTCAGCGCGCAGGCCAGGATGCGGGAATCGTTGGTCTCGGAGCGGAATCCGGCGGGCAGGACCGAGGCATCGGTGTGATTGAGCTCCACCTGCAAGGTGCCGCCGTCGGTGCCGATGGGCAGCGGCTGATCGAGCCTGCCGTGCTGCATGCGCAGGTCGTCGAGCATGCGCAGCGCTTCCCTGGCGAACCAGCCGAGCTCGTGGTGGTGCCGTTTGGCCTCCAGCTCGCTGATCACGACCAGCGGCAGGACCACCCGATGTTCCCCGAAGCGGGTCACAGCCCAGGGGTCGGACAGCAGGACAGAGGTGTCTACGACGAATGTCTTCAGACCGGAACGCGCGGGGCGAGCCCCTTTCTTCGAGGCCGAGGCCGTGTGCATCGCGTGAGCGGAAACGGAGCGTGCAGCAGTCACGGTGGGCTCCTTATGTGTTCGCACGGCACCCGCGCGAACGATCTCGCTGGACCGGTCCGTCCTTGTAGGTGATTTGTCAACCACCACGAGGGCCGGGTGCCGGCCCCCTCGTACTGAGTAGCTCAGTCACGGTCAGGACCTCCCGTACGAATCACACCGACGCGATCCGCATCTTCGACGCTACCGCCGAACCCGCTACGGCGCTGCCGGTCCGGCCCACGTGTCCGTGAATTCGAGGTTAACCAGCATGGTCGCCGCCGTTCGGCGCGTCGAGCGCTACAGTCGTTGCATGGCCGATGACCAGGATCTGGAGAAGCTGTCGTCGAAGGAACTACACGATCGCGCGGTGAAAACGGCCGTGCGGCGCGGCGATGTGAAGTTCCTGTGGGACCTGCTCAAGGCGATTCCCGCGGCCCAGGCCGAGGCGGGCGATCTGGGCGAGAGCGAGGCCGACATCAAGTACGTACTGCCGATGCTCGACGACTACATCCACGCGGGCGACGGCAAGATCGCCGAAGTCCTCCGCCCCACCTACCTGAACTATCTACGCAAACACCAGTAGGTCAGCGGCGGGTGAGCGCCTTGGCCACCCCGACGATCGTGCCGCGCAGCACATTGCCCTTGCTGAAGTGGTCGTCCCACAACACGATCCGGCCCGCGCGGATCTCGAAGGTGCCGGTGACCCAGAACCCGATGCGCACCGGCCCGAACCGCAGATAGTCGGTGCGGTCGGTGAGCACGATGTCGCCGTCGGCGGCGATGTGGTGCATCTCGGCCCAGAAGCCGAGCGCCGGACGGTCCAGTCCGCGCAACACCATGGCGACCCGGTCCTTGCCCCGGATCGTCGGCAGCGAGGTGTTCTTCCAGACGATCTCCGGATCGAGGAGTTCCAGCGCCTCGTCGACCGCATCGATTTCGAGCGCGGCGAAGAATTCGCGCACCACGGTGACGGCGGGTTCGGGGAGTTCCTCGGTCATGGTGTGAGCCTAGGACTTCGGCGGCTCGTGGACCAGAGCGGCGCGACGATCGATCAGGGCGGCGATGCCGTCGAGGATGCGGTCGATGCCGAAATCGAGGGCGTTGTCGCGACCGTCGGCGGCCGCTTCCTCGGCGAAGGCGGCGCGGACCCGCGGGTAGCGCTCGGCGGCAGCGGTCATCATCTGGGTGAACTGGTCGGTGAAGTGATCCGCCTGCTCGCCTGCCGGGACCTGCTGGGCAAGGCCGCGAGCGTGGCTGTTGAGCAGGACGATGGTGTCGAGCTGCTCCGGGCCGCTGAGCCCGGTGTGCGCCAGTGCGGTCAGCGCCGATTCGGTCCAGGCTATTTCGTTCGGGCCGAAGGGGCGAATGCCACGGGCGAGGTCGATGGTCCAGGGGTGGGCGCGGTAGCTGTCATGGATGGCCTTGGTCCAGTTTGTCAGGGCTGCTCGCCAATCCTGCTGCACAGCTGGAGTTTCCGGGGGTTCGCCGATGGCCACGTCGAGCATGAGCGCTGTCAGTTGCTCCTTGCCGGGGACGTACCGGTAGAGCGACATCTTGGTGAAGCCGAGACGTTCGGCCAGGCGCTGCATCGATAGCGCGGCGAGCCCTTCGGCGTCGGCCAGCGCGATCGCTTCGCCGACGATCCGGTCGAGGGTGAGTGCGGGTTTGGGCCCCCGGGTCGGGCGCTGAGCGGTGCCCCACAGCAGCTCGACGGTGGTCGGTGACGGCATCGGCCCTCCTTTCGCGCTCAGGATACCGGCTATTTGCGTCCGTCGGAAACAGATCTTGACGCAGAAACAGTGTCCGCCGTACTCTATTCCGTGTCCACCAGAAACAGATTACGGTGGACACTGATTCCGAGGAGCTTCCATGCCGAACCAGACCGTTCTCATCTCCGGGGCGAGCATTGCCGGGCCCGCCCTCGCCTACTGGCTGCGGCGGTACGGCTTCGATGTCACCGTCGTGGAGCGCGCCGCCGCGTTGCGACCCGGCGGGCAGGCCGTCGACTTCAAGGACGGTGTCCACCTCGAGGTGCTGAAGCGGATGGGCATCCTCGACGCGGTGCGTGCGCGCCGCACCGGCACCACCGACATGGTCTTCGTCGACGCGAACGATCGTGAATTGGCCGTGATGTCAGGCGATTTCACCGGCGGCGCCGTGGAGATCCTGCGCGGCGACCTGGCCGCTGTCCTGTACGAACAGACCAGGGACACCGTGGAATACGTTTTCGGCGATACCGTCACCGCGCTGCGCGACACCGGGTCCGGCGTGCACGTCGAGTTCGAGAACGCCGCGGCCCGCACGTTCGATCTCGTCGTTGCCGCGGACGGAATCCATTCGCGGGTAAGGCATTTGGCGTTCGGCCCGGAATCCGACTTCGTCACCCATCTCGGTTACTACTACTGCGTGGCAGGGGCGAGCCGCAGGGCCGACCAGTCGGTGCCGCGCGAGCGCGCCACGGGGTACGCCCACAACGTGCCTGGGAAGCTGGCCGTCGACGGTGGTGCCAAAGCACAGCAGATGTACATGTTCGCCTCCCCCGAACTCGACTACTCGCGCACCGACACGTCGGCCCAACGTCGTATCGTCCGTGCGGCTTTCGCCGAGGTGGGCTGGCACGTCCCACGCATGCTCACCGAACTCGACGACCTGGACGAGGTCTACCTCGACTCGATCAGCCAGGTTCGGATGAACGGCACCTACACCCGTGGCCGCGTCGCTCTGCTCGGCGATGCCGCCTACGGCAACACCTTGGCCGGCTTCGGCACCGGCCTCGCGCTTGTCGGCGCCTACGTACTCGCGGGTGAGTTGGCTTCCAGCGCAGGTGATTACGACTCGGCCTATCGCGCTTACAACCGAATCATGAAGCGGTACGCCAAAATCGCGGGGAATTCCAACACCGGCCCGTTCCTCGCCCCCAAAACCGCTGCCGGCATCAAGGCCCGCAACTGGTTCCTCGGCTCTCGCTTGTTCGGCCTGATGCTGAAATACGGTGACAAGGCGGCCAACGACGTCGACCTCGTCGACTACCCCCAAGCGGCCCGGAACAGGGCTTGACCTGGAGTGCACTCCAAGCCATAGGCTCGGGCGCATGAGCATTCGTCTCGGTTACCAGATGCCCAATTTCAGTAACACCGCCTCGATCCGCGAGTTGTTCCCGACGGTCGTCGCGCAGGCGAGGGAAGCGGAAGCGGCCGGCTTCGACGCCGCCTTCGTGATGGACCACTTCTATCAGCTGCCGTTGATCGGCCCGCCCGACGCGCCGATGCTCGAGGCGTACTCCGCGCTCTCGGCACTGGCCACGGCGACCGACCGAATCCAATTGTCCGCCTTGGTAACCGGCAACACCTACCGCAACCCGGCGTTGCTCGCCAAGACGGTGACCACCCTCGACGTGGTCAGCGGTGGCCGCGCTGTGCTCGGCATCGGGGCGGGCTGGTTCGAGCTCGAACACCAGCAGTACGGCTTCGAATTCGGCACGTTCACCGAACGTTTCGAACGCCTCGACGAGGCGTTGCAGATCATCACGCCGATGCTGCGCGGACAGCGACCCACCTTCGACGGCAAGTGGTACCGCACCGAGAACGCGATCAACGAGCCACGCCTGCGCGACGACCTGCCGATCCTGCTCGGCGGCGGCGGTGAGAAGAAGACCTTCGGCATGGCCGCGCGCTTCGGCGACCACCTCAACATCATCTGCAACGCCTCGGAGCTGCCGCGCAAGGTGGCCGCGTTGCGACAGCGATGCGCGGAGGTCGATCGCGACCCCGCCACCCTCGACACCAGTTTCCTCGCGTTCGTCATCGCCGACGAGGACGGCGACCGGGCCCGCGAGATCCAGGCCGACATGATGTCGCGCGTCGGGATCGACGTGGCCTCGATGAGCGAGGCGGAGCGCCGCGAGAGCGTCGTCGACCGCCAGTTCGTCGGCACACCGGACGATGTCGCCGAGCAGATCAAGGACCGGGTGCTCGATCAGGGCATCGACGGAGTCATCGTGAACATGGTCGCCAACGGCCACGAGCCGGGCATGGTCGAGGCAGTCGGTCGCGCCCTGCTTCCGCTGGTGAAGTGAGCCGTCACCAGGCGGCGAACTCGCCTTCGCCGCGCTGCCGGATCTGCTGACGACGGCGGAAGAAGACCTCTTCGGCGCTCGACTCGGTCAAGGCGTTCGTGATGGTGCCGAGGCGGGTGTCGTAGCGGTTGGTGCGGATGTGGCGGTCGATGCCCGCCTGCCATTCCGGTGGCAGGCGAGACCAGATACCGGCCACCCGCGCCTGCGCCGCGGGCTCGGACTCGGCGAGCAGTTGCAGCAGGGCGGGCCAGTAGGTGGCGTCGGTGGCGTGGGCGGGCAGCGCCGCGATGGAGGCGGGGCTGAGTTCGGCCAGCGTGGCGGCGATCCGGCGGCGGGCCGGTTCGCTGAGCCGGGCCGACAGCGCGAACAGCCCGCGCCACGGGTCGGCTTCGGTGCGGCCGTCGAGTGCGCGCACCAAGCGGGTCAGCACGCCGGGGTCGGCCAGTTGCGGGTTGGTCGACAATGCCCACAGCGCAACGGGATTGAGGCGGCCGATCAGGGTGAGCAACGCGATCGAGGCGCTGCGGTCGACCGCGGTCAGCAGGAATCGGCCGATCTCGTGCGCCGCGCCGCGCCCGAAGAAGATGTCACCCAACTTCGCCGCGACCTCGGCCTCGACCTTGCAGAACAGCGCGAGCATCGCATGGTGCAGCGGGGGTGGGCCGGCCAGCACCGTCTGGAGCATGCCGGGCACCCGGCCGCGTGGCCCGGCGAGCAGTTGCCGCACGATCCGGCTGAGCGTGTGCGCGGGATAGGCGTAGGCGGCGGTGTAGACCAGGCCCGCGTCGTCGAGGACGGTCTCCTCCAGCGCCGCGATCAACGGTTCGTTCACCACGGACAGGAACCGGGCGGCGGTCACATAGTCACGGCGGCGCAGCAATTCGTTGATGATGAGGGTGATCGGCTCCGGCCTGCCGTACCGCATCAACTGCTCGAAGACGTTCGGATCCAGATACGGCGCACCGTCGGCCGCGTAGACGGCGTCGACCATGCACAGTGCCTGCGCGCATTTCTCCGGATAGTGGATGCCGACCGCACCGAGAAACCTGGCCGCGAGCACCGGCGGCACCACCCGCTCGAACAGCGCCACCCCGAGACCGACCGGGAAAATCGGCACCACCGGGGTGACCCGGCGGAAGGTGTCCGCGTGCTCGGCGTGCAACGCGTACAGCATCTGCTGCTGGATCGCCGACAGGTGCGCCGCACCGAGCCGCGTCAACGGCGCCAGATGCTGCGGCGATACCCCCAAAGTGCGTGCCAGCACCACCAACTGGGTCTGCGCCTCGAGCTCGGTCTCGATCATCGCTCACCGAAAATGATCCGCCGCGAAGCCCCACGCAACGGCGCGGGCATCGCCGACAACGCGGCATCGATAGCCCGATGCAACGCCCGATGCTCGTTCTCCCGAGCCCCCCGAAACAGCCGCAACAACTCCCTGGCCTCGGCCTCCGTGAGCAACTCGAAGGCAGGCACCACCCCACCCACCTCGCGCGCCAACTCAGCTCGACAGTCCATACGACTCGACGATGCCCCATCCCCACCCCAATGTGTACCGTTCGGAACTTTTTCTGTGAGTGGTGACAACGAAACCGACGATCCGGTTGTCCGGACAGCAGAACGCCCTCGCAGACCGGAGTCTGCGAGGGCGTTCGAGGGTGTCGGCGGATCAGCCGAGGAGGCGCCAGTCTTCCAAGCCCTGGTAGAGCGGGACGCTCTGGGCGAGCTTGGAGACGCGACCACGCAGGGTCTCGGTGTCGGAGGTGCCGGCGAGGGCGGCGGCGATGATGTCGGCTACCTCGGTGAACTCGGTGTCGCCGAAGCCGCGGGTGGCCAGGGCGGCGGTGCCGATGCGCAGGCCGGAGGTGACCATCGGGGGGCGCGGGTCGAAGGGGACCGCGTTGCGGTTGACGGTGATGCCGACCTCGTGCAGGAGGTCCTCGGCCTGCTGGCCGTCGAGCTCGGAGTTGCGCAGGTCGACCAGGACCAGGTGCACGTCGGTGCCGCCGGTGAGGACCGAGATGCCCTTGTCCTTGACATCGGCGCCGGTCAGACGCTCGGCCAGGATGCGCGAACCCGACAGGGTGCGCACCTGACGGTCCTTGAACTCCTCGGTGGCGGCGATCTTGAACGCGGCGGCCTTGGCGGCGATCACGTGCATGAGCGGGCCGCCCTGCTGACCGGGGAACACCGCCGAGTTCAGCTTCTTGGCGAACTCCTGCTTGGCCAGGATCAGACCGGAGCGGGGGCCGCCCAGGGTCTTGTGCACGGTGGAGGACACCACGTCGGCGTACGGCACCGGCGAGGGGTGCAGACCGGCGGCGACCAGACCGGCGAAGTGCGCCATGTCGACCCACAGGTAGGCGCCGACCTCGTCGGCGATCTCGCGGAACTTCGCGAAGTCCTGGTGACGCGGGTAGGCCGACCAGCCTGCGACGATCACCTTCGGCTTGGCGGCCTTGGCGATGTCGCGGACCTCGTCCATGTCGATGCGGTGGTCTTCCTTCGACACACCGTAGGAGTGGACGTCGTAGAGCTTGCCCGAGAAGTTCAGGCGCATGCCGTGGGTGAGGTGACCGCCGTGCGCGAGGTCCAGGCCGAGCAGGGTCTCGCCCGGGTTCATCAGCGCCATCAGCACCGCGGCATTGGCCTGGGCGCCGGAATGCGGCTGCACATTGGCGAACTCGGCGCCGAAGAGTTCCTTGGCGCGGTCGCGAGCCAGGGTCTCCACCACGTCGACGGCCTCGCAGCCACCGTAGTAGCGGCGGCCCGGGTAGCCCTCGGCGTACTTGTTGGTGAGCACGGAACCCTGCGCCTGCAGGACCGCGCGCGGCACGAAGTTCTCCGAGGCGATCATCTCGAGGGTGTCGCGTTCGCGGGCGAGCTCGCCCGCCATCGCGGCGGCCAACTCGGGATCGAGCTCACCGAGAGACTGGGTATTCACCGAAGCGGTCGTCTGCGTCACGACCCTCAGTCTATGGGCCGGGTATGGGCGTCCCGGCACGGGGATAGCGCAACGGCGCCGCGCCCGCCACCCGGGAGACGCGGCTCACACCGTCCTGACCAGGTTCGATAGCCGTCGAACAGGCTTTTCCTCCGTAACGCACGCGGTTCGGGTGACCGATGACACAGGTATGAACTTCGCACCTGTAGGCCCGATCGAGGCACTGCTGCTCGCGGTCCACCAGCTGGTCTGCACCCTGACCGGCGGCACGAACTGTGTGATCTACACCTAGAGAGGCCAGCCATGAACACTCTGCCCGTCACCCCGGCCGTCGCGCCGTCGAACCCGGTCGAGGCGCTCCTGTTGTACCTGGGCTACCTCATCTGCTCACTGACGAACCCCGGCGGTTGCGCCGTCATCCAGTGACCGCCGGATCGCCCCCGGTGTGAGTGGTTCGTCCAGCAAGCGCCCGAACCGTTCGACGCGGTCCTGGGCGTCGAACGCGCCGTCGAGCCAGCCGCCCAGCAGGCGGTAGCCCTCCACATAGGTGCTGATGTAGGCACGCCACAGCGGCGAGGACAGGAACCGCAGCGATTGACGGGCCCGCTCCGGCGTCGCAAGACTCCAGCGCTGCAGGAACTGCGCCACCTCGTCGTGACTGCGGTGCTTGTCGTGCAGCAGCAGCGCCGCGTCCTGGCGCACACTGAGCAGTTTCGCCGACGCGGCCGAGAACCGTTCGGCGCGTTCGCCGTCGAAACGCAGCCCCAGGTCGGCGTAGATCTCCTGCGCCCACACACCCCAGCCGGGCCCGACGATCGACTGCAGGGCGAGGTCGGCCAAGCCCTCGGCCATCAGGCACTGCGGTGTGTTGACCAGGAACAGCGTCTGCTCGTCCTCGCCCGCCGCGACCAGCCCGGCCTCCTTGCGGCAGTGCTCGGTGTGATGCCCGGGGTAGGACTCGTGGGCGATGAGGGCGGGCAGGTGCGCCATGTGCTGTTTGAGGTCGGAGTTGATCGCCACCGTCGAGCGGTAGTTGCCGAGGTAGTAGTTGAAACCGGACCACGGTTTGTCGCCGACCACCTCGTAGGTGACGTGTTCGTGGTCGGGCAGCGGGTACCGCGCGCGGACCCGTTCGCGCAGGGCGCTGGAGAACGCTTCCACGCATTCGGGCAGCCGTTCGGGCGGGATCTCGTCGCCGCGCCGGTGGGCGGCGACCCGTTCAGTCAGCGGTCCGTCGCCGCCGAGCGCCTCGTCCATCAACCGGTGCGCCTCGCGGTAGTCGTCGGGGTCGCCCGGTGTGATGTCGACGTCGAAGTACGCGCGGACCTCGTCGACGAAACCGATCTCCTCACCCGCGAACTTGCGCGCGGAGCATTCCATCGCCACCAGGTGGGCGTCGAGGAACTCGGTGCGCTGGGGCGAGAGCCCGGCATCGGGCAGGGCGGCGCGCAGGTCGATCGCGCGCCGGACCAGGTCGGCGGGTGCGGGCGCGGCGGCGTTGTCGATCTCACGGCGCAGCGCCGGATCGCCGGTGTAGGCATCGACGAAGCCGGATTCGAGCCGATCGAAAGCCAGTCCGAGCCGCAGGTATTCGGTGACGAACGGATGAGACCCCATGCGCCCGACCTTACGTGGTGAATTCGAAAAGCGGGCCCTACCTCGTGGTTGTTACTAGTTACCGACGGGTAGCCAAACCCCCCGTTGCGCATGGACGACCGACACGGAGCACAATCGCCGCATGCGGTCAGAGTTATCCCGGATCTCACCGGACGGGCAGCCCAGCTGTGCGTGTTTGCCCGAACGGAGCGTCGGGTAAGTGGCACGGATGAGCGAGCCGAGCCCGTACGTGGAGTTCGACCGGAAGCAGTGGCGCACCCTGCGCAAGTCGACTCCCCTGGTCTTGACCGAGGAGGAATTGACCGGACTACGCGGCCTCGGCGAGCAGATCGACCTCGAGGAAGTCGCCGAGGTGTACCTGCCGCTCGCCCGCCTGATCCACCTGCAGGTCGCCGCACGACAGCGACTGTTCGCCGCCACCGCGACCTTCCTCGGCGAGAAGCACCCCGACAAGCAGGTGCCGTTCGTGATCGGGGTCGCAGGCAGCGTGGCGGTCGGTAAGTCGACCACCGCGCGCGTGCTGCAGGCGCTGCTGTCGCGCTGGGATCACCACCCGCGCGTCGACCTGGTGACCACCGACGGATTCCTCTATCCCACAGCCGAACTCACCCGCCGCGGCATCATGCACCGCAAGGGTTTCCCGGAGAGCTACGACCGGCGCAAACTGCTGCGCTTCGTCACCGAGGTGAAATCGGGCGCCGAAGAGGTGTGCGCGCCGGTGTACTCGCACATCTCCTACGACATCGTGCCCGACGAGAAGCACTGTGTGCGCCAGCCCGACATCCTCATCGTCGAGGGCCTCAACGTGCTGCAGACCGGTCCGCGCCTGATGGTGTCGGACCTGTTCGACTTCTCCATCTACGTCGACGCGCGCATCGAGGACATCGAGAACTGGTACGTGCAGCGCTTTCTCGCGTTGCGCAAGACCGGCTTCGCCGACCCCAACGCCCACTTCCACCACTACGCGGGCTTGGGCGACGAACAGGCCACCGCGGCCGCGCGCGACATCTGGAACTCCACCAACCGGCCCAACCTCGTCGACAACATCCTGCCGACCCGCCCGCGCGCGACCCTGGTTCTGCGCAAGGACTCCGACCACACCATCAACCGGCTGCGCCTGCGCAAGCTCTAGATCGGCGACCCCAACGACACCACTTCGGTCGCCAGTTCCGAACGCGCACCGCCCTTTTCGACGACGAGCACGCCGTGCGGGGTGTCCCGCGCCGCGAGCGGCTCACCGCCGACCACCTGGATGACGGTCTGCTCGGAGCGGGCGAGCATATCGATCACCGGTTGCTCGGCGACCGGCGCCCAGCCCTGGGCGGCCGAACGCAATCGGTTGACCGTGCTGGTCGCCCCGGCCACATCGGCCCACTTGCGCACCGCGACGCTGATGACGTTGTCGCCGCCCCAGCGCGGGTTGTAGACCGTCGAGCACTCGCCGGGGACCGAGGGCAGGTCCGAGACGGCGTTGCTTCGCACGTCGATGGTCGCGACGAAACCGATGCCGCAGGAGGAACTGCGCGCGGTGGCGCCCGCGAGCACGAACGTGTGCCCGTCGGGCCCGGCGGCGGCCGAGAGCTCGGAGTCGATGCCGGGCACCCGGCCCAGCGGCAGGATGGCATCCGAACCGATCGCGTAGAGGTGGTTCTTCTCCCACCACAGCCCGCGCGACTCCGACCGTGCCAGCAGCACGTACTCGTCGGTGGCCGCGACCAGGCGGGCGCCGTCCCAGTTGCCACCCGAGAGCGGGCTCGGCGAATCCGGGAGCACGATGTCGCGTTCGGGTTCGGCGGGGGTGGTGCCCGCCAGGTCCTGACTCATGATCTGGCCGGGCTCACGCCACCAGCCGACCACCGCGTCACGCAGGGCGACCGCGTCGGTGCAGTCGCATTCGGTGCGCGTCACGGAACCGTTGTCCACGCTCAGCGCGACGAGCGTCTTGGACGCCGTCTCCACCGCGAACGCGAACGCACCGTCGCGGGTGAAATTCACCGGCGCCGCCGAATAGCCGAAATTGCCCGACGCACGCAGTGTTTCGGCGCCGCGAACGACAACCAACTCACCTTCGGTTCGATACGCGAACACCCCGGAACGGTCCGGCTGCTGGTTCGGGGTGATGACCGGTGCGGGCGTGCCCTCGACCCCGCACCCGGCTACCAGACCGACCGCACCGAGCGCCGCGATCCACGCACCTGCAGCACGCGCAACTCCCACCGCTGTCCCCTACCTGTGTCGACGGGTCCGTTCCGGGCAGCAGCCTAGCCCGCACACCACCGGAACCGGGGCGACTCGTCACAACTTCCAGGCCGCGTCCAACCTGGTCGCCACATCGATGTTGCGCACCGCGGCGATCTCGGGCTTGCGGATCTCCTCGGACATGTACCGGGCCACGAATCGGCGGATCTCGTGATCGACACTGGCGAGCACCCGCAGCAGTTGCCCGCGCTTGGTGGAACTGGCCACATTCACCCGCACATCACCCGGACGGGGCTCGGCGATGTCGATGACCACCCGCAGCGGGTCGGCCGTGCGTGCCGTCAGATGCAGGTGCACGGTGCCGTCCACCCGGAACCGCGACCTGTCGACCGCGAGATCGACCACCAGATCCACATGCAACGGGATCGTCAGTTCGAAGGAGATGAAGGCGTCGACGAAACGCAGAATGCGCGGCTGACCGAGCTCGACCTGCGCGGTGACCTTCGCCAACCGGCCCGGCCCCACCCCGATCGGGCCGAAATCGAAAGCGGCACCGGTGAGCTCACCGAACGCGTCCGCGATGCGCTGCTCGGACACGGCGTACTCGAGAAAACGCCTGCCGAACTCCTCATAGCTGATGTAAGACGCCTCATCAGGTTCCACGAACGCGACAGTACGCGAGAACTACGACATCACACCCCGAAGCGACGGTGCCGCGCCGCGTAATCCCGCAGCGCGCGAAGAAAATCGACCCGCCGGAACTCCGGCCAGTACGCCTCGGTGAACCAGATCTCCGAATACGCGCTCTGCCACAACAGGAAACCCGAAAGCCGCTGCTCCCCAGAGGTTCTGATCACCAGATCCGGATCCGGCTGGCCCGAGGTGTACAGATGCTGGCCGATCGCGTCGACCGTGATCGACTGCACCAGATCCTCACCCGACTCCCCCGCCGCGATCTCCTGACGCACCAGCGAGCGCACCGCGTCGGTGATCTCCTGCCGACCCCCGTACCCCACAGCCACATTCACGTGCACACCGTCGCGCCCGCTCGTGCGCTCGGCCGCCACCCGCAGCCGCTTGGCGATCAACTCGGGGAAACCGGCGAGCGAACCGACGATCCGCACACTCCAGTTCTGCTCCGGCGCCGACAACTCCTCGACCACATCGGTGATCACCTCGAACAGCGTCTCGAGCTCCTCGGGATCGCGGCGCAGATTCTCCGTCGACAGCAGGTAGACGGTCACCATCTCGATGCCCTCGGCGGCACACCAGCCGACCAGCTCGGCGATCTTCAGCGCACCGACCCGATGACCGTGGCTGACATCGGTGAACCCGTTCTCACGCGCCCAGCGTCGATTCCCGTCGCACATCACCGCCACGTGGCGGGGGTGCTGCTTGTCGGCCAGCTGCTTGGACAGCCTGGCTTCATAGACGCGGTACGGCAACCCTCGCACCCGACCGAAAAACTCCACGCCCGCACCCTACGCTCACCCGCCTCCCCGCAACTTTTGGCCAGACCCAGGTGCGGCGTGAGGTGGGGACGCGGCAAGCTTCGCGTAGTGGGCGGGTTCAGCTCGTTCCCGGCGAGTTACCCATGTTCTTGCGAGATCAGGGGGTGGCTTTCTCGGGGTCGGGGGTGAGGTAGGCGCGGAGGAAGGTGTCGGTCGCGGCTTCGGCGACGGCGCGTAGTTCGGTGGCCGGGACCTTGCGGGCGCCCAGGTGTGAGCGTGCCTCGAGGGGGCCGGTGAGCAGGGCCAGGTACTGCTCGGCGGCTGTGTCCGGGTCGCAGGCACGCAATCGACCTGCCAACGCCAGCCGGGCCAGTCGGTCGGCCAGTGCTTCGCGCAGCCGGACCGAGGTGCGCTGCTGCACCTGCAGGGCCAGGTCGGCGAAGTCCTCGGCTTGGGCGTAGGCCAGTCGGTGCAGGGATCGGCCGCGCTCACCGGCGCACACCTGCAGCAACCGGAACGCCGAGTCGAGGAACGCTGGCCGCGGATCGTCACCGATGTCGCGCAGGGTGTCCACGGCCGCAAGGGTTTCCGCGCTCACCACCTCGGCCGCCGTCAACAAGGCTTCCCGGAACAGGGTGCCCTTGTCGGTGAGGTGGTTGTACACGGTCGGTTTCGCGACACCGGCCTCGTCGGCGATCTCCTGTACGCAGGTCTGCGCGTATCCGCGCCGCGCGAAGACCGCGAACGCGGCCGCCAGAATCTGCTGTCGCTTGTCGATACGACCCCGCGCCGGTGCTGCCACTCGGCAAGCCTACCGCCACCGGTTGGCTCGGCGGTTCAGTCTTGCGGCCTTACCAGTTAGTACTCTAAATTGAACTCGCCAGTTCAATTCGAGGAGATTTCATGCTTGTCCACGTGCTCAGATTCCGGTTCCGCGACGAGACCACCGAGGAGCAACGCGCCGAAGTGCTCGCCACCATGCGCCGCACCGCTGCCATCGATTCGGTGAGCTTCGCGACCGTCGGCCAGAACCTCGGCAATCCCGCCGAAGGCCTCACCCATGGCTATTGCGTCGGCATCGAGGACCTCGACGCCCTGGAGCGCTACATGCACGATCCGATCCACCTGGCCGGCGATCCGCTCATCGCGCCACACTTCGCCGAACTCGTCATCGGCCCCGACCTGTCCGACGACATGAACCCCGAACTCGGCGCCGAGATCATGGCCATGCACGAGCGCAAGGCCACCATGTACCCCGAGTGGGCCGCACTGATGGCCACCATTCCCGAGGTCCGCTTCGCCTGACCGCACCCCTTCGAGGACTGCAGGCCGACAGCCTCTCCGGCGGGGCCGTGGGTGGATTCTGTTTGTGTGGTTGTCGGCACCTTCGACGGTAGCGGGCAGGGGTCTCACGTACCGTTGGGGCGTAACTTACGGTTCCGTAGGTTTGACTGGAGGTGGTCGTGGAGGCGATCGGTAGCGATTCGGGTGTGCCTGTCGCGCTGGTGAAGCCGCGGTTTCGCGGGTGGATTCATACGTGGGCGTTCGGTGTGGCCGTGGTCGCGGTGGCGGCGCTCGCGGTGGCCGGGTTCGCGCGCTCGGCCACGGCCGGGTGGGCGACCGTGGTCTACGGGGTCGCGGTGTGCGGGCTGTTCGGCGTGAGCGCGGTGTACCACCGGGTGACCTGGGCGAGCGTACGGACCCGGGTGCGGATGAAGCGGCTGGACCACTCGATGATCTTCGTGTTCATCGCGGGCAGTTACACCCCGTTCGCGGTGCTCGGCCTTCCCGACAGCACCGGGCGCACCTTGCTGATCGTGGTCTGGGTCGGGGCACTCGCGGGAGTCGCCCTCAAGGTGCTGTGGCCTACCGCGCCCAGGTGGGTCGGCGTGCCGTTGTATCTGCTGCTCGGATGGGCCGTGGTGCCGGTCGCGCCGACCCTCCTGCACAACGTGGGGGTGCTGCCGCTGGTGCTGCTCGCCATCGGCGGCGTGATCTACAGCGTGGGGGCCGTGCTGTACGCGACGAAGTGGCCCAATCCGTGGCCGGACTTCGGGCACCACGAGTTCTTCCACGCGGCGACCGTGGTCGCGGCGCTGTGCCACTACATCGCGATCTGGCTCGTCGTGCTCGGCTGAGCGGCGTGCGTGCGCGGCGTCCTCGGCCGCGCCTTCTATGCTGGACAGTTGTGTCGATCATTCGCGCGGCTCGCCCCGCCCCGGCCCCGTCACGGGGTGCGGTAGACGGGTGTGCGCGGTGAACCGGCTGGTCCGCTGGCTACTGCGGTCGCACTGGGGGCTCGCCCTCGTGGTCATCACCGCGAACTTCGTCGGCGTCGGCGCCATCTTCCTCATCTCCTGGGCCGGTGGCGTGTTCAGCCGGGTGGGCGACGACTGGCACGACGCGGCCTGGCTCATCGCCATCTACCCGGCCTTCGGATTCGCCCTCGGCATCGGCCTCGCGATCTACGACCGCCGAAAACACCTGCGCTGGCTGGACGAGGGACGCAAACCGACACCGGACGAAGCTCGCCAGCTGATCCGGCTGCCCGCCGCGATCACCGTGCGCGCCGTGCTGATCTGGCTGCCCGGCATCATCCTCACCGTGTGGCTGGTCGACCGGTTCACCGACTACCACAACACCATCGTGATCGGGGCGGGGTTCATTCTCGGCGCCCTCGAATCGGCCGGTGTGATCTATCTGATCCTGGACCGGCTGATCCGCCCGACCGTACCCATCGTCGCCGCCGTTCTCGGGCCGACCGTGCATCCGAGTGCCACGGTGCTGGTGCGCGTGCTCGTCACCTGGGCGGTGTCGGGTGCGCTGCCGGGGCTCATCGTCATCGTGGTGCTCAGCGACCGCACCACGCCCGCGAGCGACCGGGTGCGCGCGGCCTGGATGTTCTCGATCGTCGCCCTCGGCGTCGGGATGCTGGCCACCGCGCTGCTCGCGCGCTCGGTCGCGACCCCGATGCGGGCCATGTACCGGGCGCTGGACCGGATCACCCGCGGGGAGCTCGACGTGCGGGTGCCCGTCGGCAGCGCGAGTGAGATCGGGCGGCTCGAACACTCCGTCAACGAACTGGCCACCACCCTGCGCGAACAGGCGCACATGGAGGACATGTTCGGCAAACACGTCGGCTCGACGGTCGCCGAGCGTGCGCTGGCAGGCAGCGCCGACCTCACCGGTGACGTGCGCACGGTGTCGGCACTGTTCATCGACGTCACCGGTTCGGTGCGGCTGTCGGCCGAGATGGAGCCGGTGGAATTCGTGCACAAGCTCAATCGGCTGCTGGCCACCGTCGTCGCGGCCACCGAGGACAACGGCGGGCTGGTCAACAAATTCCAGGGCGACGCCGCCCTGTGCATCTTCGGTGCGCCCTCGGCACTGCGCGACAACGCCACCCCGGCCCTGCGCGCCGCACGCCGCATCCGCGACGAAGTGGTGGCCACCGGGGAACTCGACATCGGTATCGGCGTGGCAAGGGGCAAGGTGTTCGCGGGCGACGTCGGCTCCGATACCCGCCTCGAGTTCACCGTCATCGGCGACGCCGTCAACGAAGCGGCTCGGCTCACCACCGTCGCCAAAGAAGTGACGCGGCGGGTGCTGGTCAGCGATGACGTCGTGCAGGCGTCCGCACCCGCTGAACGCGCTAAATGGAAGCGGCACAAGGACATTCGCCTGCGCGGCATCCCCGGGCGCACCCGGACCTGGACCGATATCCCACCGAACCGCTGATCGGCGGCACCTGCCGAGCGGCCGAATCGAATCCGCTTGCCCACAAGGGCGTAGGTTGCGCCTAATTGCCGACAAGACCAGGCCGCCCCGACCGAGACCCTCTGTCAGGTGCGCAGAGCCAGAGTCAGGTCGGCGGGGTCGGTGACGGGGAGGTCGCAGATCGAACCTCGGCAGACGTAGGCGGCGGGGTGGCCGTCGACGAGGGGGCGGTCGGTGAGCAGTGGGGCGGCGTCCGGGGGCGCGGCGAGCACGATCGAGCCGCCCGGTGCGGCCGTGCGGGCGGCTGCGAGGAGTTCCATTGTGGCCGAGGTCTTTTCGGTTGCGGCGATGGCCACCTGGAACGGGCCGCGGACGGCGGCTTCGGCGACGGCGAGCCAATGGCCCGCGGTGCGCGGTGCGCGGTCGAGCAGGAGTGCGCCGCGGGCGAGGGTGTGATCGGCCAGCTCGCGGTAGCGGACGGCGCGGTCGGGGTCGGCGACGGCCGAGGCGGTGAGCAGGGCCTCGGCGAGGGCGGAGGTGCCCGAGGGGGTGGCGCCGTCGATGGGGTCGCGGGGGCGGGTCACCAGGGTTTCGGCGTCGTCGGCGGTGTCGAACCAGCTGCCGGGACGGTCGGGGTCGGCGAAATGCTCGATCGCCGCGTCGAGGATCACCTGGGCGGCGGCGAGCCAATCGGGTTCGCCGGTGGCCTGGTACAGGGCGAGCAGGCCGGTGGTGAGCCAGGCGTAGTCCTCGAGCACGGCGGGTGGGGCGCCCGCGACACCGTCGAGGGAGGCGCGGCGCAGGCGTCCGTCGACCAGGTGCACGTCGAGCAGGAAACGCGCGCACCGCACGGCAGCAGCCACCCAGGACGGTTCCTCCAGCGCCGCACCGGCTTCCGCGAGCGCGGTGATGGCCATCCCGTTCCAGGCGGTGACCACTTTGTCGTCGCGCGCCGGTTGCGGGCGCTCGGTGCGGATCCGGAACAGCTCGGCGCGCAACCGATCGAACCGGGCCGACTGTTCGGCGTCGACCGGGTCGCTGTGGCGGGTGAGCACGGAGGTGCCCTGTTCGAAGTTGCCCGCCGTGGTGACACCGAACGCCTCGGCGGCCCACATGCCGTCGAGCGGGCCGAGTTCGCCGACCAGCTCGGCGGGCGTCCACACATAGGTGGCGCCCTCCACACCCGGACCGCCCGGCTCGAGGTGGGTGTCGGCGTCGAGAGCGGAGGCGAAACCGCCCTCGGCGGTGCCGAGGTCGGCGAGCAGGAATTCGACCGTCTCGCGGGAAACCCTGTGCGGCAACGATTCCAATGGGGTCGCCGGTGCTCGTCTGGCCAGGTGAGCGTAGGCGCGCAACAACAGGGCGTTGTCGTAGAGCATCTTCTCGAAGTGCGGCACAAGCCAATTCGCGTCGACCGCGTATCTGGCGAACCCGCCGCGCAACTGGTCGTAGATACCGCCGCGCGCCATCGCCTCGGCCGCGCGCTCTACCAGGTCGAACACGGCCTGGTCGCCGGTGCGTTCCCAATGCCGCAGCAGGCCCTCGAGCATCGCCGACGGCGGAAACTTCGGTGCCCCACCGAATCCGCCGTGTACCCGGTCCTCGTCGGCGGCGACGGCGAGGACCGCTTTGTCGAGAAGTTCTGCGGTGAGGGCGATCTCGCCGTCGGGCAGGCCGGTCGCCTGCGCGCGCAGGGCCTCGGTGACCTGGTCGGCGGCCTTGTCCACCTCGTCGCGGCGGTTGCGCCACGTCTCGGTGATGGCCGTGAGCAGCTGGGTGAACGAGGGCATCCCGCCGCGCGGTTGCTTGGGGTAGTAGGTGCCGCAGTAGAACGGCGCACCGTCGGGGGTGAGAAAGCAGGTCATCGGCCACCCGCCCTGTCCGGTCATGGCGACGGTCGCGGTCATGTACACCGCGTCCAGGTCCGGGCGTTCCTCGCGGTCGACCTTCACGCACACGAAGTCGGCGTTCATCTGCTCGGCCGTCGCCGCGTCCTCGAACGACTCGTGCGCCATCACGTGGCACCAGTGACACGACGCGTACCCGACCGAGAGCAGGATCGGCACATCCCGCTCGGTCGCCTCGGCCAGTGCATCGGCATCCCACTCCCGCCAATGCACCGGGTTGTCGGCGTGCTGACGCAGATATGGCGAAGTCGCGCTACCCAACCGGTTCACGCTGCCAGCGTGCCACACGTGCCGAGACAGTGCCGACAACCATCAGCGGCGGGTTCCCACCGCGCGAACCGTCATCGTGGCCACGGCGACCAGCACGGCGGCCACCGCGACGAAAACGATCTGCGGCCGGTCCGTCGTGGCGTCTCCGGCCAGCAGATATCCCGCGATATTGATCAACCAGTGCCCGATCGAGGCGACGATCACACGCTGACCGAAACTCCCCGTGCCCAGATAGCCGAGCACCATCGCGAACGCCATCGTCGCCACGAAGAAGCACATCGCGACCACCGGCCCGGCCGCAAAGGTCTGGACATGCCACAGCGCCCACACCGCCCCGGTCACCGCCACCGCCGCGAACCTGGCCATCCGCGCTTCGAGCATCGGCTGCATCAACCCCCGCCACCCGATCTCCTCCCCACCGGCCCCGACCAGTTGCACCACGAGAAACACGACGAAGGGCACACTCCCGATCGCGGCAGGCCCCACGGTGGCCGTCCCCGACACAACCGCCGCCCCCATGAGCAGCAACCAGTACCCGACACACACCGCGACGATTGCCGCGACATTCCCCACCACCCGCCGACCGGAAACCGCAGCGGGGAGCACCGCGGCGACGGTCTTCCGGAACACCAGCCATGTGGTGAGGGCACCGACCGCCGGGGCGAACTGAACCAGTGACAGCACGGCCGGATCTATCCCCGAAAGAGGCTGCACCGCAAGGAAAAACACCGAAGCGGCAAGGGTGGTCACGACGTAAACACCGACCGCACCCCAAACCTTCACCCCGCGTGCCGTTCGTTCCATGCCGGCGGGTCGCGGGGAGATGTCGGCAATACGCACGTGACCACCTTGCCGGTCCCTACCCAGCCACACATCACTCCGCAGTCCGATTCAGTTGTTGTACCGCAGCGCTATTGACAAGCCCTACTGCGGCTCAGCACCTCAGAGCGCGACAACCTCGAGCATGCTCTCCAGCCCTTTGAAGTCGGAGGCGTTGCGTGTGTAGAGCGGAAGGGAGTTCGCCGACGCGATCGCCGCGATGAGCAGGTCCATCCGCCGGGGGCGTGGGTCACGGTTCGCGGCGATGGTGAGCGCGACCAACGTTCCGTATCGAGTCGCCGCGGCTTCGTCGAACGGCAGCGGGTCGAATTCGACGATCGCGGCGCCGAGTTGCTCCGAGCGCTCGGCCCGACTCACCGGATCCTTGGCCATCGCGACGCCTTGATTGAGCTCAGCCAGCGTGATGGCGGTGATCTCCGGAGTCTCCGGCAGATTGTTCGGGTCGAGCGATCCGAGGTCGAGGTAGGCGCACGTGTCGAGAACACCCGCCGGATGCCTGACGCTCACCGGCCGCTCCACGGGTCGTCGTCGCCGATCCTGTCCTCGGTGCCGAAGAATTCGTCGGCTTCCCGACGCATCGCGGCATAGTCCACTCGGGGCAGTCCACGATGCCGGGCGACCAGTTCTTCCGCGCTGCGGCGACGGCGCCGGCTGACCGGCCGCACCTCGGCGATCTCGACACCGTTACGGGTGACCAGGATGGTCTCGCCCGCCTCCACGGCGTCCATGATCGCCGCGGAGTTGTTCCGCAGCTCGCGCTGACTGATCTGCCTCATACCTCAAGTGTAGCCATGCGTGCTACACCGGGCTACACCCTTGGCTCGCATTGAGAGGGCAGCGAACTTTTTCCGGAGCACCGGTGCGCAGCTCACCGGCACCACCACCGAAACGGCTGTTGGGCGGGGCATAGGTGGGGCATTATTGGGGGCGAAGTCCCTGATAGCGACCGGACAGGAACCCCCATGGCATCGCAGCTGACGCTCTCGGCGCAGCGGGCTGCGCTGGAGCGGGAGTGGGCGCAGTGGGTGCCCGCGGGGGAATCGGCGCTCGGGCGGAGTTCCGGGGTGCGGGCCGAGGTGGCGCAGTCGTGGTTGCGGTCGTTGCGGACGGTCGATCCCGGGCGCGATTGCGCGCCCGAGAGCGAGACCGATATCGGGCCGAAGTGGGCCGAGTCGCCGCTGCGTGGGCCGGTGAGCGAGTTGAAGGACCAGTTGCACAGTGTCGCCGACGACGCGGGGTACGTGGCGGCGGTGACCGATGCTTCGGGGACGATTCTGTGGACCTACGGCGGGCCGGTCATGCGGCGGCGGGCCGAACAGGTGAACTTCGCGCCGGGTGGGCGGTGGGACGAGGCGCACATGGGGACGAACGCGCTGTCGCTGGCGTTGCGCACCGATCGACCGCACACCGTGTTCTCGGCCGAACATCTCGTCGCCGCCCTGCACGGCTGGGTCTGCTATTGCGCGCCGATCCGCGCCGCCGACGGCACCCTGCTCGGCGTGCTCGACCTGTCGACCACCTGGAAGCGTTCGCACCCGCTGGCCATGGCCACGGTGCGCACCATGACCAGTGCCATCGAAGCCAAACTGCACGCGTCGACACCCGCACCGGCGGGCATGCGACTGACCTGCCTCGGCACCGGCCGGTTGATGCGCGACGGCACCCCGATCCGGTTGCGCCCACGTCAGCTCGAGATCCTCACCCTGCTCGCCCTCAGCGACGACGGCTACAGCCACGAACGCCTGCACTACGCCGTCTACGGTGACCGCGCGGTCGGCGCGAGCACCCTGAAATCGGAGATGTCGTACCTGCGCCGCGCCACCGGCGGCGACATCACCAACCGCGTCTACCGCTTCACCACTCCCCTGTCCTGCGACGCGCTCGACGTGCTGCGCGCCCTGGAATCCGGCGACCTCGACACCGCCGTCCGGCTGTATCACGGTCCCCTACTTCCGGATTCGGAAACTCCCGGCATCACCGAATGGCGCGACTATCTCGCCGTCGCCATGCGCAACGCGGTCCTTGCCAGCCCCGACCCCCACCACGCCCTCACCTACGGCGAAGCAACCCCCGACGACATCGCCGTCCACGAACACGCCCTCACCCTGCTCCCCGCCCGCGACCCCCGCCGAGCCGTAGCCACCGCCCGCCTGCACAGCGCGCAGAGGGCATAGGCGCCGCCGCAGCGCAAGAGCCGTTTCCCGGGCCGTGATCACCGGTATCGAGCGCCACGAGATCCGCTCTCAACGTTTCATCAACCCTCGGGGTGGATAGTGATGGGCGTCACGCATCACCGGAACCAGCGAGGAGTTTCCGCACATGATCTACGCCAAGCCGGGCGCCGAGGGCAGCATCGTCAGCTACGCCCCCAGGTATGACAACTTCATCGACGGCAAGTGGGTTCCGCCGGTCGAAGGCCGGTACTTCGAGAACACCTCGCCGGTGGACGGTCAGCCGTTCTGCGAGATCGCCCGTTCCACCGCCGCCGATATCGAGCTGGCCCTCGATGCCGCGCACCGTGCCGCCGACGCGTGGGGTACCACCTCCGCCGCCGAGCGCGCCAATATCCTCAACAAGATCGCCGACCGCATCGAGTCGAATCTCGAGGCCCTCGCTGTCGCCGAGACCTGGGACAACGGCAAACCGGTTCGCGAAACCCTCGCCGCCGACCTGCCTTTGGCGGTGGACCACTTCCGCTACTTCGCCGGTGCGCTGCGCGCGCAGGAGGGCGGGATCAGCGAGGTCGACGGCGACACCATCGCCTACCACTTCCACGAGCCGCTCGGCGTAGTCGCCCAGATCATTCCGTGGAACTTCCCGATCCTGATGGCCACCTGGAAGCTGGCGCCCGCGCTGGCCGCCGGTAACGCGGTGGTGCTCAAGCCCGCCGAGCAGACACCGGCCTCGATCATGAAGGTCGTGGAGCTGATCGCGGATCTGCTGCCGCCGGGAGTTCTCAACGTGGTCAACGGTTTCGGGGTGGAGGCGGGCAAGCCGCTCGCGTCCAGCCCGCGCGTGGCCAAGGTCGCCTTCACCGGTGAGACCACCACCGGCCGGCTCATCATGCAGTACGCCAGCGAGAACATCATCCCGGTCACCCTGGAGCTGGGTGGCAAGAGCCCCAACATCTTCCTCCCCGATGTGATGGCCGCCGACGACGACTACCTCGACAAGGCCGTCGAGGGTTTCGTGATGTTCGCGCTGAACCAGGGCGAGGTGTGCACCTGTCCGTCGCGCGCGCTGATCGCGTCGTCGATCTACGACGAGTTCATGGACCGCTGCGTGGAGCGCACCAAGGCGATCGTCAGCGGCAACCCGCTCGACGAGGCGACCATGATCGGTGCGCAGGCCAGCAACGACCAGTTCGAGAAGATCCTGTCCTACATCGACATCGGCAAGAAGGAAGGCGCCGAGGTACTCACCGGTGGTGCGGTCCGCGCTGTCGACGGCCTGGACGGCGGCTTCTACATCGAGCCGACGATCTTCAAGGGCAGCAACGACATGCGCGTGTTCCAGGAGGAGATCTTCGGCCCGGTCGTCGCGGTGACCACCTTCGACTCCACCGACGAGGCACTGAAGATCGCCAACGACACCCTCTACGGTCTCGGCGCGGGCGTGTGGACGCGGGACATGAACACCGCCTACCGCCTCGGCCGCGGCATCAAGGCTGGCCGGGTGTGGACGAACTGCTACCACGCCTACCCGGCGCACGCGGCGTTCGGCGGATACAAGAAGTCCGGCATCGGCCGCGAGAACCACAAGATGATGCTCGAGCACTACCAGCAGACCAAGAACCTGCTGGTCAGCTACTCGCCGCAGAAGCTCGGCTTCTTCTGATGGTGCGCCGCTGATGGTCCGACGAGTCGACCTCACCGACAAGGCGGCAACGCTGCTCCGGGACCTGACCGGGCTGCACGGCCCGGTCATGTTCCACCAGTCCGGCGGCTGCTGCGACGGCAGCTCCCCCATGTGCTACCCACGCGGTGAATTTCGCGTGGGTCGCTCGGACGTGCTGCTGGGATATCTGCCCGGCGACATCCCGTTCTGGATGAGTGCCGACCAGTTCGAATACTGGAAGCACACCCATCTCACCGTCGACGTGGTGCCGGGCCGGGGCAGCGGTTTCTCGCTGGAAGCCCCCGAGGGCGTGCGGTTCCTGATCCGTTCACGCCTGCTCACCGACGAGGAGGTGGCCGAGCTGGATTCCCAGCCGCCACCACCCACCGGTGACACCGTTTCACCGTGATGTGAAACACCAACTATCACACTGTTTCCGCAGGTCGGCGGCGCGCGATACGCGCCGCTGACCTGTGGGATCCACGGCTGTAACAGTCGTCAACCATTCTTCAACCCTCGACGATCACCGTTGCCGTCGCTACGCGCTTGCTTGTTGATGAGGAGCTTTACCTGTGAGTACCGACGCCGTTCCCGCGCCCACCGCCGACCCACCCGCCGACGGTTATCTCGCCAAACGCACCGCCCAACCACCCACCGACGACTATCTCGCCAAACGCACCCTGCGCTCCGGCACCGCCGGCTGGGTGCTGCTGGCCGGTCTCGGCGTGAGTTACGTGATCTCCGGCGACTATTCCGGCTGGAATTTCGGCCTGGCCGAAGGCGGATTCGGTGGCCTGCTGATCGCCTCGGTGATCATCGCCGGCATGTATCTGGCCATGGTCCTCGGCATGGCCGAACTGTCCTCGGCGCTGCCTGCCGCGGGCGGTGGCTACACCTTCGCCCGGCGCGCACTCGGGCCCTGGGGCGGATTCGCCACGGGCACAGCGGTTCTCATCGAGTACGCGATCGCGCCCGCCGCCATCGCCACCTTCATCGGCGCTTATGTGGAATCGCTCAACCTGTTCGGGATCACCGACGGCTGGTGGGTGTACCTGGCGGTGTACGCGCTGTTCATCGGCATCCATCTCGGTGGCGCGGGCGAAGCGCTCAAGGCGATGTTCGTGATCACCGCGATCGCGCTGGTCGGCCTGGTCGTGTTCGCGATCGCGGCTGTCGGCCGGTTCGATGCCGCGAACCTGACGAACATCGCGCCCGACGCGGCGGCCACCGGCTCCTCGGCGTTCCTCCCGTTCGGCTACCTGGGCATCTGGGCGGCGATCCCGTTCGCCATCTGGTTCTTCCTCGCCGTCGAAGGCGTGCCGCTGGCCGCCGAGGAAGCCCGTGAACCGGAGAAGAACGTGCCCAAGGGCATCATCGTGGCGATGCTGATGCTGATGGTCACCGGCGCGGTGGTGCTGTTCCTGGTGACCGGTGCGCTCGGCGCCCAAGACGCCTCCGCCTCGGGCAACCCGCTGGTCGAGGCCCTCGGCGGCAGCCCGGCGGCGAAGGTCGTCAACTACATCGGCCTGGCCGGCCTGGTCGCCAGCTTCTTCTCCATCGTCTACGCCTACTCGCGCCAGACCTTCGCGCTCTCCCGCGCCGGGTATCTGCCGACCAGCCTGTCGGTGACCAACTCCCGCAAGGCGCCGGTGCTCGCGCTCGTCGTGCCCGGCATCATCGGCTTCGCCCTCTCGCTCACCGGCGAGGGAGCCATGCTGCTCAACATGGCCGTGTTCGGCGCGGCCGTGAGCTACGTGCTGATGATGGTGAGCCACATCGTGCTTCGCGTCCGTGAGCCGAACATGCCCCGCCCCTACCGGACCCCCGGCGGCATCGCCACCACCTCGTTCGCGCTGGTGATCGCGGCCGCCTCGGTGGCGGCGACCTTCCTGGTCGACCCGAAGGCGGCGCTGTTCACCCTCGGCGTGTTCTGCGCCTTCATGGCGTACTTCGGCCTCTACAGTCGCCACCACCTGGTCGCCAAGTCGCCCGACGAGGAATTCGCCGCGCTGGCCAAAGCCGAAGAGGAACTCGAGTGATCCGCTGACCGTTGTCCCTCGCTCGGCCGTGTCTGCCGAGCGTCAACCACGCACTCGCGAGAGGAGGACGGCGCCGACCGGCGCCGCACTTCGATGACGAAGTACCGCAGCACCATCGACGTCACCACCTACACCTTCGACGGGCTGGTCGACCTGCTGGCCAAGGCCACCCCGCTGCGCAGCGGTGACCAACTCGCCGGCTGTGCGGCCGACACGGACGCCGAGCGCGCGGCCGCGCAGTGGGCGCTGGCGGAGGTGCCGCTGCGGACCTTCCTCACCGAGGTGGTCGTGCCCTACGAGTCCGACGAGGTCACCCGGCTGATCATCGACAGCCACGATCGCGCGGCCTTCGCGCCGATCGCGCATCTCACCGTCGGTGGCCTGCGCGACTGGCTGCTCGCGGTCGCCGCGACCGACGACGCGGCGACGACCCTGACCGCCGTCTCGCCCGGCCTCACCCCCGAGATGGTCGCCGCGGTCAGCAAGATCATGCGCAACCAGGACCTGATCGCGGTGGCCAGGGCCGCCACGGTGACATCGGCGTTCCGCACGACCATCGGCCTGCCCGGCCGGTTGAGCACCCGCCTGCAACCCAACCACCCCACCGACGACCCGCGCGGGATCGCCGCCGCCACCCTCGACGGCCTGCTGCTCGGCTGCGGTGACGCGGTGATCGGCATCAACCCGGCCACCGATTCACCGCAGGCCACCGCCGACCTGCTGCACCTCCTAGACGAGGTGCGCCTGCGATTCGACATCCCTACCCAGTCGTGCGTGCTCTCCCACGTCACCACCACCATCGGCCTGATCGAGGCGGGTGCGCCGGTGGACTTGGTCTTCCAATCCATCGCGGGCACCGAGGGCGCCAATTCCGGGTTCGGCGTGAACATTTCGCTGTTGCGAGAGGGGAACGAGGCGGGTCGATCGCTGCGGCGCGGCACGGTCGGCGACAACGTGATGTACCTGGAGACCGGGCAGGGTTCGGCGCTGAGCGCGAATGCCCATCTGGGCGTGAGGAATCGGCCGGTCGACCAGCAGACGCTGGAAGCCCGCGCCTACGCCGTGGCCCGCGACCTCGAGCCGCTGCTGGTCAACACGGTGGTCGGCTTCATCGGGCCCGAGTACCTCTACGACGGCAAGCAGATCGTCCGCGCCGGGCTCGAGGACCACTTCTGCGGAAAGCTGCTCGGCCTGCCGATGGGCGTCGATGTCTGCTACACCAACCACGCCGAAGCCGACGCCGACGACATGGACACCCTGCTCACCCTGCTCGGCGCGGCGGGCTGCGCGTTCGTCATCGCGGTGCCCGGTGCCGACGACGTGATGCTCGGCTACCAGAGTCTGAGCTTCCACGACGCCCTCTATGCCCGCAAGGTCCTCGACCTGCGCCCCGCACCGGAATTCGAGGCGTGGTTGTCGGGACTCGGCATGCTCGACGCGAAAGGCAGACTGCGACAAGTGGAACCGCTGACCTCTCCCCTGCGCGCACTGGCGGGCACCCGATGAGCGGCTCGAACTCGCCGCGCGAAGCCGAGATCGTGCGCGATACGGCGGCCGCGCCGGAGACAAGTAATGGTTCGGAAACTGATGTTTCCCAAGACTTCTGGGCTCAGTTGCGCAGCACCACCCAGTCCAGGATCGGACTCGGCCGCACCGGCAACGCCCTGCCGACCAGCGAGGTGCTCGCCCTGCGCGCCGCCCACGCCGCCGCCCGGGACGCCGTGCACGAACCGCTGGCCGTCGACGAATTCGCCACCCGCATAGCCGAACTCGGGCTCGGCAAGCCGGTGACGGTGACGAGTAAGGCCGCCTCCCGCTCGGAGTACCTGCGTCGCCCCGATCTCGGCAGGCTCCCCGCCGACCTGTCACCGATCATCCACGGCGACTTCGATATCGGCATCGTCCTCGCCGACGGTCTGTCTCCCCGTGCACTCACCGACCACGGCGCGGGCCTGCTGTCCGCGCTGGCAGGCGAACTCGGCGGCTACACCATCGCCCCACCCGTGATCGCCACTCAGTCGCGGGTGGCGCTGGGCGACCATATCGCCGAGGCCATGGGCGTGCGGACCCTGCTCGTCGTGATCGGGGAACGGCCCGGTCTGTCCGTGGCCGACAGCCTCGGCATCTATCTCACCCACGCGCCGCGCCCCGGCCGTGCCGACGCCGAACGCAACTGTGTGTCCAATATCCACCCGCCGGACGGTCTGGCCTATGCCGACGCGGCACGGGTGGTGGCCGGGCTCGTCGCGGGCGCCCGCGCACTCGGCCGCTCCGGAGTCGACCTCAAGGACACTTCACGTGCCCTCACCGGATCCGGCGAGACCAGTCTCACGGTCGCTGACCCAGACACCTGACCGTTCGACATGATTCGAAGCCGTTCGCTCAATAGAGTGAACCCATGATCCGCACCGCCGCCCTCGCCCATGTTCGCGACCGCAGGCTGATTCAGACGCGCCCGGAAGGCAAGGATGTCTTCTACATGGCGGGCGGCAAGATCGATCCCGGCGAGACCCCTTTACAAGCTCTGCATCGCGAGATCGAGGAGGAGCTCGGCGTTGGTCTGGACGGTGTGTCCGAGCTGGGGATCTTCGAGGCCGAAGCGTTCGGTCACGGCCGCAACACCCCGCTGCACATGACGTGTTTCCTCGCCGACCTCACCGGCGAACCGCAGGCCACCGGTGAAATCGCCGAATTCCGGTACTTCACGGTCAGTGAATACGCGGGCATGACCCAGGTGGCGCCCGGTTCGATGATGGTGTTCCGCCGCCTGCACGAACTCGACCTCATCGACTGGTGATCGCGGCGGCAACGATTGCGTCTCAGGCGAAACGAACCCACCACCTGCGGCGATCCCTTAGCTGTGACGATGACCCAGCCGACGACTTCCGACATGACACCGTCCGAGCGCCGGGCTGCTCTGCGGCAGCTGATCATCGCGTTCGGCTTGATCAACAAGACCATCGAACTCAGTGCCAGCGGCGCGCCACGGCAGGTCGCCGAACATGCCGAGGCCGCTCGCGATCTGATCGGTGAACTGGTGGCCGACCTGGCCCGTTAGGTCGCCGCCGGTTTCGGCGGTTCGGTGCCGTCGCCGGTGTCCGGGATCGCGCCCGGGTCGGTGCCGTCGTCGGCCTTCTGATCCGGTTCGGGGTGTTCGGGTTCGAACGTCTCCGGCAGGCCCTTGAGGTGCTTGTTCATCGAACGAACCAGCAGGACGGTGCCGGCCAGCAGGATCAACACGATCAGCAGGCCGAGTGGGGAGGCCTTGCCGAACTCCGGGCCGGTCGGGGTGCCGGGGTCTTGTGCGAGGAGAGCCAGAATCACCGGTCGGCGTCCTCGATACCGGCGAACAGGTCGGTCTCCGGGATGGCGGTGGATACTCTGGTCTTGGCCAATTCGAACTCCTCGGTCGGCCACAGCCGCTGCTGCATCTCCAACGGGATCGCGAAGAACGCGCCGTTGGGATCGATCTGGGTCGCGTGCGCGCGCAGGGCGTCGTCACGCTGGGGGAAGTATTTCGAGCACTCGATCTGTGTGGTGACCCGGGCCATGATGTCGCCGCGCGCCGCCGCGTACTGACGCATCCGGTCCAGCCACTCCTGCAGCGGGAACGGCTTGCCCTCACGCTCGAACTCGGCGGCGAAGGTTTCCAGCCGCTTCTGGCTGAAGCCGTGGTCGTAGTACAGCTTCAGCGGGGTCCACGGCTCGCCCGCGTCGGGGAACGCCTCCGGGTCGCCCGCCGCGTCGAACGCGGCGACCGAGACCTCGTGGCAGCGGATGTGGTCGGGGTGCGGGTAGCCGCCGGTCTCGTCGTAGGTGGTGATCACGTGCGGTTTGAACTCGCGCACCACCTTCACCAGTGCCTCGGTGGCCTCTTCGAGCGGGACCAGCGCGAAGCAACCCTCGGGCAGCGGTGGCAGCGGGTCGCCCTCGGGCAGACCGGAGTCGACGAAACCGAGCCACTGCTGGCGCACGCCGAGCGCATGGGCGGCCGCGGCCATCTCCTCGCGCCGGACCTCCTCGATCCGGTCGAGGACACCCGGGGTGTCCATGGCCGGGTTGAGGATGCTGCCGCGTTCGCCACCGGTCAGGGTGACGACCAGGACGTCGACGCCCTCGGCCGCGTACCTGGCCGTGGTCGCGGCGCCCTTGCTCGATTCGTCGTCGGGGTGGGCGTGCACCGCCATGAGGCGAAGGCCACTCACGTCTCGTTCACCATCGCTCTCGCTCGCGGGTGTCAGAACTACAGTCCCTATAGTTCCATCCGACCCCGCTTTTGTTCCGACCACCCCCGGGAGCGAGAACCGATGACCGAGCCCGCACCGCACTCCGCCGCGAGCCCGGCCGACTCAGCAGCGCGACACGCCGAACGGTATGGCACAAAACCGCCGGTGCGTCGCCCCTGGGTGCTCGCTTTGCTCGGTGTCGGCGTGGTGCTCGCCGGGTTCGTCGTCGCCTATCTCGGTTTCCAGAAATACGGCCCGAAGGCGATCGAGACCGAGCAGCTCGGTTACGTGGTCGTCGACGACTCGACGCTGGAGATGCGGGTGAAGGTGACCCGCGACGAGCCGCGCAACGCCGTCGTGTGCTTCGTGCGGGCGATGGACCGTGACGGCGCCGAAGTGGGCAGGCGCGAGATCCTGGTGCCCGGCTCGGAGGCGACCAGCGTGCAGGTGAGTACCACGGTCAAGGCGTCCAGCCGCCCATCGGCGGGCGATATCTACGGCTGCACCGAGGACGTGCCCAGCTACCTGCGGCTGCGCTGACGCCCCACGATCGGCCCTGACCTGCATCTTTGTGAGACATGCTAAAATAGCTGGATACACGGTTCCGGGGCTCGGAGCCGTGTTTGCTGCATTGGCGGCCAGCGATGCTGTTTCCGGGTTACGGGTTCACCCCCAGGATCGCTCCAGCCGTCGGGCTGGTGCATGCCCTCCTACCGGGGGCGTGGCACCGGTTTCAGGGAATCCCGGTGCGCCGGGAACAACTACTAGGGAGTGATCGAGATGACCGAGAATGTGACCTGGCTTACCCAGGAGTCGCACGACAGGCTCAAGAGTGAGTTGGACTCGCTCATTGCCAATCGTCCGGTCATTGCCGCCGAGATCAACGAGCGTCGCGAAGAAGGCGACCTCAAGGAGAACGGTGGCTACCACGCCGCGCGTGAGGAGCAGGGCCAGCAGGAGGCGCGTATCCGCCAGCTGCAGGAGCTGCTCAACAACGCCAAGGTCGGCGTGGCACCCACCAAGTCCGGTGTGGCACTGCCCGGTTCGGTTGTCACCGTCTACTACGACGGCGACGAGAGCGATACCGAGACCTTCCTGATCGCCACCCGCGAAGAGGGCCTCGGCGCCACCGATCTCGAGACCTACTCGCCGAACTCCCCGCTCGGCGGCGCGCTGATCGACGCCAAGGTGGGCGAGACCCGCGAATACACGCTGCCCAACGGCAACACCATGAAGGTGACCCTGGTCAGCGCGGAGCCCTACCACGGCTGAACACGGCCGCCTCGAGCCCCGTGAAATAGAACCCGAACGCAAGCGGCCGCACCCGGATACCGGATGCGGCCGCTTCGTCATTTCCTGTTCCCCGCTCAGCTCAACGCTTGTTCGATGTCGGCGAGCAGGTCGCTGATGTCCTCGATACCCACCGAGAGCCGCACCAGATCCGCGGGCACCTCCAGAGCCGAGCCCTCGGTGCTGGCGTGGGTCATGGCGCCCGGGTGCTCGATGAGCGACTCGATGCCGCCCAGCGATTCGGCGAGGGTGAAGATCGTGGTGCGCGAGCAGAACTTCAGCGCCGCCTCCCGGCCGCCGGCCAGGCGAACCGAGATCATGCCGCCGCTGCGGCGCATCTGCTTCTGCGCGATCTCGTAGCCGGGATGCGTCGGCATGCCCGGGTAGATCACCTTCGAGATGGCCGGGTGGTTCGACAGGAACTCCGCGATCACCTCGGCGTTGTCGCAGTGCTTCTCCATCCGCACGGCGAGGGTCTTGATGCCGCGCAGGGTGAGGAAGGCGTCGAACGGGCCGGGCACCGCGCCCGCGCCGTTCTGCAGGAACGCGAAGGCCTTGTCGAGTTCCTGGTCGTTGGTGATGAGCGCACCGCCGACGACATCGGAGTGACCGCCGAGGTACTTGGTGGTCGAGTGCACGACGATGTCGGCGCCGAGCAGCAGCGGCTGCTGCAGGTACGGGGTGGCGAAAGTGTTGTCGACGACGAGCTTGGCGCCCGCCGCGTGCGCGATGTCGGCCAGCGCGGGGATGTCACCGATGCTCAGCAGCGGGTTGGTCGGCGTCTCGATCCACACCAGTTTGGTGTTGGGGCGGATCGCCGCGCGGACCTCGTCGAGGTTCGCGATGTGGGCGGGCGAGTGCTCGATGCCCCACTGGCTGAACACCTTGTCGATGAGCCGGAAGGTGCCGCCGTAGGCGTCGTCGGGGATGACGATGTGGTCGCCGGGACGGAGCACCGCGCGCAGCGCACAGTCGGTCGCGGCCATGCCCGAGGCGAAGGCGCGACCGTAGCTGCCCGATTCGAGGGCGGCGAGGTTGGCTTCCAGTGCCGTGCGGGTCGGGTTGCCGGTGCGCGCGTACTCGTAGCCTCCACGCATGCCGCCGACGCCGTCCTGGGCGAAGGTGGAGCTCGCGTAGATGGGGACGTTCACCGCACCGGTCTGAGGATCGGGTTCATATCCGGCGTGCACGGCCCTGGTCGAGAATCCCAGCTCACTCATGGACTCAGACTAGATGCCCGGATCCGGCCGTTCGCGCACGGGTATCACGCCTGCACGAAGTGCCCGATTCGGTGACGGTGCCGCGGTTAAGCTGACGCCATGGTGACCGTGGAAGAGTTGTTCGCGATCGATGCGTTGCTGTCCCCGGAGGAGCGCGAGATCCGGGATACCGTCGCCCGATTCGGCGAGAAACGCCTTCGCCCGCACATCGCGGAGTGGTTCGAGGCGGGCACCTTCCCCGCCCGCGAGATCGCACCCGAACTCGGCAAGCTCGGGCTGCTCGGCATGCACCTCGAGGGGTACGGCTGCGCCGGCGCGTCGGCCACCGCCTACGGCCTGGCCTGCCAGGAACTCGAGGCCGTGGACTCCGGTGTGCGCAGCATGGTGTCGGTGCAGGGCTCACTCGCCATGACAGCCATCCACTTCTTCGGGTCCGAGGAGCAGAAGCAGCAGTACCTGCCCGCCATGGCCGCCGGTGAGCTGATCGGCTGCTTCGGGCTCACCGAACCCGATTACGGCTCCAACCCCGGCGGCATGCGCACCCGCGCGCGGCGCGACGGTGCCGACTGGGTGCTCAACGGGTCGAAGATGTGGATCACCAACGGCTCGGTCGCCGATATCGCCGTGGTGTGGGCCTATGCCGAGGAGCCCGGCGACGACAAACCTCGGGTGCGTGGGTTCCTCGTACCGGCGGGCACCCCTGGATTCACCGCCCGGGAGATCCACCGGAAATTGTCGCTGCGCGCATCGCTCACCGCCGCACTGGATTTCGATGACGTGCGCCTGCCCGCCGACGCGGTGCTTCCCGAGTCACGCGGGTTGAGTTCGCCGCTGGCGTGCTTGAGCGAGGCGCGCTTCGGCATCGTCTTCGGTGCGCTCGGCGCCGCCCGCGACTGCCTCGCCGCCGCCGTCGACTACGCCCGCACCCGCGAGGTGTTCGACAAGCCGCTGGCCGGCTACCAGCTCACCCAGGCCAAGCTGGCCGATATGGCGCTCGAGCTCGGCAAGGGACAGCTGTTGGCCCTGCACCTCGGCCGGTTGAAGGACCGGCACGAGATCACGAGCGAACAGATCAGTGCGGGCAAGCTCAACAGCACGCGTGAGGCGATCCGCATCGCCCGCGAATGCCGCACGATTCTCGGTGCCAACGGAATCACCCTCGACTACCCGGTGCTGCGGCACGCGAACAACCTGGAGTCGGTGCTGACCTACGAGGGCACGGCCGAGGTACATCAGCTGGTGCTGGGCAAGGCGCTCACCGACGCGAACGCCTTCCGGTAGCGGATCTGCCGGACTCGACGGCCGGATCAGTCCGTCGAGTCGGCGGTCGCGGGGCGGATCATTCCGCCGGCGAAGACCAGGGTGAGCGTGAGTGCGACCACGGTGAGCACCGTGAGTGCGAGCGGGAGGGTGGCGCTCAGCGGAACCCCGAGGGCGGTGAGCGCGGCGACTCCGCCGCTACCCCAGATGAAAGCCGCGACGAATCGGCCGAGCACCCGCGCATAAGGCCGGTGGCGCAGCAACCCCGTGACACCGGAGCGAGCCGTGTAACCCGCGCCCGCGGCGACGACAGGATTCGCCCACAGCAGCTGAACCGCCGAATCGGTGACGTGCACCGTAGATCCTTTCGCTCGCCGAGCTGGTTTGCCGAAAGTTCTCCCGAATCGGTTATACCCGCCCAGAATCCATCGGGGCGGCGCTTCACGCAAGTCTGTGCACAGGATCGTAAAGTTGCGCCGCGTTCGCCGCTCTATGACGGATTCGCTACCATCTGGTGGTGTTTTCGCTCGGCCCCGCACTGCTCGAAATTTCGGCACGGCGACATCTGCGACAGTTGAACATCGAATACGGCGTCCCCGCGGCCGCCGCCGCGGCGCAGCACCCCGGGGTGCTGGCGCAGCTGGACCAGCACGCCGCCGCCGTCCGCGACATTCTCGAGTACGGGGTCGAGGAGGCGGCGCGGCTTCCGCTCGCCATCCTGCTGGCCGGCTACGTGCGCGGGCTGCTCGATCAGGTCGTCGCCGAGCGGGCCGGGGTGTTCGCCGGAGTGGCACCGCAGACCTGGCACGACGCCGATTGGTTGCAGTACCGGCTGGCCGCCGTCTGCCGGCACGCCGCCGCCTGAAACCGGAATCGGCGCCCCGCCACCGATGCGGTGACGGAACGCCGGCGCCGGTTGGTTCCTACCTTGCGGTTTCCCCGCCCCAGCCGGGCTGCTGGCCCGTCTGCGGGTAGCCACCGGCCTGCGGGCTGCCGCCCGCACCGGGAGTCGCCCATTCCTGCTGGGTCTGCTGGGTGTGCGAACCCGGCACCCGCTGACCCTCACGCGTCACGTCCTCACGACCGCGCTGGTAGGCCTGCGCCTCACCCTTGAGTGCGGGCATCTCCGATTCGATGTTGCCGAGCCAGCTGCTCCAGCGCTGCTCCATGGGACGAACCAGGCCACCGCCCACGCCGACGACGAGGATGCCGCCGATCGTGGCGAGCACGGCGATCAGGATCGGGGTGGTCACCGTGGTGGCGACACCGATCTGGTTCAGGGCAGCGATGATGCCGATCGCCCAGATGAAGACCGAGGCGATCTTGCCGAGCAGCGAACCGTAGGACAGCCCGCCGAGCGCGTTGGTGACCAGTTCGCCGACCGCGTGCGCGACCGCACCCGCGATCACCACGATCACGATCGCCACCGCCGCCTTGGGCAGCCAGGCCACGATGCCGGTGAGCAGGTCACTGACCGGGTTGGGGCCGAACACACCGAAACCGATCTGCAGCGCGATCAGCAGGATCGCGTAGTAGGCCAGCTTGGCCAGCAGATCAGAGGCGTCGTACTTGCTCTTGGCCATCATCTTCTTGATCTGGCCGCGCTCGACCAGCCGGTCGAAACCGACCCGCTCGAGCACCGCGTTCACCACCTTCGCCACTACTTTCGCGATGATCCAGCCGATCAGCAGGATGGCGATGAAGGCAACCAATTTCGGCACGAATTGCGCTACCGAACTCCAAGCGTCATTGAAGCCTTGCTGGAAGTCGATCGCGACGACGGAGTTGTCCACAGCACTTCCTTTCGCTCTTCCCGCCCGATTTGCCGAGAGTGTCATCGGAGGCTTACCCCCCTGAATCGGTCCGAACCAGTCGGTTGCGAGAAAGTTGCCTACTTTCTCGCACGTGGGATGAGCCACACGATCCGGCTCTTGCGCTCGGAGCCGTCGCGGCCCAGTCTGTAAGTAAGTGGTTACTTACATCAGGAGGGTGCCGGTGACGCCGTCGACGCGCGAGCGGATCATGACCGAGGCGCTGCGGCTGTTCGGTGAGCAGGGGTTCGCCAAGACCTCGGTGGCTCAGATCGAGCAGGCCGCGGGGTTGTCCAGCGGGGCCGGTGGGCTCTACCGGCACTTCCGGTCCAAGGACGAACTGCTGGTCGAAGCGGTGTCGGCGCGGCTGTCCGAACGCGGAGCGTGGGAACCGCTGCTCGCGCCGAATGCCTCGATCGCGGCGGCCCTCGCGCCGTCGGGCAGCACCGTCGACAAGCTGACAGCGCTGTGCCGGATCGGCTTGGCGCGTATGGACCACGACCGCGACGTGAGCCGGATCCTGATGCGGGACAACTCGATTCCCGAAGGTTTGCTCGAAGTGTTCCGGCAGCAGGAGTACGCGACGGTGATGCGGGTGATCACCGGCGTACTCACCGAATCGGCCGGTTCCACACGGCGCGAACAGGATTGGGAGGCCACCGCCGCCGTGGTCGCCGGGGCAATCGCCCACTACTGGCTCATCCGCGACATCTTCGACGGCGCCCACCCCGCCGATGTCGACCCCGAACGCTATCTGCGAGCAACCGCAGAGATGATCGCCGCCCGGCTCGACCGCGCGGACCACGAGGAACAGGACCGAGGATGAACACACCCATCACAGTCATCGGCGGCGGACTCGCCGGACTCACCGCGGCGATCTCCGCCGCCGAAGCTGGAGCGACCGTACGCCTCCACGAGGCACATGCCACGCTCGGCGGCCGCGCCCGCGCCATCGCCGGACCGCACGTCGCGCACGACGGGGCACACGTCTTCTATGCCGACGGACCGCATTACGCCTGGCTGAAGAAGCGCGGCTTCGTCACCGGGCTCGGTTGGCCGTCGCCGATCAGCGCCGCGAAGCTCGGCTTCCGTGCAGACGGCAAGCTGCGCCGGGTGCCACCGACAGGGATGCTGCGGGCGCAGTCACGCAAATGGCTGAAGGCACCGGTCGACGTCGACTTCCACACCTGGGCCGCGCAGCGCTGGGGCGAGCACACCGCCACCCAGCTGGCCAACGCGATCAGCGTGCTCACCTACGACGCCGACACCGGCCGCCTCTCCGCCGCCTTCGTCTGGGATCTCTTCCAGCGCGCACTCGGACCCAAGATTCCGGCGGTGCGGTGGGTGCGTGGCGGCTGGCAGCGCACGGTCGACCGGATGGTCGTGCGCGCGGGCGAGCTCGGCGTGGCCGTCGAAACCGGTTCGCGCGTGGACACATTGCCCACCGACGGCCCCGTCATCGTCGCCACCGAACTCGAAGCGGCTCGACGGCTGCTCGGCGACGAAACCCTTCATGCCACCGGTGGTTTCGCAGCCCTGCTCGACATCGCCGTCACCCGGGACCGGCGCGACCGCAGCATCGTCTTCGACCTGGACGAAGGCGGCTTCCACGAGTCCTACACCATGCAGGACGACTCCATCGCTCCCGCTGGCGAATCCCTCTACCAACTCCAGATGCCCATCCGTCCGGGCGAATCCCGCGACGCCGCCCACCACCGCCTCGAAGCCTTCGCCGACACCACCATCCCGGACTGGCGCTACCGCAAGACCTTCCACCGCAAGTCCACCGCGAAGAACCGCACCGGCGCCCTCGACCTCCCGGGCACCACATGGCGCGACCGTCCGGCCGTCGACCGGGGCAACGGGGTGTATCTGGCCGGTGACATGGTCGCCGCGCCCGGCATGCGCGGGGAGATCTCCATCAACAGCGCGCTGATCGCCGCCGAGTCGGCGGTCGCTGCCCTGCGCACCCGAACGGTGAGCGGTGCGTGAAATTCGCTTGCGAACCGAATAGACCGAGTTCTAGCGTGATCCGCATGTCGTGCACCGTATTCATCCGCATCCGCCACGCCCGGGCTCTGGCCCGCTAGCGGACGCGGATCTCCTCTTCGCGTCCACCGGCGCGCCCAGGGCCCATCGAGACTCTTCCGACTCGATGACCCGAAGGGGCAACTGCCGTGGCGCAGGACCATTCACACAAGAACTATTCACACACCCAGCGCAAGATCACCGCGCGTGGGGGCCACCGTACGTCGCGTGACTCGAACAGAAGGACGCTGTCACAGAACTTCCTGGTGGATCCCCACGCGGTCGAGCTGCTGATGACCGTCGCCGATCCCGCCGGTACCGTGCTCGAACCCGGTGCCGGCGAAGGCGTGCTCACCCGAGCACTTGCCCGGCGCGGGGCCGAGGTCACCGCCTACGAGATCGATCCGCTGCTGGCGGCCAAACTCTCGGCCCAGACCAGAGGCGAACACGGAATCCGGGTGATCCGAGGCGATTTCACCAATGCCAAGGCACCACGCACCGAGTTCGCGGTGGTCGGCAACATCCCGTTCTCGGCCACCGCACGGATCGTGGACTGGTGCCTGAGCGCACCGGCCCTCACCTCGGCGACCCTGCTCACCCAACGCGAGTACGCCCGCAAACACACCGGCGACTACGGAAGATGGAGCCTGACAACCGCCCTGACCTGGCCCTGGTTCGACTGGCAACTACGCGGCCACATCCCCCGCACCAGTTTCCGCCCGATCCCGGCGGTCGACGCCGCCATCCTGCGACTGGACCGCCGCCCGACACCCCTTGTCCCCCACCACGACTCCTACATCGAACTGGTCCGCACCGCATACTCCGGAATCGGCGGCTCGGTCCGCACCGCACTGCAAACGCGCTACCAGGGAGTGGACACGGCCCTGCACAGCGCAGGCATCGCCCACGACACGGTGGTCGCCTATGTCCACCCGGAGCAGTGGGTGGAACTACACTCCGCGTTGGCTTGACCGGCATCCCGCAGGACTGTCCACAGCGACCGCCCTGCGGGACTTCATCGTCACTCTGATCGCGCCGCCGTTTCGCTTCCTGCGCACCCCAGACGATGTTGCGCAGCACGACGCCGGGCATGCTCGGCGTCCACTCCCGTCGGCTCAGCCATCGCCGCCACACGCCCCGCCTCGGTCAACGAACCGTGCTCGCCCTGCAGTCGCTGCGCCGGCTCGATCAACCGATCCCGTTGCGCCCACATCAACCGACCATCCGCGTCCCGAGCGGGTCACGCGACCGATCGGTGGCGGTCCGCCACGCGACGAATTCGCACCATCATTGTCGAGGAGGGGACAACCTTGCCGCTCATGTAGGTGGACAGTCGTGAGCCGGAAGTTCCCACGCTGGCGGCGAATTCGGCGCTGGTCAACCCAGAATCGGCGACCGCCCGACGCACTTCGTCGGCAACTTCTCTTCGCTCGTCGGCCTCGGCGCGCTCGCGTGCTCGCTCGAGTAGGCCCTCCATCAACTCGGCGACCCCGTAGGGACGACTGTGCGAAAGGACCTCTTCCAACCGACGCGCGATCCGCCCCCACGGATCGCGACGCAACTCCGCACCGATCCGCCGCCAATCACGAAGGTCGCCACGCTCCAACGCGGTCTGCACCGCCTCGGTCGGCCATTCCGAAACCGGCGCGTCCGGCGAGATATTCAGGTTACGAAACTGGACCATCATCCCCACCTTCCGCGAGCGCTATCGCCACTTCCCTGCACCGATCCCGTACCCGATTCCAATCGGGCCACTTGTGCTCGAGGTTGCGGTACGCGGTCAGCTGCTGAGTGACCGACGAATCAGCGGGTCGTGGATCAGCAAGCTGACGCACCACCTGAGAGGACACGGGCACGCCGTCGATCCGCTGGTCGGCGTAGTACTCATCGATATGCGCAAGCACCTCGACCGCCTCGGCGGTCCCCATCGCCTCGGTCAGTGCGGCAACATCGAGATAGTCACGGGTTTGGTTCCGTCGCACGATCAGGAAGGCCTTGATACGCAGCGTTTCCGCGACGGTCGGTACACATAACCGGCGCCCGTGGGATGCGCAGGCAAATCAGGGTTCGCCTCGACGACGCCACAGTGAGTTACCTCGACCGCACGGTTTCCGCCGGGCTGGCGCCCAGCCGCGCTGCTGTCATCGAGCAGGCCCTGGAACGGGATCGACTGCGGCGGGCAGCCGAACGCGATGCCGAAATCCTGGCAGGCTTGCGGGCAGAGGCCGACAAGGACATGAACGCGCTCGCTACCTACGCGGCAGGCGTAGGCATGGATGATTGACGTCGAGTGAATCGGGACAGCGGGCCGTCAGCTGGCGAAACACACTCCAGCTGGCCGAAGTCTGCGCGCGGCCTCACATTCGGCCTGACCTCAGATCGAGCCGGTGCTGAGGAAGCCGAGGAGGTCGTGGCGGGTGATGACGCCGACGGGCTTGCCGTCTTCGACGACCATCAGGGCGTCGGTGTCGGACAGGGCCTTGGTGGCGGTCGAGAGAGGTTCGCCCGAGCCGATCAGGGGGAAGGATGGGCTCATGTGCTGGGCCACCGAGTCGGTGAGCTGGGCGCGGCCCTCGAAGACGGCCGAGAGCAGGTCGCGTTCGGTGACGCTGCCTGCCACCTCGCCCGCCATCACCGGCGGTTCCGCGCCGACGACCGGCATCTGCGAGACACCGTATTCGCGCAGGATCTCGATGGCATCGCGCAGGGTCTCCGACGGATGGGTGTGCACCAGGTCGGGCAGCTCGCCCGACTTGCCGCGCAGCACGTCACCGACCAGCGGTTCCGGGCCCGACTCGAGCGGGGTGGTGAGGAAGCCGTAGGAGCTCATCCACTTGTCGTTGAAGATCTTCGACAGGTAGCCGCGGCCACCGTCGGGCAGCAGCACCACGACGACAGCGTCGGGGTCGCGCCGGGCGACCTCGATCGCGGCGACCACGGCCATGCCGCACGAACCGCCGACGAGCAGGCCCTCTTCGCGAGCCAGGCGACGGGTCATCTCGAAGGAGTCGGCGTCGGAGACGGCGATGATCTCGTCGGGCACGGCCGGGTCGTAGGCGGTGGGCCAGAAGTCCTCACCGACACCCTCGACGAGGTAGGGGCGGCCGGTGCCACCGGAGTACACCGAGCCCTCGGGGTCGGCGCCGATGATCTTCACCTTCCCGCCCGAGACCTCCTTGAGGTAGCGGCCGGTGCCGGTGATGGTGCCGCCGGTGCCCACGCCCGCGACGAAGTGGGTGACCTTGCCTTCGGTGTCGGCCCAGATCTCGGGGCCGGTGGTCTCGTAGTGGCTTTCCGGGCCGCCCGGGTTGGAGTACTGGTTGGGCTTCCAGGCGCCGTCGATCTCGCGGACCAGGCGATCGGAGACGTTGTAGTAGCTGTCGGGGTGCTCCGGCGGCACGGCGGTCGGGCAGACCACGACCTCGGCGCCGTAGGCACGCAGCACGTTGCGCTTGTCCTCGCTCACCTTGTCGGGGCAGACGAACACGCACTTGTAGCCGCGCTGCTGGGCGACCAGGGCCAGGCCGACACCGGTGTTGCCCGAGGTGGGCTCGACGATCGTGCCGCCCGGCTTCAGCAGGCCCTCTTCCTCGGCGGCATCGATCATCTTGACCGCGATGCGGTCCTTGGAGCTGCCGCCCGGGTTGAGGTATTCGATCTTGGCGGCGACCAGGCCCGCGTTCGAGCCGACCACCGAGTTCAGCCGAACCAGTGGGGTGTTGCCGATGAGGTCGACGACATGATCCGCGATGCGCATGAGCTCCATAGTTGCAGAACCTCGCGCGCAGGTCGCGACCTGGTCCGACAGTGTGTGCCAGCACACCGGTCCATCACCCGGCCGCGCGGCGCCCCGACAGGCCGACAGCGGTGACGGCTGCCCCGGCGAGCACCAACCCCACGCACCACCACAGGGCGCCGCGATAGGCCGCGGTGACGGCGTCGGCGTCGGCGTAGGCGTGCCCGGAAAGCCCGACCAGCAGCGGCAATGCGGCGACCGCGAGCAACCCGGCCGTGCGTGAGACCGCGTTGTTGATGCCGCTGGCGACCCCCGCCCGACCAGCCGGTGCGGCGGCGAGGACGGTGCCGGTCAGCGGGGCGACGAGCATCGAGAGACCGAGGCCCATGGCAAGCATCCCGGGCAGGATGTCGGTCACGAAGCCGGGGTCGCGCGGCGCACCCGCCAGCAGCGCCAGCCCACCGGCCAGGATCAACGCGCCGATCACCATCGGCCTGCGTGGCCCGAACCGGGTGGCGACGGCACCGAATCGCGCCGAGAGCAGGAACATCAGCACACTGATCGGCACGCTCGCCGCCCCGGCCGCCAACGGCGACCAGCCGGCGCCGATCTGGAGGAACAGGGCGATGAACACCATCGACCCGGACAGCGCGGCGTAGACGAGCAGCGTCACCACATTGATGAGGGTGAAGACCCGGTCGGCGAACATCTCGGGCGGCACCATCGGATACCGCGCCCGCCGTTCGACGACGACGAAGGCCGCCGCGGCGACCACACCCGTCACCGCGGCGCCCACCGTCGCGGCGGTGGCGCCGGTATCGGGCCACTTGGTCAGCGCCCAGGTGACCCCGGCCAGCGCCACCGGCGCGAGCGCGATACCGGGGAGGTCGAAGTGCTTGCCGTCGGCGCGCTCGTCGCGGGATTCGGGCGCGCCGCGCAACAGCAGCAGGGTGAGCACGGCCAGCGGAAGATTGATCGCGAACGCCCACCGCCACGACAGCCCGACCAGCCAGCCACCGAGCACCGGACCGCCCGCCGTGGCGACGCCGAGCATGCCGGTCCAGGCACCGATGGCCCGCATCCGGTCGTCGCGAACGAACGACGACTCGACCAGCGCCAAGCTGCCCGGGGTCAGCAGCGCGGCGGCGACACCCTGCAGCTGTCGCGCCGCGATCAAGGTCTCGATCGTCGGCGCCAGCGCGCACAGCGCGGAGGTGACCGCGAACGCGGCGACACCCCAGGCGAACATCCGTTTGCGGCCGAACCGGTCGCCGAGCGCGCCACCGACGAGGATCAGCGAGGCGAGTGCGAGGGTGTAGCCGTTGATCACCCATTGCAGCGCGGCCAGATCGGCGTGCAGTTCGGAGCCGATCCGGGGAAGCGCGACGTTGACGATGGTGCCGTCGAGAAACCCCATCCCCGAGCCGAGCACGGTGGCGGCGAGCAGCCGTCGCCCGGCCGGTTGGTCGAGTCGCAACAGCTCGGGCGCCTTCCCCACTCCCGCACCATAGTCCGCCGTAGAATTTTCGGATGTGAGCGCACCTCGAATCAGCTGGCGCACGGCCGCGGTCACCGGCGCAACGACCGTCCTCGCCGGGTCGGGCGCGGGCACCGTCTCCTGGGCGACCTACCGGTTGCTGATGACCCAGGCGGGCGCCGCACGCGCGGTGATCGGTCGCGACACCTCCAAGCCGCCCGAGGCCGACGGGGTGTACGCCCCCGGTGCGAACCGGCCCGAGCCGTGGCGCAAGAACGTGCCGTTCGACCTGCACCTGATGATCTTCGGCGACTCCACCGCCGCCGGTCTCGGCTGCCTCGGCGCCGCCGACGTGCCGGGTGTGCGTCTGGCCCGCGGCCTGGCCGAGGCCACCGGGATGCGGATCAGGTTGAGCACCAAGGCGATCTCCGGCGCCACCTCCAAGGGCCTGGCCGGACAGGTCGACGCGATGTTCGTCGCGGGCCCGCCGCCGGACGCGGCGGTGATTCTGGTCGGCGCCAACGACATCACCAAGAAGCATTCGATCCGCGCCTCGGCCCGCAGGCTCGCGCAGGCGGTATCGCGGTTGCGCGAGGCCGACGCGCTGGTCGTCGTCGGCACGTGTCCCAACCTCGGCACCGTCACCGCCATCCCGCAGCCGTTGCGCACGGTGGTGGCGAACTGGAGTGTGCGGCTCGGCAAGGCGCAGACGGTGGCGACCACGCTGGCCGGGGGAATCGCGGTGCCGATGGGCTCGCCGCTGGTGGCCTCGGAGTTCCGGGCGGCTCCCGAGATCCTCTTCGCGACCGACGGCTTCCATCCTTCGGCAGCCGGTTACGAACTCGCGGCCGCCCAGTTGTTGCCGGTGCTCGTCTCCGCGGTGCGTGGCCGCCCTGGTCTTCCTGTCGCGCAGAGCGAGACGTACATTCACGAATGAGCGGTATGTACAGCAGCCGTTCGCGCCAGCCTTCCGAAAAGGAGTCCTCATGCCCGAGGCCGTCATCGTTTCCATCGCCCGCTCCCCGATCGGCCGTGCCGTCAAGGGATCCCTGGCCGGGATGCGCCCGGACGACCTGACCGCGCAGATGGTCCAGGCCGCGCTGGCCAAGGTCCCCGCCCTTGACCCCACCCAGGTCGACGACATCATCCTCGGCACCGGCTCCCCCGCCGGTGAGGGTGGCTTCAACCAGGGGCGCATCGTCGCGGTGAAGCTCGGCCTCGACGTGGTCCCCGGCACCACCGTGCACCGCTACTGCGCCTCGTCGCTGCAGACCACCCGGATGGCCTTCCACGCGATCAAGGCAGGCGAGGGTGACGTGTTCATCTCCGCCGGTGTGGAGACCGTGTCCCGCTATGCCAAGGGTTCGGCCGACAGCTCGCCCGACACCAAGAACCCCGAGTTCGCCGAGGCCGAGGCCCGCACCGCGAAGACCGCCGAGGGCGGCGCGGGCGCGTGGCACGACCCGCGCGAGGACGGCCTGCTGCCCGACGCCTACATCGCGATGGGCCAGACCGCCGAGAACGTCGCCTCCCTCACCGGCATCAGCCGCGAGGACCAGGACCACTGGGGCGTGCGCTCGCAGAACCGCGCCGAGGAAGCCATCAAGAACGGCTTCTTCGAGCGCGAGATCACCCCGGTGACCCTGCCCGACGGCACCGTCGTCAGCAAGGACGACGGCCCGCGCGCCGGCGTCACCTACGAGGCCGTCAGCCAGCTCAAGCCGGTGTTCCGCCCCGACGGCACCGTCACCGCGGGCAACTGTTGTCCGCTCAACGACGGCGCCGCCGCGCTGGTCATCATGAGCGACACCAAGGCCAAGGAGCTCGGTCTCACCCCGCTGGCGCGCATCGTGTCCACCGGTGTCTCGGGCCTGTCCCCGGAGATCATGGGCCTCGGCCCGATCGAGGCCGTCAAGAAGGCCCTGGCCTTGGCGGGCAAGTCGGTCGCCGACATCGACCTGTTCGAGATCAACGAGGCCTTCGCCGTGCAGGTGCTCGGCTCGGCGCGTGAGCTGAAGATCGACGAGGACAAGCTCAACGTCTCCGGCGGCGCCATCGCCCTCGGCCACCCGTTCGGCATGACCGGCGCTCGCATCACCGCCACCCTGCTGAACAACCTGCAGACCTACGACAAGCAGTTCGGCGTGGAAACCATGTGCGTCGGCGGTGGCCAGGGCATGGCCATGGTCATCGAACGCCTCAGCTGATCCGTTGACATCGCGCGACGGCCTCGAGCTTCGGCTCGGGGCCGTCGCCGTTCCATGGCCGGGCACGGTGCACCATCCTTGGCGTGTCGAAAGTATTGCGAGTATGGTTCGTTATATGGCCACCAGGAAGATCACTGTCACGGTTCCCGAAGATCTCCTGGACGAGATTCGGGCCGAGGTGCCCGATCGAAGCCTGTCCGCCTATATCGCCGACGCGTTGCGTGCCCAACGCGAGCGGGATCGTTTGGTCGAGCTGGCGCAGTGGCTGCAGGACGAGCACGGACCGCTGACGGAGGCGGAACGCGCGGCGGCGATGGCCGAGGTAGCGGAAGTGGATGCCGAGCACACCCGGCGCCGCGCTTCGCAACGTCGTTCGGCATGAGCAAGAAGCGAATACCGGCCACGCGCCTGCGGGTTCAGGTGTTCGACTCGGAGGCCTTGTCGAGAGCGGTGCGCGGTGACCGAGAGATGATCGCTCGCATAGTCGTGGCCGCCGAGCTCGCCTCAGCGGTTGTGACGTCACCGATGACACTGGTCGAGGCGCACGACGGCCGGACTTCGGACTCCCGATGGGACTGGGTGCTGTCCCGGATGACGGTCCCCGAGCTCGGCAAAGACCAGGCGCGTGCCGCCCGCACATTGCTGGCGGCGACCGGTTTGCATGGGCACAAATACGCGATCGACGCGGTACTCGCGGTCGTGGCCAACGCTCAGGCGGGAGAGGTCACCGTGTACACCTCCGATGTCGACGATCTCGAGCGGTTGGTCGACCCACGAGTTGTCGTGCACGCAATCTGAGCGGTCCCCCACGACAAAGCGGCTCCCCACCGGATCGGTGGGGAGCCGCTTTTGGGTCTATCGCTTGTCTCAGTCCCGCTGGAAGTAGCTCAGCAGGCGGAGGATCTCGACGTAGAGCCAGACCAGGGTGACGGTCAGGCCGAGGGCGACGCCCCAGGCGGCCTTCTCGGGGGCCTGGGCGCGGATCAGCTGGTCGGCGGAGTCGAAGTCCAGCAGGAAGCTGAACGCGGCGATGGCGATGCAGACCAGGCTGAAGACGATGGCCAGCGGGCCGCCGTCGCGCAGGCCGAAGCCGCCGTCGGTGAAGAAGCTGGCGATCAGGTTGCCGAGCATCAGGACCAGCACACCGACCATGGCGCCGAGCAGCATGCGGGTGAATCGCGGGGTGACCCGGATCGCGCCGGTCTTGTAGACCACGAGCATGCCGAAGAACACGCCGAACGTGCCGAGCACCGCCTGACCGATCAGGGCGCTACCGCCCACACCGCCGAAGGTGACATCGGTGAACATCAGCGACAGCGCACCGAGGAACAGACCCTCGAACGCCGCGTACGACAGTACGAGCGCCGGGTTGTCCATCTTGTTGCCGAAGCTGGCGATCATGACCAGCACGAAGCCGATCAGGCCGCCGCCGATGACGAACAGCGGCGCCAGCGACGGGTTCGCCGACGACAGCGCGAAGGAGATGATCGCCGAGACGGTGAGCACCGCGAGGGTGATGCCGGTCTTGGTGACCACGTCGTCGATGGTCATGGCACGGGTGGCGGGCGCCTGCTGGTACTGCTGCCCGTACTGCTGACCGTATTCGCCGTACTGGTTGCCCAGCTGGCCTGCGCCGGTCACGCCCGAACCGAAGTTCGCGTAACCGCCGACTCCCTCTTGGCGAGGTAAGTTCTTGAACACCGGATTCGATGAGGTACGCACCGTGCGCCTTTCCTGGAGTGATGAAACGTCGTACAGCTCCAACTGCCCTGTTCAACGTGTCGCGAACGGACAAAGTTCCCGGCGGCGCGAGCACTGATCGCACCACCGTCCGTTCGGACAAATCGGACTCTACCCCGTCGGAGCGCCCCTATCGTTGTACGTCGCGCAGGCCACGGACAGACCGCGTCACCGTGAATTTCTGGTTCCGGTCGATCACGTCGGTCCGCCCGACCATCCGTTCCACCACACCCCGATAGTTCAGGTGCGAGTTGTACACGGTCCACAGCTCGCCCCCCGGACGGAGCACCCGGCCGGTCTCGGCGAACATCTTGATGGCCGAACCGGTGTGCACGGCCGCGCCCACATGGAACGGCGGATTGCACAGCACCAGGTCGGCACTGTTGTCGGCGGCCGAGGACATGGCGTCGTCGCGCACCACCGTGACGCGGTCGTCGACCCCGTTGGCGGCGGCGGTCGCCCGGGCCGAGGCGACGGCGGCACAGGACTGATCGGTGCCGACCACCCGGATACGCGGGCGCGACTTGGCCAGGGCCACCGCGAGAATGCCGGTGCCGCAACCGAGGTCGATGGCCTCGCGGGCGTCGGGCTTCATCCGGTCCAGGTGTTCGAGCAGGAATCGGGTGCCGATGTCGAGGCGTGGGCCGGAGAACGCGGCACCGTAGGCGACCACGTCACCGTCGATCTCGATGATGTTCTCGCGCACCGGGAATCGTGGTTCGCCGACGGGTAGCGGTTCGCTGACGACGAGCACCCGCGACTTCTGCCTGCCCCGGCCCGCCCGCACCTGACGGAACGTTTCGGCGAACACCTCGTTCATGGTCGGGGTGAGGTATTTGTCGCGGCCACCGGCGTAGACGACGACGTCGTCGGCGGCGTAGCGGGCGATGGCCTCGGCGATCTCGGCGAGCCCGGCGAGCATTTTCGGCAACCGCATCACGACCACGCGGGCACCGGTGAGCAGGTCCGCGTCGAGGCCGTGCACGGTGAAACGGTCGGCGAGGCCGAGGTTCTTGGCGTTGCCCGCCAGCGCGAGTTCGCCGGTGAGCAGGTCCTGGTGCACCCGGATGCCGGTGTGTCCGTGCCTTACCGCGGCCCCGAGGGTCAGCGCGCCGTAGGCGTCGCCGATCACCGCCACCTCGCCGCTGCCCGCAGCCGCGAGCGCGTCGGCGGCGGTATCGAGAATCAACCGATCCGCGGCGTCGACGGCATAGAGGTTCGGCGCCTCCACGTCCGGATACCGGCGCAGCCGGGTGAATACGTCCTCGACACTGTCCACGCGACAAGTGTGCTAGATCGTTGCCCCATCGTCACATCCGCCCCTGCCGCACATCGGAACCGACGCCCACATATGCGTACCGAGCATGGAAAAGACTGACGGCGAACGGGTTACAGCGATGCGGGCCGACCGCGCTGATCCCGCGGTGCACGCGCCCAGCAAACTCACAGCCTGGACACGCGCCCGGGTGATTCCCGCACCCCTCGAGTTCACCTGAGTACCATCGGTCACATGCGCAACGCCCCCGTGTTCGTGCTGATCGCCGCCGCGGCTCTGGTCCTGCCGAGCTGCGGTTCCGACGACGCGCCCGCCGCGACGCCCCCGACGACGACAACGAGCACCGCGAGCACATTCGCCGACGCCACCGGTCCGCGCGACAACGACGCGAAGTCGGGCGAGGCGAGCGACGGCGCCGCACTCACCGTCACCGACGTGCGCCTCGGCCACCACCCCGGCTACGACCGCGTCGTCTACACCCTCGGCGGCACCGGTACCCCCGGCTGGCAGGTGGCCTACACCGACAACGCCGTGCAGGATGCCAGCGGCAAGGCCGTGAACGTGGCGGGCAGCTCGATCCTGGAAGTGCGCATCCTCGGTTCGGCCTACCCGTTCGACTCCCCCGTTCCCCCGTTCGCCGGGCCCGACCCGGTCACCGATCCCAGTACGCCGCGCATCACCGGCGTCTACAAGTCGGTGGTCTATGAAGGCGTCACCCAGTCGTTCATCGGGCTCGACGCCGACCGTCCCGGTTTCACCGTGAGCACCCTCTCCGATCCACCGCGCCTCGTCGTCGACGTCGCGAACGACTAGTTCTACCCCTACCGCGTGCGGGTATTGCGTGGAGCCCCTGAGCACTGGTTAAACTCGTCGCCGTGACCGTCCAGCTGTCGTACGCGCGCCTCGCGAGGGCCTTCGCCGTCGTGCTGCTGCTGGCCGGAATCGTCGCCATGCACTCGGCGGTATTCGTCACCTCCGCACACGACACCTCCGCTCACGCGCACGGAAACGCCGCCCACACAGCCGTCGGTCCGGCTGTCGAAGCGGAACCGGCGCAGAGCGACTCGACGAAGGACCACGGCTGCGGCAGCGGCGGATGCACCGAACGCGCGGCCGTCCACGGTTGCGTGTTCATCCTCGTCGCCTTGGCCATCGTGCTCGGCTGGATGCTGCTGACCAGGCTCACCGAGGACGCCGACGCCATTCGCCGGGCCGGCAGAACTTGGCGCGGCAGACGCGAACGGCCACCTCCCTGGACCGTCCTCTCCCTATCCCAACTGGCGATTCTGCGGATCTGACAGGTCCGCCCACGCGGCCCCTGTCCGACACCCCACACCCGAATCCCAGGAGGATCACCCATGTCCATCACCCGTACCGTTCTCGCCCTCGCCGCTGTCGCGGTGGTCGCCGCCGGGTGCGGCGACGACTCGACCACGCACACCACCGAGCACTCCTCGACGACCACGGCGAGCACGACGAGCGCCACGGCCCGCACCGACTTCGACGACGCTGACGTGACCTTCCTGCAGATGATGTACCCGCATCACGCGCAGGCGGTCGAGATGTCGAAGATGGTGCCGAGCCGGACCCAGAACCAGCAGCTCATCGCGCTGGCAGCCCAGATCGAGCAGGCGCAGGCACCGGAGATGCGCCAGATCACCGACCTGCTGACCAGCTTCGGCAAGCCCGCACCGAGCGCCGAGGGCCACGGCGGCCACGGCATGCCGGGCATGATGACCGAGGAACAGATGAGCGCGCTGGAAGCGGCGAACGGCGCCGAGTTCGACCGGCAGTGGCTGCAGATGATGATCGAGCACCACCAGGGCGCGGTCGCCATGGCCCAGACCGAGCAGGCAGAGGGAACCAACCCGGAGGCAAAGCAGCTCGCCACCAAGATCGTCGCCGATCAGGAGGGTGAGATCGCGACCATGCGCGGCATGCTCGGACAGGGCTGACCCGAGGTGGCGCCGCGCCGGACCGGCGTGGCGCCACCTGATCGTCCCGAAGCCAGTACGGTCGATGTGTTCGGCCACCGCGACGGTGACCGACGCTCCGGCGAGGGAGGAGAGACAGATGCTGGTACGGGAACGAATGGGGCTCGGCACCGCGCTGGTTGTCGTAGCGGGCGCGCTCACGCTGGCCGCCTGCACCAATCAGGTACCCGGTACCGCCGAGGCCAACCTCACCGATCTCGCCTCCTACACCTCCGAAGTCGCGGCCTCCTCCACCGCGAAGGTGAAGGCGGCCAACGACTCGGCCTGCGACGGACTGCGCGCGGCCAACAAGAGCTCGGTCGCCTCGTTCAATGCCTATATCGAGGCGAGCAACAACCGTGCCCCCGACACCGACACCAAGGCCAACGAGGCGGTTCCGGTGCTGCGCAACAACGCCAAGGACGTCGATCGCAAGGTCACAACGGATGTCATCGCCGAGCTGGCCGACCCGCTGCGCACCTACCGCGACAAGACCAACCTGCTCGCCGACACCCTCGAGCGCCGGGCGCCCACCGACGAACTCAACGGTGTGATCGATCAGTTCAACGCGTCCAAGGATGCGGCGATCGAGGTCTGCAAGCCCTACGGTCGCTAGGCACGTAACAGGAACATCACCGTTCGCGATTGCCACTCCGAGACAAGTCATCGGAGGGGTTGCGTGCGTGGGTTCCTGAAATATGGTGCGGCGATTGCGGTTACCGCATTGTCGCTCACCTCGGCAGCACTCCTGCCCGTTGCCGCGGCCGACCCGCCGACAGCGCGGCACTGCGAGGTGAGCTCCGGGCGCACGCCGCAGGCCGCGTCGCCCGCCGAGGTCGCCCTCGACCCCGATCGGGTGGCCGAGGCCATGCGCCTGGCCGTCGACCCCACCCGCTTCAACATCCAGCTCTACCGCAACAACTGCCTGGTGGCGGCAGGCCCACGCAACGCCGAATCCGGTGGGGTGCCATGGAATCTGTGGAGCGGGACCAAGAGCGTCGTCGCGCTGATCGCGGGCGCGGCGGTCGACGAGGGCAGGCTCGACGTCGACGCGCCCATCGGCCGCTACCTGCCCGAGGAACTCGGCGACGAGGGGCACCGGGCGATCACCGTGCGCAATCTGCTCACCGAATCCTCCGGGATGGAGGTGGCGATCGCCGCCGAGGGCGCGACCGGGCTGGCCCAGCTGGACCCGAACGTCGTCGCCCAGGCGCTCGCGATGCCGATCGAACGCCCACAGGGCACCCAGTTCCGCTACAGCCAGCGCGCGGTCGACCTGCTCGTCTACGTCATCGCGCAGGCCGTCGGCGAGGACTTCCAGGACTTCGCCCAGCGAAAGCTGTTCGACCCGTTGGGCATCGAACGCACCGACTACTACTGGGCCCGTGATCGCGCCGGAAACACCTACGGTCACGCGCATCTGCTGCTCCCGCCGGACGACTTCGCGAAACTCGGTCTGCTCGTGGGCAACCGGGGCCGATGGAACGAGCAGCAGGTGATCTCGGACGCCTACCTGCGCGAGGCGTTGTCGCCGTCGCGGGCCATGCCCTGTTACGGCTTCCTCTTCGTCGTCAACGGCGCGCCCTGCCGCCTCGAATTTCCCGGCCTGCCCGACGATGCCGTGAAGATGTCGGGAATGCTGCGCAACGACAGCTACATCGTGCCGAGCCTCGGGCTGGTGCTGAACTGGACCGGCGTCGCCACCCCCGGCATCTCGACGACCTACACCCATGACGTGATGCGCAAGCTGGTCTCGTCGTTCCGCGATGTCGCGGTGCCGGATCCGGGACCGTATCGGGAGAAGCCGGACGTGAGCGTCACCGATCCGATGATCGCTCGACCCGATCCGGTGTTCGGCACCTTCGGCCTCGGCCCCTACGCCTATCCGGGCTGCGGTTTCGTCGAATGCCTCGGCGAGACACCGAAAGCCCCGTTCGCCGACACCCCGCCGGGGTGCGTGGTGCTCGGCTGCATCGGCCCCGACCCGCGCACTCCCGGCATCCGCTGACGGCTGGCGTATCCTCGACAACGACCGGACAGGACCAGTAGGGACCGGTTCGTCGAGAGGAGCCAGCCCCATGCCAGCACCGCTGCGAGACAGCGCAGTGCCCAAGCATGAACAGTTGCGCGCGATCCTGCTGCAGAAGTGCACGCGCGAACTCCAGCCCGGCGATCTGCTCACCAGCGAGCGAAACCTGATGCAGGACTACGGCGTCAGCCGGATCACCGTGCGCGAGGCGGTCGGTCAGCTGGTGAACGAAGGCTATCTGGTCCGGGTCCGCGGCAAGGGCACCTTCGTCGCCCACCGGCCGGTGCAGTCGCGGTTGCATCTGGCCTCTTTCACCGAGGAGATGCGCGCCCTCGGCCATCAGCCGAGCACCCTGGTGCTGGTCGCCGAGGAGGCCACCGCGCCCGAGCCGACGGCCCGTGCGCTACGGCTGCCACAGGGCGCGCGCGCCTACCACGTGCGCCGGTTGCGCCTGGCCGACGACGACGCGGTGAGCGTCGACGACGCGTGGTTCAACCCGGAGCTCGTGCCCGATCTCATCGCTCACGACCTCACCGGTTCGCTGTATCGCCTGGCCGCCGACCGCTACAACAGGCCGATCGAACGCGCCGAGCAGACGGTCGACGCGCAAGCCGCCGACACGGGGATCGCCGCGCTGCTCGGCGTCCGCAAGGGCGCACCCGTTCTGCATTTCGACCGGGTGTCGTTCAGCGCCGACGTGCCGATCGAGCACACCCACAGCTGGTATCGCTCCGATCGGTACCGGGTGCAGATGGAAGTCGGAAGAAGCTCCTGAAACACTCGTATTTCAGATACGGTATGGGCGCTATCACAGTGAAGTGCTCGGAGGTATCACCGTGTCCCTGTCCCCCACCCTCACCCGCGCGGGCGCGCTGACCGCGCTGGCCGCCACCGCCTTGCTCACCGCGGGCGGCACCGCCAACGCCGTCGGCAGCGCCGATTGGGATCTGCTCCCGTCCGGCTCGGTGGTGATCGGCCCGCCCACCGGCAGCGCGGGCTCGGTCGACATCGGTCTGCCGACCGGTTCGGTCGACGCCGACTTCGGCTCGAGCGCGCCCACTCCGCCCCCGCCCTCGGGTTCGGCCGTAATGCCGGGCTCCGCAGGCTGATTCACGCGGCGCGTCATCTCGGAGAGGTGACGCGCCGCACTCGGAACGGCACCGATCGCGCTGCGAATCCGTTCCGGGGCAACCGAAGCTGTTTCCTCTTCACCGAACCGGGCATACGCCCCACGAGACGCGCCACCCGGTGCGTCCGATCGTTACCCGAACAGGTGAGCTTCACATGATTCTTCTCGGTGCAATTCTTCTCATCGCCGGCCTCGTCTTCGGCATCCCGATTCTCAACACCGTTGGTGTGATCGTGCTCGTCATCGGCCTCGCGCTACTCATCGCGGGCAGCATCGGGCGTCCGGTCGCCGGTCGCAGGCACTACTACTGAGCTGGGCCTGCCATCGGAAAGGACACGTCATGACGAATACACCGCGCATCGCTTCGATCGTTGTGCTGGTCTGGTTACTGATCGGTGTCCTTGCCGCAGGTCAACGCGGCTACTACACCGAGCGCGACCAGAACTGCGCTTCGTTGGGCACCATCGCGATCACCATGATCGCGGGCCCGCTCAACTACATGGGCGTCAACCCGAAGGTCGACGACTGCGAACTCCCGCAACCCAGCTAGCCGGAATCCGCGCGCGAGCTACCGTGCTCGCGCGCGGATCAGGGCTGCCAACCGTTCCAGAGATTCCTGATTACGCGCGGCGAAGGCCACGTCCTGGGCCAGTCCCGGGATCAGGCTGGCCGGGCCGCGCGCGGCACGTTCGGTCATCCGGATCGTCGTGCGCCCCGGCTCGGCCTCGGCGAGGGTGATCCGGATCCAGGCCGACCCGATAGACCACAGCCGCGCCTCCAATTCCAGCCGGTGCGGCGGTTCGACCATGCGCACCTCGGTGGTGTCACCGATCAGCACCGGCCACAGCCCGAAGCGGTAGTGGATACGGCTGCCGACGGCGGGCCACTCGGGGTCCACTTCGCGGATGTGCGAGGCACCGACCACCCAGCTGGCGTACAGCCAGCCGTCGGACAGCGTCGCGAACGCGACCTCGCACGCCACCGGCACGGTCACCTGGGCAGTCAGCACCAGACCAGCGTAATTCCCGCCCGCCCGGTCGGCGCGGCGACGCGGGCCCCGGCCTGCGGCACGCCGAAGGATGACAGATGCGGGAAAATTGCTGTACATCGTTTCGACGTGGGATCGTTCCTCTATGTCCACGCAACACACCCGGCTCGGCGACCAGCCCGGGCCCGCCGATCCGGCGCCCGAACGTACCCTGTTCGGGCATCCGATCGGGCTGACGAATCTCTTCGGCGTCGAGCTGTGGGAGCGTTTCTCCTTCTACGGCATGCTGACGATCCTCGGCTACTACCTGTACTACACCGCCGCGGACGGCGGACTCGGGATCGCGCAGAGCACGGCGCTCGGCATCGTCGGCGCCTACGGCGGACTGGTATACCTCTCCACGGTCCTCGGCGGGTGGATTGCCGACCGGGTGCTGGGCATGGAACGCACCGTGTTCTACGGCGGTGTCGTGGTGATGGCGGGCCATCTCGCGCTGGCCGTGTTGCCCGGATTGGCCGGTGTCGGTGTGGGTTTGGTGCTCGTGGCACTCGGCAGCGGCGCGTTGAAGGCCAACGCCTCCTCGCTGCTCGGCACCCTCTACGCGCCCTCGGACGCGCGTGTGGACGGCGGCTTCACCCTCTTCTATCTCGGCATCAACATCGGTGCCTTCACCGGTCCGCTGCTCACGGGTCTGCTGCAGCGCGAATGGGGATTCCACGTCGGCTTCGGCGCGGCGGCGGTCGGCATGGCGCTCGGCCTGACCCAGTACGTGATCTTCCGGCGCAACCTCGGCACGCACGGGCGTGAAGTGCCCAACCCGGTGACGCGCGCCGAACTGCGGCCGGTGCTGACCGGGGTCGCCGTGGCCGCCGTGGTGGCGGGCCTGGCGATCTGGGCGGGCTGGATCACCCTCGACAATCTCTCCGATGTCACCACCGGCATCATCGTCATCGCGTCCATCGCCTATTTCACGGTGATGCTCACGAGCGCGAAGGTGGAGCCGGTCGAACGCACCCGGGTGGTGGCGTTCATCCCGCTGTTCCTGGCGAATGCGGTGTTCTGGTCGCTGTTCCAGCAGATGTTCACCATGCTCGCGGTGTACTCCGACGAGCGCATCGACTGGCGCATCTTCGGCTGGGAGGCACCGGCCAGCTGGATCGGCTCGGTGGAACCGGTGTGGATCATCGCGCTCTCGCCGCTGTTCGCGCTGCTGTGGACCAAACTCGGCAACCGGGCGCCGAGCACACCGATCAAGTTCGCGCTCGGCGTCATCGGCATGGGTATCGCGTTCTGGTTGTTCGCGCTGCTGTCGGGCTTCGAGGGCAGAACCGTTCCCGTGCTAGCCGTGTTCGCCATCCTCGGCGGTTTCGCGGTCTCGGAACTGCTGCTGTCCCCGATCGGCCTCGCGGTGACCACACACCTCGCGCCCGCCGCGTTCCGCTCCCAGATGATGGCGCTGTACTTCTTCTCGGTCGGCATCGGCACGTCGATGGCGGGCACGCTGGCCCGCTACTACAGCCCCGACAGCGAAGGCGTGTACTTCGGCGTCAGCGGTGCGGCCGCCATCGCGGCCGGACTCGTCGTCGTGGCCTGCGCGCCGTGGATCAAACGGCATATGCAGGGTGTGCACTGACCCGCCGGGGTAAGTCTTCTCACAACGTTCGCATGCAGAAGGAGAACAACGTGCCGACACCGGCAGAGACACCGAGCCGATGGGGCGGCATGTTCCGCACCAAATCGGTCGAGCAGTCGATTCTCGACACCGATGAACCCGACTCAAAACTCCGCAAAGACCTGACGGCCTGGGATCTCACGATCTTCGGTGTCGCCGTCGTCGTCGGCGCGGGCATCTTCACCCTCACCGCGCGCACCGCGGGCAATGTCGCCGGACCGTCGGTGTCGCTGGCATTCGTCTTCGCCGCCATCGCCTGCGGTCTCACCGCGGTCTGCTACGCCGAGTTCGCCTCGACCGTTCCGGTGGCGGGCAGCGCATACACCTACTCCTATGCCACCTTCGGTGAGCTGGTCGCCTGGATCATCGGCTGGGACCTGATCCTGGAATTCGCGCTCGCCGCGTCGGTGGTGGCCAAGGGTTGGTCGCAATACCTCGGCACCGTCTTCGGATTCGAGTCGGCCACAGTGAAATTGGGGTCGATCACCTTCGACTGGGGCGCGGTGACGCTGCTGGTGGTGCTCGGCGTGCTGCTCGCGGTGGGCACCAAGGTGTCCTCGCGGGTGTCGGCGATCGCGGTGGCCATCAAGCTCGGTGTGATCGCCCTGGTTCTCGTCCTCGGCATCACCTACTTCAAGGCCTCCAACCTGAGCCCCTACATCCCGCCGTCACAGCCCGCCGACGACGGCGCGAGCGGCCTGCACCAGTCGCTGTTCTCGTTCGTCACCGGCGCCGGTGACAGCAGCTTCGGCTGGTACGGCCTGCTCGCCGCGGCCAGCCTGGTGTTCTTCGCGTTCATCGGTTTCGACGTCGTCGCGACCGCCGCCGAGGAGACCAAGAACCCGCAGAAGGCGGTGCCGCGCGGCATCCTCGGTTCGCTGCTCATCGTCACCGTGCTCTACGTGGCCGTCACCCTCGTGCTCACCGGCATGGTGCCCTACACCGAGCTCGCGGGTGAGAACGCCACGCTGGCAACGGCATTCGCCATCCACGGCGTCGACTGGGCCAAGACCGTCATCTCCATCGGCGCCCTGGCCGGCCTCACCACCGTGGTGATGGTGCTGTTCCTCGGCCAGACCCGCGTGCTGTTCGCCATGGCCCGCGACGGCCTGCTGCCCCGCTGGCTGGCCCACACCGGCAAGCGCGGCACCCCCGTGCGCCTGACCGTCATCGTCGGCATCGTCTGCTGCGTGCTCGCCGGTTTCGTCGAATTCGGCACCCTCGAGGAAATGGTCAACATCGGCACCCTGTTCGCCTTCGTGCTGGTGTCGGTCGGCGTCCTCATCCTGCGCCGCACCCGCCCCGACCTGCCCCGCGGCTTCCGCGTCCCCCTCGTCCCCCTCATCCCCATCCTGGCCGTCGCGGCCTGCCTGTGGCTGATGGTGAACCTGTCGGTGGAAACCTGGCTGCGCTTCCTGGTCTGGATGCTGCTCGGCTTCGTGATCTACTTCGCCTACAGCCGTCACCACTCCCTGCTCGGCAAGAAGGAGGCGTTGGCCAAAGACTGACCAGCGACGATAGCTCCCCGGCCCGGATCGGCGCGCTCCCCCGCGACACGCCGATCCGACCGGGTCTACCGCCAAAATTCCGGTACACCCGTACGAGTCGCTAGGCTGTCGGCGGACGCCCCTATAGCCCAATTGGCAGAGGCAGCGGACTTAAAATCCGTCGAGTCTGGGTTCGAGTCCCAGTGGGGGCACTTCGGTGTCGATGTTTCGCCGTTCCTACGGTTCGGTCGACGCGGCGGTCGGCGGTCCGGCCGGGACTTCGGAGTCCGGCAGCCCCGCGTAGTCGGGCAGTTCGACCCCGTTGATCGCGCGCTCGACCAGCTCGGCGAACCACTCTCCGGTGAAATCGGGAGCAGGCTCGGCGTCGGGCCCGGGGAGGTCGCGGCTGCGGGCGTTCAATCGGGCGATCTCCTGATTGGCCTCGACGAACGAGCGCATCCGCGTCTCGTAGCGGGCGAAACCGAGCTCTGGATTCCATTCGGCGGCAGCCAGTTCGCCTGCCAGCACGTAGGCGCCGACCAGTGCCAGCCCAGTGCCCTGGCCCGACATCGGGGAGGAGCTGAACGCCGCGTCGCCGAGCAGCCCCACCCGCCCACGCGACCAGTGCTCCTTCACCACCTGGGCGACCTGGTCGAGATAGAAGTCCGGGGTGTCGTCCAGGTGCGCGAGGATGCGCGGGGTCAACCAGCCGTGGCCGTCCATCCGCTCACGCAGCAGCCGCTTCTGGGCCTCGATATCGCGATAGTCGACATCGACGTCAGCCGCAGGGAAGGAGAACATGGCCATCGCCCGGGTGGCATCCCGGATCGGCCGAAGCCCGGCCGAGCGCCCGGCCTCCTGGTACTCGATCAGCCATGTGTCGAGCCCGAACTCGTTAGGCACGCTGAAGAAGGCCAGTACGTGCCCGAGGTGGCGGACGAACTGCTCGTGCGGCCCGAAAACCATGGTGCGCAGCGCCGAATGCAGCCCGTCGGCTCCGATCACCAGCTCGAAACGCCGCCGGTTACCGCTGTCGAAGACCACCTCGACCCCGTCCGCGTCCTGGGAGAGCTCGGCGATCCGGTCGCCGAAGATGTATTCGACATCGCCTCGGGTGTCCTCGTAGAGCACCTGCGACAAGTCACCACGCAGGATCTCGATCTCCGCGATGAATCCGTCGCCGCCGTCGTCGTCCACCCGGTAGGTCTCCAGCACGTGCCCGTCCGCGTCCACGGTGTGCGCGCCGATGGTCTGAGTGCAGGCCGCGCGGACCGCCGCGTCGAGCCCCATCCGCCCGATCACTTCCTTGGTCACTCCACGCGCGTCCACGGCCTGGCCACCGGGGCGCAGTTCGGCGGCCCGCTCCACCACGGTCACCACGGCTCCCCACCGGTGCAACCAGTGCGCCAACGCGGGCCCCGCAATGCTCGCCCCCGCCACCAACACCCTGATACCGCTCATTGCGCCTCCGACCTACCCGCCGAATCACTGTCCGGTCGCTGCTGTTCCGACCCACCGCCGTGGGTGTATCCAGAGGTATCGACGGCGGACCCGCCAGGAATTCATCGGTGCACCGTGAACTCGGCATGAGCGGATGTTCCATGACGGTGACCGGTGTGCGTGATCCTGAGCCGCTCGACGCGCTGCCGTCTGCCGGGGCGATGGGCAATCATCGTGGACATATGAGCGAACAACCGGTGCCGGGTGGAGTGGTGCACGAGTTGCCAGCCGAGTTGCGTGAGGCGTTGGCCGGGAACGCGGTGGCGGTGACGGCTTGGCGGGACATCACGCCGTTCGCGCGCAACGAGTTCATCTGCTGGGTGGAGGATGCCAAGCAGGCCGCTACTCGGGAGCGGCGGATACGGCGAACTCAGGAGGAGCTCGCCGAGGGCCAGCGGAGGCCGTGTTGCTGGCCGGGATGCAAGCACCGCGAGCGGACGGGGGCCTGGTTGCTCGGCGGTGCGGTAGTCCGCCGCCGACGCGACCTTGTGGTGTTCTCGGAGAACGCTCGACCGAATCCTGTTGGTTGGGCGGTTATCTGTCGGTGGATCCTGGGAACATCGGAGTATGGGAAACGGGGAGGAATTCGGCGGGTGGGGCGCAGCTTTCATCTGGGCCGTCGTCGGCGCGACGATCGGTGTGCCGATCTGGTTGTGGACGGGTCAATCGCTGTGGCTGCTGTTCCTATTGCTGCCGGGTATCGGGTTCAGCAGTGCTGGTCGCGGGGTCGTCTGGATGGTGCTGTCGGTGCTGCCGCGCGGCGTAATCCTGGTTGCCGGTTGGTTTTTCGTACTCTTGGCGATAGTCGACGCGGTGGCGATGGCGGTGTGGAAGCTGGCACCTTCGGTGTGGACCTGGCCGGTGGCGGTGGTTTCCGCTCTGGTGCTCGGCGTATTGATGTATCTAGCGGTGGCCTCGGAGGTGCTCGGCGGGTGGCAGCTCACGAACGGCGCTGAGCTGGTGCGGGTCGATCACGAGATCGCGCGGGCGAAACAACGTCCGGACGAGGGGTTGTCGCCCGTGTGGTCCTCGCTCTACAGCGCCGGTCCCGCAGCCGGACTTCGCCCGCCGCCGTTCGCGATCGGCGGTTTCGAGCTGGCCGACCGGCTTGGGCAGTATCACGCCGTGATGGCTCGGCGGCACTGGATCAGCGGCAACACCGACACGGCGCTGGAACACGCGGCGGAGGCATCGGCCGTGCGCCGTCATATGGTCGCCATGCCGCTGGGCCGGACGAAGTCGCAGAACTTTGCCCAGTCGCTGTACGAGCAAGCCTTCTACCTCAGTGAACTCGGGCGTTCAGCCGAAACTGTCGAGGTGCGGGCCGAGGAGATCGCGGAACGACGGCGCCTGCTCGCCCGTTTCGACAAGCGCTATCCGGTAATGGTCGCGAAAGCCGCGAAGCCACACGCGACGACGAAGACCAAACAGTTGGTGGTCGACTTACAGACCTACGGCAAGGGCCTGAAGACCGACCTCGCTTCCGCGTTGACAGCCCAAGCAGCCGCTCTCACCGAATTGGGCCGCACAGACGAGGCCACCGACCTGCGATCCGAAGCCGAATCCCTCGCGCCCGCCGATGACTAGCCCGAGTCAGGCTCGATAAGTCGCGCGGTGCTGCTGACACGTGTCGAATACTGTGCCGATGTGTTCTCGGAGCGCTTACCATCCGCCACCTCGGCTCCGATTCGCCGCGGCTCGTCCAACGACGGCAACGGTACGGACAGCATTTTGAGGGTTGAAGAGCTGATCGAGGGGGATGGAAGTTCCCGCCGGTGGGTGTTGGGGATCACGCTGGGTTTCGGTGGGTCCGCGGCGTAGCTTCGTGCGTAGGCGAATCGCGGGCACGAAGGGGTGTTGACGATGCGGGTGATCGGGCGGATTCGGGGGTATGCCACAGTGGTTCGGCGGGCTCGCCGGCATCGTGGGGATCTGGTGGGGTGGCTGGGGCGGCGACCGCAGATCGGGGTGGCGACCGCGGGGTACGAGACGGCGTTGTTGTTCAGCAACAAGCTCGATCCTCGGCTCAAAGAACTCGCCGAGCTCAAGACGGCGGGGCTGGTGGCCTGTCAGTTCTGTCTCGATATCGGGTCGGCGCTGGCGCATACGAGTGGGTTGAGCGAGCGGCAGATCACCGATCTGCCTCGGTATCACACGAGTGATGCCTACAGCGAGTTGGAGAAGCTGGTCATCGCGTTCGCCGAGGCGATGACGGTGACGCCCGCGGTGGATGTCGACGACCTGCGTGCCGACCTGCTCACCCACCTGACGAAGGCGCAGCTGGCCGAGCTCGCCACGACCATCGCGTGGGAGAACAAGCGGGCCCGACTCAACCAAGGGCTCGGAGTACGACCGATGGGGATGGCGGACGGGATGGCGTGCGCGATGCCGGAGCCGCCGCGCGCTCCGTGATCGCGGGTCGCCGCCTCTGCTGGCCGACGACGCCCGTGCAGCCGGCCCGGCTGTGCACACCGCGAACGCACCAGCAAGGAGGAAGCCGCCATTTTTAGTACCTGATCCAGTACTGGATCACGTAGCATTGTCTTATGCAGGCCATGCACCAGAGTTCCGCTCGGGAGAATTTCACCGCCGTTCTCGACGCCGCGACCGAAGACAACGACGAGGTGATCATCACCAGGTCCGGCGGCAAGGGATCAGCCGTGGTGATTTCGCTCGCCGAGTACAACGCGTTGAAGGAAACGGCGTATCTGCTCGGCAATCCCGCCAATGCCGCCTGGCTGGCCAGGGGAATCGAGCAGGACAGGGCAGGGATGGCCGTCGCGCGCGAACTCATCGGGGTGGACGCGACCGAGGACGTCGAGGAATGAGCCGCAAGGTGACGTTCGTCGAAACCGGCTGGACGGACTACACCTCCTGGCTCGCGGATGACCGACGGATGCTTGCCAAGATCAACCGCTTGATCGGCGATATCGTCCGCAACGGCCAAGCCGAGGGTACCGGCAAGCCCGAACCACTACGTGCGAATCTCACCGGATATTGGTCGCGCCGCATAGACCAGGAACATCGGCTGGTCTATCGCGCCACCGATGACGAAGTTGTCGTCATCGCTTGCCGTGGGCATTACGAATGAACTGACTTCTCGTCAGGATCGGTCGAGGATCGACATCGCGATGCCGTCGAGGATGTCGAGTCCCAGTGGGGGCACTCCGACAAGGACACTGTGGCACGGCACCGAGCCCGCGCTCGTGTCTCCGCCGACACAAGATCGGCGGAGACACTGCCACACGACGGGCTACTCGAGCACCCTTACGCCGCGCATGCCGTTGACTGCCGACATCACGTCAGGTGCCGGGTGAAGAATCGGCCTGCCTCCGCCCCGGCGTACGGCGGAACGCCGATGTGCCCGCCCATATTGGCGTTCAGGGCCTTCTCCTCGGAACCGAAGGCGTCGAACAGGTCGAGGGACCGTTGGCGGTCGTTTCCCTCGTCGTCCCATTGCAGCAGGACGTGCAGCGGAATTCTGACGTTGCGGGCTTCCTCGAGGATGGCGCGTGGCACGAAGCTGCCGGCGAACAGGACGGCGGCGGCGATACGTGGTTCGACGACTGCCAGTCGGGTGCCGATGGAGATGACTCCGCCCGAGTAGCCGACCGGGCCACCGATTTCGGGCAGGGCGAGGAGGGCGTCCAGGGCGGCTTGCCACTCCGGGACAGCCTCGTCTACCAGCGGGAGGATGAGCCGGTCGACGATCTCGTCGTCGACGGGTCCGCCGGCAGCCAGCGCTCGGCGCAGGTCGGCGAGGGCCTGATCGGCGGCGGCCGAACGGGGCCGGTCACCGCTCCCGGGGAGTTCGATGGTGGCCGCGGCGTAGCCCGCCGCCACGGTGGGCCGGACCCGGGCGAGCAGGCGCGGGTACGCATTGCGCAGGCCGATAGGAGGAGGGCCTACCAGGATCAGGGGCATCGGCGTAGAGACAGACGCCGGCGTCCACAGGATTCCGGGGATGTCGCCGAGGAGGAATTCGCGTTCGAGGATGTCGTCGTCGAGGCGTTGTTCGGTAATGAATCGCACGGTCGTGCCTTTCGGGAGTGCTGTAATCGGCGCTCCCGGACGACCTATCGCCCGACCGTGACTCCAGTGGAGAGCACCCATGTCGATACTGCGTTCACGGGTACCACCTCCTCGTCCACTGTCACGGAATTCGTGAAAGGTAGCAGTGGGCGCCGTCGTTCGCCAACGGATTTTCAACCGCCGATGATGTCCGCGGGCAGGAACATGGCGCCGAGTTGGGTGGCGATGGCGTAGGTGTGTTCCACAAGGCGGGCGGCGTCGACGTCGATGGCGCCGGTGCGCCAGGCGGTGAGCAGTTCGATGAAGCCGCCGATGCCTGCCAGGGTGCTCATGCGCACGGCTGTCTCGTCGGCGTCGGGGCGCAGGTGGGGCCAGGCGGCGGCGAGCAGGAGGTCGGTGGCGTCGGTGAGCATGGCTTTGCGGCGCTGCTCGAGGACGGCGCTGCCCGCGTGGTCGGCGAGCAGGATGCGGGCCCGGCCACGCAGGTCGGTCTGCAGTTCGACGGCGCGGGCGATGGCGGCGCGCAGGATTTCCAGGGGGGCGCGGTCGGCGTTGTCGGCCAGGATGGTCGCCAGGTCGGCGAAGACCTCCGCGCACACCTCGTCCCACACCACGGCGAGCAGGTCGTCGCGGTCGGTGAAGTTCTCGTAGAAGTACCGGTCGTTGAGCGCGGCCCGCTGGCAGACGCCACGCATCGTCACCGCGGCCCATCCGCTGTCGAGCCAGATCTCGAGCGCGGCCGCGATCAGGTCGGCGCGGCGCTGCGCCCTGCGCTCTTCGGCGGTGCGGCCGCCCCAGGTCCGGGCCGGTGCGCGCACATCCATGGTTGACAAAGTACTCCGTCACGCGCCTAATTGGTGTCAGGTGCGGCCAATGGTGGCAGATGACACCAGTTCGGACCGGACCGGTTGAACCAGGGAGTCGCCATGCGCCTGTTTCGTCGTCGTCGAACCGAACACGCAGATGCGGTGGTCACCGGCGCGGGCAGCGGCATCGGCCGCGCGTTCGCCGTCGAACTCGGCAGGCGCGGCGGGCGGGTGGTGTGCTCCGATATCGACGCCGACCGGGCCGCCGAGACCGCCGTGCTGGTGGAGAACGCGGGCGGCAAGGCCGTCGGCGCCCGTTGCGATGTCACCGCGATCGACGAGGTCACCGCGCTGGCCGCCCTGGCGCAGGACTGGTTCGGTGGTGCGCCCAGTCTGGTCGTCAACAATGCCGGGATCGGGGCGGGTGGGCCGCCGGTCGGCGAGTTCACCCTCGACGACTGGGAACGCACCCTCGCGGTGAACCTGTGGGGAGTCATCAACGGCTGTCACGTCTTCACACCGATCCTGCGCGCGGCGGGGCGGGGAACGGTGGTCAATGTCGCCTCCGCCGCCGCCTTCGGCGCGGCACCACGGATGGCCGCCTACAACGTGAGCAAGGCGGGAGTGCTCGCGCTGTCGGAGACCATGGCGGCCGAGCTGGCCGGGACCGGCGTCGGCGTGACGGTGCTGTGTCCCACGGCCGTGAAAACCGGGATCCTGCGGTCGGATTCGCCACTGGACGGCACCGCCGAACGCCTCGGCGGATCGCTCCTGCGGTGGACGGGCCGCCCGCCCGCGAGTATCGCGAAGACCACCCTCGACGCCGTCGACCGTGGCGATCTCTACGTGGTGCCACAACTGGAGGCCAAAGTGCTGTGGCAGGCCAAACGTTTGATGCCCGCCGCCTACACCCGTTCGGCGGGCCTGCTGGAGCGGGTCGTGCGCTGATGTTCTCCTATCCCGACATGCTCGCCACCGTGCGGGCCAAGCAATGGGCCCTGGCCGATATCGACTGGAACGCACCGGGTGCCGAGCTGGTCACCGACGAGCAGCGGCCGCGTCTGGCCGCGTTCATGTCCGATCTGGTGTGGATCGAGCACGTCGGCGCCCGCGGTTTCGCCGCGCTGGTCCAGCAGGCACCGCCCGGTGCGCTGCGCGAGATCTACCGGCACTTCCACGCCGAGGAACAGAAGCACGCCAATGCCGAGCTGGCGCTGATGCGCCGCTGGGGCATGCTCGACGACGACGCGATGCCGGTGCCCAACAAGAACATTCGCCTCGTGATCAGCTGGCTCGACCGCTACGCCGAGCACATGACCCTGCCCGTCCTCGGCACCGTCATCCCGTCCCTGGAGACGGCGCTGGACGGCGCGCTGGTGAAGTTCCTGCTCGACGAGGTCGATGATCCGGTGTGCCACGAGGTGTTCCGGCACATCAACAGCGACGAATCCCGGCACCTGGCCGTCGGTTTCCAGGTGCTCGAGCAGCTCGGCGCGGGACCGCTGCGCAAGATCGCCATCGAGACAGCGGGTTTCGCGGCGCGTCCGTCGTTCGTGCTCGGCGCGCTGCTCTACGCGCCGCTGTTGTCGCGGATGGCAGCCAATATCGTGGCGCTCGGTCTGGACGAGGAAAAGTTGTGGAACGCGGTGCGGCGCTACGAGACGGTCGGCGAGCGCAGCCCGCAGATCCGGCGGCTGCCGCTCTATCACGTGGTGCGCCTGCACGCGAAGGCGACGATCAACCACCGCCAGCCTTTCCAGTTGCTCGCCGATGTGTCCAGTGCCTGTATCGACAGCTTCCCGGTCCGCGTGCTCGGCCACCGTCCGTCGTGGGTACGCGAGCTCACCTACCATCCGGTCGCGAAATGACCGGGCTTCCCGGCACATTCGACGGCCGGATCGTGCACCACCTCGACTTCCACCCGCGCCGGGAGTTCACCGGTGAGCGGGTGGCGATCATCGGCTCCGGCGCCGCGGTGGCGCGACTGCTGCCCGGCATCGCGGCCGAGGCGGCGCGGGTGACGGTGTTCCAGACCGAGGCCGTCTGGATCGTGCCGCGCGCACCCCTGCCGTCCGGCGCCCTGCGGCACGCGCCGGATCGTCTGGTGCGGCTCGTCGCGCGCACCAATCTCCGTTGGCAAGTGCGTGATTCGTGGCTGCGGTATCGGCTCACGCCCGACGACGACGCGGGCGTCGCGGTGCACGACAGCTACTACCGCACGCTGCGGCAACCGCACTGCCGCCTGGTCACCTGGCCGATCGCACGGCTCGCCCCGCTGGGCGTGCGCACGGTCGACGGGATCGAGCACCGGGTCGACACCATCGTCTTCGCCGACGACTCCCACCACGTCGTGCGCACCATCGGCCGCGGTGGCCAGCTGCCCGCGACAGCCGCCAGGGTAGGCGCCGCCGACAGAAAGGAATCAGCGTGAGCGAGCGAATCAGCTATCCGCGCACCGTGCGAACAGTGCGGCCGAATCTCAGTGAGGCAGCGGCATGAGCACCATCGATCACGAGATCATCATCGTCGGGGCGGGCTTCTCGGGGATCGGTGCCGCGATCGCGCTGCGCGAGGCGGGTTTCGAGGACTTCCTGATGGTCGACGATGCCGACGGGGTCGGCGGCACCTGGCACTGGAACACCTATCCCGGTGTGGCCGTGGATATTCCGTCGTTCAGCTATCAGTTCTCCTTCGATCAGCGGACCGAGTGGTCGCGGGTGTACGCGCCGGGCCGCGAACTCAAGGCCTATGCCGAATCCTGTGTGGACAAGTACGGTCTGCGCCCGCGCATCCGGTTCGGCACCACCGTGGTCGCCGCCGATTTCGACGCCGACGCCGACCGCTGGGTGTTGCGCACCGCCGACGGCGCCGAGCTGAGCGCCCGGTTCGTGCTCAGCGCGACCGGTGTGCTCACCCGCCCGAAACTGCCCGACATTCCAGGTATCGAGACCTTCGCCGGGACCACCGTGCACACCGCGCGCTGGGATCACGGACTCGACCTGCGCGGCAAGCGGGTCGCGATCATCGGCACCGGGGCGTCGGCGGTCCAGGTGATCCCGGAGATCGCGCCGCTGGTCGAGCACCTCACGGTCTTCCAGCGCACTCCGATCTGGTGCCTGCCCCGTCCCGATCTGCCCATGCCGCCACCCGCGCGCTTGGCGCTACGCCTGCCCGGCGGCCGCACCCTCACGCGGCTCATCAGCCAGACCTACGTCGAGGTGACCTTCCCGCTGGCCGCCCACTACCACCGCTCGCTGCCCACCGCCGCGATCGGCGAGCGCGCCGGGCTGGCCCATCTGCGCCGCCAGGTGAAGGACCCGGCCGTGCGCGCGAAGCTGACCCCGAACTATGCCCTCGGCTGCAAACGGCCGAGCTTCTCCAACGACTACCTGGCCACCTACAACCGCACGAACGTCACGCTGGAAACCGCGCCCATCACCGAGATCACCGCCACCGGCGTGCGCACCGAGGACACAGAACACCCGGCCGACGTGCTGATTCTCGCGACCGGCTTCAAGGTGATGGAATCGGGCAATATGCCGACCTACGACCTGCACGGCGTCGACGGCCTCGACCTGGAGAAATGGTGGGACGAGAACCGGCTGCAGGCCTACGAGGGCGTGAGCGTGCCGGGATTTCCCAACTATTTCTCCATCATGGGCCCCTACGGCTACAACGGCGCCTCGTATTTCACGCTCATCGAGAACCAGACCCGCCACATCCTGCGCTGCCTGCGCCGCGCCCGCAGCACCGGAGCCACCCGCGTGGAGGTCCGCCGCGAGGCCAACGACCGCTTCTTCCGCGAGGTGCTGGCCCGCCGCGGCGGCCAGGTGTTCTGGCAGGACAGCTGCGCCGATGCGAACAGCTACTACTTCGACAAGCACGGTGATGTGCCCCTTCGCCCGTCCTCCACCCTGGAGGCAGCCTGGCGCAGCGGCCATTTCGACCTGTCCGACTACCTGTTCACAGCAGCTCCCCGACCATTGAGCGCTACCGTGGAAACATGAGCAGTCCATCGGTGCCGGGTGGGGTCGTGCACGAGCTGCCCGCTGATCTGCGGACGGCGCTGGCGAGCAATCCCACCGCGCTGGCGGCGTGGCAGGACATCACGCCACTGGCTCGCAACGAATTCATCTGCTGGGTCGAGGACGCCAAGCAGGCCGCGACGCGGGAGCGGCGGATCCGGCGGACCCAGGAGGAACTCGAAGAGGGGCAGCGGCGGCCGTGCTGCTGGCCCGGATGTCAGCATCGGGAGCGCACCGGCAAGTAGCGCCCATCCGGGCGGGGTGGCTGGCCGAAATCCTTCCGTCAAACAGCTGTGCGGCTGCGACCGCCTCGACGGAAGTGATGGAAGACCATGCGATCTGTACGTAATTCCCTGATGGCGGCCCTGCTGCTCGGTTCGGTAGTCGGTGTGACGGCCTGTTCACAAGACGACGAGGCCGACACGGCGACGGCCGCGAGTACCACGGCGGCCACGTCCTCGGCGATGGGCACCCCGGCAGCCTCGGGCCCGGTCGGGCCCGGATGCGCGCAGTACGCGGCCCAAGTTCCCTCCGGCCCCGGCTCGGTGGCGGGCATGGCTCAGGACCCGGTCGCCGTGGCCGCATCCAACAATCCGATGTTGAAGACCCTCGTGTCGGCGGTGTCGGGCAAGCTCAACCCCGATGTGAACCTGGTGGACACGCTCAACGGCGGACAGTTCACCGTGTTCGCACCGGTCGATTCGGCGTTCGGCAAGATCGATCCCGCCACCATCGAGTCGTTGAAGACCGACTCGGCCACTTTGACGACCATCCTGACCTACCACGTGGTTCCCGGTCGGATCGAGCCCCCGCAGATCGCCGGGACACACGCGACGGTGCAGGGCGCCGACGTGAAGGTGAGCGGTTCCGGCGACAACCTGACGGTCAACGACGCGAAGGTGCTGTGCGGCGGGGTGCAAACCGCCAACGCCACCGTGTACATGATCGACACAGTGCTCATGCCACCGGCGTGAACGCGCAGGCACTAGCGCGGACCGTACGCTCGGGAGAAGAATTTCGTCGCACCACCCATCCGGCGGCATGGGTGGTGCGAAGTCCCTCCCATGCGCATGGAAACAGGGGATCAACGATGACGAATGTCCCCGAACCCTCGCCGATCCGCCTGCGATCGGTACCCACCGATCCGTCGCCCGCCTGTCCCACCGACCGCCGGGCGGACCGGGCTGTGCAGGCTCGGCTGGTGACACTGCTCTACGACGTCGCCGCGGGCAGTAGACCGGCGTTCACCGAGTTCTATCGGACGACCAGTCCACGGGTCTTCGGGCTCGCACTGCGGGTCGTGCGTAGTCATGCCCTCGCCGAGGAGATCGCGCAGGAAGTCTTCCTGCAGGTCTGGTCCTTGGCCGCGGACTACGACCCGGACAAGGCGAGCCCGATCGGTTGGCTGATGATGCTCACCCACCGACGTGCTGTCGACCGGGTGCGCGCCGAGCAGTCCGCCACGAGTCGTGACATCGTGTTCGGCCACTGTCATCTCGGACGCGATCACGATGTGGTGTCCGAGGAAGTCACCCAGCGACTCGACGAGCAGTCGGTGCTGGATTGCCTGGAAACGATGACCGCCCTGCAGCGCGAAGCGGTCGCGCTCGCATACTACAGCGGGCGCACATACGTCGAGGTCTCCGAGACCTTGGCAGTACCGTTGCCGACGGTGAAGAGCCGGATCCGGGACGGTTTGAAGAGGCTCGAGAACTGTTTGACCGGAGGGACTTCCCGATGAGCGATACAGATCGGCGGACCCCTTGGTCGTGGTTCGACGAGGCGTACCCCTACGCCTTGGACGCACTCGATGCCCGGGAACGCCACGAGATCGATGAGCGGCTAGCGGCCGCGGGAACCGTTGTGGCTGCCGATTTCCACGCCAACGTGCGGCGTATTCAGGAAACTCTCGCCGCGCTGACAGCGATGGACGTGGTGACACCGCCTGCCCGGCTGGAGGCAGCCATCTTGCAAGCGTTGGACCCGCGCGGCGCCCAGCCGCTGAGAACGAACTCCGTGGCTGGGCGCCGCCCAGCGCGATGGCTCGCGGCGGCAGCAGCAGCGGTCGTGCTCGCGGGTGCGGCGGTGGGTATCACAGTCGCCGTAGACCGGGCGAACGACGGACCGGACGCGGTCACCGCGCAACAGGTGCTCGAGCAACCCGACAGCCGGTCGGGTTCGGCCGCTGTCACCGGCGGCGGTGAAATGGTCGTGCACCTGTCGAAGGAGCTCGGGGCCGCGGCGGTGGAGTTCCACGATCTACCGGCCCTGCCCGCTGATCGGGCGTATCAGCTGTGGCGGGTGCCGCCCGGCGGGCAACCGGAATCGGTCGCCGTGCTGGCCGGACAGCCCATGATCGTCACCCCGGTCCGATCGGCCGACGTACTGGCCGTGACAGTCGAACCGTCGGGTGGTTCGTCAGCCCCGACGCTACCGGTGCTCACCGGTATGACGGTCGACTGACCCGCTCGCGGAAGACCGTGGGGGCAGCCACATCCTCAGGAGGTCAGCATGGTCCACCCCGAACCCCGGCGGCTCGGACATCTCATGGCCGCGGCCGCCGCTACGGTGGCGGCGGCGGCCGTACTCACTGTCGGTCATCTCGTGTCCGTGGTCGTCGCGCCGTCCGCGTCACCGTTCTTCGTGCTCGGCGCCACGGTGGTCGACAACACGCCGAAGTGGTTGAAAGAAAGCGCCATCCGCTGGTTCGGAGCCAACGACAAACTGGCACTGGCCATCTCGATGGCCGTGGTCATGGTGGTCGCGGCCGGCCTGATCGGTGAGCTCGCCCGCCGTCGCTTCGCCCTCGCGGCAGGCGTGCTCACCGCGCTCGGCCTGATCGTCGCCTTCCTGGCGCTGCGACGGCCGAGCGCCACACCGTGGTTCGCGATCCCCACGCTCGCCGGAACCCTCGCGGGTGTCCTGGCCCTTGCCCTGTTGTTCCTGCGGTTCCCGCCTGCCGAACGATCGGAAACGACCGGCCCCACCCGCCGTGGATTCGTCCTCGCGCTGGCCGGGGTCACCGCCGGTGTCGTCGCGGCGGGCGCCGCGGGACGCTACCTCGCCACCCGGTTGCGCGACATCGCCGCCGACCGAGCCGCATTCCTCCTGCCCAGGGTCGCCGAACCCGCACCTCCGGTATCGGCGGCGATGGATCTGCCGGTCCAGGGAATCACCCCGTTCGTCACCGATGCCGACAACTTCTACCGCGTCGACACCGCCCTGCAACTGCCCTCGCTGACCCGCGCCGAATGGCGACTACGCATCCATGGCATGGTCGAGCGCGAGATCCGGCTCGACTACGACGAACTGCTGGCCCGCGACGCCGTCGAATCCGTCATCACGCTCACCTGCGTATCCAACGAGGTCGGCGGCGACCTGCTCGGTACCGCGCGCTGGACGGGTTACCGGCTGGCCGATCTGCTGGCCGAGGCCGGCCCGTCTTCCGACGCGGACATGGTGCTGTCGCGCAGTATCGACGGCTTCACTGCCAGTACCCCGCTGGCGGCTCTCACAGGCAATCGCGATGCTTTGCTTGCGGTGGCCATGAACGGCGCCGCCCTGCCGGTGCAGCACGGTTATCCGGCGCGGATGATCGTTCCCGGCCTGTACGGGTACGTCTCGGCCACCAAGTGGGTCGTCGACCTCGAGGTCACTCGCTTCGATCGCGCCGAGGCCTACTGGACCAATCGCGGATGGGCACCGGTCGCGCCGATCAAGACCGCCTCCCGCATCGACGTCCCCGCAGCGTTCGCGACCCTACCCGCAGGTGAAGTCGTCGTCGCGGGCGTCGCCTGGGCCCAGGGCCGCGGCATCAGCGCCGTCGAAGTTCAAGTCGACGACGGCGCCTGGCAGCGGGCCACCCTGGCCGAGGCGTATTCCATCGATACCTGGCGTCAGTGGACCTGGCGGTGGGAGGCTTCGCCCGGCACCCATTCCCTTCGGGTGCGCGCCACCGACGCCGCCGGCTATATCCAGACCGACGAGCGGGCCACGCCCTTCCCCGACGGATCGACCGGACACCACAGCCGCGTGGTCACCATCCGCTGAGTCGGCTCGCTCCTAACGCAGGATCGACATCGCGATGCCGTCGAGGATGTCGTGTTCGCTGACGATCAGCTCGGTGACACCGGCCCGCCGGGCCAGTTCGTCGGCAAGCACCTCGGTGATCACCGCGCCGCCGCCGATGACATCGACGCGGCCGGGGTGCATGGGACCGAGGGCGGCGCGCTCGTCGTGGTCCATGGCGACCAGGCGGTCACACACCTGGTGCACCTCGTCGAGGCTCAGGCGGGTCAGATGCACACGCTCCGAGTCGTATTCGGGAAGGTCGAGGGCGACGGCGGTGATGGTGGTCATGGTGCCCGCGACACCGACCCAGGTGTGCACCTTGTCGACCGGGACCTTCGCGAACGCCTCGTCAAGCTTCTCCTGCGCGAATTCCTTTGCCGCCGCAACCTGTTCGGCTGTAGGTGGGTTGCCGGGCAGGCAGCGTTCGGTGATGCGCACGCAACCGATATCGGCGGAATAGGCGGCCTGCACACCCTTTTCGTCGCCGACGACGAGTTCGGTGGAGCCACCACCGAGGTCGACCACGACGAAAGGTCCGGCGTCGGCAGACAATTCACCGACCGCACCGGCGAAGGACAGCCGAGCTTCTTCGTCACCGGTGATGACTTCGGCGACGGCACCCTCGACCACGCGACCCAGCTCGGTGCGGGTCATGGAGAAGAAGTCGTCCCGGTTGGCGGCGTCGCGGGTGGCCGAGGTGGCCACCATCCGCACGCGCGAAACACCTTGCGCCAGCATCACATCGACGTAATCGGCCAGCGCGGCGCGGGTCCGTTCGATCGCCTCGGGGGCGAGCCGCCCGGTGGCGTCGACACCCTGGCCGAGTCGCACGATGCGCATCTCGCGGTGCACATCGGTGAGCACATTGTCGGCGCCGACTTCGGAGATCAGCAGACGGATCGAGTTGGTTCCGCAATCCACTGCGGCGATGCGCTCACTCATGAGTGTTCCTCCAGGTCTCGACCAGCTGCTGTCCCGCGATTATGCCTGTTCGTCGGACTTGCGGGCAGCGGGCCAGTCGGCGGGAACGGCGGTTCCGCGCAGCCCGGCGTCGGCGGCCAGGGCCACGGACTCGTCACCGAGCGGGTTCACACCCGGCCCCTTGGCCAGGGAATGCGCGATCAGCACGTGCAGGCACTTGACCCGGTCGGGCATGCCGCCGCCGGTGAAATCCGTTCCGAGCGACTCGATCTCGTTGCGCTCGGCCAGGTAGCTCTCGTGCGCGGCCCGGTAGGCCGCGGCCAGTTCGGGATCGTGGGCGAGGCGTTCGGTCATCTCGCGCATCACCCCGGCCGATTCCTGCCTGCTCGCCTCAGCGGTCAAACGGGGGTCGGTGAGGTAGTACAGCGTGGGGAACGGGGTGCCGTCGGGCAGGCGCGGCGCGGTCTTCACCACGGCGGGCAGACCGTCCGGGGTGCGGTAGGCGATCGCGAGGACTCCGCGCGGCTCGCGGCCCAGTTGCCGAGCGATGATCTCGAGGTCGCGCTCGTTCGGTGCGGTCACCTACGGTCCTTCCGGTGCTGGTTCGGAGATGCTGCGCCACAGGTCGGTGTACCAGGGGTCGGGCTCCGCTGTTCGGGTACTCATCGGCGGCGGTGCGGGCGCCTCGATACCGGGCACCTGCACGATGTAAGGGGTTTCGCCCGGCATCACCAGCCGCAGCCGTTCGCGGGCCTCGGTGCGGATGTAGGCCGGATCCTGTTGCTGCGCACGACGATCGCGCAGGGCGGCCAGGTCGGCATCGAGTTCGGCGCGTTCCTCGGCAAGCGCGGCCGCCTCGGCACGCTGACTGAAGTACGTGCGCGTCGGCACGGCCAGGGTGAGCGCCAGCCCGCACAGCACGGCGGCCAGGATCACCGCCTTGCCGGTGGAGAGCCCGAGGATCGTGTGCTCGGTGCGTTCCAGCTTGCCGCTCGGCTTGCGGGTGGCCGTTTCCGGCCGCCGCCGGGTGGTGCGTTTGGCGGCGGTCGGACGGCCGGGTGTGTCGAGCGGACTGGGGCGTGAGCGCGCGGCCCGCGACGTGCGCCGGTCGCCTCGTCCACCCGGACTGGTCCCCCGCGCACGTCGCTCGGTCATTGGCGCTCTACCCCATCATCTCCAGGTCCCGCGGTACTTCTTGTTCAGAACTCGCCGGTGAAACGCGGGAAGGCCACGTCGCCGGCGTAGCGTGCCGAATCACCGAGGGCGTCCTCGATGCGCAGCAGCTGGTTGTACTTGGCGACCCGCTCCGAACGCGCGGGGGCGCCGGTCTTGATCTGGCCGGAGCCGACGGCGACCGCGAGGTCGGCGATGGTGGTGTCCTCGGTCTCGCCCGAACGGTGCGACATCATGGTCTTGTAGCCGTTGCGGTGGGCCAGGTCGACCGCGTCGAGGGTCTCGGTGAGGGTGCCGATCTGGTTGACCTTCACCAGCAGCGCGTTGGCCGCGCCCTTGGCGATGCCCTCTTCCAGGCGCTCCGGGTTGGTGACGAACAGGTCGTCACCGACGAGCTGCACCTTGTCGCCGATGGCGTCGGTGAGCGCGACCCAGCCGTCCCAGTCGTCCTCCGACAGCGGGTCCTCGATGGAGACCAGCGGGTACTGGGTGAGCAGCTCCTCGTAGAACTGACCCATCTCCTCGGCCGAGCGGACCTTGCCCTCGAACTTGTAACCCTCACCGGGGGTGTAGAACTCGGTGGCGGCCACGTCGAGCGCGAGCGCGACATCGGTGCCGAGCTTGTAGCCCGCCTTCTGGATGGCCAGGCTGATCAGGTCGAGCGCTTCCTTGGTGCCCGCGACGTCGGGGGCGAAGCCACCCTCGTCACCCAGGCCGGTGGACAGGCCCTTCTCCTTGAGCACGGCCTTGAGCGAGTGGTACACCTCGGTGCCCCAGCGCAGCGCCTCGCGGAAGGTGGGCGCGCCGATCGGGGCGACCATGAATTCCTGCACGTCCACACCGGTGTCGGCGTGCGCGCCGCCGTTGAGGATGTTCATCATCGGCACGGGCAGCACGTGGGCGTTCGGACCGCCCAGGTAGCGGAAGAGCTCGAGGCCCGAGGACTCGGCGGCACCGCGGGCCACGGCCAGCGACACACCGAGCAGGGCGTTCGCGCCGAGGCGGGACTTGTCGGGGGTGCCGTCCAGATCCAGCAGGACCTGGTCGACGGTGCGCTGCTCGACGGCGTCGAGGCCGATGATGGCGGGCGCGATCTCGTCGAGGACACCCTCGACGGCCTTGGTGACGCCCTTGCCGTTGTAGCGGTCGCCACCGTCGCGCAGCTCAACGGCCTCGTGCTCACCGGTGGACGCGCCGGACGGCACGTCTGCCCTGGTCAGGGTGCCGTCGTCGAGGGCGATCTCGACCTCGACAGTGGGATTGCCGCGCGAATCCAGAATCTCGCGAGCTCCGACCTGTTCGATGATGGCCACGAAAACGACTCCTTACGACGGAAAGGCACGGTAGGTCTCACGGGATGGTCCGTGCGCAGCCGAGCCTATCGTCTCGCGGTGGCAGGCAGTAACCGGCACTCCGGGCAGGTGGCCACTAGGCGCGGCGCCCGATGCTGTAGGCGGCGGCCCGATCCCGCACGACCAGCATGTACTTGTTCGACTGGTTGTAGGCGAACAGGGCACGCTGCCAGCCGTCGGCCGAGGTCAGGTTCCCGCCGCGGGTGCAGAGGTAGCGGGCGGCGGTGAGGGCGGCGTCGTCGATGTTCTGCGGGTCGAGCACGCCGTCACCGTTGGCGTCGACGGCCCAGCGCTGCCATGTCTCGGGGATGAACTGGAGCGGGCCGACCGCCCGGTCGTAGGTGGTGTCGCCGTCGAGGCGGCCGCCGTCGGTGTCACGGATGACGGCATTGCCCTTGGTTCCGTCGAGGGCGACACCGATGATCGGCGGGCGAACGGTTCCGTCGGCGTCCACGTCGGCGCCCCGGTGGGTGCCGTGCCCACTCTCCACGCTGGCGATGCCCGCGATGGTCGTCCAGGCGATGCCGCACTCGGGCGCCGACCTGGCGAGCACGGCGGCGGCGTAGCCGTAGGCCTCGAGGGCCACCGGTGCGATGCCGAGCGCGTCGGACTGCTCGTCGGCCCAGCCGCGTAACTGCGTGGCGGCGCGACCCGGCGCATCGATATCGATGACGGGTAAGGCCACCCCGGGGCCCGGCGGCATGTCACCGGGAATCGACGCGAGCGAACTGCACCCCGTGAGCAACGCGGCCACCGCCACGGCGACGATGACGCCGGCTTTCTGCACAGACACTCAATCAATCATCCAGATCAGCGCGCCGCCATGCACATCTCACAGTGACTTCTCAGAGTTCTCAGGTCCCGACGAGGCAGATAGTCGAGCCGTGGGATACGCCCGCCTCGCGTGACATTCGCGCCTCGCCGGCCGAACAACCGATGTTCGCTTCGTCGTACACGGACGTGACGCGGCCGTCGGCACTGCTGTCGTCACAGCTCACGAGTCTCGGTAGGCCTGCGGTGCCCGCGTAACCGGTGACGCAGTCGCCGGGCCGGGCGTAACCGAGGTGGTTCTGGTCGATCGGCCCCAGGCAGACGACGACGCGCAGGTCGGTGTTGTCGTTGAGCGAGACCGATGCCGCATTGGCGTTGGTGACCTCCTCGCATTTGGGGTCGGCCGGTTCGGTGTACTGGGTCCGCACCGAGAGCACCCGGTGCGTGGCGGACCGGTGCGCGCACGCGATCGTCTTCATCGACACGTTCGAAGCGCATTCGCCCACAAAGGCTCCCGCCATCGAGTCGGAGTCCTCGGCGGGTTTCGTGCAGATCACCACGGCACGGCCACCCAGGGACGACTGGGCATAGGCTTCGCGGGTTTCCGGGTGGGATTCGCAGGCCCGATCGGTGACCGGGACCTTGACGTGCAGTTCGGTGGCGATCACAACATGGGGCCCGCCGGTGAATCCGCATGTGCTGCGTTCGATTTCGCCGCCGGACTTGCGTACATCGATGCAGTCGCCGGGGCGAAGGCCGCCCGCGTCGGTCATGTTCTTCTCGGTCGGTTCGAGGCACAGCACGGTTTCGCCGTCGGTGGGGCTCGGGTCGGCTACCGCGCGGGTCGCCTGCTCGAATTTCATGCAAGCCATGGCGAACGGGTGCTGCATCGGTTCCCTGGCGAGCACCCGGTATACGGCGAGGTCGTCGGCGCAGGCGTATTCGACGGGCAGTTCGTCCCGGCTCAGGCAATCTCCGACGGCCATGCGTGGTTCCTCGGGCCGGGTGAGGAAGTAGCCCGTGACTGCTCCGGCGGCAGTGAGTAAGACGACGATGGCGACGATCGCGAACATCGCCGGGGGGTTGCGACGCGGTCGGCTCGGTTCCGGCGCCGGATACGGAGACGATTCCGTCCACGGCCGCACCACCGGAATGTCGGTCGACGGTGGCAGGCTCGGCGGCACAGCGCCCTCATGCGGAGGGGCGGGGTGGATCATCGGGGTTCGTCTCCTTGAAAACGCTTGGGGGACAACCCGATGAGATCGGCTCGTATCGCTGCGCCGTTACACCAGCAGCTCCGCGGTGGCCCGATGCACCGGCGCCGCGAGAACGATTGCGGGATCGCCTCTTTCGACGACCTCGCCGTGGTCGAGGACCAGCAGGTCGGTGCAGTGCCTGGCGACCAGTGCCATGTCGTGGCTGATCAACAGGACGGCGGTGCCGTGCTCGGCGCGCAGGCGGTCGAGCAGGGTCATGACGCCCGCGGCCGTGTGCTGGTCGAGGGCCGTGGTGATCTCGTCGCAGATCAGGACGGCCGGATCGGCGGCGAGAGCTCGCGCCAGGGCGACGCGCTGACGTTGTCCGCCCGACAGTTCGTGTGGTCGCCTGCTCGCGAGGTCGGCAGGTAAATCCACATCGGCGAGCAGGGCGTCGACCCGCTTGCGCACATCCGGTTTCGGCACGCGGGCGATCCGCCGCAGTGGCCGGGCCAGGGTCTGTTCGACGGTTCGGCGAGGATTCAACGCTGCCAACGGGTTCTGCGTCACGAGCTGAATACCGTTGGCCCCCATCTTGATCCGTCGTCGCTTCCCGACCGGAGCCCGCATCCCACCCGCCTCGACGACCCCCGCCTCCCCGATCTGCAACCCTGCGATCACCCGCGCCAACGTGGTCTTGCCTGCCCCCGAAGGCCCGACGACCGCCAAGGCCGCCCCCGCCCGCACCTCCAGATCGATCTCGCAGAGAATTCGGTGGTTGTCTACGGTGGCGGTGATTCCTTTGGCGGACAGTGCAACACCTGGCTCGCCGGCGCCGTTTGTTGTGGTGTTCGCAGGTGCGGCGAAGCCCTCGGCAACAGTGATCTCGCCTCGCGGCACCTCGTCACCGGACGCAGCGGCACCGTTCGTGGGGCTCGACCGGCGGGACGTGGGTACGGCGCTGGGTGGGTGGACCTCGATCACCGTGTCGGCGATGGCGTGGACGGTGGTGGTGTCGTGGCCGGACAGCAGGACAGCGGTGGAGTCGGTGACGGCGAGATCGGCTACGAGTCTGGCTATTTCGGTACGCAAGGCGCCGTGCAGGCCGGCGAGGGGTTCGTCGAGGATGAGGACCGTGGGGCGGCGGAGGAGTGCGCGGGCCAAGGCGACCCGGCGTTGCTGGCCGCCGGACAGGCGACCGACGCGGCGCCGCAGGAAGCTCTCGTCCAGCCCGACACGATCGAGCATCGCTTGCCGTTCGGCCTCGGTGCTTCTCGGCGCGGCTTCGGCGAGGAGGGCGCGAACGCGCAGCAGGGGGTTCAGTTCGGAACCAGGGTCCTGGCCGACATAGGCGATGCGCTCGCGCCGGAACATCCGCAGCGCACGGGGATCGAGCCCGAAGACGTCCTGCCCCGCCACCAGCACCGTGCCCGCACACCGCATCCCAGCGGGCACGTGCCCGAGCAATGCTCGCATCGCCGTCGACTTCCCCGCCCCGGAAGCCCCCGTCAGCGCCGTCACGGTCCCGGCCTTCAACTGGAACGACAACGGCGCAAGCAACACCGCCCCGGTCTCACTCACCACCGTCAGCCCGTCGACAACCGCCACATCCCCCGCGTCGGCCGGATCAGAGCCTTTACCAGCGGCCTCGGCCGAAGCTGGGCGTCGCTCCGAGGAATACTGCCCTCGCGCGCGCCCATCCGCTGTTTCGGCGCCGATCAGTGCGGGTCGCCCGTTCGGCCGCCCAGCCGACACCGACTTCTCTGCCGAAACTTTCGGCGCCACAACGTGCTCTACACCGGAGACAGATGCCGACTCGTCGGGAGTCTGCGGGCGTCGGGTTTGACGCGCGGACCCGGCGGTGACCACCAGGTTCACCCCCACGGCGACGATCGCGATGGCGGCGCTGGGGGCCAGCACGGCCCAGGGGTTGAGGAGGATGCCGGAGGCGTTGTCGCGGACCATGATCGCCCAGTTGTCGGCCCCGAGCGCGGGCACACCGAGGAAGGAGACGGTACTCACCAGGTAGATCGCCACGACGAAACGCAGGCCGAGCTGGGTGGTGAAGACCGAGCGGAGGTTGGGCAGGATCTCCCGGAAGACCAAGTAGGGCAGTGATTCTCCGCTGGCGACGGCCGCTTCGACGTAGCCGGTGGCGGCGATGCTCGCGGCCGAGGCGGCGAAGATCCGTGCGCAGTAGGGCACACCGAACACCAGCGACACCACGATCAACGCCGATACCCCACCCTCCGGCCAGGCGGTGAGCACGAGCAGGATGCCGAGCACGGCGGGCAGGAGGATGACGAGATCACCGGCGAGTTCGATCACCGAACCCGCACGCGGGCGCACCGCCGCGACCGCCCCGAGCACCGCGGACAACACGGTCACCGCCACCGCGATCACCGCCGAGACCACGAGCAGCTGAGTGCCCCCGGTCAGCAAGTGGCTGAACACATCGCGCCCGAGCCGGTCGGTGCCGAGCACCGCGTCCCCACCCGGCCCCGCGAACGGAATCCCCACCGCCTCTTCCGCCCCGTGCGGCGCGAACAACGGCCCGGCCAGCGCACACAACACCACCAGCCCGACCCCGAGGCCGGTACCCCACCGCCACGAACGAACAGTTCTCCCCAGACCCCCCACCGTGCGCGACGCACGCCGGTCGCGCCCCCACCTTTCCGCACCCATCACGCCACCTCCGCGGACTTCCCGAAACTCCGGCTCGTGCACCGCACGCTCTCCCGACCTACCCCGCAGGACATGGACGCACGTTCACCACGCTCGGGTGTGAGCGACGACCGAGAAGCCGCCGGCGCATAGTGATCTCGAGCGCCGATCATCGGGTCCCCCGGGTGGACCAGGTTCGGACGAGGTCGGCGGTTGCGAGCAGCAGCATGATGACGATGGCGGTGAGGGCGACCACGGCGGCGACGGTCGCGGTGTCGCGGTCGGCCACCGAGCCCGCGAGGACGGCGCCGACACCGGGGTAGTTGAAGAGGGTTTCGACGACCAAGGCGCCACCGAAGAGCATGCCGACGGAGGTCGCATACCCGGCGACGATCGTGGGAGCGGCGAAGGGCAGCATATGCCGGAGCAGGATGACGCGGCGCGGAAGACCGTCCAGCACAGCACTTTCCACATGCGGAGCGGCGGCGACATCGAGGAGCGCAGACCGCACCACCCGCGTGTTCCAGCCGATCTGGGGAATCGCCAGCGCCAACACCGGAAGCACCAGCATCTCGGGTCCCGCCGGGAATCCGGAGCGATCGGTGATCGTCACGGCGGGCAGCCAGCCGGTGGCCAGGGAGAACACCAGGATCAGCACGGTGCCGCAGACGAATTCGGGAACGGCGACGGCAATGGTCGTGGTCGGCTGCAGGATTCGCGAACCGAAGGCCTTCGGCCGCATCGCCCACCAGCAGCCGAGAGCCAGCGAGCACACCACCGTGAGCAGCAGGGCGATCCCGCCGAGCAGCAGCGTCTGCGGAAACTTGTCGGCGAGCATGTCCCCGATCGAGTTACCGCGTGCGGTCCGGCCGAAGTCACCGGTCAGCACACCGGTGATCCAGTGCCAGAACTGCACCGGCAGTGCGCGGTCCAGACCGAGCTCGTGTTCCTTGGCCGCGAGCTCGGCCGCACCGGCCTCCCTGCCCAGCACCGAGCGGGCCGCGCTGCCCGGCAGCAGGTCCACCGCGACGAACACGATGGCCAGCAGCGTCACCAGCAGCACGACCCGGCGCAGCGCGGGCAGGGCGAACGCTTTCACGGCACTCACGCCAACCAGGCACGTTCCAGCTGGACGCGGGCGAAACCGCCGAGGGTCGGCAGCCCGCGCACGGACGCGGCGGCGATGTCGACACCGTCGGCCATGCCCCACACCAGGTAGCCGCCGCGCTCGAACTCGATGCGCTGCAACTCACGCACGGCACGGCCGTATTCGTCGCCCGTCGTGGCGAGCGCCTTGGCGTTGGCCGCATCGAATTCGGGGTCGCGGAAGGCGGTTTCGTTGCGGTTCGAGCCCGAGGTCATCAGCTTGTCGGCCAGGAACAGCACCGAATCGTTGGTACCCCAGGACACGGTGTAGAGCGGGGCGTTCAACCAGGTCTGGTCGTAGAACGCGCCCGACTCGGCCACCTGCACGTCGAGGCGGACACCGATCTCGGCGAGCTGGGTGGCGATCACCTTCGCCGACTCGACCTCACCGGGCACCTCGGCCTTGGTGACGAACGGGTAGCTGCGCCCGGTATCGAAATTCGCTTCGCGCAGCAGGGTTTTCGCGCGCTCGATATCGCGGCTGCGGCGCAGCGAGGTGTCGTAGAGCGGGTCGGCGGTGCCGAGCACATCGGCGGCGACCGTGCCGAACCCGGAGTGCACCTGGTTGACCAGCGCTTCCCGGTCCACGCCCAGCCGCAACGCGGTGCGCACCCGCGCGTCGGCGAACGGCCCGTCGGCGGCGCGCATCGCGACACCGAGCATGGTGTCGTCCGGGCGGCGGATCACCTGCAGATCGCCACGACCTGCGGCGGTGCGGCCCGCGATGGCACCGACATTGGAGGCCAGGTCGATCTGCCCACCGAGCACCGCGTTGCCGAGCGCGGTGACGCTGTCGAACATGGTCACCTCGATGGCGTCCAGCGACGGCGGGGTGCCGTGCCAGTTCTCGTTGCGCACCAGGCGGGCGTTGCCGTTCTGGTAGGACTCGAGCCGGAACGGACCGGAGCCGACGCCGGCGGCGAAGTCGGTGGTGCCCTGCGGGACGGTGAAGGTCATCAGCCGAAGCAGCAGCGGCAGTTGGGTATTGGGTGCGGGCACGGTGAACACCACGCGGTTCGGTCCGTCGGCGACGATGTCGTTCTCGGCGACCGGCATCTTCGACGCCCCGCCCACCGACCGCAGCCGCCGCATCGACCACACCACGTCATCGGCGGTGACCGGCGCGCCGTTGTGGAACTTGGCGCCCTCGGCGATGGTGAAGGTCCAGCGGCGGTTCTCGGCGTCGGCCTCCCACCGTGCGGCCAGGCGCGGCACGACATTCGGGTTGTCGCCGGGGACGGTCAGCGCGTCGTAGACGAGGGAGGCGATCAGGAAGTCGCTCTCGTTGCTGAGATTGGCGTGCGGATCGCGTTCACTGCGCGCGGCGGTACCGAGCGCGCCGACGCGCAGCGTGCCGCCCGGCTTGACGGTTCCGTTCGACTCCTCACCGCTGGTGCACGCCGCGGCCAGCAGCACTGCGGTGAGACCGATGCCGGATTGCAGCAACTGCCTGCGTGTGAAACCCATGGTGTTCCTCCTCGAGCGGCGGGCGCCGGACCCCTTCACCGGGCGCCGCAAACTAGGCGAGGCTAGCCTAAAACAGTAGCCCGGTGGTGGTCTTCCTTTCGACCGAGTCCGTTCCGCCACGCCGCCCACGGCCCCCGATTCAGCGACTGCCAGCGACTTCGGGTAGAAATCAGGCCCATACCCATAAGCTATTTGCCATGAGAGCATGTTAGGTAAGTCTTGCCTAATCCATTGCCAGGCACTACCTTCGCTCATCGAGTCTCCACCACCCGCGTTCGACCGATGCGAAGAAGGGAAGGCCGGTGAAAAGCGTTCTCTCCGAACGTAAAACGATTCACCTGCACGACATCGAGTACCGCGAGTTCGAGCCGGACGCCGCCAAGGCCGTTCGCCGCCTCGCCGCCGACATCCGACATCAACTGAGTGACCCACCGCACACCGAGACCCTGCACGACGCCGCCCTGCTGGCCGAGATCGATCGCCGCGCCGGCGAACTCCCGGCATCCGTGCGACACGCCGTTCGCCCACCCGCCACCGCGGCGGGTGCGACCGTGGTGCGCGGCCTGCCGGTGAGCGACGCCGAATTCGGCCCGACGCCTGCGGATTGGCAGAGCGCGGCCGTGTCGGCGGGCGACCCGACCCATCACGGCTCGCTCGAACTCGACATCATCCTGCTGCTGCTCGCCCGGTGCGCGGGTGACCTGTTCGGCTGGCTCGGTCAGCAGAACGGGCGGCTGGTCAACAACATCGTGCCCGCCGTCGGACACGAGCACGAACAGTCCGGCGCGAGCAGCGCGACGCTGCTGAGCCCGCACTCCGAGGACGCCTTCCACGCCGAACGCGCCAATCTGCTGATGCTGGCGTGCGTGCGCAATCCGGATCGGGTGGCTACCACCGTGTCCTCGATCCGCGAGGTGGAACTCAGCGACGAGGACCGCCGCATCCTGGCCACCCCTACGGTGCCGATCCTGCCCGATGTCTCCTACGGCACCGACTTCGGATCGTTCGCGCCACCGCTGCCTACCGTCTGGGTGGACGAAAACGGTTGCGACACCATCAGATACGACCCCGCCTATACCCCGCTCGACGACGCCGACCCGGCGTTCCGCGCGGCCTACGCCCGGCTCACCGCCGAACTCGCGCGTGTCTGTCACGCTCCGGCGCTGGCTCCCGGCGAGCTCCTGCTCGTCGACAACGATGTGGCCGTGCACGGCCGGGTGCCGTTCCGCGCCCGCTACGACGGCACCGATCGGTGGCTCAAGCGCGTCAATATCCGCCTGCCGGAACGTCGTCGGCGGAGCGAGGAAGCGTCCGAGAATGGGTACGGGCAAGAGGTGATCGCGCCGTATCGGGCGCGCACCGATCGGACGGCAGGGCAGGACAGTGCAGATGAACGAGGATCCGTTGAACAACCGTGACCGCAGCGTCGGGCTCCGAGTGCTCTCGCGCAGCGATCTGGCCGATGTGCCGATCACGCCCGCCGAGGTGGTACGGGCCGTCGAGGAGGCCTATCTCGCCTTCGCCGCGGGCGAATCCGACAACCCGCGCAAGTTGAGCGTCGCCGATCCGGGTGGCTCGTCGGTGTCGTACGCGATGCTCGGCCGCGACGGTCGCCGCCGCGTGGTGGCGATGAAGACCTCCTACAAGTTCGACCCGGGTCACGACCGCAGCACCAAGCGGTACTACACCACCATCACCCTCTACGACGACACCACCGGCGCCCCCATCGCGATGATGGACTGTGCCCGGGTGGGCGCGTTGCGCACTCCGGCGGTGTCGGCACTGCTGGTGCGCGAGACGGTCCGCCGTGGTGCCGAGAGCGCGTTGCTCATCGGTACCGGAACGCAGGGGCGCAACGCGCTGCCACACCTGCTCGCGGCGAATCCGCAGCTACGCAAGCTGATGGTGTACGGCACGCACGCCGAGGGCTTGGCGGCGGTGCACGCGCAGCTGGCCGCCGAGGTGCCGCACGCGGTGCTGGAACAGGTGGACGATCCGTACGCAGCGGCACCCACCGCCGACGTGGTGCTGGCGACGGCCGGTCCCGGCACGGAGGTCGCGCTCGAATCCTCGCATCTGGCACCGGGTTCCGTCGCGGTGCTCGTGGGCTACGGGCTGGCACCGTCGACGTTGGTCGACGCCGATCGGGTGGTGGCGACCAGCGCCGCACAGATGGCGCTGACCGGCACCGACATGGCGGGACCGGACGGCACGCTGCGCTCGGTCGACGCCGAACTCCCCCAGATCCTCACCCGCGCGGCCACGGCCCGTCGCTCCGAAGACGAGAAGATCTTCGTCTACAACAGCGGGCTGGTGCTCACCGATATCGCGGTCGCCCATGCGCTGGCGGCGCGCGCGATCGCCGAGGGGCGAGGTACGGAGGTGCCGCTGTGGGACTAGCCGGCGTCGACTCCGCCCAGGTAGCCGACGAATTCCGTTCGGGCACAGTCGATGGCCTGTCCCATTGCGCACCGCCGATGCCCGCCTACATCGATGCGGTGGAGCAACGTCTGCTCGATGATCCACTGCTGCTCGGCGACATCGCCGAAGCGGTCGGTGGACCGTTCCACGTGCTGTTTCCGGAGCGGGTCACGGTGAACGTCAAGGCCTTTCAGGCGACGTTCACCGACGCCGGTGTCGACGGGTTCGTCTATTTCGGGAAGAAGGCGAACAAGGCGGCATGTGTGGTCCGTGCGTGCGCGGAGGCCGGTGCCGGCGTGGATGTGGCCAGTACCGGCGAGTTGGTCGCGGCACTGGCGCAGGGCGTGCGCGGCGAGGATCTGATGGTCACCGGGCCCGCCAAGTCCGACGATCTACTGTGGCTGGCCGCACGTCATGGCGCGCTCATCGCGATCGATGCCGTCGACGAACTCGACCGGCTCGCCGCGCTCGACCTGCCTGCCCGGATCGTGCTTCGTGTGCTGCCGGAGGGATCGACGAGCCGGTTCGGTCTGGATCCTCAGGAACTCACGCAGACGATCGGAGCAATTACCCCGGGCGGGCCGATCAGCTTGTCCGGCTTCAGCTTCCATCTGTCCGGTTACGACGCCACCGCCCGCGCCGAACAAGCCACGGCCCTGGTCGACCACTGCCTGAGGGCACGATCCGAGGGCCATCCCGCCGACCTCATCTCGATCGGCGGCGGCTTCGGCGTGGACTACCTCGATGCCGATTCATGGTCGTGCTTCCGGGAAACACTCACCGACAACTGGTTTCACGGCAGCGCGCCGACGGAGGACTACTACCCCTATCATTTCCCGTCACCGGGTGCAGACATGCTCGGCGCCGTCCTTGCACACAACGGCCTCGCGAAAAGCTTGCGTGACGACGGCATACGCGTGGCTGTCGAGCCGGGACGCGCTCTGCTCGATCGCGCGGGCAGTTCCGTCTTCCGCGTGCAAGGCGTGAAAACCCGTACGACACAGGGTCACCCGTACGACATCCTCACCGTCGACGGCACCAGCCTGAGCCTGTCCGAACAGTGGTTCGCCAGCGAATATCTGCCCGACCCGGTGCTGTGGCCGCAGCGACCCGGCACCACGACCCCCACCTGCGTGGGCGCGACAACCTGCCTGGAATCCGATCTGCTCAGCAGGCGGCGCATCCCGCTGCCCCGCCGAGCTCGCGTCGGTGACCTGCTGATCTACCCGAACACCGCCGGGTATCAGATGGATTCCAACGAGTCACCGTTCCACGAACTCCCCCTGCCGCCCAAGGTCGTGCTGCGTGAGCGCGCCGACCGGCTGCGCTGGACCCTCGACGACACTTCCCGCTGACCCCCTTCCGATGGAGGAAACCCCATGGCTCTCGTCACGCGCGTGACGGATCTGATCGGCCGCACTCCGCTGTTCGAGCTGGCCGTCACCGACAGCGGCACCCGCCTGCTGCTCAAGCTCGAACAGTTCAACCCCACCGGCGCAGCCAAGATCCGGATGGCCCGCTCGATGGTCGACGATGCCGAGCGGCGCGGTTTGCTGCGCGATGGCGGGCATATCATCGAATCTACGTCCGGCAATACCGGGCTCGGCTTGGCGGTGGTCGCGGCCGAACGTGGCTATCGGTTCACCGCCGTGGTCGACAACCACGCCTGTAGGGACAAACTGCGCGCGATGAAGGCCATGGGCACCGACCTGGTGTTCGTCGCCGACGACGGTGACGACGAACTGGCCACCTCGGCACGGGAGGACCTCGCCGAGGCGATGGCCGCTGCCCGCGACGACGCCTTCTTCACCGAACAGCACAACAACGACGCCAACGCCGTCGGCTACTACGCGGTCGCCGAGGAATTGCTGGCCGAGGTGGAGCGGGTCGACATCCTGCTGTCGGCGGTCGGTACCGGCGGGTCGCTGTTCGGCACCGCCACCCGCCTGCGTGAACTCGGCTGCGTACCGAAGGTGATCGGGGTGGAGCCGGTCGGGTCCATCGCCTTCGGCGGCGAGGGCGGCCCGTACTGGCAGTCGGGCACCGGCACCCCGCCGGGCGCGACCATCGGCACCGCGGTCGACTACAGCCTGCTCGACGAGGGTGTGAAGGTGAGCGATGTCGACGCGTTCGCCACCGCCCGCGCCGTCGCCAGGACACACGGTCTGCTGATCGGTGGTTCCGCGGGCGGTTCGGTGCACAATGCTCTGGCCCGGCTCGAGGAATTCCCGGCCGGTTCCACCGTGGTCACCATCGTGTGCGACGGTGGCGAGAAGTACTTGGACACCGTGTTCGACGACGACTGGATGAGCGCGCGCGAGCTGCTCGACCCGGCCGCCGAATGCGAGGTCACCACACTGCTGCGCCGGTACTCACCGCTGCGGCGCCACGACGAACTGATGGAGGTCAGGTGAGCGCGATCGCGCGCGAAACGGAGACCGGGGAGCGCTGGTGAACGGTAAGAACACCGACACCAGCGCACTGGCCAAGCTGGCGACGCCGATCGCGTTGACCCAGCTGGCCCAGATCGCGGTGTCCACCACCAATCTCGTGCTGATGGGCACGCTCGGTGTCGCGCAGGTCGCGGCGGGCGGCCTGGCGCTGGTGTTGTTCAACCAGATCCGCACCATGTGCGTCGGCCTGATCACCGGCACCGGAAATCAGATCGCCGGTGCTCTCGGCGCGGCGGGCAAACGCGGCGAGTCGGCCGACGACGAGGTGCGCGCGGTGGTCCGGGCGGCGTTCGTCATCGCCACCATCGCCGGCCTGCTCGGTGGTGCGGTGCTGATCGGTCTCGGCTGGGCCCTGTCGTGGCTCGGGCAGGACACCGCCGTTCTCGATCTGGCCCGGCCGATGATGATCGCGCTGGCACCCGGCCTGCTGCCGTGCCTGTGGTTCCAGGTGTTGCGCCAGTACACCGTGGGCATGCAGCGTCCCCAGGCCTTGCTGATGGTGACGCTCGGTTCGGTCGTGCTGAACCTGGTGCTCGCGCTCGCCTTCATCCACGGCTGGGCGGGCATCCCCGCCTCCGGTCTGACCGGCGTCGGCATCGCCACCTCGCTGGTCTTCCTGATCACCTTCGGGGTGTTCTGGGCGATGGTGCGCCGCGACGAACAGCTCGGCGCCACCCTGCCGCGGACCCCGTGGCCGGTGCGCTGGGCGACCGTGCGCGAGGAACTTCGCCTCGGCACACCCATCGCCCTGACCTACGGTTCCGAGGCGGGCATGTTCTCGGTGCTCGCGCTGGTGATGGGGAGTTTCGGCCCGGCCGCCCTGGCCGCGCACAATGTCGTGTACCAGATCATCTACATCGTCTTCCAGGTCGCGATCGGCCTGTCGCACGGTGCGTCGATCCTGGTCAGCCATGCCGTGGGCCGCGACGAGTACAGCCACGCCAAGTCGCTGGCCTGGCTTGCCCTGCGCCATGCGGGCGTGCTCGCCATCGTCACGGGGGCGGTCTACGTCCTTGCCCCCGACGTGGTGCTCGCGCCGTTCCTCGACACCTCCGACACCGCGACCGTCGAGATCGCCCACACGCTGTTGCTCATCGGCATCGTTCTGCAGTTCTTCGACGCCGCCCAGAACATCGGGACGGGCCTGCTGCGCGGGCTCAAGGAAACCTCCGCGGGCTTCCGGCTCTCGCTCGTCGGTTACTGGGGTGTCGGCATCCCGGCCGCCCTGCTGTTCGCGTTCCCGCTACATCTCGGGGCGGCGGGCGTCTGGTGGGGCCTCACGGCAGGCCTGGCCACGACGGCAGCGCTCATGCTCCGCAAGTACTTCAGCCTGCTCGACCAGGCGAGTACGACTCCGCTCCCGCGCATTCCCGCGACCCAGGCAGGATGACGGGCGGCGGTCGCCAGGACCGCCGCCCGTTCGTCGTGCGAAACCGTCAGATATTCACGCCGTAATCGCGGGCGATCCCCGCGAGACCGGACGCGTATCCCTGGCCGATGGCGCGGAACTTCCACTCGTTGTTGTGCCGGTACAGCTCGCCGAAAACCATCGCGGTCTCGGTCGAGGCGTCCTCGGACAGGTCGTAGCGGGCCAGCTCGACACCGGTGTTCGCATCGGTCACCCGGATGTAGGCATTGCGGATCTGTCCGAAGGACTGCCCCCGCGCCTGGGCGTCGTGGATCGACACGGGAAAGAAGATGTTCGTGATCGACGGCGGCGTGGCGGCCAGGTCGACATTGATCACCTCGTCGTCACCGTCGCCCTCACCGGTCAGGTTGTCACCGGTGTGCTCGATGGTCCCCTCGGGCGAACGCAGGTTGTTGTAGAACACGAAATGCTGGTCCGACAGCACCTTCAGGTTGGCCCCGGTCGCCAACGCACTGGCATCGAGATCGTGGTCGGCGCCGGTGGTGGTCCGCACGTCCCAGCCGAGACCGACTGCGACCTTGGTGAGGTTGTCGGTCTGCTTCGACAGCGAGACATTGCCGCCCTTGGCGAGTGAGACGCTCATGAAAACCCTTCTGTCCTGATCGTGTTCAGTGCTGCTGCTCGGCCCAGGTGCGCAAGGTCTCGACCCGGCCCTCCAGGGCGCGCAGCTCGGTGTCGTCGAGAACCGTTCGCTGGATGCCCCGGTCCACCGCGAAGGCCGACTGACGGTGGTCGTCGATCACATCGACGTCGATCCGCACGGCGGCGTAGTCCTCGGCCTCGGGCATCTGCTCGGCGATCACCGTCGCCCGGCCACGGGCCGACAACGCCACATTGCCGCCACCCAGGATCAGCAACGCCACCTCGGGCCGCTCCCGCAACCGGGCGAGCGACCCACGATTGGTGCGCAGGCTGATGAGGATGCGCCGGTCGCCCGCGCGCACCGGCCAGGAAACCGGAATGGCGTGCGGGGCGGGATCGGTGGTGACCAGTACCGCGATGGTTTCCTGTGGCCACACCGGCAACACGTCGAGTTCGGGATGATCTGTCAACTCGCCGTGTTCTACCGGATCGACTTCTGTTGCCATCTACCTCACCTCGACGATCGTCGGACACCCCAGCCCGCCGCGAACAGCGAGCTCGCCACCGAGTCTAAAGCGCTGTGCCACTTGCCGCTAACGTCTCGGCAGCGATCGCTGGGCATTCACCCGACCAAGATCGTTAGCCGTCGGGTAGCTGTGTACCGCACTCGGGTTCGACCGGAACCGATCTCGCGGTGTCGCGCGTGGTCAGCGCGGCCAGTGGGCGCGCCAGTCCTCGGCCGTCAGCGGTAACCGCTCCCCGCGCGCCGATTCCGCCGCGTCCTCGGCCGCACGGATGGCCGAGGCGAAATCGAGAGTGGCCTTGCGCAGGCGTTCCTCGGCGGAGTCCGGGCCACCCAGCTCCACCGTGCGCAGTGCGCCGGGGACCAGGTCGTCGGGCAGGCCGGCGCGGGCGCTGCGGGACCGAACCTTTTCGGCGAGCGCGAGGGCGGGCTGTGCCATGGCGATGCCGTCGAGGCAGGAGCGGCGGGCCTTCTCGGCGGATTTGCGCTCCTCCCAGGCCTTTTCCTGCGCGGCGATCTTCTCGGCCACCGAGATGCCGGGCGGCAGGTCGGCCTCGATCAGGTGCGGACTGCGGTGGACCAGCTTGCCGACGAGCGCAGCCGCCACGTCGTCGACGGTGAATTCGCCTGCGGCTTCGGCGATCCGGGAGTGGAACAGCACCTGCAGCAGCAGGTCGCCGAGTTCCTCCTTAATGGTCTCGTAGTCGCCGGAGCCGATGGCGTCGAGCAGTTCGTAGGTTTCCTCGAGCAGGTAGGGGCGCAGCGAATCGTGGGTCTGGGTGGTTTCCCAGCCGCCGAAGTGCCACAGCCGGTCCATCACCCGAACGGCGTCGGCCAGGCCCGCCGCGACGACGGCGGTATCGGCCGCTTCCTGCGCCTCGCTCATACGCTCGCCTCGGCGGGCACCGAAAGATCCACCATCCCTTGTGGTTTGCCGTCGAGCACGAGCAGCAGGTCGGCGACGAATTGCAGCACCGCGACATCGCGGACCCGGTCGGCGCCGACACTGTCGGTGACCCGCGGCAGCGGCAACTGCACCATTCCGCTGGCCGCCCGGTAGGTGGCGCTGGGGTAGATCCGCTTGAGCCGCATCTGTTTCGAGTCGGGCAGATTCAACGGGGCGATCTTCAATGTCGAGCCGGTGACCACGATCTCGGACACCTCGTACTCGCGTGCCAGCAGCCGCAGCTTCGCCACCGACACCAACCTGCCGACCTCCACCGGCACCGGCCCGTACCGGTCGACGAGCTCCTCGACGACGGCTGCCAGCGCCGAATCGTCCTGCGCGGAGGCGAGTTTGCGGTATGCCTCGAGCCGCAGCCGGTCGCTGGCGATGTAGTCGGGCGGGATGTGCGCGTCGACCGGCAGGTCGATCCGCACCTCCTTGATCTCCTCGGTGACGATCGGTTTGCCGTCGGCCGCGGCCCGGTAGGCCTCCACCGCCTCACCGACCAGCCGCACGTACAGATCGAAACCGACGCCCGCCACGTGACCGGACTGTTCGGCGCCGAGCACGTTGCCCGCGCCACGGATCTCGAGGTCCTTCATCGCCACCGCCATACCGGCGCCGAGATCGGAGTTCTGGGCGATGGTCGCCAACCGGTCGTATGCGGTCTCGGTGAGCGGCTTCTCCGGCGGGTAAAGGAAGTAGGCGTACCCGCGCTCGCGCGAACGACCGACCCGGCCGCGCAACTGGTGCAGCTGCGAAAGGCCGAGGGAGTCGGCGCGTTCCACGATCAGGGTGTTGGCATTGGAGATGTCGAGACCGGTCTCGATGATCGTCGTGCACACCAGCACGTCGTATTCGCGCTCCCAGAAACCCTGCACGGTGCGCTCGAGCTGGTCCTCGTTCATCTGCCCGTGCGCCACGACCACCCGCGCCTCGGGCACCAGATCACGAATCTTCTTGGCGGCCTTGTCGATCGAGGACACCCGGTTGTGCACGTAGAACACCTGACCGTCGCGCATCAGCTCGCGGCGGATGGCGGCGGTGACCTGCTTGTCGTTGTAGGCGCCCACGTAGGTGAGCACCGGATGACGTTCCTCGGGCGGGGTGAGGATGGTCGACATCTCGCGGATGCCGGCCAGGCTCATCTCCAGGGTGCGCGGAATCGGGGTGGCCGACATGGTGAGCACGTCGACGTGGGTACGCAGCGCCTTGATGTGCTCCTTGTGTTCCACACCGAAGCGCTGCTCCTCGTCGACGATCACCAGGCCGAGGTCCTTCCAGCGGACCCCGGTCTGCAGCAGCCGGTGGGTGCCGACCACGATGTCGACCGATCCGTCGGCCATCCCGGCCAGGATCTCCTTGGAGTCGGACGCGTCGGTGAAGCGCGAGAGGCCCCTCACTGTCACCGGGAAGCCCGCCACCCGCTCGGTGAAGGTCTGCAGGTGCTGCTGGGCCAGCAGGGTGGTGGGGACGAGCACCACCACCTGCTTGCCGTCCTGCACCGCCTTGAACGCCGCGCGCACCGCGATCTCGGTCTTGCCGTAGCCGACGTCGCCGCAGACCACGCGGTCCATCGGGACGGGCTTCTCCATATCGGCCTTCACATCGGTGATGGCGGTCATCTGGTCGACGGTCTCGGTGAACGCGAACGCGTCTTCCATCTCCTGCTGCCACGGGGTGTCCGGGCCGAAGGCGTGTCCCGGCGCGGCCTGGCGGGCGGCATAGAGTTGCACCAGTTCACCGGCGATCTCGCGAACGGCCTTGCGCGCCTTGCGTTTGGTGTTCGCCCAGTCCGAACCGCCCAGCTTGGACAGGCTCGGCAGCTCGCCGCCGACGTAGCGGGAGAGCTGATCGAGCGACTCCATCGGCACGAACAACCGGTCGCCGGGCTGGCCGCGCTTGCTCGGCGCGTACTCGATCACCAGGTATTCGCGGCGCGCACCGCCGACGGTGCGTTCGATCATCTCGACGAAGCGGCCGATGCCGTGCTGGTCGTGGACCACCATGTCGCCGGCCGACAGCGCCAGCGGGTCGACCTGGTTGCGGCGCTTGGCGGGCAGCCGCTTGCCCTCGCTCGGCGCGGTGACCCGGTTGCCGGTGAGATCGGATTCGGCGACCACGACCAGGCCCGCGTCGTCGAAGATCAGCCCGTCGTGCAGCGAACCGCACAGCACACCGACCACGCCCGGCTCCGGAACCGCCCCCGCCGGAAGGAGTGCGGCGGGCACCTCGGCCTCACCGAGCCGTTCCAGCACACGCTGGGCGGTGCCGTGCCCGGTGACCACCACGACGGCACGCCCACCGGTCGCCACGTGCGCGCGCAGCGAGGCGAAGATGGTCGCGACCAGATCCTCCGACCCACGCGCGGTCGGGCCCGCCAGCACCGGCAGGTTCACCTCGACCGGATCGCCGGAACTCAGCGGGCTCAACGTCCACCACGGCAGCCCGAGTTCGTCTGCGCTGCCGTGCAATTCGGGCAGCGAACGGTAACCGGAGGCGGCCAGGTCGAGACCGTGCGCGCCGAGCGGGGCGTCGCTGCCGAAGGAAGCCGCCGTCCAGGAGGCCTCGAGGAATTCCTCGCCGGTGCGCACCAGATCGGCCGCGCGGGTACGGATCTTCTCCGGGTCGCACAGCAGCAGGTGGGTGCCCTCGGGCAGAGCCTCGGTGAGCAGGCTCAGCTTGCCGGGCGCCAGGACGGGAAGCAGCGCCTCCATGCCGTCGACCGGGATGCCCTCGGCGATCTTGTCGAGCATTTCGACGAGCGCGGCGTCGGCGGCATTGTCGACCGCGACCGCGGCGGCGCGTTCGCGCACCGGCTCGGTGAGCAGCAGTTCGCGGCACGGCTGGGCCACGACCACCTCGACGCTCAGATCGTCGATGGAGCGTTGATCGGCGACGGCGAACGGGCGGAGCTCGGTGACCTCGTCGCCCCAGAACTCCACGCGCACAGGATGATCGGCGGTGGGCGGGAACAGGTCGAGGATGCCGCCGCGCACCGCGAACTCGCCACGCTTGCCGACCATGTCGACACGGGTGTAGGCGAATTCGACCAGGCGCGCGAGCAGGGCGTCGAAGTCGTGGTCCTCGCCGACGCGCAACACGATGGGCTCGATATCGCCGAGGCCCGCCGTCATCGGCTGCATCAGCGACCGCACCGTGGTGACCACCACACGCAGCGGTTCCGGGTACACCGGGTCGTCGGGGTGGGCGAGCCTGCGTAGCACCTCGAGTCTGCGCCCGACCGTGTCGGGTCCGGGTGAGAGACGTTCGTGCGGCAGCGTCTCCCAGGACGGGAACATCGCCACCGAGTCGCCGAGCATCTCGGCCAGCTCGACGGTCAGGTCGTCGGCCTCGCGGCCGGTCGCCGTGACGACGACCAGCGGACGCTGGGCGGCCACGGTGCTCGCGACGAACGCGCGCACCGCCGAGGGGGCGACCAGTTCCACCCCGGACTTGCCGACCAGATCGGCCACCGTCCGCAGCGCGGCATCACCCCCAGCCGCCTCGGCCAGACCGGCGAGCGGGGGACGAAGGGAGGACATGAACGCTCCTGAATGCGCAGACGGGATGGTCGAGGAGGACGTAGCAAAGTCTAGTCACCGGGTCCGACATCTCCCCGAGCTGGGCGAGACTCCGCCCACGCGGCGTAGGGTCGCAAGCGTGAGTCTGGCTCAACGTGAACGCCACGCCCTTGTTCGGTCGGCACTCGCGGCGGGTGCCGAAGCGCCGACGCTGTGCGGCACCTGGACCGTCTACGACCTCGCCGCCCACCTGGTTGTGCGCGAACGCAGGCCCGATGCCGCGCTCGGCATCCTCCTGAAGCCGATGGCGGGCTACCTCGACAGACAACAGGCCAAGATCCGGCAGCGCCCGTTCCCGGAGCTCGCCGAGCAGATCCGCACCGGTCCACCGCTGTGGTCACCGCTGCGCCCGGTCGACGCGATGGTGAACTTGACCGAGATGTTCATCCACCACGAAGACATCCGCCGCGGCGAACCAGGTTGGGAACCAAGGCAATTGGCCGATACCGACGAGCAGCGGCTGTGGCGGGCGCTGCGGGCGATCGCCCGGGCGAACTACCGCAGGTCGCCCGTGCCGCTGGTGCTGGCCACGCCGGACGGTGAACGGATCACCGCGCACGCGGGCACCGGCGACGCGGTGGTGCTCACCGGCCCGCCGTCGGAACTGCTGCTGCACGCCTTCGGTCGCGACGAGGTGCGGATCGAGGCGAGCGGACCCGACGCCGACGTGCGGGCCGTGCTCGCCACCGACCGCAGCGTCTAGACCACGTAGCGGCGCAACCGGCGCGCCGCGAACTCCCGGAAATACGACAGCTTCTCGGGCGGAACGATCGAGGGCAGCAGGAAATACCAGGCCCGTTCCATCCGGGTGGCCATCTGATCCATCGACTCGGTGCCCACCGCGACGATGTGCACGCCCGCGGTGAGTTCCTGCAGCAACAGCCCGACCACCTCGGCGTCGAGATCGGCGAGCAGATCGCCCTGGGAGATCGCCCGCTCCGACAGCACCCGGTAGGTCTCACCCCAGGTCTTGGCGATGTTGTCGCCCTGGGCGCCCCGATAGTCACCGATCTGGTGGGTGAGTTTGAGCATCGCACCGACCATCGGATCGTTCATCGACAGATCGGCGACCACATAGGTGATGCCGATGCACGCCTCGAGCGCGGGCACCCGGGAATCGAAGAAACCCTGACACGACCCGATGAGCCGTTCGTTGCCCTGATCGACCACCGCCCGTGCCAGCTCCTCCTTGGAGCCGAAGTGAAAGTACAAGGCGCCCTTGGTCACATTGGACTGCGCGATGATTTCGCTGAGGCTCGCGTTGGCGTAGCCCAAACGGAGAAAGACATCGGCAGCGCCAGCAAGGACGGAGTCGCGGGTGATCTCCGCGCGCGCTTGCCTAGCCATCAGATCCGCCTGTCATCCAATAATCCAGCCATCCTGAAGTAGACCGACATCCCGAAATTGATCGACATACCGCCCGGCAGCACCCAAAAGGATGGGTGAACCGTACCACCAGACCCTTCGGGGGCACCCGAATCCTGGATTCGCTTCCGGCACGGGCGCTATCGACCGGTTACCCCGGCTTGGGCCCCGCGATGTTCGTATTCCATTCGGAGCTGAGACCCGGTTCGGCTTCCAAGTGGCTCAAACCGTTCCAGCACAGGTTCACCAGATGCGCCGCGACCACTTCCTTCGGCGGGGTGCGCTCGTCGAGCCACCAGGTGGCCGCCGTCGACACCATGCCGACGAGCGCCTGGGCGTAGAGCGGGGCGAGGCTGGTGTCGAGATCGCGGCGGGCGAAGTCGCCCGCGAGAATGTGCGCCACCTGATTGACGGCCTCGTTGAGCAGGCTCGAGTACCGGCCGTCGGCGTTGGGCGCCGGCTGGTCGCGCACCAGGATGCGGAATCCGTCGGTGCGTTCCTCGATGTAGGTGAGCAGCGCGAGCGCCACCTGTTCGAGCCGCAACCGCGACCGGTTCTGGGTGAGCGAGGAGGTGACCATGTCGAGCAGCATCGACATCTCGCGGTCGACCACCACCGCGTAGAGCCCTTCCTTACCCCCGAAATGCTCGTAGACCACCGGCTTGGACACCTGCGCACGCTGCGCGATCTCCTCGATCGACGTGGCGTCGTAGCCCCGCTCCGCGAACAACGCGCGACCGATCTCGATCAACTGCTGGCGCCGCTGCGTACCGGTCATTCTCGGCCTGGCCACCCGACCCGGATCACTAGAAGACAACTTCCCTGCCTCTCCACCACCTGCCGGACCCACCACCCCCAACTGTCTCAGACCGCACAACGCCACCACATCCCCACCCTGCCGACGACTGATCTCGCGAGCACATGGGTAACTCGTCGGGTACCGGCTGACCAGGCCACTTCCGCACGCTTGCCGCGTTTCCGACTCGTCCCGCACCTGAGTCCGGCCAAAATTCGCGGAGTGGCGGGCAAGCCAAAATTCGCGGAGAGGCGGACTGCTATGCGAGGATCATGGCCGTGCCGTAGCACAGTGGTGGGCTCTGACAGCCCACTGGTGTGGCGATCCGCCGTAGTGTAATGGCAGCACCTCTGATTTTGGTTCAGATAGTTCAGGTTCGAGTCCTGGCGGCGGAGCACACACGGGCACAGTGACGTATCGTCGGCCCGCACCCCATCACCGACCGACCGAACCCGCCACAGCACACTCGCTGACCGGCAGCCGAGGGAGATCCATGCCACCGCAGACCGCCGTCGTCGTTCTCGCAGCCGGGGCTGGGACGCGAATGCGGTCGAAGACTCCGAAAGTGCTGCATCCGCTCGCGGGGCGCTCGATGCTCTCGCACGCGCTGCACGCCGCGGCGGAGATCGACCCCACCCACCTGATCACCGTCGTCGGGCACGACCGCGACAAGGTCGGCGCCGCCGTCGCCGAGGTCGGCAAGGAACTCGGACGCGAAATCGTCTGTGCGGTACAGGAACAGCAGCTCGGCACCGGCCACGCCGTGCAGTGCGCGCTCGAGGCCGTGCCCGCCGATTTCACCGGCGACCTGCTCGTCACCTCCGCCGATGTGCCGCTGCTCGACGGGCACACCCTCGGCGCCCTGCTCGACGAGCACCGCAGCTACGCCGAACGACCGGCGGTCACCGTGCTCACCTTCGTCCCCGACGACCCGAACGGCTACGGCCGGATCGTGCGCGACGACGACGGTCAGGTCGCCGAGATCGTCGAGCACGCCGACGCGACCCCGGCCCAGGCCAAGATCAAAGAGGTCAATTCCGGCGTCTACGCCTTCGACGCCGCCGTGCTGCGCACCATGATCGGGCGGCTGTCCACGGCCAATGCCCAGCACGAGCTCTACCTCACCGACGTGCTGCGGCTGGCCCGCGAGGCCGGGCATCCCGTGCACGGCGCGCGACTGGTCGATTCGAACAAGGTCACCGGGGTCAACGACCGCGTGCAGTTGTCGCAGGCCGGTGCCACGCTCAACCGCTACATCCTCGAGCGACACATGCGCGCGGGCGTCACCGTCATCGATCCGGCCACCACCTGGGTCGACGCGAGTGTGCGGATCGGGCGCGACGCGGTCCTTCGCCCCGGAACCCAGCTGTTCGGCGAGACCCACATCGGGGAGGACGCCGAGATCGGGCCCGATACCACGCTCACCGATGTGATCGTCGGCGCGGGCGCCAAGGTGGTGCGCACCCACGGCGAGCAGGCCGAGATCGGCGAGAACGCCAACGTCGGACCGTTCAGCTATCTGCGCCCCGGCACCGTGCTCGGCGAGCACGGCAAGCTCGGCGCGTTCGTCGAGACCAAGAACGCGACGGTCGGCGCGCACTCCAAGGTTCCGCACCTCACCTACGTCGGCGACGCGACGATCGGCGAGTACAGCAACATCGGCGCGTCCAGTGTTTTCGTGAACTACGACGGGGTGAACAAGCACCACACTGTGGTCGGTTCCCACGTGCGGACCGGCAGCGACACCATGTTCATCGCTCCGGTAACCGTGGGTGACGGCGCCTATACGGGTGCGGGTACTGTACTGCGCAGGAGCGTTCCACCCGGGGCACTTGCCGTGTCGGGTGGGCCACAGCGCACCATTGAGAACTGGGTGCAGCGCTACCGTCCCGGAACCGCTGCGGCACGCGCGGCGGCGGAAGCCATCGCGGCAGACGAGACGTCGAACAAGGCAATCGAGCAAAAGGATGGCAACCAGCAGTGACCGCGTTCTCGATCGACAATCAGAAGAACTTGATGCTCTTCGCCGGCCGGTCACATCCTGAGCTTGCCGAGCAGGTCGCCAAGGAACTCGATGTCGACATCACCCCGCAGACCGCGCGTGAGTTCGCCAACGGTGAGATCTTCGTCCGGTTCGAGGAGTCGGTGCGCGGTTCCGACGCCTTCGTGCTGCAGAGCTTCCCGGCCCCGCTGAACCAGTGGCTGATGGAACAGCTCATCATGATCGACGCGCTCAAGCGCGGTTCGGCCAAGCGGATCACCGCCGTGCTGCCGTTCTACCCCTACGCCCGCCAGGACAAGAAGCACCGCGGCCGCGAGCCCATCTCCGCCCGCCTGGTCGCCGACCTGCTCAAGACCGCCGGTGCCGACCGCATCATCAGCGTCGACCTGCACACCGACCAGATCCAGGGCTTCTTCGACGGCCCCGTCGATCACATGCACGCGCTGGTGCAGCTGTCGGACTACATCCGCACCAACTACTCCACCGACAACCTGGCCGTGGTCTCCCCCGACGCCGGCCGCGTGAAGGTCGCCGAGAAGTGGGCCGACGCCCTCGGTGGCACCCCGCTGTCGTTCATCCACAAGACCCGCGACCCGCTGGTCCCCAACCAGGTGAAGTCCAACCGAGTCGTCGGTGACGTCGAGGGCCGCACCTGCGTGCTGATCGACGACATGATCGACACCGGTGGCACCATCGCCGGTGCGGTGAAGGTGCTCAAGGAAGCCGGCGCGGGCGATGTCATCATCGCGGCCACCCACGGTGTGCTCAGCGACCCGGCCGCCGAGCGCCTCGCCAACTGCGGTGCCAAGGAAGTCGTCATCACCAACACTCTGCCGATCAGCGAGGAGAAGAAGTTCCCGACGCTGACGGTGCTGTCGATCGCGCCGCTGCTGGCCCGCACCATCCGCGAGGTCTTCGAAAACGGCTCGGTGACGGGCCTGTTCAACGGCAACGCTTGAGTTTGCTCACTGACGGCCCTCGGCATCGCGCCGGGGGCCGTTCGTGTGTCGGCATCGTGGTGCCGAGGGTCCGTTGGGTGATACTGGGAACGGTAGCCCGACGATAGCCCGATCTGGGAGGTCTCGATGAGCACACCGCAGGAATCCGGATCCGGGGAGGGCGAGTACCGGCCTCGGCATGCCAAGCCGGAGCGGCCCGAGGTGTCGTATTCGCTGTCGGACGAGCCGGTCGAGCCATCCCATGGCGCGCACGAGGCCAAATATCCCGGCAGGCCCGAGGTGTCCTACGGTGGGTTGCCCGTCGACGACTCCGATGGTGATGTCGAGGCGCCCGCGGGTAAGACCTGGTCGACAGTGGCGTTCGTGTTCGCCGTGATCGCCCTGCTGTTCTTCCCGATCATCTTCGGAGTGCTCGGGATCGCGGCAGGGCTGTACGGGAGCAAGAAGGGTGAACCGCTCGGCAACTGGTCGGCCGTGGCGGCGCTGTTCGCGTTGCTCGCGGGACTGGCGATCCGGGTGTTCTTCTTCGACGCCGACATCATCCCGTCACAGAACTGAGAACCGCACGCACGATGAACGCTTTCACCGGTTTCCCGCTGGCCGGCCTGGACTTCTACGAGGATCTGGAGGCCGACAACTCCAAGGCCTTCTGGACCGCGCACAAGCACACCTACGACGAGGCGGTGCGGGCGCCGATGGTCGCGCTCACCGCCGAACTGGCGGCCGAATTCGGGGACGCCAGAGTTTTCCGGCCCTACCGCGACGTGCGCTTCTCCGCCGACAAGACGCCCTACAAGACTCATCAGGGCGCGGTGGTCCATCTTTCCCCGGGTGTGGGCTGGTATGTGCAGATCAGCGCGGCCGGGCTGTCCGTCGGCGGCGGCTGTTTCCGACCCGCGCCGAGTGCCCTGGCCGTCCTGCGCGCCACCATCGACGACGACGTGCGCGGCCGCGAGCTGGAGAGCATCCTGGCCGCGATCACGGCCGCCGGTTTCGACCTCGGCGGCGAACAGCTCAAGACCCGCCCCAAGGGCTACCCCGCCGACCATCCGCGCATCGAACTGCTCCGCCACAAGTCGCTGATCGTTCGCCGCGACTACGGCGCACCCGACTGGCTCGAGACCCCCGCGGGCGTCACCGAGGTCCGGCGAGCCTGGAACGAGCTACGTCCGCTCATCGAATGGCTCGCCGCCGTCCTCGAAGGCGTCGACTGATCCGCGCGGGCGTGCCTTCCCGGCGCCGGTCGGCCCACGGGCCGATACTGGCACCATGAGCCGTGAACCGCTGGACATGGACATGGGCGACGACGATCAGGCCGACGACATCATCGAATACGAACGCAATATCGAAGACCCGCCCGCGGACTACGTGATCCGCAACCGCGAGGCCGACGCCGACGGCTTCCTCGGTATCAGCGAGGAACTGTCCGAGGAGTGGACCGAGAGCGGCGAGCGCCACGAGGAGATGGAAGAAGACGAGCGCCCCGCCGAAGAAGCCGCCGTCCGCGCTTTCGACGAGGACTCCCTCGACAACGCCGACCTCGACGGGGACGAGAACCTGATCAGCGGCGAAGGGGTCGCCGACGAACTCGACCTCTAGAACCGCCACACCCTGACGACCTGCTCGATCGACCTCCTGCCGACCGCGGCAGTTCCGTCGTAGTCACGGTCAACGACGCTCGGCCAGAACGAGGGTGAAGCGGTTCTCGGGGTCGGTCCAGGTGTGGGTGGGGGTGAAGCCCGCGCCGTCGAGTTCGGCGCTGAGGGCTTCGGGGCGGAACTTGGCCGAGATCTCGGTGCGCATCTCCTCGCCCGCCGCGAAGTCGACGGTGAGGCCCAGATCGGCGACGGTCGCGGTCATGGCTTCGGTCGCGCGCAGGCGCATTTCGATCCACTCGTTCGTGGGATCCCAGAGCGCGACGTGCTCGAACTTGTCCGGCTCGAAATCGGCGGACAGCCGGTTGTTGAGGACGTGCAGGACATTGCGGTTGAACTCGGCGGTGACACCCGCGGCGTCGTCGTAGGCGGGAACGACGATCTCGGGGGCGACCACGAGGCCCGCGCCGAGCAGCAGCAGTTCCCCGGGTTCGAGGACCTCGTTGATGCCGGCCAGGAATTCCGCGCGCTCGGCGGGCACCAGGTTACCGATGGTTCCGCCGAGGAAGGCGATCATCCGGCGCCCGCCCCTCGGCAGGTTGTGCAGGGTGTCGGTGAAGTCGCTGACCACACCGTGCACGGACAGGTTCGGGTACTCGTCGGCCAGTTCGGTTGCCGCGCCGCGTAGGGCCGATGCGGAAACATCCTGTGGCACATAGGTTTTCAGCGAACCGACCGCCGTGAGCGCGTCGAGGAGCAGCCGGGTCTTGGCCGCCGAGCCCGCGCCGAGTTCCACCAGTACATCGGCGCGAGCGGCGGCCGCGATCTCGTCGACCACATCGCGCAGCAGCGCCCGTTCGGTGCGGGTGGGGTAGTACTCGGGCAGTTCGGTGATCGCCTCGAACAATTCGCTGCCGCGGGCATCGTAGAACCACTTGGGCGGCAGCGACTTCGGGGCGGCGGTGAGTCCGGCGCGGGCGTCGGCTCGCAGGGCCTCGGTGAGATCGGCGTCGGTGAGGTGGATGTCCAGCAGCGGCGCGGTCATGAACGGACCCTTTCGGTGGCGGGGAATTCCAGAGCGGTGATGGTGCAGTGGCCGGGCGAGGCGGTCACCAGCTGACGATCCGCGATCGGTCGCCACCGTGGATCGTCGTCGTACGGCTCCGAGGACAGCACGGCGTAATCGTCGGTGACCAGCACCGACAAGGCATGCCAGCAAGTGGTGGCCCAGAGCTCGGAGCCGTTGCCGAGCAACAGATTCAAGCGGGCATTGGGCTGATGACGCAGCACGGTGGTCACCAGTAATCGCAGCGCGTCGGCCGGCGACGTGACCGGACCGTCGGGGTCGATCGCGGCGAGCAGAGCGCGCAGCACGACCCACAGTGCCGCCGCGTCGGTGAGCGCTTCGGCGTGCAGGAACATCGAGGCCGAGGCGGACGGGTCGAGAAGGGGCGCCAAGTCGGTGAGGACGGCGGGCAGGGTGGTTCGCCACTCCTGCACGACACCGTTGTGGCTGAAGGCCCAGTGGTCGTCGGTGAAGGGGGCGCAGGCGGAGCGTTCGATCGGCATGCCGACGGTGGCCGAGCGGACGGCCGCGAGCACCGCTCGGGACTCGAGCTGCCCGAGGACCTCGGCGACAGCCGGATCGGTCCAGATGGGGGCGGGATTGCGGTAGCGGGTCACCGCGTCGCGAGCGCCGTCCATGCCGACCTCCGCGCGGCGCCACCAGGCGACGCCGAAACCGTCGGCGTTGATGGTGCCGCCGGCACGCATATCGAGCGGCGCCCAGGACTGGGCGTAGAGCGAATGCGAGCCGCGCAACACCAATTCACCGACCGCGACCGGTTGGCCGACATAGCCGAGGTGTCTGCACATCAGCGTTCGTCCTCGCGCAGGTCGCGGGCCAGGCGGAACCCGGCGAAGATCTGCCTGCGGATCGGGTGGTCCCAGTTGCGGAAGGTGCCACGGCAGGCCACTTCGTCGGTACCGAAGGAACCGCCGCGCAGGATCCGGTAGTCCCCACCGAAGAAGACCTCCGAGTACTCCCGGTACGGGAACGCACGGAACCCCGGGTAGGCCTCGAAGCCGGAGGAACACCACTCCCAGACGTCACCGATCAGCTGGTGCACCCCGGTTGCCGACGCACCGGCCGGATACGCGCCGACCTCGGCCGGTTCCAGATGTCGCTGGCCGAGGTTGGCGGTGCGCTCGCTCGGCTCGTCCTCGCCCCACGGATAGCGCCGCGACGCTCCGGTGGCCGGGTCGAACCGCGCCGCCTTCTCCCACTCCGCCTCGGTGGGCAACCGCTTACCCGCCCACCGCGCATAGGCCTCCGCCTCGAACCAGCACACATGCACCACCGGCTGACGTGGCCGCAACGCGGTACGCACCCCGAAAACCCTTCGGTACCACTGACTCCCCTCGCGCTCCCAGAACTGCGGCGCGACCAGCCCCGCCTCCTGCCGGTGCGCCCACCCACGCTCCGACCACAGCTCACGGCGCTCGTAGCCGCCGTCGTCGATGAACGCCAGGTACTGCTCGTTGGTCACCGGGGCGACATCGATGGCGAAACCCTCCACATACACCGGATGCGCGGGCCGTTCATTGTCCAGCGCCCAGGGATCGGCTGACGTACCCATCACGAACTCGCCTGCGGGAACGACTACTTCACCGTCGATCGGAACCGGCGCGGACGGCGCGGGTGGCGCCGACAGCACCGGTGCGCCCAGGCGCAACTGGTGGGTAGCCAGCATGGTTTCGTCGTGTTGCTGTTCGTGCTGAGCGATCATCCCGAAGGCGAAACCATTGTCCACCAGTGGGTTTCCCAGCAGTGGACTGGATTCGAGAACGTCGAAGACCTTCTCGCGCACGGTGCCCACATAGCCACGTGCCTGCTCGGGATTCAGCAGCGGCAGCGCGGGCCGGTTCGCCCTGGCGTGCTTGAAGGCGTCGTACAGCTCGTCGATATCACTGCGCACCGGTTCCCGGCCGCCGACATCGCGCACCAGCCAGAGCTCCTCCTGGTTGCCGATGTGGGCGAGATCCCAGACCAGCGGCGACATCAGCGGTGAATGCTGCGCGACGAGGTCGGCCTCGTCGACACTGTCGGTGAGCATTGCGGTGCGGTGGCGGGCACGAGCGAGCACCTCGGCGATCCTGGCTCGTGTACGTTCGCGGTCGGCATGGTCGGCGGGTGCGGAAAGTGTCACGAGCGGATCTCCGAGTGAGGCTGGGCGACAGGGATCTTCACAGCGGCAGGCAGGGTCGGCCCATCGGGCGCGCGGCGTCGATTCATCGCGAACCCTCCGAGCTCTCCAGCTGGTCCGAGGGGCTGCGGGCCAGGCGACATCGACGCGCCGCGTCGGCCAATTCCTGTGCTGCGGCGGGTGTTCTGGCATGCTGTGCCGCCAGTTCGAGTACGTCCACCGCTACCTGGCGCACCTGCGGGTCGAGCAGTCCGTGGCGCGCGGCCGTGGTCCACTCCCCCGCGACCGGGGCCGCGAGAGCTGTTGCCTCGGCAACCACTTCGGGTGTCGAGAGCAGGGCGTCGAACAGGTGGATCGGGGTGGTCCAGGTATCGCCGGGTTGGGTGTCGAGGTAGCGGACCTCGAGGTGTCCGGAGGCTCGGACCGGCGGGAACAGGGTGGTGAGGTGGTAGTCGAGGTCGGCGCGGGTGGGGCGGCGGCCGACCTCGTCGTCGAGTGCGCCCGAGAGCCAGTCGGCGAAGGTCGCACCCGGCGGGGGCGACCAGTCGGCGTCGGGTTCGGTGCAGCGCACGCACAGCAGCGGCACGTCGAGCGCCCAGCGCGCGTAGGCGGTGATCGGGTCGGCCCAGTCGGACACCGGCGGCCTGGTGCGAGCCGGATCGAGCCGCAACCAGGTGCGCATACGCTGGGAAACCCAATCCCCGCAGGGTATTCCGTGCAATGTGGGCGAGCACGCGAACGCCGCGATCAGCGCGGGCCCGAGCACGTAGAGCGCGGTCCAGCGGGCGCGCACCTCGGCCGGGTCGGCCCCGGCGTCGACGCTGACCTGGGTGGCGGCGGTATTGCACATCATCAGGCCGCCGAAGGGGCCGATGCCGGCGAACGCGCGTTCCATCGCCGCGTATCGGGGCAATCGAAGTAGTCGCTCGGCCGGGCGGTGCGCGTCGGCGGACGCGGCGGTGACGGTGATTTCCCTGGTGGCGAGCAAGTCCCGCAAACGGGCCGCATCTGCCCGCAGATTCCGCGTGAGCTCTGCCGGATCGGCGAAAGGTGCGCTGGAGAGTTCGATCTGACCACCGGGTTCGATGGTCACCGCGCTGCCACCGGGCAGGGGAAGCGCGGGTGAGGCAGGGGCGAGGGAAGTCGGAGCATGTGGCCCGAGGGCCGAGGAGAGCTGGTCGAGCGAGGGTCTTGCGCCGGTGGGTCCGGCGGTGAGCCATTCGAGTTCGGCACCGATCAGCGTGGGTGGCCCGAGCTTGAAACAGACACCGCCCACGTAGGCCTCGGCCGCCGCCCGCGACGACAATTCGCCCTGGTCGCAGGCGGAATCCGGCCAGGAGGAACGTTCCAGGGTGACCGCCATGCCAACCTCCACGTGGTGAGCGCCGCCGGGGCTCGGCGCATGTCGTTCATTCCAGGGTAGCGATAGACACCGACAGAAAAAGTGTCGAGAAACCGAACACCGATCGGCGCTAGGGTCGTCGCCATGCTGGATTTCGCCGCCATTACCGCCGCCACGCCGGGCCTTGCCGACGGCAAGGTCTTCCTCGACAGCGCGGGCTCGTCGCTGCCGCCGCGCATCGTCACCGACACCGTGATCGCCCATCTTCGTCGCGAAGCCGACATCGGTGGCTACCGTGCGGCAAACGAACGACTCGACGACCTCGCCGCCGTGAAGACCTCCATCGCCACACTGATCGGCGCCACCCCCGACACCATCGCGCTCAGTGACAGTGCCACCAGGTCATGGGCCGATTTCGCCTATTCGGTGCCGCTGCGCCCCGGCGACCGCGTGCTGATCTCCGGCGCCGACTACGCGAGCAATGCCATCGCCGCGCTGCAGCGCGCCGCCGCCACCGGCGCGGTGGTCGAGCGCATTCCCAGCGACGACACCGGCCGCCTCGACACCACCGCCCTGGCGAACATGCTCGACGAGCGCGTACGCCTGGTCTCGCTGCAGCACGCGCCGACCAACGGCGGTCTGGTGAACCCGGTCGCCGAGGCCACCCGCATCGCGAAACAAGCCGGTGCGATCGTTCTGCTCGATGCCTGCCAATCGATCGGCCAGCTGCCGATCGACGTGATCGAACTCGGTGTCGACGCCCTGTCCGCCACCGGCCGCAAGTGGTTGCGCGGCCCGCGCGGCACCGGATTCCTTTATGTGCGTAACGAACTGGCGCACACGATGGAACCCGCCCGCCTCGACCTGCACAGCGCCACCTGGACCGGCCCCACCGACTACCGCCTCGCCGACGGCGCCCAGCGCTTCGAGTTCTGGGAGTGCGATGTGGCCGCCCGCCTCGGCCTCGGCGCCGCCGTGGACTACCTGCTCGAACTCGGACCCGCCGAGGCCTACGCGGCGGTGGCGGCCGGCGCGGAATACCTGCGCGAAGCCATGGCCGACCTGCCCGGCGTGACCGTGCGCGATCTGGGGACCGAGCACAGCGGCATCGTCTCGTTCACCGTCGACGGCCACGATCCGGACCAGCTGCGTGACCGGCTCGCCGAGCACGCCGTCACCGTCACCGTCAGCCGCGCCACCTCGGCGCTGCTCGACATGACCGACCGCGCGCTGCCCGCCATCCTGCGCGCCTCACCGCACTACTTCGTCAGCCGCTCCGATCTCGACCGTTTCGTCGCGACCTTGGCAACCCTGACACAGCGCTGACCGGCGGATCACACGTTCGGCCCGCTGCCTCCGGCAGGCAATTGCCCCGGTGTGGCCAGAGCAGTCGGAGGCAGCGGCTATCGTGTTCACACAGGGGTGCCCGGGGGCAATTGGGGTTAACACCGGAATCACGGGGCGGGATCTGTTGGGAGCACGGCCGTAACCGATCGTTGGCGTAAAGGGAGTCCGACGTTGAGCAGGTTCACCGACGAAATGTTTGCCACAGCGCTGTCCAGCCCGCGTGGGCTGGTCACCGGAGAACCCGAGGCACCGCTTCGGCAGACCTGGGGGGAAATCCATCGCCAGGCGCGGCGGATGGCGGGCGGTCTCGCGGCCGCGGGGATCGGGCACGGCGATGCCGTGGGTGTGCTCGCCGGGCTGCCGGTCGACATCGCCCCTGTGTGCCAAGGGATCTGGATGCGTGGCGCCTCGATCACGATGCTGCACCAGCCGACACCACGCACCGACCTCGCGGTCTGGGTCCGCGACACCGAAACAGTCCTGAACATGATCGACGCGAAGGCCGTGGTGCTCGGTGAGCCGTTCGCACCCGCCGAACCGGTACTCCGGGAGCGCGGGATCACGGTGGTGCGGGTAGCGGAGCTGGCCGAGGGCACCGACAGCGACCCGGTGCCGACCACCGAGGACGATATCGCCCTGCAGCAGTTGACCTCCGGGTCGACCGGCTCACCGAAGGCCGTGCGCATCACTCACGGCAACTTCTACGTCAACGCCTACGCGATGTTCAATCGCGTCAAGTTCCAGACCGACGACGACGTGATGGTCAGCTGGCTGCCGCTGTTCCACGACATGGGCATGGTCGGATTCCTCAGTGTGCCCATGCAGTTCGGTGCCGAGGTGGTGTGCGTGACGCCACTCGATTTCCTGGCCAGGCCGCTGCTGTGGGCCGAACTCATCGCCAAGTATCGCGGGACCGTCACGGCCGCACCGAATTTCGCGTATTCGCTGCTGGCGCGCAGGCTACGGCAGGCCGAACCGGGCAGCATGGACCTGTCGAGTGTGCGCTACATGTGGAACGGCGCCGAGCCGGTCGACCCCGACACCATGACGGCCCTGGCCGAGGCCGGAAAACAGTTCGGCCTCAACCCGTCCGCCCTCACCCCCGTCTACGGCATGGCCGAAACCACCCTCGCCGTGTCGATTCCCGATCCCGGTCACGGCATGGTGCTCGATATCGTCGACGCGGATCTGCTCGAGGCCGTCGGCAAGGCGGTGCCCGTCGCCGAGGACGGCCATCACGGCACGCCGCGCAAACTGCCGACCCTCGGCCACCTGGTCGACGATCTCGAGGGCCGCGTGGTCGACGACGAGCGTCAGCCGCTGCCGGTGCGCTCGGTGGGCGTCATCGAATTGCGTGGTCCCGCCGTGACTTCGGGCTACGTCACCGTCGACGGTTTCCGCCCCGCCCAGGACGCCGACGGCTGGCTCGACACCGGCGACATCGGCTACTTCACCGACGACGGCCTCATCGTGGTGTGCGGCCGCATGAAGGACGTCATCATCATGGGCGGCCGCAACATCTACCCCACCGATATCGAACGCGCTGCCCTGCGCGTCCAGGGCGTACGGCCCGGCAATGCCGTAGCGGTCCGCCTCGACGCGGGCGACAAGCGCGAAAGCTTCGCCGTGGTGGTCGAATCCAACGACTATCAGGTCCCCGACGAGGTGAAACGCATCGAACGTGAGATCGTCCACGAGGTGTTCGCCGAGGTAGGCGCCCGCCCCCGCACCGTTGCCATTCTCGGCCCCGGCGCCCTCCCGAAGACCTCTTCGGGAAAGCTCCGCCGCACCGCCACGGCAGCCCACCTCCGCTGACGACAACGAGCCCTCCCCGAAGCCGGGGAGGGCTCGTTGTCGGAAGTTCGCTAGTGCAACTGGTTCTGGGCGGTTTCCAAACCGGCCTTCAGCAACAACTCCACCGCATCGGCAGCCTGCTCCACGATCACCGGCACCTCTTTGCGCTCGGGAGCCGAGAACGGCTTGAGCACATAATCAGCCGGATCCTGACGGCCCGGCGGACGGCTGATGCCGATCCGGGTACGCAGGTAGTCCTTGGTGGTGAGGGCCTGGGATATGGACCGCAGACCGTTGTGGCCGCCTTCCCCGCCGCCCTGCTTGAGCCGGATCGTCCCGAACGGCAGATCCAATTCGTCGTGCACCACGATCACCTGATCCACGGGCACCGAGAAGAACTTCGCCAGCGCCGCCACCGGACGCCCGGACAGATTCATATAGGTGCGCGGTTTGGCGATGAGGATCTGGCGGCCGTCGAGGCGGGCCTGCAGCAGATCGGCGCCGGACTTCTTGTGCACGGCAAAACGGCCGCCGACGCGCTCGGCGAGCACGTCGGCGACCAGAAAGCCCACATTGTGGCGGGTGCGCTCGTATTCGGGGCCGGGGTTACCCAGCCCCACCACGAGTGCGGGCCCGGAGGATTCGGTCATCGGCCGAACCGTTGAGCGTCTTACTCGGTCTCTTCGGGGGTGTCGCCCGCGTCGGCGGTGCCTTCACCCTCGTCGTCGAGCTGAGCGGCCGACGGCGCCTGGATCACGTTGACGACCAGGATCTCCGGCTCGCCGGCCAGGGTGACGCCCTTGGGCAGCGTGATGTCGCCTGCCTGGATCTGGGTGCCCGCCTCGACGCCCTCGACCGAGACCTCGATGCTCTCGGGCAGGTTCATCGCGTCGGCCTCGATCGACAGGTTGTTGAGCTCCTGGGTGACCAGGGTGCCCGCGGCGGCATCGCCGGTGACGACGACGTTGACGTCGGCGACGACGCGCTCGCCACGCTTGACGATCAGCAGGTCGGCGTGCTCGATGTAGCGACGGATCGGGTGGACGACGACCGACTTGGTCATCGCCAGCTGCTCCTTGCCGTCGATCTTCAGGCTCAGGATGGCGTTGGTGCCGTGCAGACGCAGGATGGCGGCGAAGGCCTTGGCGTCCAGCGACAGGTGCTGCGGCTCGGACTGGTGGCCGTACAGCACGGCGGGCACGTTGCCGTCGCGACGGGTACGGCGAGCGGCGCCCTTACCGAATTCGGTACGGACGGCGGCTTCGATCTGGTTCACGTCGGACATGACTGATGCGCTCCTACGGCTCTTCCGGGCTGGTCAAGGGCGACCCATCTACCGGGGTCGGGTGGTCTGCTCGTCGGACGAAGAACGAACGAGGACGACCGGGAAGGCCGAGCCGCGTCGATCACGGTGAGCACACGGGGTGCGACTCACCCTCGCCGAGACAACCCGACCACCATACCGCACCGAATCGGCGGACCCGAAACCGCTCCAGCTTCGAACTCCCAGCCCCCACACCCGACCCCGAGGAGGGGCCGCGGCCTCGAGCGCGCCAGCGCTCCAATAAACTCGATTGGTTGCCGACCACTGCGAGAGGTTTTGTGTTGAGCGAGTCCGGAGAGAGCGCCGCCCCCACCCCGCGCGGATTGCCCGCCGAGGTGGCCCGTCGCCGCACGTTCGCCGTGATCTCGCACCCCGACGCTGGTAAGTCGACGCTCACCGAAGCGCTGGCCCTGCACGCGAAGATGATTTCCGAGGCGGGCGCCATCCACGGTAAGGCCGGTCGCAAGTCGACCGTGTCGGACTGGATGGAAATGGAGAAGGCGCGCGGTATCTCCGTGAGTTCGACCGCGCTGCAATTCAATTACCGCGCGGCCGGTTCGGATGTCGACAGTGTCATCAACCTCGTCGATACGCCGGGTCACTCCGATTTCTCCGAGGACACCTACCGGGTGCTCACCGCCGTCGACGCCGCGGTGATGCTGATCGACGCCGCCAAGGGCCTCGAACCGCAGACGCTCAAGCTGTTCCAGGTGTGTCGGCACCGTGGCATCCCGGTGATCACGGTGATCAACAAATGGGACCGTCCGGGCCAGGCGCCGCTGGAACTGCTCGACGAGATCAGCGAGCGCATCGGCCTCACCCCGACTCCCCTGTTCCTCCCGGTCGGTATCGCGGGCGATTTCCGCGGCCTGCTGCGCCGCGGGCCCGAGGGCGAGGCGACCGAGTACATCCACTTCACCCGCACCGCCGGTGGCGCGACGATCGCCCCCGAGGAATCGCTGACGCCCGCCGAGGCGCAGGCGCGTGAGGGCGAGGCGTGGACCACCGCCGCCGAGGAGAGCGAACTGCTCTCGGCCACCGGGCAGGACCACGATCAGGAACTGTTCCTCGCCGGGCAGACCTCGCCGGTCATCTACGCCTCGGCGATGCTGAATTTCGGTGTGCGCCAACTGCTCGAGACCCTCGTCGCGCTGGCGCCTGCACCAGGTCCGCGCGCCGATGTGAACGGCAGAGCCCGCGAGACCGGTGACCCGTTCAGCGCGGTGGTGTTCAAGGTCCAGGCCGGCATGGACACCGCCCACCGCGACCGGTTGGCCTTCATGCGCATCGTGTCGGGTGAGTTCGAACGCGGCATGGTCGTCACGCACGCCCAGACCGGTCGGCCCTTCGCGACCAAGTACGCGCTCACGGTGTTCGGCCGCGAACGCACCACCGTCGACACCGCCTATCCCGGCGACGTGGTCGGCCTGGTGAACGCGACCGCGCTGGCACCGGGGCACACCCTGTTCGTGGACAAGAAGGTCGAGTTCCCGCCGATCCCGAGCTTCGCGCCCGAGCACTTCGCGACGCTGCGCGCCCAGAGCGCGGGCAAGTACAAGCAGTTCCGCAAGGCCATGGACCAGCTCGATTCCGAGGGCGTCGTCCAGGTGCTGCGCAACGACGCGCGCGGCGACGCCTCGCCCGTGCTGGCCGCCGTCGGACCCATGCAGTTCGAGGTGGTCACCGCCCGTATGCAGGCCGAGTTCAATGTCGAGACCCAGCTCGACTTCCTCGCCTACAGCCTGGCCAGGCGCACCGATGCCGAGTCGGCGCCGGAGCTGGACCGCCAGCGCGGAGTCGAGGTGTTCACCCGTACCGACGGCGCGATCCTCGCCCTGTTCAGCGACAAGTGGCGGCTGCAGTACATCGAGAAGGAACACCCGGATCTCACCCTCGAGCCGCTGGTGGCCACGGCCGACTAGCTGTCTGGGTCGCCGAGCGGTCTACTCCTCCGGTTCGCGCTCCACCCGGGAAACGTCCTGGGAGATCATGCCCCAGCGGCTCGCGGTGAGCCGCAGGCTCGGCAGGTCGCTGAGCGAGAGGACCACCTCGTAGGTGCGTTCGTAGCCGGTGTGCGCGATGCGCCAGTAACCGTCATCGCAGCGCACGTAGCGGTCGGTGTAGAACGCGGCGCCGTGCAGGCACATGTTGTGTTCGGGGATGAGTACGGTGTCGGCGAGATACCAGGTGCCGGTGGCGGTGTCGCCGTCGACATCGATCTCGGGATGATCGCAGCGATGCTCGGTGATGACGTGCGGGCCGAGGGTGTTGCGCAGGAAGGCGAGGAAGGCCTCGCGCGACTCGAACTGCAGGTATTCGCTGTAGGTCGCCGTGGCCTCGGGTACGAGGGTGTCGGCGAACTCGTCCCAGGACTTGGTGTCCAGCGTGCGCAGGTAGCGGAATTTGAGTCTGCTGATCGCGGTGACGTCGTCGGGGTGCTCGGGTGGGCGTGGCTTCGGTTGCTCGGGCGGCGCGGCGGCGGGCTGTTCGTCGTCGGCGATCACACTGTCCGTCCCGTGCCCGGCGACCAACGGCTCCTCCGCCCCGGGTAACAGCGGCCCCGGGCGTTCACGACGCACATCGACCTCCTCGACGCGCGCGTTCACAGACCCGGACCCTTGCTCCATGCCCTCCACGATCCCACCCGATCGCCCACGTGCGGCGGATCTGTACCCGATCGCTACCCCTGTCGAAACCGGAGTGTGACCTGCGCCCGCTCGGGCCCCGACTGTCTGGGCTAGCCGATGGTGAAGCAGGTGCGGCAGAAGTCCTCGCCGAATTCCGAGAGGCGAAGGCTCTTGCGCACGATCTTCGGCGCGCGTCCGGCCTTCTTGAGCGCCTCCTCGACCACCGGCTGCACCTCGAGCACCATGTAGCGGCTCAGCACCACCGGGTCGTCGGAGGTGAGGGTGAGACCGAGGCGGTTGAGGTTGATGAGGTAGGAGCGGGCCCGGTCGGGATAGCGCACGCCTGCCTGCTCGGGCACCGAGGTGAGGTCGCCCTGCACCAGTTCCGAGCCGATGCCGAGCGGGCGGTTGGTCCGCACGTCGACGGCGGGCTGGGGTCCGTTGAGGGCCATGAACCGCAGGATGCGGGCCTCGTCGGGGGCGATCTCGTCGAGGATGCGGTCGTAGGCCGGGTGCACGTCCTCGGTGAAGTACACGTCGGCCGAGCGGGCCAGCAGCGCGTCGCCGCGGCGGCGCAGTTCCTCGGTGGTGGTGGAGCGCAGGTACGGGCCGACCGCCAGGGACTGCTGGCCCGAACCGTTGGTGGTCGGCACATAGCTGACGATCTCGCGCACCGAACCCTCGGTGACACCGAGGGCGCTGCGGGCGATCGAGCGCAGCGCGTTGCCGGTGCGCTCGGCGATATCGGCCGACGACTCACCGTCGAGAGCGGCCTGCGCCAACTCCTTGGTGACTTCGTAGGTGGTGCCGACCGCCCACTGGCTGCCGCGCACGGCGGTGCCCGCGGCCAGTCCGGCCGCTCGGAACACGCCCCGGATCAGGCGGGCTTCGTTACTGATCTGCCGCTGCTCGACATCCGAGCTGCGCTCGACGGCGCGGGTACCGGCACGGGCCAGGTCCTGTCCGGTCCTGTCGTCTGTCAACGTCCTACTCCGAAGTCTCGCCGTGGACAACGATCGCCCACCAGATTATTGCCCGACCACGCTCCAGGCACAGTGCGGTCTACAGCGCGCCCCTGTCCGCGCCTCGATTGTGGCCTGTCACGAAATGTGGTGATGGTCATTGTTCCGACTCGGTGGGTCGAGTGCGGCATCCGCGACAGGTTCTGTGACTGATGTCTCAGACACTACCCTGTGGCCTGGAGCACGGCGAATGGACCCGGTTCCGTACCTCACAGTAGGGTCACCTCGCTGCGGGGGTGCTAGTTTTTGAACGCCGGTGAAGGCGGTGGTCACCGGGTATCGGCAGGAGGGTGTCGTAAGTGTTGGAAAGTGTGTTCGGTATCCATCCGACGCTCCTGCTCGAAATTCTGACCATCCCGTTGTTCACAGGCGTCATCGGTTACATCACCAACTGGACCGGCATTCTCATGCTGTTCCGGCCGCTCGAGTTCCACGGCGTCAAGCTGCCCGGCCTGCGCACGGTGTTTCCCTACCTGCCCAAGCGAATTCAGGTGCTGCCGCTGCTGAGTTACGACGGCCGCATCGGCTGGCAGGGCATCGTCCCCTCGCGTGCCGACAAAATGGCGAGCATCGCGGTCGACAAGGGGCTGTCGAAACTGGGCAGCGTCTCCGACTTCTACCGCGAACTCGAGCCGGACAAACTCGCCGAGCACCTGGCCGAGGTGGCCGACGCGCAGATTCGCGACATCGTCGAAGTGATCCTGCGTCGTGAGCATCCGCAGCTCTGGTACAACCTGCCCACCCAGGTCAGGGAGATGATCCACCAGCGGGTGCGTTCGCAACTGCCGGAGATCCTGCGCGAACTCACCATGGAACTCGGCACCAATATCGATCAGCTGCTCGATGTGAAGCAGATGGTGATCCGCTATTTCCAGGCACGCCCGCAATTGCTCAACCAGTTGTTCCAGGTGCTCGGCGCCAAAGAACTCCGATTCATGCAGAATTTCGGTTTCTATTTCGGCGCGCCCTGCGGTCTGCTGCTCGTACTCGCCCTGCACACGACCTCGCTCTCACCCCTGGTCGTGCTGCCGCTCGGCGGCATCGTGATCGGCTGGGTGGTGAACTGGGTGGGTCTGAACATGATCTTCGCGCCCGCCGAACCCAAGTGGTGGTGCCCGTGGCGGCAGGGTCTGCTCATCAAGCGTCAGCCCGAAATCACTTCCGGCTACGCGGCTTTGGTGTCGACCGAGGTGCTCACCGTCGCCAACATCGGTGACGAACTGCTCAACGGGCCGCGCTCGGACCGCACGCTGCAGATGCTCGAGGACACGCTGCGCCCGGCCGCCGACCGCGCCCTCGGCCCGGCCAGGCCCGCGGTGAAATTCATGCTCGGCAGCCGCGAATACGACTCGCTGCAGTCAACCCTCACCGCCGAGGCCATGACGATCGCGCCCATGGCCTTCGCCGACCCCGCGTTCAATGTCCAGCAGGGCCGCCAGGTCAACGAATTCATCGCCCGGCAAATGTCCGCGCTTTCGCCGCACGACTTCGTGGACATGCTGCGTTCGGCGATCAAACAGGACGAATGGTTGCTTTTCGTCCATGGCGGCGCGCTCGGGCTCATTGCCGGATACGCTCACATCCTGGTCTTCGGAACAGGAGTAGCGACGACATGGATGTAGACGACGGACCTCCGTCCACCGAACTGGTGCGACGGTCGGTGCCGTCGCCCGATGCCCGCCGCGGTGTGCTCCCGGTATCACCGGTGCGCACCGCACGCGCGGCTACGGGTGTTGCGCGCGTGGCGATCACCGCCGCGTCGGGGATGACGATGTGGACTCTCGACACGGCCCTCGGTGTCACGGTCACGGTGCTGCGCGGCAGTATCGCGGGTGCCCCACCCGCCGATGTGCTCGCCGACGCGCAGACCGAAGTACGCGACCGGCTGCGCAACGCCCTCGGACTTCCCCTGAGCGGGGAACAGCACGGTGGTTCCGGCATGCCGACGCTGCGCGAACAGGGCGCCGAACTGCTCCGCCTGTCGGCGAGTACCCATGCGGTGGCACCGGATTCGCATCCGGCCTACCCGGGCATCCTCGCCGAGATCACCCCCGACGAGGCGCGCATCCTGCGGTTTCTGCACGTGGACGGACCGCAGCCGTCGCTCGACGTGCGCACCGGACGTCAGCGGGCCTTCGGCGGCGAACGCCTCATCAGCGGGCTCACCATGCTCGGTGAGCATGCGGGCCTTCGCTTTCCGAACCGGGTGCCGCAATACCTGCCGAACCTGCGCAGGCTCGGACTCATCGAGTCCACCCGTGAGCCGGTGGGCAACCCGAGCCGCTACCAGCTCATCGAGGCACAGGAACAGGTGCGGGAGGCGTTGAAGCGCGCCAGTTTCGGCACCAAGGTGAGCTACCGCAGCATCGTGCTCACCGAGTTCGGCGCGGACTTCGTCCAGACCTGTTTACCGGTCGTAATCAACGATGGGCGAGAGACCGCAACCTAGCTCTCGGCCAGCTCGGCGAGTTCCATCCAGCGCTCTTCCGCCGCTTCCTTTTCCGCGACAACCTCTTTGAGTTCGGTGTTGAGCTTCACGAGTTTGTCCGGGTCGGTGGCGGCGTCGGCGAGGGCGGTGTGGAGTTTCTGTTCGCGCTCGTCGAGCTTGGCGATGGAACGTTCCAGGCGCGAGAGTTCCTTGCGCGCGGCACGGCGGTCGGCCGAATCCGTCGACGTCGCGGTCGACTTGGTGTTGATCGGCTTGGCGGCGTCGGTCTGCGCGGCGCGGCGGGTGAGGTACTGGTCGATACCGCCGGGCAGGTTGGTGAGTTTGCCGTCGCCGAACAGGGCCCAGGTGGAGTCACAGATCCGTTCGACCAGGTAGCGGTCGTGACTGATGACCACGAGGGTGCCCGCCCAGTTGTCGAGCAGGTCTTCGAGCTGCTGCAGGGTGTCGATATCGAGGTCGTTGGTCGGCTCGTCGAGCAGCAGCACGTTCGGTTCGGCCATCAGGATGCGGGTGAGCTGCAGGCGGCGGCGTTCACCACCGGAGAGGTCACCGACCGGGGTGCGCTGACGGGCGGGGGTGAACCCGAGCCGCTCGGCGAGCTGACCGGCCGAGATCTCCTTGTCGCCGAGCATGATTCGCTGCGCGATCTGCTGCACGGCCTCCAGCACCCGCATATCGGTGGGCAGGTCGTCGAGTTCCTGACGCAGCCAGCCGATCTGGACGGTCTGACCCTGGATCCGCTTGCCCGTGGCCGGTTCCGCGTCGCCGGCCAGGGCGCGCAGCAGCGTCGTCTTGCCCGAACCGTTCACGCCGACGAGACCGACCCGTTCGCCGGGCGCGAGCCGCCAGGTGAGGTCGCTGACCAGCTCGCGGCCGTCGGGGGTGGTGAGGGTGGCGTCCTCGAGCTCGATCACCACGCGTCCGAGACGTTTGCGGGCGAAGGCGGCCAGCGAGACGGAGTCGCGTGGCGGCGGCACATCGGCGATCAGCGCCTCGGCGGCCTCGACGCGGTAGCGCGGCTTGGAGGTGCGCGCCTTGGCGCCCCGGCGCAGCCAGGCCAGTTCCTTGCGGGCCAGGTTGGCGCGGCGCGCCTCGGAGGCATCGGCCTGGCGGGCGCGTTCGGCGCGGGCGTAGATCCAGTCGCCGTAGCCGCCCTCGTAGGTCTCCACCTTGCCGCCGACGACCTCCCAGGTGCGGGTGGCGACGGTGTCGAGGAACCAGCGATCGTGGGTGACGACCACCAGCGCGGTACGACGGGCGATCAGATGCTGGGCCAGCCACTGCACACCCTCGATGTCGAGGTGGTTGGTCGGCTCGTCGAGCACCAGCAGGTCGAGGTCGCGCACGAGGGCGGCGGCCAGCGCGACGCGGCGGCGTTCCCCACCGGACAGGTTGGTGACCGGGGTGTCGAGGCCGAGGTCGGCGATGCCGATGCCCTCGAGCACGGTGCGGATGCGCGCGTCGGCGGCCCACTCGTGTTCGGCGATGTCGACGGTCGACAGGTCGTCGGACAGTCCTGCGAGCACGACCGACCCGATCGTCGCCCCCTCGGGCAGCACACCGCGCTGGGTGACCACGGCCATCCGCAGCCCACCGACCCGGCTCACCCGGCCGCTGTCGGGCGGCTCGAGACCCGTCAGCACCTCGAGCAGCGTGGTCTTACCGCCACCGTTGAGACCGACCACCCCGATTCGTTCCCCGGCGTGGATACCGAGGGAGACGTCGTCCAACAGCGGCTTGATGCCGAAGCTCTTGGAGACTTGTTCGAGGTTGATCAGGTTCGACATAGGTGTTCTTCGCCCGCCTTCCGCGTGACTATCCGGCTGGGCCGAGCCTACTCACCCACTCAGGGCCCGCCGCGTTCAGTGCGCTTCGTGGTCGAGCACGCGCGCGCCGGGTACCGGGCCGCTCGCGGTGCGCACGCTGCGGCACACGCCCGCTCCGGCCAGTTCGGCGGCTACCGCGATGGCCGCTTCCTCCGTCTCACACAGGAACGCGCAGGTCGGACCGGACCCCGACACCAGCCCGGCCAGCGCACCGGCGCCGACCCCGGCGCGCAGGGTGCGGCGCAGTTCCGGTTTCAGGGAGAGGGCGGCTGCCTGCAAATCGTTGCCGAGTAGCGGGGCGAGGGCGTGCGGGTCGCCTGCGGCCAGGGCCTGTAGGAGTTTCTGCGGGTCACCGAGGCGCGGCGGGTCGCCTTCCGCACGCAGACGGTCGAGTTCGCGGAAGACCGACGGGGTGGACAGCCCGTCCTTGGCGAGGGCGAGTACCCAGTGAAAGGTGTTGCGCGACAGCACCGGAAGCAGCCGTTCACCACGGCCGGTGCCCAGTGCGGTGCCACCGTGCAGGGCGAACGGCACGTCGCTGCCGAGCTCGGCGGCGACCGAGGCCAGTTCGTCGCGGCCGAGGCCGAGGTCCCACAGCTCGTTGAGCCCGACGAGCGCGGCAGCCGCGTCGGCGCTGCCGCCCGCCATACCACCGGCCACCGGGATGCCCTTGGTGATGGCGATCTCCACGAGTGGCGCACGCCCGGCCAGGTGGGCCAGCGCGACGGCGGCCTGCCAGACGAGGTTGGTCCGGTCGGTGGGGACCTGCGCCGCGCCCTCGCCTGTCACCCGGACGGTGAGCGAGGCGGCAGGGGCCAATCGTAGGTCGTCGGACAGGGATAATGCCTGGAAGACCGTGGTCAGGTCGTGGTACCCGTCGGCGCGCAGATCACCGACTCCGAGATGCAGATTCACCTTCGAAGGAGCGCGCACGACGACCGGGCTGGGCACAACTGACAGCACGATCACCAAGCGTAACCGGTAGTACCGACGAGTATGTGTGCCGAAACGGCCGACCGGTCGGTGGGTATTCGCGATGGACGAACCGAGGGCTTGCGCTCGATACCGCCGGGGGGTATGTTCATTCGTGTCGGGGGCATACCCCGGGACCGTATATTCGAGCGAAGGAGTCGGCCATGGCCACCACCACTTACACCGTCACGGGGATGACCTGCGGACACTGCGTGAGCTCGGTCAAGCAGGAGATCGGCAAGATCGACGGCGTCACCAGCGTGGACGTCGACCTGGCCAGCGGACTGGTACGCGTCGACAGCGCGAACGAGGTGTCCGACGCCGACGTGGCCGCCGCCGTCGACGAGGCGGGCTACGAACTCGCCCGCTGACCCTGCTGTGGCCCGCACCGACGGCGTGCGGGCCACAAGGACTCAGCCCTGAGCGGCCAGTTTCACGAACGCGGCGGTCTCGAGAGTCTCGCCACGCGCCGTCGGATCGATACCCGCGGCGACGAGCCTGCGCTCGGCCTCGGCGGGCGAACCCGCCCAGCCGGACAGCGCCGCCCGCAAGGTCTTTCGCCGCTGGGCGAAGGCCGAGTCGATCACCTCGAACACCCGCCTGCGATGCGCGTCGTCCATCGGCCACGGCGGTTCGGCATACCGATCGATGCGGACCAGGCCCGATTCCACCCGGGGCACCGGCCAGAACACCTGCGTACCCACATGACCCGCGCGCCGGACCTTGCCGAAGAACCCCGCCTTGACACTCGGCACCCCGTACACCCGGTTGCCCGGTTCGGCGGCGAGCCGATCGGCCACCTCGGCCTGCACCATCACCAGCGAGACCTTGATGCTCGGCAATTCGGCGAGCAGGTGCAGCAGCACCGGCACGGCAACGTTGTACGGCAGGTTCGCCACCAGCGCGGTCAGTTCGGCGGGCAGCTGATCGGCGCGCACACGCAGCGCGTCGGCCTCCACCACCCGCAGATTCCCGACCAGGTCGGGAGCGCGATCGGCGACGGTTTCGGGCAGGTAGTTCGCGAGCACCGGGTCGATCTCCACGGCGACCACCTGGTCGACCACATCGAGCAGGGCAAGCGTCAGCGAGCCGAGACCGGGACCGACCTCGAGTACCGTGTCGCCCCGACCGACGCCCGCCGCGGACACGATGCGCCGCACCGTGTTCGCGTCGTGGACGAAGTTCTGCCCGAGCTGTTTGGTCGGTCGCACGCCGAAGCGTTCGGCCAGCGTACGCACCTCGGCGGGGCCGAGCAGCGCGGCGGGACCGCGAGCGGAATTATCGGGTTCGGGCACTGCTAGAACTTACCAACCTCGCCGATCGGGCAGCTCAGCGCTGTGGTGGGGCGGCGTTGACACGGGCGAGGAAGGCGTCGATGGCATCGAGCTGGGCCGGTGTCACCGAGCCGTGTGTGCCGGTGCCGGGCAGCACCTGGTGGTCCACTCCGTTCACGGCGAACTGGGCGACGAGTGCCGCGTGCAGCGGGGACGGGACGATCGTGTCGGTGACATTCATGGTCAGCAGGATCGGCGCGTCGTAACCGCTGGTCGGCAGGGCCATGTAGGCCGCGAGTGGACCGCGCAGCGGTTCGATCGGACGGACGAACAGGTCGCGCGAGGTGAGCCCCTTGGTCTCGGCGACGATCGTGTCGAGGCACTGGCCCGCGGCCGCGTCGATGACGGCCTTGCCACGCGGCGTCAGATAGGAGTCCACGTCGAGTTCGGGGTGGGTGGCGCGCAGACCAGCGAGGATGCTGACGAGGAAGATCGTGCTCCCCGGCGGGCCGGGCACGTCCGGTCCCATGAACGGCAGGACCTTCTCGACATCGGAGGCGGCATCGATGGCGACCGTGCCCCGGAAATCGAGTTCGGGAGCGTAGGAGGACTGGACGTGGGCCGAACTCAGCGCCGCGTGTCCGCCCTGGGAGGTACCGACCACGCTCCATGTCCGCGACAGGTCGGGGTCGGCAGCGCGGGCCGCGCGGACCAGATCGATGGTCGCGGTCGCCTCGCTGCGCACCTCGAGATACGGGTGCGGACCGGTATCGAAGCGGCCCAGACCCAGGTAGTCGGGCGTGACGACGGCGAAGCCCTGCTCGACGAACCGTTTGATGAGCCGGTCCTCGGCCGCACGCTGGGTGGGGAACGGCGCGGTCTCCGGGTCGGCCTGACCGCCGCAGCCCCGGCCGGAGCCGGAACTGCCGTGGTCGTAGGCGATGATCGGCCAGCCGGTGGCGGGGGCCTCACCGCTCGGGAGGAACAGCGCACCGCTGGCCGGACGGGCGACGCCGGACGAGTCGGTCATCCAGTACTCGATGGACGAGCCGCGATCCAGGCCGTGCCAGCCCGCCGCCTCGGCCTGCGCCGAGATGAGCGAGCCGGGCGTTTCGGCGGACGCGGGAGCGAGACCGGCGAGCAGCGCGGCCGAGGTCAGGGCCGCGACAACGGCCGCTCGGATCGGCTTGTCAGACATGGACTCGTCTCTCCACCAGGGGATCATGAACTTGGACGAGTGTACAGATAGGCGGTTGTCGTCAGCGTGCTCTAGTCAGGAATTCGTCGATGGCCACCCACATCGCCGGGTTCAGCTGGGTGTGGCTGCCGGTCCCGACCACCGTCTCGAATGCCACGCCGCCCGCGGCGAACTGCGCCGCGAGCGCGGCGTGCAGCGGGGACGGCACGGTCCGGTCGGTGGCGTTCACCAGCAGCAGGATCGGCGCGTCGTAACCGCTGGTCGGCACGGCCATGTAGTCGGTCATCACCGAGCGCAGCGGTTCCTCGCCGAGCGAGCGCGACAGCAGGTCGCCGAGATAAAGATCGGCGACCCGGTCGTCGATGGCGTCCTGGCACAGCGAGCCGATCTCGTCGAGCACCTGGCGGCCCAGCGGGCTGAGGTAGCTGTCGACCTGCGCCTCCGGCCGGGCGGCACGCAATCCGGCGAGAATGCTCGCCGAGAAGCCGAGGGTGCCGCCGCTCACGCGGTCCGGGTTGCCCGGGCCGAGCAGCGGGGCGACCTTCTCCACATCCGAGGCCGGGTCGACGGCGATGGTGCCGCGGAAATCCAGCTCCGGCGCGTAGCTCGCCTGCCGGTGTGCGGTGGCGAGCGCGGCGTGCCCACCCTGCGACATGCCCGATGCCAGCCACACCGGCGAGAGCTCCGGATGCACCGACCGGGCGGCGCGCAGCAGGTCGAGCGTGGCGGTCGCCTCGGTATCGATGTCGAGGTACGGATGTGGGCCCGTGTCGAACCGCCCCAGTCCCAGATAATCCGGGGCAACCACCGCGAACCCGCGTGACACCACGTGCCGGATGAATTCGTTCTGCCCCACTTGCGATTCCGGCCACGGCGCACCCGCCGGATCCGATTGCCCACCACAACCGGCACCGAGCCCGGTGGTGCCGTGGTCGTAGGCGACGATCGGCCACCCACCCTCGGGCGCGGTGCCGTCGGGCAGATACAGCACACCACTGGCCGGCTGGGTAGCCCCGCCGATTCCCCTGGTCGAGTAGTCGATGATCTCGGCGTCCAGCCCGCGCAGCACCGCAGAAGTCACCGCGAGCACCTCCCCGGGCGACTCCGCTCGCGCGCCCGGCGCACAAATCCCGAGCCCCACCGAAACAGCCACCGCCGCAGCCGCGCATCGCAACGCCGAAACACCGCGCATCTCAACCACCCGTCGACTCGTCCGAAGCCGACCCCACCGCACGAGCACAGCAGACCCGGCGAAACGAGAGCACGCTACCCCACGGCAATCCCCCGCCGTGACAGCGACTGCCCGCATCGCGGCTATCCGCGGAGACGCTCACCGCCCCGTGTCACCTGGATGCCGGTTTCGCTGATCCGCCCGAGGAGCTCCAGTATCGCGCGGTCGATGCCAGGCCGGTCCATGTTGGCATTCACCCACAGCTCACCGCCGAACACCTGCCTCGCCCTGGTACCGACCCCATAAGCTGATGTAGAGACAACCCCGCTCAATTCAGCTGCCGACGCTCCCCCACGTTCCGCCACGATCTCGACCAGCTCACGAAGAACTGCCGCACCGGTGTAGACCTTTTCTTCCTGCTCCGGCCCTGCTCCAATTATTCGATAGATCCGCAGCTTTCCTTGCACGCGCGGTAGCCTGAGTCTGAAATTTCGATGCGTGAACGATCCCGCCCTCGCAGATTCGACGTATTCGTAACCTAAAGCGGCCAGCAGATCATCATTCACGCGACGAACACGCGACGGCGAAAGCCGGTATTCCATCAGCGTTTCCACTCGATCGGAGTCGACGGATTCCAAGACGGCGCGCAGTTTTTCTATGGATGTCAAATTCAGCCGCAACAGTCGGTCGAGCAATGCACTCAAGCCTTCCGGGCTGCCGTCTGCCAACTCTGGGTATCGCTCAGCAAGAAACAGACGCAAGCTGTCCAGGTCGATAGCGACGTTCTCGATGCCCGCGCCTTCCGAAACCACGGCAGGTATCTCGACGTCTCCGGTGGTCTGATAGGCGGTCGGCCCGCTTCCTGGCTCTGCCGACTTCAGCAGCTTCCCGATCCGATCGAAGGTGTGGTCCAGGTACCAGCGCAGACCGCCCGCCTCGATGAACAGTCGATCAATTTCTCTCTGCCGGTTCTCCGGCAGTAACGAATACACACTATTGCGCGACGGGTCGCTCTTATAACGAACGTCGTGTTCGTACTCCGCCCAAGCATGCCCCGCCACCGTACGCACCTGAATTTCTAGGGCATGTCGCTCGCGCAAATAGTTCATCAACTCCGGGAAGCGCGCCAGAACATCAGCCCTCAAGAATCCGGTGACAATGAAGTGCCAGCTATCGTATCCGTTGTTCTTCAGCAGGCCGGGATTTTCATCCCCACCGAGCACGAAGTTGGCTCGAATAACCTCTTTGGTATCCTCCCGGGCCGACTCTTCGAACACGATCACTCGCGCAGCGATGCAATCCTGGATTCCCACAACAGGATCCTTGTATTTGCGCTCACCGCATTTATCGACCCGCTCAGATTTTTTTCGATAGGAGTCGATATCCTTTACGCGCGACTCGATATTGTAGATGGCGGTTACCCCACCTTGCTCCAATACATCACCGAGGTAACGCTTCAGGTCTTCTGCCGCGATTCGGTAGCGCGTATGCGCTTCGGCGTAGTCCCAGAGATGGCGAGGAACAACTTTTTCTTCGTATCCCTCCACCGTTCCCCTGCCCGCAGTTCGTCGCTACCGCGATGACAGTACCTCAGGGAAGACAAGCACCGAGCCGAAAAGCAATGCGCAGCAAGCATATTCCGGGCACGGGCAGAACTGATCAGCTCAGGCCGAGGCGGCCGGTGCAGGCGGGCCAGGCGCCCCAGCCCTGACGGGCGCGGGTCACTTCGGCGATGGCGATCTGTTCCTCGCGGGTGGCCAGGTCGGCGCGGGGGGCGTACTTGAGGCCGCCCTGGCGTTCCCAGGTGCTCTGGTCGAACTGGATGCCGCCGTAGTAGCCGTTGCCGGTGTTGATCGACCAGTTGCCGGTCGACTCGCACTTGGCCAGCGCGTCCCAGATGTCGCCGTCGCGGACCGGCGGCACCTCGGTGCCGGGCTTGGCGCCCTTGCGGATGGTCTTGGGCTGGGCGGGGGTGATGACCTTCGAATTGGTCTGCACGCGATGGGCTTCCACACCGTTGATCATGGTCACCGCGAAGGTCGCCTCGTGCAGGCCGGGCGCACCGGGGTTCTCCACGACGGTGCGGCTCATGTTCATCGTGACGTCCTCGATCACCTGCTCGGCGGGTTCCAGCGGCAGGGTCTCGGTGCGCTCCTCGATGCGCTGACGGGTCACGGTGACCTTCATATCGCCGGTGAGCGGAGTGCTCGCGGCGGGCTCGGCGAAGTCCTGGTCTTTGAGCGGGATACCCGCGGCGGTGAGGAAATCGCCGACGGTCGGGGCGGCCAGGCGCACGTCGACCGGTTCGCCACCACCGTCGACGACGGTGAGGGTGCGCGGGGTGTACACGCTCAGCGCGGCACCGGCCAGCGGCAGCTTCTCGGTGCGGGTGGGCACCACGTGGGTGTCGGCCGGAATCTGCATCTGCGCGAGCGCCTCGCCCGCGGTGATGCCGGTGGTCCATACCTTGCGTTCGGCGCCGTCGACGATCACCGTGATCTCGCGGCCGCGGTTGAGGGTGATGGTCGCGCCGTCGGACACCTTCGTGCCGGCCGCCGGGCGGACGTCGTCGTGTTCGGTGAGTTGGTAGCCCGCGTCGTCGAGGATCGCGCGCACATCGCGCGACATCGTGGTGAGCTCGACGCGTTCTCCGTCGACCACGATCGCCACGGTCTTGTGGTTGACGATGGCCATCGAGGCGCCGACGAGCAACACCAGCAACAGGGCCGCCGCCGCCGCGTACAGCAGCGGCGAGCGGGACGAGTTGATCCGTGCGAAAGCCGACATGGTTACGGAACGATAACGAGCATGTCGACGTGGGACAACAGGGTGCCGCCCGATCAGCGGGACCCCACATCACGATTCGATATAGACATCGCAGGTAGATAACGGCTTCGACACAGAAATGTGAGCCGAAACACGTTTATCGTCCAGCCCCCTGACAACCGGGCGAAACGGACTCAGCGAATGCGATAGAGCCTTCGGGCGTTGGCCGTGGTCGTCTCCGCCAATTCGACCGGGTCCTGTTCGCGGATCTCGGCGAGCGCGCGCACCGTGTACGGCAGGCAGTACGACTCGTTCGGCGCCCCGCGATACGGGTGCGGCGTCAGATACGGCGCGTCGGTTTCGACCAGGATCTGATCGTCGGGCACCAACTTGGCCGCCTCACGCAATTCGTGCGCGTTCTTGAAACTCACCGTTCCCGAGAAACTGAGCACATACCCCTCGGCCACACACGCCTGCGCCATATTCGCGTCCGAGGAGAAGCAGTGGAAGATCACCGTGTCGGGCGCGCCCTCGTCGAGCAGCACCGTCAGCAGGTCGTGGTCGGCCTCACGGTTGTGGATCATCAGCGGCTTGCGCACCCGCTTGGCCAGGTCGATATGCCAGCGGAAACCTTCGATCTGGGTCTCGATGTCGGCGCAGCCGTCGAGTTTGCCCGGCCAGTAGTAGTCCAGGCCGGTCTCCCCGATCGCGACGACGCGGGGGTCGGTGGCGAGGTTCTCCAGCTCGGCCATGGCCTTGTCGTCCAGGGCGTTCGCGCGGGTGGGGTGCAGCGCGACGGCCGCGTACACGCGCGGGTCCCAGTGCGCGGCCCGTACCGCCCACTGCGCGGCGGCGAGGTCGTCGGCGACCGTCACCACATGGCCGACCCCGACGGCGGCGGCCCGGTCGACGATCGCGGTGGTCGAGGCGGCATCGGTCGCACCACAGGCGTCGAGGTGGGTGTGCGCGTCGATCAGCGGCGCGAGCGGTGCGGGAGGAGGCGGAGCCGGACGATTCTGGTTTGCCACGCGGATTACAGTAGTTGCCATCATGAGCGAGCGAAGCGAGCAGCAGCCGGCCTTCTACATCACCACGGCCATCGCCTACCCGAACGGTGCGCCGCATATGGGGCACGCGTACGAGTACATCTCCACCGACGCGCTTGCCCGCTTCAAGCGTCTCGACGGCTACGACGTGTTCTTCATGACCGGCACCGACGAGCACGGCCAGAAGATGCAGCAGACCGCGTCCGCCGAAGGCGTTCCCGTCCAGGAACTGGCCGCGCGCAACTCCGACGTGTTCGAGGCCATGGACAAGGCCCTCGACGTCTCGTTCGACCGGTTCATCCGCACCACCGACGAGGACCACAAGGCCGCCAGCGTCGCCATCTGGGAACGCATGCTCGCCAACGGCGACATCTACCTCGACAACTACTCCGGCTGGTACTCGGTGCGCGACGAGGCGTTCTACACCGAGGAGGAGACCACCCTCCTCGACGACGGCACCCGCGTGTCCACCGAGACACAGACCCCGGTCACCTGGACCGAGGAGTCGAACTACTTCTTCAAGCTCTCGCAGTACCAGGACAAGCTGCTCGAGCTCTACGAGACGCGCCCCGAATTCATCGCCCCGGCCACCCGGCGCAACGAGATCGTGAGCTACGTCAAGGCCGGCCTGAAGGATCTGTCGATCTCGCGCACCACCTTCGACTGGGGTGTTCCGGTTCCCGGCCACCCCGATCACGTGATGTACGTGTGGGTCGACGCGCTCACCAATTACCTGACCGGCGTGGGCTTCCCGGACACCGACTCCGAACGGTTCCGCAAGTTCTGGCCGGCGAACGTGCACATCATCGGCAAGGACATCACCCGCTTCCACACGGTGTACTGGCCTGCGTTCCTGATGTCGGCTGGGATCGAACTGCCGGAGCGCGTGTTCGTGCACGGATTCCTGTACAACAAGGGCGAGAAGATGTCGAAGTCGACGGGCAATATCGTCGACCCGCTCGAACTGGTCTCCACCTACGGTCTCGACCAGGTGCGTTTCTTCCTGCTGCGTGAGATCTCCTACGGCCAGGACGGCAGCTACAGCAACGAGGCCATCGCGGGCCGCATCAACAGCGACCTGGCCAACGAATTCGGCAACCTGGTGCAGCGCAGCCTGACCATGGTCAACAAGAACTGCGACGCCAAGGTCCCCACGCCGGGCGAATTCACCGCCGACGACCGCGCCCTGCTCGACCGCGCGGCGGGCCTACTCGACAAGTGCCGCACCGAATTCGACGCCCAGCAGATGCACCTTGCCCTGGAAGCCGTCTGGCTCACCCTCGGCGAGACCAACCGCTACTTCTCCGCCAATGCACCCTGGGCCCTGCGCAAGTCGGGCACCGAGGAAGACCTGGCGCGCATGGCGACGGTCCTCTACGTCACCCTCGAGGTGGTCCGCACCGTCGCGATCCTCGTCCAGCCGGTGATGCCGGGCTCGTCCGCGAAGATCCTCGACCTCCTCGGCCAGGAGGCCCGCACCTTCGCCGACATCCCCACCCCGCTCGTCCCCGGCACCGACCTCCCGGCCCCGGAACCGGTGTTCCCCCGGTACGTGGAGCCGAAGGAGTAGATGAAACCTGAGGGCAGAACGTCAGATGCCCTCGTCGAGGATCGAGCGGATCTCGCGGACGGATCGAGGAGCGTTCGCGAGGTCTAGCGCCCGCAGGATGTCATCGACGGTGACGGGCGGATTCTTCCGCCGACCAACCATTTCGATCAGACTCGAGAGGACCACGCTCGGGTTGAGATCGAGCACGTCGAGCAGAAAGTCGTCTGACGCGATGGCATGGATCCCCCACCGCTCGAGAGCCTCATCCGGGAAGTGCCTGACGTTGTCCGTGATGATCGCTGCGGCATTGCCCCGTACCGCTGCAGCGACGACGTGCCTGTCGCACGAGTCAGGGAGCCCTGTCACGCAGTGCTCCAACGGTTCCCAACCCTTTACACAGGCGTCCTCGAAAGCTGCGTTCATGCCATCGACGCGGCGGGCGATCCGTTCCTCGGTCATGCGTGGGTTGACCTTCACCACGGCTCGCGAAATCTCATCGAGGATGAGATCACTCCACAGCGGGCAGAATGCATGCCTGTGAGCAAGCGTGAGAAGTAGATCGGATTTCACGATGGGAACGAGCACACAAGCATCGAGAACCACCCGAAATCCTGACATCAGATCTCGGAACTGCGCGCTGAGCGTGCCTCCCGAATCGCTTGGAGATAGTCCTCCGGAGGAGGATCGTAGAGGCCGTCGTCCTCGGCGTCGCTGACCAACTGGTCGAGCACACCGCTGCGTTCGGCTCGCCGCCTTTGCTGGTACTCGAGCACATCGCTGAGCAGCAGTCGCCGGTGGCGGCTGCCGGACGGCTTGTCGCAAGGCAGCTTTCCCGCTTCCAGCAACTTGATCAGCGTCGGGCGGCTGATCCCGAGCAGATCCGCGGCCTGCTGGGTGGTCAGGCGCTGCTCTACCGGCGCGATGGTGACGGCCCGGCGTTTCCGCATGGCGCCGACCACTTGGACCAAGACCTCGTACACCTCGGCAGGCAGCGGAATCTGCTCTCCGTCGGGTCCGAGCAGAGCCGCCGGCTCGGTGTGCTGTTCAAGGAATCTGGAAAGGTCCAGCAGTTCACGCAGATCTTCCGGCGGCAGGACGGTGCCGTTCCTGAGAATCTCGCGATTCGTGCTGGTCATAGACCAAGCATGACGGTAATTCGAAAAATTCGCAACCTACTTCCAGGTCTCGAGCAGACGGGTCGCTTCAGTCGCTAGCGCCGCCTGGAGGAAGGGGCCGAAGCTGATTCGGGCTACCCCGAGGCCGGCGAAATAGGACTTGGCGGGAGTGCCCGGTTGGCCGATCGCGTTGACCGGGCGCGGCAGTTCGGTGGTGAGGCGGCGCAGGGTTTCGTCGCTGTGGCGGCCGACGGGGTACAGCACGTCGGCACCAGCTTCGGCGGCGAGGGTCAGGCGGGCGATGGCACGGTCGACGCGGTCGGCTTCGTCGCCGTCCTGGCGCAGGAACAGGTCGGTGCGAGCATTGACGACCACGTGCACGCCGGTGGCGTCGGCGGCCTCGCGCAGGCCGCGCACCAGGTCGGCGTGCTCCTGGGCGTCGCGCAGCCGCTTACCCTCGCTGTGCACGGTGTCCTCGATGTTGAGGCCGACGGCACCCGCCCCGAGCAGGCCGTCGATGAGCTGCAACGGTTCGAGGCCGTACCCGGATTCGATGTCGACCGACACCGGCACCTCCACCGAGGCGGTCACCTGCGCGACACGCGCGAGCAGTTCGTCGAAGCTCATCCCCTCGCCGTCGGGCCGACCGATCGAGTCCGCGACCGGATGGCTGCCCATGGTCAGTCCCGAAAATCCCGCACCCACAGCGACATTCGCCGACCAGGCGTCCCACACCGTGGGCAGAACCACCGGGTCGCCGGGACGGTGCAGCGCGAGCAGGGACTTGGCGCGGGTCTCGAGTGAAGTCATACCCGCGATGATGCCCCAGCCGCGCGGCAGTGGCTAGGCGCAGCCACTTTTGGGTGGGCAGTTCAGATGCACATCGAGCACGCGCGCGCCCGGCCCCTCCGCGCCGAGGCGGTCGTGTTCGTTGACGAGCTTGCACGAACCGAGCGACAGGCAGCCGCAGCCGATGCAACCGGTGAGGTTGTCGCGCAGGCGCGTGAGCTGGGTGATTCGTTCGTCGAGATCCGCACGCCAGGTGGTCGACACGGCCTCCCAATCGCGTCGAGTCGGTGTGCGGCCCTCGGGCAGCCGGTCGAGCGCGGAGCGGATATCGCTGAGCGGGATGCCGACGCGCTGGGAGATGCGGATGAACGCCACCCGCCGCAACGTCTCGCGTGCGTAGCGGCGTTGATTGCCACTGGTTCGACGACTCGTTATGAGACCTTCGCGTTCGTAGAAGTGCAACGCGGACACTGCAACTCCACTACGCTCGGAAAGCTGCCCGGGGGTCAGCTCCTTCGTTTGCCAATCGGCCGTCGTCATTTCCTGTCTCCTCCCGCTTTCACCTCAACCATACTTGAGGTACTTGTGTGGTGTACGAAAACGGGGTGACTCGGTGCGGGTCCTCCTGGCAGGCGCGCCCCGCTCGCATTACGGTTTCGGCATGGGAACGGACTCGCGCCTGGCTGTCACCTCCGAGGTCGGCACATTGCGCACGGTGCTGCTGCACCGGCCCGGCGATGAGCTGCGCAGGCTCACCCCGAGCAACAACGATCAGCTGCTCTTCGACGGCATCCCCTGGGTGGAACGCGCCCAGGAGGAACACGACGCCTTCGCCGCCGTCCTGCGCGGGCGCGGTGTGGAGGTGCTGCTGCTCGCCGACCTGCTCACCGAAACCCTCGCGACCAGCGGCGCCGCCCGTATCCAGGGCATCTCCGCCGCCGTCGACGCGCGCAGGCTCGGGCACGATCTCGCCGACCAGCTCGCCGCCGAACTCCGCAAGGTCGAGGCGCCCGAACTGGCCGACATCCTCATGGCCGGAATGACTTTCGACGAACTGCCGTTCGGCCCCGACTCCACGTCGCTGGTGCGACGGATGCATCACGGTGCCGATTTCGTCATCGACCCACTGCCCAACCTGCTGTTCACGCGCGACTCGTCGTTCTGGGTCGGTCCCAAGGTGGCCATCACCTCCCTCGCCCTGCCCGCGCGCAGTCGCGAAACCTCCATCACCGACCTCGTCTACGCCTTCCACCCCCGTTTCCTCGGCGTGCGCCGGGCCTACGAGTCGCACACGGCCCCCATCGAAGGCGGTGATGTGCTGTTGCTCGCTCCCGGCGTCGTCGCGGTGGGCGTGGGTGAGCGAACCACCCCCGCGGGTGCGGAAGCATTGGCGCGCAGCCTTTTCGACGACGACCTCGCGCACACCGTGCTGGTGGTGCCGATCGCCCAGAACCGCGCGACCATGCACCTGGACACCGTGTGCACCATGGTCGACACCGATGCGGTGGTGATGTACCCCGGTGTACGGGAAACCTTGCAGGCGTTCACGATTCGCCGCGAGGACGGCTTCGCCGGACGTGGTGACACCGAACGCATCAGCATCAGCGGCCCCGAACCCTTCCTGCCCGCCGCTGCCGCCGCGATGGGTATCCCGAACCTGCGGGTGATCGACACCGGCCGCGACGGGCCCGCCGCCGAACGCGAGCAGTGGGACGACGGCAACAACACCCTCGCGCTCGCCCCCGGAGTCGTCGTGGCCTACGAACGCAACGAGATGACCAACTCCCGCCTGACCGACGCGGGGATCGAGGTGCTCACCATCCAGGGGTCGGAGCTGGGGTCCGGGCGCGGCGGCCCCCGATGCATGTCCTGCCCGCTGTCCCGAGACGAGGTGTGATGTTCCACGTCGAGCTGTCCGCCGATTCCACCCAGCCGCCCTACGAACAGTTGCGGATGGCGGTGATCGAACAGGTCCGCGCGGGCACGCTCACGGCGGGCACCAAGATCCCCACCGTGCGGGCGCTGGCCGCCGACCTCGGTATCGCACCCAACACCGTCGCCCGCGCCTACCGTGAACTCGAGGCCGACGGTGTACTCGAAACCCGTGGCCGCCAAGGCTCTTTCATCGCCTCGTCGGGCGACCCGACCCGCGATATCGCCGGCCGCGCCGCCGTCGAATATGTGACGACCATCCGCAGGCTCGGCCTCACCGACAGCGACGCCATCGACTTCGTCCACCGTGCTCTCGGCTGAGAGGGGTCAGCGCCAGCTCGGTAACCAGAGATGGTCCTGCCAGGTGGCGGGGCTGATCGGCATCCCGGTGAGAATGGGCCACAGCCAGACGAAATTCGCGATCACCAGGCCCAGGTAGATGGAAACGATCAGCAGCCCGAGGGCGTAGCGCTCGTCGACCGGCGCGGGCAGGTAGGTGCCCGTCGGGCTGCGTGGTATCCCCACCGGCCGCGACGAACCGAGGATGTCGCCGAGGACCAGCGCGACACCCATCACGAGGAACGGGGCGAGCACGACGGCGTAGAAGAAGTACATCTGCCGGTCGAGGGTGAGGAACCAGGGCAGCAGACCGGCACCGTAGCCGACGAGCACCGCCGCGTACCGCCAGTCCCGCCGGGTGACGCTGCGCCAGATCATCCAGCCGAGCGCAGGCAGCGCGAGCCACCACAGCGCCGGGGTGCCGATGGCCATCACGGCCTTCACACACTGTGCCTCGCCGCATCCGGTGACGGTGCCGTCGGCGTAGTAGTAGAGCATCGGGCGCAGACCCATCGGCCAGGTCCACGGCTTGGATTCCCACGGGTGGTGATTGCCCGCCGAATTGGTGAGAGTCGAATGGAAGTCCAGGGTTTCGCCCTGGTAGTACCAGAGCGAGCGCAGGGCGTCGGGCAGGAACGCGAACGCCCCACCGGTGCCGACCTGATTGCCGACCGCGTGCCGATAGGTGCCGGTCTCACTGGCGAACCACGCCCAATACGACGACAGGTACACCACGAGCGGAATGACGACGAGGGCGTACAACGCGGGCCCCACATCGCGCACCAACGTGCCGACCCACGGCCTGCGCACCCCGTACGCGCGCCGGGCGCTCACATCGAACGCCACGCTCATCAGCCCGAAGAACATGATGAAGTAGATGCCCGACCATTTGGTTCCACAGGCCAGACCGAGCAGCACACCGGCGCCGAAACGCCACCAGCGCACCCCCAGCCGCGGACCCCAATCGGTGAGCCCGACGCGACCGGCCAGATCCGCGGCGGCCATTCGCTCACGCACCTCGTCTCGATCGACGATCAGGCAGCCGAACGCGGCGGTGACCAGCAACGCCATGAAGATGTCGAGCATGCCGATGCGCGAGGACACGAAGGTGAGGCCGTCGGCGATGAGCAGGATGCCCGCGAACGCGCCGATCAATGTGGAGCGCGACATCCGGCGCACGATCCGGATCACCAGCAGCACCAGCACGGTGCCTGCCAGGGCGGCGGTGCCGCGCCAGCCCCAGGCGTTGTAGCCGAACAGGGCCTCGCTGACGGCGATGAACTGCTTGCCGACCGGCGGGTGCACGACCAGGCCGTAGGCGGGGTTGTCCTCGACTCCGCCGCCGGTGACCATCTGCCAGGCCTGCGGGGCGTAGTGCTTCTCGTCGAAAACCGGTGTGCGCGCGTCGGTCGGATAGTTCAGGTTCAGGAAGCGGGTGATGCCCGCGATCACCGTGAGCACCAGGGTGACCGCCCAGCCCCGCGCGGTGTCGAGCGGCCCGAAATCGGGGGCGGGTCGCAGCGGCACCGGGCTCACCACGGCCGACACCGGGCGCGTCGAACGGGCTTCGGTCACCGGGATCACGCCCCGATCGTAGGCGGTGCCACCGACTCGGGCCGAGCCGACACCGGTCGGGACCGGGTCACCTGACAGAATGGACGTCGCGCCATCCACTGGCACCGCGCGCCGCACGCACGCCTGCGGCCGAACTCCCGGAGAGGCGGAACCCCACCGTGTTGGTCCTAGCGGCAACCCCGATGGGCGATATCGGCGATGCTTCGCAGCGTCTGCGCGACGCGCTCGGCACGGCCGATGTGGTCGCCGCCGAGGACACCCGCCGCACCAGATCGCTCGCCAAGGCGCTCGGGGTGGAGATCACCGGGCGCGTCGTGAGCTTCTACGACCATGTCGAGACCGCCCGCATCCCCGCCCTGCTCGACGACATCGCGAGCGGGCTCACCGTGCTCCTGGTGACCGACGCGGGCATGCCGTCGGTGAGCGACCCCGGTTATCGGCTGGTGGCCGCCGCCGTGGCACGCGACCTGCCCGTCACCTGCCTGCCCGGCCCGTCGGCCGTCACCACCGCGCTCGCCCTGTCGGGCCTGCCGGTCGAGCGTTTCTGCTTCGACGGTTTCGCGCCGCGCAAAGGCGGCCAGCGCCGGGAGTGGTTGCGCACCTTGGCTTCCGAGCAACGCGCCTGCGTCTTCTTCGAAGCGCCGCACCGCCTCGCCGACTGCCTCGCCGACGCCGTCACCGTCCTCGGCCCCGACCGCCGCGCCGCCGTCTGCCGCGAACTCACCAAAACCTACGAAGAGGTCGTCCGCGGCACCCTCGGCGAACTCGCCGAATGGGCGGTCGACGGCGCGCGCGGCGAAATCACCGTGGTTCTCGAAGGCGCCCAACCGGTTTCGGCCGAACCGACCCAACTCGTCGACGAAGTCGAAACCCTCGTCGCGAGCGGTATGCGCCTCAAAGACGCCTGCGCGGAGGTATCGGCAGGCCGAGGCGCCTCCCGTCGCGAACTCTACGACGCCGTACTCGCCGCCCGCTCCGCCGAGTGAGGACGAACGCGGTCAGCGGTTCAGGACCGCGAGCATGCCTGCCACCGCCCGGGGCCAGGTGAATTGTTCGGCGCGGTGGCGGGCGGCCTGGCGGCGGTCGGTGGTCGGCATGGCGAGGACGTCGGTGACGGCTCGGGCGAAGGCTCGGGGGCGGTCGGCGGCTACGGCGCCGCATTCGGCGGTGATGATGTCGGCCAGGGCCGAGGAGCGGCTGGCCACCACGGGGGTGCCCGCGGCCAGGGCTTCCAGGGCGGCGAGGCCGAAGGTTTCGTGGGGGCCGGGAGCCAGGGAGACGTCGGCGGTGGCGAGCAGGGTCGCCACCTCGGTGCGGTCGCTGATGAAACCGGTGAAGTGCACGGCTGGTTCGCCGCCGGGTAAGGGCGGCAGGGTGCGGGCGCGGCGTTCGAGGGATTCGCGGCGGGGGCCGTCGCCCGCGACGACCAGGCGGGTCGGCATGCCCGCACGGTGCAGGGCGCCGATCGCCTCGATGCTGCGGTCCACCCGTTTCTCCACCGACAACCGGCCGCAGTGCACGAGCAGTGGATAGCCGTCCACGCCGAGGTCGGCACGGAGCCGCCGGTCGCGCCTGCGCGGGCTGAACAGGTCGAGGTCGACACCGAGCGGGACCAGTTCGACATTGGGGGCACCGATCCGCAGGAACTCCTCGCGGGCGAAATCGGTGGTGCACACGACCATGTCGTAGTCGTCGGCGGTGCGCCGGTTGGCCACGTCGGCGCAGCGCCGGGCGGCGGGCCCGGGGAGCACCTGACCGAGCAGCCGGTCGAGCCGTTCGTGCGAGATCATCACGCTGGTCACGCCGCGCCGCCCGGCCCAGCGCCCGAAACCACGCAGCGTGAGCCGGTCCGACACCTCGAGCACATCGGGGCGCAGCCCGGCGAGTACGTCGGCCACCGCCCGCGGGTCGGCCGCGCGGTATCCGCCGGTGAACGGAATACCGAACGCGGGCAAGGTGATTCGCAAAGCACCCGTCGACAGCACTTCCTCGCTGCGGCGCGGACCCGGCACGATCAGCACCACTTCGTGCCCGGCGGCCACATACCCTTCCCCCAGGTGGTGCAGCGCGGTGCGCAACCCACCGGATCGTGGGCCGTAGAAGTTCGCTAGCTGCACGATGCGCACATGCCGATGGTCCAGCCGTCCGGGTTACTCGCGGCTCCTGCCCGTGGAATGGCACGTGAACACCCGTGAAAGAGCCGCTTAACCCGATTCGCCGTCGACCGCGGGCCGGACCCGGAGCAATCCGTGCCCGGTCGCGGCGGTGGTGACCGTCGCCAGCTCGGCGTGCGCGCGGATCCACTCGCCCTCGGCGAAGCGCACCCGCAGCGTGAGCCGCCGCGGCGTTTCCGGAGCGTTCACCAGCTCCGCGCAGGCGGCACGCAACGCGGTCAGATCGGCGGGGTCGATGGTCGGTCGTTCGACGGCCCAGCGATCCAGCGGTGGCGGTGGATCAGCCACCCATTCGTAGATGACGCCGCTGGCGAGCAGGATCAGCCCGGCGCCGACATCCACTCCCTTGGACACGGCGCGCAGCATCGCGACCTCGAGGTCGACCGTCTCGCCGCCGAGTTCGGGGACGGCGTGCATCAATCCGCTCACCCGGCGCAGCTCCGGCCGGGCCCGCGCAACCATCTGGAAGCGGCGGACCTGTTCGTCGTCGCCGAGCACGTCGACCGCTCCCTGCCAGCGCCCGCCGGGCTCGAGGGTGCTCGCCATCGCGAAATAGTCGACCCGGCCGTCGAAACGGACCATGCGCCCGAACGCCTCGGGCGGTGTGCGCACCACCCGCACGGCCCCGGGCTCGCTCGCGAAGATCAGTTCCTCCAGACCCGGCCCGTGATGGGCGAGTTCGGTGCGGGCATCCCAATCCCAGGCGGCGACGTGACGGCGTGGCGGCACGGGCGCGTCGGCCTGCCCGATCCAGACCTGAACGCCGTGTGTCCCGCCCAGTGCGCATCGCACCGGTTCGACGACAACGACGGTGTCGCCGAGACGTGCGGATTCCCGGCCGCGCACCGCGTCGAGCAGCAGTTTCGCCTTGGCGGGACCGATCGCGCGTGACCAGCGTCGGGGGGCGATCCATTCCCTGATCCGCGTGTCGTCGGCGACAAGAGCCGGTTCGAGATCCTCGGTGAGGGTCTCGACCAGTAACCACCCGTCGGCGGTCATTCAGCTGGGCGCCACGCCGCGTCCGGCACGTGGCAGATCGAGATCGAGCGGAATGCGCCCCTCTCGAAGCTGAACCTCGACCTCCTCGGCGGGCATCGGGCGTGCGATCAGGAATCCCTGGGCGCGGTAGCAGCCGAGACCCACAAGGGTTCGGGCCGCCATCGGCGTCTCCACACCCTCGCCGACCACGCCGAGCCCGAACGAACCGGCCAGGCCGATAATGGATTTCACGATCGCGAGGTCGTCGTTGCTGTCGCCGAGGCGCTGCACGAAACCCCGGTCGATCTTCACCGCGTCCACCGGCAAGGCCTTGAGATGCGACAGCGAGCTGTAGCCGGTGCCGAAGTCGTCGATGGCGATCTGCACGCCCATCCGCTTGAGCCCGCGCAGGGTCACCCGGGTGCGCACCAGGTCCTGTACGACGACATGTTCGGTGATTTCGAGGCACACCGAGCTGCCGTCTATCTCGAACAGGCGAAGGATGTCCTCGATCCGCTCGACGAAGTCGGCGCTCACCAGCTGCACCGGCGACACATTGATCCGGATGACGACATTGGCCGCCAAGCCACGCCGCCGCCAGTCGGCGAATTGGGAGCAGGCCGAGCGGATCACCCAGCGACCGAGCTCGCCCGCCAGGTTGGTCGCCTCGGCCACCGACACGAACGCACCGGGCGGTAACAGGCCACGGGTGGGATGCTGCCAGCGCACCAGCGCCTCGAGCGCGACGATCCGGCCGGTACGCAGGTCGACCTCGGGCTGGTAGTGCAGGATCAGCGACCCGTCGGAGACCGCGCTGCGCAGGTTAAGCTCCACGTCGTCCTGGAGTTCGAACTGCGCGCGCATGGCGTCGGTGAACACCGCGACGCCGTTGCCGCCACCGGATTTGGCGGACAGGAGGGCGTGATCGGCTCGGCGCAAGACGTCCGACACCGAGGTCTCGCCCGGAATGCCCAGTGCCACACCGACACTCACACCACGGCTCACCGACTCCTGGCCCACCGACACGCGGCGCCCGATGAGTTGCTGAATGCGCGCGGCCTCGAGTTCGGCGGCGACCGCGTCCATCGGCTCGGCGGGCACGATCACGAATTCGTCGCCACCGAGGCGGGCGATCATGTCGTCGGGCCCGAGGTTCTGTTTCAGCCTGCGGGCGAGGGTGCGGATGAAATTGTCGCCCGCGCTGTGGCCGAGGAAATCGTTGAGTGCCTTGAGCCGGTCGAGATCGAGAAAGAAGGTGGCGACGGGACCGGGGTTTTCGGGGGCGAGCCTGCGCTCCATGTATTCGAGCAGGGCGCGGCGGTTGGCCAGCCCGGTGAGATCGTCGTGCAGGGCGATATAGCGCAGCTTCTCCTCGGCGACCACGCGCGCCTGCAGTTGCGCGAACAGGGCGGCGATCGCCTTGAGGACATTGAGTTCACGCTTGGTCCAGGTGCGGTCGCCCATCTTCACGAAGCCGAGCACACCGGTGGACTCTCCCCGCGAAACCAGCGGCACACAGGCCATGGCGACCTGCGGAATGCCGGAGGACTTGCGGATCGTTTCCTGGTAGTCCTCACTATCGTTACCGGGCCGAACGATCAGCGGTTCGGTGGCGAATTCGAGAGCGCGGAATACCGAGTCGGCCTTGTCGAACTCCACCACCCGTAACGGGTCGGGCACCGGCGTATCCGCGCGCTGCGGCCATTCGGCGACGAGCACGGTGGCGCGGCGGGTGCGGTCGGTATGGCGCAGATAGCTGAAATCGACGTCGAAATGTTCGACGAGTGCGGCGAGCACTCGCTCGCTCGCCGCCACCATGGTCGTGGCGTCGACACCCATCAACTCGGAGGCGACCTCGGTCACCAGTGAGTCGAGCGATTGCCGATGCACGCTGTCTCCGATCCGCGCTATCCGTCGTTCCTACTGCCAGGCACCGGCAACCGTCGACTGCGAACGCTCGCAGCGGCGGCGTAGCTCAGACGAAGAACCAATGCCACGTTCTCATCCTCAGACATTTCCATGATGTCCAGGAAACGCCTCTGAATGCTGGCAAGTGTATCTGTGAACTCGGGAGAAACGCGGCGCAAATCCTCGGGCCGGTTCGCGTACAGGAACACCGGAGACACCGGCTGCACCGCCAGCCCCAGCAGTTGCGCCCGCAACCAGACCTTTTCGACCGCGGCACCGGCCCGTGCGTAGTCCGCCAGATCCGGTGCGCCGCCGCCGGGTTTCCGGAACCCGACGGCGACGAGCGCGGAACTCGACAGCACCCGATCGACCGTGAATTCGCCCAGCGCGGTACCCGCCGACCACTCACGCAACCGGTCCATCACATCGCTGCGGCTGCCGACCTGGAGTTTCGCGAGTTCGTCCGGCGCCGGGTCGAGGGTCCGCACATCGATGCCGGTGCGGATATCCTCGCCCGGCCAGCGCAATTCGGCGTAGAGCTGCTGGTGCAGCTGCGGGGTGAGATAGCGGACGCGGTCGCTGGCACCGAGCAGCTCCGCCGCCTCGGCGAGGCGTTCGCGCCCGGTGACCGCGTGCACGATCGCCTGGTCGCCCGCTGCTTGCGCGAGGGCGGGCAGCACCGAATCCGGGAGGTCGGCGGCGTTGCCGAGGCGCCGGTTGGTGTGGCGTGCACAGGCGAGCGGGTAGTCGGCGGCGAGCTCGGCGTCGGTGCCTGCACGCAGTCGCAGGCGGGCGATCAGGGGTGCCGACGGCTCGTCGACGAGCAGTTGCGTGTCGCTGAGCAAACCGTGTGCCGCGGCCGCCGCCGTGGCGTTGTACAACGCGGCACCGACGGCGACCGCGCTGCCGCGCAGGTCGACATCCATCGCCGTCGCGTCTGTCGGATCGAGGGCGATCTCGATGAGCTCGTCGTCGCCACGCAGGGTCCACGGCTGCACATTGCCGCCCGACGGCGCGCGCTGCGCGCAGGCGAGGATGGCGCCGATGGCGTCGGCGGGTGGTTGCTCGTCGTCGAGTTCGGTGGCGTGGTCGTCGGCGTCGTCGTCGAGGCAGCACGGTTCGGCGAGCGAATCCAGGGCGGCCTCGAGGTCGATGCGGGTTCGTCCCGACGACAGCTTCGCCCCGAGTCCGATCCGGCGGACCGCCGCACTGACGATCGCGGCACCCAGCTGCACCTCACCACCCAATTGCGGCCAGGTGGTGATGGTTTCGCCGACCTCGGCCAGGCTGGCGGCCATGCGTGCGGACAGCTGGGCCGGGTCGAGGATGCGCAGCACGTGTGGCGCCTTGGACCTGGTGTCGAGACCGGCGAGTTGAGCGCCGGTGGTCGCGCCGAGCAGACCGTGGAAGGGTTCCCGGTCGGGTTCGAGGTCGTAGCGCTCCACGTCGAACAGGCCGCGGTCGTTGGTGTCCATCAGCAGCGGGATGCGCCTGCGGCGGGCGGCTTCGCGGACCGCGAATTTGATGTCGAGCGAATCGCATTCCTCGACGACGAGGGAGAGTCCGTCGAGGAATTCGTCGGCGGTCTCGGTGAGCACACCGGTCTGCCAGATCTCCACCGGCAGGTAGGGGTCGAGTTCGGCGATGCGGCGGGCGGTGACCACCGCTTTGTTCACGCCGACGTCGAACAGCCCGCCCGGCACCCGGTTGAGGTTCGACAGCTCGATGGTGTCGAAGTCGGCCAGGCGCAGCAGCCCACAGGTGCCCTCGAGAGCCAGCGTGTAGGCCACCGAATGGCCGACGCTCTGCCCGACGACGCCGACGCGCTGTTCCCGCAGCCGCTGCTGCTCGGCTCGGGTGAGCTTGTTGCGGTTGCGGTCCGAGCGGATCGCGGCGAAGGCGTCGGGCCCGAGGACGGCGACCAGCGCGTTGCGCCACGGGTAGTGCACCCACCGTTCCTCGCCGGGGTCGAGACCCGGCGGTGGGCCGGTGAGCTGATCGAGTTCGGCGCGCAGCCCGGCGCGCAGGTCGACGGTCTGGATGCCAGGGGTGTCGGCGAGCTGCCGCAAGGTTGCCCGGTCGATGGGGTCGCGCGGATCGAACAGACGTGGCCGGTAGTCCGCCGTCTGTGGTGCTGGTTCGTTCATCTATCGATCGACCCCACGAAAACGTGCCGTCGCGACCGCGGCGGTGTGACGGTGAATCCGCCGCAACCGCGTTTCGCCGCATGCTGCATCGACAGCCATCGGGTTCCTACTCCATGCTTCACGCCCGCAAGGGGTCGGCGTCCCATAGATGCCGACTGGTGCAGTATCCGTCATCGGTAACGAATCCACCAGACAAGTGGCTAATTTCCCGGAAACCTTCTGAGCCAGTTGAAATAACTGCAGGTCAGAAGCGGTTAGGGTGCACTGAGTAAATTTTCGCAGACCGTACGGTCCGAATGCAGCTACCCGTCAGTTATCGACTTGGATGGACACGAACAGCTCCACGTCGGTCGGCCCGTGCCAGACCTCGATCTCCTCGCGGTAGGCGCGCGAGATCTCGGCGGAGGCGGTGGCGTCGTCGACCTGGGCCCACACGTCCTCGACCGGGTCGTGGTAGTCGCCGTTGGGCGCGAAGCGGGCGTAGATGCCCTTGGGCACGCTGACCATGAGATCACCCACGGGAACCTCGTCGGGCGCGGCGAATTCGCGGGCGACCAGGGCGTTCCAGTTGCCCGCCGGGTCCGGCACGTAGACGGTGTGCAGCGGTTCGCGGCCGCCGGGACGGTCGCGCAGGCGGTCCTTGAGGAACTCGATCAGATCGCTATTGGAGACCTTGAAACTGGGATGCACGCGCGGCACGACGAGGCCGCCGTAGAGCGCCCCGCCGCGGACCACGATCGTGTACGTCATCGCGGATCGACCGCCAGGTACAGGTCGATCTTGTACGCGTGCGGGTAGCACTCGAAATCGCCGGTGAAGGTGCGCTTGATCTGGTTGTGTTCCTCGGCGTAGGCGATCTGGGTCCACAGATCCGTCATCACCTGGGGAAAGTTACCGACCGAGGAGAAGCGGGCGTAGGCGCCGCGCGGGAGCCGGGCGGCGAGATGGCCACGGGTGACCTGGTCGAGCGAATCGCACTGATAGCCGACGATCTGGGTGTTGTAGGTGCCCAGCTCGCCGCTGAAATCGGTGTAGGCGCTGGCCAGGGGCCCGCCGAGATCCTGGTGCAGGACCGCCGACCAGGCGGCTTCGAGGTCGTGGTCGCGCAGCTTACCGAGTGCGCGTTTGGGACTGCGGACCGGCAAACCGGCCACCCAGGTCTCGTCCCGCTCGACGATTTCGAACTGCATTGATGACTCTCTCGAAGGTCGGCACGGTTGCGCCATGCTATCAACATCGGTCGACCCCACCTAACCACAGCTGAGCTGGTCAAACGTCCATCACCACGCGGGGCATTGTCCGATTCACCTCCATGCCCTAAGCTCCCGCGCTCGTGTGGGTACGCGCGGCGCTCGAACCGCGAAAACAAGTGATGCGGTGGGCAGGACTTGTCGTTGTCGCGGTCCTGGCGGGGTACATCGCGGTGTTGCTGGGCGACGCGCGCCATTTCTACACCGACGATACCGAGGCGCAGTACGTGCCGATGTGGCAGCTGCTCGGCGCCGAACTGCGCGCCGGCCGGTTCCCGGCGATGGTCCCGTGGGAATGGATGGCGGGCAACTACAGCCTCGAGGAGGCCGGGCTCTACAACCCGGCCCAGCTGCTGGTGTATCTGCTCGCACCCTCGTTCGACAATCTGGCCGGCTACGCGACGGCCGTGAAGTTCGTGTTCTCCGCGATCGCGGCGCTCGGCGTGTTCCGCATCTGCCTGGCCTACGGCGCGCGGGCGCCGTGGGCGGCGCTGGCCGGGGTGGCGTTCCCCTTCAGCGGCTGGTTCCTGTTCTTCGACGAGGCGAGCTGGTTCACCTCCCAGACGGGCACCGCGTGGCTCGTGCACGCCTGGGCCTCGGCGGTGCTCTACGCGCGCAAACGATCCGGCCCGATCCCGCTGTTCGTGTTCCTGTACCTGGCGCTGACGATCCAATACGTCTTCCCGGCGGTCGAGGCCGCGCTGATGATCGTGGCCGTAGCCGCCGGGGAGTACCTGTACCAGCGCAAGTGGGTGCCGGTGCTGCGGATGCTCACCGCCGCCGGTCTCGCCGCGCTGGCCTCGCTGATCGCGAATCTGCCGCTGCTGCTGTCGTCCCAGGCCACCTGGCGCGGCGACGTCTCGACCATCCACAACGATCCGTTCCTCACGGTGCCGTGGTCGGAATCGCTCAATGCCAGTCTGCCCAGCACGGTTCCGGCGTTCACCGCGTGGTGGGGACATGTGCAGCCACTGCCGATGGTCTACATCGCGTGGTTCGTGATTCCGGCGCTGGCCTTCATCGATTGGAAGGCGGCGGCGAAGACGGCGAGCGAGTGGAGCGGCATTGCCCTGTTCGGGGTGGCGACGCTGATGTGGACGGCGGGACCGGGCGCGATCGGCCCGCTGCGCTGGCCCGCACGGGTGCTGCCGATGCTCGCCATCGCCGTGCTCGTGCTCGTCTGTGTGCTGCTCAGCAGGTACGGGGTGTTCGCCTCGTCGCGGCGGCGGTACGCGGCGGCGGGCGCGTTGATCGGGCTGCTGTTCATCCGGTCCTTCTCGGCCGCACCGGAACTCGTGGTCCGGCATGTGCTCGCGGTCGTCGTGGTCGTGGCGATGGGCGCGGGCGCGCTGTGGCTCGCGCGTCATCGTGGCGTGGCCGCGGCGGCGACGGCGATGATCGCCGCGACCATGCCCATCGCGTTCGCGCAGGTCGCGGCTGCTCCCGAAACCCCTCTGTCCTACGGGTTCCCGGAGCGGCGCTCGGAGATGCTCGCCGCCTTCCCCGACTTCGGCGGGCGCACACTGCAATTGGCCGACCGCATCGCGGTGCGCGACGAGGAGCGCACGCTCGCGGGCACTTACGGATCGATCGCGCTCGGCAGCTATGCCAAGAACATGGGCCTGCAGTACGTGAACGGGTACACCCCTGTCGGGCACGCCGCCTTCGCCGGACTGCTGTGCATGGCATGGGACGGTGGCACCTGTCCGGACGCCTATCGCCGGGTGTTCGCCGTCGAACCATCGACCGACACACCGATCGTCGACCTGATGCGACTGGATCGCGTTGTGCTGCAACGCGCGCAGTACCCGGACGCGGGCGACAAACCCGCACCCCCTGGCTGGGCGTTCGTCCGCTACCCCGGCCACGAGCACCAGATCTGGGTGCTGGAACGCGTGAATCCGCTGCCCTCCCCCGGCGACATGATCGCGCACGAATCCGGTGTCCACGCCACGGTGATGCCGGAGGCCGGGCTCACCAACCGCGCGACCGTCTCCTCCGGCACCGGCGGACGGATCGTGTTCTCACGCCTGGCCTGGCCCGGCTACACGGCCACCCTCGGCCCGAGCGAGATCCCGACCCGCGCGGTGGCGGGCACCTTCCTCGCCGTCGACATTCCGCCCGGCACACACAATGCCGAGCTCACCATCACCTGGCGACCGCCTGGCCTGTCGATCAGCCTCACGGCGGCACTGCTCGCCCTGCTCGGGATCGCGGCGCTGCACTGGTGGTACCGGCGCGAGGACGAACAGGCGATCGAGGAGCCGACCGCCGAGCGCCCCCACGTCGCGGTCAGCTGATCGCGGCGGCCAGGTGCGGCCAGGCTTCGTGCAGGTCGGCCTCGAACTGACCCCAGGTGTGCGAACCGGTCGGCCGGTGCACGTGCACGGCCGGAATGCCCAGCTGGGCGAGGCGCCCGGCGAAGGCAGCCGTGCAGGCACCCGCGATGGTCTCGAGCGGCGGCATCGGCAGACCACGGTCGGCGGCACCCGGTGCGCCTGTCGCCGCGGCGAGGAAGATCGACTTGCCCGCGAGCCGACCAGCATTGGCGAACACGTCGTGCTCGCGCCAGGTGGGTCCGCCCGGCACGCCCCACATGTTGCCCGGGTTACCGCCGCCGCGCACGGCCTGGGCGCTCGCCATCGCGATACCCATCGGGTCGGCCGCCCACGGGCATCCGCTCAGCGCCGCGACCGCCGAGAACCTCGGACCGCCCTGGATCGCCAGATCCAGCGCCGACGCCGCGCTCATCGACACACCGGCGATGGCGTTGCGGCCGTTGGTGCCGAGCGCGCCGTCGATCACGCCGGGCAGTTCCTCGGTCAGGTAGGTCTCCCACCGCACGCGCCCGACGGCGGGATCGTCGGAGATCCAGTCGGTGTACAGGGTGAACGCACCACCGACCGGCATCACCACATTGACGAACTTGTCGGCGAAGAAGTGCCGCACATCGGTGTTGTCCCACCAGGAGATGCCGTCGGCGCCACCGCCCGCACCCGTGAGCAGGTACAGCGTCGGCGCACCCGCGCCTGCCGCCTTGATCACCTTGTTCTGCACGACCCGCCCCATCGCGGGCGAGTACACGTCGATCTGGGCGGCGCGGCCGCCTAAGGGCGCCTCCCCCGTCACATGAGCCCCCGGATCGGCTGTCGCCCGGCCCGCGCCGACAACAGCAACGATCGCGCACACCACAGCAAGCCACAACCTCGATGTAGTCACTGATCCGGTATACCCCTTGCTCCCGGGTTCGACACGGAATCACACGCGCTCGGCCGACACCGCCACCGGATGGTGACCAGGGTCACTGCGGCTTGGACGGATGACCTACGAGGCGCTGGTGAGCTGCTGTTTCCGCCGATAGCCGAGCTCTCGGCGCCCGGAAAACCAGATGATTTGTGTCGGTGGTGAACGGAATACTTGCCCGCGCCCGATGAGTTGGACCGACGGCCCCCGTCTTCTTTCTTGTGGTGCCCGCACACCCGCCGTTCCCCGCCCCGGAGGTTTACCCGAATGCCAGCCGATATATCCGCACCTGCCGCGAAGGAGCGGACGCCCACTGTCATCCGGGTCCTGGTACTCGCGACCTTCGTCGTGATCCTCAACGAGACCATCATGATCAACGCGATCCCCCGCCTGATGGAGGATCTGAAGGTCACCGAGGTGGCCGCGCAGTGGGTGTCCACCGCGTTCATGCTCACCATGGCGGCGATCATCCCCACCACCGGTTGGTTCCTGCAGCGGGTGACGACCAGGACGGCCTACGCCACGGCGATGGCCACCTTCATGGCGGGCACCGTGCTCTCGGCCGTCGCGCCGACCTTCGCCGTGCTGCTCATCGGCCGGATCATCCAGGCCGGTGGCACCGCGGTGATGATGCCGCTGCTGATGACCACGCTGATGACCGTTGTCGCGGAGAAGGATCGCGGCCGGGTGATGGGCAACGTCACCCTGGCCATCTCGGTCGCGCCCGCGATGGGTCCGGTCGTGTCCGGGCTGGTGCTGCAGATCAGCGTGCCCCAGATCGACTCGTGGCGACTGCTCTTCGTGCTGATGCTGCCGATCACCGGCATCGTCACCTGGCTGGGTCTTCGCCAGCTCGAGAACGTCGGCGAGCCGGAGGCCGGGGCCATCGACCTGCTCAGTGTCGCGTTGGCGGCGCTCGGTTTCGGTGGGCTGGTGTACGGGCTGAGCAAGTTCCACGGTGACGACTACACGACCGCGATCGCGATCGTCGCTGTCGGCCTGGCTTTGATCGCCGCGTTCGCGCTGCGTCAGATCCGCTTGCAGCGAACCGGCACTCCGCTGCTCGACCTGCGTGTGCTGCTGGCGGGGACCTACACCAAGGCTCTCGTGCTGATGTCGGTCGCGTTCCTGGCGATGATGGGTTCGATGATCCTGCTGCCGCTGTACCTGCAGAACCTGCGGCACCTGAGCCCGCTGGAGACCGGTCTGCTGGTGATGCCGGGTGGTCTGGCGATGGGTCTGCTCGGTCCGACCGTCGGCAAGCTGTTCGACAAGTTCGGTGGGCGCGTGCTGGTGATCCCCGGTTCGATCGGCATCACCGTCTCGCTGGCGGGCTTCACCCAGATCTCGATGGACATGCCCTACTGGCAGCTGCTCGGCCTGCACATCCTGATGATGGTGTCGCTGGCGGCCACGTTCACCCCGGTGTTCACCCTCGGCCTGGGTGCCCTGCCGATGAACCTGTACTCGCACGGCAGCTCGATGCTCGGCACCCTGCAGCAGGTGGCCGCGGCCTTCGGCACCGCGCTGGTGGTCACCGTGATGTCGGCGCGCAGTACCTCGCTCATCGACGCGGGCACCGACCCGGCGACGGCGGGCCTGGACGGCATGCGCCTGGCCTTCGGTGTCTCCGCCGTCCTCGCCCTGATCGTCATCGCGATGGCGGTGTTGCTGCCCGCTCGCGCGGCGGCCGACCCGCACGCCGCCCCGGCGGTGCAGGACGCCGAGGAGGAAACCCCGGAGCTGGTCAAGAACTGACCTGTTCCCCGCGAAGCCCCCGTTCCTCGTGGACGGGGGCTTCGTCGTTCTCCCGGCCGGTCAGGCCGCGGGACGGATGATGATGTCCCCGACGGTATTTCGCGCGTGCAGGCGCACCGACTCACCGTTCGGGGCAACCGGCACGATCGTGTTGCGCACGGCGCCGACGGTCGCCTCGGTCTCGAGCTGCACGGCGGTGCCGGGGCGGATGCCCACCTCCAGCTCGCCCATGGAGGTCTCCACCCGGATCTCGCCGCTGGTCACCTCTCCGATGCGGATGTCGCCCTTGGCGACCTTGGCGGTGACCGGACCCGCGGGACGCTCGAGGACGATGTCGCCGAGGGAGATCGACAGGTCGCAGGCGCCGAGCGCACCGTTGCCGCGCAGCTGCCCGACCCCGGCCGTCCCGGTAAGGTGTGAACCGGTGGGCACCTCGATGGTCAGCTCGATCGACGGGTTGCCACCGAACGGGCTGTGGGTGCGCCAGCTCTTGGGCGTCACCACCGTGAGCTTGCCGTCGGCGAAGTTCACCTCGGTCTGTTCGGCGACGCGCACGTCGCCCTTCTTGCCCGGATCGGACGGCGCGACGGTGACGACGGCGTCGGTGCGGTCGGAGGCGATGACGGTGACGCCTGCCGACAGGACATCGACGCTGACGGTGACCGGTGCGGTGGTGGCGAAGGTGTACATCGGGTGCTCCTCGGTGGATCCGTTCGGTTGATGACCATACTGTCGCGACCGGCGCTGACACGAGGCTGACACCACCCTGACGCACCCGGGGACACCATATCCGGACAGGCGACCAGCTGTGGTGGGCATCGCCCGGTCGCCCGGTGCACAATGGGCGACGTGCAGATCGGAATGCTCGGGCCGCTGGAGATCCGGACAGCAGACGGTGGATCGATAGCGATACCCGGCGCCCGGCTGCGGGCATTGCTCATCGCCCTCGCGCTGGAACCGGGCCGCGCCATTCCCAAGACCCGGCTCGTCGACCTGATCTGGGACGAACAACCACCGGCCGACGCCGCGAATGCCTTGCAGGCGCTGGTTTCCCGGCTGCGCAGACTGCTGCCCGACGGTTCACTCGAGGTGCAGGCGGGCGGGTACCGTCTCGCCGTCGAGCCCGGCGCCGTCGACGCGGTGCGCTTCGAACGACTGCTCGACGAAGCGCGCGGCACCGACGACCTGCGCCAGGCCGAACTGCTGCGCGAGGCACTGGAACTCTGGCGTGGCGAGCCCCTGCAGGACGTCGCCGACAGCGCTCCGTTCGACCCGGTGGTCACCCGTTTCCGGGGACTGCGCCTGGCCGCGATGGAGGACCGGTACGAGGCCGAGGTGCGGCTGGGTCGTGGCCCCGAGGTCGTCGCCGAGCTCACCGAAGTCGTTGCGCGGCATCCGGTTCAGGAGCGGCTGGTTGCCGCGCTGATGCGCGCGCTCGGCGCGGCGGGTCGCGGGGCCGAGGCGCTGGTGGTGTACCAGCGCACCCGCGAGGCACTGGCCGACGAACTCGGCGTCGACCCGTCACCGGAGCTTTCGGAGTTGCACGTCGCGCTGCTGCGCGGCGAGGTCGGCGCCCGGCCCGCGCAGCGCTCGACGAACCTGCGCGCCGAGCTCACCAGCTATATCGGCAAGCACGGCGACATCGCCGTGGTGCGCGAACTCCTTGCGACACATCGGCTCACGACGATCACCGGCCCCGGCGGCTCGGGCAAGACCCGGCTGGCGGTGGAAGCCGCCCGCACCATGCTCGACGACCTCCCCGAGGGCGCGTGGCTGGTAGAACTCGCCGCCACCGACGCGAGCGGCGACCTCGCTCAGCTGGCCTTCGCGGCACTCGGCCGGCGCGACGCCCTGATCGGCGACACCCCGAACGCCGAACCGATGGACCGGCTCGTCGCCGCCATCGGCGACCGGGAAACCCTGCTGATCCTCGACAACTGCGAGCACGTGATCGAGGCCGCCGCCACCTTCGCCCACCGGATCCTGGGTGAGTGCACGGGTCTGCGCATCCTGGCGACGAGCCGGGAACCGCTCGGCATCACCGGCGAGGCGCTGTGGCAGGTCGCGCCGCTCACGGTGCCGAGGGAGAACGCCGACCCGCAGGCGATCGAGTCCTCCCCCGCCGTCGTCCTGCTGCGCGACCGCGCGAGTGCGGTGCGCGGCGACCTAGGTTCGGATGCAACGGCTTTGGCGACGATGGCCCGGGTGTGCCGGGCCCTGGACGGTATTCCCCTCGCGATCGAGTTGGCGGCGGCGAGGCTGCGCACCATGTCGCTCGAGCAGCTCGCGCATCGCCTCGACGACCGGTTCCGCCTGCTCACCGGCGGCAGCCGCACCGCGATCGCCCAGCACCGCACCTTGCGAGCGGTGGTCGACTGGAGCTGGGAGTTGCTGTCGGACGCGGAGAAGACGGTGCTGCGCAGGCTCGCGGTGTTCTCCGGCGGTGCGAGTCTCGAGGCGGCCGAACACGTCTGCGCCGACGGTGCGACGGTGCAGGACTGGGAGGTGCTCGAACACCTCACCACGCTGACCGAGAAGTCGCTGCTCACAGTGTCCGAGAATCCACAGCCGCGCTACCGCATGCTCGAGACCATCAAGCAGTACGCCGCCGAACGCCTCGACGAGGCGGGCGACGCCGAATCCGCACGCCGAGCGCACATCTCGCACTTCATCACCCTGGCGGCCACCGCCGAACCGCACCTGCGCCGCACCGAGCAGCTCGACTGGCTCGCCGTACTCGAGGCCGACCACGACAACCTCGCGGTCGCCATGCGCACGGCCCTCGCCGCCGACGCCGATGCCGCGATGCGCCTGGCCGCCGCTGCGGGCTGGTACTGGTGGCTGGCCGGTTACAAGGGCGAGGGCACCGAGTTCGTCCTGGCCGCCGCCGAACTGTCCGGCGACGTGGACGACGAGACACGGGCAACGGTGTATGCCCTGGTCGTGCATTTCCTCAGCGGCGGTCGCAGTGGTGAACACGAGGTCGGGGAATGGATCCGCAAGGCCAACCGATACGGCCGCGACAGCCGGGGCGGACATCCCGCGCTGCGGTTCGCCGGTGCGCTGGAGCGCATCCTGGCCGGCCCCGAGCACTATCTGCCCGCGTTCGAATCGCTGCTCGCCGACGATGATCCGTGGGTGCGCGCGTTGGCCCGGCTGCAACTGGGCAAGCTGCGCACCGTGCTCGGCCATCCGGGCCGCGCGGCCGACGAACTGCTCGAGCAGGCGCTCGCGGAATTCCGTGTCATCGGCGAGCGCTGGGGGATGTCGTTCGCGCTGACCGAGCTGGCCAACCGCACGGCCATGCGCGGCGAATTCGATGCCGCCTGCGCGCTTTTCGACGAGGCGATCGCGGTGGTCACCGAGGTCGGCACGCTGGAGGCCGTGGTGCGGATGCGCGCACGCCAGGCCCAGCTGTACTGGTTGCTCGAAGACAGCGAGGCGAGCGAGGCGGCGTTGGCGCACGCGCAGGAGTGCGCGGACCGCACCGGCTGGCCGACCTCGCTGGCCGAGGTCGCGCTCGTCCGCGCCGAATTGGCCAGGTGGAGCGGTGAACCCGTACTCGCGCAACAGCAGATGGAACTGGCACAGAAACTGCTCGGCGACGAGGCCGGGCAACCGGTGGTCAGCGCCATGGCCCACGATCTGCGCGGCTATCTCGCCGCCGATCTCGACGAGGCACGTACCAGCCACCGCGCGGCCTTCCACGCCGCATCGAGCGCCGGTCACGCGGCGCTGCTGGCCCAGATCCTCGTCGGGATCGCGGATCTGGCCTTGCGCGCCGAACAACCGGAGCAGGCCGCCCGGCTGCTCGGTGCCGCCACCGTCACACGCGGCGTGCCCGACCTCTCACTGCCCGACGCCGCCCGCATCGAGGAGCAGGCACGCCGAAGCCTCGGCGAAGCGGACTTCGCCGAGGCGGTGGCTCGTGGGTCGGAATCGGATGTCACCGAACTGGTCGAGCTCACACTCGCTTGCTGAAGGTCGAGCGCGACCACACATAGCCGATCACCGCGAAGCCCGCGCACCAGGCGAAGGCGGCGATGGTGTGGCCGCCCGACGGCGTACCGGCCAGGAAACCGCGCACCGATTCGATGATCGGGGTGAACGGCTGGTACTCGGCGAACTGCCGCACACCGGGCCCCATCTTCTCGGCGGGCACGATCGCGCTGCTCAGGAAGGGCAGCATGAGCAGCGGAACCACCGACATGCCCGCGGCCTCCGGGGTCTTGGCGGCCATGCCGAGGGCGACGGTCAGCCAGGCGGCGGCGAAGGCGGTCGCCAGCAGCACACCGAGCGCGCCGAGCCACTGCACCGCGCTCGCCGGTGAACGGAACCCGAGCGCGAAACCGACGCCGAGCACGGCCGTCAGGGCGATCACATTGGTGACAATGCTGGCCGCGACATGCCCGGTGAGCACGGCACCGCGCGACACATCCATCACCTTGAACCGGTTGATGACGCCCTTGGTCATGTCCGAGCTCACCGACACCGCCGTGCCGGACAGGCCGTAGCTGATGGCGAGCATGAGCATGCCCGGCACCGCGTAGTCGATGTAGTTCTCGCCGACATCGAAGGCGTCACCGAAGACGTAGACGAAGATCAGCATCATCATCACCGGCATCAGCGCGGCGTTGAAGATGGTCACCGGACTGCGGGTGATGTGGGTGAAGTTGCGCCGCAACATGACCGACGAATCGAACAGTGCACTGGACAGCGGGTTGGACGTGGTGGTGCTCATCGGGCTTCGGCCTCCTGGGTTGCGCGCCCGGTGAGGGCGAGGAAAACGTCGTCGAGATCGGGGGTGTGGATGGAGACCTCGTCGGCCTCGAGGTCGTGGGCGGCGAGCCGATCCATCAGGGCGCGAAGGTTTTTCGTTCCGCCGTCGCCGGGGACGCTCAGGGTGAGCGAGTCCTCGTCGGGAACGGAGTCGGCCAGGGCACGGGCGGCGGCAGCGAGTTCGACGGCACCGGTAAAGCGGAACTTGATGTGGCTGCCGGGAATTCGGCGCTTGAGTTCGCTCGCGGTCCCTTCGGCGACGATGCGACCCTGGTCGAGTACCGCGATCTTGTCGGCCAGCTGATCGGCTTCCTCGAGGTACTGGGTGGTGAGGAAGATCGTCACGCCCTCGTCGGTCAGTTCGCGCACCATGTCCCACATGGTGCGGCGGCTGCGAGGATCGAGACCGGTGGTCGGTTCGTCGAGGAAGATGATCCGAGGCTTGGTCACCAGCGTCATCGCCAGATCGAGCTTGCGGCGCATACCGCCGGAGTAGCTGCCCGCCTGCTTGTTCGCCGACTCGACCAGGTCGAAGCGCTCGAGCAGGTCGGCGATCACCCGTTTGCCCGCGGCGCCGCGCAGGCGGTGCAGGTCGGCCATCAGCCGCAGGTTCTCCGCACCGGTGAGCAGGTCGTCGACGGCGGCGAACTGCCCGGTGACGCCGATGGCCTTGCGGACCGCCTTGGTCTCGGCCATCAGGTCGTGGCCCGCCACCCGCGCGGTGCCCGCATCGACCTGAAGCAGCGTGGTGAGCACATTGACGGTGGTGGTCTTGCCCGCGCCGTTCGGGCCGAGCAGGGAGAAGATACTGCCCGCTTCGACGGTGATGTCGATACCGTCGAGAACTTTCTTGTCCCCGTAGGACTTCCGCAGCCCCGAGGCGGCGATTGCTGTGCTGTTCATGCCGGCAACAGTCGCCGGGCAGGCTGACATCGCGCTGACGGCGACCTGACACCTCCCCTGACACACATCAGCGTCATACCGTGTGCGATGTCTGTCAGTGCCGCGTCAGGTCCGCGTCAGCGCACCGGGCGACGGTTCCTCTCGTGAACAGCATCGCCATCGCCCCCGTCTTCGGTCCCCTCGTCGTCCCCGCGCCGGACTGGTCCCGTCTGTACGCCTGGGGCCGCCGGTTCGCGCTCGGCGATCATGCCGTCGCCCAGCTGCTGCGCTTCGCGGTGGTCGGTGGCGTCAGCAACATCGCCTACGTGCTGCTGTTCATGTCCTGCACCGGCCTCGGCCCCCTCACCGCCAATGTCGCGGGCTCCGTGGTGAGCACGGTGATAGCCAACGAACTACACCGCCGCCTCACCTTCCGCACCACCGCCGTCCCCTGGTTCACGGCCCAATATCAGGGCGGCGGCCTCGCGCTGATCGGCCTGGGCATCACCACAGCCGCCCTGGCCGCCCTCGAATCCTTCGCCCCCACCCTCGACGACCTCACCCAGGCCACCACCATGCTGGCGATCATGGCCGCCGTAGGCCTGGCCCGCTTCCTGACCCTCCGCTACCTGGTCTTCTGACGGGCAGCATCATCAGCGGGCCGACAACGGCCGCACCGACTGCACGATGTGCGCACATAACTGTGCGGCCGCGTCGTGCACCTCAACGGTAACGACGACCTGCTGCCCACCGACTCGCAGCGGTGTCGCGGTGGCAAGCCGCAGCGGCCTTGGCCGATCACACCGTGCGGTGGTGCGCGGACAACCCTCTCGATGCGCACGTAATGCTCACCGGCGCAGCGCGATTCGGTGCGGAGGCATGGCCCACTTCCATCCGGGCCGAACGCGAGAGCGAGAACGCTCACTGGAACGCAGCGATCCGCGACCCGCTGTGGCGGCTCGGCGAACAGTCCGGGTGCGGTCGTACCGCACTGCTGCTGATCGTGGCCGATCTTCCTCTCGCCGCCGTCCGCCGCTATCTGGCGGCCGGCACCGCGGTACCGGACGACCTCGCCGAAGTCACCGCCACACTGGTGCGCGACGCGCTGCACTGAGCGCCGTCAACGGCCCTCTTGTTCGAGCTGATCATGAAGCAGCGCTTCGAGATCGGCGGCGCCGGATCCAGGCAGGGGCGCACCGGAGTCGGGCCGCAATCCGCTGATGAACACCGTCAGATGCCGATTGGCGAGGGTGGACCACAGCGCGGTGTTGGGCAGCGGCTGGGTGAGCAGGGCGGCGCAGACGACGATATCGGCGGCGTTCACGTCCGGGCGGATCACGCCGTGCGCCCGGCCGTCGGCGAGGAATCCGTCCAGCGTCGCGGTGATGCGCCCTCGGGCCGCGACCGACGCCGGACCGGTGAGCGGTGGGGCGCCGCGCAGCGGCAAGACCAACTGATCACCGAGTTCCACGCAGCGTCGCAGATAAGTTTCGATGGCGACGATGCCGGTCTCACCCGCGGCGGTGATCTCGTCGATTACGGCCTCGAGCAGAGCATAGGCGCGTTGTTCGAGGGCCTGCAGCAACGCCGCCCGGTCGGGGTAGCCGCGGTAGAAGGTGCCGACACCGACACCCGCGGCGGCGGCGATGTCGGTCAACGGCACGCCGGGCCCGTGCCGGGAGATGAGCTCGGCCGCTACGGCGAGAAGTTTCTCCCGGTTCGATGCGGCGTCCCGGCGCAGGGCACGGCGGCGGGGCGGGGGTGTGGAATGCGTCATCACCTCTCATTCTCGCCGCGCCACCGCCGCACCCACTCGACTGGGTACGAACCGCTGGTTCAGGCGGACGGTTATCCGGAATATTTCTTCCGGATAAACGTTGCAGTGTCCGGGTGCCAGACAGCGCGCCCGGACCGAAGGACGAACCATGAACGACTTCAACACCCGCGTGATCACTCAGTTCCGGACAGAGCGCGACCGGGCCGATGCGGGCGGGCCACTACCGATCTTCCGGCTGCGCCCGCGCACCGTTCTCGTCTGATCCGTCCACTCACCGATAAGGAACTACACCGTGACCAATCTCTGGACCCCGACCACCGTCGGCAATATGCTGCTCGAACACCGCGTGACACTGTCGCCGATGACGCGCGGTCGCGCTCTCGACGACGGCACGCCGTCCCCGATGACCGCGCGTTACTACGCCCAGCGCGCGTCGCTCGGCATGCTCGTCACCGAGGGCACCCAGCCCTCGGCAACCGGGCAGGGCTACCTGAACACCCCCGGTATCCATACTCAGGCGCACGTCGACGGGTGGCGTGCCGTCGCCGACGCGGTGCACGAGGCTGGTGCCTATCTGGTCATCCAACTCATGCACACCGGCCGCATGGGCCATCCCGACAACACACCGGGACGGCACACGCCGGTGGGGCCGTCGGCGATCGCACCGGGTGTCGACATCTTCACGCCGACCGGCCCGCAGCCGGTTCCGGTACCGCGCGAACTCACGCAGCCCGAAATCGAGGGAATAGTGGGGGAATTCGCGGATGCGGCCTGGATGGCAGTGCAGGCCGGGGCCGACGCCGTGGAGATCCACGCCGCCAACGGCTATCTGCTGCACCAGTTCCTGGCGCCCAGCGCCAATCACCGAACCGACCACTACGGCGGCAGCATCCCCAATCGCGCCCGGCTCACTTTCCAGGTCGCCGAGGCCGTCGCCGACATGGTCGGCGAAAACCGCACCGGTATCCGGATATCGCCCGCCAACAGCCTCGGCGGCATCGATGAAGGACCGGACTCGGCCGCACTCTACCAGCACCTGGTGACCGGCCTGGCCGAGCTCGATCTGGCCTTCCTCGATGTGTTCTCCTTCGCCGACGACTCTGTCCTGCGCGACATCCGGGACCGCTGGCACCGGCCGCTGTTGCTCACCCGCGCCGGTCGCACACTCGATCGGCTCGGCGCCGACATCGACGCCGGCTTGGCCGATCTGGCACCGGTAGGTACCGCCGCGCTGGCGAATCCGGACCTCGTCGAGCGCCTCCGTGGGGGCTCGCCGTTGAACACTCCCGACCCCCGGACCTTCTACAGCGGCGGTGCCGAGGGCTACCTGGACTACCCGACCCTGCGCGCGCCCGCCCACTAGTCCCTCGATGAACGTAGCCCTGCCTCATCCGGCGGGGCCACGTCATCGGCCGGTCAACTCCTGTTGCCACAACAGTTCGATGATTCGTTCGACGGCTGTGGTGAGGTGGCGCCGGTAGGTGCTGAACGGCAGCCCGAGCAGCTCGGCCGCCACCTCCTGTGTCGGCGCGCCTTTGAAATAGCTGACGGTGACGGCCCGATGCAGCTTCTCCCCGCCGCGTTCGCCGAGCAGCGACTGGGCGGCGTCGGTGAGGATTTCGGCCAGCTCTTTGCCGCTCTCGACTACAAGACGGCTGTACAGGAGCGGACTGTCCTGCGTGGGCTTACGGAAACCACGCAGCGCCTCGCGGACCGCCGCCGCGAACTCGGGGCGCGACAGCACGATCAATTCCTCCGGCCCGGTGCGCGCACCGTCGAGCATGGACACCCCGGCCAGCATGGCGTCGGTCTTCTTCTGCAACCAGGCGGCGGGCGGTAACGCACGCCAGTCGTGTCGGAACAGCGCGTACTCGTGCTCGCCGACCCGCGGCGCCCCCGGAATCCGATCCCACCCGACATCGGCGAGATGGTCGTTCCAGTAGCCGTCGTCACGCATGACGATGAACGACCATGCCAGGCGTTCGCCGCGAATCATCTCACCGACCGCACGCCACTGCGTCAGTGTCGTCGGCGCCGATGGCCGCTGATACACGGAGCCGACGGTGAAGCGTGCGATCGCCATGTGCTCGCCCGCTCGCAGCGGGCCGTTCGCCCGGGCATAGGCCCAGGCCGCCGCGACCACCGGATCGATATCGGCACCTTCCGGTTCGGTCGAGGTCAACCACGCCGAGAAGGCGATCACCTCGTCGGTCTGCGTCGAATGGTAGACGCGGAAGGCTTCGGGCTGCCGGTCCAGCCAGAATGCCGCGATCGTCGCCGAGGCCGTGCCCTCGGCCGCCCGCACCATCTCCAGCAGAAGTGCGCGCTGGGACGGTATGTAGGCCCGGTCCTGAACCGCACCTGCCTCACGGAAAACGTTGAACTCCGACATCCGCCGATCCGCGCGGTAGAGGAAGATGAGCGCTCCGGTGCGGGCAAGCAACTGCGCCTCGGGTGCGTCACGCAGCTCCTGGAGATGGAAATCCCGCAGGCTGCCGTGCATTTCGGCGAAGCCTTGCGGGTCACGCCATTTGAGATCCGCCTCGAGCGCTTCGCGGACCACGTCGTGCGGGAACAGTCCGGTATCGGTCGATTCGATGAACGGCTGGCTCCGGAGCCAGGCGAACAGCTCCGCGGCCTGTGCGCCCATGAGCGCACGCAGCAGGGATTCGGAGGTGATGTAGGCGTGCGCGCAGATCTCCAGCGCCCGGCGGTGCGCGGGGCTCGGTGTGGTGCCGACGAGCCGGGCCAGCAGGGTGGCGATCGTCTCCTGATTCGGCCGCCAGTCACCCGGTGCCGCCTCGCTTCCGGTGGCGACCGCGGCGGCCAGTGCGAGAGCGAGAGGATTCCCACCGGCGAATCCGAGCAGCGCAGGCTGCGCACCGGCCGCGATGCCACGGACGGTCAGGAATTCTGCGGCGTCACCGGGTTCGAGGTTGCGCAGGGCGGTGATCCGCAGCAGGCCGGACCATCCCGGGTCGGCGGTCGCCACCGGATCGGGGGCGAGCCGCCCGGCGATGACCACGGCGGTGCCGGCAGGCAGCTGTGGCAGAAACCGTTCCCACAGCCAGCCTTCCAGGCCCTGGCATTTCTCGAAGGTATCGATGAGCAGGACGACCGGGGGCTCACGCACAGCGGCACCGGCGGCTGCCAGGAAGCCCTCGGGTGTCGGTGTCACGGTCCTGCCGTCGATTTCGACGACGATGCGGCCGGTCGGCGCGGCCTCCCGGGCAAACCGGCGCAGCAGTGTGGACTTGCCGATACCGCCCGGGCCGTGCAGGTAGTGGACCGGGCGGCTACCCGGCCCGCCGGCCAGCTGGTCGCGGAACACGTCGAGTTCGGGCCGCCGCCCGACGAACGCGCGATCCCGTCCGACCGCCAGGCTGTCACCGAACACCCGCACGCCCTCGCTGGCCACACCGACACCTCTCCTCGCCGGCGAGCACCCGAACGAGCGAGAACCAGCGCCGAAACCACTGGATGCCGAGGTTACCGGCAACCGGCCGACGGGCTAGTGGTCGGACAGGAAGTCGAGCAGCAGTTCGCTGACTCGATCCGGCGCCTCGAGCTGCATCCAGTGGCCGACGCCGTCGAGGCGTTCGTAGCGCCAGCTGCCGGTGACGTATTTCTCGGTGCCGAGCATGGCTTGCTCGGTGAGATAGGGGTCACCGCTGCTCCACACACCGAGGACGGGTGCGCAGATCGGCGGCAGGGCGGGCGGCTCGACCAGCAGCCCGGGGCCTGCACCGGTGCGGTACAGGCCGAGGGCGGTGCTCAGCGAACGGGGGTCGCGTAGCCGATCGATGACCTCGGCGAGGTCCGGATGACCGGACAGCCACTGCCGGGTATTCGCGAAATCGTGGTCGGCGAGCCAGCGTTCGGCGATGCCGGAGAACTGGAACAGCAGGAAGTACCAGGACTTCTCGCGCTGCGGTAGCCCCGCGTCGACGATCGCCGCCGGATTGCCGACCGAGAGACTTGTCAGACTCGCCACCCGTTGCGGGTGCAGGGCGGCCAGCAGCTGGCCGAGCGAGGATCCCCAGTCGTGCCCGATCACGTGGACCCGCTCGACGGCCAGCGCGTCCAGCAGGCCGATCAGATCGGCGAGGTATCGGTCGAGCTCGTACTGCGCGAGGTCGGTGGGTTTGCCGGAGGCGCCGAAGCCGCGCAGGTCGGGGGCGATGGTGCGATAGCCGGCAGCCCGCAGGGCGGGCACCTGATGGCGCCACACGGCGTGTGTATCCGGAAACCCGTGCAGCAGCAGGATATCGGGGCCGGTACCGCCGACTTGAACCTCGAGTTCGATGTCGTCGACCTGGACGCGCATCACTTCCCTCCGAGCACAGCGAGCAGCTCTGCCCGCGCGGGGCCTGCTTCCGGATAGCGCGCCGCACCGCTACCCAGCTGGACGATCCGGTCGAGCACGCCTGGCCGTGCCAGCGCTTCGTCCGGGCCGCTCAGCAGCGACCCGACGTCGCCGAAAGCGCGCAGGACCTCTGGATCCCGCAGTTTGGCGACCTCGAGTGCCTGCCGCAGCGTCCAGTTCGGATCATCGGATTCATAGGGAGCGCCGGCTATTTCGCCATCGATCTGGGCCAGCCGGTGCATATCCCAGTCCGCCGTGGCCTGGTGCATCGGGCCGAGCGTGCGCTCGGTGGCCTCGTCGAAACGCAGCGCGAGTTTTGTCAGGTCCTCGATGCCGTGCTCGCGCAGCACATCTCGTAGCAGCAACGCGTGAGTCATACCCATGGTGATGCCCATACCGAAGGCTGGATTGGTGGTGGCCCAGGAGTCTCCGACGGCCACCAGTCCGGTCACCACCGGGTGGCCGTCGACGATCAGCCGCCGATGCCGTGCCTCCATGCCGGACATGGCAAGCACGCCGGTGATCGGTTCGCCGTGCGCGGCCCAGTGCGCCGTGTCCGGGTAGAGCGCCATCACCCGCTGCCACGCCTGTGGGTCGCTCAGGGCCCGAAGGGCCCGATCACGAGCGGAGACGAAGACCGCGAGCGCCCAGGTGCCCGCGTCGCCGGGCACGGTGACGATCGAGAGACTGTCGTGGTGGTAGAGCGGCCAGGTGGCCTGCGCGGGTACCGAGCCGTCGGCGGACCGGAAATATCTGCTGTAGGCAAGGAATCCCGTGCCGTGCTTGTCCATTCGCGGCGCGGCGATGCCTGCGGCGGTGAGCATCGCTGCGGTGGGCGAGTTACGACCGAGCGCGTCGACAACCAGGTCCGCGCCGACGATCGTGCCCGACGCCGTCACCACACCGGTGATCCGCGGCTGGGCGGTAGCGGTGACGAATCCGGTGACCGAGGTATCTCGGCGGATCGTTATTCCGTTGTGCTCGGCCAATTTTCCCAGCGCCGCCTCGAAGACGGGCCGGCGCGCGGCGAGCGTGTCGAACCGATCATCGCCGTCGACGCGGCCGCCGATAGCGGGCAGATCGAAGGCGCCACCCAGCATATTGTGCAATCGCGCGCCCGCGTTCCGCAGTTCGGCGGCGGCGTCGGGCAGTTCCCGGGTGAGCAGCCGGTAGGCGCCCGGCATCAGGATGTGTGGATGCCGGAACTGGTTGACCCCCGCGCGCCGCCACTGCTCCCAGGCCTGCTCGGGTTCACCGGCCGGAGCGCCGGTGTCCTTGTCCAGCACGGTGACCCGATGCCCGTCCCGGGCGAGCAGCAGTGCGGCGGTGAGCCCGGTCGGGCCGCCACCGAGGACGACGACGTGCGCCGCGCGACCTGTCTCGGTTGTTCCCATGATGGATCCTTTCGGCTGTTCGGTGCGTTCCGCGATCACTCTCGGCGCGAAAAGAACTCATTTGCCAGACCGAAAAGTGCTCACTTTCGCCGAGCAGGCGCCGTCACAGGAGCTGGCGGCATGGGTGCGCGAAGCCGTCAGTTCCTGGCTGCTTCCAGTTCCGCGAGGTAGTCGGCGACGGGACCGGCCGTGAACAATCCGCCTGCCGCGCCTGCGGATTCGGCGGCCGCGGGTAGCAGGGCGGTGTGGGCGCGGGCGATGGTGTCCTGGTCACCGACCAGCAGCGCGGCGCGGCCGAGGACGCACCAGAGTGCTTCGGCGTGCGGATCTCTCGGTGGATCGGGCAGGCCGCGCAGGGCGAGGCGCGCGGCTGCGAGGTCGCCGGCCTCTGCCAGGAGCAGCGGCCGGATCCACGGCTCTGCCGGGCCCCACTCCGTGTCCGGCTCGGGCCGGAACGAGCGGTGGTGTTGCAGGTGCAGGCCGAGCAGTGCCAGGGGCAGCAGTCCGTCGGCCAGGCCAGGCATCCCGGATCCCGGCAGGAGTTCGGCGGCGCGCAGGTACGCGTCGCGCGCCTGGTCGAAGGGCTCGGTGACCGCTGTGCGCAGGGCTCGGTACCAGGTGGTGAAGACACCGACCAGCGGCAGGTCGTGCCGGGCAGACAGCTCGTCGGCCGCCTGGGCGTGGGTGTCAGCCAGCGTGAGATCATTTGTGGCACAGGCAGATTGCAGGTTGATGAGGCGACCGAGGACGGCAGTGCGGACCAAGCCGTGCTCCTCGCCGAGGACCACCGAACGCTCTCCGAGCACCGCACGTTCGGCGGCCAGCCCGGTGCGGGCGAAGCTCTGCATGTAGACACCGTTCAAGGCATAGGCCAGCAATGGCGCGTCCCCCATTTCGCGCGCCGAACGTTCGGCTTCGGCTGCGGCGCGTTCGGCACGGGGTCCGGCGTCGACGCCGCGGGACTCCACCGCGATCGTCGCCAGCAGTCGGCAGCGCAGCGCGGCGGGCCCGTCCGGAATCGCGGCGAGCGCGCGTTCGGCGCTGCGGACCAGCGACCGGGCCCGGGCCGGGTCGTCGGAGCGAGGCCACACGGCGGGGACGTCGTAGGCGCCGATCACGCGCGCGGTCAGGATCGGGTCGCCGAGTTGCTCGGCGGCTGTGACGGCCGCGGCCCGATGCCGCTGTGCCGCATCGAGTCCCGCACCGCCGGTGACGGCCAGGTCGCGCATCAGACCGACCGTGGATTCGAGCCGGACGCGGTCGGAGACGGTGCTGTCGTAGGCGGCGGTCGCCTGCGCCCACAGCCGGGCCGCGTCACCGGTGCGATCCAGGTATCCAGCCTGGCGCAGGATGTCTTGTTCCAGCCGGGCCAGGCGCGGGCCGGGTTCGAGGCCGAGGTGGTCGCGCAGCATCGCCCGTGCGCGCCGCAGCACCGCGAGGGCGTCGGCCTGCCGACCGGCGCGGTACAGCGCCAGCGCAAGCAGGTGCCAGGCGTCCTCCCGCCACGGGTGTTCGACGACGTGCGCGTCCAGATCGGCCACGGCGGCGGCCGTGTCACCGAGTTCGATCCGCGCCGCAGCCAGCCGCTCGACCGCGAGCGAGCGCAGTTCGGTGAGCCGGCTTCGCGGCGCCAGCGCCCACGGCGCGGCGCCCGCTTCGGCATAAGCGGGTCCGCGCCACCAATTCAGCGCTTCGCTGAGCCCGGTCACCACGCGGGCCGGTGGCGCGTCGCCGAGTGCTTCCACCGTGTGGGCGAAGCGCCACACGTCGACCGCGTCGTCGGGCAGGCGTAGCACGTAGCCGGGCCCCTCGGTGACCAACACACGGGCAGGCGTGCGCGGCGCGCGCTCGGGTTCGAGGCCTCGGCGCAACGCGGCGACGAAGGTGCGCACAGTGCCGACCGGGTCGCGGGGTGGTTCCTCCCACAGGTCTGCCACCAGCACGTCGACCGGGACCACCCGGCGGTGGGCGGCGACCAGTCTGGCCAGTACGGCGCGCTGTCGCGGCCCACCGAGCGCGACCGGCGCACCGGCCGCGTCGAGCACCCGCACCGCCCCGAACACACCGATCTCCACCCGACGTACCGTACCGACGCTCATCGGTTGCTCATTCGCGGCACGCACTCTGGACCGGACCGAACGAATGGAGCAACCATGACTTTCCCCCACTTCGAGACCCACATCGTCGAGGTAGCCGACGGGGTGCGGCTGTCGGCGGCTGTCGGCGGTTCGGGCAGCCCGATCGTGCTGCTGCACGGTTTCCCGCAGACCCATCTGATGTGGCGGCACGTCGCCGCCGACCTCGCGACCGAACACACCGTCATCTGCCCCGACCTGCGCGGTTACGGCGCCAGCGACAAGCCGCTCGACGACGGTGACACCTACAGCAAGCGCGTCATGGCCGCCGACATCGTGGCGCTGGCCCGAGCGCTCGGCCATGATCGCTTCGCGCTGGTCGGGCATGACCGCGGTGCGCTGGTGGCCTTCCGGGCCGGGCTGGATCACCCGGAGGTCATCACTCATCTCGCCTGCTTGGACGTACTGCCCACCCTCGACATGTGGGATGCGCTGCACGGGACCGCCGGTGCTGTCGGCTTCCACCTGTATCTGATGGCGCAGCCGCCGGGTCTGCCGGAACGGATGATCGCGGCCGCGTCCGACGAGTTCTTCGGCTACTTCCTCGACGCCTGGACCCTCGATCAGCAGGCCCTCCCCGCGGAGGTCCGCGACACCTACCTGGCCGCGTGCCGGGCAGCGGTCCCGTCCATCGTCGCCGACTACCGCGCCTCGGCCACCGTCGACGTCGACCACGATCGCGCCGACCGAGCAGCAGGCAACACCCTCACCATGCCGGTCACCGTGCTGCAACAGGACTGGGGTGCCGCCCTCGGCTACGACGCCACCGCCCTCTGGAAAGCATGGGCTCCCGATCTGCGACATCGCACGGTCGAGGCAGGCCACTTCATGGCCGAACAGGACCCAGCACTGGTCGCCACGGAGATCCGTGCCCTGCTCACCCGCTGACAACCTCGGTCCGCGGCTGTCCCGGAGTTCCACATCACGGTCGGCTGGTTAGCGCGTTCGCTGATAGGTTTCGGCAAATGCTCTCGAAGACAAGGCTCGTGGCTGTACTCGGTCTGGCGGTAGCGGTGGGGATTTCCCTCTCCGGGTGCAGCGCACCGAGGCCAGCCACCCAGCCATCGACAACCTCCGTTGCCGCACCTACGACCACCGATCCGGCCACCATCGGCGGTTCGAGTATCGGTCCCGGCCCGTACCGAGTGGAGGCGACGGTAGCTGTGGGCGAAAACCCACGCAGCGTTGCGATAGATCCCGGAACACACAGGGCATACGTGGCCCATTACGCAGACTCCACCGATCAGCAGACAGTCTCCGTGATCGACACCCGCACGCGGGACGTCGCCGCCCGAATACCGGTGGGCAAGGTGTATCCGCACGGGCCCCAGTCGATCGCGGTGGGACCCGGTCACCCACGTCGTCTACCTTGTCAGCGGTAACTCGGCAGGCCAGGTGGTGGTTATCAGTCCCGATACCGACACTGTCACCACGACAATCGACTTCGAGGGTGACCCCTTCGCAGTCGTAGTGGATCCGGACCGCAGCACCCTCTACGTCGCCAATCGCCTCTCCCGAACCGTCACCGCGATCGACACCATCACTCGAACTGTCCGCGCCACGATTGCGGTCGACGGCTATCCCACCGGCCTGGCGGTCGATCCGAACACACACCACCTGTGGGTCGTCAACGAGGGCAACGTCTCCATCATCGACCCGACGACCTACACCGTCAGCACCAATTTCGCTGTCGGGAAGGATCCCGTGCACATCGCCATCGACCACCCAACGCACACCGCCTACGTGACCCATTTCAATGGGCACTCGGTCTCGCTGTTCGATACCGCGAGCCGCACGCCAGCGGGAAGCGTCTCGCTGGGCGATCGGGTGACCGGCTACGCGGCCGTCATCGATCCCGCCGAACACACCGTCTACCTCACCGGTATGGCACACAGCACTGTGTCGATGATCGATACACGTACCCGCACGCTCACCGCCGCACGCCTCTCCGGCATCACCCCGTCCACCGAATACGGTTCGTCCACTTGGGGAGCTGCAGTGGATCCCGCCACCCATCATCTCTACGTGACCAACGAGGACATCGGCCGGATCGAAATAATCGCCCATCGGTGATCGACCTCGGCAGGGCGAGCATCCAAGTTTCGTTCACTTCAACCAACGGGTGACGTAGTGGGGAAACGAGTCAGGCCGGGTTCCGAAGAATTTCTTCGGAACCCGGCCTGACTCGAACTGTGGAGCTAAGGGGAATCGAACCCCTGACCTTCTCGATGCGAACGAGACGCGCTACCAACTGCGCTATAGCCCCGTGCGGCTCTGGCGAACCGCGCTGTGACACTGTATCAGGCGGTGCGGCCGGATACCGAATCGGTGTGCTGACCTGCTGTTTTGCCGGTTATTCGCCGACGGCTCGACCGAGGTCGGAGACCCGGTGGCGCAGTGCTCGGGCGGTGGCCGGGTCGAAGGTTTCGAGGTGTTCGAACATCGGGTCCTCGTCGTCGGTGTCGAGCAGGGTGGAGCGGCGGCGCAGGGCGCGTGCGGTGTCGCGGTCCATGGTGCGGCGGGTGGTGGCCGCCTCGGGGGTGGCGGTGGCGGTTTCGCGGGTGCGGCCGCGCGCGAGGCGGGCCATGCGGCGGCGCCGGATCTCCTCCTCGACGTGCACCTGCTTGCGCAGGTACGCCAGGTAGCCGGCGAGCACGGCGGCGGACAGGCCGCAGGCCCACCAGAACATCGAGTTCAGCAGCAGACCGAAGGCCGCGAACAGGATGACGGCGATGATGAGGCCGAGCACCGCGCGCTGGCGGAAGCTGTAGCGGGCGGCGCGGGCGATGGCGTCGGCCTCGGGGTCGTAGCCGCCGCGTCCGCGCCGCGACGGCACGAAGTCCTCGTCGTCGTCGACGGGTTCGGGTAGGTCGTCGAGGCGGGCGGGTGGTGCGGGTGGGATGCGCGCCGAGACCGGCGGTTCTTCCACGGCGGCCTGGACCGAATCCGGTTCGGCCGCTTCGTCGTCGGCCTCGGTGGCGGTGAGTTCGGCGTCGTCGCCGGGTTCTTCGTCGGGGCCGCGCTCGATGTCGTCGAGTTCTGCTGTGACGGTGGGCTTTTCGTCATCGCCTTCGGTGACGGGCTCATCGGTCGTCATCCGATCCTCCGAATCGGTACGGTGGGGGCGCTTGGTCAGCACACGGGGGCGATAGTCGGGGTCACTCTCGTGTCCGCCCGCCGCCCCGATGCGAATCCGTCGTTCGGCCCCGCCACGGTGCAGCACGCGCGTGGCGAGTGCAGCGTCGGTGGTGCGGCGGATCCGGGGATGCCGGTCCGCGAGGATCGGGAACAGGACGAATACCCACAGAACGACCAGTCCGATCCACAGGATCGAATTAGGCATCGCGGTCATCACCTCCCGTCCCCGCCAACGTGTTGTCCATCCGTGGACGCACTACCGACGTCCGTAGGTTAATTCGGGCACGCGCGCCCGTGTGGCAGGCGCGCCGTGCACACCTGCCACATGAGTAACAGAATTTTCACGGCAGCGCCGCTCGACCCTCCCTGACCAGGCGATCTACGACGGTGCCCATGACCTCTTCGACAGTCAAGCCCACCAGCAGGTGATCGCGCCAGGCGCCGTCGACGTCGAGGTAACGACGCAGCAAACCCTCTTCACGGAACCCGACGTTGCGCAGAACGGCTTGGCTGGCAAGGTTTTCCGGCCGCACCGTGGCTTCCACCCGGTGCAGGCCGACCGGCCCGAAGCAGTGGTCGAGCCCGAGCCCGAGTGCCGCCGTCGCCACCCCCTGGCCGCCCAGATCCTTGGCCACCCAGTACCCGATCCAGGCCGAACGCAGCGCCCCGCGCACGATATTGCCGATGGTGAGCTGCCCGCTGAACTGCCCGTCGACCTCGATGACCAGCGGAATCATCGCCCCGCGCCGCGCTTCGGCCTTCAGGCTCGTCCACAGCGACGGCCAGTTGGAGGCGTGATTGCGCGCCTCCCAACTGCCGCGGCCGGTCGGTTCCCACGGTTCGAGGTGGTCGCGGTCGCGCAGCCGGATCCGGCTCCAGGCGGCGGCGTCGCGAAAACGCACCGGCCGCAAGGTGACCTGGCCGCCCGCCACGATCACCGGACCGAGACGAGCAGGCCACCCGGGATGCTGACCGGCCCGGAAGACGTTCATGGACTCCACTTCTCAGCCGCGCTGCGCCAGGAACGCGACCCGCACCTCGTCACCGGTGCGGAAATCGGTGTCGTCGGGTTCCACCACGATCAGGCTGTTGGCCTCGGCGAGCGTCGCGAGCAGGTGCGAGGAGCCGCCGTTGCCGTTGCCGAGTGGCTGCACCAGGTAGTCACCGGTGGCCTCGTCGCGCAGCAGCTGGGCGCGCAGATAGCCCTTGCGTCCCGGCATCGAGGTGATGGGAGTGATGGTGCGCGCGTTGACGATTCGCCGCATCGGCTGACGCCGCCCGAGCGCGATGCGGATCAGCGGCCGCACCATCACCTCGAACACCACGAGCGCGCTCACCGGATTCGACGGCAGCAGGAAGGTCGGCACCTCGTCGCGCCCGAGCCGGCCGAAGCCCTGGACGGACCCGGGGTGCATGGCCACCCGGTCCACCTCGAGCTCGCCGAGCCCGTCGAGCGCCTCACGCACCTGCTCCGACGCCCAGCCGCCGACCGCGCCCGCGATCACCACGACCTCCGAGCGCACCAGCTGACCTTCGACCACATCGCGCAGCCGGCGCGGGTCGGCGCTGACGATGCCCACCCGGTTCACGTCGGCACCGGCGTCACGTGCGGCGGCGGCCAGGGCGTAGGAGTTCACGTCGTAGACCTGGCCGGGGCCGGGCGTGCGGTCGATATCGATCAGTTCGCCACCGATAGAGATCACCGACAGCCGTGGGCGTGGATGCACGAGCACCTTGTCCTGGCCGACGGCGGCGAGCAGGCCCACCTGGGCCGCGCCGATGATGGTTCCGGCGCGAACCGCCACGTCACCGGGCTGCACGTCGTCGCCCACGCGGCGCACGTAGTCGCCGGAGCGAACCGGCTCGAACACCTTGATCCTGGCCCGGCCGCCGTCGGTGAACTCGACCGGGAGCACCGCGTCGGCCAGCGTCGGCATGGGTGCGCCGGTGTCGACACGCACCGTCTGACGCGGTTGCAGACGGATCGGCTGACGCGAACCCGCGACCACCTCGCCGACCACGGGCAGGGTGAGGTCGATGAGTTCGCCCTCTTCGTCGCGCACCTCGGCGCCGGCGGCGCTCACGTCGACGCTGCGCACCGCGTAGCCGTCGATGGCGGCCTGGTCGAAGCCGGGCAGCGGCCGTTCGGTCACGACGTCTTCGGCGCACAGCAAACCCTGGGCCTCGGAAATCGCCACCCGGACCGGCCGGGGCGCGACCGCTGCCGCGGTGACCTTGATCAGCTGATCCTCAACCGAGCGCATCGAGCTCCTGTGTGTATCGGCGACGGCTTCGCCGGTTCCCATCGTTTTACGCGACCGGCGCTTGCGGGTCCCATTCCGGGCTGAGCCGGAACTTCAGCCACTCGCGCAGTTGCGGCCCGTATTCGTCCCGCTCGAGGGCGAAATCGACGGCAGCTCGAAGATAGCCGCCCGGGTTGCCCAAATCGTGGCGCGACCCACGATGGACCACCACATGGACCGGGTGATCCTCGGCGATGAGCAGGGCGATGGCATCGGTGAGCTGCAACTCGCCGCCCGCGCCGGGCTCGATGCGGCGCAGGGCGTCGAAGATCGCGCGGTCGAGCAGGTAGCGGCCGGCGGCGGCCAGCGTCGACGGCGCATCGGCCAGGTCGGGCTTCTCGACCATGCCGCGCACCCGGAGCACATCGGCCTCCGCGCCCTCGGCCAGGTCTTCCACGTCGAACACACCGTAGGCACTGACCTGCGACTTCGGCACGTCGATCGCGCACAGCACGGTGCCGCCGCGCTCCCGACGGACCCGGCTCATCGTCTCGAGCACACCGCAGGGCAGCACGAGGTCGTCGGGCAGCAGCACCGCGATCGCGTCCTCGTCGGCGTCGAGGACGGGCTCGGCCTGGGCGACGGCATGACCGAGACCGAGCGGCTCCTCCTGCACGACGGAGGTGACGTCGAGCAGACCGGGCGCCTTGCGCACCTTCTCGAGCAGCGCGAACTTGCCGCGCTCGGCGAGGGTGCTCTCCAGGACGAGGTCCTCGACGAAGTGGGCGACCACGCCGTCCTTGCCCGGCGAGGTGACGATCACGAGGCGGTCGGCACCGGAATCCGCGGCCTCGGCGGCGACCAGTTCGATGCCGGGCGTGTCGACTACCGGCAGCAGTTCCTTGGGCACCGTTTTGGTCGCAGGCAGAAACCGCGTTCCGAGCCCGGCCGCGGGGACAACCGCAGTGCGGAAACCGGAAGTCTTGTCTGTCATGCGCATACCCTATCCATTCAGCGTGCCGTCCGATCGCCCGTCGCGACGATCCGGCGTCGGCAAGAGCTTAGGGTGGTCGCTGTGGAGATGCCCGGTGAGCGCACGAAATATGCGTGGCGACGTGAGATCCTGGCCACCCGGGCCGCCGTGGGACCCGCCGAACACGCCCGTGAGGCGAGTGCCCTCGCGGCCACCGCGGCCCTGCTGGCCGGGGCCGATGAGGTGGTGTGCGCCTACGTACCGACGAAGACCGAGCCGGGCGATCTGCGCATGCTCGATGCCCTGCGCGAGCGCGGCGCCACAGTGTTGCTGCCCGTCACCGGAGAGCCGGGACCGCTGAGCTGGGCGCACTACGCGGGCGCCGATTCGCTGCGCCCCGCGCGCTTCGGCCTGCTCGAACCGATCACCGAGACCTTGCCGCCACCGGTGGTCGCCGAGGCCGCCACGATCCTGATCCCGGCGCTCGCGGTCGACCGGCGTGGTGTGCGACTCGGACGCGGCGCCGGGTACTACGACCGCACCCTCGGCGCGGCGAGTGCGGGCGCACGGTTGATCGCGGTGGTTCGGGACGTGGAGTTGGTGGTCGAGTTGCCCGAAGAACCGCACGACCATCGAATGGGCTGGGCGTTGACGCCCGAGGCGGGCTTGAGCGAGCTGGGTGATTACCGCCCACGAGCGGCGGAATGAAAAGGCGATTGGCGAGGTTGGCAGTGTCGGCGGTAGAGTGCTAGATCGACGAGACTTGCGGAGGATCCTGTGCCAACTTATTCGTACGCGTGCACCGAGTGTGACAACCGCTTCGACATCGTTCAGTCCTTCTCCGAGGATTCACTGACGGAATGCCCGCAGTGCACGGGGAAGCTGCGGAAGCTGTTCAACTCGGTCGGGATTGTGTTCAAGGGCAGCGGTTTCTACCGCACCGACAGCCGTGGTGGCGCGTCCACCGCGAGCGAGCCGGCGAAGTCCTCGGACGGTAACGGCAGCTCCTCGTCGAGCGGGTCGTCCGCGAGCGGTTCGTCGTCGAGCGCAGCCGCTCCCGCCGCCGCGAGCTGAACGAAGAGTTCTCCACACCCCCGAGTTATCCACAGGCGGCCCTTCGCCGCTGTCGGTGATGCCGCCACGTTCCTAGGCTTCGGGCATGACTCGCAGCCTTGCCGATCTGGGACGTGGCAGCTCCTGGCGGTTCGCCCTCGGTAATCGCCCCGCCTGGGCCGATGCCCTGCTTGCGCGCCGCATCCTCGCCGCCGCGCTCGCTGTTGTCGCCGTCGTCCTGTTCGTGCGCGGCGATCCCGGTGCGGCAACACAACCGGTGGTGGTCGCTGCCCGTGATCTGGCGCCGGGAAGGGTGCTCGCCGCCGACGATGTACGCGTCGATCGGCACGAAACCCGAACGCTCCCTACCGGTTTCGCCGCCGAAGCCGCTCCCCTGCTCGGCGCGACACTCACCGGTGCCATGCGTGCGGGTGAGATGTTCACCGATCTGCGGGTGATCGGCCCCCGCCTGGCCGCGGCCGCCGCGGGCACCGACGACGCCCGGATCGTGCCGATCCGACTGGCCGATTCGGCGGTAGCCGAGGTGCTGCGCGCCGGCGACCGGGTAGACGTGGTCGGTGTCGACGACACGGGCGGGCCGGGTGCCGACGCACCGGCGCGCACCCTGGCCACCGACGCGGCGGTCGTACTCGTCACCGCGACCGCCGACCGGCGCGCCGAGCGGGTGGTGCTCGTCGCACTGGCCACCGAGTACGCGACCGCAGTGGCCGGAGCGTCCTTACGCACGGCGCTCACCGTGGTGTTCCACTAACCGGCCGTCCACGCGATGACGGACTGTCAGGTCCCGAAGCCTGTCCCCTACAGCGAAATCGGGGTCCACTCCGAAGAGCGACCCCGATTCGCCTGCGAGGCAGGTCGTTACACAGCAGCCGTGTCAGCCGAGGCTGAAGGGCTGACCCCACAGCGTCACCCAGCTGATGACATTGTCGGTCTCGACCTCCACGCTCACGAACGAGCGCGCCTGCGCGTACCCGCCGCAGCCGGACAGGCCGATGGTTTCGTCGGCCCAGGTCACCGAGCCGTTGGAACCTTTGAATTTGTTGTTCTTGGAATGCGATTCGTTGCCGTAGTCGTCGGCCTTCTCGAGATCGAGCACGTAGAACGACTTCGCCTGGCCCGGTCCGAGCGACAGTTCGCCACCGGTGCCGATGCCGGCGGAGGGCTCGCCCGCGTCGTCGACCGCGCCCTCGCCCTCGCCGCTCACGCCACCACCGGCGATGTTCACCTGGCAGCCGACGGTGTAGCCGGGGTAGATCTTGCCGCCCGACGCGTCACCACCACCGGACACCGACACCTGAGCACTACCCGACACCCACGCGTTGCGGTGCACCGGAGTCGAACCCATCGACGGGCTGATGGTGGCCGATTCGCCGACCATCTTGATGTTCACGACGGTGCCGTCCGACAGCGTCTTGGTGATCTCGCCGCCGGGCAGCGGCACGAAGGTGTCGGCATGGGCGGCGCCGACGGAGAACAGCCCGATGGTGCTGGACACGGCGGCAGCCACGCCCGCCGCCCGCGTCATACTCTTGCGATTGATCATCTCAGTAGACCCCTCGAGGGTGAATTCGATCGAGCTGGCAGGATTTTCGGCGGTCGTCCCGCTCAGCCGATGCTGAACGGCATGCCGTAGAGCGTGGTCTTGGAGTAGTGGTCGCCGATGATCTCGACCACCGTGTACGCGCGGGCCTGGGCATAACCGCCGCAGCCCTGCACCTGGATCTCGGCGTCCTGGTAGTCGATGGCGTAGACGCCGGGCTTGGTGATGTCCTTCGAACTGATCTGCGCGAACGCGACCTCACCCGGGCCGAGGTTGAGCCCGATCGAACCACCGGCGCTGACGCCGCCGGTGCTCACGCCGCCGGACACACCGGCACCGATCGCGTCGTCGGCGATGCTCACCTGGCAGCCGACGATGTAACCGGTATTGAGCTGCGAAGTACCGTGTGTGGACGAATTATTGGAGCCGGGACGACCCGACGGGCCGTTCCACGGCCCGGGCTCACCCTCGGGTGTCTGCTGGACGTCGGCCACGACGCTGCCGCTCACCCAGGCCACCCGGCCCGCGCCGTTGGCGGCGAGCGAGGGCGAGATGGTCGCCTTCTCGCCGACGCGGGTGATGCTCAGACCAGGCCCGGCCTTATGACCGTCGGGCAGCGGCACAAAGGTATCGGCGTTGGCGGCACCGGCCGACAGCAGGCCGATCGTCACCGCCGCCGCGGCGCCTGCGCTCCAGGCGCCGCGCACACGATTGGTGCGGTTCTCGCTCATTGTTCCCCTCGAGGTATACGCAAAATCGACCTCGACCATCGAGGTCGATATCTGTAACGCACCCGGCCCCAGCTGAGGTGTGCCACAAGGGCACAGCACCGCTGGCAACAGGACAGACAGTCCTGCCGGGAGGTGGATCGAGAAGCCTGCGGTCACCGAATCGGCGCGAGCTGAGCCGATCGGCGAACGAAACGCGGATGAATCCGACCGCGAGAGCAGTCGATTCGCAACAAACATAATGAGAGCCCTTGGCTATGTCCAGCGAACGCCGAAAGGGCCCGTGCACACGCACGGGCCCTTTCGCTTACCGATCAGCTGATCTCGCACCACCAGGGGTAACTCGCCGGGGGCGAGCTGACCCCGCCACCATCCTGGTCCGGCCGCCGACGCAAGCCTCCCCGCGCCCAGGTCTGGCCTGAATTCGCGGGGAGGCGGGACAACAGATCAGCCGAGGCTGAAGGGCTGGCCCCACAGGGTGACCCAGCTGATCACATTGTCGGTCTCGACCTCGACGCTCACGAAGGCACGAGCCTGCGCGTAGCCGGCGCAGCCGGACAGGCCGATGGTGGTGTCCGACCAGGTCACCGAGCCACTGCCGTTCTTGAACTTGTTGTTCTTGCTGTGCGACTCGTTGCCGTAGTCGTCGGCCTTCTCGATGTCGAGAACGTAGAACGACTTCGCCTGGCCGGGGCCGAGCGAGAGCTCGCCGCCGGTGCCGATGCCGCCCGCGCCGTTGCCTTCCCAGTCGGACTCGACATTGCCCTCACCGGAGACACCGCCGCCGGCGATGTTCACCTGGCAGCCGACGGTGTAGCCCGGGTAGATCTTGCCCGCGCCACCGGTGGAGACGGTGACCTGCGCGCTGCCCGACACCCACGCGTTGCGGTGCACGGGGGTGGAGCCCATCGACGGGCTGATGAGGGCCGACTCGCCGACCAGGCTGATGTCGACGACGGTGCCGTCGGACAGGGTCTTGGTGATGTGGCCACCCGGCAGCGGCACAAAGGTATCGGCATTGGCCGCGCCCGTGGAGAGCAGGCCGACGGCCACGGAGGCCGCGGCGCCGACGCCCGCCATCCGCGCCATGAACTTACGGTTGATCATAGGATTTGTCCCTCGAGGAGTGAGTTCGCCGTAGCGAGAAGAGGATTCGTACCGGTTCGAAAGACGTCAGCCGATGCTGAACGGCATGCCGTACAGGGTGGTCTTCGAGTAGTGGTCGCCGATGATCTCGACCACGGTGTACGCCCGGGCCTGCGCGTAACCGGCGCAGCCCTGGATCTCGATCTCCGCGTCCTGGTAATCGATCGCGTAGACACCCGCCTTGACGATGTCCTTCGAGTTGATCTGCACGAACTTGACCTCGCCCGGGCCCAGGTTCACGCCGATCGAGCCACCGGCGTTGACGCCGCCGGTGCTCACGCCGCCGGACACACCGGCACCGATCGCGTCGTCGGCGATGCTCACCTGGCAACCGACGATGTAGCCGGTGCTGAGGATGGAGGTGCCGTGCGAGGAAGAGTTGTTGGAGCCGTCGCGGCCGCTCGGGCCGTTCCAGGGGCCTGCCTCGCCCTCGGGGGTCGCGGTGACATCGGCGATGGCCGAGCCCGACACCCACACGACGCGACCTGCGCCGTTGGCCGCCATCGACGGCGAAATCAGGGCGCTCTCGCCGGTACGGGTGATGGTCACCCCGGGGCCTGCCTTCTGACCGTCCGGCAACGGTACGAAGGTGTCTGCGTTGGCGGCACCGGTCGACAGCAGGCCGATGGCCATGGCGGCCGCGGCAGCGCCGACGCCCGCGGCACGGGCGCCGCGGCGCACACCGGTGGTGCGGTTCTCGCTCATACTTCCCCTCATCAGTGTTCTCTAGCAGCCGGTCTCGACTTTCGTGACCGGACGGGTGGACCTCACAGGCCCAGCTCAGTGTGTCGCCCCTTTGTTGCCGTTACGTAACCGACTGTTATTTCGGCGATACGGCCGGGGTCGGCGGAGCTACCCGAGGGTAGGGCTGCACCGGATGTTCAACGCACAGAAGTTGAGTACTGCGGGGACCGATTGTGGTGGGTCTGGATGGCGAACATTAAACGCTGCGTTCCAGTTCCAGCAACCGTAGAGTTCGTAAATTTCACTGTGACGCCCGGCACAAGTTCATACATCGCCACATGCTTTGACGTGCATAGATGCCCTGAGCTTCGGGTTTGTCAAGTGGGATGAACAGCTCCGCTTCCCGGACCGCAAACCGTCGCTTATACGACAAAGGACCACACATCAAGTGTGGTCCTCGGAAAATGTAGCCGCTTCGCAATGGGTTAATAGTGGATTAACCCCGGTTGGCTATCACGTAGCGGGAAAGGCAGATAACGGGTCGGTCACCCGTGGTGGGGCGGTATTTGCGAACGCAGCCACTCGTCGTCATCGGAACCGCGCGAACCGTCGCCGCGCTCGTCAGCGGTGGTTTCGGGCAGCACATCGCCGAAGATCCGCGCGAGCCGAGCCGCTTCGGCGGCCTTGCGCCGCGCGGCCTCGCGCTTCTCGGGCGATGTGCTGTCCGACGCGTTCATCGAATCACTCGTCCAGACCGGAGAGTTCGCCGATCACCCGGCTCGCCAGTGGGCCGAGGGTGGCCATGCCGTCGCGCACCGCGGAGCGGGTGCCCGGCAGGTTCACCACGAGGGTGCTGCCGGAAATACCGGAGACCCCGCGCGACAGACCCGCGTCGAGCGAACCGGCCACGCGGCCCGAGGCACGCAGCGCCTCGGTGATGCCGGGCAGTTCCCGGTCGAGCACCTGGGCGGTGGCCTCGGGGGTGACATCACGCGGCGACATGCCCGTGCCGCCGACCGAGATCACCAGGTCGACACCGCCGATGACGGCGGTGTTGAGCGCGTTGCGGATCTCGACCTCGTCGGCCTGCACGGTCACCGAGGCGTCGACCAGGAAGCCCGCTTCGTTGAGCAATTCGGTGACGAGCGGGCCGAGCGAGTCGACGCCGCCGTGCGCCGTCCGGTCGTCGACGACCACTACAAGTGCCCGCCCTGCCACGGGAGCATCGATGTCCATGGTCATCACCGTAGCGCCTACGCACGACAGTGCCGCGTTCGATCGCATCATCGGCCGCTCTCCGCCGCGGCGGCCGTAAGCGTGACGTCCACGGTCTTGGCGTTTCCGCCCTGTTCGTCGGTGTAGGTGATCTTCACGGTGTCTCCTGGCTGGCGGGAACGGACGGCGGCGATCAGCGCGTCGCCGGAATCGATGGGCCGGTCGTCGAGGCGGGTGATGATCGCGCCCGCGGGGATGCCCGCCTTGGCGGCAGGCCCGTCCGGGGTCGCCTCGAGCACCCGGGCGGCCGTGTCGAGCGGACGCAGTTTGATCCCGATCTGGGCGTAGGTGGCCTTGCCGGTCTTGATGAGTTCGTCGGCCACGCGGCGCGCCTGGTCGACCGGGATGGCGAAGCCCAGGCCGATGGATCCGCTCTGCGCGCCCGACATCTCGCCGCCGAGGCTGGCGATGGCGGTGTTGATGCCGATGAGCTTGCCCTGGCCGTCGACGAGCGCGCCGCCGGAGTTGCCCGGGTTGATCGCGGCGTCGGTCTGGATCGCGTCGATGACCGGGTTCACCTGGCTCGGTGTGCCCTCACCGCTGGTGGACACGGGCCGGTTGAGCGCCGAGACGATGCCGGTGGTGACGGTGCCTGCCAGGCCGAGCGGCGAACCGATCGCGATCACCGGCTGGCCGACCGCGAGTCCGTCGGAGGTGCCGAGTTCGATCGGGGTGAGGCCGGTCTTGTCGGCCTTGATGACGGCCAGGTCGGACACCGGGTCGGCGCCGATCATGGTGGCGGGCGCGGTGCTGCCGTCGCTGAACACCACCTCCATCTTCGCCCCCGATCCGGCACCGGCGGCGACGTGGTTGTTGGTCAGGATCAGCCCGTCCGAGGACAGCACGACCCCCGACCCTTCACCGGACGCGCGGGTGCCCGCGACCTTGATCATCACCACGCTGGGCAACACCCGCTGCGCGACCGCCTGGGTCGACCCGGCGGGCGCGTTGGCGGCGTTGTTCACCTCGGGTCGTGGCGCCTCGAGCGCGTTGGTCACCGGCGCCGGATCGGAGTCGGCGGCGAGCACGCCGACCACACCGCCGACGCCACCGCTCACCAGCGCGAGTGCGGTGGCTCCGGCGATCAAGCCGAGCCGCAACGGCTTTCGCGGGGCCGCGGGCGGGGCGGTGTAGGGCTGCTGGGGGTACGGCTGGGGTCCGTAGCCGTGCTGCGCGGGCCCATACGGGTGGCTACCCGGCACGGTGGCGGGGTGATCCGCCTGTCCCGGGCCGTGGCCGCCGAGGGGGTGGTCGGCGGGCCGCTGCTGGGGATCGTCGTTCATGGTCACCTTCTCTCACGCTTGCCGACAAGCTTGGCGACGGCTACTGAGAAGCGCCTGAGACCGGACCGTCAGTTGCCCGAGACTCGGTTCAGGGTGCCTCGTCCGGTTCCACTGCCGCGGGCGCCGCCTCACCGGGCAGGACGATGCGGACCAGGGCACCACCCCGGTCGGAGGTGTCGATGGCGATGGTTCCGCCGTGCTTGGTCACCACCTGTTTCACGATCGCGAGCCCGAGCCCGGAACCGGGCATCGACCTGGACGCGGTGGTCCGGTAGAAGCGTTCGAACACCAGCTCGCGTTCGCCCGGCGGAATGCCGGGGCCCGCGTCGGCGACGGCGAGTTCCAGCAGTCCCGGGCCTGCCGGGCGCATGGTGATCCGCACGACCGCGTCGGGCGGGCTCCACTTGGCCGCGTTGTCGAGCACGTTGAGCACCGCGCGTTCCAAGCCTGCCTCGTGGCCGTAGACGAACCAGGGGCGCAGGTCGGCGACGAAGGTGATGCCCGCGCGACGCCGCCGCGCGCGTTCCAGCGCCCGCTCGGCCACTTCGCCGAGATCCACCCGCTCGTAGACGGTTTCCGGGGCGTCCTCGCGGGCCAGGTCGACGAGGTCGCCGACGAGCGTGGACAGCTCCTCGATCTGGGCGACCACGTCGGCTCGCAGCTCGACCATGTCCTCGTCGGGCACCCGTGGCGCACCCGGCCTGCTCGAGGCGATGAGCAGTTCCATATTGGTGCGCAGCGAGGTGAGCGGGGTGCGCAGCTCGTGTCCGGCGTCGGCGACGAGACGGCGCTGCCGGTCCCGGGATTCGGCCAGGGCACGCAGCATGGTGTTGAAACTCTCGGTGAGCCTTGCCAATTCGTCGTCGCCGGTGACCGGGATCGGGGTGAGGTCGTCGGTGCGCGCGACCCGCTCGGTCGCGGCGGTCAGGCGCGCGATCGGGCGAAGACCGGTGCGGCCGACGGCGGTACCGGCCGCGGCGGCGAGCACCACACCGCAGGCGCCGACGACGAACAGCAGCCACGCCAGCCGGTCGAGCACCTCGCGGGTGCGGTAGAGCTTCTGGGAGATGATGAGCGTGGCGCCACTGTGCGTGCGCGCGGCGAGGACGCGCTGGTCACCGACGGTGCGCAGCGAGGAGTTGAGCTTGCCGTCGGCCACCGCGAGTTCCTGGGCGCCGACCGGCGGAATCGTCTGCTGCGGCGGCATATACGGCTTGTGATCGGCATAGATCAGGGCGACGCCGACCTCGTTGGAGTACAACCCGGCGAGCACGATCGACTGGAACCCGATCGACTCGAAATTGTTGTTGATCATGGTCGCCGCACGCGCCTCGAGCTGCGCGTCGACGTCGGCGTAGAGGGCACGCGCGACCATCGCGTAGGCCGCGATCGAGGTGACGGCCACCGCGATCAGCACCACCGAGGCGGCCAGCAGGGTGACCCGCCAGCGCAGCGACACCGAGCGCGTGAGCGGCATCGGTGGGCGCATCTCGCCGGAGTCGAGCGGACGGCCGAGTCCGGCGACCACCGGTTCCTTGTGTGCCATGCCCGCGGCCTAGGGAGGGGTCTCGCGCAGCACGTACCCGACGCCGCGCACGGTGTGGATCAAGCGTTCCTCGCCGTCGGCCTCGGTTTTGCGGCGCAAATAGCCGATGTAGACCTCGAGCGCGTTGCCGGAGGTGGGAAAGTCGTAACCCCACACCTCTTCCAGGATCCGCCCTCGGGTGAGCACCCGGCGCGGATTGGCCATCAACATCTCCAGCAGCGAGAACTCGGTACGAGTCAAGCTGATCGAACGTTCACCGCGCGAAACTTCGCGAGTGACCGGGTCCAGCGACAGATCAGCGAACACCATCGCTTCGGATGCTTCGCCGAGATCGGGCGCCCGCCTGCGCAGCAAAGCGCGTAAACGCGCGAGCAATTCCTCCAGCGCGAAAGGCTTCGGCAAATAATCGTCGGCACCCGCATCGAGCCCGGCCACGCGTTCGGAGACCGAATCGCGCGCGGTCAAAACGAGAATCGGCAGATCATCGCCCGTACTGCGCAGCCGGCGGCACACTTCCAGGCCGTCCAGACGGGGCATCATCACATCGAGAACGAGCGCATCGGGCCTGGCTGTTGTGACTTTCTCCAAAGCGTCCATACCGTCGACGGCCAGGTCGACGGTGTAGCCGTTGAAGCTCAGTGATCGGCGCAGTGATTCCCGCACCGCACGATCGTCGTCGACAACCAGAATGCGCATGTGCTCAGTTTGCCGTTAGCGACTGAGAACGTACTGAGAGGGTGGCGGTGGTCAGCGTTGCGTCAGCACATATTCGGCGATTTCGGGCTGTCCTGCCCGGATTGCCGTTGACCACCCGGCACGGTATCTTTCCTGCGATAAAAGAAGACCTTCAGTTGGTTCTGCGCTCGCATCGGTCCGCGACCTCCCCCGCGCGGGCCGGGGTCACACGTGGAAGCAGAGGCAACGCACGCGGATGGAACCTGCATCGCGCTCCTGGCAATTCAGCCTGTCGAACTGGTCGGTAACGCGCAAGGTCGGTGTGGTTCTCGTGCTGCCGGTGATGCTCGCGACCACGTTCGCCGTGCTGCGCATCAATGCCGAACTCGAGACCATGACCCAACTCGGTGCGGCGACCGAACAGGCCGCCGTCATCCGGCCCGTCGTCAAATTCGCCACCGCCACCGAACAACTCGCCGTCGCCGCGACCGCCAACTGGGGTGCGATCGCCGACCCACAGACCGACGCCGCGCTCACCACCTACGACCAAGCCCTCGCCGAGGTACAGAGCGCGCTGCGCATGGCGAGCATCGATCGGGCCGTCGCCGACGAACTCACCGCCGCGACCACCACGGGCGCCACGCTGCGCAATACGGTGCGCAGCGGATCGCCCGCGATGGTCGGCGAACAGACCGACGAGATCGGTGAACGCATCGGCAACGCCCTCGCCAAGACCCCGGTGGTCGAGGACTACGTCGTGCAGCGCTACTTCCTGCAGCTCACCGCGCTGCACCAGGCGCGTCGGGTGCTCACCCGGGAACGCACGCTGGTCGTGTCCCCCGACGCGGGAACGAGCCAGAGCGCTCGTGCGCGGATGCTGGTCGAGCTCGGTTCCGAGCAGACCATGATCAAGACCTACGCGATGATCCTGCCCGGCAACGCGGGCAGCATGGCCTCGCTGCTCGACGCGGTCCAGACCAGGATCAGCGTGTTCAGCCAGAACAACGGCGACCCGACGACCAACGCGGCGGTGCTCAACACCCTGCAGGTCAGCGCCGACACCTACGCGGCGACCATCTCCGGTCTGCTCGACGAGATCGACAAGACCCTCGACCTCAACACCTCGACCGCCCAGACCGCCGCGCTGCGCGAGACCACCCTGGTCCTCGGCATGCTGCTCGCCGGTCTCGCGCTGGCGCTCGCGGTGGCGCGCACCCTGGTCGTCCCGGTGCGCAGGTTGCGCCGCGACGCGCTCGAGGTGGCGCACGTGAAGCTGCCCGACGAGCTCGCCGTGGTGCGCAGCGGCGGCGCGACCCCCGAGATCGCGCCGGTGGGCGTGCACTCCACCGACGAGATCGGTCAGCTCGCCCGCGCCGTCGACGAGATGCACGAACAGGCCCTCAACCTGGCCGCCGACCAGGCGCGACTGCGTCTGCAGATCGGCAACATGTTCGAGACGCTGTCGCGGCGCAGCCAGTCGCTGGTCGAGCAGCAGCTCGCGCTCATCGAGGAACTCGAGCACGACGAGGACAACCCCTCGCGCCTGCAGACCCTGTTCCGCCTCGACCACCTCGCCACCCGCATGCGCCGCAACGGCGACAACCTGCTCGTGCTCGCCGGTACCGCGCTGCGCCGTGGTCATCTGCCGCCGGTACCGCTGTCGGACATGCTCTGGAGCGCGGTGTCGCAGGTGGAGGACTACCAGCGCGTCGAGATCGGGAATGTGCCCGACGGCGTGGTCGCCGGTGAGTCGGCCGTCGACATCGAGCACCTGCTCGCCGAGCTCATCGACAACGCGCTGCGTTACTCGCCGCCGAGCACCTCGGTGGCGGTGATCGTCGGCCGGGCCGTCGACGGCGGGTACCTGATCGAGATCACCGACCGCGGCCTCGGCATGTCGGCCGACGATCTGCGCACCACCAACGAGCGGCTCGCCTCCGGTGGTGAGGTGACCATCGAAACCGCCCGCCGGATGGGTCTTTTCGTGGTCGGCAGGCTCGCCAAGCGGCACACCATCACCGTGAGCCTGCGCCGCACCAACGGTTCGGCGCCGCAGCCGGGGATCACCGCGAGCGTACATCTGCCCAGTGCGCTCGTCGCTCCCCCGCCGCCCTCCTCGGGTCCGGCCACCGGGCCCAATCCGCTGGTGTCGACCGGACCGAATCCGCTTGTCCCGTCGGCGCTCACGGCCGCCGACATCACCGGACCCAATCCGATCATGCCGGTCGGCGCACCGAACCCGCTGAGCCCGGTGGCGAACCCGCTCGTGCCGCCGCAATACGGTTCGACCACCGGCGCCTACGACGCCAGCGAATACCGCGCGCCGCTCACCAAGGCGGGTCTGCCGCAACGGGTTCCGTCGGCAGCGCCGGAATCCGAACCGGTCGATGAGACGCCGAGCGGGCTGTGGGCCGAGCACCCGGTCGAGGACCTACCCGAGCCGAAGGCCGAGAACACCGGGCTTCCGCAGCGCACCCCGTCCGCGTCCTGGCAGGTCCCCCCGCCCGTCCGGCCGACCACGGATCAGCCGACGGCCGCCTGGCCCCTACCTACCCGCAACCGCTCCGACGAGGCGCCCCAGCACGATTCGAACGGGCGTCAAGCGCAGAGCCCGGCCGCTCCCGTGCGCCTGCAACCGCTCGGCGGCGCTCGCACCGATGCGGCCGACCCGCGCTCACTCGACAGCGGGCAGGCCTCGCCCGACCCACGACCTTCCGAGGGTCGCCGCGATCCAGCCGACGCGACACCGTCGGCACTCCCGCAACGGTCGGGCGGCAGCCGCGCCGACACCGACGACGCGACACAGCGTTCCCACTCGGGTCCACTCGACGAGCGCCGCGATCCGGCGCCCTCGGCCGATCTCCACCGGCTCGACGGCAGCGGATCGAGCACCGGCCCGGACACGGCCCGGTCGACCGGCCTCCACCCGCTCGACGGCAGCGGCTCGGACGCCGACCGCTCCGAGGAGACCCCGTCCGCCGTCGTGCAACCGGTCGACGAGCCCAGCTCTTCGGCGCAGCGACAGGATTCCCCCGCACGCCTGCAGCCGCTCGACGAAGCACGGCCCGAGTCGGCCGAGCCCGTCGAGGACACCGCCGGGGACCCGGTCCCCACGTCCTCGACCAGGTTGCAGCCGGTCAACGGTGAAGCGCCGACGCCGATCTATCAGCGCATGGTTTCCGAGTGGCTCGTCGAACCTTCCACAGCCGCAAGCGAATCCGCGTCGAACGGGGCATCATGGAGCTCCCCCGGCGACGCGGGATGGACGGCGGCGGCCAGTGCGGACAAGCCACCGACCTCCGCACGCACCTCCGGTGGACTGCCGATCCGTAAACCGGGCGCCCAGCTGGTGCCCGGCGGACTGGCACCAGCCGAGGAAGCGGGCGCCCGCGATCCCGAGGAGATCCGCAACAACTTGACCCGACATCTCAGCGGCGTCCGCAGTGGCCGTGCCGAGATCCAGTACAACGACGGAGGCCTCGAATGAGCAACGCGCACCCCACAGACGAGAATCTGAACTGGCTGGTCGCCCGCTTCACCCGGGACGTGCCCGGCGTCTCGCACGCGGTGCTGGTCTCGGCCGACGGGTTGCTGCAGGCGACCAGCCCGCATCTACCCTCGGACCGCGCCGAACAACTCGCGGCGGTGACCGCGGGTCTGGCGAGCCTGTCCGCCGGTGCGGCGCAACTGTTCGACGGCGGCAAGGTGATGCAGTCGATCGTCGAGATGCAGCGCGGCTACCTGCTGGTGATGAGCGTCGGAAACGGTTCGCACCTGGCGGTTCTGGCCAACAAGAGCCATGACATCGGCCGTATCGGCTACGAGATGGCACTGCTCGTCGACCGGGTGGGCTCGGCGGTCACCGCCACCGCCCGCTCCGCCGGCTGAGGTGAGATGTCGAGCCCGTACGGATCCGAAATCCGGCCGACCACACGCGTCAGGCCCTATGCCCTGACCGCAGGCCGCACCGAACCCGCGATCGCGCTGCCACTCGAGGCGGTCGTGGAGACGGTCTCCTATACCGCACACTTGGAATGGCCCGCAGGCGATTTACGCAGTGAGATAGTGCGCCTGGCCACACATCGCCTCTCGGTCGCCGAGATCGCGGCATACCTGTCACGCCCACTGGGTATGGTCCGGGTGATGATCGGCGATCTCGTTGTGGGCGGGATACTTCGAGTGCACTCGACGCTGACCGAGCAGGCGAGCTACGACGAACGCCGATCACTGATGGAGAGGACTTTGCGTGGACTCCGTGGCCTCTGAGGGCGCACCGCGCCAGCAGGCACCCGAGCAACGGGTCGCCTCGACGAAGATCGTGGTGGCGGGCGGTTTCGGCGCCGGGAAGACGACCTTCGTCGGCTCGGTGTCGGAGATCGTTCCGCTGCGCACCGAAGCGATGGTGACCCATTTCTCCGACGGCATCGACGATCTCGCCGAGACACCGGAGAAGGAGACCACCACCGTCGCGATGGACTTCGGCCGCATCGTGCTGCCGGGCAACCTGGTGCTCTACCTGTTCGGCACGCCCGGCCAGAAACGGTTCTGGTTCATGTGGGACGACCTCATCCGCGGCGCCATCGGCGCGGTGGTGCTGATCGACACCCGCAGGCTGGAAGACAGCTTCGCCGCCGTCGACTTCTTCGAGGCGCGCGGGCTGCCGTTCCTGATCGCGGTGAACCGCTTCCCGAACGCCCCGCGTTTCCCGATCGCCGAACTGCGCGAAGCGCTCTCGGTGCGCGAGGGCATCCCGATCGTCGACATCGACGCCCGCAACGCCGTCGAGGTCCGTCAGGCGCTGGCGGCGGTGACCGAATACGCCATCGCCCAGCTCGAGCCGCAGCAGTTCGAAGGAGCTGGCAGGCGTGGTTGATCTGCTCGCGACCGGAGCGGAGGTGTTCGGTCGCGGTACGGGCGTGGCGTGGCTGGCGTTCGATCTGTCGGCCGTCGGCGCGGTCGTCGCCTTCGCGTGTGTACGCCACGCCAAGTACTCGGTGCGGTTCCGCATCGTGTGGCTCACGATGGCCGCCGTCTCGCTCGGTGGTGTCGGTCTGTGGCTGGCGAATTCGGTCGCGCTGCTCGGCATTCACGTCGAGGGCAGCGCGGTGCGCTACAACTTGGCCCTCGGCACGGCCTCGGCCGCCATCGCGGTGATCGCCGTGTTCGCCGGGTTCCTGATCGGCGGGCGGCGTCTCGATCTGCCTCGGCTGGTGATCGGCGGGTTGACGATGGGGCTCGGCGTCGGCCTGTCGACCTATCTCACGTTGGACGCACTCGCGGTGCAGGGCACCGTGGCGGAGTCGCTAGGCCTCATCGGGCTCGTACTGCTGATGTCGATGGCGTTGTGCACCGGCGTGCTGTGGGCCGGTCAGACGGTGCGGTTGATCGGCCTGCGCGTGGTGCTGTCGCTGCTGTTCGCCGTGGGGGTCGCGGCGCTGTACTACACGGCGGTCGGCGCGCTGGAATTCGACGTGAACCCCGGTGCGCGCACGCCCGACGGGCTGCAGCTGTTCGACCTGGTGTTCCCGATGTTCGTGCTCGGTTCGCTCGGCCTCACGGTGCCCATCACGGCGATCCTGGTGGCGCCCGATCGGCGCGACGCCATCGAGGCTGCCGAGAAGGCCGAAACCGTCGGTGCGCGATAACTGGCTAACGTCCGGTTTGCCGGAATCTTTACCGTCTTGCGCCCCGCTGCCCGAATGCGGTCCCGCGGTGCTGGATTCGAGCGAAAACCGCCCCTGAAGTGGCGATGAGCGGGTTCTCCTTGGTAGGAGAACCCGCCCTCCCGCACGAGAGTACATACCCGTGCAGGACTCCGCATCAGTCATTCAGGAATTTTCCTGTGCCGAAAAACAAACCCCGAGTTGGTATCTGGGCGTTCAGCAATCGCTTGGCAAGCTTTCCGGAGCGGCAAGTCCACGTGGCATGCGTCACACCGGTAACCGGGCGATTGCCCCGGCCTCCCGGGCGGGCCCCTGACCAGGCATTACAGGTGGCCAGTAAGCCCCCTGGACACCCTGCTTCCCAGCTCACACGGCGGACGGTGCGTTAGGCCCACATCCGGGCCTCGCGCGGGTTATCGTCCCCGCAGGGCGCTTTCGTCTCGCCCGGCACATCCAAGGTTCGTTCGAAGGAGTTCGCATGGCCGTCAACGTGGTGCTCGACAAAGTTCTCGACAAGGAATACGAGAACAAGACGCTGAAGGAAATTCTGTCCGCGCCGCCGTCGGCCCTCGCCGGGCTCGCCGCAGGCGTCGATCAGCAGCTGCTCGATGCGCTGAAGATCAAGACCATCGCCGACCTCGGCACCAACAAGTACATCAAGCTCGCCGTCGCACTGGTCGCCCTCGCCGAGCAAGAAGGCTGAGAAGTAACCGGCTGACATGGCAACGGCCTGTCGGGGTTCACACCCCGGCAGGCCGTTGCATTTTGTCCGATACCCCGCTTCGGGTTGTCCCCTCCGAACCGGCTCTCGAACACTTCGGGAAGGTCAGGAGATCCGCGCGGGATCGATCAGGCCCTTCCGTACGGCACCAACGATACGACGTGGCACCCGATATTCGACACCCGCCACGGTCACCGGGACGAGTTGGGGCGCCTCGGCCTTCCACTGCGAACGCCTGCTCCTGGTGTTCGAGCGCGACATCCGGCGCTTGGGAACCGCCATGCCTCAGCCCTCCTTGCCCGGGCGCGAACGCTTGCCGTAGCGGCGCTCGAACTTCTCCACCCGGCCCTGGGTGTCGAGGTTGCGCGCGGTGCCGGTCCAGAACGGGTGCGAATCCGAGGTCACGTCGACGGTGAGCAGCGGGTAGGTGTTCCCGTCCTCCCAGTCGACGGTCCGGTCGCTCGTGGCCGTGGACCGGGTCAGGAACTTCTTGCCGGTGTTCGCGTCCTCGAACACGACCGGGTGGTAGTCGGGGTGGATGCCCGCTTTCATGCCGTTTCTCCTCTCGGGTTGGTGCGTTCGCTCGCCGTGGCCGGAGCCTCGGCGGGGTCGGCGCACGGGTCTTCGTGCCATTCGCCGAAGGGGTCCTCCCACAACGCGACCCGCTCGGGGGCGCGATCGACGAGCAGCAGTTCGTCGTCCTCCACCAGCGCCCAGTGCAGGGCGTGCCGGATCTCGGCGGGGTCGGCGTCGTGGGCCAGGATCACCAGCGACACATCGCGGTCGCCGAACCGGTCGTCCCAGCCGAGTGCCGCCATCGCGCGCCGCGCCGGATCGACCTCGGCCTGCTCCTCGGGCGTCATCGCGGCCAGCCACTTGCCCGCCCCGCCGACGCGCAGCCCACCGCCTGCCGATTCGAGCCACACCACCTGGTCGGGCTGGGTAGCCAGCCAGATCCGGCCGCGCGCGGTGACCACACCGTCGAACAGCACGTCGAGGGCGTCGTGCAGCCGGGCCGGATGGAACGGCCTGCGGGCGGCGAACTCGACGATCGACACACCGCAGTCGGTGCTCAGCGGCGGCTGACCGCGCAGCAGCGGCGCGTGGGCGTCGAAGATGTGACCGCGCCGGGCATCGTCGGGCACGCGGGTGAGCAGCGCGCCCACCTCCACGGCGTCGAAGCCGGACAGGTCGCCGAGCCAGGCGGTCGGTGCGCCGGGCGCCAGCCGGGTGAGCACCGCGTCGAGGCGTTCGCGGTCGAGGGGCTCCACACCGTCGGCGAGCACCACGAGCGCGTCGGCGAAGTCGACCTGACCGACGGCCACCTGGGCGACGGTTCGTTCGTCGTCGGCGGAGGCGAGACCACGGTCGGCCAGTGCCTCGTCACCCGTGGCGTCGGCGAGCCACTGGTTGCCGTCGACGCAGGTCAGCACGGCCTCGATGCGCACGTTCCGGCCTGCGGGGCCGGCGACCCGGTCGGCGACACCGGTCACCTCGACGGTCTCGATCGCGTGGCACAGCGCCTCGGCCTCGATGGCCGGGTCGAGGGCAAGCACGATGCGCCGCACCGGTTCGCGGGCGGCGAGCGTGCACAGCATCGGCAGCAGATCGGCGCGCAGCGTGCACGACACGCAGCCGTGCGCCAGTTCGAGCACCGTCGTTGTCACGTTGCCCGCGGTGCGCACCGTGCGCCGGACCACGCCCTCGCGCAGTTCGGCGAGGTCGTGGTGCACGACAACCGTGCCCGCATCCTCGCTCAGCACCGCCGCGATGTGCTCGACGCCGGTCATGGCGGGTCCGGCGAAACCGGCCAGCAGCACCACGGGTGTTCTCCGGTCGGACTGGTCAAGCACCCGGTACCCCTTTCGATAACGATTTTCATTTACTTCAAGGGCAACGGTACAGTGCGGAATAAGCATTGTCGAAAATGGTTGTCATAACCGTGGAGGGAGGTCGCATGTCGGCCCACTGCCAGGTCACCGGACGCAAGCCCGGCTTCGGAAAAGCCGTCTCGCATTCGCACCGGCGCACGAACCGCCGCTGGAACCCCAACATCCAGCGCAAGACCTACTACCTGCCCAGTGAGGGCCGCCGCGTCACGCTGACGGTCTCCGCCAAGGGCATCAAGACCATCGACCGCGACGGGATCGAGGCCGTAGTGGCCCGCATCCGCGCTCGCGGCGACAAGATCTAGGAGCACCCATGGCCTCGAAATCGACCGAACTGCGGCCGATCGTCAAACTCAAGTCCACCGCGGGCACCGGCTACACCTACGTCACCCGCAAGAACCGCCGCAACGACCCCGACCGGATGGTCCTGCGCAAATACGACCCCGTCGTGCGCAAGCACGTCGACTTCCGCGAGGAGCGCTGATGGCGAAGAAGTCGAAGATCGCCCGCAACGAGCAGCGGCGCGTGATCGTCGAGCGCTACGCCGCGCGCCGTGCCGAGCTCAAGGAGATCATCCGCAAGCCGAGCACCGGCGACGACGAGCGCGCCGCGGCCCAGGCCGAACTGCGCGCCCAGCCCCGCGATGCCAGTCCGGTACGATTGCGCAATCGGGATGCAGCCGATGGCCGGCCACGCGGTCATCTCCGCAAGTTCGGGCTCTCCCGTATACGTGTGCGCGAGATGGCCCACCGGGGCGAGCTCCCTGGGGTCCACAAATCGAGCTGGTAGACACCCACTGATCTCGTGAGAAGGAAAATCCCATGGCAGTGAAGCGAGCACCGTCCAAGAAGGCACGCGCCGAGCAGGGCCGCAAGCCGAAGAAGAACCCGCTGATCGCCGCGGGTATCGAGTACGTCGACTACAAAGACGTCAACCTGCTGCGCACCTTCATCTCCGATCGCGGCAAGATCCGTAGCCGCCGCGTCACCGGCCTGACCCCGCGGCAGCAGCGTCAGGTCGCCGTCGCGGTGAAGAACGCGCGCGAGATGGCGCTGCTGCCGTTCACGACCACCAAGTGAGCTCGTGACAGACGGCCCCGGAGCTGGTGCTCCGGGGCCGTTTTCGTGCCGTGGCTAGGGTGGACGCCATGAGACCGCTGTCGCGCCGCTTCGCCCTCGTCGCGAGCCTGGCCGTGCTGTTCGCACCGGCCTGCGCGAGTTCCGGGGACACCACACCCACCTCGGCACCGACGAACACCCGCCCGGAAAGCACCGGGCCCGACATCGGTCGGCCGTTCACCGCCGACCCGAACCTGGTCGACCCACGCCCACTGCCGTTCACCGCGTGGCGCCGGGTGGGCGAGGCCACCATCGCGGTCGACTTCCAGACCGGCAATCCCCAGTGCAACGGCGTCGACGCCACCGTCACCGAAACGGCCGACACGGTCACCGTCGCACTGCGTGCCGGTACCCCCGCCGACGCCGTCGGGCGGATGTGCACGATGGAGGCCGTTCTCGGCACGCTGGAGATCACCCTCGACGCGCCACTGGGCTCCCGGCAGGTCGTCGACGCGGCCTGAAACAGCAGCGGGTGCCGCACCGTGACGGCGCGGCACCCGTTGCGGGGCAAGCGAACTCAGTGCGCGAAGTGACGCGCCCCGGTCAGGTACAGCGTGACGCCCGCTTCCTTGCACAGCTCCACGGTGTCCTTGTCGCGGATCGAACCACCCGGGTGGACGATGGCGCGCACGCCCGCGGCGACCAGGATCTGCGGGCCGTCGGAGAACGGGAAGAAGGCATCCGAGGCGGCGACCGAACCCTTGGCCCGCTCCCCCGCACGTTCCACGGCGAGCTTGCAGGAGTCGACCCGGTTCACCTGACCCATGCCGACGCCGACAGCGGCGCCGTCGTCGGCCAGCAGGATCGCGTTCGACTTCACCGCACGGCAAGCGCGCCAAGCGAATTCGAGGTCGGCCAGCGTGGTGGCGTCGGCGGGATCACCGGCGGCGAGGGTCCAGTTGGCCGGGTCGTCGCCCGCGGCGTCGAGCACGTCGCGGTCCTGCAGCAGCGCACCGCCGCTGATCGGACGCAGTTCCACACCCTTGCGGCGCGGCGGCTCGGCGACCAGCACGCGCACGTTCTTCTTGCGCTGCAGCACCTCGACGGCACCCGGCGCGTATCCGGGGGCGACGATCACCTCGGTGAAGATCTCGGCGACCTGCTCGGCCATCTCGACGCTCACCTCACGGTTGGCGGCGATCACGCCACCGTAGGCGCTCACCGGATCGGTGGCGTGCGCCTTGCTGTGGGCCTCGGCGATATCGGCGCCGACGGCGATGCCACACGGGTTGGCGTGCTTGATGACCGCCACGGCGGGCTCGTCGAAGTCGAACGCGGCGCGCCAGGCGGCGTCACCGTCGGTGTAGTTGTTGTACGACATCTCCTTGCCGTGCAACTGCTGCGCCTGCGCGATGCCGACGGTGCCGTCGTTGCTGGTGTACAGCGCGGCGGCCTGGTGCGGGTTCTCGCCGTAGCGCAGCACCGCCGCCCGCTCCCACGAACCGGCGACCCAGCTCGGGAACTGCTCGGTCTCGGGCTGCACGGCGGGCACGGCGACCGAACCCATCCAGCTCGCCACGGCCACGTCGTAGTTCGCGGTGTGCTGGAAAGCCTTGGCGGCCAACGCGGTCCGCTCGGCGAGGGTGAAGCCGCCCGACTTCACGGCCGCGAGCACGTCGTCGTAGTCGGTGACGTCGACGACCACACCCACCGACGGGTGGTTCTTGGCGGCGGCACGCACCATCGACGGACCGCCGATGTCGATCTGCTCCACGCACTCGTCCACACCGGCGCCGCTGGCCACGGTCTGGGTGAACGGGTAGAGGTTGACCACCACCAGCTCGAACGCCTCGACACCGAGCTCGACGAGCTGGTCGAGGTGCTCGGCGCGGCGGGTGTCGGCCAGGATGCCGGCGTGCACGCGCGGGTGCAGCGTCTTCACGCGGCCGTCGAGGGTCTCCGGGAAACCGGTCAGGTCCTCGACCCGGGTGACCGGAATGCCCGCCTCGGCGATCTTGCCCGCGGTCGAACCGGTCGACACCAGCTCCACGCCCGCGGCGTGCAGTCCGGTGGCCAGCTCGACGAGCCCGGTCTTGTCGTAGACGCTCACCAGCGCCCTGCGGATCGCCTTACGTTCACTCACCGGTGTGCTCGCTCATCTGGTATCTCTGCCTTTCGTCCGTCGGAGACAATGCCTCGCGTCGCGACGGCGGCGATGACCTGCGCCAGCAACCGTCGCTCGACAACCTTGATGCGCTCGTGCAGCGCGGCCTCGTCGTCGCCGGGCAGCACGTCGACCGCCTCCTGCGCGAGGATCGGGCCCGTGTCGACCCCGCCGTCGACCAGGTGCACCGTGCAGCCGGTGACCTTGGCGCCGTAGGCCAGCGCGTCACGCACACCGTGCGCGCCGGGGAACGACGGCAGCAGCGCGGGATGGGTGTTGATGAATCGGCCACCGAAGCGTTCCAGGAACGCGGGGCCGACGATCTTCATGAAGCCGGCCGAGACGACCAGGTCGGGTTCGTAGGCCGCGACCGCGTCGGCGAGCGCGCGGTCCCAGGCGGCCCGGTCGTCGAAATCCTTGACCGCGACCCGGAAGTGGTCGACGCCCGCGGCCTCGGCGTGTTCGGTGGCCTGGCATACCCGGTCGACACCGACGGCGACGATCTTCGCCGGGTAACCGGGTTCACGGGCGGCGGCCAGCAGTGCGTTGAGCAGCGAGCCGGTGCCCGAGGCGAGGACGACGACGGTGGCCGGGGTCCGGGCGGGCTTCCACTGGGCAAACGAGGACGTCAGCGCTCTACTCCTGCGTGTGGTCGGGTGGCGGCGATCGACAATGCGCCGGGTCGAGCTTAACGACCGGTGTCCCCGTCACCCTCCGGCAGGTCCGGCTCCACCACCTCGGCGTCGACGATGTCGTCGGTCGGTGGGGTCGTCGAGCCGGGGGCGGCGATGCTCACTTCGGGTTCGTCGTCGATGTCCTCGACGAGTTCGGCGTCGACTTCCACGGCCGGTTCGGCGGGGTATTCGTGGTCGTCGTCGGCGTAGTCGTGATCGTCGGCGTAGTCGTCGTCGCGATCGTCGTGCTCGCCTTCGTCGTCCTCGTAGTAGTAGTAGTCGTCGTCCTCGTCGTAGGAGTAGTCGTCGTATTCGACGGCCGGTGCGAGGAAGCGGCGGGCGAAGACCATGCCGACGAAGCCGCCGAAACCGAACCAGGTGACCATCAGCACGACCAGCATCAACAGATCGGGCCCCACCCAACCGACGGCGCCGAGCTGACCGCTGCTCAGGATCGACAGGATCAGGAAGGTGAGGGTCGACAGGCCGGCACAGGTGAGCGTCGCCCACGGCGCACCGGGGCGATCGTCGCTCGTACGGCCGAGTTCCACACCGCCGAGCACGCCGACGGCCAGCGGCACGAGCAGCAGCACCGGCCACCACGCGGAGGCGGGACCGGTGGGCAGCGGGATCAACGCGGGCACCGGCGGCACCTGCCCGGCGCTCACACCGAACAACCCCACCGACCCGATCCCGAACTGCACCGCGGCGCCGCTGAGCATCCCGGCGGCGCCGACGATCACGTTCGGCAGGTAGAGCAGCGAGAGCAGGGTCATCCCGAGCACATCGGTCACATCGTGTGCCTGCTGATACGTCTCGCCGACGCGGGACAGGTGCGTGCAGAACGAGATCACGGTCGCCAGCGCCGCGCAGCCGAGCATGCGCAGCACGGTGCGGCGGGCGGCGCGCGCACCGAGTACCGCCCACTCCGGGATATCAACGGGGAGGTGCGCACACAGCGAATCCCAGGCGCGGGCGCAGATCCCGGCGGCAGCCGCGGCCAGGTACAGCACCAGCACCCAGCCGAAAGCGGTGAGGACACCGGGCGGTTCGAGTGGCGTGACGCCCGCGGCATCACCGACAACGGCCAGGCACACCGAAGTCATGACGAGCGGCCCGGCGAGTACGGCGGCGGTGAGCCAGCCCAGGTCGACCGGCGTCGGTCGGTCCGGCACGGCCCGTGCGCATTCGCGGGCGGACAGCCACACCAGCACGACGGTCGGCACCAGCGGCAGCAGACCGAGGGTGGTCCGGCCGACAGTGAGCGGAATCTGATGGGCCGCAAGCCAGGTCGCCGCGACCGCGCCCGGCGCACTGGTGAGCTCGGTGCCCGAGGTGAGCATCACCAGCAGCACCACGACGATCATGGCCGTCAGCGCGCAGATCGTCGGCCGGGCGGCGACGAGCAGCAGGGTCCGCGCCCGGTCCGGTGGCAGCGACCACCAGGCGTGTTCCGGGCCGGAGGGTGCGGCGGTAGTCTCCCCGCCGCGTGACCCGGAGGTCCGGCGCACGAGGGCGTTACGGGAGCTCATGACAATTCAGCGTGGCAGCTTCCCCGGCGAGCGCGGGTCAGGCGCGCCGCGAGCCCACAGGCACACCTGTGGGCTCGCGATCGAAACCTGGGGCCACAACCAGCCGTCGGTTTTCTTACTTCTGGTCGTCGCTGGGACGGAACGCGGTGGTCGCGTCGGCCGCCGGGTCGGCGTTCTGCTCGCCACCGAACGGCTGGCTCTGCCCGGGCTGCGGGGCCGAACCCTGCTGCGCACCACCGTAATTGGGCGCACCGAACGGCTGACCACCCGGCTGACCGGTCGGCTGGCCGCCGAAGGTCTGGGTGGCGCTCTCATCGGGACGCGGCTGCGCCTGCGGAGCCCCACCGTAGGACTGCTGCTGCTGCGGCGCGGCGCCGTACTGCTGGCCGTACGGCGACTGCTGCTGCGGCTGACCGTAACCCTGCTGCTGACCCTGCTGGCCGTAGGACGGCTGCTGTGCCTGCGGCATCGACGGCGAGCTCTGCTGACCGTAGGGCGACTGCGTGGGGTACTGCCCACCGGTCGAGGCCTGGCCGTAACCACCCTGACCGAAGGACTGCTGCTGACCCGGCTGGCCGTATCCCTGCTGGCCGTAACCCTGCTGGCCGTACTGGCCGTACTGGCCCGGCTGCTGCGGCTGCGCGGGCTTGGGCGCCGGCGGCTTGATGATGCCGAGCTGGAACAGCAGCGCGACCACGAGCAGAACGGTCACGATGAAGGCGAAGACCGAGACGACGAAGGCGCCCCACTGCAGTTCCGCGCTCTCGATGCTGATGAGCGCCACCACGACGCCCACGAATCCGGCCGCGGCGAGAGCGACGGCCACGGGGAGGTTGTTCAGCTTGGGCAGCAGCGACAGACCGGCCACGATCGCGGCGGCCAGGATCAGCGCCGCGTAACCGCCCGCACTGGAATCGAACATGCTGCTGGTCTCGGTTTTCGCCCCGAGGGAGAAACCGATGAACGGCGCGAAGCCGAGCAGGAAGGTGACAACACCGAGTCCGGCGCCCGCGGCGGTGAGAATGAAGGGCAGCCCCTTGGCGCCACCGTCGTCCACGGACGCAGCCGCGGCGGCTCCGGTGCTCGGGCCCTGTGTGGGCGCGGCGGGTGTCGCGGGTGCGTTGTACCCGGAGCCCCCTGTCGGGTAGGACATGTCGTCGTCTCCTTGTCGAGTCGTGCGCATCGGTCGCGTCGAACTGACTGGTGCCTGATCCGATACCTGACGCTACTGCACGCCACGCCCGCGGTCATCACCTACCGATGCAGGCTGTGGATAAACCACCGCCTGTGGATGAATCGACGAAGGCCGCCCAGGCTAAACCTGAAAGCGGCCTTCGACAATGTGATTTGCGGGTCAGGCAGAGGCGATGGACGCCTTCTCCAGGATCTCGCGAGCGAGCGCGGCGGTGGCGGACGGCGTCTTGCCGACCTTCACACCCGCTGCCTCGAGCGCTTCCTGCTTGGCCTGCGCGGTGCCACCACCACTGGACACGATCGCGCCCGCGTGGCCCATGGTCTTGCCCTCGGGGGCGGTGAAGCCCGCGACGTAGCCGACGACCGGCTTGGTCACGTTGGCCTTGATGTAGGCCGCGGCACGCTCTTCGGCGTCGCCACCGATCTCGCCGATCATCACGATGATCTTGGTCTCGGGGTCCTTCTCGAACGCCTCGATGGCGTCGATGTGGGTGGTGCCGATGACCGGGTCGCCGCCGATGCCGATCGCGGTGGAGAAACCGAAATCGCGCAGCTCGTACATCATCTGGTAGGTCAGCGTGCCCGACTTCGACACCAGGCCGATCGGGCCCTTGCCGGTGATGTTGTTCGGGGTGATGCCGACCAGCGCCTCACCGGGGGTGATGATGCCGGGGCAGTTCGGGCCGATGATGCGGGTCTTCTCGCCCTTTTCGACGTTGTAGGCCCACGCGTAGGCGGAGTCCTGCACCGGGATGCCCTCGGTGATGACCACGAGCAGCGGGATCTCCGCGTCGATGGCCTCGATGATGGCGTCCTTCGAGAAGGCCGGGGGCACGAACGCGATGGAGGTGTCGGCGCCGGTCTTCTCCATGGCCTCGGCCACCGAAGCGAACACGGGCAGCTCGATCTCGTTGCCGTCTTTGTCGGTGTGCTTGACCGTGGTACCGGCCTTGCGCGCGTTGACGCCACCGACGACGTTGGTGCCCGCCTTCAGCATCAGCGCGGTGTGCTTGGTGCCCTCGCCGCCGGTGATGCCCTGGACGATGACCTTGTTGTCCTTGTTCAGGAAGATGGACATGTTCGCTGTTCCTTACTTCGCTGCGGCGAGTTCGGCAGCCTTGTCGGCGCCCTCGTCCATGGTCTGGGCCAGCGTCACCAGCGGGTGGTTGGCCTCGGCGAGGATGCGGCGACCCTCTTCGACGTTGTTGCCGTCCAGGCGAACGACCAGCGGCTTGGTGGCCGCGTCACCGAGCACCTCCAGCGCGCCGACGATGCCGTTGGCCACGGCGTCGCACGCGGTGATGCCACCGAAGACGTTGACGAACACGCTCTTGACCTGCGCGTCACCGAGGATCACGTCCAGCCCCGCGGCCATCACGGAAGCCGAAGCGCCGCCGCCGATGTCGAGGAAGTTGGCCGGCTTCACGCCGCCGTGGTTCTCGCCCGCGTAGGCGACGACGTCCAGGGTCGACATGACCAGACCGGCGCCGTTGCCGATGATGCCGACCTCACCGTCGAGCTTGACGTAGTTGAGGTCGTTCTCCTTGGCCTTGAGCTCGAGCGGGTCGGTCGCGTCGACGTCGGCGAACTCGAGGTGGCCGGGCTGACGGAACTCGGCGTTCTCGTCCAGGGTGACCTTGCCGTCGAGGGCGAGGATCTCGTCGTTCGGGGTGCGCACCAGCGGGTTGACCTCGACCAGGGTGGTGTCTTCCTTGGTGAAGACCTCCCACAGCTTCTGGATGGTCACGGCCGCGGCGTCGAGCACCTCGGCGGGCAGGTGGCCCTTCTCCGCGATCTCGCGGGCGAAGGTCAGGTCGACACCCTTCACGGCGTCGACGGGGATCTTGGCCAGACGCTCGGGGGTCTTCTCCGCGACCTCTTCGATCTCCATGCCGCCCTCGACCGAACACATGGCCAGGTAGGTGCGGTTGGAGCGGTCGAGCAGGAAGGAGATGTAGTACTCCTCCGCGATGTCCTTGGCCTCGGCGACCAGGAGCTTCTTGACGATGTGGCCCTTGATGTCGAGGCCGAGGATGTTCTGCGCGTGGGTGAACGCGTCTTCCGGGGTGGCGGCGTACTTCACGCCACCCGCCTTGCCGCGACCGCCTACCTTGACCTGCGCCTTGACCATGACCGGCTTGCCGATTTCCTCGGCAATGGCGCGTGCTTCTTCGGCCGTGTCGCAAACACGACCCTCGGACGAAGGCACTCCGTGCTTAACGAAGAGCTCCTTCGCCTGATATTCGAAGAGATCCATGTACTCACCGTCTCGTCTGCGTTGCTATGACAACGTCTTTGTTGGCGGCCCGACTTGCCGTAGCGACTGGTTGCAGGTCGCTCGAGGGGTCAGCTAGCGGGTCGGTCGGACTCTAACTAGTCACGGGGAGGGCTAAACGACCACATTCATCCTAAGTGGCGCAGGTCACGACGGGTGCGGGGAGGTCACCAAAACCGCTGGCCAAGGCTACTGGTGAGTAGTTTTTCGGTGCCGTGGCAGGTCGGAACACCTAAAGGGGGAACACCCCGCCATCTACTACGTTATGTCGTCGATCGACCTCACCCGAAGTGTCGCGAATCGGTGAGTTATTCTGCAGCAATACGGTGACGAATCTCACAGACAAGTGTAGGTTCTCGACCAGCGCTTGCCACTCTGCAATCGCTTCGTTACCGTCAATGCGGTCGATGTCACAACCAGGTCACGACAACCAGGTCACGACTGGCAGGTCAGGACTGAGGAGGACGACAAGCTTGAGGAACGTCAGGCGTAGCCGATGAACCACCGCTCCACCTTCCCAGTTGAAGATCGCAACAGCTCAGGCCGCCGTTACCGGTACGCCGACGAGTTCACCTCGCACCCGCGCAGCCCCCGCGCCGCCGCGCCACAGCCGCAGCAGCCCGCCTGGCCGAGCACCGATTCCTGGCACACCGAGAACTCCTGGTCCGGGAACGACGCCTGGTCCGACAACGCCGCGTGGACGCCCGCCGAGGACGAATGGACCGCCGACGAGTCGGGCTCCTACGACTCCGGCACCTACGAAACAGACTGGGCGCCCGCCGAACCCGAGACCCCGGCACCCGAACCGCGTCGCGCCGAGCGGCGTGGCGGTGCCCACCGCGTGCCCGCACCGCCCACCGCGCTGAAGGGCCGCGCCGCCGTCATCGCCGTCGCCGCGGGCGCGGTCGTCGCGGCCGGCCAGGCCGCCATGGCCTCCCCGCAGCAGGCCGACTCCGGCGTCGACTACGAAGCCGCGGGTCAGATCCACGAGATCGCCGCCCAATCGATGAGCACCACCGAGGTCGCCGACCACGTCACCGGCTCGTCGCCGCAGGTACTCGACGCCACCGCCGTGGCCGACATGAGCCACTTCGACGACATCCTCGCCAAGGGCCAGAAGTTCGCCGAAGACCTGGCCGCCCAGGAGTCCGCCAAGCTGCGACCCCTGTTCGCCAAATTCACCACCGGTAACTACACCTCCGGGTTCGGCGCCCGCTGGGGCGTGCAGCACCTCGGCATCGACGTGGCGGGTCCGATCGGCACCCCGATCTACGCGGTCGCCGACGGCACCGTCATCGAAGCGGGCCCCGCCTCCGGTTTCGGCATGTGGGTGCGCATCCTGCACGACGACGGCACCGTCACCATCTACGGTCACATCGACACCGCGACGGTCTCGCAGGGTGAACGGGTGATGGCGGGCGACCAGATCGCCACCATGGGCAACCGCGGCTTCTCCACCGGCCCGCACGTGCACTTCGAGGTGTGGCAGAACGGCACCGACAAGATCGACCCCATCCCGTGGCTCGCCACCCGTGGTATCAGCCTGGGCGCCCAGCGCGACTGAGGACGGGTGACCAGCAGCACGGTTCCGCTTTCCCGTTAGCGGGGTAGCGTTTTCGTATGGCTGGTACGACGAAGTACACGCAGTTCATTGCCCTGCCACCGGAATCGGTGTGGGCGGTGCTTGGGGATCTCACGCAGTGGCCGGAATGGAATCCGGGCGTGCGTGCGGTGCGGATGCACGGGCCTGTCGCCGTCGGTGCGACCGGTGACTATGTGCCCAACGGGAAACTCGCCTCGCGCGTGCACGAGCGGTTCGGCGCCCCGTTCACCGTGACAACTCTTGTGCCCGAACGTGAGCTGACCATCGAGCAGCCCGAGCCCGCCGGAAGCATGGTGCTCACCTGGCGGCTCGAACCGCGCGCTGGTGGAACCGAGGTCACTCAGGAACTGCGCTTCAGCGGTGTGTCCGCAGCGGCGATGCGGGCGGCGGCCGGACCGTTCATCGAAACCGGAGCCCGCGTGAACTTCTCGCGCCTGGCCCGGCTCGCCGGCCTCGTCCCGGCCGACGACGCCCTGAACGTGGTGATCGCCGGTGGCACCGGAGCGCTCGGCGTGCAGATCGCCGCCGACCTCACCTGCCGTGGTCAGCGCGTCACCCTGCTCACCCGGCGCCGCAACCCCGGAATACCGTTCCGGCAGACCGAATGGGACGGCCGCTCGGTCGGTGCCTGGGCCGCCGAACTCCGCGAACCCGGCCGGATCGCGGTCGTCAACCTGGCGGGCAAACTCGTCGACTGCAGGCCGACCGAACGCAATATCGCCGAACTGCGCAGCAGCCGCGTCGATTCCACCACGGCACTGGTCGCCGCCGCCCGCACCCGTGACACCCCGGTCGACTACTGGGTGCAGGCCAGCACCACCGCCATCTGGTCGGACGCGGGCGAAACGCGCTGCACGGAAACAACACCCGTGCCCGAAGGGCTGCCGCAGATGACCGGCGTCGCCGAGCCGTGGGAGCAGGCATTCGACCCGGCCCAGGCCGCGCACTGGACCATCCTGCGCACATCCATCGTGCTCGATCCGGACGCCCCAGCCCTAAAACGCCTGAGCCAGCTCACCAAGGCCGGGCTCGGCGGACGGGTCGGCCCCGGCGACCAATGGTTCAGCTGGATCCACATCGAGGACTGGCTGCGCATCGTGCGGGCCTGCATCGGACTCGACCCCGAGGTGAGCATCCCCGACGGCATCCTGGTGGCCGCCACCGAGAACCCGGTCCGCAATGCCGAACTCATGGCGACGCTGCGCCGACTCCTGCATCGCCCGGCGGCCCCGCCGACACCAAAAGCGATCCTGTCGGTGGGCGCCGTGGTGCTGCGCTCGGATCCGGCACTCGGTCTCACCGGCCGCCACGCCACCTCGGAGGTGCTGCCGAAGACCGGCTTCACCTTCCAGTACCCCACCCTCGACGAGGCCCTCACCGACCTACTGCCCCGCACCCCCGCGAATTGAGCGTGCCGTCGGGGAGCTCGACTGTTGGCAGTCGGGCTCACGTCGGACCGTGAGGGCGGGGAGGTGGTTCAGTGGGTTGGCCGCCAATTCACAACTTGACGATGGTTCGGCTGAATTGGGGGATCAAGCGGATCTTTCCGGCGGTGCCGAAGTCGATGGTGACGGTCGCCAGTGGGCCGACGCCGTCGGCGGCGACCACCCGGCCCAGGCCGTACTTGTCGTCGGTGACCCGATCGCCCACGGCGAGAACGAGATCGGTGTTGTTGCGCTTCACCGCACCGCCGGGCGCCGGCCTGCGGGTGCCGGTGCCGCCGCGCACGCCCGGCCGCTGGTCCCAGCCGTCGCCACGCGTCCAGTCCCGATCGAACCCGCTGTCCTCGCCGCGCCTGCGACCACGTTGCACCGGCGACACCACCGGTTCGAGCCTGCGCCAATCCAGCAGATGCTGCGGAATCTCCTGCAGGAACCGCGATTCCGGGTTCGACACCGGCTGCCCCCAGCCCGACCGAACCACGGCTCGTGACAGGTACAGCCGCTGACGGGCGCGGGTGATGCCCACGTACGCGAGCCTGCGTTCCTCGGCCAGCTCGTTCGGATCGCCGAGCGCCCGCATGTGCGGGAACTGGCCGTCCTCCCAGCCGGTGACGAAAACGACCGGGAATTCCAGGCCCTTTGCGGTGTGCAGGGTCATCATGGTGACCACCCCGGAGCCCTCGTCCGGGATCTGATCGGTATCGGCGACCAGTGACACCCGTTCGAGGAACGCCGCGAGCGAACCGGGTTCGGGTTCACCGTCGCCCACCTCGGGCAGCAGGCCCTCCTCGCGCGCGGCCTCGGCGTTGTTGAACGCCTCGGAACTGAATTCGCGGGCGACGCTGACCAATTCGTTGAGGTTGTCCAGCCGCGCGCCGTCCTGCGGGTCGTCGGAGGCCTCGAGTTCGGCGCGGTAGCCGGTGCGGTCGAGTACCGCGTCGACCACATTGCCGACATCGGGGTACTCGCTGTCGGCGCGCTGTCCGGCCGCCCGGATCTCGTCGAGCAGGTCGAGGAAACCGGCGATGGCCCGCTGCGCACGGGTATTGAGCAGCGCCACTTTGCCGTCGGCCGCGTCGCGCAGGGCCGCCGCGAAACCGATGTCGCGCTGCTCTGCGTGCACCGCGACACAGGCTTCGGCACGGTCGCCGATCCCACGGCGCGGGGTGTTGAGGATGCGGCGCAGGCTCACGGCGTCGTCGGGGTTCTCCAGCACGCGCAGGTAGGCCACCACATCGCGCACTTCCTTGCGCTCGTAGAAGCGGACCCCGCCGACCACCTTGTACGGCAGCCCCATGCGGATGAAGATCTCTTCCAGCGCACGCGAATTGTTGTTGGTGCGGTAGAACACCGCCACATCGCCGTAGGTGGCCTCGCCCGCGTCGACCAACCGGTCGATTTCCTTCGCGACGAACGATGCCTCGTCGTGTTCGTTGTCGGCGACGTAGCCGGTGATGAGCTCGCCCTCACCGGAATCGGTCCACAGCTTCTTCTCACGCCTGCCCTCGTTGCGGGCGATCACGGCGTTGGCCGCCGACAGGATGTGCTGGGTGGAGCGGTAGTTCTGCTCCAGCAGAATGGTTTCGGCGTCGGGGAAATCGCGTTCGAATTCCTCGATATTGCGGATGGTCGCACCGCGGAAGGCGTAGATGGACTGGTCGGCGTCGCCGACGACGCACAGCTCGCCGGGCGGTACCTGCTCGTCGCCGGAATCGCCGTGGTGGCCGACGAGTTCGCGCACCAGCACGTACTGGGCGTGGTTGGTGTCCTGGTACTCGTCGACGAGAACGTGCCGGAACCGGCGCCGGTAGTACTCGGCCACCTGCGGGTGGTTCTGCAGCAGCGCGACCGTCTCACCGATCAGATCGTCGAAATCGAGGGCATTGGCCGCGCGCAGCCGCTTCTGGTATTCGCCGTACACGCGGGCGACCAGTGCGGGCAGTTCGGTGTCGTCGGCCTCGGCGTCGCGGGCGGCTTGTTCGGGCCCGATCAATTCGTTCTTCAAATTGGAGATGGCCGTCGACAGCAGCCGCGCCGAATATTTTTTGGTGTCGATGTCGAAATCCCGGCTGATCATCGTGAGCAATCGGCGCGAATCGTCGGCATCGTAGATGGAGAAATTCGAATTCAGACCCGGCAGCAAAGCCGCCTGCATGCGAAGAATGCGCACACAGCTGGAATGGAAAGTCGATACCCACATGCTCGCGGCGCGCGGACCGACGAGCCCGGCCACCCGCTCCCGCATCTCGGCAGCAGCCTTGTTGGTGAATGTGATCGCCAGGATCTGCCCGGTCTGCACTCCGCGCGCGGCGAGCAGGTAGGCGATGCGGCGGGTGAGCACGGCCGTTTTGCCCGAGCCCGCTCCCGCCACGATCAGCAGCGGCGAACCGGCGTGCACCACGGCGGCGCGCTGCTGCGGGTTGAGCCCGTCGAGCAGCCGCTCGGTTTCCTCGGCGCGACGCTGTTCGCGCTCCTTGCGGCGCTGTTCCTGCTCGGCGCTGTGCCGGGCCGCCGCCTCGGCAAGACCGCTGCGAGCCACACCACCGCCACCGCCGTCACCCTGCGGTGCGGCGGTGCTGTCTGGTGCCGCGACCGGGGTGTTCGGCGCGGTGGACGATGTTTCGTCTGCGGAGGGAGCGACCGTGATATCCATCGTCTGTCCACGCTACCGGCGGGCACCGACAAGCGGCCAACCGCCGTCGGCGCGGCCACCGGCCGGCAAACCGCGGGTGAACCGGATGACGACGGGTGTCGTACCCACCCGTGTGAATGTTCTCAGCGGATTCACAAACACAACTGTTTTGCATACCTACCGACCCGTGGCAGACTGGGCCGCGTGGTCAGCGCCGCTTCGCCTGTCCGGATCGGCAATCGATCCGATATCGTGGCGGCAGGCGCCCAGCCGGAAAGTTTTTCAGGGTGAAGGAACAGATCGGTAACACGACGTCCGTATCGACCGATCCCAGTTCTGACACGAGGAGATGAATGATGAGCACCCCTGCTACAACCGCCGGGTCAGAGGCGGCACTGCCGCAATCGGAGGCGGAGATCGAGAAGCTTCGCCTCGAAATCGACGAACTCGACGCCACCATCCTCGCCGCGATCAAACGCCGGAGCGAAATTTCGCGGATCATCGGGCGCACCCGGATGGCCTCTGGGGGGCCCCGGCTGGTGCACAGCCGTGAGATGAAAGTGCTCGAACGCTTCAGTGAGCTCGGCCAGGAGGGTCACACCCTCGCCATGCTCCTGCTCCGCCTCGGTCGCGGACGTCTCGGCCGCTAGGCCGAACTCGAACCACGCGGCGGTCGTCCAGATCGCCGCTCACGAAAAGCCGCCCCGGGTGCGACAACATCCCCGGGGCGGTTATTTTTTTCGCTCAGGTGAGGGCGATGTACTTCGTGTCCAGGTATTCCTCGATGCCCTCGGTCCCGCCCTCGCGGCCGAAGCCCGACTCCTTGACGCCGCCGAAGGGCGCGGCCGGGTCGGAGATGACACCCCGGTTCACGCCGACCATGCCGGTCTCCATCGCCTCCGACACCCGAAGCGCACGATCCAGGTCGCGGGTGTAGACGTAGCTGACCAGCCCGTATTGCGTGTCGTTGGCGGCGGCGACGCCCTCCTCCTCGGTGTCGAAGGCGACGATCGGCGCGACCGGACCGAACACCTCCTCGCGCAGGATGCGGGCGGCGGGCGGAACTTCGGCGAGCACGGTGGCCGGGTAGAACCAGCCCGGCCCAACCGGGGTCTCCCCGCCGAGCAACAGCTTCGCGCCGGTATTCACCGCGTCGTCGACGAGTTCGGCGACGGTCTCGCGCTGCTCGGCGCTCACCAGCGGGCCGAGCGTCGTCGACGCGTCCGTCCCCGGCCCGAGCACCACCGATTCGGTCATCGCCGCCACCAGCTTCTCGGTGAATTCCGCGACGACACCGCGCTGCACGTGGAACCGGTTGGCGGCCGTGCACGCCTCCCCGCCGTTGCGCAGTTTCGCCTGCATGGCACCGGCCACCGCGCTGTCGATGTCGGCGTCGTCGAACACCACGAAGGGCGCGTTGCCGCCCAGTTCCATGGAGGTGCGCAGCAGCCGGTTCGCCGACGACGAGACCAGCTTCTTACCCACCTCGGTCGACCCGGTGAAGGTGAGCTTGCGCAGGCGCGGATCGTCGATCAGCGGGCCCGTGACGGCACCGGAACGGCTGGTTGTGACGACCGACAGCACACCGTCGGGCAGCCCGGCCTCGCTGCACAGGCGGGCCAGCGCGAGCATGGTCAGCGGCGTCGCCGACGCGGGCTTGACGATCATCGTGCAGCCGGCCGCCAGCGCCGGACCGATCTTGCGGGTGCCCATGGCCAGCGGGAAATTCCACGGCGTGATCGCCAGGCACGGGCCAACCGGTTGTTTGGCGACCATGATCCGCCCTGTGCCCGACGGCGCGTGCAGATACCGCCCGTGCACCCGCACCGCTTCCTCGCTGAACCACCGGAAGAACTCGGCGCCGTAGCGCACCTCGTTGCGGCTCTCCCCGAGCGCCTTGCCCATCTCGAGCGTCATCAGCAACGCGAACTCCTCGGCCCGCGCCGTGAGCTCGGTGAACACCGCCCGCAGGATCTCGCCGCGTTCCCGCGACGGCGTCTGCGCCCACTCCCGCCCGGCCACCACCGCCGCGTCGAGCGCCCGCATCGCGTCCTCGGGCGTCGCATCCGCCACCTCGGTGATCACCGACCCGTCGGCCGGATTGTGCACGGGAAATGTGGCCCCGCCCGTAGCCTCCACCGGCCCCGACCCGATCCACAAACCCTTTGGTACGAACTCGATCACATCCCGTTCAGAAACCATGCCCCCACCCTATGCCGACCCCCCGGCCGAGAAGCCGCCAAACGCCACACGAATAACCCGGAAGGACCACCCGAACCCACCCTCGGCCACCAACTCGAATGCCGCCATAACCGCATCCCCAGCCCCGTACATCCCGACCTCGGGGAGGGATCGCCGACGAAGTCGGCGGTTCGCGGCCGTCCCGACGATCAGGTGCCGTGGCGTACGCGACGAAGGAGCAAGCAACGGCGCCTGATCGTCGGGACCGGCGGGGCCGCGAACTCGAGCGCGCCAGCGCTCCGACAACACAGTACGCTCGGCGGGGTGAGCAGCGACATCACCGCGTCGGCGGCCTGGCAGGCACTGCAAACCAATCACCGCACTGTCGCACCTCTGCATCTGCGGCAGTTGTTCGCCGAGGATCCGGCGCGCGGCCGGGAGTTGACCGTGCAGGTCGCCGATCTACACATCGACTACAGCAAACATCGCGTGACCCGCGAAACCCTGCGTCTGCTGGTGGATCTCGCGCGCGCGGCCGGTGTGCCGCAGCGACGCGACGAGATGTATTCCGGCAAGCACATCAATACCTCCGAGGACCGCGCGGTGGGGCATATCGCGTTGCGCCTGCCGGTGGGCGAGCAGCTCGACATCGACGGCACCGACGCCGATGCCGCCGTGCACGACGTGCTGCGCCGGATGGGCGAGTTCGCCGATTCGGTGCGCTCGGGTGCGTGGCGCGGGGCGACCGGTGAGCGCATCACCACGGTGGTCAATATCGGTATCGGTGGCTCGGATCTGGGGCCGGACATGGTGTATCGCGCGTTGCGGCACTATGCCGATCCGGAGATCGAGGCCCGGTTCGTGTCGAATGTCGACCCGGCCGATCTGGTGTCCAAGCTGGCGGGGCTCGATCCGGCGCGCACATTGTTCATCGTCGCGTCGAAGACGTTCTCCACCTTGGAGACCCTCACCAATGCGACGGCGGCGCGGCGCTGGCTGGTCGCGGCGCTCGGTGAGAACGCGGTGGCCAAGCATTTCGTCGCGGTGTCGACGAACGCGGAGCGGGTGGCGGCGTTCGGTATCGACACCGCGCACATGTTCGGTTTCTGGGATTGGGTCGGCGGCCGCTACTCGGTGGATTCGGCGATCGGTCTCTCGGTGATGGTGACCATCGGCAAGGAACGGTTCGGCGAGTTCCTCAGCGGAATGCACGCGGTCGACCGGCATTTCGCGTCGCAGCCGTTGGAGTCGAACGGTCCGGTGCTGTTGGCGATGCTCGGCGTCTGGTATTCGAACTTCTTCGGTGCGGAATCGCGTGTGGTGCTGCCGTATTCGAACGATATGGCGCGGTTCCCCGCGTATCTGCAGCAGCTGACGATGGAGTCCAACGGCAAATCGGTGCGTGCCGACGGCACTCCGGTCACGTCGTCGACGGGTGAGATCTTCTGGGGTGAGCCGGGTACCAACGGCCAGCACGCCTTCTATCAGCTGCTGCATCAGGGCACCCGGTTGATTCCGGCCGATTTCGTCGGTTTCGCCCGGTCGACCGACGACCTGCCGACCCGCGACGGCACCGGCAGCATGCAGGACATCCTGATGAGCAACCTGTTGGCGCAGACCAAGGTGCTCGCGTTCGGCAAGACCGCCGAAGAGATCGCGGCCGAGGGCACCGATCCGAAGTTGGTGCCGCACAAGGTGATGCCCGGCAATCGGCCGAGCACCACGATCATGGCGCCGGAGCTCACGCCGTCGACGATGGGTCAGCTGATCGCGCTGTACGAGCACCAGGTGTTCGTCGAGGGAATCATCTGGGGCATCGACAGTTTCGATCAGTGGGGTGTGGAGCTCGGCAAGCAGCAGGCGCTGGCCCTGACGCCGTTGCTGAGCGGTCCGGAAGAGCCCGAGTCGGTGGGTGACTCGTCGACCGACGCGCTCATCGAGTGGTATCGCGCGCGGCGGCGCTGACCTCGCTCGCGGCGCGGATCCGGCTGGTCACGCTGGTGGTGACGATGGCGAGCAGCGTGCCGAGGACCACCAGGTCGAACACGATCTGCACCATAGTGACGATGCGTGCGCCTTGGCCGACGGCGTGGATGTCGCCGTAACCGACGGTCCCGAGGGTGACCAGCGTGTAATACAGTGCGTCGGTTCGGGTCTCGAGCCCGGCGAACTGGTTCGGACGTAGTTGCTCCATGCGGTAGTAGACGAGCGCGAACACCACGCACACGATGCACAGCACGAGCAGCACCCCATCGACCCGCTCGCCCAACGCGGTCGACTCCTCGAGGAGGTGCTCGATCCGCCGCCACACGAGCCAGCCGAGTCCGGCCACGCTCGCGACGAACACGACGACCCCTACGACCCGCCCCGGCCACGAGTCGAGTGCGAACACCCACCCCACCGGCACGCTGTAGTACAGCGCCAGCGCGCAGGCCGCTGCCGCGCCGTTGCGGACCGCGTGCACGGGGACTCGTCGCTTCATCAGTCCATGATTGCGCCGAGTCCGCCGCTTTCCGCGCGACACACGCCCGGCGTGCCGCCGCAACCGGGGGTGCCGCCCCGCGAACGGGGGGTACCGCCCCGCGAACGGGATACCGCCCCGCGAACGGGGCACCTCGGCGCGGACGAGTGCAGCCGAGAGGGGTCGGCGGCGGTCAGTCCAGGGCGTATCCACGGCCCGCCGCGATCAGGACCCGATCCGCGCGGCTTCGGGTGGCGGCGATGAGGTCGGCATTGCGCAGGTCGCTGTCCATCACTTTCACCCGCGCCTCATCCTCGGTGCGCCCGCCTTCGACGTGCCGGTCGAGCAGGCGTTCGGTGAGCACCTGCCGTGGCGCGTCGAGATACCAGCATTCGTCGAGCAGTCCGCGTACCGGCGCCCAACCCGGTGCGTCGGTGAGCAGCAGGTAGTTCCCCTCGACGACGACCACGCGCTCGTCGCGCACCACCACACCGCCCTCGGTCGGTTCGTCGACGGCCCGGTCGAACAGCGGCCACGGCACCGGTTCGCCGATGGGTGTCTCCCGCAGCAGGCGAAGATCGGTGACGAACGCGGCCGCGTCGAACGTGTCGGGCTCGCCCTTGCGTGCCAGCGCACCCCTGGCTCTCAGCACGTCGTTGCGCAGGTGATAGCCGTCCATCGGCGCAACGACCGCAGGTCGCCCGAGACGATTCAGCTCGTGGCAAAGACGCTGTGCGAGCGTCGATTTACCAGCTCCCGGCGGGCCCGCGATACCGAGGAGAAACCGGTCCGCGCACGGCGGCACCAGCCCGGCGAGGTCGCCTGCCGTCAACACATCGTCCGCTCGAGCCACGCCGTCACGGTACCGCCAGCCCGGCCATGCGAAGGACCGGCCGGAGCCGGCTCAGTGCGTATCGACGAACCCTCGCTCGAGAATCGCACCGGTATCGACACCGACCGGCAGGGTGCCGTAAGCGATCCCCCAGTCGCCGCTCAGCCGGGTCGCGCAGAACGCATCGGCGACGGCGGGATGACCGTGGCGTACCAACTGCGCGCCCTGCAGCACCAGCGCCATCAACTCGACCACCCGGCGCGCCCGGTATTCGATATCGGACAGGTCGGTGAGTTCCTTGCCGACCCGGTCGATGGCGTCGTCGAGACGCGGGTCCGCGCCACGAGCCAGACCGACCTCGGCGAAGTAGGCCTCGACGGTCTCCGGCTGACGCCCCATGGCGCGCAGGGCATCCAGCGCAGCCACATTGCCCGACCCCTCCCAGATCGACATGAGCGGCGCCTCCCGGTACAGACGCGGCATCCCCGATTCCTCGGCATACCCGTTGCCGCCGAGGCATTCCAGCGCTTCGGCGGCATGCGCGGGGGCCCGCTTGCACACCCAGTACTTGGTGATGGCCAGCGCGATCCGGCGCAGCGCCGCCTCGGCCGGGTCGCTGCCCGCGCGGTCGGTGGCCCCGGCCAGACGCATCATCACGGTGGTCGCCGCGTCGGATTCGACGATCAGGTCGGCCAGCACGTTGCGCATGGCGGGCTGGTCGATCAGCTTCGCGCCGAACGCTTCTCGATGCCTGGCGTGATGCACGGCGGTGACCGCACCGACCCGCATGCCGGTGGCCGAGCCGATCACGCAGTCGAGCCGGGTCATATTGACCATCTCGATGATCGTCTTCACCCCGGCACCCTCGGCGCCGACGAGCCACCCGGTGGCGTTCTCGTATTCGATCTCGGAGGAGGCGTTCGACTTGTTGCCGAGCTTGTCCTTGAGCCGCTGGATCCGGATCGGGTTGCGGGTGCCGTCGGGCAGCACGCGCGGCAGCAGGAAGCACGACAACCCGCCCGGCGCCTGCGCGAGGGTGAGGAACATGTCCGACATGGGCGCCGAGGTGAACCACTTGTGCCCGACGATGCGGTACGACCCGTCCGATTGCGGTGTGGCGGTGGTGGTGTTGGCGCGCACGTCCGAGCCGCCCTGCTTCTCGGTCATCGACATGCCCGCGATCAGCCCTGCTTTCGTGGCGGGCTCACGCAATCCGAAATCGTAGGTGCGCGAGCCGAGCAGCGGCTCGAAGCGGGCGGCGAGTTCGGGGTTGTGGCGCAGCGCGGGAACCACCGCGTAGGTCATCGAGATGGGACACATGTGCCCGGCGTCGGCCACACCCCAGGTGTAGAACTTGGCCGCGCGGGCGGTGTGCGCACCGGGGCGCTCGTCGAGCCACGGTGAGCCGTGCAGGCCGTGCGTCACCGCCACATTCATCAGGTCGTGCCAGTGCGGATGGAACTCGACCTCGTCGACACGGTGTCCCCACCGGTCGTGGGTGTGCAGCACCGGCGGGTACTCGTTGGCCAGCCTGCCCCACTCCTGTGCGGCGAAACCGCCTGCGAGAGCGCCGAGTTCACGTACCTCCGCCTCAGCCCAGCCCGCACCCTCCCGGTGCAGGCCCTCGACGAGCGCGGGATTACGCGAGGCGTCGAAGGGGACGAGCGGTGGTACCTGATTGAACACGTCATGGGTGATCACGGCGGAACTCCTTAGGGCTACAACGATTCCGGGCGCGCACCGAGCGCGCGAACGGCGAAAGCGACCAGTTCGGGAACGACGGACTCGGCGGGCGGGGCCGTGGCGAGGGGCCCGACGAGCACCTCGCCGATGGCGCCGACGAGCGCGGCGGCGGACATGTGCGAATCCTGCGGCGGCAGTGCGCCTTCGGCGACGCCGTGGGTGATGGCCGCTTCGAACGAGGCGGTGAAGGCGCGGCGGAATTCCAGGCGTTGCACGTCGACGGCGGCGTCGACGGGCTCGGCCAGCAGCACGTAGGCGAGTTTCGGGTTCTTGAGCGCACGCCCGGCGAAGGTCTCCACGGCCGCGCTGACCCGCTGCACCACGTCGCCCTCGGCGACCGCCGCGCGCACCGCGGCGACCTCGCGGGCGACGACCTTCTCGAACACGGCCGACACCAGCGCGGCCTTGTTCTCGAACTGCTTGTACACCGTGCCGGTGGCGATACCCGCCTCCGCTGCTACCGCGGCCATCGACAAGCCGGCGAACCCGTCGCGCGAGAGCACGGCCGTCGCACCCTGCACGATCAGCGCTCGTTGCGCGTCGAGCCGGGCCTGCACGGCGGGCGTCCTCCGGTACACCATACGAAGAAGTGAACCACCGATTCACCTCTTCACACAAGGGTGGGTTTCGTCGTATGGTCGAGCAATGAGCTCAGGTCCCGCGTCCGATTCGGTACGTGTCGAGAAGGCGGGGCCCGTCACCACGGTGATCCTGAACCGTCCCCACGCCCGCAACGCCGTCGACGGGCCGACGGCCCGCGCCCTGGCCGACGCTTTCCGCGCGTTCGACGCCGACCCCACCGCCTCGGTGGCGGTGCTGTGGGGCGAGCACGGCACGTTCTGCGCCGGCGCCGATCTGAAATCGCTCGGCACCGACCGCAGCAACCAGGCGACGCACGACGGTGACGGACCGATGGGACCCACCAGGATGCGACTGTCCAAACCGGTGATCGCGGCGGTGTCCGGGCACGCGGTAGCCGGTGGGCTCGAGCTGGCGCTGTGGTGTGACCTGCGGGTGGCCGAACAGGACGCCGTGTTCGGCGTGTTCTGCCGCCGTTGGGGAGTACCGCTCATCGATGGCGGCACGGTGCGGCTGCCGCGCATCGTCGGCGAGGGGCGGGCACTGGACATGATTCTCACCGGCCGGCCGGTGAGCGCGGCCGAAGCGTTGCAGATGGGGCTGGTCACCCGCGTGGTTCCCACCGGGGATGCGCGTCGGGTGGCCGAGGAGCTGGCCGGGCAACTCGCGGCGCTCCCGCAGACCTGCCTGCGTTCCGACCGCGAATCCGTGTACGACCAGGTCGGTCATTCCGAGGACGAGGCGCTGCGCATCGAATTCGCGCACGGTGTCAAGGCTCTCGCCGATGGTGCGCTCGAGGGTGCGGCCCGCTTCGCCGCGGGCGCGGGCAGGCACGGCGCCGCCTCCACGTCGTAATGGACCGCCTGACCGTCGTCGACGAGATCTTCCTGCGTACCCATCGGGGAATGGGCACGCCGATCGCCCTGCAGGGACTGTGGCGAACACCGGACACGATGGGTCCGGCTCTGCTGCGACAGATCCACCACGAGCTGAGTCATGGTCCGCTGGGCCGCAGAGTCGTCCGCGTCCGCGTTCCCGGCGCCCGACGTGCCTGGCAACCCACCGTCCGCGCCCACCCGCTCGACTACCTCGCGGCCGATGCCGACCGCACTCCCCTGCGTGAGGGGGAAATCCTGCCGTGGGCGGATACGCTCGGCGCCGACCTCGATCCCGAGTTCTTCCCCGGTTGGCGGTTGTCAGCGGCGCCTCTGGCAGACGGCGGAACCGTTGTCGCCCTGACCTGTTCGCACGCCCTCGCCGACGCACGCGGACTGATCCACGCCGTCGCGCTGGCCTTGCGATCGCTGAACGGCACACCTACGGAACATGTGTCGACTGCGGTCGCCTCCACCGCACGAGACCGGCGCCGCGAACGGTCCGCGGACGAGGCCCGTTCGGACTGGGCCGATGCTCGGACGCAGTGGGCCACGGTGCTCGGCGGGACCGCGCGCGCACTGCGCAACGGTGTTCCCCGACCGCCCGAGACCATCGTTCCCGCGGCGGCTCCAGGTCGCACCGTCCGCAGCTCCCTGCTGGCTTTCGACGCGGGACGATGGGATTCCGTCGCAGCGGAAGCCGGTGGCACACCGAACAGCCTGTTCATCTATCTGGTCGCGAACATTCTGTGGGAGAACGGCTTCGGTGCCGACACCATCACCGCGAGCCTGCCGGTGGACACCCGCGACGAACCGCGCGTGGACAACGATCTCGCCGTGACCGAGATCCGGATCGACCGCGCCGACACCCCGGAGACGATTCGCGTCAAAGCCCGCGACGCCTATCTGCGCCGCATGTCGGCGCCCGCCGGGCTGCCCGAAGAAATCCTGCAGGTACTCCCTGATCGCTTGGCGTACAAGCTCAGCAAAGGTGCTGGTGAGCGCGACATCCTGTGCTCCAATATCGGCACAATGCCCGACGCCCTGCGCACTGTCGGCCCGCACGAATGCACCCGCGTGGCCGCCCGCGCGATCCATCCGGGCATCACGGATTTTCCACGTACTCGCCTCTCCGGTTACCTCTCCCGTCTGGCCGACACCTACACGCTGGCGCTCGTCAGCTTGGACACATACGAATCACTCACCGCTGCAGCGAATCTCGTGCTGTCGAAGGCCGGGTTGTCCGCCGAGCCCTGGTGAGATCGCATGGCCTCCGGGTCGCAGCAACTCAATTCGCCGTCATACCCACGAGCAGAACCCTCAGCCCCCAGACGAATTGGTCGACGGAGGTCCACGCCGCGATCTCGTCCACATGCGCGGCGGTACGCGTCCAGCGATCCACATCCAGGTCCCTGAGCTGCTCGCGCCGGCGCGCGATCCGTTCCGAATCAGCAGGCAGCGGCGGTCTTCCGTCGGTCTCCGCGATATCGAGCGCCGTCGAACCGAGGACATAGACGAGCACCGCGTACACCCCGTGCGCCCGCATCTGCGTATGCAGACCACCGCGCGCGAAGCAGGCGAACAACGCCTCCTCGATATCGCGTGCGGCGGGCCCGTCCGCCGCCGGACCGTCGTGCGGACCCGACATCATCAGCACCGCGACCGCCGGATGCTCCCACAGCCGCGACCGCATACTCAGCGCCAACTGGATCACCGCCGAGACCCACTCGACGCCCCGGTCGTAGAGCGGCCCGAGCCGCACATTCGAGAGCACGCGTTCGATGGCGGCCCGTTCCAGTCCGCTCCGATCGCAAGCCAGCGCGGCCGGGTCGACGCCGAGTCGCTCCGCAACCGCCTCGACCGTGAGTGCACCCGCCCCGCCCTCGTCGAGCACTGCCAGGGCCGCGTCCACCACCCGATCCTCGGTGCACGACAACTGTTCGGGCGGCTCGCCCCCGCTGAGCGGACTCGACGGCATAAGCGGGACTGTACCGAGCGCGCACCCGCCCACCGAGGTGCCACGACGAGCGAATCGCGCGACTCCATCGCCGCACTACGCGACTGATCGAATCACCCAGCCCGACGACCATCCGCAGCAGTCTGCAGAACGCCGACCCCTTCCCTACCGCAGCGCGACCGGCATCGCCGAATCCACCCGATCCACCACACCGGCGGGGACCTCGATCCCCGGTTCGAGGTCCGCCGACGGCACCGGCACACCCCACACCTGCCGCAGTGGGAGCTCCCCGGCCCACACCCCGCCTGCGGCGATGTCGTCCTCGTCGTCCTTCGGCCCGCCGGTCCGGACTTTCACCGACGCCTCGGTGAGGTCGAGGGCCAGCACCATCGTGGCCGCCATCTCCTTGCGGCTGGGCGGGCGGACACGGTCCCAGGATCCGGGCGCCGCATGCTCGACGATCACCCGCAGCGCTTCGAGACGTTCGTCCTCGTCGGTGACGAGTTCGGCCCGCCCACGCACCACCGCCGACCGGTAGTTCATCGAGAAGTGCATGGCGGAGCGGGCATAGATCAGGCCGTCGACATGGGTCACCGCGATGCTGATGTCGGTGCCGATGGCGGCGCGCATATTGCCCGCACCGGTGGAACCGTGCAGGTAGATCGTGTCGCCCGCCCGGCCGTACACGGTCGGCAGCACCACCGGCGAACCACCGAGCACGACTCCGAGGTGGCAGATCAATCCCGCGTCGAGCACCGCGTCCAGTTCGGCCCGGTCGCTGCGGGCGCGTTCCTTGGATCTGGTCACCGTGGTGCGCGGGGTCGGGGACAGCGGCGTTCTGGTGTGCGTGCTCATAAGATGAGCATCGCCGCACGATTGGCCTTCGCACAGGTCCAATTCGACGCAGGAACGACAGTCCAATCAAGAGGTGGGCGATGCTCGACGACTTCCCGATCCCGCTCGACCGCTCCGCCGCCGAGCCCCTGTCGGTGCAGGTGGCCGATGCCCTGCGCACCGCCGCGACCACCCGCGTCCTACGCGTCGGCGACCGGCTACCGCCCTCGCGCACCCTCGCGCAACGGCTGGGAGTGAGCCGGGCCGTGATCGCGGCCGCCTACGACCAATTGCACGCCGAGGGCTGGCTCACCGGTCGACGCGGGTCCGGCACCTACCTGAGCACCGCCCCCGCGACAGCACCGCCGAGCACCGTCGCGATGAAGGGCATCGCGGACGCACCGACCCTGCTCGACCTCGCCGCAGGCGCACCGTGCATCGAGGCCCTCGACCGCGCGGCCTGGCGCCGCGCGTGGCGCTCGGCCGGTGACCGCGCACCCGAGGCCCGCAAGGATCGAGCGGGTGAGCCCGGCTATCGCGATGCCGTCGCCGAGCATCTGCTCCGGCATCGCGGACTGGCCGCGGGCGCGCCGTCGGTGGTCCTGGCGACCGCGGGCACGAGCGCCGCCGTCGGCGAACTCGCCGCGGCCCTGCTCCGTCCCGGCGACACCGTGGCCATCGAAGACCCCGGCTATCTGCGCGCGGTCGGCGCGTTCCAGGCCGCGGGGACGACGGCGCTCCCGGTGCCCGTCGACGCGTACGGACTGTGTGTCGACCGCATTCCACCGGGTGTTCGCGCTGTGTATTGCACACCGGCACATCAGTTTCCGATGGGTGCGCGGATGCCTGCCCGGCGCCGGGTGGAACTGGTCGAATTCGCCCGCAGCACCGGCACTCTGGTCATCGAGGACGACTACGACGGCGAATTGCGCTACGACACGGCACCCTTGCCCCTGCTCGCGGCGATGGCCCCGGACGTGGTGGTCCACCTCGGCACCACGAGCAAGATCATCGCCCCCACCCTCGGTGTCGGCTGGCTCGTCGCTCGTCCCGACATCACCGAGGCCGTCCTCGCGCACCGCGCACGCATCGGCAGTTCACCGAGCCCGGCCGGCCAACTGGTGCTCGCCGAATTCGCCCGCAACGGCGACCTCGCCCGGCATCTGCGTCGCCTGCGCCGGGTGGTCCCGCCACGGCGCGCCCTGCTCGTCGGTGAGCTCGCCGACCGGGGCGTGCCCGTCCTCGGTGACGACGCCGGCTCGCACGTGGTCGTCGAACTGCCCGACGCCGGCGCCGAGGCCGCCGCGGTCGATGCCGCCCGGAGCCGCGGGGTCCTGCTCGACGGGCTGGCCCGCCATCACCTCGCCACGCCGCACAAGTTCGGTGTCGCCCTCGGTTACACGGCCCTGACCAGCGCCGAATTGGCCCGGGCCGTCCCGATCGCGGCCGACTGTCTCGCCGCTCATGTCACCCGGCGGTCGTAGCATGGACCAGGACCCCGCGCGGGTCGCGGTTCGCCCGGCACTACCCCTCCGAGAATCGAAGTGGTGAGCACATGACCGATCAGGACATCCTGGCCAAGATCAAGCAGCTGGTCGACGAAGAACACGAACTGCGGTCCAAGGCGACGGCGGGCGAGATCGACCCGGTCAGCGAGCGCAAGCAGCTCGCCCAGCTGGAAGTGATGCTCGATCAGGCCTGGGATCTGCTGCGGCAGCGCCGCGCCCGCGCAGGCGCCGACGCCTCCCCCGAAGACACGCAGATGCGCTCGCCCCGTGAGGTCGAGGGCTACTTGCAGTGACCGACGAGTACGACGTCATCGTGATCGGTGGCGGCCCTGCGGGCGAGAACGCCGCCGCGTACGCCATCGCGGGCAGCGACCGCACCGCCGCGCTCGTGGAACGGGAACTGTTCGGCGGCGAATGCAGCTACTGGGCGTGCATTCCCAGCAAGACACTGCTGCGCACAGGCGCCGTGCTCGATCTCGCCGCCGGGCTACCCGGGCTGACGGCGAGCGGCCCTGAGGTGGCCGATGTGCTGGCCCGCCGCGACACCTTCGTCCACCACCGCGACGACACCTCCCAGGTCGACTGGGCGAAATCGGCGCGCATCGACCCGATACGCGGTGCGGCCAGGCTCGCCGGGGAGCGGCGGGTCGAAGTGCACACCGACGCGGGGGTGCGGGAACTGCGCGCCAGACACGCTGTCGTGATCGCGACCGGAACAACAGCCGCGATTCCCGATACTCCCGGTCTGCGCGATGCCCTGCCCTGGAACTCGCGCGACGCGACCAATCTGACGGTCGTACCGACCCGGGTCGCGATCATCGGCGGCGGTGTCGTCGCGTGCGAGGCGGCGACCTGGCTGATCGAACTGGGCGCGGCCGAGGTGACCATGCTGGTGCGCGGTGACCGGTTGCTGCCACGGGTGGAGCCCTTCGCCGCCGATCTGGTGCTGCGAGGTCTGCGCGACAAGGGCGTCGAGGTTCGCCTGAACACCGAGCCGTTGATGGTGTCGCGCCGGGACCCCGCCGACACCGGGGTCGGCCGCATCCACGGCGGCCCGGTCACGCTGGTGCTCGACAACGGTGAGCTGGAGGCCGACGAGCTGGTCGTCGCGACCGGCCGCGCACCCGCGACCGACGACCTCGGCCTGGACACGGTCGGCCTGTCGGCAGGCTATCTCGACGTCGACGATCACCTGACTGTCCGTGATGTTCCCGGGGAATGGCTGTACGCGGTGGGCGATGTGAACCACCGTGCGGCACTGACACATATGGGCAAATACCAGGCCCGCGTGTGCGGGGATGTCATCGCCGCTCGCGCACAGGGCACGCCGCTGGACAAGAGCCGCTACACCGCGAGCGCCGACCACGAGCAGATTCCCCAAGTCGTCTACACCGCACCGGAACTCGCCGCCATCGGCCTCACCGAGCAGCAGGCCCGCAAGGCCGGATACGCGGTCGACACCGTGGAAATGGATATCTCGGTAGCCGGTTCCGCATTGTCGCGCGACGATTTCCACGGCCGCGCGAAGATCGTCGTCGATACCACCGAAAACCGCCTTCTCGGCGCCACTTTCGTCGGGCCCGACATGGGCGAACAATTGCACGCCGCCACCATCGCGGTGGTCGGGCGGGTGCCATTGGACACCCTGTGGCACGCGGTACCGGCGTTTCCCACGGTCAGCGAATTCTGGTTACGGCTGCTGGAAACCTGGCGGGACCGCTGACTACTTGAGCAACCGCGACATCCGCCGGTCGGCGAGCACCTTGCCGCCGGTCTGACAGGTCGGGCAGTACTGAAAAGAGCGCTCCGCGTAGGACACCTCACGTACCGTGTCGCCACACACCGGACACGGCTGCCCGGTCCTGGCGTGCACCCGCATGCCGGATCGCTTCTCCCCCTTCAACCGGGCCGCGTCCTGCCCGGTCGAACGGTCGACGGCATCGAGCAATACCGAACGCATCGCCGCGTATAGCTGCGAAACAGTTTCGGCGGGCATCGTTTTCGTATTCGCGAACGGCGAAATGCGTGCGGTGTGCAGTATCTCGTCGGAATAGGCATTGCCGATACCGGCCAGCAGGGTCTGATCAACCAGTGCGGTCTTGATGCGCTGCGATGTGCCCCGCAGCAGGGCCGCGAATTCGTCCTCGGTCACCGCGAGCGCGTCGGGGCCGAGCCGGGCGATGCCCGGAACCGACTGCGGATCCTCCACGACATACACCGCCAGGCGTTTCTTGGTTCCCGCCTCGGTGAGGTCGATGGCGGGCGTCGCGCCTTCGGGAGTGAAGAAATGCACGCGCAAGGCGAGCGGGCTCTTACCACCGGGCTTGGGCGGCAACGGATTCGGTTCGTCGACCCACCGCAACCAGCCGCCACGTGACAGGTGGGTGATCAACCACAGCCCACCACAGTCCATTCCGAGAAACTTGCCCCACCGGCCCGCACCGGTCACGTCCCGGCCGGACAGCGCGGTCACCGGCGGATCGAATGTCTTCACCGCACTCAACGCGGCCACGTCGACGCGACCCACCACCGCACCGACCGCATGATCCCGGAGGAACTGCGCCAACGCCTCTACCTCGGGTAACTCGGGCACAAAGGTCAGTCTAGCTATTCGGACCGCAACAGGTAGACGTCCATGATCCAGCCCTTTTCGGCGCGCGATCGCGCACGACGTTCGAGAATGGATTTCTCCACCTCGCGCAGATTGCCTTCGATCAATATCTCGTCGGGCATACCGAGATAGGCGCCCCACCAGATGTGGATATCGTCGCCGGGCACCTCGGTGAACGAGCATTCGCCGTCGAGCATCACCACCGTCGAACCCGGGCCGAGGCCTTCTTCGCGCAGCTTGCGCCCGGTGGTGATGTGCACGGGTTCACCGATGCGGTGCAGCACCACCCGGTGGGCGGCGGCCAGCGCCGCGACGCTGGTGACGCCGGGGATCACCTCGTAGTCGAACCGAACCCGCCCACGGTCGAGCACCCGCTCCACCATGCGCAGGGTGCTGTCGTAGAGGGCCGGATCGCCCCAGACGAGGATCGCGCCGTCGCCGTCCACCTGCTCGAAGGCCTCTTCCAGCAGCACCGCGCGCCGTTCGTGCCAGTCCTGCACCACACCGGTGTAGTCGGCGGGTGCGCGGTCGCGGGGCGGGTCGGCGATCTCGAGCACCCGGTGCGGGCCGTCGACGTACTCGCGCAGGATCGCGGTGCGCACGTCGACGAGTTCCTGCTTCTCGGCGCCCTTGCCGATCACGAAGAACGCCTCGGCGCGCCGCATGGCCTTGACTGCCTGCATCGTCACCTGGTCGGGGTCGCCGGCACCAATACCGATCACGTAGAGCTTGCGCATACGCGCAGAGCTTGCCAGGTGCGCACAGCAGTAGAATCGGCAGGCGTGGCCACCCCTGATACGCAGTACGAAGATCTGCTCCGGCGCGTGCTCGAACACGGCACGCCGAAAGCCGATCGGACCGGCACCGGCACCCGAAGCATCTTCGGCCATCAACTGCGCTACGACCTGGCCGAGGCGTTTCCGCTGATCACCACCAAGCGGGTGCACCTGAAATCCATCGTCTACGAGTTGCTGTGGTTCCTGCGCGGCGACTCCAATGTGTCGTGGCTGCGCGAGCACGGCGTCACCATCTGGGACGAATGGGCGGATGCGGACGGCGAGCTCGGCCCGGTGTACGGCGTGCAGTGGCGTTCCTGGCCGACACCCGACGGCACCCACATCGACCAGATCGCCCAGGTCCTGCACACCCTGCGCACCGACCCGGATTCGCGCCGGATGATCGTGTCGGCGTGGAACGTGGCCGACCTGGACAAGATGGCGCTCGCCCCCTGCCACGCCTTCTTCCAGTTCTATGTCGCCGACGGCAAGCTGTCGTGCCAGCTGTACCAGCGCAGCGCCGACCTGTTCCTCGGTGTGCCGTTCAATATCGCCAGCTACGCGCTGCTCACCCTGATGGTCGCCCAGCAGACCGAGCTGGAACCGGGCGAGTTCATCTGGACAGGTGGCGACGTGCACATCTACGACAACCACGTCGACCAGGTGCGTGAACAGCTCACCCGCGAGCCCTACCCCTTCCCCACCCTGCACCTGCGCCCGGCCACCAGCCTGTTCGACTACACCTACGACGATGTCGAACTGTCCGGGTACCAGCACCACCCGGCCATCAAGGCGCCGGTGGCGGTGTGAACGACCGCATGATCGGCCTGATCTGGGCGCAGGCCAACGACGGTGTGATCGGCGTCGACAACACCATCCCGTGGCGGCTGCCCGAGGACATGGCCAATTTCCGGGAGACGACCACCGGTCACCCCGTGATCATGGGCAGGCGCACCTGGGACTCCCTGCCCGCCGCCTTCCGCCCACTGGCCGGGCGACGCAATATCGTCGTCACCCGTCAGTCCGACTGGGCCGCCGAGGGCGCCGAACGCGCCGCCTCGCTGCCCGACGCGCTGGCCATGACCGGCACCGCCGACATCTGGATCGCCGGTGGTGGCGAGATCTACCGCCAGGCGCTGCCGCTGGCGACGACCCTGCTGGTCACCGAGGTCGACACCACCGTGGCGGGCGATGCTTTCGCCCCGGTCATCGGCCCGGAATGGCAAGCACCGGATACCCCGTGGCGCACCGCCGAAAACGGCCTGCGCTACCGCATTCGGCATTACGTCCGGCAGTGACAACACGTCGCTAACGGTCGCGGCAAAACGCCCGAGCGCGGGTGTGATGTCGGGCATACTCCCAGGCGAAGACCTGCCCGCGAGAAGCCTGCGAAAGGCGCGTTCCCATGGACAAGAAATCGCTGACCGCGGTGGCCCGTCAACAGCTGAAGCTGGCGGCCACCTCGACGAGTGGTCGGAGTTCGCAAACCCTCATCGGCGGCCACACCCACGCCCTGCGCCAGACCGTCGTCGCGCTGGCCGAAGGGCAGAGCCTGGCCGAACACGACAATGCCGGCGACGCGACGATCCAGGTCCTCACCGGCACGCTCGTACTGATCGCGGGCACCGACGAGTGGAAGGGCTCGGCAGGCGATCTGATCGTGGTTCCGCGCGCCCGCCACAGCGTCAAAGCCATCGACGACGTGACCTTCCTGCTCACCGTCGCCAAATAAGTACCTGTCGGTACGGCGTCGTACTCTGGACGCCATGGGTGAGCCACAACCGATTCTCGATCCACTGTCGCCTGCCGCGCTCTTCCTCGTCTTCACCATCGACGAGGGCGGCGAATCGGTGGTGCGCGATGTGCTCGCCGATATCAACGGTTTACGGCGATCGGTCGGCTTCCGGGTGCCCGGCGAGGGCCTGAGTTGCGTCACCTCCATCGGTTCCGCCGCGTGGGGCCGCCTGTTCGCCGGGCCGAAACCGGCTGAGCTGCACGAGTTCCCGGGATACAACGGTCCGGTGCACAGCGCGCCTGCCACCCCCGGCGACCTGCTTTTCCACATCCGCGCCGAAACCCAGGGCCCCTGCTTCGAACTGGGCATGGTGATCGCCGAACGGCTGCGTGGTGCGGCGACGGTCGTCGACGAGGTGGTCGGGTTCCGCTACTTCGAACAGCGCGACCTGCTCGGCTTCGTCGACGGCACGGAGAACCCTGAGGGTGGTGCCGCGGCCGCCGCTGCCCTGATCGGTGCCGAGGACCCCGAATTCACCGGGGGCAGTTACGTGATCGTGCAGAAGTACACCCACCCGCTCGACCAGTGGAACGCCCTGTCGATCGAGGAGCAGGAGCGGGTGATCGGGCGCACCAAGCTCGGCGACTACGAACTGCCCGACGATGTGAAGCCCGCCGATTCGCATGTGGCGGTGAACACCATCGTCGACGACGACGGCACCGAGCGCCAGATCGTCCGTGCCAACATGCCTTTCGGCTCGGTCGCCGACGGCGAGTTCGGCACCTACTACGTCGCTTACGCCGCCACCCCGAGCGTCACCGAGCGGATGCTCGAGCGCATGTTCCTCGGCACCGAGGAAGCCGCCTACGACCGCATCCTCGACTTCTCCGTCGCGGTCACCGGGACCCTCTTCTTCACCCCGACCGTCGATTTCCTCGACGATCTGCCCGACGCGCCCGCGAACCTCGCCGACGAGGCGGAATCCGGACCGTTGCCCGAGATAATTCCGGTGGAACGGGCAAATACCTCCGCAGCGGGTTCCGACGGCGCCCTCGCCATCGGCTCGATGAAAACTCGATGAGAAGGAGTATCCGAATGAACAACCTGCATCGCGAACTCGCGCCGATCACCGACGAGGCCTGGGCCGAGATCGAGGAGGAGGCCACCCGCACGTTCAAGCGCAATATCGCCGGACGCCGGGTCGTCGATGTCTCGGGCCCGCACGGCGTCGGTTACTCGGCGCTCAACCGCGGCAGGCTCACCCCGATCGACTCCCCCGACGACGGTGTGCAGGCACACCAGCGCGTGGTGCAGCCGCTCGTGGAACTGCGGGTGCCCTTCACCCTGCAGCGCTCCGAACTCGACGACATCGAACGCGGCGCCCCCGACGCCGACCTCGACAACCTCAAAGACGCCGCCCAGAAGATCGCCTTCGCCGAAGACCGCGCGATCTTCGAGGGTTACACCGCCGCGGGCATCACCGGCATCCGCGCCGCCGCCTCCGGCACCCCCATCACTCTGCCGAGCAATGTCGTCGACATCCCCGACGCCATCTCCCGCGCCCTCACCGGCCTACGCCTGGCCGGTGTCCAGGGCCCCTACTCGGTACTGCTCAGCGCCGACCTCTACACCAAGGTCAGCGAAACCTCCGACCACGGCCACCCGATCCGCACCCACATCGAGCGGCTCATCGACGGCGAGATCATCTGGGCACCGGCCATCACCGGCGGATTCGCCCTCACCACCCGCGGCGGCGACTTCGAACTCGCCATCGGTCAGGACCTGTCGATCGGTTACCTCAGCCACGACGCCGACACCGTCCAGCTGTACTTCCAGGAAACCTTCACCTTCCTGGTCGAGACCTCCGAAGCAGCGGTATCGCTCGGGTCGTGAGCCCGAGCGCGTGACCGGCGCTAGGGTTGGCCACGAATCGTGAGAGGGAGGTCCGCATGGCCGACGTGCGTGCCGGGGTCGTGCCCGCGAGCAGGAGCCTGTTCTACTGCCTGATCGGGCTGCTGGTCACCATCGGGATCGCCGGTCTGCTGGTGGCGATGTTCGGCGCCAACCGGGTGGTGACCGGCGTGCTGGTCGGCGCCGTCGGCGGTGTGGCGGCGGGGGTCGCGCTGTTCGTGCGCGATGTCGTCGAGCTCACCGAGCACGGTATCTACGTGCGGACCCCGTTCCGGTCGGCCACCGTGCCGTGGGACCGGGTGGTGGCCGGGCGGTTCACCCTCGACGAGCACGGCCGCTGGGCACTGGCCCTCGACCTCACCGAGAACGGTGACGAACTCGTGCTGCTGTCGATCCCACCGGTCATGGGCCCGGTCTCGGGCGCCTACGACATGCGTAAGCGGGAACAGGTGACCGAGATCCGGGAGATGTTGCGGGCCAAGCGGATTCCGATCACCGTGCTGCCCGGGATCGCCGCCGCCCTCAACGAGCACTGGCAGATCGCGCCGCCGACCTCCCGCTGACTCAGGCGCTGAGCCCGGAGGTGAACCGCCGCCGGTAGTCCGACGGCGACACACCGAGCCGCGCGATGAAGGTGCGCCGCAGCGCCTCGGGGCTGGTGAAGCCCGCGTCCGCGGCGGCCCGCCGCACCGAGCTGCCCGCCTCGAGTTGGGCGCGGGCCAGATCGAAGCGCATGTTCGCCGCGTATTCGGCTGGGCTGAGCCCGACCTCCTCGGTGAAGAGCCGGGTGAGATGGCGTGGGCTCACGTTCACGTGGCGGGCGAGTTCCTGCACGCTGTGGCGCCGTGACGGGTCGTCGGCGATCAGGTCCGTCACCGCGCGCACCGGACCTGGCGGCAGCGCCACCGCGCGCAACGGGGTCGAGAACTGCGCCTGCCCGCCGGATCGCTGGAGGTAGACCAGCAGCCCCTGGGCGACCTGCCGGGCCACGGCACTGCCGAGGTCTTCGGCGACCAGCGCCAACGCGAGGTCGATCCCCGCGGCGACACCGGCCGAGGTCGCGATATCGGCCTCGCGGACGAAGATCCGATCCGCCAGCACCTCCACACGCGGATACCGGCGGGCCAGCTCGGGGGCGAACTTCCAGTGCGTTGTCGCGCCGCGCCCGTCCAGCAGCCCGAGTTCGGCGAGCACGAACGCCCCGCTGCAGATCGAAACCACCCGCCTGCTCCGCGCGGCGAGCACACGTGCCGCGTCGAGTAGTTCTGGACGGACGAACTGGGCCGGGCGCACCTCGCTGCCCGGCACGACGAGCGTGTCGAGCGCGAGTACATCGGCGGCTGCCGCCCCCACAGCAACTCCCCCGCCGACCGAGGTCTGCACGGGCGCGCCGGTGGGTGAGAGCAGCACGATCTCGTAGGCATCGGCGAACTGATTCGCCTCGACGAACACCTCGGCCGGGCCGACATAGTCGAGTGCCTTCACCCCGTCGAACAGGAGAAACCCGATACGCCGTGTCCCAGTAGATGCGTTGTGACGTGGGCGATCCGGGGCTACAGACATAGCCACAAATCTACTGTTCGTCCGAAATAGCGGGATTCGCGGCCGTTCGGGTAGGTGACAGCCCACCCGCGCTCGACAACTATGAGCAACCTATCCATCCACCTCGTTCGACAGGATCGCCATGCCCTACTTCACGACATCCGACGGCACCGAGATCTACTTCTCCGACTGGGGCACCGGGCAGCCCATCGTCTTCAGCCACGGCTGGCCGCTGAGCTCCGATGCCTGGGCGCTCGAGCGCAAGACCTTCGCCGACGCCGGTTATCGCGTCATCGCCCACGACCGTCGCGGACACGGCCGCTCCTCGCAGCCGTGGCAGGGCAACGACATGGACACCTACGCGCGTGACCTCGCCGAACTCGTCGAATCGCTCGATCTGCGCGACGTGATCGTCGTCGGGCATTCGACCGGCGGCGGCGAGGCCGTGCGTTACGCGGCGCGCCACGGCCGCGACCGGGTCGCCAAGGTCGTCACCATCGGTGCGGTGCCGCCGATCATGGTGGCCACCGAGGCCTACCCCGACGGTCTGCCCATGTCGGTGTTCGACAACATCCGTGCCGGAGTGCTGGCCGACCGGTCCAACTTCTACCAGGAGCTGGCTCCGTCGTTCTTCGGCTTCAACCGCGAGGGTGCGGCCGTGTCCAAGGGCGCCATGGACGACTTCTGGCGGCAGGGCATGCTCGCGGGCATCCAGGCCGCCTACGAGTGTGTCGCCGCGTTCTCGGCGACCGATTTCACCGAGGACCTGCGCGCCCTCGAGGTACCGATCCTCATCGCGCACGGCGACGACGATCAGATCGTGCCCATCGCGAACTCGGCACACAAGTCGATCGAGCTGGTGAAGGACGGCACGCTGAAGGTGTACCCCGGTGCGCCGCACGGCATCTTCGGTGCCTACCAGCAGGAGCTGATCAGCGACATCCTCGCGTTCATCAAGGGCTGAGAGTTTCCGGCGCGGCCTCGCGTCGCGCCGGTCACTCAGTCCGACAGGCGGTCGAGCAAGGCGTCGGCGGCGGCTCGCACCGAATCCATCGCACCCCGGTGACCGACGATGCGCACGATCGCGTCCGGGATCACGCGCTCGGCCTCCTCGCCCGCGGCCCCTTCGTCGGACCTGATCGCGATCACCGTCTCCACCAGCCGGAACGGCAGAATCCGCGCGTCGTCGGATTGCCCTGCCGCAGCACAGGATTCGGCGGCGAGGCGTTCGTAGTGTTCGCGCAGTTCGTCGCGGCGGCGGCGGAAGGCGACGAAACGTTCGGTGCGCAGTTCCGGCAGCAGGTACAGGGCGCCCAGATTCCAGCGCGCGCCGCGCAGTTGGCGCACATCGAACAGGGCGAGCGCGTAGAGCTTGGTGGTGGCGTCCTCGGGCTCGGCGTGTAGTTTTTGCGCCAATTCCACCGGGCCCGCGACGGTTTCGGCGAGCAGCGCGTCGAGGATGTCGTCCTTGGCCGCGAAGTGGTGATACAGCGAGGCCTGCCGGATGCCGACCGCGTCGGCGACCGCGCGGGTGGAGGTGTTGGCATACCCCTTGGTGGTGAACAGCTCCGCTGCGGCGTCGAGGATTTCCGCGCGCGGCGTCGTCCCGCGCCGACGGCGCTGTTCCAGCCGGGGACGCCCGGGTCCGAGGTTTGCCACGTCGTCGATTGTGTCACCGGTGCGCCACCACCCCCGCAATGGGCACCTCACCAGGTGCGATGCGGGACCGTTCAATTTCTGTCATTCGACAGAAACGTAGGCAACACAGAAGTTACGGCACGCCTCGGAGTCGATACACGCACGACACCGTTCGAGCGATCGCGAGCGCAAAACTATCGACTGATAGATATTGGCCGCACCGCCGAAGGACTCCGATATGGCCACGACGCTCGCCACCCAAGCCCCGCCCGACGCCGCGCGCGACGGCGCCGACCTCGCCCAGTTCGGCTACGAACCCGTCCTGCACCGCAAGCTCGGGCGCTACGCGTCCTTCGCGGCGGGCTTCTCGTTCGTCTCCATCCTCACCACCATCTTCCAGTTCTTCGGTTTCGGTTATTCGTTCGGCGGTGCCGCGTTCTTCTGGACGTGGCCGCTGGTTTTCGCCGGGCAGTTCCTCGTCGCCCTGAACTTCGCCGAGCTCGCCGCGCGGTATCCGATCTCGGGCTGTATCTATCAGTGGTCGCGCCGGTTGGCCGGTGGTCTCGTGGGCTGGTTCGCCGGCTGGATGATGGTGATCGCCCAGGTGGTCACCGCGGCGGCGGCCGCCATCGCCCTGCAGGTGGTGCTGCCCACGATCTGGAGCGGCTTCCAGATCATCGGCTCCGACACCGCGCTCACCTCACGCGACGGGGCGATGAACGCGGTGCTGCTGGGCAGCGCGCTGCTGGTGGTCACCACCACCATCAATGTGATCGGGATCGATCTGATGGCGCGGATCAACTCGATCGGGGTCACCATCGAGATCGTCGGCGTGCTCGCCATCATCGGGCTGTTCTTCGCGGGCTCCGAACGCGGTCCGGACGTGGTGTTGCAGACCGATCAGGCCGCGCCCGGCCCGTTCTGGGCGGCGTTCCTGATCTCGGGCCTGATGGCGGCGTACGTGATGGTCGGATTCGATTCCGCCGGTGAGCTTTCCGAGGAGACGAAGAACCCGCGCCGGGTCGCACCGCGCACGATTCTGCTCGCGCTGTCGGTGTCGGCGCTCGGCGGTGGACTCATGCTGCTGGGCGCGCTGATGGCGGCGCCGAGCCTCACCGACGGCGAATTGGCTTCCGGCGGACTGGCTTACGTCATCATGGCCAAGCTCGACAGTCCCGCCGGGTCGGTGCTGCTCGGCTGTGTCGCGGTGGCGGTGATCGTGTGCACGCTCGCGATTCAGACGGCCGGGTCGCGGTTGATGTTCTCGATGGCACGTGACGGCAAGTTGCCCTTCTCGAAGGCGCTGTCCACCGTGCACCCTCGTTTCGGTACGCCGGTATGGCCCGCGGTGGTGATCGGCGCGCTCGGCATCAGCCTGCTGGTGCTGAACCTGGGTAACCCGGCCATCTTCGCCACCCTGGCCAGCGTCTGCATCGTGAGCCTGTATCTGGCGTATCTGCTGGTCACGGTGCCGCTGTTGGTGCGGCGGATCAAGGGCTTGCCCGCGCCCGAGGACAACACGCTGTTCACCCTCGGCCGCTGGGGAGTTCCGGTCAACGCGCTGGCGGTGGTGTGGGGCATCGCGATGGTGATCAATCTGGCCTGGCCGCGACCCGAGGTGTACACCCCGGCCGGTGGTAGCTGGTGGCAGTTGTGGGCCGGGCCGCTGTCGGTCGGCGTGATCCTCACCGTCGGCGCGGTGGTGTACCGGATGGTCGTCACCAAATCCGAGGCGGTCGAACCGGTGATCGTGCCTGCTCCCGCCTGAGCCCGTGGATCAAGATCATCACGCTCCGGTGGCGGCATCGCCCGTGACGCAAACGCCACCAGAGCGTGGTGATCAACCGACCAGCATCTCAGCCCGGGATTGCCTGGCACCCGCCACAATCCGGTCGCTGCGGTGCAGAGGTCAACGAATCACCCAGTCGATCAATCGTTTGCCGAGAAGTCTCGGCCTGCATGTACCGAGGAGATCCTGATGACGGCTACCCCATCCGCAGACGCCGCGCGGGCTCAGGACACCACGCCCACACCCGCCCATACCGAGGAAGTCGCGATAGCGACCGGATCCACCGACGGCGCGCGGGCCCACGCGCGGGCCCAGGCTGCGGCGGCCACGATTGCCCGTCCGGTGATACCGCCGGGTGTCGAACCGACTCTGGCGCTGCGTATTCCGTCCGGCGGCTATGCGAATGTCGTCCTCGGCCGCGGAACCAGGGTCCGCTTGTCCGACCCCTCCGGAGCCGCGTGTGCGCATCTGTTCCTGCTGCGCGCCGAATCGCCTTGGGAGCGCCTGAATGTCGCCGACACCGTGAAGGTCCCGTGGCAGGCGTATCTGAGTGCCGGTCACCCGCTGTTGTCGGATCAGGGGCGCGTGCTGGCCACCGTGCTCACCGACACCTCCGGGCACCACGACACCCTGTGCGGTCCGTCCGGCGAAGCCCGCCACCAACTGCATCTGGCCGCGGCCAAGCAGGGGCTCGAGCCGCGCGATGTCGGACCGTCGATCGCCTTGTTCCGTGGGGTTCGGGTGGGGGCCGACGGTGCCCTCGCGGCGACCGGCAACGGTCCGGCGGGCGGGGCGATCGACCTGTTCGTGCATCTTCCGGTGACCCTGCTGGTCGCCAATGCGGCCCACCCGCTCGACGAGCGCCCCACCGGCGACCTAGATCTGATCGCCTGGCCCGCAGGCACTTTCGATGTACCCAACGACGACCCGGAGTACCGCCGGGCCGTGGAGAACACCGAGGCCGCGTGGGCGGCCGCACAACACACGGAGATTCCGGCATGACAACGACCACCCGCACCGTCGTCCTGGACGAAACTGTTCCGGCGCAGGCGCCGTGGTCGGCGATCGTCCGGGCGGGCGAACGACTCGAGATCATCGACCTGCACGGCAACCAGGCCGTCGACTGCCTGCTGTACTCGGCTGCCGACCACACCGACCGCTACAGCGCCCAGGCCACCATCGCCGCCCAGCGCAATATCTTCCTCGCCACCGGCAGTGTGCTGCGCACCGAACGTGGCACCGCGCTGATGACCGTGGTCGCCGACGAGGTCGGTAACCACGACACCATCGCGGGCGCCTGCTCCCAGGAATCCAACACCCTCCGCTACGGCCACCACACCCGCCACCAGCACGCCTGTGTGGAGAACTTCCTCACCGCCGCCCTCGAATGGGGTTTGGGCAAGCGGGATCTGGTGTCCAACATCAACTGGTTCATGAACGTGCCGGTGGAGGCGGACGGCACGCTCGGCATCGTCGACGGGCTGTCGGCGCCGGGCAAGAAGGTGACCTTGCGCGCGGAGATCGACACCTTGGTCCTGGTTTCCAACTGTCCCCAGATCAACAATCCGTGCAACGGTTTCGACCCCACGCCCGTCCGCATGGTGGTGACCCGATGAGCCGCACCCTCACAGATTCCAGTGTCACCGCGGCCCCGGCCGAAGCCATCTTTCCGACCACGGGTGCCGATGCCGTCCAGGTCGCGAAGTCGGCGTCGGACACCGACACCGCAGACCAGGAGCCGTCCGTCCAGCGACGGATCGAGGTCGTCCGGCCCGGAATGCAGACCACCGTGCAGGACTGGCCCGGGCGAATCGGCTACTGGCACATCGGGGTTCCGCCCTCTGGGCCGATGGACGACCTCTCGTTCCGGCTCGGTAACCGGGTGCTCGGCAACGCCGAGGGGGCGGCCGGGCTGGAATGCACGCTCGGTGGGCCCGCGTTGCGGTTCGGTGCGGCGACGTGGGTGTGTGTCACCGGAGCGGTCGCCGAGGTGCGGGTGGACGGTCGTCCGGTCGAGCAATGGCGCGCGGTCGAGGTGCCCGCCGGTGGCGTGCTCGACATCGGGGCGATCCGTGGGCCCGGCATGCGCACCTATGTGCTGGTTTCCGGTGGTATCCAGGTCGAGCAGTTCCTCGGTAGCGCGGCGACGTTCGCCCTCGGCAAGTTCGGCGGTGGCACCGGGGCAGCCCTGCGCACCGACGATTCCCTCGTGCTGGGCGAGCCGACGACCCGCCTCGCCCCCGCCGTCCCCATGACCGACATCCCCGCCTTCGGCAGGCGCTGGGAACTGGCCGTCACCGAAGGTCCGCACGGCGCACCGGAGTTCTTCACCCGCAAGGACTTCGACACCATTCTCGGCACCGACTACGAGGTGCACTTCAACTCCGACCGCACCGGCGTACGCCTGATCGGCCCGAAACCGGAGTGGGCGCGCACCGACGGCGGCGAAGCGGGGCTGCACCCGTCGAACATCCACGACAACGCCTACTCGATCGGCGCGCTCGACTTCACCGGCGACACCCCCATCCTCCTCGGACCCGACGGACCGAGCCTCGGCGGTTTCGTCTGCCCGGTGACTGTGGTCGCCGCCGACCGCTGGAAACTCGGCCAGCTCACACCGGGCGACACCGTTCGTTTCGTGGCGATTCGCTCCGAGCACGCCGCTCCCGCACGGTCATTGGGACCGCTGCGGCGCGCGTCGATGGGCACGATTGTCTCGGCGGGATGCGACGGCGACGACGGCGTCCTGCGCCGCACCGAAGCCGACGACGAGACCAGCGTGACCTACCGCCGCCAGGGCGACGACGGCGTCCTCGTCGAATACGGCACCCTCACCCTCGATCTCGGCCTACGGGCCCGCGTACACGCCCTGCATCAGCACCTCATCGCCCTCGGCGCCCGCGGTGTCCTCGAACTCACCCCCGGCATCCGCTCGCTGCAGATCCGCGTCGACCCAGCCCTGCTTTCCATCCCGATGCTCCTCGACCTGCTCGCCGAAGCCGAAGCGCAACTCCCGAATTCGGATCAGCTAGTCGTCCCCAGCCGCACCGTCCACCTCCCACTCTCCTGGGACGACCCGGCCACCCGCGAAGCGATCACCCGCTACATGCACGGTGTCCGCGCCGACGCCCCCTGGTGCCCGTGGAACATCGAGTTCATCCGCCGGATGAACGGACTCGCCTCCGTCGACGACGTGTACCGCACCGTCTTCGACGCCGAGTACCTGGTGCTCGGCCTTGGCGACGTCTACCTCGGCGCCCCTGTCGCCACCCCCACCGACCCCCGCCACCGCCTCGTCACCACCAAATACAACCCCGCCCGCACCTGGACCCCCGAAAACGCCGTCGGCATCGGCGGCGCCTACCTGTGCATCTACGGCATGGAAGGGCCCGGCGGCTACCAGTTCGTCGGCCGAACCACGCAGGTTTGGAACCACCGGGCAAGACCGTCCCGTACGGCCGGACCCGGCGTCGACCGGTTCGCCGAGGATGCCGAAACACCATGGCTGCTCCGGTATTTCGACCGCATCCGCTGGCATCCCGTGGAAGCGGACGAGTTGCTCGACCTGCGCGCCGACTTCGCTGCGGGGAAGGTGGCGATCACCGCGCAGGACGGAGAATTCCGCCTCGCCGACTACCGGCGCTTTCTGGCCGACAACGCCGACTCGATCGCGACATTCCGGTCCGCCCAGGCCGAGGCGTTCGACGCCGAACGCCAATCCTGGCGCACCACAGGCGAACTCTCCGACTGAGGTTCCGGTTCAGAGCCCGTACTTGCGGACGAAATCCTCGGTGACGTCGATGGCAGGAAACCCGTGATCGGTCGCTTTGATGTCGGTGGCGGTTTCCTCGATCAGCCGCTCGGGCTCAGCGGGCAGATGGCGCCACCGTGCTCGCGGGTCGGATTGTTCGGCAGGCTTGCTGGTCATCGTCCCTCCCGGGTCCTTACGTTCAGGATACGTCGGCAGACTCCGTTGTCGATGTCGCTGACAGATCGGTCGCATCGCGGAGGATGCGGGGGCGGGTGACCAGGCGGTCGAGTCACTTGTAGCCGACGCCGGTGACTGACGGCACGGTGGAGGCGGCGCCGTTCGTTCGCTACCGTGGGTGCCTGATTTGTCCGAGGGGAGATCGGGAGCGGACATGACGATGGTCGAGGTCGATTCAGCGCGCCTGCGTTCGGAGATCGCCGCCTTCTACGCTGGATTCGGCGTGCCGAACGCACTGACGGCGGCGTTCGACGCGTCGACGCTGCTGGTGCCCCTGTTCGGCCCCGAAGACCGGGTCTTCACGATGGAGTCCGGCGGGGTTGCGTGGTTGTGCGCATTCACGGGCGTGCCGGAGTACGCGCGGTTCATGAGTGCCCGCGGTGTGGTCGCGGATCAGGAGTACCGGTTCCACACCTTCCTCGGTCGACGTCTGCGTGAGTTCGCCGAGGGGCAGCAGGAGCCGACCGGTGTGGCAGTCGACATGTCGGGTGCGGCGCCGATGGTATTCCCGCCGGTCGTGACGGAGGAACCAGCGGCCGATGGTGGGCGTCGCTGATGTCGGATCTGAATGTCGATCCGGCCCTGCTCACCCAGGCCGCGAACGGAATCAACACCATCATCAGCGAGCTCAAAGAACTCGGTATCGAGGAGACCGCCGCGGCCGGTCGCGGGTTCGCGGAGCTGACGATGTCGGCGATGGAGGCAGGTAAGGCGAATGTACAAGCCTCCTTCGAAACGTTCGCCGAACGCTGGTCGTGGGGTGTACGGGCGTTGGTGCAGTCGGGTAACGCCATCGCCGAAATTCTCGACTTGTCCGCAGGTCGTTACCACCTGATCGACGACCAGGTCTCTACCTCGTTCAAGCAGATGTTCACCCACCTCGCGGGTAATCCGCATCTGAGCAAAGCGGAGATCGAGGCGATGGACTGGGGCGAGGTGTTGTCGAACAACACCTGGAATCTCGCCACCCAAGCCGACTACAGCGCGGATTCTTTCGGCAAAGCGTTCTCGCATATGGGTGACAACGTCTCGACGTTGGGGCAGGTGGGCGAGTACCTGGTGTCCAGTGACACGCCTGATCAGAGCGGTTTGGGCAGCATGTTCCTGCCGGATACCGGTGTCGCGGCCAAGGTCGCGGAAATTCAGCAAGCAAAGCAATCCGCCGGGGGGCAGTAGCAATGGGTATCGGCGATTTCATCAATGATCTCGGTGACTCCATCGAAGAGGGTCTCGAGTCCGCCACCGAAAAGGTCGGTCAGGCCTACAACTCTGCGTTGGACACGTGGTCTGGCGCGGCGAAAGCAGTTGGTGCGGACGGGTTGTCGCAGTGGCTCGACGACGCGGGCGACAAGATCGTCGACGCTACCGGTGGCGCGGTGCCGGAGAAGGAGCTCGGCGAAACCACCGATCCGAAAGAGCTGATCCGCGGTGAGCCTGCCAAGATCCGAGAGGTTGCCGAACAACTCGGTCAGATCGGTACGGCGATAGACCAAACCGGTGACGCTCTCCGAAAGATCGATGTCTCCGACTGGACCGGTGACGCGTCCACGGCATTCCACGAGGAATTCGCCAAGCAGCCGAAGCTGTGGTGGGACGGCGCAGATGCGATGGGCAAGGCCAAGGGCGCCCTGGATGCCTGGGTGCACGAGGTCGAGGCCGCACAGACCAAAGCCGCCGAGGCGATCGCGAAATGGCAAGCCGCCGACAACGAGGAACGCGATCGGAAAAACGAGTGGAACGCCAAGTCCGACGAGGATCGCAAGGACAAGAGCCTGACCGATACGTGGACCGCGATGCGCGACGAGGCACGTTCAATTCTCAACGCCGCTCGTACACAACGGGATAATGCGGCGAACACCGCCGTCACGGCGATTACCGCCGCCACGGAGACCGCGCCGCAAGAGCCGCCTTTCCTGTCTCGTTGGGGAAGCAATTTCGAAGACCTCGGCGCGATGATGGAGCACGCTCAGGCAAATATCACGACCGGGCTGCTGACCTCGCTGACCGGCCTGGTGCAATTCGTGCGGTCGATCAATCCGTTGGATCTGTACAACGCGACGCACCCCGCCGAGTACATGTCCAAGATGTCGGACATGAGCACGGGGATGATCCTCGCGGCCGCAGACCCGAAAGCGACTGCCTCCGCGATGCTCGCCGGGTTCAAGGCGAATCCGACCGAGGCGTTGGGAGCCCTCACCGGCGATGCCCTGACGACCCTCGCGACGGGTGGCGCCGGCGGCGCCGCGAAGCTGACGGCCAGCACCGTGAACCGGGTCACCGATGTGGCTGACGCGGGCAACACCGCACGCAATGTCCTCGACAACGCCGCCGGCGCAGGCGGGCGGAACGCACCCGAGGCGCCATCCGCACCTGCCCAGTCGGTTGCCGATCCCCCGGACAATCCCTCCGCACCGGCAACGAACCCCGCGGCCACTGTCGGCGATCCACCGGCAGCCAACCCGCCCGCCACGCCCGAAGCTCCCGCCGCGAACCCGGCAGGCACCTCTCCGGATGCGCCACCGACCAACCCAGCCGCGCAAGCGGGCGACCCGGCCCCCACCAACCCCGACGGGCAATCGGGCGAGCCTGCTGTGGCGAACCCCGCTGACAACCCGTCGACCCTCACCGGCGATTCCACACCCGACAACAATGGCCCCGAGAGCGGGAAGCCGGAATCCCCGGCCTCGGCGTCACCGGACAACGATTCCTCCGAAAACGGGGCACCGAACACCAACACCACCGACGAATCCCTTTCGGGAAAACCAACTCCCGATTCCGAGGGTTCGGCGCCGGACCCCGAATCCGCGCCCGCCGCGTCACCGGACGGCGATTCCACGCCCACCAACGGCGACGCGACCGACCAGGACGGTGACAGGGCACCGGAGGCCAACCGCCCCGGTCACCCCGACGGCGACTCATCCGGAGACACAGACCCGGGTAGTCACAGCGACACAACAGACCAGCAGAACAACAACACCGATCCGAGAGTTCGTTCAGACCAGGACAATGGCGGTGCCGGTGAGCCCAGCGCGGGTAACACCGCGCAAGAGGACGGACCGGCCAGCAACAGTACCGACGAACAAACGCCCAAGGTCGGAGACCCGGTCAACCCCGCGACCGGCGAATTCCTCCTTCCACTTACCGACCTCGATCTGCCCGGCGTCCTTCGGTTGGTGTTGAAACGCGCCCACCATTCCAACTACCGCTTCGGCCGCTGGTTCGGCCCTTCTTGGTCGGCCACCTTGGACATGCGGGTGGTCGTCGAAGAGGATTGCGTCACGGTCGTATTCGAAGACGGCATGTTGTTGCCTTACCCGCATGCCGAGGTCGGTGTCGGTGTCGAACCGATCACCGGTGGTCAACGCTGGAAACTCACTCGCACCGAAGCCGGTGGCTATCGGTTGTGGGATCCGGATCGGGAACTGGTGTGGCATTTCGCTCCCGAGCCCGTGCTCGGCGGCATCGATACGCTCCTCGGCAATTTCGCGATCTCCGCGATCACCGACCGTCACCACAACCGAGTCAGATTCCACTACAACAGTAATGGAGACCCGACCGAGGTCACCTCCTCCGGTGGCTACCGAGTACTTCTGGATACAGCCAACGGTCGCATCAACTCGATCACCGTGGCGGGCGAAGTCGACGGGATCGAAACGTTCACCCGTGTACGCGAATTTGGCTATGACAACGGTGAACTGACTGCGGAAACCAACGGAGTCGGCGGAACCATCCGCTACACCTACGACGAACACCACCGCATGCTGTCGTGGACGGACTCCAACGGCAGCTGGGTCGTCAACATCTACGACGACGCAGGCCGCGTCATCACCCAGCGCGGCGCCGACGGTGTGTTCAACGCGGATTACGAATACCTCGAACTCGGTGACGGCACGGGTCGTCTCACCCGGCTCACCGACTCACGTGGAGGCGTCACAGGCTACGGATTCGACAACGACCTACGCCTGCGAGACTTCCGCGCTGCCGACGGCGGGCGCCGTCATATCGACTACAACACCGCCCGTAAACCACTGAAGGTCACCGAACCCGACGGTGCGATCACCCGCTACGAGTACACGGCCGACGGCGACGTAGCCAGAATCGTCCGCCCGGACGGCACCGACATCACCGTCGAATACGCCTACGCCAACCGTCCCACCGCCATAACCCAGCCCGACGGCACAACCGTGCATCGAGAGTGGGACAAGGCGGGCAATCTCGTCGCCGTCACCGATGCCGCAGGCGCACGCACCGAATACGCCCACCATCCCTGTGGTGCGGTCAGCGAAGTCCGCGATCCGGACGGCGCTGTCACCCGGATAGAAGTCGACGCCGCAGGCTTGCCGATCACCGTCACCGACCCGTACGGCGCGACCACGGAAATCCGCCGCGACACCTTCGGCCGACCCGTCCGGGTCACCGACCCGTTGGGGCAGACCACCCACTACGAATGGACCGCCTCGGGTCGCCCCGCCCGGCGGATCGACCCCGACGGCTTCGCCGAAACCTGGACCTACGACGGCGAGAACAATCTCCTCACCCACACCGACCGCAACGGCGGCGTCACTCGCTACACCTACGGCGGCTTCGACAAAGTCTCCACCCGCACCGATCCCGACGGCTCGACCACACGCTACCTCTACAACACCGAACGCCAGCTCATCGCCGTCATCAACCCGCTCGGCCAACGCTGGACCTACGAATACGACCTCGCGGGCCGGCTGATCGCCGAAACCGACTACACCGGCGCCACCACCACATACACCCACACCATCACCGGTCGCGTCGCGACGGTCACGCCCGCCACCGGCGTCACCCGCCACCACCGCTACGACATCCTCGGCAACCTGACGTCTATCACCGCCGACACCGGCGAATTCCTCTCCTACACCCACGACCCCGCGGGCCGCGTCCTCACCGCCGTCAACGGCACCGACGAAACCGTCACCCACACACTTCGATTCACCTACACCCCGACCGGTCAGGTCGCCACTCAACAACTCGACGACCAACCACCGCTGGTCAACGACTACGACCACCGCGGCCGCCGCATCCGCCGCACCACTCCCACCGGCTCCGTCACCACCTGGCGCCACAACACCCTCGGCCAGGTCACCGCCCTCCACGCCGACGACACCGAAATCTCGTTCAACCACGACCCCGCAGGCCGTCTCACCGGCTGGCGCGTGGGCGAAGTCCAAATCGACCGAACCTTCACCCCCACCGGCAATATCGCCACCCAACAAGTCACCGGCTTCCCCGCCGAAGAATTCACCCTCGACCTCGGCGACTTCGGCCCCTCGACAACAAACCGCCCCGCCCCCTTCACCATCCGCCGCGACGACTACACCTACCGCCCCGACGGCTACCTCACCCACCACACCACCACCCGCCCCGACACCACCCCCACCCACGCCACCTACACCCTCGACCCCCTCGGCCGAGTCAACACCATCACCCGCAACAACACCCTCACCGAAGCCTACGAATACGACCCCCTCTCCAACATCACCGCCAGCCTCCCCGCCCCTTCCTCCGACCCCGCCGAGCCATCCGCCCCCCAGCGAATGGAAGGCCGCGAATACCACAACAACCTCCTCGTCCGAGACGGCCGCAACCACTACTACTACGACCCCGCCGGCCGCCTCATCCGCAAAGTAACCACCCGAATCTCCCGAAAACCGGCCGTCTGGCACTACCGCTACAACGCCTTCGATCAACTCACCGACGTCTACACACCAGATTTTCACTGGTGGCGCTACTCCTACGATGCAAATGGCCGCCGAGTATCCAAGGCGCGGTTAGATAGAGACGGCAAGGAGCTCGAATCATGCTCTTTTACATGGGACGGCTCAAACCTTGCTGAAGAATTGCGGGCGCCCGAACGTGTAAATTGGCACTACCTGCCAGAGTCATTCCTACCGATCGTTCAACACTCTTCTTCGATTACTTCACCAGTAGCGATCATTTCGCTTCCGAATGGCGCACCAGGGGAGCTCGTAGACTACCGTTCCGGAATAGTCACTTCGTCCGCGAACAACAGCCTGTGGGGCCAGTCGGATTGGCAGGCACCTTGTTCGATACCTTTGCGGCTTCCCGGCCAGTATTTTGATAACGAATCGGGACTGCACCATAATACGCACCGAATATATGACCCTCGAACAGGTCGGTTCCTTACTCCCGATCCAGTTGGGCTCTCGCCGAACAGCAACAATTACACATACCCTTCGAATCCGACTCGTTGGTCCGATCCGCTGGGTCTAATGCCCGACTCCTGCACTGGAACCGTCTGGGACTCCATCAGACCCACGCAGCCAAACTACCCCGGAAGTGAACTTCCTAGGTCGTTTGAGATGGACGCAGGTGGCACATCGGTCTGGGTAAATGGAAACGCGACTGAACACATGGCTGAGTACCTACGTGCAATCGCTGAGCGCGGCGCTACGCGCGCTGACGTCGATCTTGCGACTCAAGGTCAACTGTCCAGCCTTCGTGCCGCCCTAACCGAGGCCACGCGTGACGGCGTGCCGTTCGATAGGCTGTTGACCTCAGGCGGTTGGGAACTCAAGTTTGGTCAACCACGCTTCGAGGGAGGGCTGCCAGTAGTATTCCATGCACTGTTCAGAGGAGGCTGAGGAATGATCACAGTGAAGGGTCGAGCAGCATGCCGAACCGCATTCGACTACTCTGACGAGTGGATCCCAATAAAAATGGCATGGGATATCGAACAGCCCAGAGGTATGCGGTACCTACGCATATCCGGCAAGAGGGGCGGCGAGTTCGAGATAAAGATCGATTCGTCAAATGGTGCGATATATCAATTTATTGCACTCGAACTTCCTACCGCAGAAGCGACGATAACAGACAGGAATGCAAATGATCATCTAAACTCGGCACCTATTATCGACCTCAGCCCATGGGCGGAGGAATCCGTCGATACCGCGTCGGTATTGCCGAAGTATATAACGGCCGACGTTGGAATTACGAGAACAGATGAGTTCACCATTATTGCTGTTCAGAATTCCGATGTAGACGAATGGCTGATATGCGGCCCAGTCTCCGTTGGAGTTTCCAAGGCGAGAACCATGGTAGCAATTAGGCTGCGGCCATCTAGCGAGGACACCTAGAACCGTGCACTGCGATTCGCAGATTTGCACTAACTAAGCCTAGCGAAACCAACGCCCCTGCACCCAAGAGAATGGAACAGTCTGCAGAACTTCTTAATACCCAAGTCGACTACTCGTTGATCGAGTGGACCGGTCGAAATTTTCCCGGATTGCTTGCCCAGGGTGACACTTTGAGCATCCCGGTTTCCGATGTGCGCGAACTCGAGGGACTTCTGGACGTAGGTAACCTCGAGGAGGTGCTTTGCGACACATGAACTCTTGGTGTGACTTTCAGGCACGCCGTACGCCTCGCACGTACGCACCGTGACGGCCGGGAGTGCACACCTTCGCCACGGTCCAACCAGCCACGCGTCCCCTGCGCCGTGGCCAGAAGTGTTGGCCGAAAGCTGTGCCAGGCGGGCGGTCCCGATCATGACCACGTCGAGCACGTTTACGGCAGGAGGATGTGAAATGACTATTTCACATCGTCGCGGGAAGTTGCGCCGAAACGACACCGATGGGCTCTCGGACGAAATGCGGCGCGCCTACGAGGATGCGCGCCGTGCCTACGAACTGGCCGAAGCAGTGCGCGCTCGGCGCCTCGAATTGGGGGCTGACCCAGACCGAGGTCGCACGCCGTGCGGGCATCCCTCAGCCTTCACTGTCGCGCATCGAGGTGGCGGCGGTACACCAACGATCGCAATGTTGAACCGCCTCGCCGAGGCTCTCGAGATGACCTTCGTGGCCCGAGCTGTCACGGCATAGGCAGCTGGGCCACCGCGCCGGATGGCGTGATGGATGGCTGATCGAGCACTGTGCACCCGCTCGATCATGGCGCTGATCGTCAGTTGCTGGTTGTCCAGGTAGAACATCACCGCAGCGTGCTTTTCGAGCGGGGCGCGCTCAACCGCGCGACCTTTGATTCTTCCGTCCTTGCAGAGCGGAACCCAGGCCCGCGTCAGGCCGAACTCGATCCAGGTCTCGTCCGTCGTCTCCTGAGCATCATTGGGGAAGTGGTCGACGATCCGGTGGATGTGCCACCCGAGTTCGATCAGACCTGCGGCAACCCCTTTACCGAGTCCCCGATCGAGGAAGAATTCAGGCGGCTGCTGGTAGTTCGGCTCGGACAATGGATTGGACTTCTTGTTCGTCGAGCTCGTATTCCCCCGCGACGACATTGATGGGCTCTCCGGCCTTGAAGAGGTCGATGATTGCGCTGACCGGGACTTTTGTCCGTTCGAGAACCGGGCTACCCCAGTTGAACTGTGGATCTATTACCACGGGCGCGGCCGCAGGAAAGCGCGGTAGATGCAGGCGGGTGGCGTACCCGGCCTCGCCCCAGTCGATGTAGCGCAGATAGTCGCTGATGAACTCGCGCACCGGTATCTGCCGATCGTGCACGCGGGCGAATTCGCCGTCACTGTATTCGACGAAAAGGTCGATACCGTCGGTAGCGATCCGCTTACTCGCCAGGGCGTACTCGGTGTCGAATTCTGCTCGCAGCGCCGACACCGCGGCCTGGATCCGGGGCGTGCTGAAACGTAGTTCGGTGCGCAGTGCGCGCAGCACGTAAGCCTCGACCATCGCTATGAACGGCACGCTGGCTCGACCACGTCTTTCCGGCTGCACCCGGTGGACCAAGGGGTGACCATCGGCGTCCTTAGAGAGCCACGAGTACACGGTGCTCCTGGGGATCACGAGCTGGCGCGCCACATCAGCCGGGGTGAACAGCGCATCGGTGAACACATCGACCATCGGCACACCTCCTCGACCTCGTCTGAGTATGTCACTACGACGATTGATAGCAGATGATCTGCCGACACGCTCAGGCGAGCGCGCCGACCGACGGTGAGGACACGGGGGTCATCGGACAGGCCACCCGGTCAGCAATGTCTTCCCAGAGGCGTGTCCTTCGGCGAAAAGGCTGATCGCGGCTGCGGCCTCCGACAGAGGTAAGCGGCGCTGAATCACGGGGCGCAGGGCTCCGGTGGTCGCTAGTTCGGCGAGGTATTGCAGGTCTGCTGTCGCGGGGCGCATAAGGAGGGGTTTGAGGGTTTGGCGGGTGAAGAGGTTGGCGATGAGGACCGAGCCCAGCCAGCGGATCGGGCCGAACCAGTTTCCGCCCGGTGCGCCTGCCGAGGAGATGAAGACACCTTCCGGGGTGAGGGCGCGGCGGCAGTCGCGGAGTTTCCGGTTGCCCGCGAGGTCGAAGATGATGTCGTAGACCTCGCCGGTGGCGGTGAAATCGGTTGTGGTGTAGTCGATGACGGTGTCGGCGCCGATTTCGTGGACCATCTCGATGTGGCGGGTGCTGCAGACGGCGGTCACGTGGGCACCGAGCGCTTTCGCTATCTGCACCGCGAAGGTTCCCACACCGCCGGACGCGCCGTTGACGAGCACCCGGTGCCCCGGCGCGATCTTGCCGATATCGCGTAATCCTTGGAGCGCGGTCATGCCCGAATCCGGGATCGCGGCCGCTGTTTCCATATCCAGGCCGTCGGGTACCAGGGCGAACGCGTGGGCAGCGGCGCGGACGTATTCGGCGAACGCACCACCGGGCACTTCACCGAAAACCCGATCCCCTACCTGGAATCCAGTAACCCCGGAACCGACGGCGACTACCTCGCCGGCGAGATTCTGGCCGATCATCCGATGCTTCGGTCTACGAAAGCCGAACCCGAGCCGGATCAAATATGGTGTACCACTGAGCAAATGCAAGTCGCCGCTGCACAGCGACGCCGCCTGCACCCGGACAACCACCTCCCCCTCGCCGGGCACCGGCCTGGGCACGATCTCCGTGCACAAAACCTCACTACCGCCGTAGCGCGGTGCCACCCATGCCGTCATCCGGTCGGTATCCACATCGGTCATGAGCGGCCCCTCCTTCGCACTTACAGCGTAAGTCGCTGACCTCAGACGCTACGCTTACGCCGTAAGTAGGTCAAGGAGGAAAACATGCCGCCACGTACCCCGCTGAGCAGGGAACGGATCCTGCGGGCGGCGATCGCCCTGGCCGATGCGGAGAGTCTCGACGCGCTGTCGATGCGCAAGCTGGCCAAGGCTCTCGGCGTCGAAGCCATGTCGCTGTACAACCATGTCGCCCACAAGGAAGACATCCTCGACGGGCTCATCGACCTGGTGGTCGAGGAGATCTACGTGCCCGAAGCGGGCGGTGACTGGCAGGAAGAACTACGCCGCCGCGCGATTTCGGCCCACGAGGTCCTGCTCCGGCACCGATGGGCCACCGGCCTGCTGGGCACCCGGGTGAATGTCGGCCCCGCGATGCTGCGTTATGTCGAAGCGACCCTGGCCTGCCTGATCGCCGCGGGCTTCACCTACGAACAAGCCGACCGGGCCTGGAACGCTCTCGACAGCCACATCTACGGCTTCACTCTCCAAGCCATCAATTTCCCACTCGACCCCTCCGAATACGCCTCGTCCGCAGAAGAGTTCCTTCCGCTCATCCCCACCGATACCCATCCACACATGCACACTCTCGCCTCGCTGGTCATCGACGGAGAGCATTCGGGGACCGCTGATTTCACTTTCGGCTTGAATCTGCTACTGGAAGGACTCGCCGGCTTGCTCCGTCGCTGACCACCCGGCCCGCCGACGATCGCCGGGGTGGACCACTGAATTCACTGGGTGACAGTGGTTTCGGTCGGCTTCCAAATCCTGCTGCGCAGGTCCACGGTTCGAATGGCCTGGACCCGCCACGGCGTCAACCGCAGCACATGCAACCGCGGATCACTCGGTGAGTGCAGCGCACCGAGACCGGCAGCATCCCCCACACGCGACCGCTCATACGGTCGCTGCCGGCGTCTAACAGAACCATTTCATCCGTTCTTCGACACGTCACTCGAGACGGCCACCCCATGTATGGGTGGCAGGAATCAAGCTTCGACCAGGCGAAGCAACCGCGCTGGCTAGTGCGGCAGCAATGCACCAGGGTCGAAGGTGACCTCGAAGGGCACTCGCACTGTCACCGGGGCACCCGCGGATGCGCGGTGGGTCAGTGTGTATTCGCCATCGGCGCCGAGCGAATACGCGAACAGCACCGGCAATCGTTCGTCGGCGAGGCGACTCTTGAACGGGTTGATCTCGAAACGCCAGTACGTGGGGATGCCTGCCTGTGCGTACAACACCGGCTTCACCATCCGATCCTGCAATGTCGTCGACTTCGACACCACTTCGACGGCGAGTTCGACCTGCCCGACCGGTACACCACGACCGTGCCAATCGATCGGACCCGTGACCACCATCAGATCGGGAATCGGCTCGTCGTCACCGATGAGCACGCCGACGCCGTCCAGCACCAACCGGTCATCGGGAACAACCGCGTCGAACACCTGCGTGAGCCGCTTGATCAACCACTGATGCATAGGCTTCGGGGCGGCATTCACGACGAGCTGACCATTCAGCACCTCATATCGCAAACCGTCATCGGGCAACTGATCGAGATCAGCGGCGGTCCAATGATCGGAGCGCGGCACAGGCATCGCCATATAAACACCTCCGACCTCGTCGAATGCACCGCGCGCCGCCCGCGTCGGCCGATTCGAGTCTAGACGCTGCAAGCAGCATCCGGCAGGTTTGCGCCGTTCGCCCAGGGGTGTGATCCCGCTGGGCGAACGGTCGTTACCTACTCGGCGACGATGACCGACACTTCGCCGTCGGCGGCGTCGGTCGCCTCGCCTGCCACCACGAACCAGTGGGTGACCTCGCCGTCGGCCAGGTCGTCTTCGACCGAGCCTGCGGGGAGGACCGACAGGGCGCCTGCGGTGGCCGAGACCAGGAATTCCTGGATGGCGGCGGGGCCGGAGGCGTGGGTGGTGAAGGTGGTGCATTCGTAGTCGATGCCGTGTTCGTCGCGCAGGCGTTCGGCCAGGGCGACAGCCTCGGACTGGGTGAGCACCGCTGTGGTGTCGCCGGCGAACTGGACGAAGGCCGGGTGGTCCTCGGCCAGGGGGCGGACGCGGTCGGCGTAGGAGACGGGATGCGCTGCGGCTGCGGCGATCTCGTCTTCCACGTCGGCCAGGACCAGCCATTCGCCTGCCACTCCGGCGACCGGGGCCGCGCTGATGCCGAACGCCGCGCCGGCGGCGGCCAGCTCGACTCCGGTCAGGTCACCCGCGAACAGCACCGCGGCACCGGCCTTCTGCACGGCCCAGGCGGCGAGCACCGAATCCACACTGCGCGGCAGCGACACGGCGACCACACCCCCCGGACCGGCGCCGCGCGCGATGAGCACGCGGGCCAGCTGCGAGGACTTGCGATCCAGTGCGCTGTAGGCGATCTCGCTGTCACCGCGCAGCAGGGCGGGTGCCTGCGGGTCGGCTTCCACGACCTCGGCGAGCACCTTGGCCACCGTCTGCGCACCGACACCGGTCACCGAAGCGGGCGCCGAACCAGCCGCTGTCACACCGGATTCGGCGAGCAGCTTGGCGCGTTCGGTGGCATCGAGGATGTCGATGTCACCGACCAGGCCGGTCGGGTTCTCGAGCAGTTCGTCGAGCACCCGCAGCAACCGGGCGGACAGGGTGCGGATCTCGTCCTCGGTGAAGGTGCTGCGCAGGTAGCGCATGGTGATCTCGATGGTCGACTCGGCCATCACCACCAGCGTGAGCGGGTAGTGGGTGGCGTCGTCGAGGCCGACACCGGTGACCTGCATGCCATCGATCGAGCTCGCCGCGGTGACGGCGTCCTTGTCCATCGGGTAGGACTCGAACACCAGCAGCGTGTCGAACTGCGAACCGGCACCGGCCACCCGCTGGATGTCGGACAGGCCCACGAAGTGGTGGCTGAGCAGTTCGGCCTGCTCGGACTGCACCTTCTGGGTGAGCTTCTCCGCCGTCATCCGGTCGTCGATCTGGATGCGCACCGGCAGGGTGTTGATGAACAGGCCGACCATCGACTCCACACCGGGCAGCTCGGCCGGACGACCGGAGACGGTCGCACCGAACACCACGTCGTCGCGGCCGGTGAGGCGCCCGACGACGATGCCCCACGCGGTCTGCAGCAGCGTGTTCACGGTGACACCGAGCTCGCCGGCGAACTTGCCGAGCGCCCGGGTGCGATCGTTGTCGATCTCGACGACGACCTTGTCGATCTCGAACCGCTCCTCGGTGCGCGGCGGCGGCGCCAGCTGGGTGGGTCCTTCCACCCCGGCCAACGCGTCGGCCCAGGCCCGCAGCGACACTTCGCGATCCCAGCCCGAGAGCCAGGACAGGAAGTTGCGGTAGGACGCCACGCGCGGCAGGGCGGTGAGGTCGCCGTGCACCGCGTAGAGCACCAGCAGGTCGCGCATGAGCAGCGGCATCGACCAGCCGTCGACCAGGATGTGGTGCACCGTGATCGACAGGTGCGCCTTGTCCTCGGCCGTCTTGAACAGACCGAAGCGGATCAGCGGCGCGGTCGCCATGTCGAACTGGTTGGCCCGGTCGGCGGCCAGCAGTTGCTGCATGCGCGGCATGCGCACGTCCTCGGGCAGCTCGGTCAGGTCGACCTCACGCCACGGCACCTCGAGCTCGCCCAGCACCACCTGCACCGGCTGACCGGCCGAGTCGGTGACGAAGGCGGTCCGCAGGTTCGGGTAGCGGTCGAGCACGCCCTGGGCAGCCTTGCGCAGCCGCTCGGCGTCGAGGGTGCCGGTCAGGTCGAGTACGGCCTGCACGGTGTACACGTCGACGGTCGCCGAGCTGATCATGGCGTGGAACATCAGGCCCGCCTGCAGCGGCGAGAGCGGCCACACCTCCGACAGCGCGGGGTAATCCCGTTCCCACACATCGAGATCGGACTGTTCCACGCGTACCAGCGGCATATCGGACGGGGTGAAACCGCCCGCGTCGGACCGCTGCGCGTGCGTGGCGAGCGCGGTGAGCGCGGCCACGAACAGGTCGGCGAACTCCTGTGCCCGCTCGGCGGAGAGCAGTCCGGTCGGGAAGGCGATGTTCGCGCCGAGCTGCGGGCCCTCGTCGCCGTCGTCGACGATGGCATTGATGTCCAGCGTCGCGTTGGCGGGCATGTCGAGGTCCATCTCGGCGTCGAGCTGACCGAGGTCGGCCACCGGGATCCAGCCGAGTTCGGCGAGTTCGGCGGGGATCTCGCCCGTGCCCGCCCGGCCCAGGTAGTTGAAGCTGATCTGGCCGACGCTCGGCAGATCGGCACCCTGCTCGGTGAGGTACTTGAGCATGCCGTAGCCGATGCCCTTGTCCGGCACCGCGAGCATCTGCTCCTTGACCGACTTGATCACGTCGCCGAGCACGGCGCCACCGGCGAAGGCGTCGTCGAGGTCGGCGCCCGCCAGGTCCAGACGCACCGGGAAGGCGGTGGTGAACCAGCCGACGGTGCGCGACAGGTCGGCACCGGCGACGATCTCTTCCTGGCGGCCGTGGCCCTCCAGCTTGATCAACGCCGCGGTACCGGATTCGTCTCCGCGCCAACGCGATACAGCCAACGCCAGAGCGGTGAGCAGACCGTCGTTGACACCGCCGTGGTACAGGCCGGGGATCGCGGTGAGCACCGCGTCGGTGACCTCGGGCGAGAGCGTGACCTGCACCCGGTCGACGGTGGCGAAGGTGTCGACCTTCGGGTCGAACGGACGCGAACCCAGCAGCGGGTCGGGCGTCGAGGACACCTCGCGCCAGAACGGCAGTTCCGTGCGACGGTCCGCGGCCTGCTCGACCAGGCTGTGCGCCCAGCGTCGCATGGACGTGCCGTTGGCGGGCAGCGCCACCGGCTGACCGGCCGCGATCTGACCCCAGGCCATGCCGAGGTCGGGGATCAGGATGCGCCAGGACACACCGTCGATCACGAAGTGGTGGCCGACGACGAGCAGGGCGTCGCGACGGCGCGGGCTCTGTGTCGGTGCGCCGAAGGCGAACCACACGAACTGCACCATGGCGGCACCGGCCGGGTCGAGGCGACCCATGGCCTGGTCGTACTCGGCGCTGGCCAGGGCGGACAGTTCCTCGTCGGTGATGTCACCGGACACCTCGACGCGACGCACCAGGGCGCTCACATCGACCGCGCCGGGCGCCAACGCCTCGAACTCCCAACCGTTCTCGCTGTCACCCTGCTGCGCTCCCGAGAGCCCTGCGTGGTCACGCTCCGCTACCGCCTCCGGGCTCACCGCTCGCTCCGCGCGCGCGACCCGCGAGCGGAGCACATCGTGGTGGTCGAAGACCGCGCCGATGGTGGCGTGCAGGACGTCCTCGGTGATGCGTTCGGGCAGGCGGAGCACCATCGACTGGGAGAACCGGTCGTAGGTGGAACCGCTGCTGAGGATCTGGCGCATGATCGGCAGCATCGGGATGTCGCCGACACCGCCGCCGGGCAGTTCCTCGAGCACGATCTGCTCGGTGTCGCCGGCGAGGACCGCGATCTCGGCCAGCCCGGCCACGCTGCGCTTCTCGAACACGTCGCGCGGCTTGAACAGCACGCCACGGTCCTTGGCCCGCGACACCAGCTGGATGGACAGAATCGAGTCACCGCCGAGGGCGAAGAACGAATCGTCGAGGCCCACCGCGTCGACACCGAGCACCTCGGCGAAGACGGCGGCGATGATCGCCTCGATATCGCTTGTCGGCGTGCGGAACTCGCGCGGGGCGAGGACCGGCTCGGGCAGGGCGCGACGGTCCAGCTTGCCCGCGGGGGTCAGCGGGATCTCGTCGAGCACCATCACCGAGGCGGGCACCATGTGCGCGGGCAGCTGCTGCGCCACGAACTCGACCAGGGCGGCGGGTTCCACGGCACGGCCGGGGACCGGGCGCACGTAGGACACCAGGATGGTCGCGCCCGCGTCGGTGGTGCGGCCGATGGTCGCCGCGAAATCGACGTCGTCGTGTGCGGTGAGCACGGCGTCGATCTCGCCCAGTTCGATGCGGAAGCCGCGGATCTTCACCTGGAAGTCGTTGCGGCCCACGTATTCCACGACGGGCTTGCCGTTGACGGTGCGCCAGGCGACCACGTCACCGGTGCGGTACAGCCGTGAGCCCGGTGCACCGTAGGGGTTGGCCACGAAGCGTTCGGCGGTCAGGCCGAGGCGGTCGTGGTAGCCGCGCGCCAGCGGCACGCCACCCAGGTACAGCTCACCGGACACACCCTCGGGGACCGGATGCAGGCGACTGTCGAGCACCAGCACGGTCGCGCCGGGTATCGGGCCACCGATGTTCATGGTGTCGCCGGGCAGCAGCGCGTCGGACAGGTTGGTCGCGATGGTCGCCTCGGTGGGGCCGTAGGCGTTGTAGAACCGGTGGTGCGCCGGGTCGGTGCCCGCGCTGTGCCAGTTCGCCACCAGGTCGACCGGCGCCTTGTCGCCACCGACGATCAGCGCTTCCAGCCCGGCCAGTGCCGACGGTTCCATCGACGCCGCGACGAGCGGGGTGAGGAACACGTGGGTCAGGCCCTGGCCGACGATGATCTCGGCCAGTTCCTCACCACCGACCACGCCGACCGGCGTGATCACCAGGGTGCCCGCCGACCCGACGGCCAGCAGGAACTCGAGGATCGACGCGTCGAACGACGGCGAGGCGAACGCGAGTGTCCGCGCGTCCTTGCCGAGCCCGAACTGTGTCACCTCGGCGGCGGCGAAGTTGGCCACACCGGTGTGGGTGACGACGACGCCCTTGGGCAGGCCCGTCGAACCCGAGGTGTAGATCATGTACGCCGTGTTGTCGGCGCGCACGACGCCGCGACGGTCCGCGTCGGTGATCGGCTCGCCCGGCTGCTCGGCGATCTCCGCGTGCAGTGCCGCGTCGTCGAGGACCAGCCAGTCACCCAGTACGGGCGCGGGCAGGTGATCGGCTTCAGCGGAGACCGTGATGCCGAGGGCGGCACCCGAATCCGACATCATGTGCGCGATGCGCTCGGCCGGGTACTTCGGGTCGACCGGCAGGAACGCCGCACCCGACTTGACGACCGCCCAGATGGCGAGGGTGGTCTCGAGCGACCGCTGCATGGCGATGGCGACGACCGTCTCCGGTGCGGCGCCGCGCTCGATGAGGACCCGGGCCAGACGCGAGGACGCGGCGTCGAGCTCGGCGTAGGTCAGCGAGCGGACATTGCCCGATGCCACCGACCCCGCGCCCGGCTCGTCCGCCGACGTGCGCGACGCGAGCGCGCCAGCACTTGCGGACGCGATGGTGTCGGCATCGACCTGGGGTGCGGCAGTGAGCGCGCGGAGCAGACCCGTGTCGACCCACTCGGGGGCGACGATCGCCTCGCCGGTCGGGTTGGTCGCGACAGCCTGGGCAAGCAGCTCGGGCAGCGTGCTCGTGGCGAGCGCGGGACCACCTGTGCGGGTGAGCAGTTCGGTGCGCTCGACGGTGTCGAGGAGTTCCAGATCGCCCACCGGCGTGGTGGTGTCGGCGACGACCTCGGCGAGCAGGCGGCGGAACCGCTGCGCGAACTTCTCCACCGTCGACTGATCGAAAAGATCACTGGCGTAGGAGAACTCGGCGTAAGCACCGGCCTCGTCGCCCGCTCCGGCCTCGCGGACGGTGAGCAGCAGGTCGAACTTGGCGGTGTCGACGTCGAAGTCGACCGCCGAGACCGAAAGGCCGGGCAGTTCGAAGCCGGCGTCGGGCAGGTTCTCGAACGACAGCGCCACCTGGAACAGCGGGTGCCGCGCGGTGGAGCGCTCGGGGTTGAGCAGTTCCACCAGCCGCTCGAACGGGATGTCGGCGTGGGCGAAGGCGGCCAGGTCGGCCTCCTTGGCCTGGGCGAGCAGGTCGCCGAAGCTCTGCTGGCCGCCGACCTGCGTGCGCAGGGCCAGGGTGTTGACGAACATGCCGATCACGTCGTCGAGCTCGGCCTCGCCACGACCGGCGATCGGGGTGCCGATGACGATGTCCTCGGTGCCCGACAGGCGCGCCAGGAAGATCGCCAGCGCGGTGTGCACGACCATGAACAGCGTCGCGTTCTGCTCGCGGGCGATGGCGGTGAGCCCGGCGTGGACGTCACCGTCGATCGGGAACAGCACCCGGCCACCGGCGAAGGACTGCGTGCTCGGACGCGGCCGGTCCAGCGGCAGGTTCAGTTCGTCGGGCACACCGGCCAGGGCGCGCTTCCAGTACGCGGCCTGCTGAGAGAGCAGGCTGTTCTCGTCGGTCTCCGAGCCCAGCACCTCGCGCTGCCAGATGCTGAAGTCGGCGTACTGCACCGCCAGCGGCGCCCAGCCGGGCGCCTCGCCTGCCGCGCGGGCGGCGTAGGCGATCATCACGTCGCGGGTCAGCGGGCCCATCGACCAGCCGTCGGCGCTGATGTGGTGGGCCACGAACACCAACACGTACTCGGTGCTCGCGTCGGTACCGACCGGCGAGACGACCCGCATCAGCTTGGCGCGCAACGGAACTTCGTCGATCACGTCGAAGCCCGCGGTGATCAGTTCGGCGATCTTGTCCCGAACCTGGTCGGGGACAACATCTTCCGGCGTCAGATCGGGCACATTGCCCTCGACCGGCAGGATCACCTGGTGCGGTGTGCCGTTGGCGGACGGGTACACCGTGCGCAGGGTTTCGTGGCGGGCGAGCACGTCGGCGACAGCCAGCTGCAGTGCCTCGACATCCAGCGCACCCGACAGGCGGACCGCGACCGGGATGTTGTTCACCGAGGAACTGGTGTCGAACTGGTTCAGGAACCACATGCGCTGCTGAGCCAGCGACAGCGGCACCTGATCCGGTCGCGGTGCGGCGACCAGCGCGCGACGCCCACCGGCACCGGCACCCTGCTCGACCTTCACCGCGAGCCCGGCCACCGTCGATGCCTCGAACAGCAGGCGCACGGGCACCCGGCTGTCCAAGGCCGCGCCGAGGCGGGCCGCGACCTGGGTGGCCAGCAGCGAGTTGCCACCGAGAGCGAAGAAGTCGTCGTCGGCGCCGACGCGCTCGACGCCGAGCACGTCGGCGAACACGCCCGCCACGATCTCCTCGATCGGGGTGGACGGTGCGCGGAACGCCTGTGCCTCGAACTCCGGCTCCGGCAGCGCCTTGCGGTCGAGCTTGCCGTTCACATTGAGCGGCAGGGCATCGAGCACGACGAACGCGGCGGGCACCATGTACGACGGCAGGCCGGCAGCCAGCGTCGACTTCACCTGCGCCACATCGATTTCCGTGGTGGCCGTCGTCGACGACCCGGCGCCACCGGTGGTCGCCGAGACGGAATCCACCGGCTGAACAGCGACCGAATCGGCCTCCCGGCTCGGCGTATTCGCCTGCGCGCCACCCTTTCCGACGAGGTAGGCGACGAGCCGGTCACCCGTACGCGGATCGGACTTGGCGATGACTGCCGCCTGGCCGATCTCCGGCAGCGCCAGCAGCGCGGCCTCGATCTCGCCGAGCTCGATACGGAAGCCTCGGATCTTCACCTGGAAGTCGGTGCGGCCGCGGTAGTCGAGTTCGCCGTTGTGCCAGGCCACCAGGTCGCCGGTGCGGTACATGCGGCTGCCGGTACCGAACGGGTTGGCGACGAAGCGGTCGGCGGTGAGGTCGGCGCGGCCGAAGTAGCCGCGCGCCAGCTGGGCGCCCGCGAGGTACAGCTCACCGGCGACACCGTCGGGCACCGGGCGCAGCCGCTCGTCGAGCACGTAGACCTGGCTGTTCCATTCGGGCGAACCGATGGACACCGAACCCTGGTCGGCCGCGTTCACCCGGTGCGAGGTGATCGAGACCGCGGCCTCGGTGGGGCCGTACAGGTTGAACAGCTCGGTGCGCGGGAACGCGGTGCGGAAGCGCTGGGCCAGCGAACCGGGCAGCGCCTCACCGATGGCGAGCACGCGCCACAGCGAATCCGGCATGCCGGCGGCCAGCAGTGCGTCCAGCATCGACGGCACCACGTGCAGCGTGGTGACCCACTCGCGGATCATCAGCTCGTTGAGGTAGGCCGGGTCGCGATGCCCGTCGGGCGCGGCGATCACGAGGCGACCACCGCACACCGCCGCCGACCAGAACTCCCAGACCGAGAGGTCGAAGGTGGCCGCGGTCTTGAGCAGCACCGCGTCGGCGGCGTCCATACCGAATTCGACCAGCTTCCACTGCAGCTGGTTGGCGATGGCGCCGTGCGGTACCGCGACGCCCTTCGGGCGACCGGTCGAACCGGACGTGAAGATCACGTACGCGGTGTTCGACGGACGCAGCGGCTCGGTGCGCTCGTCATCGGAAACCGGTGCGGCGTTGAGGCTGTCCAGGGCGAGTTCGTCGATGCGCACGACCGGTGCGGCATCGGTGCTGAACTCGTCGTTGGTGAGCACGCAGACCGGTGCCGCGGTGGTGAGGATGTAGTCGGTGCGCTCGGCCGCCTGATCGGGATCGACCGGCACGTACGCACCACCGGACTTGGCCACCGCGTACATCGCGACGATCAGATCCACCGAGCGGCGCATGGCGAGCGCCACGCGCGCCTCCGGGCCGACACCGAGCGAGATCAGGTGGCGGGCAAGGCGGTTCACCTTCGCGTCGAGTTCGGCGTAGGTGAGCTGGTTGCCGTCGTCGGTGACCAGGGCGGTCGCCTTCGGGTCGGCGGCCACGGTGGCATCGAGCAGCGAGACAAGGGTGGCCTCGGTGTCGACCGGGTTGGCCGTGTTGTTGCGGCCGTCGAGCAGTTCGGCGCGCTCGGCCGGGGCGAGCAGTTCGATATCGCCGACGGCGGTGCGCGGCGTGGCGACGATCGCCTCGAGCAGGCGCTCGAAGCGGCGCAGGAATCCCTCGACCGTGGCGCGGTCGAACAGATCGGTCGCGTAGGTGAGCAGACCCGAAATGCCTTCGGGCTCACCGGTTTCGTCGTAGACGTCGCTGATGATGAGGTGCAGGTCGAACTGCGACAGGTTGCTGTCGATGTCCAGGCCCGCGACCGTGAGACCCGGCAGTTCCAGGGTGGCGCGGCTGAGGTTCTGGAACGACAGACCCACCTGGAACAGCGGGTGCCGCGCGGTGGAACGCACCGGGTTGAGCACCTCGACGAGCCGCTCGAACGGCACGTCGGCGTTGGCGAAGGCGGCGATGTCGTCTTCGCGCTGGCGGGCCAGCAGGTCGGTGAAGGCCTCACCGCTGTCGACCTTGGTGCGGAACACCAGGGTGTTGACGAACATGCCGATCATGTCGTCGAGCACGGCCTCGCCACGACCCGCCATCGGGGTGCCGATGGCGATGTCGTCGGTGCCCGACAGGCGCGCGAGCAGCACCGCGAGGGCGGTGTGCACGACCATGAACAGCGTCGCGCCCTCCCCACGGGCCAGTTCGACGAGCGCGCGGTGGGTCTCGGCGCTGATCCGCACGTCGACCTTGCTGCCCGCGAAGCTCTGCACGGCGGGACGCGGCCGGTCGGCCGGCAGGTCGAGCTGGTCGGGCAGCTCGGCGAGGGCCTGCTTCCAGTAGGCCACCTGCTTGCTGGCCATCGAGTCCGGGTTGTCCTCGTTGCCGAGCAGCTCGCGCTGCCAGATGCTGTAGTCCGCGTACTGCACGGGCAGCGGCGACCAACCGGGTTCGGAGCCGGCGGCGCGGGCGGCGTAGGCCGTCATCAGGTCGCGGGTCAGCGGGGCGACCGACGAGCCGTCACCGGAGATGTGGTGCACGACCATGGCCAGCACGAAGTCGTCGCTGTTCTCGACATGGAACAGGGCGACGCGCAACGGCACCTCGACGGTGACGTCGAAGATGGTGCCGAGCAGTTCGCCGACCGCCGTCTCCACCTCGTCGGCGGCGACGGTGCGCTCGAGCAGTTCCGGCGCCGCCTGTGCGGGCGACAGGATGACCTGTGCCGCACCGGCTTCGGTCTGCGGGTAGACGGTGCGCAGGATCTCGTGGCGGCTCACCAGGTCGAGGATCGCGGCGCGCAGCGCGGCCACGTCGAGCTCGCCGGACAGGCGGACCGCGACGGGCACGTTGTAGGCCGCCGACTGGGTGTCGAAGCGGTTGAGGAACCACATCCGCTGCTGGGCGAGCGAGAGCGGGATGTGCTCCGGACGCGGACCGGCCTTCAGCGCCTTGCGGTCACCGGTCTCGGCATGCTGCTCGATCCGATGGGCCAGCGCCGACACCGTGGACGCCTCGAACAGCAGGCGCACGGGGATGCGGGTGTCGAGGGCCTCACCGAGGCGAGCGGCGACCTGCGTGGCCAGCAGCGAGTTACCGCCCCAGGCGAAGAAATCGTCGTCGAGACCGAACCGCTTGTCGTCACCCAGGCGCAAGACCTCGGCGAAGGTGGCGGCCACGAGCTGTTCGCTCGGGCTCACCGGTGCGCGGAACACGGCTTTCTCGACCTCGGGCTCCGGCAGCGCCTTGCGGTCGAGCTTGCCGTTGGCGTTCAACGGCAGGGCGTCGAGCTGCAGGTACACGGTCGGAACCATGTAGGACGGCAGTTCGCTGCTCAGCGCGTTACGCAGCGCGACCTTGTCGAGCTCGCCCGCCTCGGCCACGACGTAGGCGACGAGGCGATCGCCGACCACCGGATCGGTGTGGGCGAGCACGGCGGCCGCAGAGATCGTGGGCTGACGCAGCAGCGCTGCCTCGATCTCACCGAGTTCGATACGGAAGCCGCGGATCTTCACCTGGAAGTCCGTGCGGCCCCGGTAGTCGAGTTCGCCGTCGGCGTTCCACGCCACGAGGTCGCCGGTGCGGTACATGCGTTCGCCGGTGGTGGAGAACGGGTCGGCGACGAAGCGATCGGCGGTCAGGTCGGCGCGGCCGTAGTAGCCGCGCGCCAGCTGGGCACCGGCCAGGTACAGCTCACCGGAGACACCGACCGGAACCGGGCGCAGCCGCGAATCCAGCACGTAGACACGGCTGTTCCACTCCGGGCCGCCGATCGACACCGACACCTGGTCGGCATCGGTCACGGCGTGGCTGGTGATCGAGACCGCGGCCTCGGTGGGGCCGTACAGGTTGAACAGCGCGGCCGTGTTGGCGGTGCGGAAGCGCTGCGCGGTCGCGGCGGGCAGCGCCTCACCGATCGCGAGCACCCGGCGCAACGTGCGCGGCAGGGCGGCACCGGACTCGGTGAGCAGCGCGTCGAGCATCGACGGCACCACGTGCAGCGTGGTGACACCGGTGGACCGCATCAGGTCGTTGAGGTAGGCCGGGTCGCGGTGGCCGTCGGCGGTGGCGACCACCAGGCGGGCACCGGCGACGGCGGCGGTCCAGAACTCCCAGACCGACAGGTCGAAGGTGGCCGCGGTCTTGAGCAGCACCGCGTCGTCGGCACCGATCCCGAATTCGGCCGTCTCCCACAGCAACTGGTTGACGATCGCGCCGTGCGGGACCGCGACACCCTTGGGCTTACCGGTGGAACCGGAGGTGAAGATGATGTACGCGGTGTTGGCGGGCACGAGTGAACGCCCGGTGATCGCCTCGGCGCTCACCGCGCTCAGGTCCAGGTCGTCCAGGACGACCACTTCGGCCGCCGCCGTGCCGAATTCGGCGTTCGCCGTGGTCAGCACGACAGCCGGGGCGGCGGTTTCCAGGATGTAGTCGGTGCGCTCGGCGGGCTGATCGGGGTCGATCGGCACGTAGGCCGCGCCCGTGCGGGCCACCGCGTACATCGCGATGATCAGCTCGGCGGAGCGTCGGATGGCCAGGGCAACCCGGTCCTCGGCGCCGATCCCGCGCTCGATCAGGTGCCGCGCGAGGCGGTTGACCTCGGCATCGAGTTCGGCGTAGGTGAACTCGCGACGACCGGAGACGATTCGGCCGGAAGCGACAGCGGCGCGTGTGTCCGCGTCGTCGGATTCCGGCTCGTCGACGACCAGTGCGATCGCGTCCGGGGTCGCCGCCACAGTCGCGTCGAGCAGCGACACCAGGGTGGCATCGGTGTCGACCGGGTGCGCGGTGTCGTTCCACGCGGTGACGATCCGCTCGGCCTCCGGCTCGGCGAGCAGGTCGATGTCACCGACCGGGATGCTCGCGTCGGCGGTGACGGCGTCGAGCACCCGCACGAAGCGGTCGGCGAAGCTCTGCACCGTCGACTCGTCGAACAGGTCGATGGCGTAACCGAATTCGGTGACCAGCTGGGCCGGTGCGCCGTCGTCGGTGTAGCGGTCGTACAGGGTGACGTGCAGGTCGGTCTTGGCCAGCTGCGAGTCGTAGTCGACCGGGCTCACCGTGAGACCGGGGAGTTCGAAGGTGGTCTCGGCCAGGTTCTGGAACGACAGACCGATCTGGAACAGCGGGTTGCGTGCGGTGGAGCGCACCGGGTTGAGCACCTCGACGAGCCGCTCGAACGGCACGTCTGCGTTGGCGAAGGCTTCCAGGTCGCGTTCGCGCACGTCGGCGAGCAGCTCGGCGAAGGAGGCGCCGGAGTCGACGGCGGTGCGGAACACCAGGGTGTTGACGAACATGCCGATCAGGTCGTCGAGTTCGCGCTCGCCACGACCAGCGATGGGGGTGCCGACGGCGATGTCGTCGGTGCCCGACAGGCGCGCGAGCAGCACCGCGAGCGCGGCGTGCACGACCATGAACAGCGAGGCGTTGTTGGCGCGGGCCAGGTTGTGCAGGGCGGCGTGCCGGTCGGGGTCGATCTCGAAGCGGATCGCCTTGCCCTGGAACGACTGCGCGGGCGGGCGCGGCCGGTCGGCGGGCAGTTCGAGCTGGTCGGGCAGGCCGGCCAGTGCCTCGGTCCAGTACGCGACCTGCTTGGCGGCCAGCGATTCGGGGTCGGATTCGTCGCCGAGCACTTCGCGCTGCCACAGCGCGTAGTCGGCGTACTGCACCGGCAGCGGCGCCCACTGCGGCGCCTCACCCTGCGCGCGGGCCACGTAGGCGGCCATGATGTCGCGCGCCAGCGGCCCCATGGAGGAACCATCGGCGGACACATGGTGCACGGTGAACGCGAGCACATAATCGGTCTCGCTCAGTTCGAACAGCGCGACCGCGAGCGGCACCTCACGGGTGACGTCGAAGGTGGTCATCGCGAATTCGATCACCGCGCCGAGCAATTCGTCCTCGTCGACCTCGATGTGGTGCACCTGCGCGCTGATCTGCGAGTTCGGCAGGATCACCTGGCGTGGGCCGTCGGGCGAGGCCGGGTAGACGGTGCGCAGCATCTCGTGGCGGGCGAACACGTCGCCGATGGCCTGCTCGAGCGCGGGCACGTCGAGGTCACCGGTGAGGCGGACGGCGAGGGGGATGTTGTCCACCGCGGAGGTGGAGGTGTCGAACTGGTTGAGGAACCAGTAGCGCTGCTGGGCAGGCGAGAGCGGGATGACCTCGGGCCGCTCCCCCGCCTTCAGGCGCGGGCGGGCGCGGCCGGAACCGGCGTTGTGCTCGGCACGGGCGGCCAGCGCCGACACGGTCGAGGCCTCGAACAGGTCGCGGACCGCGAGCTGGGTGTCCAGGGCGGCACCGATGCGGGCGGTGACCTGGGTGGCCAGCAGCGAGTTGCCGCCGAGTTCGAAGAAGTCGTCGTCGGCACCCACGCGGGCCACGCCGAGCACGTCGCCGAAGGTGCCCGCCACGATCTCCTCGATCGGGGTGGACGGCGCACGGAACACCTTGGTCTCGAACACCGGCGCGGGCAGCGCCTTGCGGTCGAGCTTGCCGGAGGCGTTGAGCGGGAAGGCGTCCAGGATCACGAACGCGGTGGGCACCATGTACGCGGGCAGGGCGCTGCCGAGTTCGGCGCGCACCGCGTCGATGTCGACGGTCGAACCGGCCGACGGGATCAGGTAGCCGACGAGCTGGTCGCCGAGGCGTTCGTCGCCACGGACCACGACCACCGACTGGGCGATCGAGGGCAGTGCGGTGAGCGCGGACTCGATCTCGCCGAGCTCGATGCGCAGACCGCGCAGCTTCACCTGGAAGTCGGTGCGGCCCAGGTACTCCAGCTCGCCGTGTTCGGTCCAGGTGACGAGGTCGCCGGTGCGGTACATGCGGGCGCCGTCGGTGCCGAAGGGGTCGGCGACGAAGCGGTCGGCGGTGAGATCCGGGCGGTTCACGTAGCCGCGGGCCAGCTGCACACCGGCCAGATACAGCTCACCCGCGACACCGACCGGGACCGGGTGCAGGCGCGAATCCAGCACGTACACCTCGGTGTTGAACACCGGCGCACCGATCGGCACCGAGGTGGCGTCGGCGTCGGTGACCTCGTGGAAGGTGACGTCGACGGCGGCCTCGGTGGGGCCGTACAGGTTGTGTACGGCCGCACCGGAGAGGGCGCGCATCCGCTGGGCGGTCGGCGCGGGCAGCGCCTCACCGGAGGCGAAGACCAGGCGCAGGCTGTCGGCGCGGCCGTCGTCCTCGGCCAGTTCGGCCACGAACACCGACATCATCGACGGCACGAAGTGCGCGGTGGTGACGTTCTCGGCGGCGATGAGTTCGGCCAGGTAGGCCGGGTCACGATGACCGTCGGGCTTGGCCACGACCAGGCGCGCACCGATCTGCAAGGGCCAGAAGAACTCCCACACCGACACGTCGAACGTGGCGGGCGTCTTCTGCAGCACCACGTCGTCGGCGGTCAGGCCGTACTGCGCCTGCATCCACACCAGACGGTTCACGATCGCGCCGTGGCTCACGGCAACACCCTTCGGGCGGCCGGTCGAACCCGACGTGAAGATCACGTACGCGGTGTTCGACGGACGCAGCGGGGCGATCCGCTCGGCATCGGTGACCGGCGCATCCGAGTAGCTCGACAGGTCGAGGCTGTCGATGTGCAGCGCAGTGGTCGAGCCCGCGTCGAATTCGTCACGGGCCGTGGTCAATACGCACACCGGTGCGGCGGTCTCGAGCACGTAGTGGGTGCGCTCGGCCGGGTGGTCGGGGTCCAGCGGCACGTAGGCGCCACCGGCCACGCTCACCGCGTACATGCCGATCACCAGGTCGAGCGAGCGGCGCATGCCGAGCGCGACCATGGTGTCCGGGCCGACGCCCTGGGCGATCAGGTGCCGGGCCAGACGGTTCACCTGGGCGGTGAACCCGGCGTAGGACAGAGTTGTCCCCTCGAACGTGAGGGCAGGCGCGTTCGCACCGGTCGCGGCCTGTGCCTGGAACATCGACACCAGGGTCGCGTCCTGGTCGACCGGGTGCGCGGTGGCATTCCAGCCGGCCACGACCTGGCGGTATTCGACCGGAGCCAGCAGCTCGACGTCGCCGATCGCGCGGGTCGGTTCCGCGACCACCGACGACAGCATCCGCACCAGGCGCTTGGCCAGGCCCGCGATGGTGTCGGCGTCGAACATGTCTGTCGCGTAAGCGAACTCGGCGGTCATGCCGTCGGCGGAACCGTCGGCGCGGTAGCGATCGGTCAGGTTCAGGTGCAGATCGAACTTGGCCGTCACCACGTCCAGCGGCACGCCGGCGACCTCGAGGCCGGGCAGTTCGAACGACGCCTCGCCGGTGTTCTGGAACGACAGCATCACCTGGAACAGCGGGTGACGCGCCTGCGAACGGGCCGGGTTGAGGATTTCGACGAGCCGCTCGAACGGCAGGTCGGCGTGGCCGAAGGCGGCCAGGTCGTTCTCCCGCGTGGCGGCGAGCAGCTCGGCGAACGACTGCGCCGGGTCGACCGTGCTGCGCAGCACCAGGGTGTTGACGAACATGCCGATGGCGTCGTCGAGCACCGCTTCACCACGGCCCGCGACGGCGGTACCGATGGCGATGTCGTCGCTGTTGGACAGGCGCGCGAGCAGGGCGGCGAAAGCGGCGTGCACCACCATGAACAGGCTGGCGCCGTGTTCGCGGGCCAGCGCGTTGAGGCTGTGCGTCAGCGCCGGGTCGATCGAGAACTCGTGCACCCCACCGCGGTTGGAGGTCACGGCCGGGCGCGGGCGGTCGCTCGGCAGATCCAGCTGGTCGGGCAGCCCGGCCAGCGTCGTGGACCAGTAGGCCACCTGCTGGGCGATCATCGACGACGGATCCGACTCGGAGCCGAGGGTTTCACGCTGCCACAGCGCGAAGTCGGCGTACTGCACGGGCAGCGGCGCCCAGCCCGGCGCCTCGCCGCGCGAGCGGGCGGCGTAGGCGATCATCACGTCGCGGGCCAGCGGACGCACCGACCAGCCGTCGCCGGAGATGTGGTGCACCACGAAGACGAGCACGTGGGTGTCGGGGTGCGAGCCGTCCATGGACCCGGCCACGCGCAGCAGTTCGGCGCGCACCGGGACCTGTGCGGTGACGTCGAATCCGGCGAGCACGAGTTCGCTGATGCGCTCGCGGATCTCGTCCTCACCGACGGTGACGGGATGGAGGGTGATCGGCACCTCGGCCGCGGGCAGCACGACCTGCACGCCGTGGCCGTCGGCGGTTTCCGGGTAGACCGTGCGCAGCACCTCGTGCCGCTCCACGACGTCGGCCACGGCCCGGCGCAGCGCGTCGACATCGAGGTCGCCGGTCAGGCGGACGGCCAGCGGGATGTTGTTGACGCCGGTCGCGCTGTCGAACCGGTTGAGGAACCACATGCGCTGCTGGGCGAGCGAGAGCGGCACCTGCTCCGGGCGCGGCCCGGCGACGAGCTCGCGGCGGCTGCCGCTGCCCGCGTGGGTCTCCACCTTGGCGGCCAGCGCCGACACCGACGGCGCCTCGAACAGCACCCGCACCGGAACCCTGGTGTCGAGGGCCGCGCCGAGGCGGGCGACGACCTGGGTGGCGATGAGCGAGTTGCCGCCGAGGTCGAAGAAGTCGTCGTCGCGGCCGACCGGCTGGTCCTCGGACAGGCCGAGCACCTCGGCGAAGGTGGCGGCGACGATCTCCTCGATCGGGGTGCTCGGCGCGCGGAACTCGCGGGCCTCGAACACCGGATCGGGCAGGGCGCGGCGGTCGAGCTTGCCGTTGGCGCTCAGCGGCATCTCATCGAGCACGACGAACGCGGCCGGAACCATGTACGACGGCAGCTGCGCACCGAGATGCGCACGCAGCGTTTCGGTTTCGACACTCGCGCCCGCCGAGGGCACGACGTAGCCGACCAGCTGATCGCCGGTGCGGGCGTCCGAACGCACGACGACCACGGCCTGGCCGACGGTGTCGTGGGCGGTGAGGGCGGCCTCGATCTCGCCGAGCTCGATGCGCAGACCGCGCAGCTTCACCTGGAAGTCGGTGCGGCCGAGGTAGGTGATCACCCCGTGGTCGTCGCGACGCACGAGGTCACCGGTGCGGTACATGCGCGCGCCGTCGTCACCGAAGGGATCGGCGACGAAGCGGTCGGCGGTGAGGTCGGGGCGGCCGAAGTAGCCGCGCGCCAACTGGTCACCCGCCAGGTACAGCTCACCCGCGACCCCGGCCGGGACCGGGTGCAGGCGGGCGTCGAGCACATAGGCCTCGGCGTTCCAGACCGGCGCGCCGATCGGGACGGCACCGTCGACCTGGTCGGCGACCGGGCCGTGCGTGGCGTGCACGGTGAACTCGGTTGGGCCGTACAGGTTGAACAGCTCGGCGTCGCTCACCCTGCGCAGGGCCGCGACGGCGTCACCGGTGAAGGCCTCACCGGCGATCAGCAGGGCGCGCAGTGAGGACAGAGCTCCGCTCTCCACCGCGGCCGCATCGATGCTGCCTGCGAAAACGGTGAGCATCGACGGGACGAACGAAGTCATGGTGACCCGTTGCGCCGCAATGACATCGGCGAGGTACTGCGGGTCGCGGTGCCCGTCGGGGCTCGCGACGACGAGCCGGCCGCCGGTGCTGAGCGGACCGAACAGCTCCCACACCGACACATCGAAGGTGGCGGGGGTCTTGAACAGCACCACGTCGTCGGCGCCGATGCCGTATTCACCGGTGATCCAGCGGATCTGGTTCACCACGGCCGAGTGCGGCACGGCCACACCCTTCGGGCGACCGGTCGAGCCGGAGGTGAAGATGACGTAGGCCGGGTGCTGCGGGTGCAGCGGGGCGATGCGCTCGGCGTCGGTGACCGGGGTGTCCGAGTAGGCCGACAGGTCGATCGCGTCGATGACCAGGGTGCGCGGGCCGTCCGCCGACGCACTGCCGGTCTCGGAACTGCCTGCACCGGATGCGGTGGACAGGCCAGCCTGACCGGTCGCAGCGGCCGGGTCACCTTCGGTTGCTCCGGCTTCGAGTCCGAAGCCGTCGCGGGTCGTGGTCAGCACGACCACGGGGTCGGCAGTTTCGAGCACGTAGGCGATGCGGTCGGCGGGCTGGTCGAGGTCGAGCGGGACGTAACCGCCGCCGGCTTCCTGCACCGCGTACGCCGCGATCACCAGGTCGATGCTGCGGCGCAGGCCGAGGGCGACCAGCCGTTCCGGGCCGACACCGGCCTCGATCAGGCGGTGCGCCAAACGGTGTACGCGCGCGGCGAATTCGGCGTAGGTGAGGGTTTCGCCGGTGGCCGGGTCGATGAGGGCGACCGCGTTCGGGGTCGCCGTGGCCTGGCGGGCGAACTCGTCGACGAGGGTGCCCGCGCCGGGCAGCTCGCGGGCGGTGTCGTTCCAGCCACGAACGGCCAGTTGCACCTCGGCCGCGTTCAGCAGCGGGATGTCGCCCACGGCACGGTTCGGGGTGGCCGCGATGGCATTGAGCAGGCGGGTGAAGCGGGCACCGAAGCTACTCATGGTCGACGCGTCGAACAGGTCGGTCGCGTAGATCAGCTCGGCGACCATTCCGGCGGTGTCACCGGGCTTCTCGGTGAGCACCACCTGCAGGTCGAACTTGGCGACATCGATCGGCAGCTCCACACCGCTCGCGGTGAGGCCGGGCAGTTCCAGGCTGGTCTGGCCGGTGTTCTGGAAGGCCAGCATCACCTGGAACAGCGGGTGACGCGCCTGCGAACGGGCCGGGTTGATGATCTCGACCAGCCGCTCGAACGGCAGGTCGGCGTGGCCGAAGGACGCGATGTCGCTGGTGCGGACCTGGGCGAGCAGCTCACTGAAGCTCGCCGCGCCGTCGACCTCGGTGCGCAGCACGAGGGTGTTGACGAACATGCCGATCAGGTCGTCGAGCGCGCGTTCGCCACGGCCCGCGATGGGCGTGCCGATGGCGATGTCGGACTCACCGGACAGTCGCGAGAGCAGCAGAGCCAGGGCCGCGTGCGTGACCATGAACAGGGTCGCGCCACGGGTGCGGGCCAGCTCGGCGAGCGCCGCGTGGGTGCGGGCGTCGATCTCGAAGGTGTGGGTGGCGCCGCGACCGCTGGCGACGGCCGGACGCGGCCGGTCGGCGGGCAGGTCGAGCTGCTCGGGCAGACCGCGCAGGTGCTCGCTCCAGAAAGCGATCTGACTCGCGATCACCGATCGGGCGTCGTCCTCGTCACCGAGCACGGCACGCTGCCAGAGCGCGAAGTCTGCGTACTGGACCTCGAGGGGACGCCAGGCCGGTTCGGCGCCTTCCACGCGGGCGCTGTAGGCGGTCATCACGTCGCGGGTGAGCGGGCCCATGGAGAAGCCGTCGGCCGAGATGTGGTGCACGACAAGGGCGAGCACGTGTTCGGTCGGGCTCACCTCGAACAGGGCGGCCCGGAACGGCACCTCGGCGGTGACGTCGAACGCAGTGAGCACGAGCTGCGAAAGACGCTGCGGCAGTTCGGCTTCGGTGGTCTCGATCGGGGCGAGGTCGGGGATGACCTTGCCGGTCGGCACGATCACCTGGTGGGCGGCGCCGTCGGCCTCCGGGTAGTAGGTGCGCAGCGACTCGTGGCGGGCGAGCACGTCGGCGACGGCCACCTGCAGCGCCTGGCGGTCGAGCAGGCCGGACAGGCGAACGGCGGCGGGGATGTTGTCGACGGCCGACTCGGGGTCGAAGCGGTTGAGGAACCACATGCGCTGCTGGGCCAGCGACAGCGGCACCCGTGCGGGGCGCTGCTGCGGGACAAGCGGGGCGCGCCGCTCGTCACCGGAATGCGTCTCGGCCCGCGCGGCCAGCGCGGCGACCGTGGACGCCTCGAACAGTTCGCGCACGCCGATATCGGATTCCAGGGCGGCCGAGAGCCGGGCCGCGACCTGGGTGGCGGTCAGCGAGTTGCCGCCGAGAGCGAAGAAGTCGTCGTCGAGGCCGACCCGGTCCAGGCCGAGCACATCGGCGAAGGTGGCGGCGACGATCTCCTCGACCGGCGTGGTCGGCGCGCGGAACACCGCGGCCTCGAACACCGGGGCGGGCAGGGCCTTGCGGTCGAGCTTGCCGGAGGCGTTGAGCGGGAACTCGTCGAGGACGATGATCACCGACGGCACCATGTAGGCGGGCAGGTTGTTGCCCAGTTCCTCGCGCGCGTCCTCGATGTCGACGGTGCGGCCGACGGCGGGGATCACGTAGGCGACCAGCTGGTCGCCGGTGTGCTGGTCGCTGCGGACCACCACCACCGACTGGGCGACCTCGTCGAGGCCGGTGAGCGCGGACTCGATCTCGCCGAGCTCGATGCGCAGACCGCGCAGCTTCACCTGGAAGTCGGTGCGGCCCAGGTATTCCAGGTCGCCGTGTTCGGTCCAGGCGACGAGGTCACCGGTGCGGTACATGCGCGCGCCGTCGTCACCGAACGGGTCGGCGACGAAGCGGTCCGCGGTGAGATCCGGGCGGGCGACATAGCCGCGCGCCAGCTGGGTGCCAGCGAGGTAGAGCTCACCCGCGACACCGACCGGGACAGGCCGCAGGCGCGCGTCGAGGACGTAGACCTGGGTGTTGAACACCGGGGCACCGATCGGCACGGTGTCGATGTCGGTGTCGACGACCTCGTGGAAGGTGACGTCGACCGCGGCCTCGGTGGGGCCGTACAGGTTGTGCAGTGCCGCACCGGTGAGTTCGCGCAGGCGGTGGGCAGGCTTGGGCGGCAGCGCCTCACCGGAGGCGAACACCATGCGCAGCGAATCACACTGCGCGGCAGCGGCATCCGCGACGAACACGGCCAGCATCGACGGCACGAAGTGGGTGACGGTGACACCCTCGGCCGCGATGATCTCGGCCAGGTAGGCCGGATCACGATGACCGTCGGGCTTGGCGACGACCAGTCGCGCACCGATCTGCAAGGGCCAGAAGAACTCCCACACCGACACGTCGAACGTGGCAGGCGTCTTCTGCAGCACCACATCGTCAGCGGTCAGGCCGTACTGCGCCTGCATCCACACGAGGCGGTTGACGATCGCGCCATGGCTGACCGCCACACCCTTCGGACGACCCGTCGAACCCGACGTGAAGATCACGTACGCGGTGTTCGACGGACGCAGCGGGGAGGTGCGTTCGGCGTCGGTGAGGCGGGTGTCGGCGTAGCCGGACAGGTCGAGCAGGTCGATGCGGACCTGCGCGGTGTCGATCTCCAGATCGGTGCCCGAGGTGAGCACACACACCGGATCCGCCGTCGCGAGAATGTATTCCGTGCGCTCGGCCGGATGGTCGGGGTCCAGCGGCACATAGGCGCCACCGGCCACGCTCACCGCGTACATGCCGACGACCAGGTCGAGCGAGCGGCGCATGCCAAGGGCCACATAGGTTTCCGGGCCGACACCACGGTCCACGAGCCACCGGGCCAGGCGATACACCTGGGCCGCGAACTCGGCGTAGGACAGACTCGTCCCCTCGAAGGTGAGGGCGGTGGCCTGCGGGGTGCGGGCCAGCTGCGCCTCGAACATCGAGACCAGGGTGGCGCGCTGATCCACCTCGTGCGCGGTGTCGTTCCACTCGCGCACGACGAGTGCGCGTTCGGCGGCGTCGAGCAGTTCGATATCGCCCACGGCCACCGTCGGTTCGGCGGTGATCGCGGTGAGCACCCGGATCAGGCGCTCGGCGATGCGGTGCACGGTGGCGGCGTCGAACAGGTCGCTCAGGTAGCCGGCGCGGATGCGCAGCTGGGTGTCGAGCTGGGCGATGAGCGAGAGCGGGTAGTGGGTGGCGTCGGCGGCATCCAGACCGGTGACGGCCATGCCGTCGATGTCGGCGGCCTGGGCCTTGATGCCCTCGGCGTCGACCGGGTAGGACTCGAAGACCACCAGCGAGTCGAACAGGCCACCGACACCGGCGGCCGACTGGATCTCGGCCAGGCCGATGTAGTGGTGGTCGAGCAGGTCGGCCTGCTCGCCCTGGGTTCGGGTCAGCACCTCGCGCACCGATTCGGCCGCGTCGAAACGAACGCGCACCGGCACGGTGTTGATGAACAGACCGACCATCGACTCCACGCCCGACAGCTGCGCGGGACGACCGGAGACGGTGGTGCCGAACAGCACGTCGTCGCGACCGGTCATCCGGCCGAGCACGATCGACCAGGCCACCTGCAGCACCGTGTTCGGGGTGACGCCGAGGTCGGCGGCCAGCGCGACCAGGCGGCCGGTGGTGATCTCGTCCAGGTCGAACAGGTACTCGTCCGACAGGGCGGTGATCTCGCGGCTCGCGTCCGGGCGGGCGAGCAGCGTGGGCTCGGTGACCCCGCGCAGCGCATCGGACCAGACAGCAACGGAGGCCGAATGATCCTGCTGGGAAACCCATTCCAGGAAGTGGCGGTAGGAGCGGGCGGCGGGCAGCGCGCTCGCGTCGCCGTGCAGGGCGTAGAGCGCGAGCAGGTCGCGCATCACCAGCGGCATCGACCAGCCGTCGAGCAGGATGTGGTGGTTGGCCACCACGAAACGCCATTCGTGCTCACCCACCTGGATCAGGGTGAAGCGGATGAGCGGCGGCTCGGCCAGGTCGAATCGGGCGTTGCGATCGGCCTCGACGAGGTCGGCGAACTCGCTCGTTTCAGTGCGGTCGTGTTCGGCCCAGGCCACACGGGCGTTGTCGAGGACGATCTGCACGGCATTGCCGTCGTGATCGGTGACGAACGCGGTGCGCAGGGTCTCGTGCCGGTCGAGCAGGGCCTGGGCGGCGGCGCGCAGACGGGTGGCGTCGACATGACCGGTGAGCGTGAGCACCGCCTGGGCGGTGTAGACGTCCACCGAGCTCGCGGCGAGGCGGGCGTGGAAGAACAGACCGGCCTGCAGCGCGGCCAGCGGCCACACCTGGGTCAGCTCCGGGTAGCGCCGCTCCCAGACGTCGATATCGCGCTGGGTGGCGCGCACGAGCGCGAAGTCGGACGGCGTGTGGCCGCCCGCATCGGCGGAATTGGCATGCCGGGCAACGGCTTCCAGCGCGGCGACCCACAGGTCGGCGAATTCGCGGACCTCGGCCTCGCCGAGCAGGGTGCTCGGGTAACCGATATTGGCGCTGAGCTTGTCGCCGACGACGATCGCGTTGACATCCAGCGGTGCCATCGCGGGCATGTCGGCGTCGTAGGCGCCGCCCAGGGAGGCCAGCTCCGAGGCCGGGATCCAGCCGAAACCACGCAGCGCGTCGGGGACGTCGCTGTCGGCGACCCGGCCGAGGTAGTTGAAGCTGATCTGGCCGGGCAGCTCGGTGGGCAGTTCGGCGGCGGTGTCGGCGTTCATGTACCGCAGCAGGCCGTACCCGATGCCCTTGTCGGGCACCGAGAGCAGCTGTTCCTTGACCGCCTTCACGGCCTGGCCGATCGCCGGACCACCGGCCAGGGCGGCGTCGAGATCGATGCCGGTGAGGTCGAGGCGCACCGGGAAGATCGCGGTGAACCAGCCGACCGTGCGGGACAGGTCGGCACCGGGCGCGACCTCTTCCTCGCGACCGTGGCCTTCCAGGCGCACCAGCAGGGCGTCGTTCGAGTCGTCGGACTTGCCGGGGACGCGACGGGTGCGCCACTTGGCGGCGGCCAGGGCGAGCGCGGTGAGCAGACCGTCGTTCACGCCACCGTGGAACAGGGCGGGCACGGTGGTGAGCAGGGCCTTGGTGACCTCGGCGGACACCTCGACCGGCAGCTTCTCGATCACACCGGACACGTCGACGGCCGGGTTCATCGGCCGCTCGGTGAGCAGCGGATCGGGCGTCGCCACGACCTCACGCCAGAAGTCGAGCTCGGCGAGGCGGTCGGGGTTGCGCGCCTCGTCGGCCAGAGCGTGCGCCCAAGCGCGCATGGACGTGGCGGGCGCGACCAACTCCGGCTGCTGGCCCGAGGACAGCTGACCCCATGCGGAGACGAAGTCGGGCACCAGGATTCGCCACGACACACCGTCGACGACGAGGTGGTGGGCCACCACGATCAGTCGTCCGGCCCGGCGCGCGGACTTGTTCTCGGTATCGGCGGACGAGGTCGCGCCACCAGCCGACGCGGTGCCGGGCAGCGAGATGGTCGGGGTCACCGGCTCGGTGGGCTCCAGCCACACGAAGCGCACGACGACACCGGCGGCGGGATCGAGCCGGTCCAGACTCGAATCGAGTGCGGCCGAGGCGATCTCGAACAGCTCGGCGTCGGAGACGTTCGCGTCGAAGGTGCTGTGATCGATCAGGGTGTCCACATCGACGGTGCCTGTGGGCGCCGTGGTGACGACCCAGCGGCCGTCGACCTGGTGCAGACGCGAGCGCAGCATGTCGTGGCGGTCGACGACCGCGCCGACGGTGGCCGCGATCCCCGCCCGGTCGATACCGACGGGCAGCTCGAGGGCCATGGTCTGGTTGAACCGGTCGAACGAACCCGACCGCTCGGCCATGAACCGCACCACCGGGGTCAGCGGCATCTCACCGACGCCGCCGCCGGGCAGTTCGGCCAGGGTCACCGCAGAAGCCGCTGCGACATCGGCGGTTTCGGCCACCGAGGCCAGGCCCGCGACGGTGCGCTGCTCGAACACGTGGCGCGGGGTGAACAGCACGCCGCGGGCCTTGGCCCGGGAGACGAGCTGGATGGAGACGATCGAGTCACCGCCGAGGGCGAAGAACGAGTCGTCGACACCGACGCGCTCCACGCCGAGGACCTCGGCGAACACCTCGGCGATGGTCTGCTCGATCGGGGTGCGCGCGGCCCGGAAGGAGACCTCGGTGGCGAACACCGGCTCCGGCAGCGCCTTGCGATCGAGCTTGCCGACCGGGGTGAGCGGCACCCGGTCGATCACCATGATCGACGACGGAACCATGTAGGCGGGCAGGCGTTCCTCGACGTGCGCGGTGAGGGCGGCCACGTCGATCGAACGGCCCGGCGCGGCAACGACATACGACACCAGCGAGACGGCGCCCGCGGTGCTCTTGTGGCCGAGGGTGACGGCGAAGTCGACCGTGTCGTGCGAGGCGAGTGCGGAGTCGATCTCACCCAGTTCGATACGGAAGCCGCGGATCTTCACCTGGAAGTCGGAGCGGCCGACGTACTCGACGGTGCGTTCCGGCGTCCAGCGCACGACGTCACCGGTGCGGTACATCCGCTCCCCCGGCACGAACGGGTCGGCGACGAACCGGTCGGCGGTCAGGCCGGGGCGGGCGTGATAGCCGCGCGCCAGCTGGATGCCCGACAGGTACAGCTCACCCGCGACACCCACCGGAACGGGCTGGAGCTGGGCGTCCAGGATCAGCGAGCGCATGCCGCGCGTGGGGCCACCGATGGTGACCAGCTCGCCCGGCACCAGCGCATCGCTGATGTTCGTCATGATCGTGGTCTCGGTCGGACCGTAGCCGTTGTGGAAGGCGCGGATTGTGCCGTCCGCCAACGGAACCGCCCACTTCGACACCAGATCGGCGGGCACCGCTTCACCACCGGCGACCAGCACCCGCAGCGAATCCAGGCCGCTCGGGTCGAAGGTCGCCAGGGCGGCGGGGGTGATGAAGGCGTGGGTGACCCGCTCGGCGCGGATCAGTTCGGACAGTTCGTCGCCGCCGTACACACCAGGCGGGACGACCACCAGCGCACCACCGCGCGCCAGAGCGAGCAGCAGCTCCAGGATCGACGCGTCGAACGAGGGCGATGCGAAATGCAGTGCCCGCGTGGACGAGTCGAGCTGGTAGCGCTGCGCCTGCTCCTCGCCGAAGTTGGCGAGACCCGCATGGGTGACCACGACGCCCTTGGGCACACCGGTGGAACCGGAGGTGTAGATGACGTAAGCGGGCTGCTCGGGCGTGGTCGCCCGGACCAACTCGGCGTCGGCGATCGGGCCGCCGTCGAAGCGATCGAGGTCGAGCTCGTCGAGCACGAGCCAACCCGCGGCCGAGTTGCCGAACGTCCCCGCAGAGGCCGAAGCACCTGCGGCATCCGCAGATTCAGACGTCTGAGTGGCAGCCGAAGCACCGTCCGCAGGCCCGGCGTCGGGCATCTGCGGTGCGGCGGATGTCCCGGCTGCGGTGGCGATGTCGGGCAGTCCGTCGCGCACCGACGCGACCGTGATGCCGAGCGGCGAACCGGAGTCGGTGACCATGTGGGCGATGCGGTCGGCGGGGTAGGTCGGGTCGACGGGGACGAAGGCGGCGCCGGTCTTGGCGACGGCCCAGGCGGCGAGCACCGAGTCGGCCGAGCGCGGGACACCGATGGCGACGAGATCCTCGGCACCGATGCCCTGCTCGATCAGCAAGCGCGCCAAGCGGTTCGAACGTTCGTCGAGTTCGGCGTAGGACAGAGTCGTCCCCTTGAACACGACGGCATCGCCGGTCGGGTTCGCCGCGGCGGCGTCGGCGAGGAGGCTGCGCAGGGTGCGGGCGGGCACTGGCGGTGCGCCGACCCGGAACACCAGGTCGGCCCGTTCGGCTGCGTCGAGCACGTCGATCGCGCCGATGGTCACCGAGGCGTCGGCGGCCACGGCCTCGAGCACGCGTTCCCAGCGGGTCGCGATGGTGTCGACCGTCGCCTCGTCGAACAGTTCGGTGGCGTAGTTCAGCGACAGCGCCATCCCGCCGTGGCCGGGTTCGCCCAGCTCGGACAGGGTGAACTGGAGGTCGAAGCGGGCGACGCTCTCGTCGAGGTCGAGCGCCGACACGGCGAGACCGGGCAGTTCCAGGGTGGTGCGGTCCAGGTTCTGGAAGGCCAGCATCACCTGGAACAGCGGGTTGCGGGCCTGGGACCGCTCGGGTGCGAGCAGTTCGACCAGGCGCTCGAACGGCACGTCGGCATTGCCGTAGGCGTCGAGGTCGGTCTTGCGGGCCTGCTCGAGCAGGTCGGTGAACGACTCGCCCGGGCGCACACCGGTGCGCAGCACCAGGGTGTTGACGAACATGCCGACGAGGTCGTCGAGGGCCTGCTCGCCACGGCCGGCGATGGGGGTGCCGATGGCGATGTCGTCGGAGCCGGACAGCCTGGCCAGCAGCACCGCGAGCGCGGTGTGCATGACCATGAACAGCGAGGCACCCTGACGGCGGGCCACCTCGTCGAGGCGGGCGATCAGCTCGGGCGGGAGCTCGCGGTGCACCGACGCGCCACGCAGCGAGGCGATGGCCGGACGCGGCCGGTCGAAAGGCAGGGTGAGTTCGTCGGGAACACCGGCGAGCTGACGCTGCCAGTAAGCCACCTGTCGCGCCATCAGCGAATCGGCGTCGTCCTCGGTGCCGAGGACCGCGCGCTGCCAGACGGCGAAGTCGGCGTACTGCACCGGCAGCGGCGCCCAACCGGGCGCGGTGCCCTGTGCGCGGGCTGTGTAGGCCAGCATCACGTCGCGGGTCAGCGGGGCGATGGAGAAACCGTCGGCGGCGATGTGGTGGACCACCACGACGAGCACGTGCTCGGCGGCCGCACCGGAACCGGCGAGCTGGGCCGCGCCCGCACCGTCGCGCGTGGACGCGACGCCGTTCGCGGGTGCACCGTCGTTCCCGGGCGCGACGCGGAACAACCGGGCGCGCAACGGAACTTCTTCCGCCACATCGAATCCGGTGGAGACGAACTCGGTGACTGTCTCGAAAAGCTGGTCGGCAGCGACGGTGACCGGGCGCAGATCCAGCGAAATACGTTCGGCCGCAACCACTTGCTGCACCGGCGTGCCGCCGTGCTCGGGGTAGCGGGTGCGCAGCGATTCGTGCCTGCGCACGAGGTCGGCCAGCGCCAGCGACAGCGCCTCGACGTCGAGGTCGCCGGTGAGGCGGATCGCGACGGGCAGGTTGTAGGCCGAGGAGGTGGTGTCGTACTTGTTGAGGAACCACATCCGCTGCTGGGCGAACGACAGCGGGACCAGTTCGCCGTCGGCGCGCTCACGGGCGACGAGCGCCGCGCGGGCGGTGCCGCCGGTGTGGGACTCCACCCGGGCCGCGAGGGCTTCCACGGTCGACGCTTCGAACAGGGCGCGCACGGGCACCGTCGCACCGAGCGCGGCGCCGATGCGGGCGACGACGCGGGTGGCGATCAGCGAGTTGCCGCCGAGGTCGAAGAAGTCGTCGTCGGCGCCGACCCGGTCGAGGCCGAGCACGTCGGCGAACACCGAGGCCACGGTTTCCTGCACCGGCGTGACCGGGGCGCGGAAGGCGCGCGCCTGCACCGCCGGGGCGGGCAGGGCACGGCGGTCGAGCTTGCCGTTGACCGTGAGCGGGATCCACTCGAGCCGCACCAGCGCGGCCGGAACCATGTAGGCGGGCAGCTGTTCGGCGGCGCCGCTTCGCACGGCGTCGAGGTCGGGTTCGGTCTCGGCGTCGGCGACCACGTAGGCGACGATGCGCTGGTCACCGGGGGTGTCCTCGCGCACGATGACCGCCGCCTGGGCGATGCCGGGCTGGGCGAGCACGGCGGCTTCGATCTCACCGAGCTCGATGCGGAAACCACGCACCTTCACCTGGTCGTCGGCGCGGCCGAGGTATTCGAGTTCGCCGAAACGGTTCCAGCGCGCGAGGTCGCCGGAACGGTACAGCCGCGAACCGGCCTGGTTCGGGCCGGCCAGCGGATTGGCGACGAACCGGGTGGCGCTGAGGTCGGGGCGACCCAGGTAGCCGCGCGCCAATTGCGGTCCCGCGACGTACATCTCACCCGCGACACCCACCGGCACCGGGCGCAGACGCGAGTCGAGCACGAACACGCTCAGGCCCGCGATGGCCCGGCCGACGACCGAACCGGCCGCCGCCGCGATGGTCTTCGCGTCGAGCGCGCGGAACGACACATGCACCGTGGTCTCGGTGATGCCGTACATGTTCACGAGCGTCGGCGACGAATCACCGTGGCGGGCAACCCAATCCGACAGACGACGCAGCTCGAGCGCCTCACCGCCGAACACCACGTAGCGCAGGGCCAGCGGCGCCAGGCCCGGTCCGGCGTTCCGGTCGGCCTCGGCGAGCTGGTAGAACGCCGACGGCGTCTGGTTGAGCACCGTCACCTGCTCCACCCGCAGCAGTTCCAGGAACTGCTCGGGCGAACGCGAGGTGTAGTAGTCCACGACGATCAGCGAGCCGCCGAACAGCAGCGGGCCCCACAGCTCCCAGACGGAGAAGTCGAAGGCGTAGGAGTGGAACAGCGTCCACACATCGCGCGGGCCGAAGCCGAAGTCGCGATCGGTATTGGCGAACAGCCGCACCACATTCCGGTGCGCGACGGCGACGCCCTTGGGGCGGCCGGTCGAACCGGAGGTGTAGATGACGTAGGCGACATTGTCGGGCGACAGCGGTGCTAGGCGATCGGCGTCGGTGATGGGCGCGTCGTCGGCGTCCTCCACATTGCCGGTCTCCACGGCAAAGCCGTCGAGGACCACCGAGGGCAGGTGCGCGGGCACCGTCACCTGGACGGTGGAGTCGAGCACAACGCTGGTCGGGCGCGAGTCCTCGAGCACGTAGGCGATGCGCTCGGCCGGGTAGGTCGGGTCGACCGGCACGTAACCGGCACCGGTCTTGACCACCGCGAGCAGTGCGACGACCAGATCCAGCGAACGCGGCAGGATCACCGCGACCAGCGATTCGGGACCAGCGCCGTCGTCGATCAGCCTGCGCGCCAGCACATTCGCGCGCCGGTCGAGCTCGGCGTAGGTGAGCGATTCGACGCCGAACTTGGCGGCGATCCGGTCCGGGTAGGCGGCCGCGGCCGCGTCGAACAGGTCGACCAGAGTGGTATGCCGGTTGCCGAACAGCCCGCGCCGGTAGCCGGCGGGGGTGCTGGCATCGTGCACCACCGGCAGGGCGATGGCGTCGGCGCCCGAGGACACCCAGCGCTGGGCGACATCGCGCTGTTCGGCCTCACCGAGCAGGTCGATGTCACCGACGATCACGTCCGGGTTCTCGGCCACCGTGCGCAGGATGCGGACCAGGCGGTCGCCGAAGGCGGCGACGGTCTCGGCGTCGAACAGATCGGTGGCGTAGTTCCAGGACATGGCGAGCGAGCCGTCGGCGGCCTCGCCGACGGTGAGCTGCACATCGAATTTGGCTGTGCCCGGGTCGAAGTCGACCACGTCGAGGTCCAGACCCGGGAGCGCCACGGTGCCGGTGTCGGCGGCGGTGGCCGCCTCGAAGGTGAGCGCTACCTGGAACAGCGGGTGGTGCGCCTGCGAGCGGGTGGGGCTGAGTACCTCGACGAGCCGTTCGAACGGCACGTCGGCGTTGGCGAAGGCCGACAGGTCGACCTTGCGGACCTGCTCGAGCAGGTCGCCGAAGCGCCCGCCGAGGTCGACCTCGCTGCGCAGCACGAGGGTGTTGACGAACATGCCGACCAGATCGTCGAGCGAACGTTCGCCACGGCCGGCGATCGGGGTGCCGATGGCGATATCGGTGCTGTTGGACAGTCGCGCGGCCCAGGTGGCCAGGGCCGCGTGCATCACCATGAACAGGGTGACGCCACGGGCACGGGCGATCTCGGTGAGCGCGCGATGCAGTTCGGCGTCGATCGAGAACCGGTACAGGTCACCGGCATTGGTCGCGATCTCGGGACGCGGCCGATCGGCGGGCAGTTCGATCTGATCGGGCAGGTCGCGCAGTTGCTCGGTCCAGTAGGCGAGCTGACCCGCGGCGACCGAATCGGGATCGGACTCCTCGCCGAGCACCTCACGCTGCCACAGCGTGTAGTCGGCGTACTGCACGTCCAGGGGCGCCCACGCAGGCACCTCACCGCGGGCGCGTTCGGTGTAGGCGACCACCACGTCACGCAGCAGCGGACGCAGCGAGAAACCGTCGCCGCTGATGTGGTGCATCACCAGGACGGCGACATGCGTGCGGTCGTCGACGCGGAGCAGGCTCGCGCGGAACGGCACCTCGCGGGTGACGTCGAACTGCACGCTCGCCAGTTCGACCACGCGTGCGACGACATCCTCGGCGGCGACCGGCTGGGCCGGCAGCGCGAAACGGACTTCGTCGACGGGCAGGATCTGCTGGTAGCCCGCACCCTCGATCTCGGGGTAGAAGGTGCGCAGCGACTCGTGCCGGGCCATCACGTCGGCGATGGCGGATTCCAGTGCGGCCGTGTCGAGTTCACCGGTGAGCCGGATGGCGACCGGGATGTTGTTCACGGCGGTGCGGTTGTCGAAGCGGTTGAGGAACCACATGCGCTGCTGGGCCTGCGACAGCGGAACCAGCTCCGGGCGCGGACGCGGTGTCAGCGGCACGCGCGAGCCCCGGCCGGACGCGGTTTCCACGCGAGCGGCCAGAGCGGCGACGGTCGGCGCCTCGAACAGCGCGCGCAGCGGAACCTGGGCGTCGAGGGCCTCCGACAGACGCGCGGCGACCCGGGTGGCGACCAGCGAGTTGCCGCCGAGTTCGAAGAAGTCGTCGTCGAGGCCGACCTGGCCCGCGCCGAGCACCTCGGCGAAGGTGGCGGCGACGATCTGCTGCACCGGGGTGACCGGCGCCTGGAACACCCGCGCGGCGAACACGGGGGCGGGCAGCGCCTTGCGGTCGAGCTTGCCGGAAGCGTTGAGCGGGAAGGCGTTCAGCACCATGAACGCGGCGGGCACCATGTACACCGGCAGTTCGGCCGACAGGGCGGCCTTCGTCGCATCGGTGTCGACGCTCTGTCCGGTCTCCGGGATGACGTAGGCGACCAGCTGGTCACCGGTGTGCTCGTCGGCGCGCACCACCACGACCGCCTGCGCGATCTGCGGCAGCGCGGTGAGCGCGGACTCGATCTCGCCGAGTTCGATGCGCAGACCGCGCAGCTTCACCTGGAAGTCGGTGCGGCCCAGGTATTCCAGCTCGCCGTCGGGGGTCCAGGTGACGAGGTCGCCGGTGCGGTACATGCGCTCGCCGGGGGCGAACGGATCGGCGACGAAGCGGTCCATCGTGAGGTCGGGGCGACCCACGTAGCCGTGGGCCAGCTGCACGCCCGCCAGATACAGCTCACCCGCGACACCCACCGGAACGGGTCGCAGCCGCGAATCCAGCACGTACAGACGGGTGTTGAACACCGGCGCGCCGATCGGCACGGTATCGGTGTCGGCCTCGGTGACCTCGTGGAAGGTCACGTCGACCGCGGCCTCGGTCGGGCCGTACAGGTTGTGCAGCGCGGCACCGGTGAGTTCGCGCAGGCGCTGCGCGGTCGGCGCGGGCAGCGCCTCACCGGAGGCGAACACATTGCGCAGCGAGACACAGTCGGCGGCAAGCGGTTCGGTGACGAACACGGCCATCATCGACGGCACGAAGTGCACCGTGGTGACCTGCTCGGCCACGATCAGCCGGGCCAGGTAGGCCGGGTCGCGATGCCCGTCGGGCTTGGCGACCACCAGGCGCGCACCGACCTGCAGCGGCCAGAAGAACTCCCACACCGACACGTCGAAGGTGGCGGGCGTCTTCTGCAGCACCACGTCGTCGGCGGCCAGGCCGTAGGCGGCGTGCATCCACACGAGACGGTTGACGATGGCCGCGTGACTCACCGCGACACCCTTGGGGCGCCCGGTCGAACCGGAGGTGAAGATGACGTAGGCGGTGTTGCCCGAGCGCAGCGGGCGATGCCGGTCGGCGTCGGTGACCGGCTCGGCCGAGTGGCCGGACAGGTCGAGCTGGTCGATGCGCACCTCGCGACCGGCGGCCGCGGGCAGGCTCTCCCCCGACGTCAGCACGCACACCGGCTGCGCGGTGTCGAGGATGTGCTCGATGCGCTCGGCCGGGTGATCGGGATCCAGCGGCACATACGCGCCACCGGCGGCCGACACCGCGTACATGCCGACCAGCAGGTCGATCGAACGCCGCATGCCGAGGGCCACATACGATTCCGGGCCGACGCCCGCGTCCTTGAGCCAGCGGGCGAGCTTGCGCACGCGGACCGCGAACTCGGCGTAGGACAGACTCGTCCCGTCGAACGTGAGGGCGGTCGCGTCGGGCGTGCGCGCGACCTGCGCCTCGAACAGCGCGTTGAGGGTGGCCGGGTCGTCGTCGCTCGGGGTGCTGAGCGCGGCGTCGACCGCGAATTCGGTGTCGTTCCAGCGGTCGAGCACCAGGGCGCGCTCGGCGTTGTCGAGCAGTTCGATGTCGCCGACGGGGGCGGTGGGGTCGGCCACGATCGCGGCGAGCACACGCAGCAGGCGGGCGCCGAAGGTGGCGGCGAACGCGGCGTCGAAGAGATCGGTGGCGTAGACGAGTTCGGCGTCGAGGTGGCTGTCGTCGTCGGCCGGGACCTCGCTCAGCGCGAGCTGCAGGTCGAACTTGGCGGTGTGCTGATCGATGCCCAGCTCCGACACGGTCAGACCGGGCAGTTCCAGGGTGGTGCGGCCCAGGTTCTGGAACGACAGCATCACCTGGAACAGCGGGTGCCGCGCCTGCGAACGGGCCGGGTTGAGCACCTCGACGAGGCGTTCGAACGGCACGTCGGCGTGGGCGAAGGCGGCCAGGTCGTGTTCGCGCACCTGGCCGAGCAGCTCGGTGAAGGTGACGCCGGGGTCGACCTCGGCGCGCAGCACCAGGGTGTTGACGAACATGCCGACCAGGTCGTCGAGAGCCTGCTGACCGCGACCGGCGACCGGGGTGCCGATGGCGATGTCGGAGGTGCCCGACAGGCGCGCGAGCAGCACGGCGAACGCGCTGTGCACGACCATGAACAGAGTGGTGCTGTGCTCGTGGGCCACGCGGTTGAGGGCGTCGACGAGCTCGCCCGGCACCTCGAAGCGGTGCGTGCCCGCCTGGTAGCTGGCCTGCGCCGGCCGCGACTTGTGGCCCAGGCGCAGCTCGTCGGGCAGGTCGGCCAGCGCGGTGCGCCAGTGGTCGAGCTGCTCGGAGATCAGCGAGGTCGGGTCGTTCTCGTCGCCGAGAACCTCGCGCTGCCACAGCGCGTAGTCCACGTACTGCACGGCCAGCGGCGGCCAGCCGGGCTCGGCGTTGGCGGTGCGGGCGACGTAGGCGGTCATCAGGTCGCGCACCAGTGGGCGCAGCGAGAAACCGTCGGAGGCGATGTGGTGGACCACCATCACCAGCACGTGCTCGCGTTCGCTCAGCTCGTAGACCCGAAGGCGCACTGGCGGATTCGCGGTGACGTCGAAGCCGCGGCGGGCGAACTCGTAGAGCGAGGTCGCCATGTCGGTCTCGTCGGCCTCGACCAGTTCCACGTCCGGAATGGCGGCTGCGGCGGCGAGCACCTTCTGGTAGGCGGTGCCGTCGTGCGACGGGAAGACCGTGCGCAGCGACTCGTGGCGGGCGATCACGTCGGCGACCGCGCCACGCAGGGCGGGGAAGTCGAGCAGTCCTTGCAGGCGCACCGCGACCGGGATGTTGTAGGTGCCGGTGTCCTCGGCGTCGAAGCGGTTGAGGAACCACATGCGCTGCTGGGCGAGCGACAGCGGCGGGTACTCCGGGCGCGGACGGGCGGTGAGTTCGGCGCGCAGACCGCTGCCCGCGTGCGATTCAACCCGCGCGGCGAGCGCGCCGACGGTCGGCGCCTCGAACAGGGTGCGCACGCCGACCTCGGCGTCGAGCGCCTTGCTCAGACGGGCCGCGACCTGGGTGGCGACCAGCGAGTTGCCGCCGAGGGCGAAGAAATCGTCGTCCACGCCCACGCGCTCGGCACCGAGCAGGTCGGCGAAGATCTCGGCGACGATCTCCTCGATCGGCGTCGAGGGCGCACGGAACACCTTTGCCTCGAACACGGGCGCGGGCAGCGCCTTGCGATCGAGCTTGCCGGAGGCGTTGAGCGGGAATGCCTCGAGCACGACCAGCGCCGAGGGCACCATGTAGGCGGGCAGCTCGGCGGCGAGCCCGGCCTTGACGGCGGCCACATCGAGAGCCGAACCCGGTTCGGGCACAACGTAACCCACGAGCTGATCGCCCGCGTGCGCGTCGGCACGGACGACGACGACCGACTGCGCGACACCGGGCTGGGCCAGCAGCGTCGCCTCGATCTCGCCGAGCTCGATGCGCAGGCCGCGCAGCTTCACCTGGAAGTCGGTGCGGCCCAGGTAGTTCAGTTCACCGTCGCGGGTCCAGGTGACCAGGTCGCCGGTGCGGTACATGCGCGAACCGGCGGGACCGTACGGGTTGGCGACGAAGCGGTCGGCGGTGAGGTCGGCCCGGTTGAGGTAGCCGACGGCGAGCTGATCGCCCGCCAGATACAGCTCACCCGCGACACCGGAGGCGACGGGGTGCAGCCGCGAATCCAGCACGAACACCTTGGTGTTCCACACCGGACGGCCGATCGGCACCGACTCCACGTCGGCGTCGACGACCTCGTGGTAGGTCACGTCGACGGCGGCCTCGGTCGGCCCGTACAGGTTGTGCAGGCGGGCACCGGTCAGCTCACGCAGGCGCTGCGCGGTGGGCGCGGGCAGCGCCTCACCGGAGGCGAACACCTGACGCATGCGCACCGCGTCACCGTTGCCGTTGTTACCGAGGGTCGACACGAACACCGACAGCATCGACGGCACGAAATGCGCTGTGGTGATGGACTGTTCGGCGATGATCTGCGCCAGGTACACCGGGTCGCGGTGACCGTCGGGCTTGGCGACGACCAGGCGCGCACCGGTCTGCAGGGGCCAGAAGAACTCCCACACCGACACGTCGAAGGTGGCGGGGGTCTTCTGCAGCACCGCGTCGGTGGCGTCGATCGGGTACTCGTGCTGCATCCACAGCAGCCGGTTCACGATCGCGGCGTGGTCGACGGCGACACCCTTGGGGCGGCCGGTCGAACCGGAGGTGAAGATGACGTAGGCGGTGTTGCTGTCGCGCAGCGGACGCACCCGCTCGGCGTCGGTGATCGGGGCGCCGCTGAAATCGGCGGGCGCCTCGATGTTCTCGACGGCGTGCACGGTGACACCCTCGGCCTCGAAACCGTCGCGACGGCTGGTGAGCACCAGCTGCGGCTCCGCGGTCTCGATGATGTGGCCGATGCGGTCGGCGGGCTGATCGGGGTCGAGCGGCACGTAGGCCGCACCCGTCTGCAGCACCGCGTACATGGCGACGACGAGTTCGGCGGAACGCCGGATGGCAAGGGCCACATGCGAACCCGGGCCCACACCGTCGGCGATCAGCCTGCGGGCGATGCGGTTGGCACGCTCCTGCAGCTCGCGGTAGGTCAGCTGCTCGGCTTCGAAGACCAGCGCGACCGCGTCGGGGGTGCGTTCCACCTGGGCGTCGAACAGGGAAACAAGGGTGGCGTGCGGCACCGCGTGGGCGGTGTCGTTCCAGTCGACCAGGACCTGCGCGTGCTCCTCGGGCGCGAGCAGGTCGATGTCGCCGACCGGCACCTCGGGGTCGGCGACGATCGCGGCGAAGATGTTGTCGAGGCGGCGGGCGAACGCGGCGACCGTCGATTCCTCGAAAAGATCGAGCGCGTAGGAGAACTCGGCCGACATGCCGCCGACCTCGCCGTCGGTGTCCTGCACCTCGGTCAGCGTCAGCTGCAGGTCGAACTTGGCCAGCTGGGCGTCGTAGTCGATACCGCTCACCGACAGGCCGGGCAGCTGCAGCGAGGCCTGCTTGGTGTTCTGGAACGACAGCATCACCTGGAACAGCGGGTGCCGAGCCTGCGAACGGGCCGGGTTGAGCACCTCGACGAGCCGCTCGAACGGCACGTCGGCGTGGGCGAAGGCCTGCAGGTCGGTTTCGCGGGCCTGGTCGAGCAGGGTCGCGAAGGCGGTGGCGCCGTCCACCTCGGTGCGCAGCACCAGGGTGTTGACGAACATGCCGACGAGATCGTCGAGCGCCTGGTCGCCACGACCGGCCACCGGGGTGCCGATGGCGATGTCGGACGACCCGCTCGAGCGCGCGAGCAGCACCGCGAGGGCGCTGTGCATCACCATGAACAGCGAGGCGTTGTAGCGGCGGCCCAATTCCATGAGGGCACGCTGGGTTTCGCCCGCGATCACGAAGCTGTAGGTGCCGCCGCGGTAGCTGGCGGCGGGCGGACGCGGGTGATCGGCGGGGAGCACCAGCTCGTCGGGCAGATCGGCGAGTTCGCGCTTCCAGTAGTCGATCTCGGAGGAGATCAGCGAGGTCGGGTCGTCCTCGGAGCCGAGCACCTCACGCTGCCACAGCGCGTAATCGGCGTACTGGACCGGCAATTCGGCCCAGGTCGGCGCCTCCCAGGAGGTGCGCGCGGCGTAGGCCATGATGACGTCGCGCGAGAGCGGCGCCATCGACCAGCCGTCGGCGGAGATGTGGTGCACCACCATGCCGAGCACGTACTCGGAGTCCGAGATCTCGAAAAGCCGTGCGTGCAGCGGTACTTCGCTGGTCACGTCGAAGGCCATCGAGGCCAGGTCGATCAGGTGATCGATGAGGTTTTCCTCGGTGACCCGGTACGGGGTGAGGTCGGGCACGATCTGGGCGGCGTCGAGGACCACCTGCACCGGGCCGTTGCCGGAGTCGGGGAACACGGTGCGCAGCGACTCGTGCCGGTCGATGACGTCGATGACGGCCACCTGCAGGGCGGCCACGTCGAGGTCACCGGACAGGCGGATGGCCACCGGGATGTTGTTGACCGCCGAGGCGGTGTCGAAGCGGTTGAGGAACCACATGCGCTGCTGAGCAAGCGACAGCGGCACCTGCTCGGGCCGCTCGCGCGCCACCAGGGCCTTGTGGGCGCCGTCGCCCGCCTGCGATTCCACACGGGCGGCCAGGGCAGCCACGGTGGACGCCTCGAACAGCATCCGCACCGGAACGCGGGTATCGAGGGCGATACCGACGCGCGAGACCACCTGGGTGGCGATCAGCGAGTTGCCGCCGAGTTCGAAGAAGTCGTCGTCGACACCGATGCGCGGCAGATCGAGCACGTCGGCGAAGACCTGCGCGATGATCTGCTCGATCGGCGTTGTCGGAGCACGGAATTCGCGCACCTCGAACACCGGTGCGGGCAGGGCGCGGCGGTCCAGCTTGCCGTTGACGGTCAGCGGGATGGCGTCGAGCTGCACGAACGCCGAGGGCACCATGTAGGCCGGGAGCTGGTCGGCGGCGAACTGGCGGACCTCGTCGAGGTCGAGCTTGTGCGATTCGGCGACGACGTAGGCGACGATGCGCTGACCACCGGGCTGGTCCTCGCGCACGATGACCGCGGCCTGCGCTATCTCCGGGTGCGACAGCACGGCGGCTTCGATCTCACCGAGCTCGATGCGGAAACCACGCACCTTCACCTGATCGTCGGCACGGCCGAGGTATTCGAGCTCGCCGAAACGGTTCCAGCGCGCGAGGTCGCCGGAACGGTAGAGGCGTTCGCCGTCGCCCATCGGGCTCGCGACGAAGCGGGTGGCGGTCAGATCCGGGCGACCGAGGTAGCCGCGCGCCAATTGCGGTCCCGCGACATACATCTCACCCGCGACACCCACCGGCACCGGGCGCAGACGCGAGTCGAGCACATACACGCTCAGACCGGCGATGGCGCGTCCGACGATGGAACCCGAAGCGGCGGCGATGGTTTCGGCATCGAGCGCGCGGTACGACACGTGCACCGTGGTCTCGGTGATGCCGTACATGTTCACCAGCGTCGGCGACGAATCACCGTGGCGAGCAACCCAATCCGACAGGCGACGCAGCTCGAGCGCTTCACCGCCGAACACCACGTAGCGGAGGCTCAGGGGCTCGACGCCGGGACCGGCATTGCGGTCGGCCTCGGCCAGCTGATAGAAGGCCGACGGCGTCTGGTTGAGCACCGTCACGCGCTCGGTACGCAGCAGATCCAGGAACTGCTCCGGGGAGCGCGAGGTGAAGTAGTCGACGACGACCACGGTGCCGCCGAACAGCAGCGGGCCCCACAGCTCCCACACCGAGAAGTCGAAGGCGTAGGAGTGGAACAGCGTCCACACATCGTCGGGGCCGAAACCGAAATCACGATCGGTGTTCGCGAACAGCCGCACCACATTCCGGTGCGCGACCGCGACACCCTTCGGGCGGCCGGTCGAACCGGAGGTGTAGATGACGTACGCGACATTGTCCGGCGACAGCGGCGCCAGCCGGTCGGCGTCGGTGAGCGGCGCGCTATCGGCGTCGTCGAGCTCGCCGAGCACCAGCACGGGCAGGTCGTCGGCCAGCTCCACCTCGGAGTCGGCATCGATCACCACACTCGTCGGGCGCGAGTCCTCGAGCACGTAGGCGATGCGCTCGGCCGGGTACGTCGGGTCGACCGGCACGTAACCGGCACCGGTCTTGACCACCGCGAGCAGAGCCACGACCAGATCCAGCGAACGCGGCAGGATCACCGCGACAAGGGACTCCGGGCCTGCGCCGTCGGCGATCAGCTTGTGCGCCAACGCGTTCGCGCGCTTGTCCAGCTCGGCGTAGGTCAGCGACTCCGTGCCGTAGCGGGCCGCAACATTGTCCGGATGGGCCGCGACAGCGGATTCGAACAGGTCGACCAGCGTGGTCGACCGGTCGGCGAACTGCCCGGTGCCACCGTCGGGGGCGAAACTGACCCACTCACGCGACACATCGAGACGTTCCTGCTCACCGAGCAGATCGATGTCACCGACAGCCACCGACGGGTCGACGGTGATCGCGCGCAGGATCGACAGCAGGCGGTCGATGAACGACTGCACGGTCTCGGCGTCGAACAGGTCGGTCGCGAACTGCGCGACCGCCGCGAGGCCCTGCGGGGCACCACCGCTGCTGTGCTGTTCGGTGATGGTCCACTGCAGGTCGAACTTGGCGATCGCGACCTCGAGCTCGTCGGCGCTCACCGTGAGACCGGGCAGCTCCAGCTCGCCGTGCGCCATCTCCTGGAACGACAGCATCACCTGGAACAGTGGGTGGCGCGCCTGGGAGCGGGTCGGGTTGAGCACGTCGACGAGGCGCTCGAACGGCACATCGGCATTGCCGAACGAAGCCAGGTCGGTGTCGCGGGTACGGCTCAGGAAATCGGCGAACGACAGGCCGGGGTCCACGTCGGAACGCAACACCAGGGTGTTGACGAACATGCCGATCAGGTCGTCGAGCGCCTGCTCACCACGGCCCGCGATCGGAGTGCCGACCGCGATGTCACGGGTGTTGGACAGCCGCGACAGCAGCACCGCGAGCGCGGCGTGCAGCACCATGAACAGCGTGACGCCCTTGGCCCGGGCCAGCGCGATCAGCTCCGCGTGCAGCTCGGGGTCGATCTCGAAGGCCAGGTGCGCGCCACGGAAACTCTGCTGCTGCGGGCGGATCCGGTCGGCGGGCAGGTCGAGCTGGTCGGGCAGGCCGTCCAGCGCCCGGCGCCAGTAGTCGATCTGGCGGGCCGCGATGGACTCCGGATCGGACTCCGAGCCGAGCAGTTCACGCTGCCACAGCGTGTAGTCGCGGTACTGCACCGGCAGCGGTTCCCACGCCGGGGCCAGCCCCGCCGCGCGGGCGAGGTAGGCGGTGGCGACATCGCGGGCCAGTGGGCCGAAGGAGAAACCGTCGGCGGCGATGTGATGGACGACGAACGCGACCGCGTATTCCGGTGTGCCATTGGTGCTTCCACCGGTGACCCGGTAGATCCGCACCCGGATCGGCAGCTCGAGGGTGACGTCGAAACCCCTCGACGCGAAGTCGACCAGCTCGGCCGCCAGCTCGGCCTGATCGATCGAGGACACGGTGATGCCGAGGTCGAACTCGTCGGCACCGAGCACCCGCTGGAAGCCGCCGTCGGCGTCGGGGAAGATCGTGCGCAGCGACTCCTGGCGCACCACAACATCGTTGAGCGCCGCGATGAGCGCATCGACCTCGACGCGGCCCTTCATCTGCACCACGAAGGGCAGGTTGTAGGTGGGCGCGGCGGGGTCGAACTGGTTGATGAACCACATCCGCTGCTGGGCCAGCGACAGCGGCACCCGGTCCGGATGCTCCTGGGCGACCAGCGGCGGGCGAGACGAGATCTCGGCGGGCGCAACAGCTTCCGCGCGCGCGGCCAGGCCGGCGACGGTCGGGGTCTCGAACAGGGCGCGCACGCCGAACTGGATGCCGAACGCGGCGCCGATCCGCGCCACGACCTGGGTGGCGACCAGCGAGTTGCCGCCGAGTTCGAAGAAGTTGTCGTCGGCGCCGACCCGTTCCTGGCTCAGCACATCGGCGAAGATGCCCGCCACGATCTGTTCGGCGGCGGTACGCGGAGCACGGAAATCGCCTGCGGCGGCGGTGAACACGGGCTCGGGCAGGGCCTTGCGGTCGAGCTTGCCGCTGGTGTTGAGCGGGAACGCGTCGAGCACCATGATCGACGCGGGCACCATGTAGCTGGGCAGCTTCTCGGCGACGAACCTGGTCAGCGTCGCCGGGTCGGCGGACTGGCCGGGCGCGGGCACCACGTAGGCCACCAGCTGCTGACCGGTCGCGGTGTCGACCACGAGCACCGCCGCCTGGCTGACGCTCGGGTGCGCGAGCAGATCGGTCTCGATCTCACCGAGCTCGATGCGCTGACCACGGAACTTCACCTGGAAGTCGGTGCGGCCGATGTATTCGAGGACGCCGTCGCTGTTCCAGCGCACCAGGTCACCGGTGCGGTACATGCGCTCACCGGGGCCACCGACGGGGTTGGCGACGAAGCGGTCCGAGGTCAGGTCGGGGCGGCCGCGGTAGCAGCGGGCCAGCTGACGACCGGCCAGATACAGCTCACCCGGTGCACCGATCGCGGCCGGGCGCAGCCGCGAATCCAGCACGTAGACTTCGACATTCCATTCGGGGATACCGATCGGCACCGTGACGGTGTCGGCTTCGGTTGCCTCCCAATAGGTCACCGAGACCGCGGCCTCGGTGGGGCCGTACAGGTTGTGCAGTCCGGCGCTGGAAATGGCGCGCAGACCGGCGGCGGTCTCCGGCGGCAGCGCCTCACCGATCACGAAAACCGCACGCAGCGAAGCACATTGGGCGGCGGTGGCGTGCGAGACGAAGACGGTGAGCATGGACGGCACGAAATCCGTCACGGTGACGCCGTGGCGTTCGATCATGTCCGCGACATACAGCGGGTCGCGGTGCCCGTCCGGCGAGGCGATGACCAGCTCGGCGCCGACCATCAGCGGCAGGAAGTAACCCCACAGCGACACGTCGAAGGTGGTCGCGGTCTTCTGCAGGTACACGTCGTCGGCGGTCAACCGGTACTCGTCGAGCATCCACAGCTCTTGGTTGACGATCGCGTGGTGGGTGACCGCGACGCCCTTGGGGCGGCCGGTGGAACCCGAGGTGTAGATGACGTAGGCGGTGTTGTCCGGGCGCAGCGGGGCGAGCCGGTCGGCATCGGACACAGGTGTGGCGTCGAAACCGGTGGTGTCGAGTCGATCGATCTCCACCCGCGCGACATCAGCGGGCAGGTCGAGCTCGTCGCGGCTGGTGGTGAGCACACAGACCGGTGCCGCGGATTCGAGGATGTAGGCGGTGCGGTCGGCCGGATGATCCGGGTCGATCGGCACGTAGGCACCACCGGCGCGCAGCACGGCATGCATGCCGATCACCAGCTCCAGCGAGCGGCGCATGCCGAGGGCGACGAGCGATTCCGGGCCGACACCGTCGGCGATCAGGAAACGCGCGAGCCGGTTCACCCGGTCGGCGAACTCGGCGTAGGTGAGCGTTTCGCCCTCGAAGTCGAGGGCGATGTTGTCCGGGGTGCGCGGGACCTGGGCGTCGAGCAGGGCGGGCAGCGTGGTCGCGGGGACCTCGTGCGCGGAATCGTTCCACTCGGTGAGCGAGCGTTCCAGTTCCTCGGCGCCGGTGACGGGCAGCGCCCACACGGGCAGTTCGGCGTCGGCGGCCAGGAAGCGGTCGAAGAACTCGAGGAAACGGGCGTGGTGGGTGCGCGCTTCCTCGGCCGAATACAGGTTCGGGTTGGTCTCGAAGTCGATGTGGGAGCGGGTGCCGCCGTGCGACTGGTAGAAGTTGACGCCCAGGTCTTCGATGCTGCCGGTGGACAGCACATTGAGCGTGCCCTCCATGTCGCCGAAGCGCAGCTGGTTGTCGAACAACATGATGTTGACCCACGGACCGAAGAACTCCGTGGAGACCATGCCATCGCCCGCCGAATCACGGCGGATGTCCTCGTGCCGGTAGCGCTGATGACGCAGTGCGCCCGACACCTCGGTGGTGACCGAACGCAACAACTGGGCGACCGAGGTGTCGTGGCCGACGCGCAGGCGCAGCGGCACGATATTGGAGGTCGCGCCACCGGAGCGGCGCATGGTCGCGGTGGTGCGGGCGGTGACCGGCAGGCTGAGGATGACGTCCTCGGTGCCGGTGATCTGGGCCAGGTAGGCGGCGAAGCCGGCGATCAGCAGCGGGGCGGCGGTGCTGTCGTGGCGGGTGATCGCGGCGGCGAGCAGGTCGTCTTGGTCCTGCGACAGCGCAGCGCTGGTGATGTCGTTGACCGGCGACGGCGGCGCCGAACGACCGGTGAGGCTGCTGCCCTCCTCCAGGCCCGCCACCCGCTGGGCCCAGTGCTCCTTGTCGGACTGGAATCGGGTGCTGTCGCGGTAGGCGATCTCGGACTCGTAGAGCGAGCGCAGATCGGCGGCCTTGTTCGGCGGGGCCGGGATGCCGGTGACCTCGGCGGTGTAGAGCTGTGCCGTGCGGTTGACGAAGTTGTTGGCGCCGAAACCGTCGAGCACGATGTGGTGGACGCGGGCGTACCAGTACCAACGCTCGTCCTCGAGCTGCAGCGCGGCGGCCTGCACCAGGCGGTCGCGGACGATGTCGAGCGGGCGGCTGTACTCGGCACGCATCCACTCGGCGGCGGCGGCCTCCGGGTCGGCCTCGCCACGCAGATCGACATAGATCAGCGTCGCGTCCTGGGTGGGGTCGATGGTCTGCATCGGCTCGCCGTCGATCTCGACGATGCGCAGCCAGCCCGATTCGAGGTCGGTGGCGGCACCGGCGCTCGCACGCTCGAGCGCGGCCACATCGAGGCGGCCACGCAGGTCGACGTACTGGGCGATATTGATCGGCACCAGCGGGTCGACGTGCTGCGCGTACCAGATACCCAGCTGTGCGGGCGAGAGCGGGAAGTACTCCGAAGAGCCTCCACGTCCGTCACCAGTTTCGCCGTTTCCGCCGAAATCCAGCCGGTCCAACCCAAACCTCGCTTCCGGAACACCCGCATCAGGCGCTCCCCGACGACACCGGAACGCAGACGCCCAGCCAGAACCAGCGGTGGCGCCTGCGTCTCGGGTTCAATTCTCGAAATCAATCAGGCAAAAAATGTCCATAGGCACTATCTGTCGGCTCAGCCGATCTCGTTACATGGCCGAGACCATGCTTCGGACCGTCCGGCCGACCGCGCCGGTGTGCTCGTCGCAAACCATCGCACCAATCTACCGGTGCCGCTGCCCCGCAACCAACCACCTCCATAGCTGGCGAGCATCGACGCAGGTAAATCCGCCGCAGCCGGTTTGCTGACCGTTCCTCCCACCTCACATCCCGCCCGGCGCGGTGGTGCGCGAGGCCGATTGAGGGATGGGTCACATACCGGTCGGGCGACTGCGTGCGGGGTCGTAGAGGTGGGACTGGGCGCAGTCGACGGGGACGCCGAGAGCCCGGCCGACGAGGATGACGGCGGCTTGGCGCAGACCTGCCGCCTCGACCTGGGTCGCGATGTCAGTGAGGGTGCCGCGCAGGACCAGTTGTTCGGGCTGGCTGGCCCGGTAGACGACGGCGACCGGGCAGGTGGGGCCGTATTCCTCGGCCAGTTCCTCGGCGAGGGTCTTGATTCTCGTGATGGCCAGGTGCAGGACGAGGGTGGCGCCGGTGGCGGCGAAATCGGCCAGAGCCTCGCCCTCGGGCATCTTCGTCGAGCGGGCCTGGGTGCGCGTGAGGACCACCGACTGGACCACCTCGGGGACAGTCAGTTCGGTGCCGAGGACGGCCGCGGCCGCCGCGTAGGCGGGGACGCCGGGGGTGATGTCCCAGGGGACGCCGTGTGCGTCGAGGCGGTGGGTCTGTTCGGTGAGGGCCGAATATATGGACGGGTCGCCAGAGCACAGGCGGGCTACGTCTTTACCGTCCTCATGCGCCTTCACGAGGTGGGCGGTGATCTGGTCGAGGTCCAGGCGCTGGGTGTCGATCAGTTCCGTGCCGGGCGCGCAGTGGGCGAGCACTTCGGGGTCGAGGTAGGTCCCCGCGTACAGGCAGACCGGGCTGTCGCGCAGGAGGTTCACCGCGCGCACCGTGAGCAGGTCGGCTGCGCCGGGGCCCGCCCCGATGAAATGCACCGTCATGGCAGCAGCGTAGAACGCTGGGCAGGTCTCAGCTCATTCGCGCCCGGACGAAGGTCGAGGCGAGATGCAGGTTGTCGGCCGGGTTCATGTCGGTGCTCGCACTCGACGCGTGCAGGAACGAGGTGATCAGCGCCAGGTGCTGTGGCGCTTCGAAGACGACGGTGAAGGTCCTCGTCTCCCCTGCTTCGAGGGTGGGGAGCCGGAATCGCACATGGGTCGGCCGCACCTCACCGCCGCCGGGATCGACCAGGCGGTGCCAGCCCTGGGTCGACAACCGGGCTTCGACGTCGGCGGCTTGTCTTCCGCCGACATTGGTGAGGGTGACGGTCGCGGTCACCCGCTGGCCGGGGTCTGCGGTGCGGGGCATGTCGAGGTGCACGCCGACGTCGCTGGGGTGGTCGCCCGGCGAACCGCCGACCTTCAGCACCCACAGCGTCATCGTGCCGCGGCTCGGCGCCACACCGGAGTCGGCGTCGCCCGAGTAGTCGGCGGTGATCAGATGGGTGCCGAAGCCCAGGTGGGAGACGTCGACATCGCGGGCGATGGCGAGCCCGTCGTCCACCGGGACAGGTGTGCCGAGCGGCTTGCCGTCTGCGGAGAACTGGACGGTGCCGGTGTCGATCTCGCCTGCGGGGTCACGGGCGGCCGTCGCGGTGAGGTCGAGTTGCTCGAAGTAGGTGACCGGGTTGTGGCTGGCGCTCACCTTCGTCGTCGAGGTGGCGGTATAAACGGTCAGTTCGGCCCGGCCGGTCGACTGTTCGTACACCTCGTCGCCGGAATAGTGCGCCTCGATCGTGCCCGAGCCCGCCCGCAACGGCGGCGAACTCGCCGTGCCGTCCGGGCCGAGGGTCACCGGATCGCCCAGTGCGGAACCGTTCTGCGAGAACTGAATCGCGCCGGTGGGTTTCGGCGCGTCCGGCTTCGGCGTCGGCACGGTGACGGTGGCGCCGACGACCGCACCGGCGAGCACCGGCGGTGGCGGGAGGGTCAGATGGACCTCGGTGGGCACCTTCACCGTCTGCACCAGCACGCCGACACTGCCGAAGACGGGTGCGAACACCCTGGTCGGGTCGTCTGCCAGATAGGTCGCGAGCACGTGGTGGGTGCCGGGCCGCAGGCCGTCGATCGGCGGCAGGGTCGCCACCCCGTCGACCAGCTCGATGGGTCCCGGCGTCGCGACTCCGTCGATCTCGAAGCGCACGTGCCCGGCGGGGGTCCCGAACGCCGGTGTGGTTCCCGGCTTCTGGCTCACCTTCGCGCTGAAGCCGACCGGTTCACCGACCTGGGCGATGTGGTTCGGCGCAGTCGTCGTCACCTCGATCTCGGTCGGCACCTGGTCGTCGTGCAGCCGGAACACCGCGCCGCCGATCAGGTGGGCCGGGTCGTCGGTGGCGGACGCGGTGACCAGGAATCCGCCAGGCAGTTCCCCCTGCCGGGTCGCGGCCAGTGCGGTCAAATCCACCTGGGCGTAGCCGTCGGCGTCGGTGGTCGCCCGGATCGTGTCGCGGCCGTTGTCGAATACGGCGGCGGGCGGCTGGCCGGCGGGCATCGCGAAGGTGATCGATTTGCCCGCCTGCGGTCCGTGGATCGCGTCGACGAAGCGCACCCGCAGCGGCTCGGCGAAGGGCTGTCCCGAGTAGGCGCTCTGACTGTTGCCCGAGATCAGTTCCACCCGACTGCGTTTCGATGGGATCGGGACGATCAGCTGGACCTTGCCGTCGTTGAGCCGGTCCCGATTCGCGTGGCTGCCGTCGGGCCCGTTGTAGAAGTGCGGCGGCTGGTTCGCGACGCTGTCGACGGTCGACTCGCCGCCGCCCCCACCGCCACCGCCGCCGTCGTTGCCGTCTTGCGCGCCGTGGCCCTTGCCGCCGCCGTGACTACCGCCGCCACCGCCCCCGCCACCGCCGCCGGTGGAACTGCCGGTGGCGTGGCCGCCGTGCACACCACGCTCGCTGCCGCCCTCACCGCCGAAGCCACCACCGAAGCCGCCACTGGTGCCGTCACCCGGCTGGGGACCGCCGTCGCCACCGTCACCACCGTCGGCGCTGAAGCCGTTGCCACCGCCGCCGCCACCGCCCCCGGCGACGATGATCGGCCGGTTCTCGGAGGACGGTCGCGTACCGCAGTCGGCGGCGTTCTGGCTCACCGCCGACGCGCCACCACCGCCCGCACCGCTGTAGGACGCGCCGGAATCGGCGGTGCCACGAGCACCGCCGGTGCCGTATCCCCAACCGCCGCCGGGCCCGCCGTAATGCCCGACATCGATCTTCAGCTGTTTGCGTTCCTGCACGGCGATCACCGCCTGCACACCGCTGCCCGCGCCACCGGTGCCCACATCGCCGAAGTCGTGCCCGCCGCCCGCGCCGGACCCGCCGAGCACATCGGCGAAGATCTCGTCGACGCCGTCGCCCACGCAGAAGTACTGCGCGGATTCGCCGTGCACACCGAAGGTCGTCGTGCGGACACCGTCGGCCGAGGTCAGGAACAGGACGTAGCCGTCACCGGAGACCGACGCGGTGGTCACGCTCGCCTTGGAAAGGCCCGGGGACGCATATGAAGTCCCGCCACCACCGCCCGCGCCGCCAGCGCCCGGTGCGGCGTGCGGACCGTGCGTGATCGGTGTCTCCGGCGCGGCCGCTCCGCCGCAGCCACCACCCTGCCCGGCACCGCCCAGGTAGCCACCACCACCGCCGCCCCCGCCCCCGCCGCCGCCGGTCTTGTCGAATGTGTGGCCCGCACCGCCCGCGCGGGTGCCGCCACAGGTCAGACCGCTCGGCGTGGTGCCTGCCGGATTGTTCTCCCCCGCTCCGCCGGTCCACGGCGGCCCTTCCTGCCAGCCGACCGCCGCGCTGCCGTCACCACCGTCACCGCCGTCGCGACGGGAGCCGCCACCGCAGTAGAAGAACGTCGAATCCTGCACGGGTGACACCGAATAGCAGTCCGGGGCGTTGCCACCCGCGCCGCCTCCGCCGCCCGCGACCAGCACGGGCTCGTTGTCGGGTCCGAGCACCGCCGACGCACCGCCACCACCGCCGCCGTCCCAGCCGCTCGAGTAGACCGTGCCGAAATTCGTGAGCTGATCGACCGCTTCACCCCGGGCACCGCCGGAGGCGTACGGCGAGAAGCCGCCGTTCTCCCCGCCCGCGCACCCGACCTGGACCTGGAACTCCTGCTGCGGACTCACCCGCAGCCCACCGCTGACCTGTCCGCCCAGCCCACCGATGCCGGTGAAGTTCGGGTTCGGTGTCTGGCCCTGTCCGCCGACCGCCTCGATGTAGAGGCTCGTCGTGCCCGGTGGGACCCGGTAGGTCTGAGTTCGGTCGCTGCAATAGAACACGTCGATCGAGAGACCGGATTCCGGATCCTCGAAATGGTCGGACGTGCGCTGGGCGGACGGGCCCGGCGGCTGGGCCGACGCGTGCGTCGCGGTGCCGAGCACGAGCACCACGCCGAGAAGCGCGGCGACCCACGCCTGGGCCACAGTCCGTCCGGCCATGCCAGAACTCCGTTCGCCGGCCTCGTTGCTTGCGAAACTTGTCGAAACGGTAGCCCTGGTTGTCGCCTCGGCCTGCCAGCGACGCGCGTACTTCTGCTGGTCATCGGGTTGCCGAGGGGTCTGGCGTAAACCGGAATCCGGGTTCCCTTGCGCTCGCTCGGCTGGATGCCCGCCGGGCACGGCAGTAGGTTCGGTGGCGACGAAGACCGTTGCGACGACGGGCTCCCCGATGAGTTGAGGTAGACCATGGAGTTGTCCAAGGGCGCGAACGCACCGGTGCCGTCGAGCGAAGTGCGGGTCACGGTGTCCGCCGTCGCGGGAGCCGACCTCGCCGCGCTGTTGCTGACCGCCGCCGGAAAGGTGCGCTCCGACAGCGATTTCGTCTTCTACAACCAACCCGTCGCCCCCGGCGTCGAGGTCGTCTCGGCCGAGACCGTCCGTGTGTCGTTCGGCGCGGTGCCCGCCGATATCGACCGGATCGCGTTCACCGCCAGCCTCGACGGCACCGGACCCGCCGATTGGGGCCGGGCCGGACCGCCCAGGATCACGGTGACCGACGAATCGACCGGCGCCCTGCTCGCCACGTTCACACCGACCGGGCTCGGGCCGGAGACCGCGTTGATCGCGTGCGAGCTGTATCGGCGCGGGGACGAGTGGAAGGTCCGCGCGGTCGGTCAGGGATACGCGCAGGGTCTGGCCGGTATCGCGACCGATTTCGGCATCACCGTCGACGACGAGCCGGCCGAGGTTCAACCGCCGTCACCCGCCGAAGCCGCTCCGGCCGAGGTTCGATCGGCGCCGACGACCCCCGCCGAACCGCCGCGGTTCGGACACCCGACGGTCGACCTGTCGAAAGGGCATGTGTCCCTGCGCAAGAGCGAAACGGTGTCACTCACCAAGGCCGGTGCGCCCCCACTCGCCCAGGTGCGAATGGGCTTGGGCTGGGACCCCGCGACCCACGGCACCAGGATCGACCTCGACGCCTCCGTCATCGCCTACGACGACCGCGCCAAGAAACTCACCAATGTCTGGTTCCTACGACGCGAGGCGTTCGACGGCGCCGTCAAACACTCCGGCGACAACCTGACCGGCCACGGTGACGGCGACGACGAGGTCATCACCGTCGACCTGACGGCCCTTCCCCCGGAGGTCTACGCCCTGGTCTTCACCGTGAACTCCTTCGCGGGCCAAAAATTCGACCAGGTCGGTCGCGCACACTGCCGTCTCCTCGACGACCACACCGGCGCCGAACTGGTCCGCTTCGAACTGTCCAAGGGCGAACCGACCACGGGCGTCTTCCTCGCCATGCTCACCCGCGCCGCACACGGCTGGAATATGACTGCGCTCGGGGAGTATTCGAAAGGCGCGACCGTGCGCAAGATGGTCGACCCGGGCAAACAGTTCGTGCTGTCGAGTCGATAGTCGGCCCGGAGACCCCCTCCCACGAGGCCGAATCGGCCGCGTGGACCGTCTGGTCGCCGTTTCGACAGTAGGGTCGGCCTCGGCGGCCGACCGATGCGATCGGCGGGTTCCGGCAGTAAGTTCGGTCGCGGACGGCGTGTGCCGCCAGGACGAGGAGGAGCGGCCGCCATGCGGGTTCGGGTCGGGTTGGGTGTGAGTCTGATGGTGGTCGCGGCTGCCGCGCTGACGGGGTGCAACGAGACCAAGGCCGGTCATCCGACGACGGCCATGGACAGCTTCGCGCCCTCCGAGGACAACCAGGACCCGGCGAAGGAGATCCCCGGCGTCGTCACCGCCGAATATCCGCTCGGCAATCATGTGCCGAGCACGCAGCGGGTGGCGTACACGTCGATTCCGCCGATGGGCGGTACGCACGATGCGGTCTGGGCGGCCTGCGACGGCGTGGTCTATCCCGAGGGCATCCGGACCGAGAACGCCGTGCACTCGATGGAGCACGGCGCGGTGTGGATCGCCTACGACCCCGCGCGGGTGAGCGCCGACGACCAGGCGACGCTGCGCAACAAGGTGCAGGGCAGGACATACACCTTCATGTCGCCCATCCCGAACATGGCCGATCCGATTTCGCTGCAGTCGTGGGGGCACCAACTCGTCCTCGACAGCGCGACCGACCCGCGCGTCGACCAGTTCATCATGGCCCTGCGCAACAACCCTTACACCACACCGGAACCCGGTGCCTCCTGCAGCAATCCGATCTTCGACCGCGATCCCGCGCCCTACGACCCGTCGACTCCCGGCCCGGACGCCGCACCGATGGACAGCGAGCCCGCCTTCCCGACCGAAGTACCTGAACTCCCGCCCGTGCCTACGCCCCGCTGACCTACCCGGTCATGTCGAAATGCGCGATGACCTTCGTCGGCCGCACCCGCACCACCAGTTCCCCCGGCACCCCGTTGCGCTTGCCGAATTCCTCGGCCCGGTCCGCACCCATGTACCGGGCGGCGATGGCGGTCGCGGTCCGCACCAGCTCCGCCGGATCCTCCGACAACTCGACCGTCCCCTGCACCTCCACCAGCCCATAGGGCGGTTCTTCCAGATCCACACACACCGCAACCCGGGGGTCCCGCGCGAACGCCCGCCCCTTCGCGGTCTCCTTCCCTGTATTGAACACCAGCTCATCGCCTTCCACGATGAACCAGATCGGCGTCACCAACGGCCGCCCGTCCTTCGCCGTGAACGCCACCTTGCCCGTCCGCGTGCCGTGGGAAAGGAACTCTCGCACCTGAGGATCCGTCAGGGAAGTCATGCGCCCCAGCGTAGGCCCCTCCCCGGCCCCCACCCAGGAACCCGCGAGGCCTGTCGCTCCGCGAGGGAGGGGCAGACTGGGCTGATGGACCAGCTGATCGTCGTCGATGCGGCCAATGTCATCGGTTCGCGCCCCGACGGGTGGTGGAAGGACCGTGCCGGTGCCGCCCGGCGATTACTTGCCGAACTCGCCGCGCCGGCCGAGACCACCGATGTGATCGTGGTACTCGAAGGCGCCGCGAAAGCAGGCGCGGACGCGGCCTGCGCCCCGCTGAAGGTTGTTCTCGCCGAAGGATCGGGCGACGACGCGATCGTCGACGTAGTCGCCACCGCGGACTACGACACGATCATCGTCGTCACCGCCGACCGGGAGCTGCGCGCAAGGGTTGCGGCACATGGCGCCGAGGCCGTCGGCCCGAGCTGGCTGTGGACCCGCATCGCGGAGTAGTCAGCGACGCTGGTCCAGTCGGCTGTCGTAGCCGGCCGTCAGTGCGGCCAAGGCCATCTGCCGCAGCACCGGTCTGGCTCGGGAAGCACTCGCCGCCGACGCACTGTGCGGCGTGGAGTTGATGAGGCCGAAGGCGGCGTGGGCTTGGATGCGAGCGGTCTCCTCCGCGAGGCCGGGGGTCAGTTCGCGCAGGACCGCCACCCAGACTTCGACGTATTGGCGCTGGGTGCGGCGCAGGACTCGGCGTTCGGGGGTGGGGACCTTGTCGAGGTCGCGGTCCTGGATGCGGATGAGTTCAGGGTTGCCGAAGGCGAAGTCGAGGTGGAAGTCGACCAGGCCGGCGAGGGCTTCGGCGGCCGTCGACGATTCGGCGACCACGGCGCGGCCGCCGGCCAGCAAATGCTCACTGATGCCGACGAGCAGTTCGACCAGCAGTGCCTCTTTGTTCGCGAAGTGCCGGTAGACGGCGGGTCCGCTGATGCCGACGGCGGCGCCCAGGTCGTCGAGGCGCACGCCGAGGAAACCCCGGTCGGCGATCAGTCGGGCGCCTGCCGTGAGCAACTGCTCCCGGCGCTGCGCCTTGAGCTGCTCGCGCCGGGTCGCCTGGACGGGTTCGGCCACCGGCGCTCCTTCCACCTCTGGACAACTTGGTTAATCAACATTAACCTGAATTTCAGTTATTGGCGATTAACCGGATGGCAGGATGGCCCGATGACGGTGACACACGACCTCGGCAATGACACCGAGGCCGCCACGAGCAATCGAGACGCGCACCTCGCCCTGGTGGCGGACCTGCGGCAACGGCTGGCCGCGACCGCGCTCGGCGGCCCGCAGAAGTCGCGCGAACGCCACGTCGCCCGGGGCAAGCTCCTCCCCCGCGACCGCATCGACGAACTGCTCGACCCGGGCAGCCCCTTCCTCGAGCTGGCGCCGCTGGCGGGCAACGGCATGTACGACGACGAGTGCCCCGGCGCGGGTGTGATCGCGGGCATCGGCCGGATCGCGGGCCGGGAATGCCTGGTGCTGGCCAACGACCCGACGGTCAAGGGCGGCACCTACTACCCGATCACGGTGAAGAAGCACCTGCGCGCCCAGGAGGTGGCCGCGCAGAACAACCTGCCGTGCGTGTACCTGGTGGAGTCCGGCGGCGGGTTCCTGCCCCGCCAGGACGAGGTGTTCCCCGACCGCGACCACTTCGGCCGCATCTTCTACAACCAGGCGAACATGAGCGCGCGCGGCATCGCGCAGATCGCGGCGGTCCTCGGCTCGTGCACCGCCGGCGGCGCGTATGTGCCCGCGATGGCCGACGAAGCCGTGATCGTGCGCGACCAGGGCACCATCTTCCTGGGTGGCCCGCCGCTGGTGAAGGCCGCGACCGGTGAGGTCGTCACCGCCGAGGAACTGGGCGGTGGTCTGCTGCATTCGCGCACTTCCGGCGTCACCGATCATCTCGCCGAGGACGACCGCGACGCGCTGCGCATCGTGCGCAATATCGTCTCGACGCTCGGCCCGCGCCCCGAGGCCCCGTGGGAGGTGTTGCCGAGCACCCCGCCCGCCAAGCCCGAGGACGAGCTCTACGACGTGGTCCCCGTCGACCCGCGCACGCCGTATGACGTGCGCGAGGTGATCGACCGGATCGTCGACGGCGAGAGCGGTTTCCAGGAATTCAAGGCCGAGTACGGCAAGACCCTGGTCACCGGTTTCGCGCGCATCCACGGTCATCCGGTTGGCATCGTCGCCAACAACGGCGTGCTGTTCAGCGAATCGGCCATGAAAGGCGCGCATTTCATCGAGCTGTGCGACAAGCGCAAGATCCCGCTGCTGTTCCTGCAGAACATCACCGGCTTCATGGTCGGGCGCGACTACGAGGCCGGTGGTATCGCCAAGCACGGCGCGAAGATGGTCACCGCGGTGGCGTGCGCGCGGGTGCCGAAGCTGACAGTCGTGATCGGTGGTTCCTACGGTGCGGGCAACTACTCCATGTGCGGGCGCGCGTATTCGCCGCGCTTCCTGTGGATGTGGCCGAACGCGCGCATCTCGGTGATGGGTGGCGAGCAGGCCGCCTCGGTGCTGGCCACGGTGCGCGGCGACCAGCTCGACAGCGCGGGCAAGCCCTGGTCGGCCGAGGATCAGGAGGCGTTCAAGGCCCCGATCCGCGAGCAGTACGAGACCCAGGGCAACCCGTACTACGCGACGGCGCGCATCTGGGACGACGGCGTGATCGCCCCCACCGACACCAGAACAGTGCTCGGACTTGCCCTTTCGGTGTGTGCGCAAGCGCCACTCGAACCCGTTTCCTACGGCGTCTTCCGGATGTGAGCGACATGCTGAACAAATCCCAACCCGTCGAATTCGACACCGTCCTGGTCGCCAATCGCGGTGAGATCGCGGTGCGCGTCATCAAGACGTTGCGTGCCATGGGCATTCGTTCCGTCGCGGTGTACAGCGACGCCGACAAGAACGCGCGCCATGTGCGCGAGGCCGATGTCGCGGTGCGACTGGGCCCGGCGCCCGCGCGCGAGAGCTACTTGTCGATCGACAAGGTCGTCGACGCCGCCGTGCGTTCCGGCGCGCAGGCGGTGCACCCGGGTTACGGCTTCCTGTCGGAGAATTCGGCGTTCGCCGCCGCATTGGCCGACGCGGGCATCGTCTTCCTCGGGCCGCCCGCCAAGGCCATCGAGGTGATGGGCGACAAGATCACCGCGAAGAAGACGGTGACGGCGTTCGGCGTTCCGGTGGTCCCCGGCATCGCCGAACCCGGCCTCACCGACGACCAATTGATCGCGGCCGCAACCGATATCGGCTACCCCGTGCTGGTGAAACCGTCGGCCGGTGGTGGTGGCAAGGGCATGCGCCTGGTCGAGCGGGCCGAGGACCTGCCCGCCGCGCTGGTGAGCGCCCGCCGCGAAGCCGGTGCCGCCTTCGGCGACGACACCCTGTTCCTGGAACGTTTCGTCACCCGGCCACGGCACATCGAAGTACAGGTGTTGGCAGACGCTTTCGGCAATGTGGTGCACCTGGGTGAGCGCGAGTGCAGTTTGCAGCGCAGGCATCAGAAGGTCATCGAGGAAGCACCCTCGCCGCTGCTCGACGCCGCTACCCGGGCGCGGATCGGCACCGCGGCCTGCAACACCGCGCGCAGCGTCGACTACGTGGGCGCGGGCACCGTGGAGTTCATCGTCTCCGCCGACCGCCCCGACGAGTTCTTCTTCATGGAGATGAACACCCGGCTGCAGGTGGAACACCCGGTGACCGAGATGGTCACCGGTATCGACCTGGTGGAATGCCAGGTCCGGGTGGCCGCCGGGCAGAAGCTGGCGCGCACCCAGGACGAGATCCACCTGGTCGGGCACGCGATCGAGGCCCGTGTGTACGCCGAGGACCCGGGCCGCGGCTTCCTGCCGACCGGTGGCACGGTGCTGGCCCTGTCGGAGCCGGAAGGCCAAGGCATCCGGGTGGATTCGGGGCTGTCGGTGGGCACCGTGGTCGGCAGCGACTACGACCCGATGCTGTCGAAGGTGATCGCGCGCGGCACCACCCGCGCCGACGCCCTCGCCGCGCTCGACCGAGCGCTGGAACAGACGGTGCTGCTCGGCGTCACGAGCAATATCGAGTTCCTGCGCTTCCTGCTCGCCGACGAGGACGTGCAGGCGGGCCGCCTCGACACCGCACTGCTCGACCGCCGGGTCGCCGACTTCACGCCCGCCGAACCCACCGACGACGACTTCATCGCCGCCGCCGCGTACCACTGGCTGCGACGCTGGCCGGAGCCCAGCGCAGATCTGTGGGCGATCCCGTCGGGCTGGCGGCTCGGTTCGCCCGCGCCGACCGCGATCCGCCTCGCATCGGGTGACCAGGTGCGCCACGTGTTCATCACGGGCACACCGGATTCCGCAACGGTGCGACTGGCAAACGATGGGACCGGTCCGACCGGCGCGCAGCAGCACGCCGACAATCCGGCAGCAGCCGATGGTTCGGCAGCAGCCGGTGTCCAGGCAGCCGCCGGTGGTTCGGCGGCAGCCGGACGGACACAGCCGGATGAGGCCGGGACCAGCACACTGACAGCCACCCTGCTCGACGACAGCCTCGTACTCACCATCGACGGCCTGCGCCGCCAGGTGCGCGTAGCCGAGGCCGACGGCCAGCTGTGGGTGAGCGACAACGGCCGCGTCTCCGTACTGCGCGAAGTAGCGGAAGCGAGCGTGCGTGGCGATGCCGCGCACGTCGGCGATGCCGAAATCCGCAGCCCCATGCCGGGTTCGGTGATCGCGGCACCGGTCGCGAACGGCGCGACGGTCGCTGTCGGCGATCCGGTGATCGTGATCGAAGCCATGAAGATGGAGCACACCCTCACCGCCCCGGTAGCGGGCACGGTGGAGGTGCTGGCCGCGCCGGGCACACAGGTGAAACTCGACCAGGTGTTGGTTCGTGTCGTCGCCCACCCCGCCGAAACCGGGGACAGCGCCACCACGGCGGGGGCAGCCACCGATGCGGGCACGGCCGCCCGCGAAACCGCCGACGCAAGCGCGACCACCGGCCGAACAGCCCACGCAGGCACGTCCGACGTCGACACCGAGCGCGAAGGAACCCCCGCATGACCGACTACCTGTCCACCGGTTCCCTGCCGGAGGAATACCGTCAGCTCGCACTCACCGTGCGCGACTTCGCCCAGCAGGTCGTCGCCCCGGTGTCGGCGAAACACGATGCCGAGCACAGCTTCCCGTACGAGGTCGTGGCAGGCATGGCCGACATGGGGCTGTTCGGCCTGCCGTTCCCCGAGGAGTTCGGCGGCATGGGTGGCGACTACTTCGCCCTGTGTCTCGCGCTCGAGGAACTCGGCAAGGTCGACCAGAGCGTGGCCATCACCCTCGAGGCCGGTGTCTCCCTGGGCGCCATGCCGATCTACCGGTTCGGCAACGACGACCAGCGCGCGGAGTGGTTGCCCCAGCTCACCAGCGGGCAGGCGCTGGCCGGTTTCGGCCTCACCGAGCCCGACGCCGGCAGCGACGCCGGTGGGACGCGGACCACGGCCGTCGAAGACGGTGACAGCTGGATCATCAACGGCAGCAAGCAGTTCATCACCAACTCGGGCACCGACATCACCCGCCTGGTCACCGTCACCGCGGTGACCGGCAACAACGGCGGCAAGAAGGAGATCTCCACGATCCTGGTGCCGACCACGACGCCGGGATTCGTGGCCGAGCCCGCCTACAACAAGGTCGGCTGGAACGCCTCCAACACCCACCCGCTGAGCTTCACCGATGTGCGGGTGCCGCGGGATAACCTACTCGGCGAGCGCGGACGCGGTTACGCCAACTTCCTGCGCATCCTCGACGAGGGCCGCATCGCCATCGCCGCGCTCGCGGTGGGTGCGGCACAGGGTTGTGTGGACGAGAGCGTGCGGTACGCGGGCGAGCGACAGGCGTTCGGCCAGGCCATCGGCCGCAACCAGGCCATCGCGTTCAAGATCGCCAGGATGGAGGCCCGCGCCCACACCGCGCGCACCGCCTACTACGACGCGGCCGCCCTCATGCTGGCGGGCAAGCCGTTCAAGAAGCAGGCCTCGATCGCGAAGATGGTCGCCAGTGAGGCGGCCATGGACAACGCCCGCGACGCCACCCAGATCTTCGGTGGCAACGGCTTCATGAACGAATACCTCGTCTCCAGGCACTACCGTGACAGCAAGATCCTGGAAATCGGTGAGGGCACAACGGAGGTGCAGCTGATGCTGATCGCACGGGAGCTGGGACTGTGACCGAGAAGCGCGTGGTGCAGCGCGGCCTGTGGTTCGAGGAGTTCGAGATCGGCACGATCTACGAGCACCGGCCCGGCCGCACCATCACCGAGGCCGACAACGTCCTGTTCACCACCCTCACCATGAACACCCAGGCCCTGCACCTGGACGCGGCGTTCGCCGATGCCCAGCCACCGTTCAACCAGCGGCTGGTGAACTCGATGTTCACGCTGTCGACGCTGGTTGGGCTCTCGGTGGCCCAGCTCACCCAGGGCACCCTGGTCGCCAACCTCGGCTTCTCCGAGATGACCGTGCCCGCCCCGCTGTTCCACGGCGACACCATGTACGCCGAAACCCTGGTCACCGGCAAACGCGAGTCCAAGAGCCGCCCGGGCGAGGGCATCGTGAGCCTGACGCACACCGCGCGCAACCAGAACGGCGTGGTGGTGGCGACAGCGGTCCGGCAGACCCTGGTACGCAAGGCGCCGACCACATGAGCGCCTGGCAGCCGACGGGCCCGGCCTGGCTGTTCTGCCCCGCCGACCGTCCCGAACGCTTCGCCAAAGCCGCCGCGGCCGCCGACGTGGTGATCCTCGACCTCGAGGACGGTGTGGCACCTGCCGACAAGGCCGCAGCCCGGCAGGCGCTGCTCGACACCCCACTCGACCCGCAGCACACCGTGATCCGCGTGAATGCGGCGGGCACCGACGACCACGTCGACGACCTGGCCGTGCTTGCCAAGACCGACTACCGGCGGGTGATGCTGCCCAAGTGCGAGTCCGCCGAGCAGGTGCGCAACCTCGCCCAGTGCGAGGTCATCGTGCTGGTCGAATCACCGCTGGGCGCGGTGCGCGTCGCCGAAACGGTGCAGGTGGACAACGCCATCGGGGTGATGTGGGGTGCGGAGGACCTGATCGCCGGGCTCGGTGGCAATGCCAGCAGGCACGCCGACGGCAGCTACCGCGACATCGCCCGGCACGTGCGTTCCACCAGCCTGCTCGCCGCCAAGGCGTTCGGCCGGTTCGCGCTGGATTCGGTGTATCTGAACATCAAGGATCTGGACGGCCTTGCGGCGGAGACGCTCGACGCGGTCGCGGTCGGCTTCGACGGCAAGGTGGCCATCCACCCGAGTCAGGTTCCGGTGATCCGCGCCGGGTACGCGCCTTCCGAGGCCGAAACCGACTGGGCGCGGCGGGTTCTCGCCGAAGTTCCGAACCACCGTGGCGTATTCGCCTTCGAAGGGCGCATGGTGGACGCACCGGTATTGCGTCATGCCGAGCAGATCGTGCGCCGCGCCGACCTGTCCTGAACCGAGGAGGACCACGCCAGTGCAACCACAATGGGTACCGACCGACGACGACATCGCGGCTGCCCGGATCACCGATTTCGCCGCGTTCGTCACCGCCCGCACCGGCGTCTCCTATCCGGACTACCGGGCCCTGTGGCAGTGGTCGGTCGACGACCTCGAGGGGTTCTGGCAGGCGCTGTGGGACTACTTCGAACTCGGTGAGACGGCGGGCGAGGTCCTCGGTTCCCGGGAAATGCCGGGCGCAGAGTGGTTCCCGGGTACCCGGTTGAACTACGTCGACCAGATCATCCGGATGGCCCAGTTCGGCAGACCCGCGATCATCGCCCTGCACGAGGACGCCGAACCGCGCGAGATCCTGTGGTCCGATCTGATCGAGCAGGTCACCGTTTTCGCCCGCACGCTGCGGGAACAGGGGGTCGAGGCGGGTGACCGGGTGGTGGGTTATCTGCCCAACATCCCGGAGGCGGTCGTCGCCTTCCTCGCGACCGCGAGCATCGGCGCGGTGTGGAGCGCCTGCGGACAGGACTACTCCGCCAAGGCGGCGCTCGACCGGCTCGGACAGCTCGACCCGGCGGTGCTCGTCACCGCCGACGGCTACCGTTTCGGCGGCAAGGACCACGACAAGCGAGCCGATATCGCCGCGCTGAAAGAAGGGCTGCCCGGTCTACGCGCGACCGTCGTCGTGCCTCAGCTCGGCCTCGCGGTGCCCGACGCACTGGCCTGGGCCGACACGGTCACCGACGAGAATTTCGGCATCATCGAAACCACCCCGGTCGATTTCGATCATCCGCTGTGGATCGTGTTCTCCTCCGGCACAACCGGACTGCCCAAGGGCATCGTCCACGGCCACGGCGGTGTGCTGCTCGAACACCTCAAAGCGGTTGCGCTGCAATCCGATATCGGTACCGATGATGTCTTCTTCTGGTACACCAGCCCGAGCTGGATGATGTGGAACTTCCAGGTCGCCGGGTTGCTGGCAGGCGCGACCATCGTCACCTACGACGGAAGTCCGACCGCGGGCCGCCCGGATGCGCTGTGGCGCATCGCCGCCCAGGTCGGTGCCACCGTATTCGGCACCAGCCCGGGGTATGTGCTCGGCTGCATCAAGGCCGGTGCCGTGCCGCGCACCGATCACGACCTGTCCGCCCTGCGCACCGTCGGCATCACCGGCTCGGCGCTGCCGGAGACGAGCGCGCTGTGGCTGAGCGAGAACGTCGGCCCGCGTGTGCAGGTGAGTTCGATCAGCGGTGGCACGGATGTGGTGTCGGCCTTCGCGGGTGGTGCGCCGACCGTACCGGTGTGGCCGGGTGAGCTGTCGGCACCGTATCTCGGGGTGGCTCTCGACGCGTTCGACGAACAGGGCAAGCCGGTGCGCGGCGAGGTCGGTGAGCTCGTGGTGACCGAGCCGATGCCGTCGATGCCGGTCCATTTCTGGCGCGACGACGACGGAAAGCGTTACCGCGACGCCTATTTCGACACCTACCCCGGCGTGTGGCGCCACGGCGACTGGATCACGCTCACCGAACACGGCAGCGTGGTGGTGCACGGACGCTCCGACTCCACCCTCAACCGGCACGGAATCCGCATGGGCAGCGCCGACATCTACCAAGTGGTCGAGCAGTTCCCGGAGATCGCCGAGGCCTTGGTGATCGGCGCCGAACAGCCCGACGGCGGCTACTGGATGCCGCTGTTCGTCGTGCTCGCGCCCGGCGCCGAACTCACCGACGACCTGAAAACCCGGATCAATGCCGCCATCCGGAGCGAAGTCTCGCCCCGGCACGTGCCCGACGAGATCCGTGAGGCGCCGGGCATTCCGCACACCCGCACCGGTAAGAAGCTCGAGGTGCCCATCAAGAAGCTCTTCCAGGGCGCCGACCCGGCTCGCGTCGTGGAGCGCAGCGCGGTCGACGACCCGGCGCTGCTCGACTGGTATGCCCGGATCACGCCCTCCGACACCGTTTAATACACTTCGGGTATGAATGTCGGCGAGTCTCGTGGGGCACGTGGGTCGGTAGTCGATGGTGTGCGGCGCAGGCCGAAGAATCGGCGTGCGCAGATCGCGGCCACCTCGGCGGCGGCGTTCGGGGCCGCCGGGTATCACGGGGTGAGTATGGAGGACATCGCGGCCGCGCTCGGCATCAGTTCGGCCGCGCTGTACCGGCACTACCCAAGCAAGTACGCGTTGTTCCGGGAGGAATTGCTTCGGGTCGGCGAGGCTTTCACCACGGCCGTCGAGGTACCCGCCGAGGTCCGGTCGGCGCCGGAACGGTTGCGGCACAGGCTCGCCGGGCTCATCGGCGCCACCCTCGAGAACCGGGCGACCGTCACGTTGGTGCGCTGGGAGGGTCGCTACCTCGAGCCCGCCGACCGGGCGGTTCTCGATCGGCAGCAGAGTTCCGTACTCGCCGGGTTCGACCGTGAACTCGCCGTCGTGCGTCCGGAACTGAGTGCCGAGGAGCTGCGGCTGGTGTCCACGGCCATGTTCGGCGTGGTCACCAGCCTCGCCGACCACCACGCCGCCCTCCCCGCGCGGGCGGTGCACAAGCTGCTCGGCTCGGCGTGCATGTCGTTGCTCGAGTGTGAACTTCCGCCTGCCGCAACGGTTTCCGAGCAGTCCGTGCGGGCGCAGATTCCCGCATCGTTCAAACACGAACTGCTGCTGCGCAAAGCGGTCGAGCTGTTCCACGAACGTGGCTACCCGAACGTGAGTGTGGAGGACATCGCCTCCGCCGCCGGACTTTCCGCCGCCTCGGCGGTCTACCGCTTCTACCGTGGGAAGAGCGATATTCTCGCCGCCGCGTTCCGCCGCGCCGCCGACCGGGTGTCCGGCGCCATCGGTCCCGCCGTCGCGAGCACCCCGCACAGTGCCGCCGCCCTCGATGTACTGATCGACCAGTTCGTCGCCGACACCTTCGACGAACGCGCCCTCGCGGTGGTCTACTACGCCGAATTCGGCCACGTCCCCGCCGAAGAACGCGCGGTCCTGCGCAATATCCAGCGTCTCAGCGTCCAGGAATGGGCCCGCCTCGTCCGCGAGGTCCGCCCCGCCCTCACCCCCGCCGAGGCCCGATTCCTCGTCCACGCGGCCTTCGCCATGGTCATCGACCTCGGCCAATCCTTCGGCAACACGCCCCTGGCCGGGCGCGCCCGAGTCGGCTTCCTCATGCGCCGGGTACTGCTCGGCTGAGCACTTCCGCCCACCCCTGCTCCGACTGTGGCGGAACTACGCGGGGCGGGGGTCGTTGGCCATGGCGGCGATGAGGGAGTTGGGGCGCATGTCGAGCCAGTGCGATTCGACGTAGTGCAGGCACGAGGTGCGGGGGGCGGCGCCGAAGGCAACGGTCCAGCCGCCGGGGACGGCGGCGAAGGTCGGCCAGAGCGAGTGTTCGCCTTCGGAGTTCACGAGGACGTAGAACTGGGCGTTGTCGTCGTCGAACGGGTTGGTCATGGGAGTGCCTTCCTGGTGGGGTTGGTAGTGCCGAGGCGGACCAGAGCGGCGGTGGTTCCGTCGATTTCCCAGCGGGCGCGTTCGCCGGTGCGGAACATGCGTTCGCCGGGGATGCCGAAGGGATTGGCGACGAAACGTTCGGCGGTGACGGTGGGGTCGTCGCGGTAGCCGCGGGCCAGTTGCGCGCCCGAGAGGTACAGCTCACCCGCGACGCCGGGACTGGTCGGGCGCAGTCGCGCATCGAGCACGTAGACGCGGCGGTTCCATTCCCGAACCCGGACCGGCGGGGGTTCACCCAGGTCGGCGCGTGGCTCTTCGGGGTAGGTGAGGGTGACGGTCGCCTCGGCGCGACCGTAGTCGTGGTGCAGGTGCGCGGCGGAGACGGCCGCGAAGTCGCGGATCTGTGCGGCGGTGAGTGGGGCGCCGAGAACGACGGCGCTGCGCAGAGTCGGCACACTGTCGACGACGCCGGTGAGGTGCTCGGTGAATCCGGTGAGCCGCTGCGGAGTGAAGTCGGCGGCGGTGATGCCGTAGGTGGCGATCAGTTCAGTTAATCGCGCCGGATCAGGAGGTTCGGTGAGGACAACGGTGGCACCCACCCGCAACGGCAGCACATATCCGTGCCATTCGGTGGCCTGGTGCAGATACACGTCGCGGCCGGTGAGCCCGTGCCTGTTCTGCATGGCGGTGATCCGGTGCACCGCCGCCACATGGCTCACGGTGACGCCCTGCCCGGCGCCGCGCGGATACAGCACGAAGGCCGGATGCTGCGGGAGTACGGGCGTTCGCCGCTCACCGGGCGTGATGGGTTCGTCGGAGTAGTCCGACAGCCGCACGTCATCGATGACCACACGCGGAATGTCGTACACCGCGGTGTGTTCGCGCCCGGCCACGGTGACGATCAGCGCGGGGCCGACGACCGGCGGCAGCACCCTGGCCTCGACCGGTACCACCGCGCCACCCGCCTTCAGCACGGCGTACACACCGACGACCAGCTCGATCGAGCACGGAATATCCACCAGCACCGGGCATTCCGGCCCGATGCCGAGCGCGGCCAGGTGCCGGGCGAGCTGATTGGTCCGCCGGTCGAGGTCACCGTAGGTGATGATCGAACCGGAACCCGCCGCGTGGACGACGGCCGGATCGAAAGGCGTTGCGGCGGCCTGGGCCTCGAACTCGTCGAGCAGCAGTTCACCGGGCAGTCCGCCGCGTACCGGGACGACCGCGTACCGGTCGGCGCGATCGTCCACCCGCCCGACGTATTCGAGTTCGGCGGCCCACCCCTCCCCCGGCGGCCTGCGGCGCACCAGGTCGCCGGTGGCGAACATGCGGTCGTCGACGGGTCCGATGGGGTTGGCGAGGAAGGTGGCGGCGGTCGCCTGCCTGCCGAGGTAGCCACGCGCCAATTGCACGCCGGAGATGTACAGTTCGCCCACTTCACCGTCGGCGACGGGCTCGAGGTGTTCGTCGAGAACGAGCAGTTCCACGTCGTCGGCGGCGCATCCGAGCGGCACCACTTCGAGGTCGGCGCCGGTCACCTCGTGGGCGACGACCTCGCCTGCGGTTTCCGGTCTGCCGTACACCTGCCACAGGGTGGCGCCACTCACGGAGCGCAAGGCCGCGGCGGTTCTCGCCGGGAGGGTCGCGCCTCGGGCCAGCACCACGCGTAGCGAGTCGAGTAATTCCTCGGCATCGGGTAGCTCGGTGAGCTCCGCGAGCTGAACAGAATCGAATGCGGCTGTGGTCACACGGGTTTCGGCGATCGCCTCGGCGAGGGTGTCGCCGACCGGCAGGACGAGCGCCGCGCCCGATTGCAGGGCGAGCAGGAGTTCACCGATCGCGGCCTGGGAGCCCAGCGGTGCGTGCCACAGCACGGAATCGCCTGACCCGATGCCGCACATCCGGTACCGCCATACCGAATTGGCTTGTGCCGCACGGTGTCCGACTACCACGGCGGTCGAGGCCGTCGGATCGACGACGAGGTAGGCGGGATTGTCGGCACCCGGACCCGGAAGAGCACGGGAACCTTCAGCGGGAGGTTTGTCCGCGCCTGTCAGCACCTGAACCGAAACACCCTGTTCGACAGCAGCATCCGTTGCCGAGCCGGTATCGAGACCCGGGTCAGCGGAGGTAGGAACGGCCCCGGTGAGCAGCAGGGTGGGCGCCGCAAGTGCAAGGGTGCGGGCCCGCAGGTCGGCGGGTGCGTCGGGATCGAGCAGAACGAACGCCGCCCCCGAGGCGATCACGGCCTGCACGGCCACCACCAGTTCGGCGGAACGGGGCAGGCACACCGCGACCGTGGTCTCGGGACCGGCATTGCGTTCCACCAGCACCGCCGCCAGTTCCTCGGCGCGGTCGGCGACCTCGGCGTAGGTGAGGGCGCGTTCGCCGTCGACGACAGCGAGCGCATCGGGGTCGTCGGCGACCTGGTCGATGAATGCGGCGAGCAGAGTCGCCGGGTCACGCCCGTCTTCGTTCGGGAGCTCACGCCCCAGCGTGTCGAACGGGACGGCGGCCGTGACCGAATTCGTGTGCGACATCAGAGTTGTCCTTCCGAGTCGTCAGCCGACCCCGCCTCGGCGATCACCGCGGCGGCATCGGTCACCAGTGTGTGCAAAGTGGTGGCTAGACCCGCCGCGCCGAGGGCGCCGAGCACACCGGGCACCAGCCCGGCCAGCGCGACGTTGATCAGCGCTTCGGGTTTCATCTTCGCGCCCATCGACCGGCTCACGGCGGTGAGCTTGGCGTCGAGCTCGGCGAAGGAGATGGCGTGCTCGCCGTGGACGAATGCCACGGTCGCCGGCGCCACACGGGCCGCCGAGCCGATCAGGCTCGGCAGGTCGGCGGTGGTCGGTGCGGTGGGTGCCTGCTCGGCGTCGGTGCGCACGTCGATGGCCCGAACCACCACGGTGGGATCGGCGGCGACGGCGGCGAGTACCTTGCGGAATCGCTCGGTGAGCACCCGGATGGTCTTGTCGTCGAAAAGGTCTGTGGCATAGCCGAAATGCATGTCGAGGCCGTCGAGATCACCGTTGGGGTCGTAGCGTTGCACGGCGGTCAGGTGCAGGTCGAACTTGGCTTCGGTCAGGCCCGGATCGAGCGGCTGCACGCGTAGACCGGGTAATTCGATGCTGCCCGGTGGCATGTTCTGGAAGGTGAGCATCACCTGGAACAGCGGCGTGTAGGCGCCCGATCTGGTGCGGCCGAGCGCGTCGACCACCTGCTCGAACGGGACATCGGCATGCGCGATGGCGGCCAGGTCGCGGCGGCGAGCCTGGGCGAGCAGATCGGTGAACGGGGCACGGGAATCGACCTCGGTGCGCAGCACGACGGTGTTGACGAACATGCCGACGAGATCGTCGAGTTCGCGCGCACCGCGACCGGCGACGGGGGCACCGACGGTGATATCGCTGCTGCCCGACTGCTTGGCGAGCAGCACGGCGAGGGCGCTGTGGACAACGGTGAACAAGGTGGTGTTGTTGGTGCGGGCCACCTCGTCGAGGCGTCGGGTCAGCGCTGAATCGACCACGAATTCGATAACGGCGCCGTGCATCTCGCGCCGTGTCGATCTGGGGCGGTCGGTCGGGAGCGACAGAAGTTCCGGTGCGCCCGCGAGCTCCTGCGACCAGTACCGCAGCTGCTGGGACAGCACGCTGTCCGGGTCGTGCTCGTCACCGAGCATGGTGCGCTGCCAGACGCTGAAGTCGCTGTACTGGATTTCCAATGGCGCCCAGCCTGGTTCGTTGCCCTGTGCGCGATCGACGTAAGCGCGCACCAGGTCCCGGGTCAGCGGTGCGATCGAGTAACCGTCGCCACTGATGTGGTGGACGACGACGACCAGGACGTGCTCGTTCTCGTCGAGTCTGTAGAGCGCTACGCGCACCGGCGGTGCGGCGGTGATGTCGAACGGCTGGGCGACCAGGGCGGCGATCCGAGCCTCGACGTCGTCCGCGACGACCGGGATGGGCGTCAGGTCTACCGCCGACGACCACGCGGGCAGTACCTGCTGCACCGGTCCGTCCGGGGTGTCCGGGTACCGGGTGCGCAGGCTCTCGTGGCGGGCGAGCAGGTCGGCGATCGCGGCCTGCAGGGCGGACAGGTCGAGTTCGCCGGTGAGGCGGATGGCGGCGGGGATGTGGTACGCCGACGACTGCGGGGACAGCTGATGCAGCACCCACATGCGCTGCTGCGCGGGTGAGAGGACAGCGGGTCCGTCCTCGGTGCGCCGGGTGAGCGGCGGTCGTGCGCCCGTGCGCTCGGTGGCGGCCAGTCGCTCGGCGAGAGCCGCGACGGTCGGTGCCTCGAAAACGGCCGCGACCGGCACCTGGGCGCCGAGTGCCGCACCGAGCCGGGCGGCGAGCCGGGTCGCCATCAGCGAGTTGCCGCCGAGGGCGAAGAAGTCGTCGTCCAGGCCTGCTCTCGGGCAGTCGATCACCTCGGTGAAGACCTGTGCGACGAGTTGTTCCAGCGCGGTGACCGGCGCACGGAAGGCCGCCTCGGTGAAGGCCGGTTCGGGCAGCCGGGCACGGTCGACCTTGCCGTTGGCATTGAGCGGCAGGCTGTCGAGCACCACCACGGCGGCGGGGACCATGTAGGCGGGCAGGTGCTCGGCGAGTTCGCCACGCAGGCGCGACGCGATGGTCTGCTCGTCGCCGGGTGGCAGGTCGGCGACCGCCGCGTAGGCGATCAGGCGGGTGCCTGCGCGGTCGTCGTCCTTGGCGATCGCGACCGCCGCACGCACATCGGTGCAGCGCAGCAGTGCTGTTTCGACCTCACCGAGTTCGATCCGGAAGCCACCGATCTTGACCTGGAAGTCGGCGCGTTCCAGGTATTCGAGGGTGCCGTCGTCGCGCCAGCGGACGATGTCACCGGTGCGGTACATGCGAGTCCCGCGCGGCTCGAAGGGGTTGGCAACGAAGCGATCGGCGGTCAGGGCGTAGCGGCCGTGGTAGCCACGGGCCAGCTGGGCGCCGGCCAGATACAGCTCGCCCGCCACCCCGATCGGTACGGGGCTGAGCCGGGTATCCAGCACATAGACCGCGCTGTTCCACTCGGGCGAACCGATCGGAACCACATGCGAAGGGTGCTGGGCGACTTCGTGTTCGGTGATCGAGACAGCGGCCTCGGTCGGCCCGTACAGGTTGTGCAGACGAGCCGAGGTGCCGGACGCCAGGAACTGGATGGCGGTCGCGGCGGGGAGCGCTTCCCCGATGGCGAGGACCGCGCGCAGCGACCGGGGCAGGACTGCTGTGGTGTGCGCGTCGGCATCGGCTGCGGATGCGGATGCGGATGCCGAGACGACCGCAACCGCCGGGGAATGCGCCGCAATGTTCGTCGCACCGGCGCCGACCGTGGTTGAGGACGTAACCGCCCGATCCGCAGAAGACGCCCCAGCAGTCACCGCACCGGCACCGACAGCGGTTGAGGACGTAACCGCCCGATCCGCAGTAAGCGCCTCAGCAGTCGCCGTACCGGTGCCGATGGTGTTGGCGGACGGGGCAGAGTCGGCAACCTGGGCCGCGACAGCGGACGACGCCGTCGCGCTGGCACTGGCACTGGCACTGGCACTGGCACTGGCACTGGCGAGGAGCATGCCGATCAGCGATGGGACGGCGTGTAGCACCGTGATGCCGTAGCGGGTCATGATGTCGCGCAAGCGTTCCGGCTCGCGTTCGTCGCCTGGCCGAGTGACGATCAGTGCGCCACCGCTGGTGAGGGGGGACCAGAATTCCCAGACCGACAGGTCGAAGGTGGCCGGTGTCTTCAGCAGGACACGGTCGGCGCCGGTCATGGTGAAACGGTCGTGCAGCCAGGCCAGCTGGTTGACGACGGCCGCGTGCGGGACGGTGACGCCCTTGGGCAGGCCGGTGGAGCCGGAGGTGAAGACGACGTACGCGGGGTGTTCCGGGCGCAGCTGGGTGATGCGCTCGGCATCGGTCAGCGGCTCGTTCGACACCTCTTCCAGCGCACGATGATCCAGCTCGAAGACGGGAACGTTCACCGTGACGGGCACGCCGTCCGCAACGGTGGTGAGCACACACATCGGCGCGGCGGTCTCGATGATGTAGGAGATGCGGTCGGCCGGGTGGTCGGGGTCGATCGGCACGTACGCGCCGCCGGCACGGACCACGGCGTGCATCGCGAGCACCAGGTCGAGCCCTCGGCGCATGGCGAGCACCACGGTGCGTTCCGGGCCGACACCTTCGGCGATGAGCAGGCGGGCGATGCGGTTCACCCGGGCGTCGAAGGTGCGGTAGTCCAGGGATTCGGCGGTATCGGCGTCGATCAGGGCGGTCGCGTCCGGGGTCCGCGCCGCTTGCCGGGCGCCGAGGTCGGCCAGTGTGGCCGGGGCGACCGGGTGGGCGGTGGCGTTCCAGGTCTCGAGCACACGAACGCGGTCGGCACCGAGCAGGTCGAAGTCGCCGACCGGGGTTTCCGGTGCGGCGGTGACGGATTCGAGGACCCTGCGCAGCGCGGCCGAGAATCGCTCGGCGGTGGTGTGATCGAAAAGGTCGGTCGCGTAGCCGAGCACCATGTCGATGCCCGAGGGCGCGCCGTCGGCGGTGTAGTTGTCGAACGCGAAGAGGTGCAGATCGAATTGGGCTACACCGGAATCGAATTCGATATCGGTGACGGTGAGCCCCGGCAACTCCAGGTGACCACGATCGTGATTCTGGAAGGAGTAGCCGACCTGGAACAGCGGGTGCCGGGCGGTCGAGCGCGCCGGGTTGAGCACCTCGACCAGGCGCTCGAACGGTACGTCGGCGTGGGCGAAGGCGGCGATGTCGGCGGCGCGGGCCGCGGTCAACAGCTCGGTGAACGGCGCCGCGGGCGTCACCGGGGTGCGCAACACCAGGGTGTTGACGAACATGCCGATGACCTCGTCGAGTTCGGCCTCACCGCGACCGGCGGTCGGGGTGCCGACGGCGATGTCGCCGGTGCCGGAGAGCCGTGCGAGCAGGGCGGCGAAGGCCGCGTGCACCACCATGAACAGGGTGGCGCCGTGCGCGCGGCCGAGTGCGGCGAGGGCGGCGTGCAGGTCGGCGTCGACGGTGAAACTCACCTTGTCGCCGCGCAAGCTCTGCCGGGCCGGGCGCGGCCGATCGGTCGGCAGCGCCAGCTGATCCGGGAGGCCGGACAGCTGCTCGCGCCAGTAGGACACCTGCTGGGCAGCAACGGATTCGGGGTCGCTGTCGTCGCCGAGGAGTTCACGCTGCCAGAGGGCGTAGTCGGCGAACTGGACGGCAGGCGGCGTCCAGCCGGGCGTGGTGTCGGCGAGCCGGGCGGTGTAGGCGCGCATCAGATCGGCGACGAACGGTGCGACCGATGAACCGTCGGCGGCGATGTGATGCAGGACCGCCGCCAGCACGAACTCGGACTCGCCGAGGCGGAAGAGCCGCAGCCGGACCGGGATTTCGACGGTGACATCGAAGGTGGTTTCGGCCAGCTCCCGAACAGCCTGCGGCAGAGACTCCTCGGTGATGTCCACCGCGACCAGCGCCGGGATGGCTCCGGCCCGCGCAGGAGTCGAATCGACGGTCGCGGCTGCGACGTGATCGGCCGCCGCGGCGCGGGTCTCGACCACTTCGAACGGCGCGGCGGCGGGAAGCCCGCCAGCGGAGGTGATCGCTTGCGCGGCGGGGACGATGGACTGAATGGGGGTGCCGTCGACCTCGGGGTAGATGGTGCGCAGGGATTCGTGCCGGGCGATCAGGTCGGTGACGGCCGCTTGGAGAGCCGGGATGTTCAGGTCGCCGGTGAGGCGCAGCGCGAACGGGATGTTGTAGGCCACCGAGGTGCGGTCGAAGCGGTTGAGGAACCACATGCGCTGCTGGGCGGGCGAGAGCGGCAGGCGGTCGGGGCGTGCCCGGCCGACCAGGGCGGGGCGGTCGACCTTCGCCTGAGCGTCGACGACGGCGGCCAGGTCGCCGACGCGCGGCGCCTCGAACAGGGTGCGCACCCCGACCCGGCGGTCGAGTGCCGCGCCGATGCGGGCCACGGCCTTGGCGGCCAGCAGGGAGCTGCCGCCGAGGGCGAAGAAGTCGTCGTCGGCGCCGACCGGCTGGTCACCGGTGCCGAGTACCTCGGCGAAGACCGCGGCCACGATCTCCTCGGTGACGGTGGCGGGCTTGCGGTACACGGTGGTCTCGAAGACCGGCGCGGGCAGCGCGGTCCGGTCGAGTTTGCCGTTGACCGTCAGCGGAATCCGCTCGACGGGCACGACCGCGGCCGGAAGCATGTGCTCGGGCAGTGTGCGCGACAGTTCCTGGCGCAGCGCCGAGGCATCGATGTGCGCGGTGCCCGGCACGAGGTAGGCCACGATCCTGGGCTCGTCGACGAGATCCGTGCGCACCAGCACCGCGACTTCGCGGGGCGCCGCCGAGCTGTTCAGCAACGCCGCCTCGATCTCACCGAGTTCCACCCGGAAGCCGCGCAGGTTCACCTGCTGGTCGGCACGACCGAGGTACTCGAGGTCGGCGCCGTCGCCGGTCGCCTTCCAGCGGGCCAGGTCGCCGGACCGGTACGCGAGCGAACCGGGCGGACCGTACGGGTCGGCGACGAAGCGGCTCGCGGTCAGGCCGGGTCGGTTCAGGTAGCCGCGCGCCAACTGTGGGCCGGACACGTAGATTTCACCGGGCACGCCCGCCGGAACGGGACGCAGCCGCGAATCGAGGACGCGCACGGTGAGTCCGGCGATGGCGCCGCCGATCACGCTGGCCGAGCCGGTGTCCGGGGTGATCTCGCGGTAGGACACATGCACGGTGGTCTCGGTGATGCCGTACATATTCACCAGTCGAGGCGCGCGCGGATGGCGGGCGAACCAAGCGTCCAGTCGCTGCGGTTCCAGCGCTTCACCGCCGAAAATCACCGCGCGTAGCGCGAAGTCGGCGGGAGCACCCTCGGCCGAGCCACGCAGACCCTGCGCATTCGCCGTGGCGCGGTCTGCCCTGCCGCCCGCAGGAAGCGCATCCGGGTCGGCGTCCCCACTGCCGGATTCAGCACCGGCGGGCGGGTCACACGGCCGGTCCGCATCGGCGGCGATGGCTGGGGCGCCCAGATCGGCGGCGATGAGCTGATAGAAGGCCGACGGGGTCTGGTTGAGGACGGTGACCTGTTCGCGGATCAGGAGTTCGCGGAACTGTTCGGGTGAGCGGGAGGTGTAGTAGTCGACGAGGACGATCGAGCCACCGTGCAGCAGGGCGCCCCACAGTTCCCAGACCGAGAAGTCGAAGGCGTAGGAGTGGAACATCGTCCACACGTCCGACGGACCGAACTCGAACTTCGCGGCGGTATTGTCCAGCAGCGCAAGAACGTTCGCGTGCGGCACCTGCACGCCCTTGGGGCGGCCGGTGGAACCGGAGGTGTAGATGACGTAGGCCATGTGCGCGGGTGCGAGCGGGGCACGGCGGTCGGCGTCGGTGAGCGGTTCGGCACCGAAGTCGACCAGGTTGCCGCAGTTCGGGTCGATCACGGGCCCACCGAACCAGTCGCGCGGCAGACCGGTCTCCGCATTGGCGACGGCGCACAGCGGGCGGGCGTCGTCGAGGATGTACTCGATGCGGTCGGCGGGATAGTTCGGGTCGATCGGCAGGTAACCGCCACCGGCCTTCAGCACCGCGAGCAGCGCGACGGTGAGTTCGACAGTGCGCGGAAGAGCCACGGCCACCAGCGTTTCCGGGCCGACACCTGCCGCGATGAGACGTCGGGCGAGGCGGCTGGACCAGGCATCGAGCTCGGCGTAGGTGAGCGTCTGCTCCCCCGCCTTCACCGCGACGGCCTGCGGATCGATCACGGCGGCGCGGGCGAACCGGTCGACCATGGTGTCGCCGGTATCGGCCACCGCGGCCTCGACGCTCGCCCAGTCGTGCAGGGTGCGCTGCTGTTCCTCGGCGCTGAGCAACTGGATGTCGCCGACGACGACGGTCGGGTCCGCGACGACAGCGGCCAGCACCTGGGTGAAGCGGCGGGCGAGGACAGCCACGCTCGATTCGTCGAACAGGTCGGTGGCGTAGGCGATTTCGATCGCCATGCCGTCGGCGCGACCATCGATGTCGTCGGATTCGCGGAGGGTGAACTGCAGGTCGAACTTCGCGACGGCAGCGTCGAAATCGACGGTGGCCGCGTGCAATCCGGCCGCGTCGAGCGCGGGGACGGTGAAGTTCTGCAGGACGAGAGCCACCTGGAACAACGGATGCCGGTTGCGGGCCCGTGCCGGGTCGACGGCCTCGACGACCTGCTCGAACGGGACGTCGGCGTGGGAGAGGGCGTCGAGGTCGCCCGCGCGCACGGCATCGAGGGTGGTTTCGAACTCGGCGCGCGGGTCGACCTGGGTGCGCAGGACGAGGGTGTTGACGAACATGCCGATCAGGCCGTCGATCGCGGCCTCACCGCGGCCGGCGACCGGGGTGCCGATGGCGATGTCACCGCTGCCCGACAGCCGCGCCAGCAGCACGGCCAGCGCCGCGTGCACGGTGCTGAACAAGGTCGCCTCGTGCTTGCGGGCCAACTCCCGCAGCTCACTGTGCAGATCGGAGTCGATCTGGAACCGGTGCACGCCGCCGCGGAAGCTCGAATCGGCCGGACGAGGCCGGTCGGTCGGCAGTTCCAGCTGTTCGGGCAGGCCGGCGAGGGTGCGCTGCCAGAAGGCGAGCTGGGTGTGGGCGAGTGAACCGGGGTGGGCGGGGTCGCCGAGGGCCTCGTCCTGCCAGAGGGCGTAGTCGGCGTACTGGACCGGCAGTGGCGACCAGGCGGGGGCGATGCCGTCGCGGCGGGCGGCGTAGGCGGTCATCAGGTCGGCGGCCAGCGGGCCGAGGGAGAAACCGTCGGCGGCGATGTGGTGGACGACGAGGACGAGGACGTGCGCGTCGTCCGTAGCGAACAGCGTTGCGCGGAACGGGATCTCGGTGGTCAGGTCGAAGCGCACCGCGGCACGTGCCAGCAGGCGGGCGGGTAGTTCCTGTTCGGTGACGGGCTCGGGTGTCAGCACCACTGAGGCGGCTGCGGCGATCAGTTGCTCGGCGCCGTCAGGACCCTCGGGGTAACAGGTGCGCAGGGTTTCGTGCCGGTCGATCACATCGGCGAGGGCCGCCTCGAGCGCGGCGATATCGAGGTCGCCGGTGAGGCGCAGGGCGACCGGGATGTTGTCGACGGCGTCGCCGGGACCATCGGCGTCGGCGAGGAAGCGATTGAGGAACCACATGCGCCGCTGTGCGGGCGAGAGCGGAATGTGCTGCGGACGTGCGCGAGTCGTAAGCGCCACCCGGCCGCCGGTGCCACGCAGAGCCGCGCATCGTTCGGCCAGTGTGTGGACGGTCGGCGCGTCGAAGAGCAGACGCACCGGGACCTGGGTGTCGAGGGCGGCACCGAGCCGGGCGACGACCTGGGTGGCGGTGAGCGAATTGCCACCGAGGGCGAAGAAGTCGTCGTCGAGACCGACCTGCCGATCGGCCGGGAAGCCGAGCACGGCGGCGAAGGTGGCGGCGACGATCCGCTCCACCTCGGTCGACGGCGCGCGGAAGGCAGCGGCCTCGAAAACCGGTGCGGGCAAAGCCTTCCGGTCGAGCTTGCCGGAAGCGTTCAACGGGAACTCGTCGAGCACCACGAACGCCGACGGGACCATGTAGGCAGGGAGGGTGCGGGCCAGCGTCGACTCGACGACCTCGAGATCCGGGGCGCCGACGAGATAGCCGACCAGCACGTCGTCGCGGACCAGAACCGCAGCCTGGGCAACCTCGGGCACCCTCGACAGCGCGGCTTCGATCTCACCGAGCTCGATCCGGAGCCCGCGCAGCTTGACCTGTAAATCGGTGCGGCCCAGGTACTTCAGCTCGCCACGTGTCAAGAGCTCCGACGTGCCGTCCAGGCCTCCGCCGCGGATATCCGTGTCGTCCGAGGGATCAGCACCGCTGGTGGCGTGAATGTAGGACGCACTCGCTGTCGGGCCGTTGTCGGCGAAGACCGCCCAGCTGACCAGATCGCCTGTCCGGTACATGCGCTCGCCGGGGGTGAACGGGTTGGCGACGAAGCGGTCGGCGGTGAGATCGGGGCGGCCCGCGTAGCCACGGGCCAGCTGAATGCCTGCCAGGTAGAGCTCGCCGGGGACGCCGGGCGGGACCGGACGCAGGCGGGCGTCGAGGACGTAGACCTGGGTGTTGTGGACCGGGGCGCCGATCGGGACGGTGACCTCGTCGGCGTCGACGACCTCGTGGAAGGTCACGTCGACCGCGGCTTCGGTGGGGCCGTACAAGTTGTGCACAGCCGTACCGGTGAGGCGGCGCAGCGCCTGGGCGGGGGCAGGTGCCAGCGCCTCACCCGAGGCGAACACCAGCCGCAGCGAGTCGCACCGGGCCGAGGAAGGCTGACGCGCTCCGGCACTCGAGCGGGCTCCGAGATCCGCGCGCGTGGCGATGTCGGAGGACATGCCGAGCTCGACCAGCGCGGAGTCCCCCGAGGACGTGCCGACGTCCGCCGACGTGGCAGCATCCGAGTGGGCATCGAGGTTTGCCGAGGGGGCAATGCCCGAAGCTGTTGCGGTCGGCGCGGTGAGGTCGGCACCCGAGGCCGCGACGAACACCGTGAGCATCGAGGGGACGAAATGGGCGACGGTGACGGCTTCGCGGTCGATCAGGTCGGCCAGGTAGACCGGGTCACGGTGACCGTCGGGGGCGGCTAGGAGGAGGCGGGCACCGATCTGCAAGGGCCAGAAGAATTCCCACACCGAGACGTCGAAGGTGGCGGGCGTCTTCTGCAAGACGGTGTCGGCGGGGGTGAGGCGGTAGGCGTCCTGCATCCAGATCAGTCGGTTGACGATCGCGGCGTGCGAGACGACGACACCCTTGGGCTTGCCGGTGGAGCCGGAGGTGAAGATCAGGTAGGCGGCATTGTCCGGGGTGAGGGTGGCGAGGCGGTCGCCGTCGCTGACCGGGTCGGCGGGGTAATCGGTGGTGTCGACCTGATCCAGGTCGAGGACGACAGCGCGCTCGGCACTGGCCAGATCGAGGCCGTCTGCCTCGCGGGTGAGCACGCACACCGGGTCGGCGGCGTCGAGCACCTGCGCGATGCGTTCGGCGGGATGGTCGGGGTCGAGCGGGACGTACGCCCCACCTGCGGTGAGCACCGCGTACATGGCGACCACCAGATCGGTGCCGCGGCGCAGTCCGAGGGCAACCGTGCGGTCGGGGCGCACACCGATCGAGACGAGCAGGCGCGCAAGGCGATTCACTCGCTCGCCGAACTCGGCGTAGGTGAGGGAATGGCCTTCGAATGTCACCGCGGTCGCACCCGGGGTCCGGGCGGCCTGTGCCTCGAACAGCGAGACCAGGTTCGCCCCCTCGATAACCGGGAACGCGGTGTCGTTCCAGGTTTCGAGCAGCAGGGTGCGCTCCGCGGCGCCGAGCAGGTCGATGTCGCCGATCACGACGTTGGGATCGGCGCTCACCGTATCCAGCACCCGTAGGAGGCGGGTGCTGAAATCTGTGATGGTCCGCGCGTCGAACAGGTCCGTGGCGTACTCGAAGCGGGCGAGCAGGCCGTCGGAGGTTTCGCGCAGCGTCAGGTGCAGGTCGAATTTCGCTGTGTGGGTGTCGATCTCGATTTCGGAGGCGGTGAGGCCCGCGAGTTCGAGTTCGATCCGGGTGGTGTTCTGGAAGTCGAGCATCACCTGGAAGAGGGGGTGGCGTGCGGTCGAGCGTTGTGGGTCGACCACCTCCACGAGCCGGTCGAAGGTGACATCGGCGTTGGCGAGTGCGCGCAGGTCGGCGTCGCGGACGGTGCCGACGAGTTCGGTGAAGGTGGCGTCCGACGGGATCCGGGTGCGCAGCACGAGGGTGTTGACGAACATGCCGACGAGCCGGTCGAGGGCCTGGTCACCGCGACCGGCCACGGGCGTGCCGACCGAAATGTCTTCCTGGCCTGCGAGTTTCGCCACGGTGGTGGCGAACGCGGCGTGCAGCACCATGAACAGCGATGCGTGGGACTCGGTCGCCAGCGCGCGCAGGCGGTCGGTGATCGTCGCGGGGATCGAGAAGGCGTGGCGGGCTCCACGACCCGATGCCACGGCCGGGCGCGGTCGGTCGGTGGGGAGCGCCAGCAGGTCGGGCAAGTCCGCGAGTTCTGTTGTCCAGAAGTCGATTTGACGGGCCATCGGCGACGACGGATCGTCCTCGGCACCCAGCGCGTCACGCTGCCACAGGGCGAAGTCGGGGTACTGCACGGGCAGCTCGGTCCACTGCGGAGCGGTGCCCGCACGGTGGGCGGCGTAGGCGAGCATCACGTCGTGGGTGAGCGGCGCCACCGACCAGCCGTCGGCCGCGATGTGGTGCACCACGAGGACAAGGACGTGTTCGTCGGCGGCGATGCGCAGCAGGCGCAGGCGGACCGGCGGCTCCTGATCCACCGCGAACGGCACGGCGGCGAGGGCGCGGACGCGATCGTCGAGCGTCGCGGGGTCGATGTCCTCGGGCTCGAGGGCGACGGTGAACCGGTCGAGAACTTGCTGGAACGGAATACCGTCGACGGCCGGGTAGCGGGTGCGCAGAGCTTCGTGCCGGGCGATCACCGCGTCCACCGCCGCGGCCAGCGCGGCGTGGTCGAGATCGCCGGTCAGGCGGATGGCGGCGGCGATATTGTCGGCCACCGACACCGCGTCGAACTGGTTGAGGAACCACATCCGCTGCTGCGCGTAGGACAGCGGAATCCGCTGCGGCCGTTCAACTGCGACGAGTGCGGGCATCGCGGCGGTCTTCTCGGAACCGGCGAGGCGGGCGGCGAGCGCGCTGACGGTCGGCGCTTCGAACAGCGTCTTCAACGGCACACCGGCACCGAGCGCGGCCCCGAGCCGGGACACGACCTGCGTGGCGACCAGGGAATTGCCACCGAGAGCGAAGAAGTCGTCGTCCGCGCCGACCAACTCCACGCCGAGCACGTCACCGAACACCTGAGCCACCACGGTTTCGGTACCAGGCGAGGGTGCGCGGAATGCCTTCGCCGCGAACACCGGCTCCGGCAGCGCCCGCCGATCGAGCTTCCCGTTCGGCGTCAACGGCAACGCATCGAGCACCACGAACGCGGACGGCACCATATGCGCCGCCAACCGACCACGCAGGGCTTCGGCGATCCTCTCCGCGAACGCTTCGGAGCCCTTGTCCGACGGTGTGGCCGGCACGAGGTAAGCGACGAGCTGGTCACCGCGATGGGCATCGCGACGGACCATCACGACGGCCTGGCGAACCGAGGCGTCGGCGAGAATGTCGGATTCGATTTCGCCGAGTTCGATGCGGAAACCGCGCAGTTTCACCTGGTCGTCGTTGCGGCCGACGTAGGCGAGGGTGCCTTCGGGAGTCCAGCGGACCAGGTCGCCGGTGCGGTACATGCGGGCGCCCTGCTCCCAGGGGCAGGCAACGAAGCGGGTGGCGGTGAGGGCGGCGCGGTCGCGGTAGCCCCGGGCGAGCTGGGCGCCCGCCACGTACAGTTCGCCGGTGACGCCGGCGGGCACCGGGCGGAGCCTGCTGTCGAGCACCCACTGGGCGATGCCACGCAGCGGTGTGCCGAGGGTGAGTGGGGTGTCGGCGGTGAGGGGTGCGCTGATGTTGGTGGCTACGGTGGTCTCGGAGGGGCCGTAGGCGTTGACGAACACGCGCGTCACCGGGCCCTCGGTCCAGCGGGCTACCAGCTCGGGCGGGCACGCCTCGCCGCCGACCATCACCATGCGCAGGTGTTCGAGCCGGGCGGGGTCGAGCACGGCCAGCGCCGAGGGTGTCATGAGCGCGTGTGTGACCCGCTGCTCCGAAAGCAGTTGCGCCAGTTCGTCACCGACGTGCCGGCCGGGTACGGCGAGCACCAGGGTGGCGGCCGAGTTCACCGCGAGCAGGAACTCCATCACGGAGATGTCGAACGACGGTGAACCCACCTGCAGCACCCGCGCGTCCGGCGAGCCGACCATGCGATCGGTCTCCTCGGCGGCGAATCCGGCGATCCCGGCCTGGGTCACCAGCACACCCTTGGGCAGACCGGTGGAACCGGAGGTGTAGATGACATAGGCGAGGTGCTCGGCCCGCAGCGGACGCACCCGGTCGAGGTCGGTGACGGGTTCGCTGGAACGCGCGGCGCATTCGGCCATCAGCTTGAGCTCGTCGAGGGCCAGCCACTCGATCGAGGCGGGCAGCGCGGCGGCCGACCCGTCGACGGTCAGGCCGAGGCGCGCACCGGAATCGGTGACCATGTGGGTGATCCGGTCCAGCGGGTAGCTGGGGTCGACAGGCAGCCAGGCCGCACCCGCCTTCGCGACCGCCCACACGGCGAGCACGGATTCGACGGACCGCGGGATACCCACGGCGACGACGTCGTCCGGTCCGACACCGGCATCGATGAGCACCCGGGCCAGTCGCGACGAGGCCCGCTCGAGCTCCCGGTAGGTGAGGCTGCGGTCGCCGTCGGTGACCGCCTCCCGCTCCGGGTCGGCCGCGACGGCGGCCGCGAGCAGGTCGGGCAGCAGACCGGTGGCGGTGACGGGCCCGCCACGCATCCCGGTGAGCCGGGCTTGTTCTTCCACCGACAGCAGCGGCAGGTCGCCCACGGCGGTTTCCGGTGCGGCCGAGGCGGCGGCGAGCAAACGCACGAAACGCGCACCGAGGTCACGGATATCGGTTTCGTCGAACAGATCGGTGGCGTACAGGACGACCGCCTCGACGCCGTCGGCTTCGCCGGTGGCCGAACGCTTTTCGGCCAGGGTGATCTGCAGATCGAACTTGGTGATGTCGAGTTCGATCTCGTGCACGGTGACCGGCGAGCCCGCCAACTCGAAGGTGGTGTCGAGCACCGCCTGGAAGTTCAGAGCCACCTGGAACAGCGGATGACGCGCCTGCGAGCGCGCCGGGTTCACCACATCGACGAGCCGGTCGAACGGCACCGTGGTGTGCGCGAACGCGGCAAGGTCGGTCTCGCGCGTGTGCTCGAGGGCGGCCGCGAAACTGGCCGCCGGGTCGACCTCGGTGCGCAGCACGAGCGTGTTGACGAACATGCCGATCAGGTCGTCGATGGCCCGGTCGCCACGTCCGGCGACACCGGTGCCGACGGCGATGTCGGTGGTGCCCGACAACCGCGCGAGCAGCACGGCGAGCGCGGTGTGCAGCACCATGAACAGTGAGGCCCCCGCCTGCTGCGCCAGCTCGGTGAGCCTGCGGTGCAGATCGGTGTCGATGGTGAACTCCACCCGCGCACCGCACATGCTCGGCTCCACCGGACGCGGCCGCGCCGAGGGCAGTTCGAGATGGTCGGGTAGGCCCGCCAGAGTGCGTTCCCAGAAAGCGATTTCGCGTGCGGCCAGCGAGTTCGGGTCGTTCTCGGCGCCGAGGAGCTCACGCTGCCACAGGGTGTAGTCGGCGTACTGCACGGTCAGCGGCGACCAGTCGGGGGCGACGCCCTCGGCGGCGGCGCGGTAGGCGGTGAGCACATCGCGGACGAGCACCTGCAGCGAAACACCGTCGGCCGCGATGTGATGCAACACGACGGCGAGCACGCATTCACCGTCACCCGCACCGACAGTGTGGCCGACCGCGGCGCCGTTTTCGTGACGGGCTTCGGCGCCGAGCTCGTCGGAATCCGTGTGCGGTTCGCCTCGCACGGCGGTCTCGGCCACCACGAACACCCGCGCGCGGAACGGCGCCTCGCGCTCCAAATCGAAACCGGTGGAGGCGAATCGGGTGAGCTCGGCATCCAGATCCGCGGCGGCCACCTCGGTCGGCGTACCCATGCGCACCAGCCCGGCCGGGCACACCACCTGCTGGGCCACCTCGCCCGCCGTGTCGACAGCCGGGAAGATGGTGCGCAAGGCCTCGTGCCGGTCGACCACGGACTCGAGCGCGCTCAGCAGCGCAGGGAGATCCGCAGTGCCGCGCAAACGCACCGCGAAGGGCATGTTGTAGCCGGGCGCGGCCGGGTCGAACCGATTCAGGAACCAAATGCGTTGCTGTGCGGGAGAAAGCGGAATCGTCGACGGGCGCGGTCGTGCGGCGAGAACCGGCAGCTGGGCGCTCACACCGGCGTCAGCGCGCTCGGCGATCACCGCGGCCAGCCGCGCCACCGTAGTGGCGCCGAACAGGTCGCGCACCGTCAGACCGCCGCCGAGATCTGCGCCGAGGCGAGCCGCGACCTGGGTGGCGACGAGGCTGTTGCCGCCGAGTGCGAAGAAGTCGTCGTCACGGCCGATCCGCTCGAGGCCGAGCACCTCGCCGAACACCTGCGCCACCGTCTCCTCCACCGGCCCAGCGGGCTCGGTGTAGGCGACGACGGTGCGAGCGGGAGCGGGCAGGGCCTTGCGGTCGAGCTTGCCCGAGGCATTCACCGGCAGCTCGTCGAGCAGCACGAACGCGGCGGGAACCATGTAGGCGGGCAGAGCGCGCAGGGCCGCCGCACGCAGCGCGTCGACGGTGACGGCACCCGCCTCGGCCACCACATACGCGACCAGTTGTTCGCCGACACCCGCGTCGTCACGCACGACGACAACCGCGCGCACGGCACCCTCGACGCTGTCGAGGATCGCTTCGATCTCACCGAGTTCGATGCGCAGGCCACGCAACTTCACCTGGAAGTCGGTGCGCCCCAGGTATTCCAGTTCACCGTTGGTCGTCCAGCGCACCAGGTCACCGGTGCGGTACATGCGCTCGCCCGTCGCCGCCGGGTCGGCGACGAACCGGCCCGCGGTGAGCTCGGCGCGGTCGACATAACCCCGGGCGAGCTGTACCCCCGACAGATACAGCTCACCCGGAGCCCCGACCGGAACCGGCCGCAGCCGCGAGTCGAGAACATGGAGCCGGGTATTGAACACCGGCGCGCCGATCGGCACCGTCACCCGGTCGGCGTCGGTCACCTCGTGGAAGGTGACGTCGACGGCGGCCTCGGTGGGACCGTAGAGATTATGCAGCCGGGCCCCGGTGAGCAACCGCAACCGCTGCGCCAGCGGAGCGGGCAGCGCCTCACCGGAGGCGAAAACCAGTCGCAGCGGACTACGTTCGGCGATTTCCTGCTGAGCGAGAAAGGCCTCGAGCATCGACGGCACGAAATGCGCCACGGTGACGCCGTATTCGGCGATCACCCGACGCAGGTAGGCGGGGTCACGGTGACCGTCCGGCTCGGCGAGCAGCAGCGTGGCACCGATCTGCAAGGGCCAGAAGAACTCCCACACCGAAACATCGAAGGTCGTCGGCGTCTTCTGCAGCACCGTGTCCACGCCGTGCAGGCGGTAGCTGTGCTGCATCCACACCAGCCGGTTCACGATCGCGGCGTGCTCGACGGCCACACCCTTGGGCAGACCGGTGGAGCCGGAGGTGAAGATGACGTAGGCCGGATGTTCCGGCCGCAGCGGGGCGGTGCGGTCGGCATCGGTGAGCGGCTCATCGGCGTACCAGCTCAGGTCGATGTCATCGACCGCGAGCACCGGCACGTCGGTGGCGACGACTTCCTCTCGCGTTGTGGTGAGAATTGCGGCGGGAGAAGCGGTTTCGAGAATGTGGGTGATGCGGTCGGCCGGGTGGTCCGGATCGATCGGTACGTACGCAGCACCGGCGGCGACCACGGCGTACATCGCGATCACCAGGTCGGTGGAACGCCGAATATTCAGCGCCACCAGCGATTCCGGACCGATGCCCTCTGCCCGCAGCCGACGCGCCAGCCGGGCGGCCCGCTGCGACAGCTCGCGATAGGTGAGCGCCTCGCCGGAACCGGCCATCCGGACAGCCACGGAATCGGGCGTGCGCAGAACCTGCGCCTCGAACATCGCGGGCAGCGTCGCCGCTGCCACCGCGCGCTCATCGAGCGCGGCCGTCACATCGAAGCCGGTGGCGTTCCAGATCTTGGTGCTGACCTCGAGTTCCAGCTCGGTGGCCACCTCGACGGCACCGACGGGAGTATCCAGGTCGACCGCCGTCAGCCGCTCCAGGAAGCGCAGGAACCGGCAGTGGTGCCGGGCCAGCGTATCGGCGTCGTAGAGGTTGGGATTGGCCTCGAAATCGACATGCACCCGGTCGTGATCGCCGTAGTACACATTCAGGCTCAGATCCTCGATCGGACCCGTCGACAGCACCCGGTAGCGCCCGGTGGTGTTGCCGAGCAGCAGGCTGGTGCGGAACAGCATGAAGTTCGCGAGCGGACCGAACAGCGCGCGCCGGGCCGGGCGACCGTCGTCCTCGGCGTCGCGGCGGATGTCCTCGGCGCGGTAGCGCTGGTGGCGCAGCGCACCGGCCACCTCCACCCGGGCCGCGCGCAGCAGCTGGCCCCAGGTGGTGCTCGCCCCGGCCGCGCCGGTGGGCAGGCGCAGCGGAACGATATTGGACAGCATGCCCGCCGAGCGCCGCATGACGGCGGTGGTCCGGGCGGTGACGGGCAGGCTCAGCACCGCGTGCGGCCGGTCGGTGAGCCGGCCGAGGTAGGCGGCGAACGCGGCGAGCAGCACCGCCGACAGTGTCGAATCGTCGCTGGCGGCAATGGTTTCCAGTCGCTGCACCAGTTTGTCGGTGAGTCTGCCACCGGTGACCAGGTTGATCGCCGAGCGCGGCGCGGTGCGCGGGTCGAGTGCGGTCGGGCTGTCCAGGCCCGCGATGCGCTCGGCCCAGTGCTCACGATCGGCGGCGAAGCGGGTGCTCTCGCGGTAGCGCTGTTCGCCCTCGACGAGTTCGGCCAGGTCACCCGGCACCACCCGCGACGGCTCGAAGTCGAGCACCCGGGCGGTGTAGAGCTCCGCGATGCGCTGCGACAGCGTGAACGCGCCGTACCCGTCGAGCACGATGTGGTGGCCGCGCAGGTACCAGAACCAGCGCTCCGCACCGACCCGCAGCACCGCACCCGCGACGAGACGGTCGGTGAGCAGGTCCAGCGGTGCGCCGAATTCCGCGCGCATCCATTCCTCGGCCGCGGCGACAGGGTCGTCGTGGTGGCGCAGATCGATCAGCGGGAGCTCGTTCTCGATCGGGAGCGAGTGGTCCACCACCTGATACGGCACACCGTCGCGCTCACCGATCCGCACCAGCGGCGAACCGTAGGTGTGCGCCGCCTCGGCCGTAACCGCTTGCAGCACATCGGGATCCAGCTCGCCGGTGATGTCCACGTACTGGGCGATGGTGATCGGCACGTCGGGGTCGAGCAGCTGCGCGTACCAGACCCCCAGCTGAGCGGGGGTCAGCGGGAACGGTGCCGACGCACCCTCCGCTTCCTGCGGTCGCGCGCTGAACCCACCCAACTCCGTACCGTGCACCAGAGCCTCCTCGTATCGCGAAAAAACAGCAGTCCGAACGTTTTCGGGCAGCACGAAGACACCTGAGGTACCTCGTGGTCGCCGATAGGTCCGGCCAAGAGCGCGATGGGCACAACGCCACATCCGCGCAGATCCCCGACAGATCATGTGGACGAGAGCGGCGATCCGTCACGGACCGCCTGCGGCGGCGGACAGATCGTCGGCCGCTGTTGGTCTAGCTTTTGATCGTTCCTCCAATGTCGCCTACATCACATGGCGCCTGTCCATGCAGTGCCGACACTAGGCGTTCAGTTAATAAAACGGAACTTATTCCGATAAAAAAGTCAGACGGGCGTCCAGTCCGTTTCCGAAGGTGGGCACGACCTGGCCATGAGTGTGCGCTCCAACACATCGGCCACAGATATGTGAGCTAGCACACTTTCAGAACGGGAGACTAGGAGCCGAAACGTTGCATCTGCGTTGCATCGGCACCGAGGCGCCGATCGAGCACCCGGATCTTGGCTTCGATCTGCGCATACAGGGGTGAATCGCGATCGACGGTCGCCCGATAGGCGGCCCAGGCCGCAGCATCGTCGCGCCCCTCCTGACCCGCGGTCCACCGGCGCAGCACAGCCGGGTCGGCCGAGGCGAGCACCGCGGTACGCAGCCGCACCCGCAACTCGTCACGGAGGTCGCAGATGCCCGGCGCCGAGGATCGCGGCAACACCGGACCGGCGTACAACCGTAATGCGGATTCGATATCACCGGAATCCAGCGCGGCCCGCAGCGCCTCCACATCGGTTGCGACATGCACCTGTAAGCGGTATGGGCGCGAGGCGACCACCGTCGCGCCGACCACCGCGCGCAACCGCGACATGGCGGCGCGGATCGTGCCGTTGTCCAGATCGGTGTCGTCGAGCAGCAGCGCGAGATGATCCGAACCCAGACCCTCGGGATGCTCGGTGAGCAACAGCAGGATCTCGGCATGACGTTGCGACAGCGGTACCCGCTCCCCCGCCACGCTCAAGTGCGGCTGCCCCAGCCCGAGCACATCGAGCGCCAGCCTCGCCTTTTCGGGTTCGGTTGCCGGATCGCTTCCGCGTACCGAGGTGGTTTCGCCTCGGCCCGCCCGCATGGCTCGCAGCACCAGATCCATCTCGGCGGCGGTGGCGGCGGCCTTGACCAGGGCGAGGATTTCCGGCTTGGCCACCCGCATCCCGCCGGCAATCATCAACACCCCGACGAGCCTGCCGTCCGGCTCGTGCACGGGTGCCGCCGCACCGGTGATCTGGTGCATGCGATGCAGGAAGTGCTCGGGTCCGTGGATCCAGGTGGCTCGGCCGGTGCGCACGACGAGGCCGACGGCATTGGTGCCGATGCGCCGTTCGCTGAGGTCGTCGCCTTCGCGCAGGCCGATCTCGGCGGCCGCGGCGACCTGGTCGGGATGACCGTGCACGCAGAGCACCCGGCCGAACTGGTCGGCGACGGTGACGATGAGTCCCGCCCGCGCCGCGTCCTGGACCAGCAGTTTGTCGATCAACGGCATGAGGGCGGCGATAGGGTGGGCATCGCGATACCGCACCAGGTCGGCACCGCGCAGACCGCGACCGTCGACCATATCGGTGGGATCGATCCCACCGCGTACGCTGCGTAACCAGGACTCGAGAACGAGCGGACGCAACAGACCGGCCAGCTGGGTCAGCTGTTCACCACCGGCACTGAGAAAACCATGGGCCTGTGCGGCATAGGCTTCCAGAGCACCGAGCTGAGCGCCCGCCTCCGTAGCCTGCCGTGGGGGCCGCCCACCTGCAAGATTGCTGACCATTTGCCTTTCTTTCCCGCTACAAACTGTACCGGGCAGTTATCGGGCCAAACGCCAGAAGTGCGGGTTTGTCCCGCAGGTCACATTGTGCTAGCGGATGTCACTCCGTCACACCGTGTAGCACGCCGCTATGGCTGCGGCGAGCGTCACTACCGTGGCCTGCGGACCGCGCGTCAGCGGCACCGGGACGACTGAAAGGTCGGCGATTCTCAATCCTTCGATTCCGTGCACGCGGCCGAGCTCGTCGACGACCGATTGCTCGTCGTTCGCCGGACCCATCCGGCAGGTGCCGGACAGATGCTGGGACGTCCCACTATTGGCACGTAGCCAGTGGTCGTCGACGGGGCCGAACCTCAGGTCGAACAGTTCGCACGCCAGCTCCACGCCCGCGCGCAGGTTTGCCCGGTCCGCAGCGGTGAGCAGCCGGCTCTGATCGATATGGGCGGGCACGGTGGGGTCGGCCGATCGCAATGTCAGTTCGGCGGCGCCGGTCGGCCGCATGTGCGCCACCCCGAGCCTGCGCAGGCCGGGTGTGAAGGCTGGTGTGTACGGGCGGAATTCGAGGTCGTCGTGTTCGAGCACGTACTCGAGGGCGACGGCCGACGCGGCCGGTTCGGGGCCGGGGAACTCGACGCCGACCTCGGGGTGGTCGGTGCACCACGTCCCGACGGGGGCGGGCCGGACCACCGGAATGCCGAGTGCGCGAAGTTGCCGCTCGGGTCCGATACCCGAGCGCAGCAGCAGTGCGGCCGATTCCACGGCGCCCGCGCAGAGCACGATCCGGTCGGCGTCGGTGCGTCCGTATTCGCGGCCGCGCACCCATTTCACACCGACGGCCCGGCTGCCTTCGATGACCAGGCGCGTCACCGTCGTCTCCCCGATGACGGTGAGGTTGGGCCGATCGAGGACCGGATAGAGATGGGTGATGCCAGGTCCGGCTCGCCGATTTCCCGAGATCGCGAGTGGTACCCGTCCGAAGCCGTCCGGTGCGTCGAGCGCGTTGAGGTCGGCGACCTCGCGCAATCCGGCTGCGGCGCAGCGTTCGGCGAATTCGGCGCTGAACGGAGTGGGCTGCGCGGTCCGGACAACAGGGATCGGACCGTCGGTGCCGTGGCCGGGGTCGGTGCCGTGATCCAGGTCGTTCTCCAGGCCCCGGAAGAACGGCAGCAGCGTGTCGAAGGTCCATCGCTCGCTGTTCCAGTCCGTGAAGCCCGCGGCGGGCGGCCGGATGAAATAGCTGCCGTTGATCGCCCCGGAACCACCGATCAGCTTGCCACGCACCAGGTTTCCCGCGTAGCGCCAGAGCACCGCAGACTCCGGCCCGACCGGGAGATGGCCGGGGTCGAGCAGTTCGGCGGGAATGTCGGCGGTTGCGGGCCACACCTGTCCAGCCTCGAGCACCAGCACCGTGTGGGCCGGGTCGTCACTGAGCCGAGCCGCGAGCACACACCCCGCCGAACCGGCCCCGACCACCAGAGTGTTCGGCAACGCGGACAGCTCAGTTCGGCGGAACGTGCGGCTTCAACGCCTCGAAGCTGCGTGCCCGGATGACGCCGAGCCACAGCCCGGTCCCGTACGCGACATCGTCGAGCCGCTTGTAGGCCACATAGCGCAGCGGATCGAGGCCACCGGAATCGCGATGGGTGAACCAATCGGCCAGTCCGTCGGCCAGTGCCATGGTGACCGCGATCTTCCTGATCCGCTTCGACGCGAGCACCGCGAGCAGCGTCACCGGCCAATAGTCACGACACATCGCCGAAGCCAGTCGCCAGAGTCCGGCGAAGAATCCGCGCGCCAGATACACCGCCGCGATGCGGGTGGGATTATCGAGTTCGGCGAACACCCGACGCATCCGGATGAGCGCCGTCGCCAAGGTGACCAGCCCGCCGAGCAGCCCCCATTTCGACATGGTGGCGAACAGGATCGCGGCCAGCACCGTCCACTTCGGCACGCTCAGCGGCGAGACCATCTCCCCGTGCCGCTTGCCCAGCGGCGCGGCGCCCGTGCCGTAGAACAGCTTTCGGGTGAACCAGGCCCGGAACTCGACCCGGTGATCGTGGGCGACGTGGGCGGCCGGCTCGTAGCGCAAGCGCCAACCTGCCCGCTCGAGCCGCCAGCACAGGTCGACATCCTCGGCCACCTGCATGGATTCGTCGAACCCGCCCTCACCGAGCAGTGCCGCGCGCCGGGCCAGCAATGCCGCGCTCGGCACGTACGACACGATGCCGCGTGCGTGCACCGCGGCCTCGCGCCTGCCCAGATCCAGCGAGGAGCGGGTGTGTTCGTAGCGGGCCAGAGCGTTGGACTCCGAATCCAGGGCGACGATGCGCGGCGCGACCAGCGCCACCTGCGGATCGCTGAAATGCCCGAGCATCACCTCGAGCCAGCCGCTGCGCGGCACCACATCGGAGTCGAGGAACGCGACGAAACCGGTTGACGCCGCGCGTAACCCGGCATTTCGGGCGGCGGCCGGGCCGAGTGGGCGCTCGTGGCGTAGTACCGTCACCTGACCGCGCCCCGACCGGGGCGGGATGCGCACCGGTTCGTCGGAACCGTCGTCGACGACGATCACATTGTGTCCGCGCAGCGAGCCGAGCAGCCGCACGAGTCCGTCGGCGTTGTTGTAGAGCGGGACGACGACCGTGACGTCGTCGGGAGAGGGCAGCAGCCGGGGTCGCGGGTTGGCGACCCCGGAGTCGAGGAGTCTGCGGGCGACGATCGCGGACTTGGTATCGGTGACCTCGAGGTACCCGTCGCCGATCAATTCGGCGGCCTCGGGTGCCAGGCGCAGCATCCGTGCGGGCGATCCGCCGATCAGGATCCGACCCCCGGAAAATGCGCGTACCCGTGGATCGATCCGTACCCCGAAGCCGTCGGGCAGACGATCATGGCGCATTCCTCGCATGCTATTCGCACTTGGTCCGCCAAACATCATCACCCCAGAAAAAAGGAAGAAACTCCGCTCGAAATGCCGCTCCGACCGCTTAGTTGACGTGTCGAGCAAGATCGGCAGCGCACCGCTGGCAACCGCGACGCGACTACCCGAGCGGACTTTCGTTGCACGCCTTGGCGGGTGGCTGGCGCACGGTCAGCGGCAGCGACACCCGGGTGCGGGCGCGCACCGGCCGCGAGTGGTCGACGGCCGGGCGCGGAACGACCCGACCAGGTGCCGACAACGCCGCCTCCCCGTACCCCTGCACACACTCCGGGTCGGGTCCGTTGGCGGGCAGACCGGTGAAGAACTTGGCGGCCATGCACCCGCCACGGCAGGCGTCGTAGTGGCTGCACTTGGTGCAGGCGCCGCCGTCGACGGGCTCGCGCAGTTCGGCGAACAGTTCGGCGTTGGTCCACACACCGTCGAAACCGCCGTCGGTGAGGATGTTTCCGGCCTTGAACCGGTCGTGGATGGCGAACGGGCAGGCATAGACATCGCCCACTGGGTCGACCAGGCACACCACCCGGCCCGCACCGCACATGTTCAGGCCGGGCAGGGCCGAACCGAAGGCCGACAGGTGGAAGAAGGAGTCGCCGGTGAGCACCCCCTCGCCGTTGCGCACGAGCCAGTCGTAGAGCTCGCGCTGCTGTTCGGGCAGCGGGTGCAGCTCGTCCCATACGTCGGCGCCACGGCCCGACGGACGCAGGCGGGTCAGGCGCAGGGTGGCGCCGTAGCGGTCGGCGATGGCCTTGAATTCGTCGAGCTGGGCGATGTTGTGGCGGGTCGCGACCACCGAGAGCTTGGCATCGCGGAAGCCCGCGTCGGCCAGGTTCGCCAACGCCTTGACGGCGGTGTCGTAGGAGCCGGGACCGCGCACGGCGTCGTTGACCTCGGCGGTGGCGCCGTCGAGGGAGATCTGCACGTCGACGTAGTCGCTGGCGGCCAGCCGGGCGGCGACCTGCTGGTTGATCCGAACCCCGTTGGTGGAGAACTTGACCCCCACATGGTGGGCCGTGGCGTAGTCGACCAGCTCCCAGAAGTCCGGGCGCACGGTCGGCTCACCGCCACCGATGTTGACGTAGAAGATCTGCATGCGCTCGAACTCGTCGATCAGCGCCTTGCACTGCTCGGTGCTCAGCTCGTTCGGGTCGCGGCGACCCGACGACGACAGGCAGTGCACGCACGACAGGTTGCACGCGTACGTCAGTTCCCAGGTGAGGCAGATCGGCGCGGCGAGACCGGACTCGAAGCGGTCGATGAGCCGTCCGCCCTGCGGGGCGCCGGCCGGGGCAGGCGGGCTCGGTTCCATCGGCGTGACCGGGCCAGGCGCGGGCACGATCATGTCGGTGCGGGCCAGCTGGTCGAGTGCCTCGACGTATGCCGTGGAAGCGCTGAAGCCCTTGGCGTGCAGCGCTTCCCGCACGGAAAGGTGCGCGGGCAGCGACCGGACCACGTCGACCAGCTCGCGGCTCTTGAGGAACGAAAGCTTGCGGGTGCCGAAGTGGTACAGCAGCGCACCGAAGGACTCCGGACGCAAGGAGACCCGGGGATGCAGCGCCCATCGGGCATCGAGATCGAGCACGCCTGCCGCCATGGTCAGTACACGCCGCACATGCCGTCGATGCTGACCTCTTCGATCAGCGTCTCGGCGATCAGGTCCTCGCCGGTGTCCTCGCTCGCGGGTGCCGGGTTCTCGGCCATGACTACCTCCCATGTGTTGACGGTCACTCGCGACTTTAACGTCAGTCACTGCCATAAAGGCGGGATTCGGAAAAACTCACCGGACGGGCCACGACATCTAGACTTCCGGGAGCAGGACGGAAGGGGCCCGAGAGCCCAGCGGCAGTAGAGGTGAGGCAGAGGCTTGCGTAACCACGGTGGGGTCGGCAGCGGCGCGAATTCGACACTCTCGGAAGCGGAGATCGTCGAGGCGGCGCTGCGCGTAGTACGCGAGGACGGCGTGGAGAAGCTGTCCATGCGCAGGCTCTCGCGCGAGCTCGGGGTGTCGCCGATGGCGCCCTACTACTACGTCGCCGACAAGCGCGAACTGCTCGACCTGGTCGCCAGCGCGGCGCTGGTCGGCGTGCGCAAGCCGCCGCGCGAGTCCGGCCCGTGGCAGGTACGCCTGCGCGATCTGATCGATCAGATAGACGATAAACTGCGCAGGCATCCCGGCCTGGGCGACATCCTGCTCGAGCAGATGCTCGGCAAGCAGCTCGACCTGATCGAAGCGGTGATGGAGATCCTGTTCGACGCGGGATTCTCCGATCGCAACGTGCTGGCCGCCTACGCGACCATTCACACCTACCTGTTCGGCCGCAGCAGGGTGAATCCGCGTGACCGCTCCGCCCCCGCGGACGTGCTGCTGCCCGAAGCGGTGGCCCGTGCCACGAAGTACATGTCCGACCTGCGCGGCAAGTACTCCTACGACTTCGGGATGGAGGTGCTCGTGGCCGGGCTCGAGGCGCAGCTTGCCCTGCAGGCGCGTCCGGACTTAGCATGAAACTGAAACACGTTCTAGTTTTGTTCGAGAGGACGACATGACCACAGTCGAGGTTCCGCACGGCTCGCGCTCGGTGGTACTGCGGGTCGCCGCAGTCATCGCCGAAACGGCCGATACCCGCTCCGTGGTCTTCGAGGTGCCCGACGAGCTGCGCGAACGGTTCGCCTACCAACCCGGGCAGTTCCTCACCCTGCGCATCCCCAGCGAGCTCACCGGCTCGGTGGCCCGCTGCTACTCGCTGGCGAGCTCGCCGTTCACCGACGACCTACCCAAGGTGACCGTGAAACGCACCGAGGGCGGCTACGGCTCGAACTGGCTGTGCGACAACATCAGCGCCGGCGACGAGCTGGAAGTACTTCCGCCGTCGGGCGTGTTCACTCCCCGCGACCTCGACACCGATCTGCTGCTGTTCGCGGCGGGCAGCGGCATCACCCCGGTCATCTCCATCCTGAAGTCGGCGCTCGCCCAGGGCAGCGGCAAGATCGTGCTGGTCTACGCCAACCGCGACGCCGGCTCGGTGATCTTCGCCGACGAGCTGCGCGAACTGGTCGGCAAGTTCCCGCAGCGGCTCAGTGTCATCCACTGGCTCGAACCGCTGCTCGGCCTGCCGACCGCCGACATGCTCGCCCGCCTGGTGAGCCCCTACACCGCCTACGAGGCGTTCATGTGCGGGCCGAAGCCGTTCATGGACCTCGTGCACACCGCGCTCGCCTCGCTCGACGTGCCGCGCAGCCGTACCCACGCCGAGATCTTCAACTCGCTGGCCGGTGACCCGTTCGCCGACCACGCGCCCGCCGAGGTGTCCGAGGAGGAGGCCGCCGACGCCGCGACCGTCGAGGTGGAGCTCGACGGGCAGGTGCACGAGCTGAGCTGGCCGCGCAAGCAGACGCTGGTCGACATCATGCTCGACAAGGGCCTCGACGTGCCCTACTCCTGCCAGGAAGGCGAATGCGGGTCCTGCGCCTGCACGGTGCTGGAAGGCAAAGTGGAGATGGAGAATTCGGAGATCCTCGACCCCGAGGACATCGAGAACGGCTACATCCTCGGTTGCCAGGCGCGGCCGGTGACCGACCACCTGAAGATCCAGTTCTAGCGCATCGCCCGATACGCGGCGCGTTGCTCCTTGTCGAGGTGTTCGGTCGCGTAACTCAATGCGGTGCGGCCCATTTCGCGTGCGTTGGCATCGAGGAAGCCGGTGAGCAGCGCCGGGTCGACCTTCTTGCCGACCTCGCGCAGCATCCAGCCGAGGGCTTTCTGGATGAGGTCGCGGTGGTCATCGAGTAATTCTTCGGCCAGGGCGAGAGTGGTTGTCGCGTCACCGGCGCGGATGAAGGCGAAGGTCGAGAGCAGGGCCACTCGGCGGTCCCAGAGTGAATCCTTGTGCGCCAGGTCGAAAAGCAGGGTGCGGTCTTTGTCGAGCAACCAGGCGCCGAGGATGTATTCGGCCGACGAGTCGACCAGATCCCAGTTGTTGACGCGACCCCTGGATACGGCGGCCAGATAGCGGTCGACGATTTCCTCGCGGGCCTTGTCGTCGCGGGTGCGTGGTTTCGACGCGGTGGCGAACTTCGCGTCGAGAACGAGCAGGGCGACAAGGCGTTCCTCGTGGATCGGGCTGTCGAGGAGTTCGTCGACCTCGTCGAGGGGTAAGGCGGTGAAGCGTTTGGCGACGTTTCTGCTCGCCGGCACGCCGACGCCGAGGAAGACATCGCCCTCGCCGTATTCACCGGGGCCGGTTTTGAAGAAGCGCTGCAGGTGTCGCGCGTCGGCCCGGTCGGCGTGTTCGGCGAGCGCGGCGCGTACGTCGTCGGCGGTGGGAGCCTCGGTCACAACGCACCTCCAGGGTCGGTTATGCGCATTCAACACCACAGGACACCCTCCCGGTCACCGCACCACCCGGACCGGAACGTCAGAGGCCGACGGCGCCCAGCAGGCGGCCCGACTCGAAAGTCGCTGCGCTGGTAGGCAATTCCCCCGGTTCACCGCTGGTGCGGACGATGACCGTTCCGGTGCCGGTGGTCGGCCTGCCCAGCTCGTCCATCTTGCGGACAGTCTGGGCGGCGACGGCCTGAGCGCTGTCGAACAGGCGCACACCGTCCGGCAATGCGGCGACGATGGCGTCGACGACCAGCGGATAGTGGGTGCAGCCGAGCACGACGCCCTCCACATCGGCGGGTGTGCGGGCGGCGGCATCGGCGATCGAGGCGTTGATCGCGGGCACGTCACCTCGGTCGATGGCGTCGGCCAGGCCGTGGCAGGCCACCCCGACAACCTTCGCTTCACCGCCGAAGCGGGCGATGAGGTCGGCCTGATAACGGCTGGCCGTCGTCGCCGCCGTCGCCCACACCGCAACCGAACGACATTGCGCCGCAGCGGGTTTGATCGCCGGAACCGTGCCGATCACCGGCACCGACTCCCCCACCTCGGCGCGCACCTGAGCCAACGCCGTCACACTCGCCGTATTGCACGGCAGCACGATCACCTCGGCCCCCAGCGCCAGCGCCTGCCGCGCCGTCGCTAGCACCCGCTCGACCACCCACTGTTCCGGCTTGGGCCCCCACGGCGCACCCTCGGGATCGAGCAGCAGCAACAGATCCACATCGGGTCGCAATTTGCGCAGCCACGCGGCCGTCGGCAACAAGCCGAGACCCGAATCGATAAGCGCGACGATCACGGGTCCACCGTATTACAGCCCCGCGAGGCCCCCCGTCCCGCCTACAGCAACTCCACCTCGTCGAACCCAACGGTCAACCGATGCCGATCCTCCCGCAGCACCCCGCCCTCCCGGTGCGTGGTCCCCACAGCGAACTCCAGCCCGAGCGTCGACCGCCCGGTATCAACGGACTGGACGACAGCACAGATCCCACCGAACGGACCGTGCGAAAAGACGACCACGTCGCCAGGTGCGTACTCAGAAATCCCCACAGCGCCAGAGTAATCCGATCCGCGTGCCGGGGACAGAATCGTTTGCCTGCACTAGGCAAGCACCGCCAGCGATCCGTGCCCTCACCGGCAGTCCGCCACACCGCGAACTAACCCCTCACTCGAGTCCGCCACCTCCCGCCCTCCGAGCCACACGGCACCAATTAAGTCCGCCACCTACCGCACTCCCAGCGGCCCCGCATCACCCAAGTGCGCCACCTACCGCACTCCCAGCCGCACGGCACCAATTAAGTCCGCCACCTACCGCACTCCCAGCGGCCCCGCATCACCCAAGTGCGCCACCTACCGCACTTCCAGCCGCACGGCACCAATTAAGTCCGCCACCTACCGCACTCCCAGCGGCCCCGCATCACCCAAGTGCGCCACCTACCGCACTCCCAGCCACACGGCACCAA